>CAVUKZ010000006.1:0-551559 GCA_963742205.1 uncultured Solirubrobacterales bacterium | reverse complement strand
ACCTGCTCACCGCGGGTCCGGCGTATCTGGGAGACGCCTATCTCACCGAGTGGTCCGCGACCCTCGACAAGCTGCGCGCCCTCGATTTCGAGTGGGTGCTGCCTGGTCATGGCGACGCCTTCCAGGGCAAGGCGAAAATCGACCATTTCCAGGCGTATCTCTCGGACTTCTGGCAGCAGGCCCGGAAGCTGCACGATGCGGGGCTGAGCGCCGAGGAGGCGGCCCGCCGGATCGACCTGCGGTCGCACGCGTCGAGTTATCCGACCACTCCGGCGCTCAAGGAGGTCGGCGTGCTGAACCACGGCGTCTACCGCGCCTACGATCAGATCGAAGGCCGGATCAAGTAGTCACGGGGACTGGCACCGTGACGTCCGATTTCGACGCAAATACTGCCACGATGTCAGTTTCTGCAGCGTTTGTGCACGTCACGGTGCCAGTCCCCGTGACAATTGGAGGGGCGTGAAGATCGCCACCTGGAACGTCAACGGCATCCGCGCCCGGCAGGGCGCAGCTGCTCGACTGGCTCGCCGCCGAAAAACCCGACGTCGTCTGCCTGCAGGAAATCAAGGCGTCGCTCGATCAGCTGACCTTCGAGCTGCGCGACGTCGAGGGCTACTGGAGCTACTGGCACGGCGAGAAGGGCTACTCGGGCGTGGCGCTGCTGGTGTCGCAAGTCGCTGTGCCGGCGCCCTGCCCGCCTGCTCGCATCCGGCCTTCGACTTCGAGCAGCGCATCGCCTGCGCGACGATGCCGCTCACCGGTCGGCGACATCACCGTCGCGTCGGTCTACGTGCCGAACGGCGGCAAGGACTTCGACGCGAAGATGCGCTTCCTCGCGCGCGCTCGACAGCTGGGCGTCGCCGATGCCGAGCGCGACCGGCGGCATGCTGATCGTGTGCGGCGACCTGAACGTCGCGCCGCGAGAGCGCGACATCCACCCGAAGCTGCGCAAGCCGAATCAGATCGGCGCGCGGCCGGACGAGCGCGCGCTCCTGGCGCACCTGCATCTCGCGCGGCCTCGTCGACGTCGACCGCGCGCTCGATCCCGACAACGACGACCTGTTCACCTGGTGGGCGCCGTGGCGCAACCTGAAGGCAGCGCAACATCGGCTGGCGGATCGACTACGTGCTGGCGTCGACGGCGCTCGCCGAGCGCGCGACGTCAGCGGTCGTGCAGCGCGAAGTCGGCACGAGCGATCACGGGCCCGTGGTGGTGACCTTCGGCGGCTGAGCCCAATGGAGGATCATCGTGGCGGGGGGCGGGGGCGTCACGACCGGCAGGTTCAGCAGAAAACGGCCGTCCGGGGCCACATCGAACGAACGAGCCGGTACTTCCGTCTTAAATAACATGGACGTCGCGGCGACGGCGTTCTGTCCCCTTCCTGATGCCGGCATGGCAACGTGGATTTCTCCTCCGCGGCGGAAGAACAGCTCCTGGCCGGTGCGACTCCATCGTGGATCGCTTCCCCCTCCGCTCGACACACGCTCGCGTGTGGCGGGCCCAGGGGAGCGGTCCTGGATTGCCTGCACGTACACGTCCAGCTGACCGGATTCATCGGACGCATACGCTATCCACCGTCCGTCCGGCGACACCACACCACCCACATCCGAGAAGGGCGTTGACACGACCGCGCGCGGCGCTCCGCCTCCGCGGAACGGCACCAGCCACAGGTCCTCGTGCGTGTCGGGCATGGTTCGCGACACCACCAGATTCGCGCCGTCGGCCGTCCACTGGCTGAGGCTGACGCGCTCGTCGAATCGCGCCAGGACCTCGGCCGGCAACACGGCGCCGGCGCCTCGGACCATCACGGCGCGGCCGCCCTGTACCCAGGCCACGCGCGACCCGTCCGGCGACCAGACCGGCGACTCGTCGGTATCGATCGACAGCGATACGCGGGAGGGCATCAGGCTGCGCCCATCGAACGCGACGACGTCCAGGGTTCGGAGCAGCGGGTCGAGCACCGTTGCGGCGACCCGTTGCCCGTCCGGGGCCACGGTCGCGCTCCAGATGTCGGCCGGCGCACCGACGGTCCCGAGCCGTTCGCCGGCCCGCGAGAACCAGACGAGCTCCCGTTCGACCGTCATCGGCTCGCTGAACACCAGCGTGTCACCGGCGGCCGCGGCCAGGAGCTGCCCAAGCGGGCTGTGGCCGACGCGGACGCCGAGCACGTGCGCGCGGCCGATCAACCGGCCGGCAGCGATGTCGAGCGTCTGGCGGATCAGGGCGCCGTCGTTGGCGTAGACCAGCTGGTCGCCCACCGGGATGCCGCTCGCGGCGGCTCCGGTCAGCCGCGTTCGCGCGCCATCCTTCACCGCAATCGAATAGAGGCCCTGACGCGCCCCGGCTTCGGCGCGGACGAAGGCCACCACGTGCGCTCCGTCGGGCACGAGTGCCGGCCAGAGGTGACCGATCTCTCCAGCCTCGCGATCGATCGCCGTCAGCACGCGCGCCGGTGCCGCCGGGGTCCCCGCCGACTCACGACCAGCAACGACGGATAGCCCGCCGTCGTCGTTGGTGAAGATGAGATCGCCTTGCGCGCTCCAGCACGCTCCCCGCGCTCGTGCCACGGCCGTCAAGTCCGTCACGCGCGCATCGTCGATCGAGAATGCCTTGATGAGGCCATCCGCGAAGAAGCCGAGGCGCTGCCCGTCCCGAGACCAGAACGGCAGCGCGGCCCGCTCCGTACCGGGCAGCGGAGTGAGGACGCCGCTCGACAGGTCCTGCAACCAGAGCTGGACGTGACCATCACGGGCGGCAGCAAACGCGAGCCGCCGGGCATCGGGGGCGAGCGCCAATCCAAAGGGGTACTCGCCGCTCGCGCCGACCACGAGCGCGGATGGTGCGGTCCAGGTGGCGCGGATGGGCCGAGGCGCCGGCGGCAGCGGTGGCTCGCGCCAATGGCGCAGCGCCGTCACGCCGGTGAAGAAGAGCAACAAAGCCAGCGCAGCCACGATCAGCCGGGGACGGAGGCTCACAGGCCCTGCGCTATACTCGTTCACGATTGGTCAGGAGGTTCCTACGCATGTCGATCCGTACAGTCGCAGTGGTAGCCACGATGGTGGTGGCGAGCATACCGGGTGCGAGCGTCGCCGTCGCACAGGAGCCGCCGACCCGTCGTCCCGACGTGATCTACGTGCCCACGCCCGAGCCGGTCGTGGAGGCCATGCTGCAGGTCGCCAACGTCACCAAGAACGACGTCGTCTACGACCTCGGCTGCGGCGACGGCCGCATTCCGGTGACCGCCGCGAAGCAAGTACGGCGCGCGCGGCGTCTGCTTCGACATCGATCCGCGAGCGCATCAAGGAAGCCAACGCGAACGTCGCGAAGAACAACGTCGGCAACCTCGTCAAGGTCGTGCAGGCCGATCTGTTCGAGCAGGATCTGAGCGGCGCGACCGTGATCACGCTGTATCTGCTGCCGTCGCTCAACGTGAAGCTGATGCCGAAGCTGATGAAAGAGCTGAAGCCCGGCACGCGCATCGTCTCGCACGCGTTCGACATGGGCGACTGGAAGCCCGAGAAGGAGCTCGACGTCGACGGCCGCAAGGTCTACTTCTGGACGATTCCGAAACGGTAGTCCCACAGCTCACGTGAATTGAGGATGCGATCAGCCGGGACGCGCCGCTCCTGGCTCGCGGCATCGATTGCCGCTGGTGTCGCGTCGATCCTGATCGCCGTCAGCGGAGGCTTCGCGGTCTCCGTTGGCGGCGTTCGCGTGTCGGCCCGCTCGTGGCACCTGTCGGCCGCGGCTGCCGGCGTCGCCGGGCTCGGCTGGTTGTGGACCGCGTCACGAAGCCGCGCCATCGGCGCTGACGTGGAGGCGCTGGGCGCGTTCCTCGAGACGCGGGGCCGGAGCCTCGCCCTGGGGATCGCCGCCCTCGCCATCATCACCGCGCTCGCGTTCTCGTCCTACTCCGCCTCCGGCGCCGACGCCTCCGGGTACTTCAGCCAGGCGGCCATGTGGTCGCAGCTGACGACCCGCGTCGCGGACTCGATCGTCGCGCTCCCCAATTGGCCGCTGGCGCCGGGAGACACCGCACCGCTTGGGTGGACGCCCGCCCTGGTGCGTGGCTGGCAGGTGCCAACCTATGCTCCAGGGCTGCCATGGCTGATGGCGTTGCCGCACGCCCTGGCCGGCACGACCGGAGCCGTGCTCGTCGTGGTCCTGAGCACCGGCGTCGCGGTGTGGGCCACCGGCGCTCTCGCCTGGCGATTGGGGGGAGGTGTGGCGGCGCTGATCGCCGCGACGCTGGTGGCGACGTCGCCGACGTTCCTGTACCACGCCTTCCAACCGATGAGCGACGTGCCCGTGACGGCGGCGTGGATCGTGTGCTGGCTGCAGGTCGCCCGCGCCGCACCCGCGAGCAGCGGCCTGGCCGCCGCGGTTGCGACACTCATCCGGCCGAATCTCGCGCCACTCGCAGCCGTGCCCTGGCTGCGCGATCACGCTGGCGGGGGACCGCGCTGGCCTGCCTGCAAGGGCGGTGCGCTTTGCCCTGCCGGTCACGGCAGCAGGCCTGGTGATCGCCCTCCTGCAATGGCACTGGTACGGCTCACCGTTGAGATCGGGCTATGGGTCGGCGGGTGAGCTGTTCACGCTTTCCAACCTGGGCCCGAACGCGCGGCTGTACGCGTCGTGGCTGTGGAACGCGGAGCGGGCCTTCGTGCTGCTCTCTGGCGTGGCCTCGGTGTGCGCCGCAATCTCTGCCGGCGGTCGGACTCGGCGGCGTCCGGCGTCCGAGGCCGGTCACTCGCGAGAGCAACGCGTCCGCCTCGTCGTCGGGCTCGTGTGTTTCTCGATCGGTGTTGCGGTGGCGTATTTCGTATACGCCGTGTTCGACGTGTGGTCCTACCTTCGCTTCCTGCTGCCCGCCATGGCGGTCAGCGCGGCGCTGATCGGAGCGGCCATCGCGCGCGCCTTGCGGATTCCGGGACCGGCCTGGGCCGGGGCGGCTGCGCTGGTGCTCGTCGTAGTTGCGTCGGCGATCGCCCTCCAGACCACGCGGCGCCTGGGCGTCTTCGAAGTGGCGGCGGCGACCGCCCGCGCGCGCGACGCGGGCGATCAGCTGGCGCGGAGGCTGCCGCCCCATGCGGTGCTGCTCGCCGGGGAGCAGAGTGGCAGCATGCGCTACGCGACTGGACGTCCGGTCGTGCGCTGGGAAACGCTCGACGCGGACTCATTGCGCGCGGCGCTCGCCGTGCTGGCAGCGGAGGGGCTCGAGGCCTGGTGGGTGCTGGACCAGTTCGAAGAGGCGCGCGTGCGCGCGCGCTTTCCGGGAGTGCCGGAGGCAGCGCTGGACTGGCCTCCCGAAGTGGAAGCCGGGCCGCTCATGCGTACGCGCGCCTGGCGAATCGGCGCCCATTGAGGATCGACGATTCGTCCATTGGACGGCTCATTCATCACAAGCGCAGGCGCGCGGTCAGGGCCTTGAAGCGGGGGTGCGTGCGGATGCGGTCGAAGACGATGTCGGCCTTGAGCCCGGTCACGAGGTCGAGGCGCGTGGCGACTGCACGCTCGGCCAGTTGCACGAGCGCGTCATCGTCGCCGAGAGCGCTGTAGAGGCGAGCCAGCGCCAGAGTGGGGCTGTAACGTTCGCGTTCGAGCGTCTGACGAATCTGCCGCGCTCCGGCCGCGTCACCCTGCCGGGCGAGCGCGTAGCCGAGTGTCGCCTGCACTTCGCCGGAGACCGGCGTCTCCTTCGGGAGAGCGCGCAGTTCGGTCGCCGCCTCCGATGCGCGGCCGGCCTCCACCAGCGACCACGCCAGCATCATCGTCGAGACCGGCGAGCCTGGCTCGAGCGAGACCGCGCGCCGGTGCAGCGCCACCGACCGCTCGAAGTCGCGATTGAAGTAGGCGACGAGACCGGCCGTGCGGAGCACGGTCGGCGACAGTGGGTCCAGCGAGATGGCGCGTTCGGCCTCGATGCGCGCGGGCTCGGGGCGGCCCTGTTCGGCCAGGAACACCGCAATCCACTGGTGCGCGGGCGCAGAGGCGGGTCCGAGGTCGCGCGCTCGATTGTAGTGGCGCTCGGCCGTGTCCCAATCCCAGTCGAAGCGATGGCTGACCGACGCCATCGCCAGGTGGGCTTCGACCGACAACGGGTCGAGCGCGATGGCCCGTTCGGCCGCCGTGCGTGCACGGTCCATCGCCTGCGACGCGGGCAGGCCGCCAAACACCGATCGCGACATCAACGTGTAGGTGTCGGCCAGACCGGCGAACGCCGGCGCAAACGACGGATCCTTCGCGGTGGCGTCCTCGAAGCGCGCGATGGCGTTGGTGAACCCTTCGGGCGAGCGGCGGGCCTGTTCGTAGCGGCCCTTCAATTACAGGTCGTAGACCGCGGGATCGACCGCCTGGCGGCGGTCGAGTCGTGCCTGCTCGACGGCGACGACGGTGCCACCGACCTCACGCGCGATGGCGGTGGCGACTTCGGCCTGGATGCCCAGGACGTCGCGGTCCTGGCGATCGTAGGACTCGGCCCAGATGTGGCGATCCGACGCGGCTTCGATGAGCTGCGCGGTGACCCGTACCCGCGCCTTGTCGCGCGCTACCGATCCCTCGATGATGTGCGTCACGCCAAGCTCGCGGGCGATTTCGGGCAGCGCCTGCCGGCTGCCGCGATACCGCATCGACGAGGTCCGCGAGATCACGCGCACGCCCTTCAATTGCGCGAGCTCGGCGATCAGGGCCTCGGTCATACCGTCAGCGAAGTAATCCTGCCCCGGATCTCCCGAGAAGTTGTCCAAGGGCAATACGGCCAGCGCCAGCTCCGACCGCGCGGCGTCGATCGCCGCAACCGGTAAGGCGCCCGTGTTCCCGGCCGTTCGTCCCGCCCCGGCCGCCGGTGGCGTCTCGGCCGGCGATACCGGCCGGTCGCCAGCCGTGCGCTGCTGTGCCCGTTGCACGACGAACAGCGTGAGCGCCACAGTCACGATGGCCCCGACCACCTGCGCCACGATCCGGCCGACAAACGAAATCCAAGCGGAACGGACCTTGTCCTTCTTCTTCTTTTCCTTGATAGCTGCCGACCCGTTGTCGGGCGCAGCGGGTCCCGCGGACTCGAGGTCCTGGTCGACCGTCGGTCGATTGCGGGAATCCGGCATGGGAATGACGGCCATTGTGTCCTGCCGCTCGCCGCCTGAGCAAGAACGGTGCCCGGCCTCGCTGACCTAAGGCGAGGACAGTGGTCTTGGGCCTGGGTCTTGGGTCCTGGGTCTTGGGTCCTGGGTCTTGGGTCTTGGGTCTTGGGTCCTGGGTCCTGGGTCCTGGGTGACAATCACAGATCGCCAGATAGATCTGCAGATAGATCTACAGATAGATCTCAAGATCAACACGTCGTGCGATCAGATCTCCAGATCACGAGCTCGAGAAATCACCAGATTCTTATCTATCTATCTATCTATCTACTCCCAGCCTTCCCCGACAGCAGAGCTTCTGCCTCCTTGGTCTCCGGGCCGTTCTCGGTGCAGACCGCGAACTTCGAGGGATACAGCGACACACCCGCGTGCTCGCCCTTCTTGTTGACGACGTAGAAACTCAGCCCGAAGTTCGGCAGGCCGCGCCCGTTGAGCAGCCGCTTCTCGACCGTGTTCTTCTGCACGCGGCGCAGCGCTTCCATGCCCGCGTCCTTCGGCGACTTGCCCATCCGCATCTGCTCGACGATCAGGAACGAGCACAGATTGTAGAGATTCGCTTCGCCGCGTCCCGTCGAGCCCGCCGCGCCGACATCGTCGTCCACGTACAGTCCTGCGCCGAGAATCGGCGAATCGCCGGTGCGGCCGGGAATCTTCCACGCCAGTCCGCTCGTGGTCGTCACGCCGCAGATCTCGCCCTTGCTGTTGATGCCGTCGCAATTGATGGTGCCGTAGAAGTGATCGGGATCGATCAGGCCGTCGCGCACCATGCTGAGGCCGGCCATCAGCGCCGCGTCGCCGCGCTTCTTCGGATCGAGGTAGTGCTCGGGATCGACGCGGCGCTTCCACTCGAGCCAGAGCTGGCGCGACTTCTCCGTATTCAGATCGTCCTCGATCTTGAATCCCATGTTGCGCGCGAACTCCTGCGCGCCGCTTGCCGACCAGCAGGTGGTGATCGGTGTTCTCCATCACCGCCTTGGCGACGAGCGACGGCGTCCGCACCCCTTCGAGCGCGGCCACACCGCCGGCGCGCTTCTTCGGGCCGTGCATGCAGCACGAATCGAGCTGCACGACGCCGTCAGCGTTGGGCAGACCGCCGTAGCCGACGCTCGTCTCCTCGCGGATCGAGCTCGCACGATGTTGACGCCCGCGATGAGCGCGTCGAGGACGTCGGCGCCCTTCGTGATCATCTCGAAGGCACTTGAACGCCGACCTTGGCGCCGCCGTTCTTGAAGCCGTTGCCGTTGTCCGACGCGATCACGACCGGCTTCACTGCCGGTCTGAACCGCGGCGCGAGCGGCCGAAGAGGGCCTCCGGCGTGGCCAGGGCGACGCCGGCGGCCGTGCCGGTCTGAACGAATTCGCGACGAGTGAGCGTCCTGCGACATGGGCTCCAGCCTCCTGAAACGCCGTCATGCTACCAGACACTACTGAGGGAAAGCCGAACCCTTTGTCGCTAGTAGCCAGTGAAGGAGATGCTCGCCATGATCATCGACCACAAGGACGGCAAGCTCATCATTTGGGGAGAATTTCGCCCCTGCTGAGCTACTCGGCCCTCAGGGCAGAGGCTGGGTTGGTTGCCGCCGCGCGCCGCGCCGGCAGCCACGAGGCCGCCAGCAGCACCAGCCCGAGCATTCCAGCGGCGACCCCGAACGCCACCCCGTCCAATGGCTGCACTCCTTCCAGCAGCCTGCGGACCCCGATTGCCGCCCCCGCAGCCAGCGATATGCCGACACTCCCTCCGGCCGCAGCCACGCCGGCCGCCTGGCGCAGTAGAGCCCCGCACTTGACCCGCGGTTGCCCCGAGCGCCATCCCCGGACCGCGACCTCCCGCGTTCGTTGCAAGGCCTGAAACGCCATCAACCCGTAGAGACCCAGAGCAGACAACAGCACCCCGACGGCGCCCACCGCGCCAGCAATGGCGGCAGCGAGCCGCTGCGGGAGCAGAGCCGATCGCGGTCGCCTCTTCGAACGACTGGCTGGTGATCACCGGCAGATTCGCATCCACCTCGGCGATAGCACGGGTGACGTCGGCCGATACCTGGCGCCCGCGTGCCTCTCGCACGTACAGATTCAGCTCGGTCATCGGCTGCTGGGCCAACGGCACGTAGATGAAGGGAACGGGGAGCTCACCGGCGCGTCGGTAGTGGCGTTGCCCTCCACGCCAACGATGGTCAGCCGGCGATCGAAGACGTCGCGGCGCGCCGCCTGATAGAGTCACCTGGCCGACGGCCTCGCCGCCTGGCCAGGCGCGTGCCGCAAACGACTCGTTCACGATCGCCACGTACGGCCGTCGTGCACGGTCCTCTGGCGTGAACCCGCGGCCGGCGTTGAGCGGCACTCCGAGGGTCGCGAAAAGAGAAGTTGTTGGGACACGACGTCCCAATCAGCCTCGAAGACCTCGTCGCCGCGGGGCTGGCGTAGCCCGGCACGCGCAGCGCACCCAGTCCCAGGCGGCCGCCCTGCAGGGGAATCATTCGCGACGCCGCGACCGCCTCGACGCCGTTGATGCCGCCAATGCGTGTGAGCAGCCGATTGGCGAGCGCCACGGCCTTCTGATCGCGATGGCCCGCAAGGCTGGTGTTCACGGTGAAGACCCGCACCCGCTCGCCGTCGTACCCGGTGTCCGCATTCGCCGCGCTCTGCAACGTGCGCAGGAACAGGCCGGTCGTGACCAGCAGCACCAACGACATCGCGACCTGCGCCCCGACGAGGACGTGCCGCAGCTGGACGCGGCGGCGATCGGGCGTGCTGTGCTGGCCGTGCAGCGCGGTGACGATGTCGAGGCGCGTGGCACGCAGCGCGGGTGCCAGTCCGAATAGCAGGGAGGTGACGAGCGCGATTGTGAACGCGAAGCCCAGGAGCCGCACGTCCACCGCGAGCTCCACGGCGATCGGCACGGGCAGCGTCGGCTTGAACGACTGCAGGAACGCCACCATCCACCACGCGAGCGCGCCGCTCGCCACCGCTGCCAGTAAGAACAGGGCCGCGGTTTCGGTGAGCAGCTGCGCGACCAGGTGTCCGCGCCCGGCGCCCACCGCCAGGCGGGTCGCGAACTCGCGGCGGCGCGAGATGGCGCGCGCGAGGAGCATGCTGGCGACGTTGCTGCACGCAATCGCCAGGACAATCAGGGTGAGCGCGAAGAGCACGCCCACGAACGCGGCGACGGGTCCGCGAAACTCGCCGGGGACGCGGGCCGACGGCAGCACCGCATGCTCCAGCGGCCGTAGCTGTCGGCGTGCGCCTGCTTCAAGGGCGCGAGCAGCGCGTTCAGCTCGTCGCGGGCCCGCTGGATGCTCACGCCCTCTTTCAGGCGCGCGATGCCGAGTGCCAGACCGGCCCGTGTTCGGTGAGCAGCTCCATGGTCGCCCGGCCGGTAACGTGTGGCGCCATTACAAGGTACCCACATGTCGGTGCCCACGAACGTGGCCAGTGAATCCAGGCTCGGTGACCCCGACGATGGTGTAGGGCCGGCCGTTGATGCCGAGCGCGGTGCCCACAGCATCGGCGGCGCCACCGAATCGGCGCAGCCAGAAGGCGTGGCCAATCACCAAGACCGGTGCGCTGTCGGGGACACGGTCTTCGTCTCCGAGCTTCGGCCGAGCGTCCGGAAGGCGAGGCGCACGCTGGCGAGGGCACTCATGCTGGCATTCGACTGATCGGGCTCCGGGATTGTTTCAGCTCGGGTCGCAGTCGCGGTGATAGAGTCCGGCCTGTGCCCAGAAGCTGGCTTCGTGTGGCATCGCTCGTGATCGCCACTCGCGTGCTCATCTTCCTGGCGGGATGGCTTGCCGTTGGCACCCTCGGCGAGGTGGCGAATCATCCACCTCCATCCACTGACAATCGCTTTCTCGATCTTCCGGCTCGCTGGGACACGGGCTGGTATGTCGGCGTCGGCAGCGGCGGGTACCGATGGGACGGCCGGATGGGGCGATTCGAGAACATTGCGTTCTTCCCGGCCTATCCGCTGAGCCTCAGGTTGGCAGCCACGGTAAGCGGAGCGGCCGATTCGGCGGTGGCGTGGAACTGGACCGGCGTCGTCTGGTCCACGGTGCTGTTCCTGGGCGCCACCTGGTACTTCGTGCGGCTTTCGTGCGAGCTGGGATACGCCTCGTACGCCCCGTGGTCGATCTGTTTTGCCGCAACCTATCCGTTCGGCATCTACTTCAGCCTTCCGTATACGGAATCGCTTTTCCTCCTTGGCTGTGTCGCGGCATGCGTCCATTTCCTCCGCGCGGAGTTCGCGGCCGCCCTCCTCGCCGGTATTCTCGTCGGGCTGACTCGTCCCAACGGGGCCCTGCTCTCCTTGGCACTCGCGCTGCTCTGGTTGCAGGTCGAAGTCTGGCCCCGCCTCACCCTCTGGCGCCGCCATGCGGTGAGGCTCGGCCTCGGTGCGACGGCGGTCCTCGGTCCCGCGCTCGGTGTCGCCCTTTATTCCAGCTTCGTCCATGGCTTGACCGGCGATGCCCTTGCGTGGGCCTCGGCGCAGGACGGGTGGGGCAGGCTCGTTCAGAATCCAGTGAGCGCGCTCGCGTCCGTGGGCCTGCGCGTGCTGGCATCGCCAATCGAGATGGCGACGCGGATTTCCCCCGCCGACCTTCTGAACGGTCTGTTCGGCATGGCGGCGCTCGCGCTGGCCTACCCGATCGGGCGGCGGCTCGGCTGGGGTTTCGGTGCGTTCGTCGCGTCCGGTGTCGTGCTCCCTCTGACCGTCGGTGGACTCGCCTCGCTCGGCCGCTACACGAGCGTGTTGTTCCCGCTGTTTGTGTACCTCGCCGTCGCAATCCCTCCGTCGCTGAGACCCTGGGCGGCAGGCAGCCTCATGGCCCTCCAGCTCGTAGTCGCGGCCCTGTTCTTCACGTGGCGTCCGATCTACTGAGCCGCTGTCGGCTGGTGGCGATGCATATCCGATAATGAGGGGGTGACACCTTCGACGGCGCCGACGCCGTTCGTCCGCCTCGCGGTGTGGACCACGGTCCTCACCTACGCCCTCATCCTGGTCGGCAGCCTGGTCCGCGCCTCGGGTGCCGGCCTCGGGTGCCCGGACTGGCCCCGCTGCTTCGGCTCGTGGATTCCTCCAGTGACGGCCGCAGCGCTCCCGCCCCAGTTCGACGCGTCCCAGTTCAATCCCGCGTTGATGTGGACCGAGTACGTGAACCGGCTGCTTGGCGTCACCGTGGGCTTCTTCATCCTGGGTGCCACGATCTCCGCGTGGCGCTACCATCGTCGGGATCCGCACATCCTCTGGCCGACGGCGGCCGCGCTGCTCCTCACCGGCTACGAAGGCTGGCTGGGCGGCCGCGTCGTCGCCCACGAGCTCGCCCCGTGGATCGTCACCGCCCACCTCGTCGTCGCCATCGTCATCGTGTTGCTGCTCCTCTACGCGACGGTGTACGCAATCTACCGACGTCCGGCGCCCCTCGCCATGACTGGTGGCGGGCCCGCACCCGAGGCGGAAGGGGCGCGCGTGCCTCGCCGTACGTTCGTGGCCATCGTGGCCGCCACGATGCTCGTCACCCTCGCGCAGGTCGCGCTCGGTACGCAGGTTCGCGGCACGGTCGACGACGCGCTCCATGCCGGTGTGGCGCGGCAGGCCGCGCTTGGAACCGTCGGCACGTTCAATCGTGCCCATCGCACCGCGGCGCTGGTGGTGATGTCGCTCGCGCTCGTCTCGCTGCTGGTCTTATGGGCGAGGCACCCCCGCGATCGGCGCCTGGCGCGGTGGACCTATGCCGCCGTCGGCCTGGCGGCGGCACAGGTCGGGCTCGGCTTGTTGCTCGCCTACGTGGCGCTGACGCCGCCCATTCAGGTGCTGCATCTGACGGTGGCCAGTCTGCTGATGGGCGCGCAGATGGTGCAGTTGCTCATCGCCTGGTGGGAGTAGAATTTCGCTCGCCGGCATTGCCCGCGAGGAGGCGCTCCATGTCCCCGTTCCGGCGGCTCGTGATCCTCGGCTCATCGATCGCCGTGGTGGCCGCATGCTCGTCATCCGCACCGCCGTCGACGCTCCAGGAGGAAGCCCCGGCTCACGCCGGCCACGGCTCCGCGGAAGGCGTGGCCGAGCGGACGGACGCTGCTCGGCAACCTCGGCTCGTATCACCGCGCGATCAAGACCTCGAACGCCGAGGCGCAGAAGTTTTTCGACGAAGGGCTGACGCTGCTCTACGGCTTCAATCACGAAGAGTCGTTCACGTCGTTCGAGCGCGCCGCCGCGCTCGATGCCGCGTCGCCGATGCCGCACTGGGGCATGTCGCTCGCGCTCGGCACCAACATCAACGACACCGCGCCGCGCCGATCGGCTGCAGCAGGCCTACACGCACCTGGCGCGAAGCGCAGAAGCGCGCGCCGCGAACGGCAGCGACGTGGAGCAGCGGCTACGTCGACGCGCTGGCGAAGCGCTACGTCGCGCGACGCCGGACGGGCGATCAGCTGCGCGCGCGAACAGGCGTATTCGGCGGCGATGGGCGAGCTGTCGAAGAAGTTCCCCGACGACCTCGATGTCGCGACGCTCTACGCCGAGAGCATGATGAACCTGCGCCCGTGGCGGCTCTACACAAGCGACGGGACGCCGGAGCCCGGCACCGACACGATCGTCGCGCACGCTCGAAGGCGTGATGAAGCGCGAATCCGAACATCCCGGCGCGAATCACTACTACATTCACGCCGTCGAAGCGTCGAAGACGCCGGAGCGCGCGCGTGGCGCAGGCCGAGCGGCTCGAGACGCTCGTGCCCGGCGCCGGTCATCTCGTCCACATGCCGGCGCACATCTACATTCGCACCGGTCAGTACGCGAAGTCGGCGAAGAGCAACGCCGACGCGGCGCTGCTCGACGAGAAGTACGTCAAGGAGACCGGCGCGAACGGCCTCTACCCGACGATGTATTACGGGCACAACCTGCAGTTCGAATCGGCGGCGGCGATGATGTCGCGGCAACCTCGCCGCGGCGCGTGCGGCGGCGGAAGACCGTCGGCGCTGGTCGATCCCGATGGCCGGCGAGATGGCCCGATGCTGCAGCCGTTCACGCTGCAGGACGCGTTGGCGCTGGTGCGCTTCGAGCCGTGGGACGAGGTGCTGGCGCTGCCGGCGCCGCCGCCGGACGCGCGACGCTGCAGACGGCGCTCTCTCATTTCGTGCGCGGCGCCGCGCTCGCGGGCAAGGGACAAATCGGACTGAGGCGCTGACAGGACGCGGCAGGCGTTCGAGGCGGCCGCGGCGAAGGTGCCCGAAGGACGCGCATGTATCTGACGCATCAACCGGGCGCCCGTCGCTCCTCGATGTCGCGCGGCGCGGATCTGGCCGCGCGAATCGCCGACGCGCACGCAAGGACACGCCGTCCGCCGTCGCCGCCTGGACGCGGGCGGTGGCGGCGGAGGACAAGGTTAGCTCTACGACGAGCCTCCCGCCTGGCTGCTGCCGACGCGCGAGGGTCTGGCGGCCGTGCTCCTGCGCGCCGGAAGCGCGCGCCGAGGCGGAGACGGTCTATCGCGAGGACCTGGACCACGCAACTCGCAAGAACCCGCGCTCGCTGTTCGGGCTCTCGAAGGCGCTCGAGTCACAGAAGAAGACCGGAAGCGGCCAAGGTCAAGGCGGAGTTCGAGTCGGCCTGGAAGAGCGCGGACGTGACGCTCGACGCCGGCCTGCACGGCGCGCCGCGCTGACCTTGGGCGCGCTGTATGTCGCCTACCTGGCGGCCACGATCGTCCTCGTCATGGCGCCCGGGGCGACCACCGCGGTGGTGGTTCGCAACACGCTCGCCGGCGGGCACCGCGCAGGTGTCCAGGCGGCCTTCGGGGCGGCCGCTGCCAACACCGTCCACGCGACGCTGGCCGGCTTAGGGCTGTGGGTCTTGCTCGGGCGATGGCCCGCCGTGCTCCACGCCATGCGCCTCGGCGGCGCCGGTTATCTGGCGTGGCTCGGGTTGAAGAGCCTGGCGCGTGCGTGGTCCGACCATCGCATCCAATCGCCGCGCCCGGAGTCCGGAGAGCCAAGGCATTCGTCGCCGGCGCGCCAACCCAGCTTCGTCGAGGGATTCGCCGTCAACATCCTCAATCCCGCCATCATCAGCTTCTACCTCGCGGTGGTGCCTACTTTCATTCCACCGGCGCCGCCCGTGTATACTTTGCGGTGCTTGCAGCCACGCACATCGTCCTGGCCCTGGCGTGTCACGTTGGCTGGGCCACGGCGTTCCATGCGCTGCGGCAGGTCATCGCGCGTCCGGGCATACGAACGACGCTCGAGCTGGGCAGCGCTGCCGCAATGCTCTGGTTGGCCGCCCGCGTGCTCGGACGGCTATAGTTCGTCACTGCTCAGCTGCTGGCTCGGCTGCCGACTGCCGTTGCCGGTTCCCGGACTGCCAGTTGCCGGTTCCCGGTTGCCGACTGCCGCTCCCGGTTGCCGGTTCCCGGTACACTGGCCTCATGCTGTCCGATGTGCAGCACGCGCTCGAAACCCTACCGTTGGACGATCCGCTCGTCGTCCTCGCGGACTTCGATGGCACGCTGGCCGAGTTCCATCCCAACCCCGCGGCGCCGATGCTCACTGACGTGCGGCGTGAGTGGTTGCGTGACATCGCCGCGCAGCCGATGACGTTTACCGGCATCGTCAGCGGCCGCCGGGTGGCCGACCTGCGCCGCCGTGCGCCGCTTCCTTCGCACGGCTACTACGCCGGTCTGCACGGGATGGAGATCGAGGTCGACGGCCGGTGCTGGCGGCATCCCGATATCGAGCCGGCCCAGGCGTCCGTGCGTGAACTGCTGCCCCGTCTGCAGCTCGTTGTCGATCAGTTCGACGGGGCGGTCCTGGAGGACAAATCGGTTTCGCTGGCCGTGCACGTCCGCGCCGTCCGCTACGCACAGCGTGCCAACGCACTCGGCCTGGCCGATGCGTGGGCTGAGCCGTGGATTGCCGCCGGCCGCCTGCGTCGGCTCGAGGGCGCGTTGGTCGTTGAGTACCTGCCGAACGTCGCCTGTCACAAAGGCGACGCCGTCGCGTGGATTGCCCGCGACGTGCAGGCCACGACAGGCCGCGAGCCCTGGGTGGTGTTCCTTGGGGACGATGTCACCGATGAGGATGCGTTCCGCGCCATCGGGCGGGGCATCGGCGTGCTCGTCGGTTCTCGGCCCACGACTGCCACGCATCAGCTTGACGGCATCGCGGATGTCGATACCCTTCTCAGGTGGCTCACGGCCAGGAAATGACCACAGGTATTCAATGACCGCATCCGAACTCATGGCCGCGCTCGGCCCTCGCCTCAGCAATACGAAGCTGATCGTGGTGGCCAATCGGGAGCCGTACATTCACGTGAAGCGGACCGTCGCCCCTCGCCGACGTGGCGTGCTCGCCTGGTTTCGGGGGCGAGGAGAACAGGCGAGCCTGACCTGGATGCGGCCCGCCAGCGGTCTCGTCACGGCGCTCGATCCCGTGATGCGGGCGTGCGGGGGAACGTGGATCGCACACGGGAGCGGGAGCGGCGACCGGGAGGTTTCCGACGCGAAGGGCCGGGTGCAGGTGCCGCCCGACAACCCGTCCTATACGCTTCGCCGCGTCTGGCTGACCCCGGAGGAGGAGGAAGGCTACTACTACGGGCTCGCCAACAACGCTCTGTGGCCGCTCTGCCACATCGCCTACGCGCGCCCGGAGTTCGATCGGCGCGATTGGCAGCAGTACAAGCGCGTCAATCAGCGGTTCGCCAACACCGTCATCGACGAGATCGGCAACGACCGCGCCATCGTCTTCGTGCAGGATTACCACTTCGCCCTGCTGCCGCGGCTGGTGAAGGAGGCCCGGCCCGATGCGATCGTCTGCCAGTTCTGGCACATTCCATGGCCCAACAACGAGGCGTTCCGGATCTGTCCCTGGAGTGAGGAGATCGTCGACGGGCTGCTCGGGAACGACTTGCTGGGCTTCCACATCCAGTTCCACTGCAACAACTTCTTCGACACGGTCGACGCCAGCATCGAGGCGCGCATCGATCGCGAGCACTTCGCCGTCGTCCGTCGCGGCCATCGGACCTACGTCAAGCCATTTCCGATCAGCATCGACCCGGAGCCGTGGTCGAAACTACCCAAGGGCCGTACGCGGGAGGCCGACGTGCGCCTGACGCGGGATCGGCTGGGGCTGGGTGAAGCCCGGCTCATTTTCGGCGTCGATCGACTGGACTACACGAAGGGTATTCCCGAGCGAATCAAGGCCTTCGAGCGAATGCTCGAATACAACCCGGAATGGCGAGGCCGCGTGACGCTGCTGCAGGTCGGCGCGCCCAGCCGCGAGCACCTGCAGCGCTACCAGACGATCAGCGACGATGTCGATGTGGCCGTGAAGGCCATCAACGAGCGGTTCGGCAGCGATGGATGGAGGCCGGTGATCTACCTGCGCCAGCACCACGGACCGGACGATGTCGCCGCGTTGTATCGAGCGGCGGATGTCTGCGTGGTCTCGTCCCTGCATGACGGCATGAACCTGGTCGCCAAGGAGTTCATCGCATCTCGCCCCGACCTGCGGGGTGTGCTGGTCCTCTCGCGATTCACCGGCGCCGCTCGCGAGCTGCGTGAGGCGGTGGACGTCAACCCGTTCGCCGTCGACGAGTTCGCCGGCGTGCTGCACCAGGCGCTGACCCTGCCGGAGGGCGAGCAGGAGCGCCGGATGCGGGCGCTGCGCACGCGGGTCGAGGAGCACACGATCTACGATTGGGCCGCGCAAGTCATCCAAGCCGCGTGGCGGATGTCCGAAGCGGCGGCGTGAAGCTCGATCACGGCGCCATCGACAACGGCCGCGTGCTGGCGCTCGTCGGTCCCGACTGCAGCGCCGACTGGCTGTGCCTGCCGCGCTTCGACTACAAGTACCTAACAACCGGCAAGCGGCAACCGGTAACCGGCAACCGGTGGCTGCCGAGACCGGCGTGACGACTGCCCGCTGCCGACTGCCCACCGCCGATTGCCGACTGCCGGATGTGAGGAGACGCCGATGCTGAACGAATTCAAGGAGTTCATCGCCAAGGGAAACGTGATGGATCTGGCCGTGGGGGTCATCATCGGCGCGGCGTTCCAGCGCATCGTGGATTCGATGGTGAGCGACCTCGTCATGCCGGTCGTCGGCCTCGTGCTGGGCGGCACCGACTTCACGAACATGTTCGTGCTGCTCAACCCCGGACCGAAGGCGCCGCCGCCCTATGCATCGCTGGCCGAGGCCAAGGCCGCGGGTGCCGCCGTCTTCGGCTATGGGGCGTTCATCACCCAGGTCGTGCAGTTCCTCATCCTGGCGTGGGTGGTCTTTCTGATGGTCAAGGCGGTGAACCGGATCAGGAGATAGGCAGATCAAGAGATAAGGGATCTCTTGATCTGGTGATGTGGTGAGCTGGTGATCGATCGCGGGATCAGACGATCTGGCGATCGATCTGGTGATCTACCTGGTGATCTATTCTGTTGATTTATCTGGTGATCTGTCTATCTGTGCCTCACGAGCTCCAGGTGTCCGATGTGGTGGCGCCCGTGCCATGCGTAGAGCTGGAGCAACCAGTCGAGCGTGACGGCGCCGTGTTCGGGATGAGTCGCAGTCCGCGTGAAGTCGCCGGCGTCCAGCGTGCTCAGCAGCCGATGCAAACGGTGATGCACGCCGTCCAGGATGCCGAGTGAAATCGCGGGGTCCTCGGTCCTTCCGTCTACCAGTTCGGCCCAGCGCGTTTCGTCGTAGGGCTTGAGCGGAGGGGTGGCCTCGGTCAGCGTCAGCTTGAACCGGACATACGCGTTCATGTGGCTGTCGGCGACGTGGTGGATGACCTGGCGAGCCGTCCAGCCGCCGTCCCGGTATGGAGTGTCCAGTCGGTTGGGCGGGAGGGCGGCGGCAGCCGCGCGGATCTCGGCGGGGAAGCTGCCGATGGCGGCGACGCACGCAGCTCGGAAATCCGCGGTGGGCGTGGAGTCGAAGGCGAAACGTCCGGTCGGATAACGAGGGTCCATCCGGCGATCATACAAGCCAACCATTTCATGGGCGTTCCGTCCAAGAACCAGGCATGCACGAAGTCGACCTGACTGCCGTAGCCCGGGCCCGGGCAGGCGATGCCGACGCGTTCCGATCGCTGGTCGAACGGCACAGCCGGTACCTTCTTCGGCGTCGCCCACCGGCTCACGGGCAGCGCCGCGGACGCGGAAGACGTCGTGCAGGAGGCGTGGCTGAGGGCTCACCGGCAGCTCGCGCGATTCGAAGCGCGGGCCGACCTGCGGACCTGGCTCCACCGCATCACCGTGAACTGTTCGATCGATTGCATCCGCTCCAGGCGCCACCGCGAAGATCCCCACGATCCGGCGGATCTGGAGACCGGGCCGCTCAGCGAGCAGGGGGCCACCGGGCAGGTGCTGCCGGATCGCCTGGCCGAAAGCGGGCAGATCCAGGCAAGGGTGGAACAGGCCCTTGGTGGCCTGACAGCGCTCGAACGGGCGGCGTTCATCCTCCGCCACATGGAAGGCCAGTCGATCGAGGAGGTCGGCTCGGCGCTCGGGATGAGGACGAGCGCCACCAAACACAGCATCTTTCGCGCCGTGCGGAAGATGCGTCAGGCACTCGAGCCCTTCGCGCGGCAGAAAGGCGCCCCCTGTACATGAGGACCGAACCTGGCGTCGGACATCTCGACGAAGAAGCGCTCGTCCTTCACTACTTCGGCGAAGACAATGGGGCGACCCGCGAGGCGGCCGAGCGCCACCTCGCGACCTGCGAGGCGTGTCGCGACGAACTGGAGCAGGTCGGCAACGCACTCGCGATGGTATCGGCCAGTGCGCCGCCGGAGGCGCCTGACGGCTTCGAGTGCGTCATGTGGGCCCGCGTGAGCGGTCAGCTGGAGGCCCAACGCTCTACGGGCTGGCACGTCTGGTTCACGCGCGCACGGCTCGCGATGGCGGGAGCGGCCGTGGCGCTTGTTGCGGTGGCGTTGGTTGCCGGCCGATGGACGCCCGAGCCGCAGGCCACGCTGCCGATGGAAGGTACTGGTCACGCTGGCGCCCGAAACGGCGCTGGTGCTCGCGACGGGCGATTACCTGGAGCGCGCGCAGATGACCCTGGCCGAAGTGATGCACGCCGATGCCGACGGCCGGGGACTGGCCGCCGAAGGCGAGCGCGCCGCGGACCTCGTCGCGGCAAGCCGTCTCATCCGGCAATCCGTCAGTCGTGCCGGGGACGCCGCGATGGCCGACGTGCTCGACGGCCTCGAGCGCGTGTTGGTAGAGATCGCCAATCGCGCCGACAGCTGGTCCCCAGACGAGCTCGAGGCGTTCAAGGCCCGGCTCGACGCGGGCGGCATGTTGTTCCGGCTCCGCGTGGTGAATGCGGAGATGCGGCAGCGAAGCGAGCGCCGGCCGCCGAGCACGTAGCAGTCGCGAGGCGACCGCAAATGGAGAGTGAAAAGTGAGACGTGAAAAGCAGAGAAGAGGGAAGAGCACAATGAGCCGGTGGAGCATGACGGTCGTGGGTGTCGCGGTGGCGTTGGCCGCCGAGGCGAGGGCGAGTTCGGGGTTTGCGCAGGACCTCGGTGAACCGGCCCAGACGGCGGATCGGGCCGCCAATCGCGAACAGCGCGCCGACGACGATCGGCAGCGGGCGGAAGACGAGCGGCAGCGCACCGAAGACCGGCGGGAGCGCGCCGACGATCGCTACGAGGCGGGTCAGGACGCGCTCGAAGAGGGCGAGTGGGCTCGCGCCGCGGAGCGCTTCCGTCAGGTGGCGGCTGCCGCCAGGGCCGTGTCGACGCCGCGATGTACTGGCTCGCCTACGCGCAGGCCAAGCTCGCCCAGAACGCCGACGCCCTGGCTACTCTCTCGGATTTCTCCACGGACGTTCCCGAGAGCCGCTGGCTGAGCGACGCCCGCGCCCTCGAGATGGAGCTGCGGCGGTCCGCCGGGCAGCCGGTCCGGCCGGAGGCGCAGGCCGACGAGGAGCTGAAGCTGCTCGCCATCCAGAGCCTGCAGCACTCCGACCCCGCGCAGGCCGTGCCGATGCTGCAGCAGCTGCTGCAGGGCACGCAGTCGCCGCAGCTCAAGGAGCGCGCGCTGTTCGTGCTCGCGCAGAGCTACTCGCCCGCATGCGCGCAAGGTGATGACCGACATCGCGCGCGGCGCCGGCAACCCCGACCTGCAACGAAAGGCGATCCAGTACCTGGGCGTCGCCGGCAGCCCCGAGAACCGCCAGCTGCTCGCCGACGATCTACCAGTCGTCCACCGACGTGGACGTGAAGCGCCAGGTGCTTCGCGCCTACATGGTCTCGGGCGATCGTGCCCGCGTCCTCGCCGCGGCGACCGGTGAGAAAGCGCCCGAGCTGCGGCAGGAGGCCGTGCGCCAGCTCGGCGTGATGGGAGCGCGCGAGGAGCTGTGGCAGCTCTATCAGAAAGAAACGACATCGGCGGTCAAGCGCCAGATGCTGCAGGCGCTCTTCGTGTCGGCGATGTCGGCGCGCCTGATCGAGCTCGCCAACACCGAGACCAATCCGGATCTGCGGCGCACCGCCATCCGCAGCTCGGGATCATGGGCGCGTCCAGCACCGGGGAGGCGCTCACCGGGATCTACCAGAAGGAGAAGGACCCCACGCTCAAGCGCACCATCATCCAGGCGCTGTTCGTGCAGGGTAACGCCGAGGCGCTGGTCGCCTGGCCCGGAAGGAGACCGACGTCGAGGCCAAGAAAGCCATCGTCCAGCAGCTGTCGCTGATGAAGTCGAAAGTAGCCACCGATTACTTGCTGGAGATTCTCGGGAAGTGAGGACGCCATGACAGGGTGGACGATGCTGGTCCTCGCGGCCATGGCGGCCGCGACCGTGTCCTCGCAGCCGCCGCAGCTGAGCAACGCGCAGGTCAGAGTTCAGGCGGCCGGCGGGAACCTCGTGCGAGCGGTTGACGATCTGGTGGCGGCGACTGGCAACGCTGGTTGGATCGCCTATGCGGTGCCGTTGCTGCCCGGGCGATCGCATGCTCTGCGATTGGAGCGGCGAGTCCGACCAAAGATTGCCAGCGCCCGCGACCGTGAAGCTCGAAGGCGCCCGACCGTTGTTCGTCTTCCTCAGAGCCGAAGCGCGTGCGATCACTCGCGTCCGGATGTTCTCGACGGATGCGCGATCGATGCCGGCGGCCTCCCTGTCACGTGGCTGGACCGGCGTGCGGCTGCTCAGCAGAGCGTGACGTTGCTGTCACGGCTCGTGGATCCGGTACGGCCCCGCCGCGTGGCTGACGGCGCACTGGCAGCGCTCGCCATGCACGCCGACCCGTCGGCGGTGACGGCCCTCGTGACGGCGGCGCGCGGCGGACCGTCCACGCAAGTGCGCGGGCAGGCGTTGTTCTGGGTGGCCCAGCGAGCCGGAGCGCAGGCCATTCCCACGATTGCCGAAGCGATCGAGAAGGATCCGGAGACCGATGTGAAGAAGCGCGCGGTGTTTGCGCTCAGCCAACTCCCCGCGAACGAGGGCGTGCCCAAGCTCATCGAAGTGGCCACGTCGCATTCGAATCCCGCGGTGCGACGACAGGCGATGTTCTGGCTCGGGCAGTCGAAGGACCCCCGGGCGCTGGCCTTCTTCGAGCGCATCCTGACCTCCCGCTGAGCCGCGTTCCAACCCTTGGCGGCACTGGCGCATCCAACCGCTCGAGGTGCGCATCATGTGGAAGGTCCTGGTGGCAGCGGGAGCCCTGGCTGCGGCAATCGTCCCCCTCGACAGCCGCGGTTGTCCCCGGGGATGCTCCTGCAAGCCGTGGGGCCGTCGTGCAGCCGGCATCCGCCCCGACGATGGGCACGTGGACCTCCGAGGCGAGAACCGGCTGGAGCGACAACGCCAGCGAGGCCCGCTGGCAGTTCAACCTCCGGACCGACCAGGGTGACAGCAACTGGGGATTCGGCTTGCGCCCTTCGGAATTGCAGGGCCTGCCGGCGGCGGCGTTCGAGGGCACGGCCAGCGACGTCCAGTTCACCTGGACGCGTGAGGCCGGCACGTTCCGCTTCACGGGCTCGTTCGACAGCGGCCGTGGCTCGGGCCGCTACCAGTTCGCGCCAAGCGATGCGTACGTCGCGGCCATGCGGACGTACGGCTATCAGGTCGCTCCGGCCGACACTCCCAGGCTCGCGGTGCTCGATGTCAGCACGGCGTACGTCCGCGAGCTGCAGGACGCCGGCTATTCGAAGCTGCCGATCGACGAGCTCACCCGCATGCGGATCCATCGCGTGTCCGCCCAGGAAATCAGGGAGTGGCGCGCGCTCGGCTTCGATGCCCTGCCCACCGAGATGCTGATCCGTCTGCGCATTCATCGGGTGGCGCCTGACTTCCTGCGCGGGCTCACCGCCCGGGGCTACCGGGGGCTGCTTGCGGAGGATCTGGTGAAGATGAGCATCCACCGCGTCACGCTCGAGGAGGTCGACGAGCTCAAGGCGCTTGGTTTCGGCGGCCTCGGCTCCGACGAGCTCGTGAAGTTTCGCATTCACAAGGTGACGCCCGCGTTCATCCGCGAAATGCGCGAGGTCGGCTTCGGCGACATCACCGACGAGCAGCTCGTCCGGATGCGCATTCACCGCGTTGATGCCCAGTTCGTTCGCGACGCCCGCGCCGACGGCTACGCGATGACCACACCGGGAGACGCCGTGGACCTGGCGATTCGCGGCCCACGCTACACTCGTGCCCGGCGGAAGTGAAGGCACCGGGACGCGCCCTGAGGGGTTAGAATCCTCTCGATTCCAGAGAGGACTCCATGCGCCACGGCTCCGTCCGCCATCTCGTTGTCTTCTGTCTCGCCCTGCTGGTCGCCGCGCCATCCCGGGCGCAATCGGTGCCCACGCCGGAGCAGTATTTCGGCTTCAAGATCGGCGCCGATGGCGAACTGGCCCGCTACCCGAAGATCCTCGAATACTTCGCCGCTGCTCGCGAAGCAGACCGATCGCGTCAAGTTCGAGGTCATCGGCAAGACGACGATGGGGAACGACTATGCGCTGCTGCGGATCAGCTCGCCGCAGAACCTCGCGAAGTTCGATCGGCTGGTCGAGATCAACCGCCGCCTCGCCGATCCCCGCGGGCTCTCGGACGCGGAGGCGCAGAAGCTCGCCGCCGAAGGCAAGCCGTTCTACCTGGTCTACGCGACGATCCACTCCACCGAGGTCTCCAACGGCCAGGCCATCCTCTACATCGTCCACCGGCTGGCCACCGAGAGCTCGCCGTTCATTCGCGAGATCCTCGACAACGCGGTCATTCTGATGGTGCCGTCGCAGAACCCAGACGGCCAGCACCTCGTCATCGACCACTGGTACAAGACGAAGGGCACGAACAACGCCCGCGTCTACCCGGACCTCTACCACAAGTACGTGGGCCACGACGACAACCGGGACTGGTTCATGTTCACGCAGAAGGAAACGCGCATGAACATCGAGCTGGTGCAGAACAAGTACAAGCCGATCATCTCGCACGACATGCACCAGCAGGGCCCGGCCAACTCGCGCATTTTCGTGCCGCCGTTCACCGATCCCTTCGATCCGAACATCCACCCGCTGCTGGCGCTCGGCCAGGCGACGGTCGGCCAGGCGATGGCGTCGGCGTTGATTGGCGAGGGCAAGGAGGGCGTGGCGTGGCTCGAGGGCTACGACATGTGGACGCCGGCCCGGCAATACATGGTCTACCACGGCCAGCCCCGTATCCTCACCGAGATTGCCTCGAGTGGCGGGAACCTCGCCGATCCGTTCGTCAACCCGCAGAAGGGCAAGCCGCTCGGCCCGCAGGAGTCGCGCTGGAACTTTCCGGTACCCTACTCGAAGGACACGTGGACCTTGCAGCAGCAAGTGGACTACGGCGTCACCGCGGCGCTGGCGGGCATGGCGCACGTGGCGAAGTACGGGCGTGAGTGGCTCTACAACTTCTACCGCGTGCACCGCGACTGGGTGAACTACGACAAGGGGCCGTTTGCGTTCGTCGTCCCGGCCGCGCAGCGCGATCAGTTACGCGACCTACGAGATGCTCGAGATCCTCCAGTTCGCGGACGTCGAAATCGATCGCGCCACCGCGCCGTTCTCGGCCAACGGCACGCAGTATCCCGCCGGTTCTTACGTCATCAAGACCGCGCAGCCCTACGGCGCCTTTGCCAAGACGATGCTCGAGAAGCAGGTGTATCCGGATCTGCGGATCTTCCCGGGCGGACCGCCTGAGCCACCCTATGACGTGACCGGCCACACGCTATGGATGCTGATGGGGGTCAATGTTCAAGCAGTGGAGAAGCCGTTCGAGGCGTCGCTCGAGCGGATGAAGGCCGTCGCGCCGGTCGTTTCACCCCTGCCGCCTCGTCCCAAGGCCGCCTATCTGGTGGGGCCGGAGTCCTACGGGGTGTTCAAGCTGGTGGCCGAGTTGCAGAAGGCCAGTGTGCCCACTTTCAGGGCGGGTACTGCGTTCGAGGGCCACCCCGCCGGCACGTTCATCATCCCGTCCACGCCTGCGTCCCAGGCGATCGTCGAGAAGGCCGCGCCGAGCCTCGGTCTCGTCGTCGCGGCTACGGATCGCATGCCGGCCGTGGACGGCTTCCGCCTGAAGCCGGGCATGAAGGTCGGGATGTGGAAGGCAGCCGGCAACATGCCGGCCGGCTGGCTGATGTGGCAGCTCGAGCAGTACGGCATCGACCACGAGATCGTCAAGGCGCAGGACTTCACCGGCGATCTCAATCAGAAGTACGACGTCATCCTTCTCCCATCCGGTACCTCGAAGGCCCGGATCGTCAACGGGCTCGACCCGAAGCGCAACGACGCCGCAGAGTGGTCGTGGGCTTACGGAGTGGGAGAATCTGGCTGGGCCAAGCTGAGGACGTTCGTGCAGAACGGCGGCACGATGCTGGCCATCGGGTCGGCGGTCGAGACCACGCGCGAGTTGCTCGACTTGCCGATCGAAAAGGCGCTGCCCGAGGCGCCGCCGCGGTTCGGCGCGTCGGCCCCACGCGCGGATGACGGGGTGGCCGCTGGGGCGGTCGAACGCGCGCTGCGCGACGCGTTCAGCAGCCCGGCGCGGCTGATGCAGACGCTCCGCGACCGCGTCGCCGATCCGACCTCGCTCTTCTACTGCCCGGGCTCGCTCCTCCAGAACGAGTTCGATACATCGAACCCGGTCGCGTGGGGCATGCCCGAGGCGTGGCCCGTCTTCTTCGAGACGGATCAGGCCTACCGCCTGCGCCCCGGATTTCGGTGTCGAGACCAAAGTCGTGTCGCGCTATCCGCGCGAGCACATCCTGCAGAGCGGGTGGCTGCTGGGCGAGGAGTACCTGAAGGACCAGGCGAACATAGTCTCGTTCCGCATCGGCAAGGGTTACGTCGTCACCTATGGCTCGCAGGTGGACTTCCGGACGCAGCCGCGCGCGACGTTCCGGTTGATCTTCAACGCGCTGTTCCACGGGCCGTCGACGCCCGTGACGGCCGCGCAGATGGGGCGCTGAGCAACCTGGCGAAGCTCCGCCTCGAACCGTCCAGAAAGACACGTCGGCTCCGCTTCGCTAGGGGCAGTGTCTAGCGAAGCGGCTGCTTCTCTTTGACCGCCCAGCCGAGCCGGGTGAGCTCCGCGCGTGTCCTGGCGGAGGCCTGGCCGGTCAGCCGCACCTCCATCTGGGTTGCCGCGAACTCCTCTTTCACGCGGCCGCTGACCTCTGACATCACCTCGCGTGTCTGGGCGGTGGACAGGACGTAGTCCAGCGGCAGTAACATCAGCGCGCGCTGGCCCTGCCGCGCCACCATCGCCTCGGAGTCGTCGAGGACGGCGCCGATTGGGGCAGCGGCATGGGCACGCTGGAGCATCTCGACGCTCTCGACGAAGAACAACGCATTCGCGCTCGCCCGACGCCTTTGCCGCCGCGCTCACGTAGGCCACGAGCCCCTTGGCCTTCACCGCGTCGAGTGCCGCGATGAACCGGGTCTGCGACGTCAGCGTGTAGCCGCGGTTCTGGAAGAAGCGTTGCGCGTCAGCCTCGGCGACGCCGAGCGCCTTCAGCCGGCCCTCGTTGATCTTCCGGAGCTCTTCCGGATCCTTGCCCCACACCAGATCGCCGACCGAAGCCGAGGTCGTGACAATCGCGGGGATGGGCAGGACGACCTTGGTGGCGATACTGCCCGCGGAATCGATCCGGGCGATGTCCTGCAATGCCTGCAGAAGGACGGGGTTTGTCGTATACGGGTCGGCGCCGACCTTCCGGGCCCACCGCCGCATCGCGCCCGATACGCCCAGCACGCTGTTGGCTGTACCCTCGGCAGCGTTCCCCGGGCTCGGCCGCCTCGCTCTCGTTGCCGGCGGAATTTACGGCGCGCTTCGTCATGCGTCCCAGGTTGACGCCCAGCCGCTTGGCTCCAGTGCCGACGCCCTTGGCAGTGGCCACCGGATCGGTGACGACCTTGGCGGTGCTCTTGCCGACATTGACCACGGCCCCGCCAGCCGATTTGAGGAAGACCTCGCTCTTCGAGACCTCGTCCAGCGAAGCCAGCGCGCGCACCTCGTTCAACCGCGTCGTCAGCTGCGACAGCCCGATGGCTTCGAGCTCGCCGTAATCGGAGGCAATCTGGAAATCGTGAAAGAAGCCGGCGGTCGTCACCGCGTCCTGCACCGTGTGATGTGGACCCTTGCGGACGTCGGCCGAGAGCAGCGTCGCGGCGGTGAACGAGGGAGGGGCTTCGTCGCCCGCCTGGCCGATCGACGCCACCGACGCCAGGGCGAAGACCACAGCGAGCCAGGGTCGCCGAATACTCGAAGGCGTTATTGTCGTCACCTCAACTGACTATACTGGAGCCGCACGTGTCGAATACGACGATCGGGCGGGCAGCGGCCGTCCTCCTGCTGGCTGTCGTGGCCGCCGCCCCGGCCATCGCTCAGGATGCGGGTGCTCTCGCGACATGGAAAGACGGCGAGATCCGCGAGAGCTTCGATGCTTCCGCGCGCGTGTCGCAGATCTTCGTCGCCGTGATGCCCTCCGGTCCTCAGGGGAGCCTCACCGTGGTCCTGTCGGCCCGCTGGCCGGGACGTACCCGGACCAAGCCGCTCACTGACTTCGAGATTCGGGCCGACGTCGGACTGCGCGTCAACCCCAACTTCATCAGGCAACCGACGCTGGTCTTCACGCTCGACCCCGGTACGGACACCGCGCGCGTGCTCGAGCTGTCCGACCGCCTCAAGATTCCGCCCCGCGGCGCGGGGTCCTCCATCGACAGCGGCACCGCCACCGTGTCGCTGGTCGAACTGATCCAGGTGCTGCGCGCGCGGCAGGTCAGCGCCGAAATCTTCGGCTTGCCGCTGACGTTCACCGCCCCGCAGCTCGAGGCGCTGCGGAAGTTCGGCGATCGCGTGATGGCCCCTCCTCCGTGAAGGCCGATGCCATGAGCGACGCCGTCTGGCGGTGGGATGCGACCCGCATCGCAGAGGCCATACGCGCGGCGCACGATCTCGTCCCGCGAGGCCGTCTCCGCCTGCCTGGCCCGCATGAACGACGTCAATCCGCGGCTGAACGCGGTGACGGTCGATCTCGGCCGGGACGCGCTCGCGGCGGCCGACCTTGCGGATGCGGCCGTGGCACGCGGTGAGGCGCTCGGGCCGTTGCACGGCGTGCCCGTCGCCATCAAGGAGAACGTCGACCAGGCGGGCACGGCGACGACCAACGGCGTGGTCGCGTTTCGCGACCTCATCGCCACCGAGGACAGCCCGGTCGTGGCAAACCTGAAGGCCGCCGGCGCGGTGATCGTCGGCCGGACCAATACGCCGGCGTTCAGCTTCCGCCTCGACACCGACAACGACCTGCGCGGGCCGACGCTGAATCCGTGGTCGAGACCGCACACACCCGGCGGCTCGAGCGGCGGTGCGTCTTCCGCGGTGGCCGCGGGCATCGTCCCCCTCGCTCACGGCAACGACATCGCTGGATCGATCCGGTTTCCGGCGTACGCATGCGGCGTGACGGGGTTGCGGCCGTCCTTCGGCCGGGTACCGGCGTTCAACCCAAGCGCGACCGCGGAGCGTTCGCCCTCGTCACAGCTGCTCTCCGTCCAGGGCCCGATCGCCCGAAGCGTCCGGGACCTGCGGTTGAGCCTTCGTGTGATGGCCGCCGCGCGATGCCCGCGATCCCTGGTGGGTTCCCGTGCCACTCGAGGGCGAGGCGATGCCGCGGCCGCTGCGGGTGGCGGTTGTCACCGAGCCCGACGACCTCTGCGGCGCCCGTCTGCACCCCACCGTGTCCGATGCGCTGCACAGGGCCGCCGGCTGGCTCGCAGACGCCGGCTACGAGATCGTGGACACCAGGACGCCCGGCTTCACCCGCGCCGCTGAACTCTGGTTCGCCATGCAGGTGCCCGAGATCCGCGCGTATATGTGGCCGTTCATCGAACAGCATGGTGATCGACGGCATCCGGCGGGCGGTAGGGTTCATGCTCGACTCGGTTCCCGCCGCGGATGGCCTGCCCTACATGAAAGCGCTGGCCGAACGGGCCCGCCTGGTCCGCGCAATGGCAGCGCTTCTTCGAGACGACGCCGCTGGTGCTGGCGCCGGTCTGTACCGAGCCGATCTACACGCGTGGCTTCGACCTGGAGAGCCGTCGAGCGCACGGCGGCGCTCTGGCGCGAATGCGCCACGCTCACAGCCGTGCCGGTGCTCGGGGTGCCAGGCTCGCGGTGCCCACCGGCATCGTCGACGGCCTGCCGACCGGCGTCCAGATTCTGGCTCCGCGCTTTCGCGAAGACCTCTGCCTGGCCGCGGGCGAAGCTCTCGAGGCCCGTGCCGGCATGACACGGCGGCTGCCGACCGACATCCAATGGTAGATGAGCGGTTTGACTGCGCCGGTGCCGGACGGTAGACTGCCGACCATTCGATGGCCCAGTGAACAAGCACATGGAGTCCTGACAGCAATGCGCGCCACCGGTTCCGGCCCTCCAGCATCCTGGCGGGCCGTTTTCGTTTCCTGTCTGGAGCGTCTATGACCTTCGCAGTGCTGCTCAACCTTGCCGTCTTCGTCCTCACCATCGCCTGGCTCGTGCGCCGGGCCAGGGCCGGGGCGAAGCTGTCGACCAACGTGCTCATCGCCGTCGGGCTGGGCGTCGTGCTTGGTGCCGCGGCCCAGGCCGTCTACGGGCTCGGCAGCCCGATCATCCGCGACACGATGCAGTGGGTGGGCATCGTCGGCGGCGGCTACGTGCGGCTGCTGCAGATGGTGATCGCGCCGCTGGTGCTGATCTCGATCCTCGCCGCGGTCACGAGGCTGAACAACGCGCGGGCGCTCGGCGCCATCAGCGCCGGCGTGCTCGGCATCCTGCTCGTGACCACCGCCATTTCGGCGAGCATCGGCATCGGCATGACGCGCCTGTTCGGCCTGCGGGCCGACGGCCTCGTCCAGGGCGCGCGCGAACTGGAGCGCGGCACCTACCTCGAAGGCCGCCTGCCCGAGGCGGCGTCGCTGACCAACATTCCGTCGCTGCTGCAGTCGTTCGTTCCAGTCAACATCTTCGCGGACCTCGCCGGCACGCGCTCGACCGCGATCATCGGCATCGTCATCTTCGCCGTCCTGCTCGGTCTCGCGGTGCTGTCGCTCCGCAAGGACAAGCCCGAGGTTGGCGATCGCATTCTCCAGGGCATCGACACGTTCCAGCACCTGATCCTGCGGCTGGTCCGCATCGTCATCAGGTTGACGCCCTACGGCGTGCTCGCTCTCATGGCCAGGGTGGTCGCGACCTCGGATGTGAAGGACGTGATCAACCTGGGGACGTTCGTTATCGCGTCGTATCTCGGCATGGGCGTGATCCTGCTCCTGCACTCGATCATCCTCACGCTCGCCGGGCTGAGCCCCGTGCGCTTCTACCAGAAAATCTGGCCGACGCTGACCTTCGCATTCACGTCACGGTCGAGCGCAGCCACCATTCCGCTGAGCGTGGAGACGCAGGTCTCGCGGCTGGGCGTCTCCCCGGCAATCGCGAACTTCGCGGCGAGCTTCGGCTCCACGATCGGCCAGAACGCGTGCGCCGGGCTCTACCCGGCAATGCTGGCCGTGATGATCGCGCCGAGCGCCGGCATCGATCCCTCGTCGTTCTCGTTCATGGCCTCGGTCGTGACGGTGGCCACGCTCGGTTCGTTCGGCATTGCCGGAGTCGGCGGCGGCGCGACGTTCGCCGCGCTGGTCGTCCTCTCCACGTTGAACCTGCCCGTGGCCCTGGCGGGCCTGCTGATCTCGGTCGAGCCGCTCATCGACATGGGCCGCACGGCCGTGAACGTCAGCGGGTCGATGACCGCAGGCACGGTGACGAGCCGGATGCTCGGGCAGACGGATTTCGCGGTCTTCAACGCCACGGATGCGGTGCCGGCGGACGAGATCGCTGAACCGGAACAGACCGCGCACCCGGCCGTGTCGACCGTCTAGCGCCCTACCGTCTGGCCGCAGACGAACTCGCGCGTGAACAGCGCCGGCATGCCGCCGGTGTGCAGGAACACGACCGTGTCGGTCGGGGATCGATCTCGCCGGCGCGGACGTGAGCGATCAGGGCCGCCATGGCCTTCGACGTGTAGACAGGGATCGAGCAGGATCGCCTCGGTCCGCGCGAGCAGCTCGATCGACTCGAGCGCCGCGGCGTCGGGATGCCGTAGCCGTCGCCGATGAAGTCCTGATCGGTGAAGAGATCGCCGAGCTCGAGCGGTTCGGCACGTCAAGCAGGCCGCCGCCTCGTTGGCGATGCGTTTCGCGCGCTCGATCTTCTCGGGCTCGCCGGCGCTGACCGCCACGCCGTACAGCGCGTACGGCGCGCGCACAGCTTTGCGCCGAGCGTCAGCCGGCCTGCGTTCCGCGCGAGCCGCTGGCGTAATACAGGCGTGACGGCGTGACGCTCGCATCGCTGCGAGCTGCCGACGAGCTCCGCGGTGCCGCCGACGTAGCCGAACACGCCGACGCCGCTCGATCCGCCGACCGGAATCACGTACGGCATCCGGCCCGCGGCGGTTCCTCGCGCGACGACCTCGGCGACGACCGCCTCGTCCTGGCCGACCGCGAGCATCGGATCGATCGCGGGCACGAGCCGGATCTCGGCGCCGTAACAGCTTGTCGAGCAGCAGGTTGCCGGCGATTGGCGGCGATCGCTGGTCGCGCGTCAGCACCAGCACGCAACGCATCCCGGCGATGCACGCCGCCGCCGCCGTCATGCGCGCGTGGTTCGACTGCACCGCGCCGGTCGTGATCACGGTGGTGCGCGCCTTGCCGCGCGCATCGGCGACGAGGTATTCGAGCTTGCGCGCCTTGTTGCCGCCGAGGCCCGAGCGCCGTCAGGTCGTCGCGCTTGATCAGGATGCGCGGGCATTTCGACGGCCCGCCGAGGGCCTCGCGCAGGCGCACGGCATCGGTGATCGGCGTGGGAAGCTGCGCCAGGGGATACCGTGGAAGGTCCTTCATCGTCCTACCGCGGCCCGCTCCGTCATTTTCCATGAACGACCTTGCCGCCGACGATCGTGTAGTCACCCTCGCGTGTCGGAATCTCATCATCCGGAATCGTCAGGATGTCCTTCGACAGCACCGTGATGTCGGCGAGCTTGCCGACGGCGAGCGATCCCTTGAGCGTGCTCTTCCTTCGCCGCGTAGGCGCCGTTCCACGTGTAGGACTTCAACGCTTCGTCGCGCGACATCTTCTGGTCGCCGAAGAACACCGTGCCGTCCTTCGTCTTGCGGGTGACGGTGGCGTAGAAGTTCGCCATCGGGTCGATGCGCTCGACCGGCATGTCGGTGCCGTTGCGACGATCGCGCCGCTCTTCATCAGCTTCTGCCAGACGTAGGCGCCCTCTTCGGCGCGCTTCGGGCCGAGTCGCGCCAGCACGTACGGCGCGTCCGACGTGGCGTGGATGCCCTGCATCGACGGCGATCACGCCCAGCTGCCCGAAGCGCGGGATGTCGGCGGCGCTGATGTGCTGCGCGTGCTCGATGCGCCAGCGCAAATCCTTCTGATCGGGATCGCGCCTTGAACGCGCGCTCGTAGACGTTCAGCACCTCGCGATTGGCGCGATCGCCGATCGCGTGCGACGCACAGCTGCACGCCGTTCTCGAGCGCGATCCGGGCCGTCTCCTCGATGCTCTGCGAGCGGCGTCGTGTTGCAGGCCGATGCTCGCCGGCGAATCGCGAGTACGGGTCGAGCATCCAGGCGCCGCGCGAGCCGAGCGCGCCGTCGGCGATCACCTTGATCGCCGCGATCGTCAGGTGGTTGTCGGTGAGGCCGACCACCTTGTCCTGTGGCAGCCGTTCGCGCAGGTTCTCGTTGCTGTCGCGCACCATCACCCACAGACGGATGCCGAGCTCGCCCTCGCCGGCGACCTGCTTGTAGAGCGTCGATCGTCGTCGAAGTTCGCGCCGGCGTCCTGGAAGCGGTGACGCCCTTCGAGAACGCCTCCTCGACGGCCAGGTCGATCGCCGGCGTGCGTCGGCGTCCCGCTCGGTCCGGGGTCTTCGCCGCCGCCAGGCGTCGAGCGCCGTGCTCGATCGATGCCCGAGGCCGTCTCGCGGAAGAAGCCGATTGGCCGCCCGGCGGGGTCCTTGAGGATCTCGCCGCCCGGCGGATTGGGCGTCTTCGCGTGATGCCCGCGGCCTCCATCGCCTTGGCGTTGACGAATGCCGCGTGGCCGCTCGCGTGCGTCAGCATCACCGGATTGTCCGGCGACACCTTGCTGAGCGCGTCGTGGAACGGAAAGCCCTCGACGTTCGGCTTCGGCGCGCTGCTCCACTTCTCCTGGTGCCAGCCGCGCCCGAGGATCCACTCGCCCGGCTTGCGCCTGCTTCGCCGCCGCGGCGACCATCGCCACGATCTCGTCCCAGTCTCTTGATGTCCATCAGGTCGAGCGTCATGCTTCGACTGGCCGAGGCCCATGAAGTGTCCGTGGCTCTCGATGAACCCGGGCATGGCGAGTCTGTCCCGCGAGATCGATCACCTCGTCGACGGTCCGATGAGCGGCGCGATGCTCCGTCGTCGGTGCCGATCGCGACGATCCGATCGCCGCGCGCGGCCAGCGCCTGCGCGTCGGGCTGGCCGTCGTCTACCGTGACGATCTTGCCGCCGCGGAGCACCAGCGTCGCCGGCTCCTGCGCGGGCTGGCCGGCGCAGTTCGCGAAGAGGATGGCCGCGCACACCGCGAGCGACGCCAGACGCATGGGGGCTCCTGCCTGGAGTGGGGCTTCAGGACCGCCGCCCTATCACGGGACCAGCTTGGCGAGATCGGGTTGCGTCATTCGCACCTGCCCGTTGCGGATATATGGCCCCAGGGCCACCGGGCGGTTCTCGACGCGAACCTCGACCGAGTCGGCCGTACCCACCGCCAGGAACACTGGAAGGGGCCCGACCTCGAGCTCTTCGCCGGCGGCGAGTCGCCGCTCGATGACGCGATTGTCGGGGTAACGAATGAACACCCATGTGGCTTTGCCGACGCTCACCCGGACCGCCGCGTCGGGATCGCCGGCAGCGAGGACGGACGACGCCGGCTGAGCCTGAACCGATCGGGACGCAACCACTGGCAGTTGAATGGGTTGAGAGGGGAGCAGGGACTCGGCCGACAACGACAGGGTGTCGCCTTCCTCGGTGGTCGCCTCGGACCAGGCAGTTCGAATCAGGTATCCGCCCGCGCCGACGGCGATCGCGAGAGCGGCTGCGGCAGCCGCCCCTGTCATTGCGCGGGAAAGGAGCAACGCCGAGCGGTCTCGCGCCGGCCTCAGGTCCGCCAGCGTCAGTCGCAGGCCGTCTTCCTCCTCACCCTCCACGTCCTCGACCAGCAGCTCTGCTGGCAGGTCCATGAACGTCATGTACTTGCGCAGGCCGCGCAGGAAGAACCCGGTGGTGTAGAACGCCGCGGGCTGCGCCCGCTCCAACCCCAGGATCTGACCTCTGGAGAGCAGGAGCTTCGACGCGACGTCCTCGATGGAGAGCTGCCTCGTTTCCCGTGCGGCGGCAAGCTGTGCGCCGATGGCGCGACAGGAAGCAGGCAGCACGGCCGTACGTGACCGAATCTCCATCGCGGGGGGCGCGAGGGGTGATCATCGTGGTCATTCTAACCCCACACTCACTGCGTGAGCGTGACGATTCATCAGAGCTGAGGTGTAAGGCGTTGCCGTCGAGCGCTCTGCTAGGCTGAGGCCGTGGTGCAGTTGTCTTCACGCATCCGTGCCGCGCTTAGGCCGCCGCTGCCGGGACTCGACGCCCAACTGCGCCTTGCTCCGCGCCCGCGCGTGGGCTGGGATCCGCAGTTGGTCCCGCCAGGCCTCCGCGCGGCCGCGGGCCTGGTGCTGATTTATCCGCTCGATGCGATGCCGCATGTGTTGCTCACCGTGCGTGGTGGATCGCTCCGCCATCACACTGGTCAGGTGTCGCTGCCAGGTGGAGGCGTCGACACCGGCGAATCGATCGAAGCGGCGGCGGTGCGCGAAGCGGAAGAGGAAGTGGGGCTCGACGGCGACGCGGTGGAGGTCGTGGGCAGGTTGACGCCCTTGCACATTCCCGTCTCTGGCTATCTGCTCCACCCCGTGGTCGGCGTGGCGCTCGGTCGCCCGCAGTTCCAGGCGGCAGAGTGGGAGGTGGCCCGGCTCCTCGAAGTACCGCTGACCAGGCTCGCGGATCCGAAGGTCCTTCGCCGCGAGGAGCGGGTGTGGCCGCGCGACGGCGTGGCCACGGCAGTCGAGGTCCCTTACTTCGATCTCGATGGCGAAAAAGTGTGGGGTGCCACCGCCATGGTCCTCGCGGAATTCCTGGCGGTTGCGTCTCGCGCAGGCGTGCTGGGTCCACCGTAGATCCCGGCCTCACACCGCAGGCGCTCGGTGCCGGTGTATGCGAGCGCCTGCGGGGGCCTCGACCTACTTCACGCCCATCGTCGTCCTCGCTGGCGGTCCGAACCCGTCCCAGAACGGCCTCGGCATCGGGCGCGACTCGGGCCACACCATGTTCAACGTGTCGCCCTCGTAGAGCTCGCCGTTCTTCATTACGTAGCGGATGCTGATCGTGTTGCGGATGTTCTCGAGCGGATTGCGGTCGAGTACCGAGGAAATCGGCCATCTTTCCCGCCTCGAGGGAGCCCACGTCCTGCTGCAGGCCGATGGCTTCGGCGCCGTAGAGCGTCACGACCCGCAGCGTTTCGTGGGGCGTCAGGCCACCCGAACCGAGGTTCCAGGTCTCCCAGTGCGCGCCCAGGCCTTGGAGCTGTCCGTGGCTGCCGAGGGCGGCCCGCCCGCCCGCGTGGACGATATCCGCCACCTGCTTGGCAATCCTGGTGTGGCCGTACTCCTCGGGCAGGAACCACTGCGGGCGGCGGCGAATCATGGTATCGAGCAGCTCCTCCGGCACCCAGCGCTTCAACTTGGCGTCGCCGTTCGTGTTCTCGCTCTCGAAGTAGAAGTTCTCGGACCAGGGCGCGCCATACGCGACGAGGATCGTTGGCGTGTAGAACGTCTTCGTGCGCGCGACGAACTCCACAACGTCCTTGTAGAGCGGCAGGATGGGCAGGCTGTGCTCCTGGCCCGAGTAGCCGTCCGCCATCTGGGTCAGATTCAGCTTCAGGTCGAGGGAGCCTTCGATGGTCGCGGTGATGCCGTACTCCCGTGCCGCCTCGATCAGCCACTGCCGGACCAGGCGATCGCCGGCGACGTACTGCTTGATCGTGTTCGTGTGGTACGCCTCCTTGTAGCGCTTCATGAAGCGGAACGCGCTGTCGCGGTCGTCGATGCCTGAGGTGCCGAAGATGCCGGGCCCGGTCGCGTAGATGCGCGGACCTGGAATCATCCCGGCATCCACCATGTCGGCATAGGCGAATACGTCAGGAGTGGAGGTCTGCGGATCGCGGGTGGTCGTGACCCCGTAGGCGAGGTTCGCCATGTACCTGCCACACCTCGGTCTGGTGCACACCGCGCGGCGCCCACATGTGCGCGTGCGCGTCCACGAACCCGGGCATGATCGTCTTGCCGGCGACATCGATCGTCCGGGTGCCGGCCGGGGCACCGACCGAGCCCCGGGCTCCAATCGCCGCGATGCGATTGCCCGTGACCAGCACGTCGCCGCGCGCGATCACCTCGTCGCCCTTCATGGTGATCACCCGGGCGCCGGTCAGGAGCACGGACCCCGTCGGCTTGACGCGCGGCCGCTCGACCACGAGCTCCTGGCGCTGCGGCTCGCCGCTGCCGGTGGCCGGCTGGCGGAAGAAGAGCGCCCCCATCGCCCAGGTCACCTGCTGGCTGTCGGCACTCCACCCGACATAGTCACCGCCTTCGGGTGAGAGCCGCGTGACGGGCATTGAGGCGGCCTCTCCGCGGCCCTGAATGCGCACCTCGATCGCATCACGTCCCGCCCTCGGCACCGGCACCACGAAATGTTTTCCCTGCAGGGACACGAATGCGCGTGCGCCATCCGGTGACAGGCGAATCTCGTCGGCAGCCGGCGGGTTGTTCCCGGTACCAGAGCCCGTGACCCGCAAATGCGTCCGCCGGTCGTAGCCGCTCATGTCGATCGACTGCAGTCCGCGCGGGCCGCTCAGGTAGATACGCGCCGAGTCGTTCTGCACGAAGTGGGGCCGGCGTCCGCTCTGTGCCGCGGCCACGAGCGTCGCCGCGCCGCCGCGCGGCAGGGATCCAGCGGATCTCGAGCGTGTTGGGCGGGCTGATGCCGCCGATCTCGCCGACGGCATCAGGCTCGCGGTCCACGTCGCCCTGGGGCGGGGTGTCGAGCAGGATCGAGTAGAGCTGGTCGCTCACCGCTCCGGACAGGAAGACGACCTTGCTGCCATCGGGCGTGAACGCGGGATCGAGGTAATACCCCTCGAACCGCGTGAGCGTCTCGGCCGCGCCGCCGGTGGCGGGCACGCGCTTGATGTGGCCGCCACGCGTAGTCCATGTGGCATAGACGATCGAGCGTCCGTCGGGCGACCACGCGGGCATGAACTCGCCCTCCGCCGCGGTGGTTCCCGCCTCGGTACGCGCAGGGGTCCCGGTCGTGAGCAGCCGTGGCGTCCCGCCCGATGCCTCCGCGACGTAGAGCCGATTCATCGCGCTGAAGACGACGCGTGAGCCATCCGGCGACAGCGACGGCCACCGGATCAATCGGGCGCGGACGCGGTCGCCATCGTCCATGCGAACGGGCGTGTAGACGCGGGCGGCGATCTCGGCCTTCACGGGCACCGTCATCGGGATGACGCGCGCGGTCCCGGTCTCGAAGTCGACGCGCTGCAGCTTCCCGCCGATCGGCACCACCAGCGATCTGCCGTCGGGCAGGAAGGCGTAACCAGGCAGCGTGTCGCGCGAGGCGCGGGACTCCTGATCGTCGCGGGTGACGGGAAGGACCAGCCACCGCTCTGCGCCGGTCTCGAGGTTGCGGACCCGCAACCCGGTCTCAGTCTTGTACCGTGTGCCGTAGACCAGGAACCTGCCGTCTGGAGACAGGACCGGCCGCATGGCGCTGCCCTGCGCGTTGGTCAGCTGCGAGGCGTCGCCGGTCTCGCGATCGTACCGGTGAATCTGCCAGAGCGGGAAGCGGGCGTTGTAGGTGAACGTGCCCGTGCGCTGCGCGTAGTAGACATAGCGGCCGTCCGGCGACACCACCGCACCCATGCGGTTCAGCGGCGGGGCCGGCGGCGGGCCCTCGGCATCGGGCCCGGGCGGCGGCGGCGGAGCCGCGCCGATTCGCACGCCGTTGCCGCCGTCACGGTGATACAGGAACAGCCAGAAGGTACCCGGATCCGGCGGCCGAGACTTTGAGACGACCAGGTACTGGCCGTCGGGTGTCCAGCTCGGGGACGTCATGATCTGCGGGCGATCGCGGGTCCGACCGTCCTTGCTCACCGGCCGCGGGTTGTTCCCGTCGGCGTCGGCGATCCAGAGGTTCTCCACGCCGGTCCGATCGCTAAGGAAGGCGAGATACTTGCCATCCGGCGAGAAGCGCGGCTGGCTCTCGAAAGACAGCCCGCCGACGATTCGCGTGGCCGTGCCGCCCTCGATGGGCAGCGTGTAGAGGTCGCCGAGCACGTCGAAGACGAGCGTCCGCCCGTCGGGCGAGACGTCCACCGACGGCCACGTCACTTCGTCCGTGGTGAACTCGAGCGTCTCCGCCGCGGTCAGCGCCAGCGACTCGGGTTTGGCCGTGTCCGGCTTCTCGACATCCGAGGGCTGTCCCGGGGAACCCTGTTGCGCCGTCGGGTGCATGGTGCCCGCGAGCAGCGCCGCGCCCAGCAGCAAGTGAAAGCGTGACATCTGGCCTCCTGAGGCTTGAATCCTAACCCCACAGGCCAGGTGAGTGAGCATGCCATCGGGGTACGGTAGATTAGCGGCGCCATGCCCCGACACGTCCTCGCGGCGCTGCTTCTCGCCGCGCTCGCCACCGCACCGCTCATCCCTGGCGCCGTCCCAAACGCCTCCGCTCAGACAGCGAAGGACGTCAAGGTGACGGTCCTGTCCACGATGCTCGTCGGCAACGCCGCGGCGGGCATCGGCGAGTGGGGCTTTGCCGCCGTCCTCGAAGTGGACGGCCGCCGCCTGCTCGTCGATACGGGCGCTCGAGCGGAGACCGTGCTCCAGAACGCCGGTGAACTGAAAGTCGACCTGTCCACCATCACGGATCTCGTCATCACCCACAACCATGCGGACCACACTGGCGGCCTTCTCGTGCTGCGGCGCGAGCTCGCCAGGAAGAACCCCGCGGCGCTGTCACGCGTGCACGTGCCGAAGGGCATCTTCTATCCGCGACCGGGCCCCGGTGGCCGCGAGGGCAACGGGCTGTTGCCCCTGAAAGCGCAGTACGAAGCCACCGGCGGCACGTTCGTCGAGCACGCGGGTCCGACAGCGGTGATGCCCGGCGTCACGATGCTCGGGCCGGTGCCGCGCGTGCATCCCGAGCGCAACTGGAGCAGTCCACGTGGCGGCGAGACCGGACGGGTGCAGACACCTGAGGGGCTCGTCGAAGACAACGTCCCCGAAGACACCTCGCTGGTGGTCGATACCGCCGAGGGCCTGGTTCTAATCAGCGGTTGCGGCCACTCGGGCATCATCAACGCGATGGAGTTCGCGCGGAAGTCCGTGCGCGCCGCGCCCGTATATGCAGCCATGGGCGGGTTCCATCTGTTCGCCGCGAGCGACCAGACGCTGGCGTGGACTGCCGGGAAGCTCAAGGAGTTCGGCGTGCGCCATCTGATGGGCGCGCATTGCACGGGCATCGAGGCCGTTTACCGCCTGCGCGAGCTGGTCGGCCTCACCAGGGATACGGCCATCGTCGGAGCGGTGGGCGCCAGCTATACCCACGGGAAGGGCTTCGATCCCACCGTGTTAGCGAGGTGACGACGTCATGCGAAGACTTCTTCTGATCGTCGCTCTTACAGTCGCAGTCGCGACTGGCATTCCGCTTGCGCAGTCCGCTCGCGCGCCTCATCCCGCAACCGGCGTCACCCGCATCGATGCCAGCCGGCTGACGCGGCTCGATCACCTGCTCGATCAGTACGTGCAGGAGAACCGGATCGCTGGCGCGGTTGCGCTCGTGCTGCAGGACGGCAAGCCCGTTTACGAAAAGGCCGTGGGCTGGCGCGACCGGGAATCGAACCTGAAGATGACCGCCGACAGCATCTTCCGCATCGCGTCACAGACCAAGGCCATCACCAGCGTGGCCGTGCTGATGCTGGTGGAAGAGGGGAAAATCGGACTGACCGATCCCGTCAGCCGCTTCATCCCGGCGTACTCGAAGACCGTCGTTGCCGTGAGGAAGCCCGACGGCGGCATCGACATCGTCCCGGCGAAGCGGCAGGTGACGATCACGGACTTGCTGACGCATACGGCGGGCATCTCGTACGGGACCAGCGCGGAGGTCGCGGCCCTGTACGAGCCGAAGGGATTGGGGCCGGCGGCAGGGTTTGGCTGGTACACCGCCGACAAGGACGAACCCGTCTGTCAGACGATGGAGCGGCTGGCGTCGGTGCCGTTCGTGGCCCAGCCTGGAGAGGAATGGGTCTACGGCTACAACACCGACATCCTCGGCTGTGTAGTCGAGCGCGCCTCGGGTGTGCCGCTGGACGAATTCTTCCGCACCCGCATCCTCGGACCGCTCGGGATGGCGGATACGCATTTCTTCCTGCCCGTCGAGAAGAGGAACCGCCTGGTGACGGTCTACAGCAGCACGGCCCAGAACACCGCCGCGCGAGCTTCGGACGGACCGCGCGGACAGGGGCATTACATCGACGGCCCGCGCCGGAACTTCGCGGGCGGCGCCGGCCTCGTGTCGACGGCGCGAGACTACGCCCAGTTCCTCGAGATGGTACGCAACGGCGGTGAACTGAACGGCACGCGGCTGCTCTCGCCTCGCACGGTCGCCCTGATGACGCATAACCAATCAGGTCTGTTGCACAACGGCCCGGCCCTCGGGTTCAGCCTGGCGTTCGAGACCACGGAACGCGTGGGCGGGAACGGTCTGGATCCGGTGGGCGCCTACGGGTGGGGTGGTGCCTACGGGTCGGTGTACCGCGTCGACCCAACGGCGCGCCTCGTCATGACCCTGATGCTCAATCAGATCCCGAATGCGACCGACCTCCGAACCAAGTTCCAGACGCTTGTGCATCAGGCGGTGCTGCCGCAGTGAGGATTGAGGTCTTGGGTCCTGGGTCTTGGGTCGTTGAGGTCTTGGGGTCTCGAGGAGTTGAGGGCTGGAGGATGGTGATGCGTCGGCTGATCAGTTCCGGATCGACCTTCGAACAGGAAATCGGCTACTCGCGCGCGGTCGTGGCGGGCGACTGGGTGTTCGTCTCGGGCACCACTGGCTTCAACTACGCCACCATGACCATCGAAGACGATGTCGTCGCTCAGGCGGAGCAGACGATCCGCAACATCGAAGAAGCGCTCAGCAAGGCGGGTGCATCGCTGGGCGATGTGGTTCGGGTGCATTACATCCTGCCCCGCGCCGAGGACTTCCCACAGTGCTGGCCGGTGCTGCGACGCACCTTTGGCGACATCCGTCCCGCGGCTACGATGATCGAGGCCGGCCTTTCCGATCGCCGCATGAAGATCGAGATCGAGGTAACCGCGCTCAAGCAGTCTTGAGGTGCTGAGTTCCTGAGGTCCTGGGGTCCTGAAGTCCTGAGGCCTTGAGGTCTCGAAGCCTCAAGACCCAAGACCCTCCAAGAATCGGGCGTTACCGATCCAATTACACCGTGCGGCCAATCGTCTGCCTCGGTGTCTAAAGGGAAAACAAGCCGATCGCGCGGGCATGCGCTTTGCTCGTTCGGTCATCGCCTGCCTGGAGGGTGAGTCATGCGCATGCGCATTGGACTGGCTCTGCTCGTCGTGGTGTCGCTTACGTTTCTGGTGGCTGCAGCCACCGGACGTCTGTCGGGGGTGATCAAAGATCGCTCCGGCTTTGTGCTGCCTGGTGTCACGGTGACCGCGACGGGACCTCAACGCGCGTCAACGATCACTGACGCTGCGAGGCCGGTATAAATTCACCGCGCTTCAATCTGGCCGCTACGCCGTCACCGCCGAACTGATTGGATTCACCGTGGTGCAGACCACGTTGGAGATCAAAGATGGCTCCAGGGCCACCTGGTCGCCGACGATGGAGGTGGCGACCCTCAGCGAGACGGTAACGGTGACCGGCGAGTCGCCCCGCGCCGCCGGCAAGCGCGCAGCCGGCGTCGCAGCGGCCTCGCCCGGCAGTCCCACATTCCGCCTCGGAGGCGACCTCGCCGTCTGGCGCGGCCCACGACGATCCCGTGAAGGCTACGCGCCGATCACCGAGAACCCGTTTCGCCGAGTGGCCGCGGACCCGCTGTCGACGTTCTCGATCGACGTCGACACCGCGTCCTACGCCAACGTCCGCCGGTTCCTCACCAACGGCAACCTCCCGCCGCGGACGCCGTCCGGATCGAGGAGCTGATCAACTACTTCCCCTACGACTACCGCGCCGGCACCGGCGGCGAGCCGTTCTCGGTGCGACGTCGAGGTGGCGGCGTGCCCGTGGAACCCCGACCACCGGCTGGCGCGGATCGGGCTGAAGGGCCGCGCGATGCCGGCTGCGGAAACGCCCCCGAGCAACCTCGTCTTCCTGATCGACGTCTCCGGCTCGATGAACGACGCCGAACAAGCTGCCGCTGGTCAAGGCGTCGCTGCGGATGCTGGTCGAGCAGCTCGGCGAGAACGACCGCGTGGCGATCGTCGTCTACGCGGGGCGTCGCGGCCTGGTCGCTGCCGTCGACCTCGGGCGATCGACAAGGCCGAGATCCTCGCGCCATCGACCGGCTCGAGGCCGGCGGCTCGACCAACGGCGGGGCGGGCATCCAGCTCGCCTACGACATCGCCGCGCGAGAACTTCATCAACGAGGCGGCACCAACCGCGTGATCCTCGCCACCGACGGCGACTTCAACGTCGGCGTCACCGGCCAGGACGAGCTGGTCCGCCTGATCGAGGAGAAGGCCAAGAGCGGCGTCTTCCTCAGCGTCCTCGGCTTCGGCATGGGCAACCTCAAGGACGCGACGCTGGAGCAGCTCGCCGACAAGGGGAACGGCCACTACGCCTACATCGACTCGCTGCAGCGAGGCGCGCAAGGTGCTGGTCGAGAGAGCTGGCGGCACGCTCGTGACGATCGCCAAGGACGTCAAGATCCAGGTCGAGTTCAACCCGGCGACAGGTCGGCGCCTACCGGCTGATCGGCTACGAGAACCGCATGCTCGCAGCGCGAGGACTTCAACGACGACAGCAAGGACGCCGGCGAGATCGGCGCGGGGCACACCGTCACGGCCCTCTACGAGATCGTCCCGGTCGGTGCCGAGTCGGATCGGCCGGCCGTCGATCCGCTCAAGTACCAGCCAACTCCGAAACCGTCGTCGCCTCCGGGCTCCTCGGCCGAGCTCTTGACGGTGAAGCTGCGCTACAAAGCGCCGGACGGCGATCGCAGCGAGCTGATCTCGGCGGTGATTCAGAATCGCGTCCAGCCGATGGGGGCGAATCTCGGATTCGCGTCCGCCGTCGCCGAGCTGGGCATGCTGCTGCGCGACTCGTCCCACGCGCCAGACGCGTCGTTCGACCGGCTCATCGCCCGCGCCCGTCAGTTCCGCGGGCCCGATCCCGACGGCGATCGCTCGGAGTTCGTCAAACTGGCGGAGGTGGCAGCGGGGTTGAAGAGGTTGGACGGGCGGTAGGTCGGGCGGGTCTTGGGGAAACACGAAGGGCACGAAGGAAGCTAACCTTCGTGTCCTTCGTGCCGCCTTCGTGACCTTCGTGCCTATTTCACGGCGAAGCAGTAGAAGTAACCGTTGCCGCCCGTCGCCACCAGGTTCGCCTGGCTGCAGCCCTTCGACGGGTGGGCGTTGTTCCACGAGTTCGGGTTCGCGCCGCCGCCCTGCCGATCGTGGTGCCCCACGTTCGCCGAGCCGGCGTCCTGGCTCGCCCAGTTGTTGCAGGTATGGTCCTCGCCGGCGGGGAACCCGTGCCATCGAGGTTCGATCCCGTCAGGATGTCGTGCTGGTTGGGCGTGTCGCCGCGCCCGTTGACGACAGTTCCCTTCTCGGTGAGTTGGGTCTCCTTGGTCAGGTTGTTCTTGTCCGAATGCAGGTCGGCGACGCTCGCCGCAATCTGCACGCCCTTCGAGTTGAACCACGGGCCAGGACCGATGCGATCCTTGGCGCTGACGGCACCGGCGCCCTGGGTGCTGAGATAGGCGCGCCATTGTTTGTTGCCGGCGCCTACCGCTTTGGCCAGGTTCTGGCAGTGCGCGTCCGCTCCGGCAAGGCCGCCCAGGTTGGCGCCGTTGCCCGAGCCGACGCTCGTGATGAAGAAGCTCATCTGCGGATTCGCCTGCTGCGCCTGCACGCCCAACGCCCCCGCCGCCATCACGATGGCCGCCATTCCCCACATCACATGCTTCACGGTTGTCCTCCTGTTCGGCCAGCGGTTGACCGGGCCGGACCGACATCGTAGCCGCTTTTGTCGGGTCCGGGACGCCTGGCTCCTTCTCCTACTTTCGACGGTGCTCGATCTGTTTACTTGCCCCGGCTCCAGCTCCCCGGTCCCGGCTCCCGACTATGATCCTCAGATGACTCCTGACGAGTTCCGCCGCTTCGGGCATGCGGTCGTGGATTTCATCGCGGATTATCGGGAGCACGTCGCCGAACGTCCCGTCATGGCCCAGGTTCAACCTGGAGCGGTCAAAGCCCGCCTTCCGCCGACGCCTCCAGACGCGCCCGAGCCCTGGCCCTCCATCATGCAGGACCTCCGCGACGTGATCGTCCCCGGCCTCACGCACTGGCAGCATCCGCAGTTCTTCGGCTACTTCCCGTGCAACGGGTCGCTCGCCAGCGTTCTCGGCGACTACGTCAGCACCGGCCTCGGCGTGCTGGGCCTGGCGTGGCAGTCGAGCCCGGCGCTCACCGAGCTCGAGGAGGTCGTCGACCGACTGGCTGCGGCAGATGGTCGGGCTGTCGGACCAGCGTGGACGGGGTGATCCAGGACACCGCCTCCACCAGCACGCTGATCGCGCTGCTGTGCGCGCGCGAGCGGACCACCGGCTACGGTGCTCAACCGCGGCGGCCTCCAGGCCGGGAGCGCGCCGCTCGTCGTCTACACCTCGGCGCACGCGCACAGCTCGGTGGACAAGGCGGCGCTGCTCGCCGGCTTCGGCCGGGAGAACATCCGCCATCGTCGCGCACGACGCGCATACGCGATGCGCGCCGACGCCCTCGAGCAGGCGATCCTCGACGATCGGGCACGCGGCGCTGCGCCCCTGCGCGGTCGTGGTCACGACGGGGACCACCACCACCACCGCGCTCGATCCCGTCGCCGCGATTGTCGCGAGTCGCCCGCCGCCACGGCCTCTGGCTGCACGTCGATGCCGCGATGGCCGGCTCGGCGATGATCCTTCCCGAGTGCCGCTGGATGTGGGAGGGCGTCGAGGGCGCCGACTCGATCGTCGCTCAACCCGCACAAGTGGCTTGGCGCGGCATTCGACTGCTCGGTCTACTACGTCCGCGACGCCGAGCACCTGGTCCGCGTGATGTCCACGAACCCGAGCTACCTGCAGATCGGCCGCGGACGGCCGCGTGAAGAACTATCGCGACTGGGGTATCCCGCTCGGCCGGCGGTTCCGCGCGCTGAAGCTGTGGTTCCTCATCCGCGAGCAGGGCGTGTACGGCCCTGCAGGCGCGGCTGCGACGCGACCTCGCCAACGCGCAGTGGCTGGCCGAACGGATTCGGTCGACGAACGGCTGGCGCGTGCTGGCGCCGGTCCCGCTCCAGACGCTGTGCGTGCGGCACGAGCCGGCTGGCCTTGACGGCGAGGCTACTCGACCGGCACACGCAGGACTGGTGCGATCGGATCAACCGATCCGGCGCGGCCTATCTGACGCCGGCCGTGCTCGACGGACGCTGGATGGTGCGCGTGTCGGTCGGCGCGGAACAGACGGAACGCCCGCACGTCGAAGCGCTGTGGGCCCTGATGCAGCGAGAGGTGCAAGCATGAGCGCGACATTCGAGGTCATGAGCCCGGCCACCGGCAAGGCGGTGGCCCGCGTGCCCGACAACGGCGCGGCCGAGGCCCGCGTCGCCGCGACGAAGGCCGTGGCCGCCTTCGCCACCTGGCGCAAGACGACGGCCTACGAGCGGTCGGCAGTCCTGCGCGCGTGGGCGTCGGCCATCACGGCCGAAGAGGCGGCGCTCGGCCGCCTCATGGCGCAGGAGATGGGGAAGCCGGTCACCGAAGCGCGTGGTGAGGTCCGCTACGCCGTGTCGTTCGTGGAGTGGTACGCCGAGGAGGCCAAGCGGGTCTACGGCACCACGGTGCCGAGCCAGGCGGCGCACAAGCGGCTGCTCGTGCAACCGCAGCCGGTCGGCCCCGTCTACGCCATCACGCCCTGGAACTTCCCGGCGGCGATGATCACGCGCAAAGCGGCGCCCGCGCTCGCGGCAGGCTGCACGGTGGTGGTCAAGCCCGCGGAGCAGTCGCCGCTGACCGCTGTGCGCCTCGCGGAACTCTGGGTGTCGGCCGGTGGTCCGGCGGACGTCTTTCAGGTGCTGCCCGCCTCCGATCCTGCCGCGGTGTCCCGCGTCTTTTTCGACGATCCCGCGATTCGCAAACTGAGCTTCACCGGCAGTACCGAGATTGGCGTGCTGCTCGGCGGACAGGCCGTCAGGACCATGAAGCGCGTGTCACTCGAACTTGGCGGCCATGCGCCGTTCCTGATCTTCGCCGACGCCGATCTCGACGCCGCCGTAAAGGACGTATTCGCGTCGAAGTTCCGCAACGCGGGGCAGACGTGCGTCTGCGCCAACCGCATCTACGTGCACGCCGACGTGCACGATCGGTTCGTGGAGCGCTTCGCCGCGGCTGCGGCCGGCCTGCGGGTGGGCGATCCTCTCGATGAGACGACGCAAATCGGGCCGCTCGTCGACGCCCAGGGCCTGGCCAAGGTGCGCGCGCACGTGGACGATGCGCTCAGCAAGGGGGCGCGCGCCGTGCTGGGCGGCACGTCGGGAGAGGGGCTGATCTTCAACCCCACGGTGCTGACCTCGGTGTCGCGAGGCATGCGGATCCTCGAGGAAGAGACCTTCGGTCCGGTTGCCCCGATCGTGCCCTTCACCGAAGAAAGCGATGCTATCCGGCACGCGAACGACACACCGTTTGGTCTGGCGGCCTATCTGTGGACGCGGGATTTGTCGCGAGCCTTCCGCGTCGCCGAAGCGCTCGACTACGGCATCGTCGGAGTCAACGACGGCCTGCCGTCGACGGCGCAGGCGCCATTTGGCGGGATGAAGATGTCCGGGGTAGGCCGAGAGGGTGGGCTGTGGGGGATAGAGGAATATCTGGATGTGAAGTACATGTCCATTGGCATACAGGGAGTGTGAATCGTTTGATCTCTCGAGCTGGTGATGTGGTGATCGATCGTCAGATCTGTTGAACTGGCGATCTATCTGTCGATCTATCTGGTGATCTATCTGGCGATCGATCGGGGTATCTGGTGAGCGATCCGGCGATCTGTTGATTGCGCGCGGGCTGACGCTATACTCAGCCGCATGTTCCGCGCGCTCTCGACCGCAGGCCTCGTCTCGCTCTTCGCCGCGATGGCCATCGCTCAGGCTCCACAGGCGCTGACCGTCACCAGTCCCACGCTCAAGGCCGGAGAGACGATCCCGCGCGACTACACGGCGGACGGGAAGAACGTGTCGCCGCCCCTGCAGTGGTCGGGGGCACCGGCCTCCACGAAGGAGTTCGCGGTCATCTGCGACGACCCGGACGTGCCGATGCCGCAGCCGTTCGTCCACTGGGTCATCTACAAGATTCCGGGGACCGCGAAGGGCTTGCCGGAAAACATCCCGATCGATCCCGCGGCGGCGATGCCGGCCGACGTGGCCGGCGCCGTCCAGGGCACCTCGGGCTTCCGACGTCCCATCTATCGAGGGCCGGCCCCGCCTCCAGGCAAACCACACCACTACCACTTCACGGTGTATGCGATCGACGCGGTCCTCGACTTGAAGCCCGGCCTCACGAAGGCCGAGCTCCTCGAGGCCATCAAGGGCCACGTCGTAGGTGAGGGCGAGCTCGTCGCGATCTACGAGCGCAAGCCCTCGGCCGAGCAGCCATGATCTCGCGACGCGCGCTGCTGAAGGCGGCGGGAGCGGTCGCCGCGGGGGCCGCCGGCGCGGAGGTCACCCGCGCGGAGGGAATCGCCGATTCCCCGGCTCCGGCGTCAGCCGCGGCTGACCGACCGGCACACGACCACGATCAGGCGTCGCCACGGGAGCCGCTGGAGGCGCTCACCGCAGAGGAAGCGGCGCTGCTGACGGCGATCGTCGCGAGGTTGATTCCGGCGGATCTGAACGGGCCGGGGGCCGTTGAAGCGGGGGCCGTGGCCTACATCGATCGCGCGCTGGCCGGCAGCCTGGCATCGTCGCGGGAGGCCTACCGCCGTGGTCTTGCGGCAGTCGAACGCTACGCGCGATCGTCGCGAGGCGGCTCGTTCCGCGAGCTGACGCCCGTCGATCAGGACTCGCTGCTCATCGACGTCGAAACCGGGGCGGCCACCGGATCCGGCGCCGGCTTCGACGGCAGCTCGGCGGCCTTCTTCGCCCTGGTCCGCGCGCACACCTGGCAAGGCACGTTCGGCGATCCCCATTACGGTGGGAACCGCGAGTACATCGGGTGGAACCTGGTTGGCTACCCGGGTGTGCGCACGGCCGTCACCGCCGACGATCAGCGCCTCGGCGTCGTGCCTGCACCGCTCCGGCGCTCGGCGTACGACACTGACATGTTCACGAAGGCCACGGCCCGACTCGACTCCAGGGATCCGCATCATGGCGACCCAGCTTAACGGGGCGGACGTCGTCATCGTCGGGCTCGGCGCCGCGGGAGGCATCGCGGCGCTGCCGCTGGCCGAGGCCGGCCTCGACGTCGTTGGCCTCGAGGCCGGAACCCGGCTGACGCGCCGGGACTTCGCGCCCGACGAGATTCGCAACAACGTGCGCGACTGGCCGCAGGCCGTGCAGAAGACCAATCAGGAGGTGCCGACGCAGCGGCCCAACGCCGGTGCGCCGACCACGCGCGCCAGCAGCCACCCGATGATGAATGGCGTCGGCGGGACCACGCTCCACTACTGGGCGCAGAGCTGGCGGCTCAATCCCTGGGACTTCAAGGTCGTCAACGAGACCGTGCGGCGGTACGGCCGCTCGCGACTGCCCGCGGGCACCACCGTCGAGGACTGGCCCCTCGACTACGAGGAGCTCGAACCCTACTACGACAAGGTGGAGTGGGAGACCGGCGTCGCCGGCCGCGCCGGCAACATCAAGGGCGCCCTCAGTCCTGCAGGTAACGTCTTCGAAGGGCCACGTCAGCGCGACTACCCGATGCCGCCGCTGCGCGGCACGGGTTTCACGGACCTGATGGCCGCGGCGGCCCGGAGCCTGGGCTGGAAGCCGTTCGCCGGGCCCGCGCAGATCAATTCACGGTCGTTCCAGGAGCGCTCGGCGTGCCTGTACCACGGCTTCTGCAACCGTGGCGGGTGTCACGTGGACGCGAAGAACGGGACCGCCGTCACCACGATCCCGCGGGCCGAGCAGACGGGCCGCTTTCGGGTGGTGACCCGCGCCCACGTGACCGCCATCGACGTCGACGCACGCGGCCGCGTCGCCGCGGTCCGGTACCTGACCGACGGTCAGGAGTTCGTGCAGCCGGCTCGCGCGGTGCTGCTGGCGGCGTACACCTACGAGAACGTCCGACTGCTCCTCCTCTCGAAATCGCGGGCCTTTCCCAGCGGGCTCTCGAACAAGCACGGCCAGGTCGGGCGGCATTACCTGAGCCACGCCCAGGGTGGCGGCGTCACGGCCCTGTTCCCGTTCAACCTGAATACGTGGTACGGCCTGCCCGCGCAGGGCACGGCGGTCGACGATTTCGCCGACGACAATTTCGATCACGGATCGCTCGACTTCATCGGCGGCGGCAACCTCTGGGTCTACTCGGAGCGCCGGCCGATCGGCGCTGCCAACATGACGACGTTCGGTCGCGCGCCGAACTGGGGCTCGGCCTGGAAGGCGTTCGTCAAGGAGAACGCCGATCGGGTCAACACGTCGTACCTGCAGAAGACGACCCTGCCCTACGAGAGCAATTACCTGGACCTCGATCCTGAGGTGAAGGACCCGCTCGGCTTCCCGGTGATTCGGATCACCGCTGACTACCAGGAGAACGAGCGCCGCATCAACACCTACATCCAGGACCGGATGGAGCAGTGGTACCGGGCCGCAGGCGCGATCGCGGTGCAGCGCAATCCACTCGGGACGATGGGGCCGTCCACCCATACCTACGGTGGGACGCGAATGGGCGACAACCCGGAGACCAACGTCGTGAATCGCTGGGGGTTCTCGCACGAGGTGCCGAACCTCGGCGTGCTCGGCGGGTCGGTGATGGGCACCAGCGGCGCCCGCAACCCCACGCTGACGCTGCAGGCGCTGGCGTGGCGGACGGCGGATCACCTGGTGAAGAACTGGAAGTCGATCGGCGAGTAGGAGACACGAAGGCCACGAAGGAGACGCGAAGGCCACGAAGGCGACGCGAAGGCCACGACGGAGACACGAAGGCCACGACGGAGACACGAAGGCCACGAAGGCGTCGTGTCCGCCGTGGTCAGCGCTTGGTGAACGTCACGGCCGCGCCACCCTGGGTTGGCGCGACGCCCAGGTCGAACTTGGCGCCACTGACACCCACTGTCACCGCGCGGCCGGCGGCAATACCCACGGCGGCACCCATGATGACGTCGCTCATGTGGTGCTTGTTGGCCGACATGCGCGACACGCCGACGAAGGTGGCAAAGCTGTAGGCGGGCAGTCCCGCCTTCCAGCCAAGGTGCCGATTGAGGACGCTGGCGGTCGTAAACGCGCTGGCCGTGTGGCCAGAGGGGAAGGAGTAGAAGTTGCTGCCGTCCGGCCGCTCACGGTGGGTCGCCAGCTTCACGCTCTGCACGACCACCTGGGAAACCAACTGGGCGCGTAGCAAATCGCCGCCGATCTCCTTCGTCTTCTTGTTGTCCGAGAGCGCTCCGATCGCCCACGTCCCGACCGCGGCGCTGGCCTGTACCAGGACGCCGCCGCCGATGTTGCCGGCCGTGAAGACCGATCCCGTCAGGTGTTCCCGGGATTCCTTGATGCCTGCCTGATCCCACGTGTAGGCCACTCCGGCCGCAGGCGCGAAGACGCCGATCACGACGGCGGTGTCCCTGTGCGTAAAGAAGGTCTTCAGGTCGTGGCCGATCGAGGTGAAAGGGTTGCGCGGAGTGGGCGCTCCGAAGGTGACGCCATCCGGCGCCGGTTTGCGAGGCAGGACGATGCCCTGGCCGTCCGATACCGCAGGCGGAGCGGGCGCGTCAGCGGTGTCGGTGGTGCCTTGAACCGGGGATGAATCGCTGGCGGTGACGGCTTGGGCGCTCGTCCATTGAGCCGTAGACAGAAGGGCAACGACAACTATTACAGACGCACGCAGAGACATATCTCTTCTGCCTAACGGGGACCGATGTGAAGCGTACCGGCGGACGCGATAAGCTGAGTTTACACCGTGTTTACCGGCTCGCCAAGCCCGCCAGCGCCTGGCGCGAGGTGCCGTCGACCGCGACGACCCCGACGAAGCAGTCCGCCCAGCGCTCGACCTCGCCCGGGCGATGGAGCGAAGGAGGTGGGTGGACCGCCCGGTATCCTTGCTGCCGGAGTGATCGGCTACTGGACGCGCGACGCGAACAGGGTGCTCACGCCAAAGGCCAGTCCCAGCGAGACCGACGCCGCGAGGACGCACACCGCCAGCGCCCGCGAGACGTGGCGATAGTCGAGGGCGTGCTTCACCGCGAACACCATTGCCGCCAGCATCCAGACGCCGACGATCGCGAACACCGCGAGGCGACCGTTCGGAATCAGCCCGAACACGAGCAGCAGGCCTGGGGCCGAGGCAAATCCGGTCGTGCGAAGCAGCTGGCCCCAGTCCGCCAGGGTGTCGGCGTCCGGCATTACGCGCGTGCCCAACTGGAAGACCAGCATCGCCCACGCCGACCAGGTGATGATGGCGAGCGCGGTGACGGCAGCGAGCGTGGCGACGCGCGTGCCGAGCCACTCGCCCGCGCCGATGCCGGCAGCCAGGCTGGCCAGCGCGACTGCCGACAGCGCCTGCATCGTGGTGCGGCGGTCGGCTTCGATGCCCTCGTACATGCCGGCGTCCATCATTGCCGCGCCGAGGAGCCGGTACGCGAAGAGTCCCATCGGCCCATTCTATGCGGGCCGACGGGACGCGGTGCTAATGCCAGCGCTCGGGGAGTTGCAGAGCGGGCTCGAACGTGCGGCCGCGGACGGCCATCCAGTCGATGTCGAGGATCGACCAGAGAGCTTGATCGTGCGCCATGCCATGGCGGTGGAACGAGCGGCGGAGCACTGCCTCGTGAATCGCCCCGATCTTCCGGAGCGCGCCATTGCCGCGACCGTTGCGGACGGCGGCGCGCGCCTCGAGGCGGGTGACTCCGAGCGTGCCGAACGTGAAGTCGAGCGTGTGCGTCGCGCCTTCGGTGAAGAGGCCCGTTCCCCAGAACGGCCTGCCAAGCGCGAAGCCCCATTCCGCGGTCCGGAACTCCACGTCGAGCGCCCGCACCTGGAAGAATCCCACCGCCATGTCCATGCCGGCGGGCACGACCGCGAAGCAGACGTACGAACCTTCCTCGCGCTTCCGATCGGTCCACTTGATGAACCGCTCGAAGCCTTCGATCGTCGTCGGCGGTGGCGACAGGAAGCGCGCGACCTCCTCCGTGGAGAGCATGGTGAGCAGCGAGGCCGCATCCGACAGCCGCAGCCCGCGGAGCGTGAGACCCTTGCCCACGATGATGGGGAGCTGGCGGCGCCAGTCGGCCGAGATGCCGGTGGCCACGTAGGTCGCCGGTGTGCCGGCAGCGGCCGGAGCCACCACCGACGTCGAGGTTGTCGTGAGCGTCATGGCCTGCAGCGCCTCGTCGGGCGTGATGAGAGCAGTCGACATGGCTACTGGCCTCCCCGCGATGCGGCCGGTTCCGCAGCTGGCGTCGTTGCCTGGCCATCGCCGCCGACGCTGTCGCCCCAGACGATGTTCTCGCCCCAGACGATGTTCTCGCCCCACACGATGTTCTCGCCCCAGACGATGTTCTCGCCCCAGACGATGTTCTCGCCCCAGACGATGTTCTCGCCCCAGACGATGTTCTCGCCCCAGACGATGTTCTCGCCCCACACGATGTTCTCGCCCCACACGATGTTGTTGGCCCAGGACTGGCCGTTCGTGTAGATCGCCTCGCCCCAGACGATGTTCTCGCCCCAGACGATGTTCTCGCCCCACACGATGTTCTGCCCGTCGATGGTCGTGGTCTCGTCCACACCCGCCGTCAGCCACCAGCTGCCGGTCGGCGCGGTGGGATTGAGCACGCCCGCCAGCTGCGCGGCGCCGAAGGCGTTGAGCGAGCCCCCACCCTGGGTGAGCGGGTCGTACTGCGCGCCCGCCTCGTCGGTCATCAGGAACGCCGAGTGCTGCAGCATCCCCTTGATGGCGTTCGGCGTGTGTTTGGCACCGAATGCCTGCTTCGAGCGTTCGAGCATCAAGGCCACGGTGCCGCTGGCGACGCCGGCCGCCATGCTGGTGCCACTCAGACCTCATCGACAGCTTCTGGCCGGACTGCGGTCCGCGCAGCTGCGGGTAGGTCTGATAAAGCGTCTGCGAGCTCGTGGCGTAGCCCACGAGTCGATGACCTGGCGCCACGACGTCGGGTTTGGCGAGCCCGTCGAACCAGGTCGGTCCACGAGAGCTGTAATCCGCCACCAGGTCGTCAGTGCGGGTCGCGGTCTCGAAGGTCTTGAAGGCGCCCACCGTGAGCGCGGACGGAGCGTTGCCGGGCGACGAGATGCCCGCGTAGCCGACCAGGCCTGTCTCCGGGTTCTTGCCGATGTTTCCCGCCGACGAGACCACCACAATGCCGGCGCGGACCGCGGCTTCGACAGCCTGCACGAGTGGATCGGTGGCGGCGGATTCGTACGGCGGGTGGCCGAGCGAGAGGTTGAGGACGTCGATCCCGTACGCGCCCCGATGCGCAACCGCCCATTGGATGGCGTTGATCACGTGGCTCGTCATGCCCGAGCCGAGCGGGTCGAGCACGCGCAGGCTGACGAGGGAGACGTTGGGCGCCACGCCGGCCGTACCGGCCTGGTCGCTACCCACGAGCGCCGCCACGTGCGTGCCGTGACCGTAGGGATCCAGCGGTGCGACCGCCGGCGGATTGGGCAGGCCGGTCGTGAAGTCGCGCGTGGTCTTCAGCCGCGAGGCGTCCGGGCTGTCGAGCAGGACGCCCGAGTCGATGAGGGCCACGGTCACTCCCGCGCCGGTGAGCGAGGTGGTCTGCACCGGGGCGCGGTAGGTAACCGTGAGCATCGGTCGCGACGAGGGGTTGCCGTCTTCCGAGGTCGCCACCTGGAAGGAGGACGACTGGTTCACCCAGAGCGCCCACCCGTTGTTCGTCTCGCCGTTGACCCAGCCCTGCACCGTGGCCGCCAGGGCGCCGCTGGTGAACGTCCGCCCACCGGCCGCACCAGCGACCGGCGTGGAGGCATCGGGCGAAGACGACACCTCGACGTTGTCGAATTGCAGGCCGGGGCCCGAAGTCGTCAGGCTCAGCCACGAGGCATCGACCAGCCACGGGCTGACCATACGATGCAGCGTGAACTGTGCGGACGAGTTGCTGTTCTGCCGCTGCATCACCCGCAGCGAAACCGACGTGATGGTCGAGCCCGGGGGAATCTGCCCGGCGCCGGTGCCGACCAGGTTGTCGAAGCGCAGCAGCATCCCCACGGGAAAGCGCCCAAAGCCTTCGACATAGATCGTCGAGGCCGAACCGAAGCTCGACAACGGGCTGTGGGAGTCGGCACCGCCATCCACCACCGACGTATAGCCGTTGGCTCCCTGCCGGAAGCTTTGAGTGGCGGCGGTCTCGCTGGCTGCCTCGAGCCCGAGCGTGCGGCGCAAGGAATAGCCGCCGTGCTCGGCCTCACCGGCCGGCTGGCTGACCAGACCGACCGCCTGTACCGGCGCGTCGAGCGACACCGAGAGCACGTCCTTGTCCCTGGCGAGCTGCTCCAGCCAGCGGCGGGGCAGCCTGACGGCTACGCCTTCGACGAGGCCGAGGTCGGCGTAGACCGTCAGCCCAGCCGCCTTCAATCGGCGGATGAGCCCGTGGCGGGCCCCCGGCTTGAGCCGGACGATGACCGCTTCATAGGTAGCGCCGTTGACGCTCGAGGCCATCCGGGACTTCAGGGCCGCGTCGAACTTGTGAGCGACGGCTGTTCCCGGCAGGCTCTGGGCGCGGAGGGGAACCGATCCCATGAGCAAGGAGGCAAGCAGCGCGAGCGGGAGCCCGCGGCGCCAGACCACGTTGCCTCCTGTCTCGGTTTTGCGTACTTCGTTACGGCGATTCACAATCAGTCTCCTGTGCGCTCTCATCCATTCGCGTGAAGAGCGTCTACGCCGCCACACATGAGCAACTTCAGTTCCAATTTTGGTTACACCACATAAACTATTGATTAGTAACAACTTACGTATTTCGATCGGCCGGAAATCAGGCGCCAGCCCGGCGTGCGTGTGCAGTTATTGAACGGCCACTAGGCGACACCAACGGCGATTTCTGCGACAGCGGCCGGATCTGGGCCTGATTTCGCAATTTTCCGAACGTGTGCGATTGTTGAACACGCGTGTCGGAACAGCACAGCCGTCGCTAAGGTGCACGCGCGTGCGCGACGGTTCACGGTAGACTGTCCAACCTCATGGAGGGGCAATGACGACCCAGGACACGATGCCGATAGCGCCGACGGCCAATGCGTGGTCAGTTGCGGCCACCCGGCGTGAGGCGCTCGTCGCATTGGGGCTGGCCACGGCGGGAGCGGCCCTGCGGATCGACACCGCGTTCGCCCAGCCACCCCGCGTCATCCGCACGCTCACCGGCGACCTGAACCCCGCGACCCTCTCCGGCTCGGTCCTGTTCCACGAGCACGTCTCGATGCGATTTCCGCTCGGCGCGTCGGAGCACTTCACCGACGATGTCGCGTTGATGACCGCCGAGGCGCGGGCCGCGCGCGCCGACGGTGTGGCGTGTCTGGTGGATGGCGGGCACGCCGACATGGGCCGCAACCTCGACGCCCTTCGCCGCATCACCGCCGACTCCGGTCTGCCCATCGTCGCCAGCGGCGGCTATTACATGCAGCGGTCGTTCCCCCCGGCGCTCTCCGCGCAATCCGCGGACGAGCTGGCGGCGGCCCTCGCGGCCGAAGCTGTCCGCGAGAAGTACGGCGCGTTCGGCGAGATCGGGCAGCAGGGCGGCGTGATGACGCCCGACGAGCGGAAGGTGTTCCAGGCCGTGGCCAAGGTGCAGGCCCGTACCGGGCTTCCGATCTTCACGCACAACGCGTATCTGGGCACCCGGCCGGGTGCGGACGCCATTCCGCGCGACACGGCGCTGCGTCAGCTGGATGTGCTCGAGGAGGCGGGGGCCGGCCCTTCGCACGTGGCCATCGGCCACGTGTGCTGCCTGGACGATCCCAAGGCCGAGATGTCGATTGCGGTGGCCCGCCGCGGGGCCTACGTCGGCTTCGATCGCGTCACGATTCAGCTGGTTCCCGACGCTCAGAAAGTGACGACCATCCGCGCGCTGCTCGAGGCCGGGCACGGCGATCGCCTGCTCATCTCGTCCGATTTCTCGTCGCCCCGCGGGCTCAAGAAGAACGGCGGCGGCGGGCTGGGCCAGGCCGTCACCGTGTTCGCGCCGCTCCTCCGGCAAGCCGGGGTCGAAGAAGCGGTGCTGCGGCAAATCTTCGAGGAGAATCCCAAGCGATTCCTGGCGTTCGTCCCGCGTTGAGCACCGCATGAAGTTGTGGGTCCGGCGCCGGCCGGGCTCGTCAGGCGGACTTGGCGATTCCCTCGGGCCGCAGTTCGGCGAGCAGCGCTTCCACCGTCTTCTTCGCGTCGCCGAAGAGCATGCGGGTGTTGTCCAGATAGAAGAGCGGGTTCTCCACGCCGGCGTACCCGCTGGCCATTCCTCGCTTGAGCACGATGCTGACCTTGGCCTTCCACACCTCGAGGACGGGCATCCCGTAGATCGGACTGGACGGGTCGTCGAGGGCACCGGGGTTGACGATGTCGTTGGCGCCAATGACGATCACCACGTCGGTCTCGGGGAAGTCGTGGTTGATCTCCTCCATCTCCAGGACGATGTCGTAGGGCACCTTGGCCTCTGCCAGCAGCACGTTCATGTGCCCCGGCAGCCGGCCCGCCACGGGGTGGATCGCGAACCGCACGTCCACACCCCGATCGCGGAGCCGCTTGGTCATCTCGTAGAGCGGGTATTGAGCCTGCGCCACGGCCATGCCATAGCCCGGCACGACGATGACCTTCTTCGCGTCCCGCAGGAGCTCGGCGGCCTCGGTCGCGGTGACGCTCTTCACCTCGCCTGCCGGCTGCGTGCCGGCGGCGGGGGCCGCGCCCTCCTCGGCGCCGAAGCCGCCGAGGATGACGCTCAGGAACGAGCGATTCATCGCCTTGCACATGATGTAGCTCAGGATGGCGCCGCTCGACCCCACCAGCGCGCCGGTGATGATGAGCAGATCGTTGGCCAGCATGAAGCCGGCGGCCGACGCCGCCCAGCCCGAATAGCTGTTGAGCATTGACACGACGACTGGCATATCGGCTCCGCCAATTGCCATCACTAGATGGATGCCCAGGATTGACGCCAGCACCGTGCACAGGATGAGCGGCATGGGCGGCGGATGCCCGCTGGCCCCCTCGGCGCCGACGAACTGCGTGGCCAGGTACGACGCACGCCAGGATCATCACGATGTTCAAGGCGTGCCGTCCGGCAAGCAGCAGCGGCTTGCTGCGGATGATGCCCTGGAGCTTGCCGAACGCCACCACCGAACCGGTGAAGGTGACGGCTCCAACGAACACCCCGACGAAGATCTCGATCTCGTGGATGCGCGCCTCGGCGCCGGTCAGGCCGGTTGGGGGTCCGAACGCCGAGGCGAAGCCCACCAGCACGGCCGCGGCGCCGACGAAGCTGTGGAGGATGGCCACGAGCTGTGGCATCGCCGTCATCTCGACGCGGGCGGCGAGAATGGCCCCGATGCCGCCGCCGACTGCGAGCATGCCCGCCATCAGCCCGTAGCTGGTGACGCGCGGGCCCAACATGGTGACCACCACGGCCAGCAGCATTCCGCCGATCCCGAACACGTTGCCCTGGCGCGCCGATTCCTGCGCCGAGAGACCGCCGAGGCTGAAGATGAACAGCAGCCCTGCGGCGATGTACGCGATGGTGACGAGTGATTCAGGCAAACGACCGTCTCCCTATCGACGCTGGAACATTTGAGCATGCGCTGAGTGACGAGAAATCCGCCCGCGATGTTGATCGTGGCCAGCAAGATCGCGGCGGCGCCCAGCAGCACCGCGGGATCTGTCAGCGGGCCGCTCACCTGGAGCAACCCGCCGATGACGATGATCCCGCTGATGGCGTTGGTGACGCTCATCAGCGGCGTGTGCAGGGCGGGGGTGACGTTCCAGACGACCTGCCAGCCGACCACGCAGGCGAGGGCGAACACGGTGAGATGGGTCAGGAACGATGGAGGCGCGACCAGGCCGAGCCCGGCGAAGAGCGAGTGCGCCAACGACCAGACCGATGGCCGTGCCGACGCTGCTCGTCTCATCGGTCCTGGCCACGTGCGCCTTCGGTCCGGGGACGGTGGGCGGGCGCGCGGTCGGCGCCTGCGGCAACGGAGCCGGCTCGCGGCGTGGAGGCGGCCACATGATCTCGCCGTTCAGCAACACCAGCGAGCCGCGCACGACCTCGTCCTTCACATCGACGTGGAAGTTGGCGTTGCCGCCCATGTCGGCGAGCAGGTGACCGAGGTTGTTCCCGTACAAGAAGCTCGCGGTGGGCGCGAGACGGCTGGGGAGGTCCATGTAGCCGAGGATGTGGACGCCGTGGCGCTCGACGACCTGGCCCGGCTGCGTGAGCGCGCAGTTGCCGCCGTTCTCTGCGGCCAGATCCACGATCACCGACCCCTTCTTCATGCTCTTCACCATGTCTTCGGTGATGAGGACCGGCGCCGGCCGGTTGGGGATGAGGGCCGTGGTGATGATGATGTCGACGTCCTTGGACTGGGCCGTGAACATCGCCATCTCGGCGGCGATGAAGGCCGGGCTCATCTCCTTGGCGTAGCCGCCGGTTCCCTCGCCGTCCTCGTGGACGTTGAGCTCGATGAACTCCGCGCCCATGCTCTTGACCTGCTCCTTCACCGTCGGACGCGTGTCGAACGCGCGTACGATGGCGCCGAGGCCGCGGGCGGCGCCGATGGCCGCGAGGCCGGCGACGCCGGCGCCAATCACGAGGACCTTGGCGGGAGGGACGCGGCCGGCGGCGGTCATCTGGCCGGTGAAGAACCGCCCGTAGAAGCTCGCCGCCTCGATGACGGCGCGATAACCGGCGATGTTGGCCATCGACGACAGCGCGTCCATCTTCTGCGCGCGCGTGATCCGCGGCACCTGGTCCATGGCCAGGGCTGTCAGCTTCCGGGCGGCCAGACGATCGATCAGTTCCTTGTTCTTGCCGGGCCAGAGGAAGCTGATGAGGGTAGTGCCCTCGCGCGGCAGGTCGCCCTCGTGCAGGTTGAGCACGGGGTGGTGGTCGGGTGGCTGGACCTTGAGGATGATGTCGGCTTCCTGCCAGAGGGCCCGCGTGTCTTCCATCACTCGAGCGCCGGCCGTCGCGTAGTCGTCGTCCCCGAAGGATGCCAGCGCGCCCGCCTGGGTCTCGACCAGCACCTCGAACCCCAGCTTCACCAACCGGGCCACGTTGTCGGGCGTGGCCGCCACGCGCCGTTCGCCGGCGCGGCACTCTCGTGGAACACCCAGCTTCATCGATTCGATCCTTCCAGGCCGCGGCCCGTGAGGCACTCGCCGCGGGTCGGATGCGCGTGGATTATACGTTGAGCGCCAGGAGGGGCAGCGCCGAGCGGCCCCTCCTTCATTGTGGCCGAAATGGCCGCGCGGCTTCGCCCGGCGCTAGGGGACCGTCATGGTCACGGTCGCGCTCGGCGGGCTCGAACCGCACGGGTTCGTCGAAGCGACCGTCAGGTCGTAGGTACCGGGTCCGGCCACGGCGCTCAACGACCGCGCCGCGACCGGGAAGGTGCCGACGTACGCGCCGGAGACCGCCAGCATGAAACCTGATGGCGCTGGTCCACTTGGCGGCAGGTTCCAGGTAACGGTCACCAGATTGCCCGTGCGGGTGGCGGCCAGGTTGATCGGCGTCCCGGCGACGGCGCACGACGCCGGGAACGTCAAGGTCACCGGATGGGAGGGCAGGCTGCTGCCGACACCGTTCACCGCCCGTACCGTCAGCGTATACGTGCCCGGCGGCACGCCCGCATAGGTGAAGCGCTCGGTGACCGGCAGCGCAAGCGACGTCGACAACGCGCCGCTGACGTCGAGGACGACGCTGTCGGGTGCGCCGCCAAGGCTGCTGTTCTCCCACGCGAGCACGATGGTCGAGCCCGAGCCGACACCCAGGAGATTGGTTGGCGCCGAGGGCGGGGCGGCCACGCCGACGAAGATGCGAATCTCGTTCGACGCCCCCGATCGGCCCGCGCCGTTCAGCGCGTGCATGCGGACATAGAACGCGCCGGTCGGGGCCGTGAACGTGAAGGTCGGCGACGCGCTGCCCGTCGCGATGCTGGCGAGCACCTCATGAGGCACAACGCCACCCTCGAGCACGTACCCGGTCGGCGCAAACGCGGTAGGCGCGCTCCACGCCAGCGTCACGGTGTTGCCGGCAATCGAGGCGACCCGCAGGAACGTCGGCACCGACGTGAGCCCGTCCTGCACCGTCACGTCCCAGGCGTGCGTCTCCAGCAGCAGCCCGGTCGGGTCGTTCCGCACCAGGCCGGTCGTGTCCTGGACCCGCGCTTCGAGCCGGTGCGCTCCCAGCGGCATCACGTCGGAACTGAACTCCAGCCCCGTCCCGGTGAGCACGCCGTCCACGTACCAGTTGACGCTCAGGGCGTGGGTCCTCGGCGCCGGCACCGCGACCGAGAAGTAGTTGGGCACCCCGCGGATGACGGTGAGGGCGGTGGCGGTCGGGCTCCAGCCGTCGAGCGGCGACACGAGGTTGTAGATGCGCCTGATGTGCTGCTCGGTGTTGATCTGCTCGAAGGGACGTCCGAGCGATCGCATCTTGGAGTCGAACGTCGGCCGATACGCTCCCGACGAGCAGTACACGGCGCCCTCGTAGAGTCCGGGCACGCCGTTGGCCGATCCTCCCGTGGGGACCGGTGTCGCCGGGTCGATCCAGTGCCGCCACTTGACGAAATCGCGCCGGGTCTCGCGGGTTGCGTTCGCGTTGCCCGGCTCACTCGTGACGCAGGCCGGGGGCGAGTAGTTGTACTCGTCGGCCAGCTGCGCGAAGGTGTGCCCGTTCTCGTGGAGCACCAGCTCGGTCGCGTCGCGGTGCAAGGAGGCCACCGCCACCGCCCCGCCCGAACCGCCGTACTCGGTGTCGTTGACGATGACCAGCACGATGTCCCGAGCATTGGCGGCCAGGGCCGTGCGGGCGAGCACGGCGTTGACGTTCGCGGTCGAGGCGCAGATCAGGCGCTGGATCGGGACGGGAAACCCGCAGTTGTAAGTGGCGTTGAGCGCCGTGTCGACATAGACGCCGCGCTCCGGATGATCGGCGCCGGCCTGCGCACTGGTGACGTCGATCCGGTGCACGTTGAAAAAGTTCCCGTATTCGAGGTACGGCTCCTGGGCGAAGAGGCGCTGGGTCTGGATCTGGATCTGTGCCGCGTACTCGCCAGACGCAATCTGGCTGGCCGTGAACCCGTCGCCCATGATGACCAGGTCCACGCGGTTGGCGCTGGGGCCGCTGTTGCGGATGGTGGTGACGGGCTCGGCGCCGGCGACGCCGATCGAGGCGACCCAGCAGACGGCGGTGACGATCACGAGTCGAGAAAGGCCAGCCAGCGTAGCTGTCATGGCGTGGCGACACCGATTTGGCCGAGCGGGCGCAGCACGAACTGCGAGCCGTTCCAGTGGGTCTCGTAGACGTGCAGGCTAGCGGTCGCGGCATCGGGCACGACGACCACGAGCTCGGTCTCGGCGCGATAGAAGATCTCGCCCTGCAACTCGCCGGTCGGGCCCGGCTGTTCCGAACGCAGGACACGCGGGTCGCGCACCTTCTGCCAGCTGGTCTCGCGTCCCTCCGCATCGAGCGCCACGACGACCAGCTCGTACTCAGACCACTGCGGATCGCGCTCACGCACGAGCGGACCGCGCACGCTGCTCCGCGTCGAGACCTCGAACGCGTGCACGGGTATCAGATCGGCCGGACGCACCAGGCTGTCGGGCGCGCCGGCCCCGACCTGCCATCGCACGTGCAGCTGCGCCACGGTGTCGCCGTCGGCGACCGCGGCGGCGCTGGGCACCGACGAGGCCAGATTCGCGGCCGGTCGCTCGACCTGGGCCGACGCGACGCCGGCCAGGGCGGACGAGATCAAAGTGCTCAGGAGCAGCGACCGTCGCGGGCCGTTCCTCATCATGGTCCCCTCGGTGGACGACGCCGAATTCGGCAGCCAGGCTGCCTGGCCGCGCCGATTATACGAGCTAGGTGGACTGCGGGTTCAACGCCGTGGCGGTTCCCGGCTGCGGCGCGAAGGCAAGGCGCAGGCGGAACTCGCGCTGCAGCACCAGCAGGTTGAGGCACAGCTGCAGGGTGACCGAGAGCACCGAGAGGTACCAGATCCAGCGCATCTCGAAGCCCGGCATGCGCGAAAGCATGAAGGCGGGGATGGCGACGACAACGATCCGCGTGAACGCCGTGACCAGCGACGGCACCGTGTTGCCCATGGCCTGGAACATCGAGGCGGTCACGAAGATCAGTCCCGAGGCGACGAAGTTCCAGGACGAAATCCGCAGATACTCGTCGCCGACGGCAATCACGGCCGGATCGTCAGAGAAGATTCCGATGAGCGCCGCCGGGGCGACATGGGCGAGCAACGCGAAAGTCGCCATCCCGACCACCGCCATCAGCGCAGCCACCCGGAACGTCTGCCGGACGCGGTCCGGGCGCCGGGCCCCGAAGTTCTGGCCGGCCACCGGCGCCACCGCGAACCCGAGCGCCACGATCGGCAGGAAACCGGATTGCATGATCCGCAGGCCGATTCCGAAGCCGGCCTGTGCGGGTGCTCCGAACGGTCGGATCACCGAGTAGACGACGGCGAGGTAGACCGCCATGAGGCCGAACTCGGCGCCCGAGGGCAATCCGATCTTGAGCATGTCCGCCCAGAGGCGGAAGTCGGGCCGCCAATGCCGCGGCATGAAGGTGAGGTAGGCGTGCTCGCCGACGAAGTACGTCGCGAGCCAGGCGACACCAAAGAGGATGGCAATGAACGAGGCCAGGGCCGCCCCGGCCACCCCCATCACCCACCCGGTGCCCCAGCCGAAGATCAGGATGGGCGCCAGGACGATATTGATGATGACCGTGGCGGTCTGGACGATCATGCCGGGCTTGAAGTTGCCGGTGCCGCGAAGGGCCGCCCCCATCGCCACCATGAGGAACTGCAGGGCCATCGCCGGCACCATCCACGCGAGGTACTCGATCGCCAGACGCCTCGTGCCCTCGTCGGCGCTCATCGCGCTGGCGAAGGCGCCGCTCGTCGCCAGCGTGACCACCAGGAACGCGAGGCCGGCTGCAATCGACAGGCCCTGCGCCTGGTTGAAGACGACGTTGGCGCGCTCGCGGTCCTTGCGCCCGGCCGCGTGCGAGACCAGCGTGGTCGCTCCGACGCCCAGCATCTGCGTGGCGGCGAGCACGAGGAACATCAGGTTGCCGCTGATGGCCACGGCCGCCACCGCGTCCGTCCCGAGGCGGCCGACCCAGTAGAGGTCGACGAGGACGTAGAGCGTCTGGAAGACCATGCTGACGAGCATGAAGCTCGTGGTCTTCAGCAGGTGCGCGGTGACCGAGCCGGTCGTGAGATCCTGCATGGCGAGACGCCGTCGGCCGGCGAATCACACATCATAACAGGCGGGGCCCCTCGGTGACGGGCCGGACGCGGGACACCGGCGGCCGTGGCAGAATGGCCGCCGGAGATCCCATGCGCCCGATTACCGAGATTGCAGCCACCCTGGGACTGCCCGAGGACCTGCTCGAGCCGTTCGGCCGATACACCGCGAAAATCCGGCTCGAGACCCTCGAACGCTTCCCGACCCGCCGGGGCAAGTTGATTCTCGTCACCGCCATCACGCCGACGACGAGCGGTGAGGGCAAGACGGTCAATACCATCGGCCTGACCCAGGGCCTGGTCAAACGGGGACACAAGGCCGTTGCGGCGCTGCGGGAACCGTCGCTGGGACCCGTCTTCGGACAGAAGGGCGGCGCCACGGGCGGCGGGCGGGCCTCGCTGACGCCGGTGGACAAGATCAACCTCCACTTCAACGGCGACTTTCACGCCATCACCAGCGCCCACAACCTGCTGGCGGCATTGCTCGACGCGCATCTGCACTTCGGCAACGAGCTGCGGCTCGATCCGCGCGAGATCCTCTGGCCGCGGGCCATGGACATGAATGACCGCGCGCTTCGCCGCATCGTGACCGGGATCGGCGGGCGTGACGGCGGACCGGCTCGCGAGACCGGGTTCGTGATCACGGCCGCGTCGGAGATCATGGCCATTCTGTCCCTCGCCGAGCAGCCGCGCCGACCTGCGCCGGCGGCTGGGCGAAATCGTCGTGGGCTTCAATACCGAGGGCCGCCCCGTGATTGCGAGCGACCTCAAGGCCGTCGGCCCGATGATGGTGCTGCTCAACGACGCGCTGGTCCCCAACCTCGTGCAGACCACCGAGGGCGTCCCGGCGATCGTTCACTGCGGCCCGTTCGCCAACATCGCGCACGGCACGAGCAGCGTCCTGGCCCAGCGCATCGGGCTGCACCTGGCCGACTACGTCGTGAACGAGACCGGGTTCGCGGCGGATCTCGGTGCCGAGAAGTTCTTCGATCTCGTGATGCCGATGTGCGGGCACGTCCCGTCAGCGGCGGTCGTGATCGTGACGCTCAAGGCGCTGCGGGCCCAGGGGGGGCTCCGGACGGCCCGCGACAGGCCGGCTTCCCGAACCTGGACCGGCACCTGGCCAACATCAAGCGCTGGGGGACGCCCCCGGTGGTCGCGCTCAACCGCTTCACGGCGGACAGCGACGTCGACCTGAAGGCTGTCCTCGAGCATTGCCGCCGGCAGGGGGTCGAGGCCGCGCTCTCGGAGGGCTACGTGAAGGGCGGCGATGGCATGACCGACCTGGCCGATCGCGTCGTCGCGGCCGCGTCGACGAGCTCACCGGACGCGGTGCAACCGATCTACACCGCCGATCAGTCGCTCGAGGAGAAGATCACGACCATTGCCACGAAGGTGTACGGCGCCGGGCAAGTGGCTTTCAAGCCGGCGGCGAAGTCGCGGCTCCAGCGGCTCGCCGCGCTCGGCTACCACCGGCTTCCGGTGTGCATCGCCAAGACCCAGTACTCGTTCAGCGACGACCCAACGGTGATGGGTGCGCCCCAGGGGTGGACGCTCACGATCAGCGACGTGACCCTCTCGGCCGGCGCGGGGTTTGTCGTGGCGATTGCCGGCAGCATGATGCTGATGCCGGGGCTTGGGCAAGATGCCCCAGGCGCAGAAGCTCGACGTGGACGATGCCGGGCAGGTCATCGGCATGGAATACTGACGGCGCCGCCCGACACCCGGGCGTGCTCGGCAGGAGACTATAATTCGCCGTTGGAGTGCCGGTGGAATACCTGATCAAGCAGTATCCACTCGAGAGCGGGGCCCTCGAGATTCAGTACATCGAGGAGTACTTCGGGGAGTTTCCCAGGCGGAAGACGGCCCGCGAGATCATCGACCGACTGGCGGAGCGGGAGTCGCTCATCCTGATGGCCGAGGCCCCGCTGCCCGACGACCCCGGATCGCTGGTACCCGTCTCGTACAAGATCGTCCACGAGATTCGCGCCAGGGAGATGGTGCCGAAGCTCCGCGACCTGGTCGAACGGCTCCGCGGGTGCGTCACCTTCGAGGACCACCGCGTCCTGTATTCGTGGATTGGCGGCACCCGTCGCGACTGGCGCGGCCAGGGCCACTTCCGCGCGCTCACCGAGGAATCGGAGTCCTGGGCCATCTCGCAGGGCTTCCATCAGATCGTGGTGAAGACGAAGAACCGCTACTACGACATGCGCGCGGTGCTGGCACAACTCCAATTCAACGTCGTGAAGTTCGAGCCGCACGACCGCGATGGTGCCGAATCGAAGGTGTACCTCGCCAAGCCGCTGCCGGCCGAACTGGTGCGCGATCACCGCAGCGTGCGCACGGTCGTGCAGGCCGACTAGACAGGAGATAGGAGATAGGAGATAGGAGATAGAAGTAGGAAGTCGCAGGAGTAGGGATCAGGGATCGGGATCGGGATCAGGGATCAGGGGCAGGGATCAGGGATCAGGGAGCAGGGGCAGGGACAGGGGCCAGGCCGCCGGCCGGCGCCCTATTTCCTACCTCCACCTCCTACCTCCTGCCTCCTGCGCCGAGGGACCGCGCCTTGTCACGCACGCCCGGGTCGGGGTCCGAGCGGGCCGCCTCGATCAGCGCGGCGGCGCGGGGCTCGTTGGAAAAGGCCAGCGCGACCAGCGCCTTTTCGCGGACCGCCGGGGACGCGTCGGCCGCCGCGGCCACGAGTGCCGGACCGACGCGATTGTCACGGCGCCATGCCAGACCGACCGCAGCTTTCTCGCGGACTCTGGCGTCCGGGTCGGCCAGCGCCTGCAGCAGCGACGGGATCGCGGCACTGCCTGGCGTCATGGCCAATATCAGTGTGGCGCGCTGGCGCGTCTCGCTGTCGGCGGACGACACGGCCGCGCCTTCGGGAGCGGGCGTGTCGGCCGCATCGTTGGCCGGCAGGATCGTCCATCCCGCTGTTGAGGCGCGTGAGCCTGGATCGGGGGCGGGCGGTGTGAGGCGTGCGCCCGCCACGGTGACGCTCGCGAACACGATCAGCAGCGAGAGCCCGACACCCGCTCCACGCCGTTTGTGTCGTGGCTGGCGGGCGAGCACGGCACTCAGGCGCCCTTCGAGCTCAGACCGTCGAGCCATCGACAGCGCCGCGGCCGGGATGGGATCGGCATCGCCGGCAACGGCAATGGCGACCAGCTCCGTGGCATAGGCCAGCGGCGGCATGCCCGCCCGGAGGACTTCCTCGTCGCACGCAAGCTCGCGCTCGCGGCGCATCGCAGCGAGCGCGTGCCAGGCGAGCGGATTGAACCAGTGCAAGGTCGCGAGCGCTTGCGCCGCCAGCTGCGCGGTGAGGTCCCCTCGGCCGACGTGGGCCAGCTCGTGAATGAGGACGGCGTCGCGCCGGTTTTCGCTCCAGAAGCACGCCTCGGGAGGGATGAGCACCGCGACTCTGCCGACGCCGGTGACGAGGGGGCCGCGAACGGACTCGGATACGAGGACTTCGACCTGCCGGGTGAGGCGGCGGCGGGCGCTGAGCCGTTCGACCGCGCCTTTCCAGGCAGGCGGAGCCGGACGAGCCCGCTGCCGAAGCCGCGCGAGGCGCGCGTATCCCGACAGGAAATAGAGGGCCACGATGCCGCTGCCGCCGATCCAGATGCGCGTGGCGGTCACAGGGGCGGAGCGCCCGGATTCAGTCGTCTCCACGATCGGCAACCGTACCGCGTCGAGCCCCGTTGACCGGTGGAGACTGCCGGGCACGGACCACGCCGGGCTCACCAGTGAGGTGAGCGGCAGCGCGAGGGTGGCCATGACGGTGCCGTGCCACAGGAGGTGGCGAGCCGAGGGCGACAGGGATCGCGTCGCCCAGCCGAGTGCCGTGCCGGCCGCGAGCAGTGCCGCCGCGCGGAGGGCGAGGTCGAGGCTCACGCACGCTCTCCCTTCCGGGCGCGTTCCAGCATGGCCGACAGCCGCGTGACCTCGTCTTTCGACAGTGTTTCCGAACCGATGAGGGCGGCGGCCGCCTGAGCCGCCGAGCCTTCGAAGAACGTGCTGACCAGCCGCTTCAACGCCGAGCGGCGCGCCCGCTCGCGGGACACCTGAGGGAAGTAGACGTAGCGTGGGCCCTGGGGTTCGTGCCGCGCATGGCCCTTGTCCTCGAGGATGCGCAGCAGGGCGCGGACGGCCGAGTAGCTGGGCGCGTCCGGCAATGCGTCGCGAATCTCGGCGGCGGTCGCCGAGCCTTTTGCGTAGAGCACATCCATGATTTGACGTTCGCGTCGCGACAGGGACTCGACCTTCACTGCTGGTTTTCTAGCAGTTCGCGGCCGGCGTTGCAACCCGCCCGCCCAACCAGTAACGTGTACGGCTCTGCCATGGCTGCCCTTCAGACCACTGCGTCGCTCACCTGGACCCACGACTTGCAGTTCGACGCGAGGAGCGGCCAGACCGCTCTCACCATCGACAGCCGCGGCATCGCGGGCCCTTCGCCCGTCGAAGCCCTGGCCCTGGCGATTGCCGGGTGCATGGCCATCGACGTGGTGGACATCGTCAGCAAGGGGCGACACCCTCTCAGGGGACTGTCGGCCACGCTGACAGCCGAGCGCGCCCCGGAACCTCCACGGCGATTCGTGAACGTGGCGCTGCACTTCGTCGTGACGGGCGAGGTGCCGGCCGCGGCATTGGATCGTGCGTTGCAGCTGTCGCGCGACAAGTACTGTTCGGTGTGGCAGTCGATTCGACCGGACGTCCCGCTGGCGACGACCTACGAGGTCCAGCCCTGACCGATCGCAAGCCCTACCTCGATGCCGCGCGCGGCGTCGCGGTGGTGATCATGGTCGCCGCCCATGTCACCGACGCCTGGACGCGCGAGGCCGACCGTCACGACGACCGTTTCTTCATGACCGTGTTCGTCAACGGGCTCGGCGCTCCGATGTTCCTCCTGCTCGCCGGCGTCGCCCTGGCGATGGCCGCCGAAAGCCGCGCGCGAACGATCGGCGCCGACCGTGCCGCCCGGTCCGTTCACGCGAGGGGCTGGCAGGTGTTCGGGCTCGCGTTCCTGTTCCGGCTCCAGGCGCAGCTCCTCGGATGGGGGCCGCTCGTCAACCTGCTCAAGGTCGACATCCTCAACGTCATGGGGGTCGCGATGATAGCGGCCGCGTGGATCTGGCGTCTCGCGGGCACACGGCGTGCCCGCATCGCCGCGTTCGGCGTGACGACGGCGGTGTTCGCGTTCCTCACGCCGACGGTGCGCGAGGCCGTATGGGTTGGTTGGCTGGCGGATCCACTCGAGTGGTACCTGAGACCCGCTCCCAGCCGGACGACGTTCACGCTGTTCCCCTGGGCGGGCTTTCTCACCGCCGGTGCGCTGTTGGGCGAGCTGATCGAGGGTGCGCGCTCGCCCGCTCAGGAGTGGCGGCTCCATGCGGGGCTCATGACGGCCGCATTCATGGGCATCGCGGCGGGATACGCGGCGTCGTACTTGCCCTCGATCTATGCGAACGCGCAGTTCTGGACCAGCTCGCCCGCCTTCTTCTTCATCCGGCTCGGAATCGTGACGGCCGTGCTCGCGGGTGCCTGGTTCCTCGGCCTGGCGTGGGAGCCGCTCGTGACACTGGGCCGCTCATCGCTGTTCGTGTACTGGATCCACGTCGAGATGGTGTACCGGGGCACTGGCGATCCCGCTCAGGCGCCTCATGCCCTGGGAAGCCTCCGTGCTGGCCACCTTCGCCCTGTGCGGCGTGCTGTACTGGCTCGTGCGGCTGAAGAACCGGTGGATGGAGGCGCGCCCGCTGCCCGGCCGCTGGTGGATTCTTGCACCGATTCTGAAGTAGCGATGGTCGGGCGCCACTCGCGGGCGCGGATACAATGCGGCTCATGACGCGCGCGATCCGCATCGCCACCATGACGGCCCTGATCGGGCTCGCCGTCCGTCCCGCTGACGCGCAGGAAGCCCGGCGCCGATGGGAGATGGAGCGCCAGATCCGTCTCGACAAGTTCGATCAGGTGCTGCCGCGCGCGATGCGGGACAACGGCATCGACATGTGGATCGTGGCTGTGAAGGAGAACCATTACGACCCGTTGTGGAAGGACCTTGGCCGCGGCTACGTCACCGGCGTCGGCTACTACGTGTTCAGCGACCGCGGCGGCGAGCGGGTCGAGCGCGCTGGCCCTCGGGCCCTCCGGCTACCTGCTGAACGAGTCCGGAGCCTACGACGAGATCGCGCCGGCGACGAAGCTGGCCGAGCTCGTCCGCCAGCGCGATCCGAAGCGCATTGGCGTCAACATGTCGGACGAAATCGGTCCGGCCGACGGTCTTTCGGTAACGATGCTGGCGGAGCTGAAGAAGACGCTGGGTGAACCGTACGCCAGCCGCCTGGTGAGTGCCGAGAAGCTGGTCTCCGAGTTCCGCTCGCGGCGCGTCGCCTCGGAGATCGTGGCCTTCGGCGAAGCCGCGGGCATCGCGGTGCAATTGGCCGAGCGGGCGCTGTCCAACGAAGTGATCACGATCGGAAAGACGACGCTCGAGGACGTCGCGTGGTGGCTGCAGGACCGGCTGCTCGAGCGCGGACTCGGCTCCGAGTTCGACATGCCGTCCGTGTACGTCACCGGCCCGAACGGCATTGTCGCCACCTCCACCAATCGCATCATCCAGCCTGGTGACGTGATGATGATCGACTGGGGCGTGCAGCTGATGAACTTCGGCACCGACGTGAAACGGGTCGCCTACGTGCTGAAGCCGGGCGAAACGACGCCGCCGAAGAGCATCCAGGCCGCGTTCGACAAGGCGCTGTCCGTGCGCGACGTCCTGAAGAAGGCGATCAAGCCGGGAGTTCGGGCCGACGAAACGATGAAGCGGATGGACGCCGCGCTCACGGCCGCCGGATTTGGCGTCATCGAGTTCAACCGTCCCAATCGCGACGACAAGACCGACGTGGTCTACGGATTCCACCCGGTGGGCAACACCGGCCACGACATCGGCCCGTCGCTGACCACCTGGCAGCCGCTGCAGAGCACGTTCGTGCTGCAGACGCAGCACCTGTTCTCGTTCGAATACTTCGCCTACTCGCCCATCCCGGAATGGGACGGCGCGAAACTGCGCATCCCGATCGAAGACGATGCGATCCTCACGGAGGACGGGATCCAGTTCGTCCACCCCGCCAACTACCGCCTGCTGGTCGTGAAGTAAGGAGGCGCCTTGATCTACCGGTTCGGCCTCTTCGAGTTCGATCCGGCGGCTGGGGAGCTGCGCAAGCAAGGCCGGGTCGTCCGGATCGAGCCGCAGCCTGCCCGCGCGCTCGCCCTGCTCCTCGCGCACCCGGAGCAGTCATCTCGCGAGAGCAGCTGCGGGCGCACGTGTGGGAGGCGGGCACGCACGTCGACTTCGATCGGGGTCTGGCCTACTGCGTGGGCCAGGTGCGGACCGCGCTGGGAGACAGCGCCGACAACCCACGCTTCGTCGAGACGCTCCCTCGCCGCGGCTACCGTTTCATCGCCCCGGTCCAAACGGAAGAGGCAGCGTCGGAGAGTTGCTCGAGGCCGCGTCCGCGCACTGGCATTGTCGGGCGACGCTGTCATCGTTGACGGTCCAACGGCGGTAGAGCTGACCTCCGGCGCCAGCACTCCACCCGGTTCCGGCACGCGAGCACTTCTGGACTTGGCCGGCCGCGCTGGGACTGATCGTCGCGCTCGGCCGTCGTCTGGACGGCGTGGGCCCGCATGGAGCCGGCGCGCCCGGTCGTGGCCGTCGCGACCTTCGACAACGAGACCGGCCGTCCTGAGTCCGATTCGCCTCGCGGGGACGGCGTCCGACATCATGGTCGAGCGGCTCACCGCGCTCGGCGCCGAACGCATTCGCCGTCATCGGCAACACGCCAATCCGGCGCGCGCGCGGGGCCAGACGTGACCCGCGCCGTTCGCCGCGAAACCGACGCCGTATTTCGTCACGGCCAGGTTCAGGACGACGACGCTGGCGTTCGGATGGTCGGCCGCTGGATCGCTCGAAACGGTCCTGCTGTGGCTCACCGCGTGCGCGTTCGTCGTCGTGGCCGTGCTGTCGGTGGCCGGGTTCTTCGTGGCCCGGGCGCTCTTCATCAAGACCGCGGAAGGTGTCTCGAGCACCATCGACCGCCGAATCGGCGGGGCGGCCGCCGGCGCCCTCACGCACCTGGCGGCATACGCGCGAGCCACGCGGGTCGATCTCGACCGAGGCGATCGCCGCTTCGGGCTCCATATCGATCGCTTCGCGCGGCTGATGGACAGCGCCGTCCGCCTGCCGGTGCTCGGCCCGGTCGGCTCGACGCCCTCATCAGCATGGTACCGGTCGTCGGCGACCTCGCGGCGGGCGCCCTGTCGCTGACGCTCGTCGCTCGCAGCCTCCGCTACGGTCCGCCGGCGGCGCTCGTGTCGAAGATGCTGGCCAACGTGCTCACCGACCTGCTGCTCGGCGCCATTCCATTCATCGGGGTGCTGGCCGACATCTGGTTCAAGGCGAACGAACGCAACGCCGCCCTGATGCGCGAATACCTGCAGCAGCGGACGGGCGATCCGTGATCTGCTGCCCTGTCGCGCTGCTGAACGAGCGCGATTACGGCCGCGCGGTACTCGTGCCGGCCGTGGAGCTGGCCGGCCCCGGGAGGTCGTTCCAGAAGAACAGCGCGTTGAACACCAGCGCGTGTTCGCCGAAGGTCTGCCAGCGATAGATCGGGTTGTTCACAACGCGAGCACGCGGCCCTTGCCGGAGGGCGCGTCCACGATCATCGGCCGGTTGCGGAGCTGGTCGGCGCCGCGCATCAAGCCGCTCAAGACGCCGGCCTCGCCGCCCTGGAATCGCGCGAGCACCTGAGGCCGCTCGGGCGCTGCTTCCGACGAAAGCCGCCATCTCCGCGGGTGGGCCTGCCTGCAGCAGCGGCCCGTCAGCCCAACGGACCGGCAGCGTCTTCTGCCCCTCGTAGCCGTAGAACAACGGATGCGTCGGCTGCAGGATCTCCGACTGCACGTAGGGTCCCGGGGCGTACCAGCCCGTCGCCGGCCGCTGGGCATCCAGGCCTCTGGCGAGTCCGAAGTCGGCGGGGAAGTAGCTCGAGACGCCGAATGTCATCAGCAGGCCGCCGGCATCGAGGAACTTCTGGAACTCGTTCACCCCTTCGAGCCCCATGCCGCCGCGCACGTCGTCGGTCTCGGCATACATGCCAAGCGACTTGAACTGCTGCGTTCTTCTTGTAGGGCAGCGGCTTCGAGAGCTTCGGCTGCTCGTAGACGACCGCCTTACCGTTCTGCGTCTGGTGGGGCACGATGATCACGTCGTACTTGGCGCGCAGGTTGGCGCCTGCCCGGACGTGATCCTTGTGAATCAGATCGAACGGGATCTCGAAGCGATCGAACGCCAGCCGCACCCACCCGACCTTCTCCGTATTGGCCCAGGTGGTGTACAGCGCGATGCGGGGCAGATCCACGTCGATGGTCGCGACCTCTGGCATCGCGGACAGCGCATGGGCGGCAAGACCCAGCGACTCGATGGCCTGCCGCGCCCGATCCGTTGCCGGGAGCAGAAACGAACCGGCCGGCCACTCGTCGTCGCCGACCTTGAAGGGAGCGCTTGCCGCCTTCACCGCCGCGTCCTTGAGGCGATACCTCAACGTGATCAGGTTCAACGAGCCATTGTGCCTGACGGCGTAGACCGAGGCCGGCCGCCAGTCGGCGGTCAGCGATCCCGTCGGTGACGCACGTCGGCGGAGAGGAGCGTCGCCGGCACGTCGAGAATGCCTCTGTCCTCGATCGTCTTCACCTCGATGTTGTTCGCGAGCGGCATCGTCCACGCGCTGTCGTCGTAGGTGGTGAGCTGCGGATCCGGATAGGTCTGTTTCTCGAGCAGCGTCTTGGCGAGCCGTCCGTAGGGCTGATTCAGCTTCACCACGTACGAGCCGGCGGCGAAGTCCCCCTCCTTGACGGTCACGGCCCCCGTTGCCCGGTGCACCTCGATGCCCTGACGGCGCAGCAGGTTCACCACGCGATCGACCTGCGTCTGGTCGCGCTGCCCGGCAGGAATCACGAACCCGTGTGGCGGCTTGTCGCCGGCCGCGACGCCGTTGAGCGACTTGCGGTAGAAGTTCTCGACGACCATCGACGGGAACTTCGACGTCAGCTCCAGCGCGGTCAGCAACCCGGTCTCGCGCGTAGTTGATGGAGTTTCGAATCGACCAGTCCACCTCACCGGCAGGCGCGGGGTGCGGCCGATACCACTGCCGCGTCGTCTGCGTTCCCTGCAGCCGCGCCTTCTTGGTGTTGGCGCCACCCTGGTTGAACACCTCGTACATGCGCAGCATGCCGTTGTGGTTGGCGGCGGAGAAGCCGAGATAGCCGGGCGACCACATGTCCACGAAGCCGAAGTGCCACACGCCGGGCATGCCGTAACCGGTCAGCTTGTTCACCTCGTAGGTCGCGAAGAACGGCAGCTCGGTATACAGCAGCGGATCGAGGTTGGCATTCTGCGGCGGCTGGCCGCTGAAGGTGTAGAGCAGCGTCTGCGCCTCGTGGACGTCGTGCCAGATCGGCGGGACCCACTCGAGATACCAGCTCGAGGTGCGCGCGCAGCGAGTCGACGCCGTAATTGATGTCGCGATTGTTGTCGTGAAAGACGTACTTGCCCCAGTACGGCGGGCCGCCGTAGTTCTCGCCGCCGTCGTAGGCCTCGTCGATCTTGTAGGCGTAATACCAGTCCACGTAACGATCCCGCCCGTCCACGTCGGTCGAGGGCGTGATGCTGACGATGACCTGGTCGCGGATCTGACGGATATACGGCTCCTCGCTGACCGCAAGCCGGTAGCCCAGCTCCATCACGCTTTCGGGCGGGTTGGTCTCGGCGCTGTGGAGGCCGGCCGTGATGTGGTAGTGGGGCCTGGTCGAGCTCACGAGCTGCCAGGCCTCGGCCTCGCTCAACCCCCGCGGATCGGACAGCCGTTTCAGGTTCCGCCGGTTGGCCTCCAGGTTCTTGATGTTCGCCTCGGAACTGACGAACGCGACGAGGATGTCGCGGCCTTCCTCGGTGTGGCCGATCGTGAGGGTCCTGACGCGGCCCGGCAAGCGCCTTCTCCAGGGCTCGGAAGAACCGGAACTGGTCGGCGGTGTAAGTGAGCTTCTTCTCGGTGCCGACCTGGTAGCCGAGGATCTGCTTCGGCGTTGGGACCCCCGCCTTGGTCGGCAGGTGATCGACCAGGGGTGAGAGGAACTCGGGCCTCGTGGTCGCCTGTTTTACGAACGCCGGCGAACTCCGGGTCCGATGGCCTGGGCGGCAGCCGGTCCCGACCGTGCGGCGCGGGCCTGGGCGGCCAGCGGGCCGAGGGGGCCGGGAGGGCGGCCATCAGCGAGCGAACGAAGCCCAGCCGTAGGAGGCGTCCGGCCGGAGCATTCATGAGTAACTCCTTGTTAGTGCGGGAAATAGGGTAAACAGACCAAAAAACGTTGAGCCTGCGGGGCGCCGGACGGTAGAATCCGGCCGCTTCAGGCCGAAACCTATGATCAGCGTCGCCGCAATCCGGATGCAGCAGTTCGGCGTGCAATTCTATCAGGCCTCTCTGACCGCCAGCGACATCGACAAACTCGTCCGTTTCGAGGTCCTCAGCTACGTCGACCAGGCGTGGCGGCGTCCGCGGCGCCAAGAAGGCGCCGCAGGCGAAGATCAACTGGGACCTGCTCGAGCGACGCATCGCGTCGAGCGAGAAGGCCTACCAGCGCCAGATCATCCGCAAGAAGATCGAAGAGCTGGTCCAGTACTACGAGCAGTGCCGGCAGGCCCGCGACCTGCCGTCGATCCCCGGCGCCGTCATCATCTCGGCCGACGAGAAGCTGGCGTTCGAGCCGGTCGAGTCGGGCAGCATCGGTCGGACGGCTGAAGGTGCCCGAGCGCGAAGGCATCCTGCGGGCCATCGACGGCCAGCACCGGCTGCTCGCGCTGCACGCCGACATCGACCGGTTCGGCGACGAGCCGTTCACCGTGCCGGCGATCATCTTCGACCGGCTGCCCGAAGATCACATCGTCCAGATGTTCGTCACGATCAACGCCAAGCACACGCGGCTGAACGCGTCGCATCTCGTGTCGCTCTCCGGCCGCCAGCTCTATCGCGACGAGGCGCTGGCGGCGGCGCACGACGTCGTGCGGGCGCTCAACGACCGCGAGGACTCGCCGCTCCACGGCGAGATCAAGCTGCTCGGCGTGGGCAAGGGGCGGGTCGCGCAGGCGCCGCTCGCGCAGGAGCTCAAGAGGCTGTTCGCCAACGAGGAGGCGCTCGGTGGCGCGCGCAAGGCGGAGGCGTTCCGCGAGGACAGCAAGACGTTCTTCGTCAACTACTTCAAGCAGGTCGCGACCATCTTCGAGCCGGCGTGGAACGGCCGCAAGTACTCGATCAAGTCGGCCACCGCGCTGCGCGCCTTCATTCGCGTGGCGCCCGACGTGATGCAGAAGATCGATCAGCAGCACGCCGATCGCACCGATTCCGGGCGATCGGCCGGGTCATCTGCGCCGTGGGGCCGGCGCATCGGCTCGCTGCGGTTCGAGACCGACGGCGCGTGGAAGCGGCAGGGCACGGTCGACGCGCTGGCGAAGGAATTGAAGCTGGCGCTGCAGTATCCCGAAGGCGCCGAGCGTGTAGGTCGCGTTGAACGTCGAGCCCTGAACGAGAAAGGGCGGCCATGTTGCCACGGACCGCCCCCGAGAAGTTGCCGCCAGTCTGGCTCCCCCCAGCATCTACGGCACCGTGCCGTAAACAACAAACTGGCGACGCCGACCCTATAAACAAGCTTCGTGCCGGACGGAATCAGGCCGAAATACTGCGAATTCCGGCCGATCGACGCTCGCTACGACGCCGAGCCAGCCCACAGCATCGTCGCTGAAATTACACTTTCGTGGCCGGCCCGCAGCGGTTGAGATCCGGCATCGCCGCTCTGCCTCGAGCCCCTGGCGGATGGCCGCGCGCCAGCGCCGCCGCGCCTGGTGTGTCGCCGTGCACGCAGAGCGTGTCGGCCTCGAGCGGAACCGCGTGCCGTCGATCGTCGACGACCGAGCGCTCCTGCGCCATCCGCACAGCTCTCGAGACGACTGCCGATCGGGTCGTGGATGACGCTGCCGGCACGCGAGCGCGGCGACGAGCGCTGCCGTCGGCGAGGTAGGCGCGGTCGGCGAACGACTTCGGCGGCGACCGCGCAGGCCGGCGCGCGGCCTGCGTCGAGCAGACGCCGAGCCGGGCAGGCCGAACAGGATGAGGGTCGAGGTCGACTGGCCGCGACGGCGCGGGCGATGGCCGCGGCCAGCGCCGCGTCGCGCGCAGGCCATGTTGTAGAGCGCGCCGTGGGCCTTGACGTGCTGCAGCCGCACGCCCTGCGCCGCGGCGATGGCGGCCAGGGCGCCGACCTGGTAGACCACGAAGTCCTCGACCTCGCGCGGCGGAGCACCGCAGCTCGCGACGGCCGAAGCCGACCAGGTCGGGAAACCCGGGATGCGCACCGACGGCCACGCCATGCGTCCGGGCGAGCGCCACCGTCTCGCGCATCATCCCCGGGTCGCCGGCGTGGAAGCCGCAGGCGACGTTGGCCGACGAGATCACCGGCATCAGCGCCGCATCCTGGCCCATCGGCCACGCGCCGAACGACTCGCCGAGGTCAGAATTGAGATCAATTCTCATTTTCTTCTTGACCGACTAATTAGGTCGGATTAGGCTGCATGGGTTTTCTTGAGATCCAGTCTCAATTCCACTTCCACTATGGCCCTTTTCCGCACCCTGCTCTTCTGGCTCCATCTCACCGCCGGCGTCCTCGCCGGCACCATCGTGCTCATTATGTCGATCACCGGTGTCGCGCTCACCTACGAGAAGCAAGTGCTCGAGTGGGACGATCGCCGGGCGTGGTCGGCGCCGCCTTCGTCTGGGACCGCACTTCTGCCGCCGGAGACGCTGCTGGCGCGGGTAGTTGAGGCTCAGCCGGAGGCGGCTCCCACCACGCTGACACTCCGGGCGGACCCCGCGGCCCCGGCCACCGTGTCGCTCGAGGGCGCAGGCGCCCTCCTCGTCGATCCCTATCGCGGCACGTATCATCGGGCCGTCCGCGAGTCCGCTGCGCGCCTTCTTCCGAGCGGCAACCAACTGGCACCGCTGGCTGGCCATGGAAGGCCCGGGCCGCCCCGTTGGGAAGGCCGTCACCGGGGCCGCCAACCTCGCGTTCCTGTTCATCGTCGTCAGCGGGCTCTACCTGTGGGTGCCGCGCGTCTGGAGCCGGCTCCAGTTCCGCAATGCGTTGTGGTTCCGGTCCGGCCTGCGTGGGAAGGCGCGGGACTTCAACTGGCACAACGCCATCGGCATCTGGTCAGCCGTGCCGCTTCGCGATCGTCGTGGCCGGCGCCGTGCCCATCTCCTATCCCGTGGGCGAGCAACCTCGTCTATCGCGTCGTCGGCGAGGAGCCGCCGCGCCCGGCGGGACCACCGCGGGCACAGGCGGGACGGACCAGCGAGCCTGCGGTCGCCCCGGACTTCACCGGCATCGACGCCGCGTATCGCTCGGCCATCGCTCGCGTGCCTGAGTGGCGGACCATCGGCGTCCGCGTTCCCACCAGCGCCGAGGGCCCGGTAGTGATCACCCTCGACGAAGGGTACGGCGGGCAACCGCAGAAGCGCCAGACGCTGACGATGTCCCGCGCGACCGGGGCGGAGCGGTGGGAGGCATTTGCCGATCAGACGACCGGTCGGCGCCTGCGCAGCTGGCTGCGGTTCGCACACACCGGCGAGACCTACCGGCTCCCGGGACAGACCGTGGCCGGCCTCGTGTCGGCCGGCGCTGTGATGCTCGTGTGGACGGGCATTGCGCTCGCGTGCCGACGTTTCCTCGCCTGGCGTGCGCGTGGCCGCGCCGACGTGCCGACGCGTCAAGCCGCTTGAACGGCGCTATCATGCGCCCATGGCTCGCGCACTTCTTCGCCTGCTTCCGCTGCTGGCGCTGGGCGCCGCCGTCACCGAGGCGCAGTCTCCTCCGCCAGACGCAGGAGGACGACTACACCCGCTACGAGCTGCTCGCCCCGGACACGGCGCAGTTCCGCATCGTCTACGAGGTCACCGGCACCACGCCGAACGCGCGATTCTTCTTCAACACCATCCGCAAGGGCAGCATCGCGACCAACGAGCACGTCTTCGATCCGGCGACCGGCAAGGAGTTGAAGTGGGAGGTCGTCGGCGGCGCGCAGGCGCGCCGCGAGGGCCACCCCGACGCCGATCTCGACACCCAGTACATCAGGGTGTCGCTGGCCAGGCCGGTGCCGCCGACGGCCAGGCCCGGGTGCTCATCGACAAGACCTACAAGGATCGCGAAGAGCTACTTCCGCCAGGGCGACGCGATCGTCTTCGACCGGCCGCTGAGCATCCGCCGCAACGCGGTGGTCCTCCCGGCTCGGCTATCGGCTGGTCAGCTTGAACGTGCCATCGCAGGTGCTGACCGAGGCCGACGGCCGGGTGATCATCAGCTTCACGCACCCCGGGCCGAACGCGGCGCCGCTGGTGATCAAGGCGAGGCCGGGGCTGGAGATGCCGCCCAGCTCGTCGACGACCGCCGCCAGCGGGTTCGTCGCCGGCACCACCGCCTCGGCACCGTGGTTCGAACGCGCGCACGACGACGTCGAACGTGTATCCCCTCGGCATCCCGCCACACACGCGGTTCGCTGTCGACGACTTCACGAGGTGCGTCCGGGACGACGTCGGTATCGACGGGGGTGCCCGTGCCGGCGTCGCGTGTCGCGACCGGCGCCGTGGTGCTCGACACCGGCGAGCCGCTGAAGGTCGAGACCGCGGCGCGCGAGGGCGTCACCTCGACGCCGCGACCCGGTCGAGGCCGACGCCAGCGGTGCTGATGACGATCCCGGCGGTGCCGGCCGGCGGCTCGACCCGTATCCGCGTCATCCGCCACCTGACCGACGCCGCGCGCTACCGGCTGGACGGCGACGAACTGGCGTTCGACGCGACGTTCGACGCCCCGCGGACGACGGTGCTGCTGCCGGTCGGCTGGACGGTGATCGCCAGCTCGATGCCGGTGGTGGTGGGCGAGGCGCGCGGACGGCGCGCAGCGGCTCGAGTACGAGAACCCGCGGCCCGACGTCATGGCCGTTGCGGTCAGGGCGCGCGGCCGCGTCGCGCGGCTCCTACTGAACAGTCTCGACGAGCAGCGCCTTCTGCGCGTGCAGGCGGTTCTCGGCCTGGTCGAACACCACCGAGGTCGCCGACTCGATCACCTCGTCGGTCACTTCCTCGCCGCGATGCGCCGGCAGGCAGTGCATGAAGACGCGCGTCCGGCGTCGCCAGCGCCATCATGCGCGTCGTTCACCTGGTAGCGCGCGAAGATCTTCGTGCGCTCGGCGTACTCGACCTCCTGGCCCATCGACGTCCACACGTCGGTGTAGACGGCGTCGACGCCCGCGACCGCCTTGCGCGGGTCGTGGAACTGCGTCAGCGTGGCGCCGCCGCCGGCCGCCGCCGCGCACTGCGTCGACCACCTCCTCCGGCAGCTCGTAGCCCTTCGGCGTGGCGACGCGCACCGAGGCGCCCGAGCATCACCGCCGCATGCACCAGCGAGGTCGCGACGTTGTTGCCGTCGCCGACGAACGCGATCGTGCGGCCCGCCACCTCGCCCCACAGCTCGCGCAGCGTCTGCATGTCGGCGAGCGCCTGGCAGGGATGCTCCTCGTTCGACAGCGCGTTGACCACCTTGCAGCCGCGACGTGGCGCCGCCGACCTGCGTCAGCCGGTCCTGCGCTGAACGTGCGGATGACCACCGCGTCCACCCAGCGCTCGAGGTTGCGGGCGACGTCGTGCAGCGGCTCGCGATCGGCGTGCATGACGTCCGACGGGATGTCGACCATGTCGCCGCCCAGCTCGCGCACGCCGATCGTGAAGGTCACGCGCGTGCGCAGCGACGGCTTCTCGAACAGCAGCCCGACGTGACGGCCGTCGAGCGCGTGTGGCGGTCGGCGCGTCCGGGCCGAGCGAGCGGTCGGCCTTGACGCGCGACGCCTAGGTCGAGGCAGCGCGCGAGCTCGTCGTGGTCGAAGTCGAGGATCGACAGGAAGTTGCGCGCGTTGCGCATCGGCCGATCGATGGCTCACGGTCCGTCACGTGCCGGTACTCGGCGTTGATCTGGACGTAGTCCGTCGACAGGTCGCAGGTCCAAACGGTGGCGGGTGCGGGCCGCCGGCGCCGAGGTCCACCTCGATGTCGAGGTCCGTGCCCTGCAGGTACTCGGCCGCCTGCGGCGCGAGCTCGTCGAACGGCTGGCCGTCGTCGAAGAGCACCAGCGACGCCGATGCGGACGCGCGCCCGCTCGAGCACGAAGTCGGCGCCCGAGCGGCCGGCTGCCGCGACCAGGCGGCCCCAGTTCGGATCGCCGCCGTGGACCGCGGTCTTCACCAGCGGCGAATTGGCGATGGCGCGCGCCGCGGTCCACGCGTCGGCCTCGGTCGCCGCGTCGGTCACCGTGACCTGCCACCAGCTTGGTCGCGCCTTCGCCGCCGCGGACGATGCCGAGCGACAGCTCGAGGGCGACCGCTCGCAGGCCCTCGAAGAGCGCCGGGTACGAGCGCCTCGTCGATGGCGACGCCGCTGGCGCCGCTGGCCATCGCGAACACGCAGTCGTTGGTCGACGGCTCGCCGTCCACCGTGATCGCGTTGAAGGTGTAGCGGCACGCATCGATGAGCGCACGCTGCAGCAGTGCCGGCGTCGACGGCGGCATCGGTCGTCAGGTAGCCGAGCATCGTCGCCATGCGCGGCTCGATCATGCCCGAGCCCTTCGCCATGCCGCCGACGCGGAAGCTGCCGGCGGCACACCGCACCTCGACGGCGGCCGACTTCGGAAACGGATCGGTCGTCATGATGGCGTCGGCGGCGGCCGCGCCGCCGTCGGCGGCGAGCGCCGCCACCGCCTTCGGGATGCCCGCCGCGGACCGCGTCCATCTTCAGGTTGACGCCGATGACGCCGGTCGACGCGACGAGCACTTCCTCGGGCACGGCAGCCGACGAGCGTCCGCGGTGCAGGCGCGGCCATCTCGATCGGCGTCGGCGAGGCCCTGCGGGCCGGTGCAGGCGTTGGCGCAGCCGCTGTTGGTGACGACCGCCCGGGCCCGCCGCCGCTGCGTTCGAGGTGCGACTTCGACACGAGCACCGGCGCCGCCTTCGCCTGGTTCGTGCGTGAACAGGCCCGCGGCGGCCACCGGCCGCGTCCGCCGCCACCAGCGCGAGGTCGGGCTTGCCGCTGGCCTTGATGCCGCAGTGCAGGCCCGCGGCGCGGAAGCCGGCCGGTGCGGTGACGCCGCCGGCGACTCGCCAGTGCGCATCGGGGCCTCGACCGCTGCGAGCGGTGGCGAGCGTCGCCGCGCGGCGGGAGCGCCGTTGCTGCCGGCAGCGAGAGCACCACCGCCGACTGGCCGCAGTTGCGGAACAGCGGGCAGCGCTGGCAGTCCATCGCGATCTTCTCCGGCACCCACGCGTGCGGCACGATGGAGAAGCCCATGCGGACGAAGTAGCCCGGCTCGTGCGTGAACGCGCACAGCTCGTGGAATCCTCGAGCCGGGCGATCCGCAGCAGCTCCGCGACGAGCGGCGGCCGATGCCGCCCTCGCGGGCGTCGCGGGCACGACGAGCGAGCGGACCTCGGCGACGCCGTGCTCAGCGGCGCGAGCTCGGCGCAGCCGATGACCCGGCCGCGCGTCGGCGACGACGAAGCGCGGCGCGCGCCCGCAGCTCGTCGAGCTGGCGCGGCAGCAGGTGGCCCTCTTCGAGGTGCTCCTGATGAGCGCGTGGATCTGCTCGGCGTCCTGCGGCCGGCGGTGCGGAGCACGGTGTGGTCGGCGCGATCGTCGAGCTCGACGGCCGGTGGCACCACGTGAGCGCGATGGATGGCCAGCTCCACGTTCATGCCGTGGCCTCCGCTCGAACGCGCGGCCAGCACCTGGTCGAGAATCGACACCGCTTCCTCGATCTCCGCCTTCGTGACCGTGAACGGCGGCAGCATGCGGACCACCGTCTCGGCGGTCCGATTGACCAGCAGGCCGCGCCGAGCGCCCCTTCGATCACCGGCGCCGCGTCACCGTCAGCCCGAGGCCGCGCATCACGCCGGCCCCGCGCGCTTCGGTGACGATCGGTGCTTGCGTCAGGCAGCAGCGCCTCTCGAACACCGGGCCGACCTCTGCGCACGTGCGCCGATGACGCCGCCGGCGGGTACGGCACGCCTCGGTGTGCCCGTCAGCTGCTCGAGCACGGTCAGGCCGGCGCGGGTCGACAGCAGGTTGCCGCCGTAGGTGCTGCCGTGATCGCCGGCGAAGATCTGCGCGGCGACGTGCTCGGCGACCAGCGCCGCGCCGATCGGGCACGCCGGAGCCGAGCGCCTTGCCGACCGTGATCAGGTCCGGGCGTCAGGCCGAGCGCCTGGAAGTAGAACGGGTCGTCCGGTGCGGCCGAGTCCGCACTGCACCTCGTCGGCGATGAGCAGCGTGCCGGTCGCTCGTCGCACGCGTGCTCGATCGCCGCGGCGAACTCCGGCGAGAGCGGCCGCACGCCGCCTTCGCCCTGGATGCGGTTCGGCGATGATCGCCGCCGTCTGAGTCGGTGACCGCCGCCTCGAGCGCCGCGAGGTCGTCGGCGACACGAACGTCACGCCGGGGATCAGCGGCTCGAACGGCTCGCGGTAATGCGCGTTGGCGGTCACCGACAGCGCGCCCATCGTTCGGCCCGGAGAAGCCGTGCTGAAGCGCGACGTACCGCGTCCGGCTGCTTCTTGCCCTGCGAGAACCAGAAGCGGCGCGCGAACTTCAGGCACGCCTCGACCGCCTCGGTGCCGCTGTTGCAGAAGAACGTGCGCTGCAGTCCGGACAGCGCCGCGAGCCGCGCCGCCAGCTGGCCCTGCAGCGGGTGGTAGTAGAGGTTCGACGTCTGCACCAGCGTCGCCGCCTGGTCGGCGATGGCCTGCGCGAGCCCCGGATGGCCGTGGCCGAGCACGACGACGCCGATGCCCGAGAGGAAGTCGAGGTACGTCGCGGCCGTCGATGTCGAACAGGCGCGTGCCCTCGCCGCGGACGAACACCACGGGCTGCGCGCTTGTAGGTCTGCAGGACGTGGTCGGGCCTCGAGGGCCTTGACGCTGTTCGAAGTTCGATCGTCAGCCATGACATCCTCGTCCACGCGCCGGCTGGCGCGATGCCGGTCCTCCGGCCCAGAAGCGCCGGCGAGGCGCGGCGGTTGCTTCGCCGTCCGCGATCGGCGACCTCGCTGCACGCCGTCGTCGATCGCCCGCGCGGCAGGCGCGAAGCTTGGCCACCATGCCAGCGGTTGCCGTCCCCGAGCTCACGAGATCGCCGATGCGCGCGGCGTCGAGCGACGGGATGGTCTGCCCCTGCGTCGTCGAGCACACCGGCGGTGCCGCCGGCGATCACCAGTCGCTTGGCGCCGAGCCGCGCCGCCAGGCTGCCGGCCAGCGTATCGGCGTTGACGTTGAAGAGCTGATCCATCGCGTGACGGCGCCGATGCACGCGATGACCGGCACGAACCCGCCGCGTCGACCAGGCGCCGAGCAGCGACGCGTCGCCGTTCGGCACCGGCTCGCCGACGAAGCCGAGATCGACGAGCTCGCCGTTGGTGGCGCGATGCGGCTTCGCGCCGCTTCACCAGGCCGACGCCGGCGTCCGCGCCGGTCAGGCCGACCGCCCGCCCGCCGGCGGCGTTCACGCGCCGCGACGAGCCGCGTGTTGATCGACTGCCGGCGAGCACGGCGACCACCACCTGCAGCGTCGCCTCGTCGGTGATCCGGAGCCCGTCGACCTGCTGCTTCGGAATGCCCGGCCTGCGCCAGCGCCGCGTCGATGTCCTTGCCGCCGCCGTGGACGACGACCAGCGTCTGCTGTCCGGCGGCGCTGGCGATCAGCCGCGCGACGGCCATCGAGCCGCTCGCGATCTTCGAGCAGCTCGCCACCAGCTTCAGCATCGCCGCCCGATGCTTCGGCGAGCGCGTCGCTCGACCGCGCTGCTCACAGCAGTCCCGCGCACTCGTCGAAGCCGCACATCACGTTGAAGTTCTGCACCGCCGAGCCGGCGGCGCCCTTCACCAGGTTGTCGATGCACCGACACGATCAGCGCGCGGCCGTTGGCTTCGTCCACCTTCCAGCCGATGTCGCAGAAGTTGGTCCACGCCACGTGCTTGATCTCGGGCAGATCGGCGCCGGTCAGCCGCACGAACGGCGCCGCCGCGTAGCGCGTGCTCGAACGCCTCGCGCCACCTGCGCTCGGCGGTCGTTCCGGGCACGAGGCGCACGTAGCATCGACGACGAGGATGCCGCGGTCGAGCGGCACCAGATGCGGCACGAACGTCACGCCGCGGCCGAGCGCCTGCTCCATCTCCGGCGTGTGCCGATGGCCGAACGCGCCGTAGGCCGCCACGCTGCCGTGGTTCTCGGAGAAGTGGGTCCGCTCGGTGGCCGCCTTGCCGGCGCCCGAGATGCCCGACTTGGCGTCGATGATGATGTCGCTGCCGGCGCGCGAGCAGCCCGGCCTGCTGCCAGCGGCAGCAGCGCGAGCAGCGACGCGGTGGGGTAGCAGCCCGGATTCGCGACGAGCCTCGCGTCGTGAATCGCGTCCTTCTCGAATTCGGTCAGGCCGTACGCGACGCCGTCGGGCATCGCCGGCGTCGCCGGATACCAACGCGTGCGCGCGGCCGTCGTCCCGCAGGCGGAACGCGCCCGACAGATCGACGACGCGGAGCCCGGCGTCGAGGAGCGCCGGCGCGACCTCGCGCGGAGGCGGCTTCCGGCAGCGCCAGAAACGACGACGTCCGCCTGCGCGGCCGACGATGCCGAGTATCGAGCGGCACGCACCTCGCCGTCCCACACGCGCGTCAGCGCCGGCAGCTTGCGCGGCGTGCTGGTGGCCTGCGAGGCGGTCGCGACCGTCAGCGTGGCGTGCGGATGCCGCGCGAGCAGGCGGACCAGTTCCTGCCCGGCAAAGCCCGTCGCCCCGATGACCGCAATTCTATACATGGAAAAGAATACTTATACATATCCGGAGACACGGTCTGTCAATCAATTTTGCTGATGACAGTGACGCATGGTTCTGTATACTGATTCATCTGAACGCATAGATATGAAGGCGCGCCGGCAGTCCGCCATTCGTCAGCTCGTCGAAGCAAGAGCCCGTGCACAGCCAGGAGGTGCTGCGGCAGCGGCTCTCGCGCATGGGATTCGACGTCACGCAGGCGACGCTGTCGCGCGATATCAAGGAACTCGGGCTCGTGAAGCGTTCGGCCGACGGCGCCTACCAGGCGGCCGGCGCCCGACTCGTCGTCGCCGATTGCGGCGGCGGTCGCTCTCTCGCGCGCGCTCAGCGAGTTTCAGCTCAGCGTCGATGTCGCCCAGCATCTCGTGGTCGTGAAGACGGGGCCGGGACAGGCGCAGCTGCTCGGACTGGCGATCGATCGCGCGCGCCTGCCGGATGTGGTCGGCACGATCGCCGGCGACGACACGATTCTGGTGATTTGCCGCGACGCGCGGCAGGCGCAGGCCGCGCGTCACACGCTCGAGCGGTTGGCGCAGAGGCGTAAGAGAAGGGAGAGACACGACGTTGGCTGATCGCATCGTGGTTGGCTATCTGGGTGATCGAGGCGTCACTGGCGCAGACCGTGCGCGCTCGGCCGCATGTGGCCTGGACGTCGTCGCCGTCGCGTTCGATCTCGGCGGCAAGACGGCGCTCATCGCGCTGCGAGACGACGCCCTGACGCTGGGCGCCGTTCGCTGTCACGCGCTCGACGTGCGGGAAGAGTTCGCGCGCGACGTGATCGTTCCGGCGCTGGCCGCGGCTCCGGCCGATCTCCGCGCGCCGTTGCCGATGCTGCCGAACGGTTCGTCAGTCGATCGCTCGCGTCGATCGCGACGCTCGAGGCGGCGACGTTCGTCGAGCCCGGCGGCATCGATCTGCCCTGGCGCACGCGGATCGATCGGCGCGACGGGCCGGGCACCGCGATCGTCGAGCTTCGCTTTGCGCACGACACGCCCATCGAACTGAACGGCATCACGATGACACCTGCTGAAATTCTCGAGAGCCTCGAGACGATCACCGGTCAGCCGGCGATCGACGTGCTCCACACGGCGTACCAGGACCTCCCGGGATCCCCCGACGGCATCGTCGAACTCGCCGTCGCGGACGGCCGCGTTCGACGTCATGTCGCGTCTGGTGGCGTCCTGATGTCACAGCACCTCTGGTCGGGAAGGTTCGACGCGGCGCCCGATCCGGCGGCGTTCGACTTCGGTCTCTCGTTCCGGTTCGACCGCCGGCTGTTCGAGGACGACGTGACGGGCAGCCTCGCGTGGGCAGAGGCGCTCGTCGCGTGCGGCGCGCTGACAGCGGCCGACGGGCAGGCCATCCGCGACGGGCTGACGGCGATTCTGGAAGAGGGACGGCGAAACCCGGAGTGGGTGAACGGCGACGACGAAGACGTCCACAGCTTCGTCGAGCGTCAGCTGGTCGCGCGCATCGGCGATGCCGGCCGCCGCCTGCACACCGGGCCGGTCGCGCAACGAGCAGGTGTCCGTCGATTTGCGGCTCTACCTGCGGCGGCGCATTCCGCTGCTGCAGGCGAAGCTGCGCGCCGCTCGTCGCGGCGCTGGTCGACCAGGCCGAGCGCGCCGGCATGGCGGTCATGCCGTCGTACACGCACATGCGGCGCGCGATGCCGGTGCTGGTCGCGCACTTCCTGCTCAGTCACGCCGCGGCGCTGCGGCGCGATCACGATCGGCTGCAGCCGGTGCCGCGCGACGAAGCCGACGCGCTGCCGCTCGGCTCGGGCGCGATCGCCGGCACCGGCTACCCGGTCGACGTCGCAGCGCTGGCGCGCGCGCTCGGCTTCTCGCGCGTCGTGCTCAACAGCATGGACGCGTCGTCCGATCGCGACTTCGCCGCGGGCTTCCTCTACGCGTGCGCGCTGTCGATGGTGCATCTGAGCCGCATCGCCGAGGACTTCATCCTGCTCACGAGCGAGGAGTTCGGCTTCTTCGAACTCGCCGATCGCTCGGCGACCGGCAGCAGCATGATGCCGCAGAAGAAGAATCCCGATCCGCTCGAGCTGGTGCGCGGCAAGAGCGGACGGGCCATCGGCCATCTCGACCGGCGCTGCTGGTCACGATGAAAGGGCTGCCGACCGGCTACAACAAGGATCTGCAGGAAGACAAGGAAGCCGATCTTCGACGCGGAGGACACGCTGACCGTGTCGCTCGACGCGACCGCGCCGTGTCGTGCGAAGCTGACGCTGCGCCGCGAGCGCACGCGCGAGGCGGCGTCGGGACTGCTGCTCGCGACCGATGTCGCCGACTACCTCGTCGCGCCGCGGCGTGCCCTTCCGGCAGGCCCACGAAATGGTCGGCGGGATGGTGCGCGAACTGCTGCAGCAGGGCCGCGACTTCGACGCGCTCTCGCTGGCCGAGTGGCGCGCTTAGCTCGCACTTTCGGCGACGACGTGCGCGACGCGGTCACGCCGGAGGCCTCGGTGCGGGCGCAAGCGCACGCCGCAGTCGACGTACCCCGACGCGGTCGCCGCCGCGCTGGCCGAGACGCGCACGTGGCTCGCGCGCGTGGACCTGACCGGGCCGTCGGCCGGTCGCCGAACGCGGTCCGCATCCTTGCCGGCCCATCCGCCAGTCTGCTACACTCGCCGCACCCATCCTGGGCAGCTCGAGGTTCCCGGTCCCGCCGGGATTTGGCGCCGCGCGCCGGGCTGTGCGTTCCTCGTACGGCTTTTCGTAAGGCTCTTTGGGGAGACCGTATGCAGCAACGCCGGTTTCGGCCCGGTGACGTGGTGGACGATTACTGTCCGCGCGAGCGCCGCCTCACCGACCACGCGATCGTCGCGATGATCGACGACACGATCAAGCAGACCCGGTGCGTGAGCTGCGACGCCGAGCACGAGTACAAGGAAGCCAGGGTGCCGGCGCCGCGCAAGAAGAGGGCTCGTCGACGCGCTCCACCACCCAGGTGCTCGCCACACGATCCGGGCGCCGCTCGAGGAGGCGGCCGCCGCGGCAGCCGACGCCGCCGAGGAGGACGCGCCGTCTCCGCAGCGCTGCCGAACCTGGTCGCGCCGCCGCCGCCGCCGAACCCGAGCGTCGCCGAGGCACCGCCGGTGGCCGATGTCCGCCGCGCCTGCCAGACCGAAGGGCCCGAGGAATCCGCCCTGCCGATGATCGCCCGTCGTCGCGGCGACGCGCTGATCGCGCCACTCGCTCCGTCCGCCGACCGAGCCGGGCGAGCCCGATCCGATGCGCCCCACGCGCCAGCTCCCGGAGTTCACGATGCGGCAGCCGGGTGCCCGGCCGGCCGGCTGGCGGGCGCGGCCGGGGCGCGGGCCAGGGCCCGGGCAGCCGGGCCAGACTTCGGCCCGATGCGTTCGGGACAAGGCAGCCACGGCAGGACAGGGCCAGGGCGCGAAGCGCCAGGGGCGCGGCGGGCAGGGCGGCAGCCAGGGACCGGGCCAGGCGTCAGGGCATGGCCAGGGCGGGCGAGGCAACCGCCCCGTCGGCTCCGGCCAGGGCGACGGCCGACCCGGCGGCGCGCGGGCGGAACCGCCGTGGCGGCCGCGGCCGCGGCAAGAAGGGCTAACGGACTCACGCATGCCAAGCCTGCAGGACAAGATCGGACTGATCGTCGGCGTCGCCAACAAGCGCTCGCATCGCCTGGGCGATCGCCAGGGCCGCCGCCGCCGAAGGCGCGCGCGCTCGTGCTCACCTACCAGGGCCGCTTCGAGGAGCACGTCGCGAACTCGCCGCGACGCTGACCCGGGGAGCGCTCGTGCTGCCCTGCGACGTGCCAGGACGACGCGGAGATCGACGCGGTGTTCGCGCGGATCGCGCAGGACTTCGGCGGGCTCGACTTCCTCGTCCACGGCGTCGCCTTCGCCAACCGCGACGAGATCACCAACGCCTTCGTCCAGACCTCGCGCGACGGCTTCCGGCTGGCGCTCGACATCAGCGCCTACTCGCTCGTCGCGCTGGCCCGCGGCGCCAAGCCGCTGATGGAGGCGCGCGGCGGCGGCAGCATCCTCACGCTGACCTACCTCGGCAGCGAGCGCGTGTTCCCCAACTACAACGTGATGGGCGTGGCCAAGGCCGCGCTCGAAGCGTCCGTGCGCTATCTCGCGGCCGACCTCGGGCCGCACAACATCCGCGTCAACGCGATCTCGGCCGGTCCGATCAAGACGCTCGCCGCCGCCGGCATCGGCGGCTTCTCGACGATCCTCGGCATCGTCCGCGAGAAGGCGCCGCTGCGGCGCACGATCGAGACGTCGGAAGTGGCCGACGCGGCGGTCTTCCTGCTCGGCGCGCCGGGCCGCGGCATCACCGGCGAGGTGCTGTTCGTCGACGCCGGCTACCACGTGGTCGGCATGTAAGGGCCCACGCGAGGGAGTGCGAACGCCTCGACGGCGTAGCCGATCGTATCGTTCGACCCGCGACCCGGTCTGGCGGCACGTCCAGCGCGGCCAGTGCCGCCCGCACATCCGAGACGAGCGCCGGTGGTCCGCACACGAGGCAGCGGGTGTCGGGCCCCGAGAGCGCGGTTGCCGAGCAGCTCGCGGTCGATGCGGCCGCGCCGTCCCGTCCAGTCACCTTCTTCCGCGTCACGGTCAGGGTCAGAGTGATGCGGCCATCCTGCGCGAGCGCCTCCAGCTCGTCGAGGTACGCGAACTCGTCCGGTGCGAGCGCTGTAGATCACTTGCGCGATCGGGACCATCCCGGTGTCGAGCACCTCGACGAGCATCGAGCGCAGCGGCGCGATGCCCGTGCCGCCGGCGACGAGCAGCACGCGCGCCTCGGCCGAGCGGCGGCAGGCAGAAGGTGCCAAACGGGCCCTCGACGTCGAGGAGCGTGCCGTGGACGGCGAGCTCCAGATGCGGATCGGTCCGCCGCTGTCGTCCATCTGGACGAGGAGCTCGAGGCCGCGCCGTTCGGACTCCGCGGGCGCCGATGCGATTGAATACGGCTTGCGGACCGTGATCCGATGGAGCCCGACGATGACGGCCTGGCCCGCGGCGTAGACAAAGCCCGCCGCGCCCGGTCGAGCCGGAGAATGCGTGTCCGCGGCGTGGCGCGGCGAACCTCACGGACGAGGAGCGTGGTGACCGGCACGGTCCGAGCCAGCAAGGGGTGTCACAGCACGCCGAAGCCGGCGCGCTGGATGTCGACGTCCGACATGTCCGCGTCGCCGCTTCCCCGCGGGAGGATGACGCCGGCCCGGCCATCGGTGCCCGTCGCGGCGGCCACTTCCTGCCCTTCTGCTTGCGGCGGGTCTTGTCGCGATACATGCGGCTGTCGGCCGTGGCGAGGAGCGCCTCGTACGTGTCGCCGTCGTGCGGGAAGATCGCGGCGCCGACGCTCATGCGCATCGGTGCGCGGCGACCGGGCCGCGCCTCGAACATCAGGCCCTCCACCGCTCGCTGGAGCTCGAGCCGCTTGCGCTCGCCTTCCTCGGCCCCGCATCCGGGCAGCACCACGATGAACTCGTCGCCGGCGTAGCGGACGCAGATGTCGTACGGGCGAATCGCCGTCCGGAGCACGCGCGCCACGTCGCGCAGCGCGCGATCGCCCACATGGTGGCCGTACGTGTCGTTGATCTCCTTGAAGTTGTCGAGATCCATCACGAGCAGCGCCACTTCCGACTTCAAGCGCTCGGCCCGCGTCAGCTCGCGCGCCAGGTGCATGAACATGAAGCGCGTGTTCGGCAGGCCGGTCAGCGGATCGGTCAGCGAGTCTTCCTGCGTCTGCTCGAAGACGATGGAGTTGTGAATCACCGCGGACGCCTGCTCCGAGACGCGATCGAGCAGCCGGCGGTGGTCGTCGGTGTAGAAGTCGGGCGCGATGTGGTAGACGACGAGCGTGCCGATGAGCGGTCGTTGAAGACGAGCGGTGACACCAGCGCGGAGCGGAGACCGGTCGCCACGCCGAGACCGGCCGCCTCGAAGTCCGCGCTCGGGCGCGCGTTGACGAGCGGCCGCCGGTTGCGCGCCACCCAGCCCGGCGAGCCCATGCCCGGCGCGCATCATCATCGTGCCGATGTCGTCGGCTTCGGTCCCGGTCGCAAAGCGGCACCGCAGCATGTCGTTCGGCTCGTCGTAGAGGAACAGCGCGCAGGACGTGAACGGCACGAGGCTGGTCAGCTTCGACGTGATGAGCGACATCGTGTCCGACACGCCGAGGCTGGTGCCCATCGTCTGCGCGATCTCGTAGAGCGCGTAGATCTCGCGGTGCGCGTGCGCGATGTCGTCGAAGACCGTCGTGCCTTTCGATCCGTCGGACTGGAACCCCGCAGCGGGGCCGCCCGGTCCGAGGTCGGCTCGAGCGAGAGACGTCTGTCGGCGCGCCTTCGAGATCCTGTGCCTCTCGGTCAGCTCGGGCAGCTGCTCGATGAAGACATCGACGACCGCGGGATCGAGCGCGCGGCCGGCCTCCTGCTGGAGCAACAGCATCGCCGCTTCGTGGCTGAGCGCCCTGTGGTACGGCCGATCCGACGTCAGCGCATCGAAGTAGTCGACCACCGAGAGGATGCGCGCGCCGAGCGGGATCTCCTCGCCGCGCAGTCCGTGTGGATAGCCTTTGCCGTCCCACCGCTCGTGGTGGCTGAGGATGAGCGGCGCCACCGGATACGGGAAGGGCACGGCGCTGATGATCTCGGCGCCGACCTGCGGGTGAATGCGAATCTTCTGGAACTCTTCCTGCGTGAGCGGCCCGGGCTTCGACAGGATGTGCTCCGGGACCGCGAGCTTGCCGATGTCGTGCAGCAGCGCCGCGGTCTTGACGCCCTGGATCTCGTTGTCGGTCATGCCCAACGAGCGGGCCAGGCCGGCGGCGTAGACCTGCACGCGGCGAATGTGCGTCTGCGCCGTTTGATCCTTCGCGTCGATCGCGAGTGCCAGCGCTTCGATCGTGGCCAGATGCAGGTCCGCCATCTCCTAGACGTGCCGGCGCTCGTCGTCGATGCGGCCCAGATAGACCTTGTAGGTGTAGTAGGTGAGATACAGCGGGGCGAGGCCAGCAGCGCGATCCAGATGCCGGAGTTCATCACCGCCCAGGTCGCCGCGGCCGCCGCGCCGGCGCCGACGAAGTAGCTCGGCGCGCTCCACAGGAAGTTCTCGTTCCAGACCTTCGCCAGCGGCTGCTTCGACGACAGCGCGATCGCGATCGCGATCGAGAAGGTGTTGAAGACGAAATAGATGGTGGCGGCCGCCACCAGCGGACGGGCGGCGCCGGCCACGGTCGTGGCGAGAACTCCGGGGACCCCGCCCGCATACAGATACACGAAGCCCGCCGCCTCGACCGTGATGGCGAGGCACGCCATGCTGAACAGCGTGCGGTGCAGCGGGTTCTTCGTCTTCATCCGGAACGTGCACTGGCTCCACGCGCTCGCGACCGCGACGAACATCGTTTCGTGGGGGCCGAGCAGAAGCAGCGACGTAAAATCCATCGCGTAGGACACCGACATCGTCGACCCGCCGCGGTCCAGGGGCAGCCCCACCTTGAACGCCGAGGTGAGCGACGAGCTACCAGCAGCACGGCGAAGAGCACGGGATCGCGGAAGGTCGCCCTCGGTCCGAGCCAGCACGAGCAGCCCGGCACCAACGGCCATCACGGCGCTGACATAGATGCGGGCGGACAGGGGCAGGTCACGCATGCGGGCGTCGCGGCTCAGCGCAGCCTCCCTCGCGGTCATCGGCACCAGCGTCTGCACACCATATTGCGGCGATATTTTACGCCAGAGTCCCAGTCAAGGCAGCAGCACGAGGCCACTTCGACGGGAATGACTGGGTTTTGTTGTGCAGGCTCGTCTGCTGAATCACTCGGCCTTGCGGACGCGGCGTTTGACATCGCCAGTGGTCGGCTCGAGCCCGAATTCCTCGATCTTCCGATACAGCGTTCCCCGGCTGATATCCAGGATCCGCGCCGCTTCGACCTTGTTCCAACTGGCCGCGTCGAGCACGCGGACGATGTGGGCCCGCTCCGCGTCCCGCAACGTCGGGCAGGCGGGGGTTTCCCGCTTCCTCGGCGGGCCGCGCAAGGGGGGCGTGGAGGAACTCGATGTCCGTCGGCCGGATCATCCGGCCCGGCGCCGACAGCGCCGCTCGCGACATCGTGCTCTCGAGCTCGCGGATGTTCCCGGGCCAGTGGTAGCTCACCAGCAGCTCGGCGGCCTCGGCCGACAGCTGCTTGGCATCCAGGGGAAGGCCGTTGGCGGCGCAGTACCGCGCCAGGAACCGGTTGGCGAGCACCGGGATGTCGACGGTCCGTTCCTTCAGCGACGGGAGGCGAATCGCGAACGCGTTGATGCGGTAGTACAGGTCCTCGCGGAACCGGCTCTCGCGGACGAACATGTCGAGCGGCCGGTTGGTCGCGGAAATCAGGCGGAAGTCGACGGAAATGGAGCGGTTGCCGCCGAGCCGCTCGAAGCGTCGCTCCTCGAGCACGCGCAGGAGCTTTGCCTGCGCGACGAGCGACAGATCGCCGATCTCGTCGAGGAACAGCGTCCCGCCGTTGGCCATCTCCAGGCGCCCGGGCTTCCGGTCGTGGGCACCGGTGAACGCACCCTTCTCGTAGCCGAAGATCTCCGGACTCGAACAACGTGTCGGGGAGGGCCGCGCAGTTGACCGCCTGGAAGCGCTCCGGGCCCCGCCGCGACAGCTCGTGAATCATGCGGGCCACGACTTCCTTGCCCGCGCCGGTGGGGCCGAGGATCAGCACCGAGATGTCCGACTTGGCGGAGGTGCGAATCCACTCGAAGATGGCCAGCATCTTCTCATCGCGCCCGATCATCTCGCGGAACCGTTGCACCGACGGCGACGACTCCTCGACGCCGACGTCGGCGCGTCGCTCGAGGAAGTTATCGAGCAGCAGCCCCGGCGGGCCCTCGGGCCTCGCGGCCCGGTAGGTGGAGGGTTCGTCACCGCTCTTGGTGACCACGCCGAAGTCCACCAGCTCGCGCACGCAGTTGTCGACGTCCAGCCGCATCCGGCCGAAGGTCTGCATCAGCGACTCGGTATCGAAGGCTTCCTCGGGCCGCGCGCTCAGGAACCGGAGAATGCCGGCGCGGAGCGGCGACTGCACGAGTCCGCGGAAGCGCGCCTCGAGATCGGGCTCGCCCTTGGAGCCAGACGTCGCGCGGCGGGCCGCAAAGGTCAGATCATCCATGGCCGCCTGCTGTCACAGGCAAATGCTACCCTAAGCCGATGCCGTACCGTGCACCTGGATCGCCGCAGAAGAACCGGAGGGCATTTCTCTCCGGAAAGCCCATTCGCTACTACCGTCCCAAGGGCGCCGCCGCGATCCGGACCCTGATCGACGAGGGCTTTCAGGCCTTCAACGCCGCCCGCCTCGGCGAGGCCTGCCGGATCTTCGCCGACAAGATGCTGGCGCGCGACCACGACACGACCATCGCCCTCACCATCGCCGGGGCGATGACGCCAGCGGGGATTGGCGGCTGCGTGATCGCGATGATGGAGCGCGGGCTGGTGGACTTCATCATCAGCACCGGCGCCAATCTGTATCACGATTTGCACTACGCGCTGAACTTCACTCTCAGGCGCGGCTCGCCGTTCGTGGACGACCGTGTGCTCTACGAAGAAGGCGTCATCCGCATCTACGACGTGCTGTTCCCGGCGCAGGTGCTGCTCGACACCGACCGCTTCATCCGCGACTTCCTTGTCTCGAGCGGCCTCGATGGCCCGGTGTCCACCGCGGACCTCCACTACGCGCTCGGCCGCCACCTGCGCAAGGTCCGCCCGGGCTGCGAGGCCGTACTCGGTCGTCGCGAGCGCCGCCAAGCTCGGCGTTCCTCTCTACACCTCTTCTCCTGGCGATAGCTCGATCGGGATGAACATCGCGTACCACGAGCTGATCAACGGGAGCCGCCTCATGATCGATCCCAACAAGGACGTAAATGAGGTCTGCGCGATCATCCTCGCGGCGGAGAAGAACGGCTGCGTCATCCTCGGGGGCGGGTCGCCGAAGAACTTCTACCTGCAGGGGCAGCCCACCCTCTGGGAGGTCTACAACATCCCCAAGGGCGGCAACGACTATTTCATCCAGATCACCACGGACCAGGTGGTGTGGGGCGGGTTGTCGGGTGCAACGCCCGCCGAAGCCGTGTCCTGGGGGAAGGTGAATCCAGGCGTCCTGCCCGACACCTGTGTTGTCTACTGCGATTCCACGATCGCGTTCCCCTTGTTCAGCGAGTACGCCGTCGGCCACAAGAACGGCCGGCGGCCGCGGAAGGGCCTGGTGGGCAAGCGGGGGGAACTCGTGGCCGCGCTGGAGCGGGCCGCGCGCCGCGCAACGCGCGCCGCGGCCGGTCCGGCCAAGAAGCGGTGAGACTGCCGCCCGATGGGCACTCTCTGGTCGGAGCTGGGACCAATCGCCGACGGGGTCACGGAGCACCCCCGCGTTTACGCCGACGCCAATGTGCCCGCCGGTCTGGTCGGCTACATGCGCCAGGCGCTCGGCTGGGACGTGTTCTTTGTAATTGAACAGGCCGACCTGCGGCGCGCGGCAGACCTCGAGCACTATCGTCTGGCCCGGCAGCTGCGGCGGACCCTCGTCACCTTCGACCGGGATTATCTCGACAATCGGCGTTTTCCTCCGGAACAAGGGGCGGGAGTACTGGTTCTGGCGGCGCCCGATGCGCGCGCCCTCGAGTCGCTGGTGGCTCGGCTCGACACGGCACTCTTCCGCACCGCCCGTTCACCCTTGCCGCTCGAAGGGCGTAAACTTCACGCGCATAGCGACTGGTCACCATGAGACTGGGCCTCGACTTGTCCGACGGGCACGCCCGCGCCGTTGTCGTCAACGATGACGGTCAGGTCCTGGCCCGTGGAGCGCAGGCCATGGCGGGCGCCGTGACCGCGGCCGCCGCGACGGCCGCCGTGCGCACCGCCCTCGAGGGCGCTTCTGCGCCGGTGACCAGTGCGGCCATTGCCCTCGCGCAGCCACAGGACGGCCTGGCTCGCGAAATCGAGCAGCCTGTCCGCGGCCTGCTGCCCGGCCTCCCCGTACCGACGCTCGTGTCGGCAGGCATCGCGGCGGTGGTCGCCGAGCAATGGTGCGGGGCCGCGCGCGGTCTCGCCAACGTCGTCGCCCTGTCGGCGGGCGAGCACGTCACGAGCGGCATCATCCTCGACGGGAGAGTCTGGCCGGGCGCGCACGGACGGGCCGGTTCGGTCGGTTGGCTGTCGCTCAATCCGGTGGAGCGCGAGGACTACCGGCGCCTGGGTGGCCTCGAAGCAGAGATCTCGGCCGGTGGCATCGTGCGGCGCATCGTCTGGCGCATCAAGTCGGGCGAAGGATCGACCATCGTGCAGCAGCATCAGGGCGACCTCACGCGCATCACGGTCGACCAGGTGTTTCAATGGGCGCGCACCGGTGACGGGTTGTGCGTGTCGGTCATTCGCGACACGGCGAAATACCTCGGCATGGCGGTGTCGAACCTGGCCGCCATTCTCAATCCCGAAGCGATCGTGCTCGGCGGCCTGATCCCGGCCTCCGGCGACCTGCTGCTCGAGTCAATCCGGATGGGGTGCCAGCGCCGGCTCAGCCCCGCTCAGGCCGAGCGCTTGCGAATCGTGCTCTCCCCGCTAGGCGTCGACGCGGCGGCGATCGGGGCGGCTCGCCTCGCGAGCCCCCGCATGATCGTCCTCGCCGGCGGGGATCTCGTCCTGGCCGACAGCGTGATCCCCGGCGGGTCGCTCCTGATCGAAGGCACACGTATCGTCGGTATCGAGCCGGGGCCAGTGCAGCCGGCGGCTGCCGAAGTGCGCGTGCTTGCTGGCCACTTGATCGTGCCGGGGTTCATCGACGTGCATGTCCACGGTGTGGCCGGGACCGACGTCCTCGATGGGCCCGACGCGGTCTCGATCGTGGCGGCCCATCTGCCGCGATACGGCGTGACGGGCTTCTGTCCGACGACGGTGGCCTGCGATCCGCAGACGCTCGCCGTCTTTCTCGCCGCGGTGGCGCGCGCCCGCTCGGCACCGGTGCCGCGCGCGGCGATGGTGTTGCCCGCGCACCTGGAGAGCAACTTCATCAACCCGGCGTGGAGCGGCGCTCAGCCGGCGGATTGCCTGAGAACCTACGGTCGAACAGCCGGCGGAGCCGTCGACGCTGGAGCCTTCACGGCCGACGACATCATGCAGGTGCTCCACCGCGAGCAGGGCAGTGTCGGCATCGTCACCGTGGCGCCGGAACTGGACGGTGGCCTCGAGTTGATTCGGATGCTGCGTGACCGAGGCCACATCGTATCGATCGGGCATTCGGGCGCCACCTACGACGAGGCGCGGGCGGCGATTGCCTCCGGGGTCACGCAGGCGACCCACCTGTTCAACCGGATGACGCCCCTGGCGCACCGCCTGCCCGGCGTCGTGGGTGCGGTGCTGGCCTCGCGCGAGGTGGCAGCGGAGCTCATTTGCGACGGCTACCACGTCCATCCTGCCGTCCTGTCGCTGGCGATTGGCGCCAAGTCGGTCGATCGCGTCATGGCGATCACCGACGGTACCGCTGTCGCCGGCCTGCCGGCCGGCGCTCGCGCCAGGCTGGGCGGACGTGCGATCCACGCCGGGCCGCACTCGGCCCTCCTCGAGGATGGGACGCTGGCGGGTTCCACCATTACGATGGACCGGGCGTTCCGCACGCTCGTCCAGCTCGCCGGCCTGTCGCTGCATCAGGCGGCGAGGCTCTGCGCGACGACGCCGGCAACCGAGCTCGCGCTCGGGGACCGGGGGCGGCTCGAAGCTGGTCTCCGGGCGGATATCGTGGTGTTGGACCGCGAGCTCGAGGTCGTCGAGACGTGGATCGGCGGTCTCCGCGCGACGGAACACTGACTCCGACGACTCCGTCTACTGACCCCAGGAGCCCTCATGTCCAGCCGCCTTCGACCGCTCACCCGTGCTGCCGTTGCGGTCCTGGGCCTGGGGCTCGCCGCCTGCGAGGTGAACCTCAACACCGAAGGCCTCACGGTCAGGGAGAAGCGCACGTTCGCCGTCGCCGGCCAGCCGGACGTCACCGTCGACACCTTCGACGGGTCGATCGAAATCCACTCCTGGGATCGGAACGAAGTCGAGGTCGAGATCGAGAAGCGCGGCATGGAACAGGCGCTGATTGATGGCATGACCGTGGAAGCCGAGCAGGACGGCGATCGCGTGGTGCTTCGCGTCAAGGGGCCGCCAGCGGCTGAGCGCCGCATCACCGTCGGGGTGCACATTTCTCCGACCGCGCGGCTGCTGGTGGCGGTGCCGCGCAAGAGCCTGATCAACGCGCGCACGGGTGACGGGTCGATCCGTGTCGAGAACATCGACGGACGCCTCGCGTTGCGAACCGGCGACGGCAGCGTCAGCGCCGAGCGCATTACCGGCGACATCGAGGCCAGATCGGGCGACGGGTCGATTCGCATCGACAGGGCCCAGGGCCGCCTCGACCTCGAGACCGACGACGGCAGCCTCACGATCAACGCCCGGCCCACGGTCGTGCGCGCGCGGACCGGCGACGGATCGATCCGGCTGCAACTGGAAGCCGACACGTCGATGACGGATGCCTGGGACCTGGCCACCAGCGACGGCAGCATCACGCTGACGCTGCCGGCCTCGTTCAACGCCGACATCGACGCGGAGACCAGTGACGGCGCCGTCCGCTCGTCCTATCCGGGGCTGTCGACCGAGACGGAGGGCGGCGAAGGCCGCGACCGCCGGCGCCGCGAGCTGCGCGCGAAGCTGGGTGAAGGCGGGCCGGTGCTGAAGGTGCGCACCGGCGACGGCACCATCCGCTTCGAACGCTAGCGCGGCGACGCGGCCGCGTACACGGCCGGGTCGACCTGTCCGATGGCCGCAAAGGCATCGCGGCGTTCGCGGCACTTGCTGCAGAGGCCGCAGTGGCGAGCCACGCCATCGTCGCCGCCGACCGGATTCATGCACGACAAGGTGAGCGCGAGCGGCACCGACAGCTCGAGGCCGCGCCGAATCACGTCCTCTTTCTGCCACTCGAGAAAAGGCGCCGCCACTTCCACGGCGTAGTCCAGCCCAAGCACGATCGCGTGTTGCATGGCGGCGAAGAATGCCGGCCGCGCATCGGGAAACGGATTGCCGGCAAGCGGTCCGAGCGCGATGCGCTGCGACCCGCTTGGTGGCGGCCATGACGCCGGCCTTGGCCAGCAGCACGAGGTTGCGCCCGGTGAGATAGACGTCCTCGTCGGGCGTGTCGTAGGCCGGCGGCTCGCCTCGAATCGCCCAGTGAGACGGCGCGTAGACGTCGCGCATCGTGAACTCCACGATCGACAGCGGCTCGACGCTCGCCGGCAGGCTCGGGTGCGCCAGCAGGCGCTCGACCATTTCCACCTCCAGCGCTTCCCATGCGAGGCCGACCTTCACGTAGACCGGCCACACGCGTCGCGCCTGCGCCTCGTGCGCCAGCAGCACCGCGCTGTCGAGCCCTCCGGACAAGAGAACGAGCGTGGATGGCTGCTGCGACTGCGGGTTGGCCATGCGACGACTCCCGCAGGATACTGTGAGTCACGCCTTCATGACCCGAGCCATCGTCTTCGACCTCGACGGCACCCTGGTGGACTCGGCGCGGGACCTCGCGGCGGCGGCGTCCGAGCTCGTCGTGGGCTTCGGTGGGCCCCCGCTGGAGGTCGCCACGGTGGTGCCCATGGTGGGCGACGGTGCGGCCCGGCTCGTCGAGCGGGCGCTCGCTCATGCGGGTCTGGATCCCGGGATGCCCGGGGCACTCGACCGCTTCCTGGCCATCTACGATTGGCGTTTGCTGGAGCACACGCGACCCTATGACGGGATGAGCGAAGTCCTGGCCCTGCTGACCCGTTTCGGACCGCTGGCGGTCCTGACCAACAAGCCGCGCGGCGCCTCGAACGCGATTCTGGAGGGGCTCGGGCTGCGGGGTTTCTTCGCCGAGGTGATTGGCGGCGACGGGCCGTTTCCGCGCAAGCCCGATCCCGCGGGCCTGCGGGCGCTGCTGGCGCCGACCGGCGGCCTCGGCGTGATGGTCGGCGACTCGCCGGCGGACGCGAATACCGCGCGCGCGGCCGGCTGTCCTTTCGTGCTGGCCGCGTACGGATTCGGCGCCGCCAAGTTCGAGGCCGCGATACCGCCCTCAGGGGGCGTCGCGGGTCAGCCGCGCGAGTTGGTGTCGGTTGTCGAGACTCTCACCTTGGACGCCGCGCGCATGCCGATCGTGATGCGCTGATCGGCGCGCCCGCGCAGCTGCACGCTGTCGGACACCTCGTCGCGCGCTTCCACCTCGATCTCCTCGCCCGGCATCAGGTGATGCTGCTCGATGAAGCGGAGGAAGGCGGCGTCCTGATCGGTGACCCGCGTGACCACCAGGCGCCGACGAATGGGGCAGGTGAGCAGGGTCTCGAACTCGTGCCGCGGCACCCGTCCATCGGCCGTCGGGATCGGGTCGCCGTGCGGGTCGACTTCGGGCTGGCCCAGCATCGCGTCGATCCGGTCGATCAGGCGATCCGAGACGACGTGCTCCAGGTGCTCGGCCTCGTCGTGGACCTCGTCCCAGGCCAGTCCCAGCGTCCGGACCAGGAACAGCTCGATCAGGCGATGGCGGCGGAGGACGAGCGCGGCCAGCTTCTCGCCGGCGGGCGAGAGCCGAACGCCGTTGTACGGTTCGTACTCGACCAGCCCCGATTCGGCGAGCGCCTTGACCATGGTCGTGGCGGTCCCCGGCGCGACGCCGAGCGCTGTGGCCAGCTGGCCCATGGGCAACAGGCGCTGCCCGGCGCCGAGCTGCCCCTCGCCGAGAAAGATCGCCTTCAAGTAGTTCTCGACGGTGCTTGACGGAAGCATCGCAGAATCATCAGCTTACCAGATTTTCCGTGCAATCGACTTTGACATTTCGCATTACATCGTGGTTTAATTTTGTGTAATCAAAATTCTCGCGATACCCTCGTGACGCCAACCTTCGTCCTCATCGTCGTGCTGGCCGCGTCAGCCGTTGCTCTCTGGCCCAGGGTCGGCTTGGTGGCGCTTTGGCGCCACAGGGCGCTGCGACGGAACCGGGAGCAGGCCGAGAATGCCTTGAAGCACCTGCTCGGCCAGGCCGCCGCGGGCCAGCCGGGCACGCTGTCCTCGCTCCAAGGAGTTCTCCGGACGAGTGATCGGACGCTGCTGGCGCTCATGGAGCGGCTCGAACGCGAGGGCCTCATCCGCACCGAGGGCGACCACTTCCGATTGACCGGTGAGGGCGAGCGTCTTGCGGTGCACGTCCTCCGCGCCCACCGGCTCTGGGAGACCTATCTGACCGACGAGTTGGGAGTGCCGGTGGGCCAGGTCCATTCCCGCGCCGAGCGGGCCGAACATCAACTCACACCGGCCGACGTCGATCGCCTGTCTGCTGCGATGGGCCACCCCGAGACCGATCCGCACGGAGATTCCATCCCGAGCCGGGACGGGGAAGTTCGCCCGCCGGCGGGTACCGCGCTGAGTGGCTGGCCCCTGGCGACGCCAGTCCGCATCGTGCATCTGGAAGACGAGCCGCCGCTGGCCTTCGCTCAACTGGCCGCCTTGGGGCTGCGGCTCGGCCAGGTCGTCCACATCGTCGAGCATTCGCCGGCTCGCATGGTGCTGAGTGATGGCCAGAGCGAGTACGTGCTGGCGCCGCTGCTGGCCGCCAATGTCTACGTCGAACCCGCGGAGGCACCGGCGGATTCGCGTGCCGGCGTCCTGCGCTTGTCGGACCTCGCGCCGGGCGATCTCGGAGAAGTGATCTCGCTCGATCCGGATTGCCGCGGCTTCATGCGGCGGCGCCTGCTCGACCTGGGATTCACGCCGGGCGCGCGCGTGCGGCCGGACCTCACGACCTTCGCCGGCGACCCACGCGCCTATCGCGTGCGCGGCACCACCATCGCCCTGCGTCGGGAGCAGTCGGCGCGCGTGCTCGTCCGCGCGGTTGCGTAAGGCCGTCCCCATCATGTCGAATCACGCCAACTGCGAATCGTGTCCGGTGCATGCGGAGATGGCCCGCCTCGGGGAGGCGGTCGGAGGCTTCGATCGCACCGTCGCGCTCGCCGGCAATCCCAACACCGGCAAGTCCACGCTCTTCAACGCGTTGACGGGCCTTCGGCAGCACACGGGCAACTGGCCCGGCAAAACGGTGACGCGCGCCGAGGGCGGGTTCCAGCTCGCCGGCGTGCGCTACAAGCTGGTCGACCTCCCAGGCACGTATTCGCTGCTCTCTGCCTCGCAGGACGAAGAAGTGGCCCGGAACTTCCTCCTCTTCGGCCGCCCCGATTGCACTGTCGTCGTCGTCGATGCCAGCGCGCTCGAACGGAACCTCTATCTCGTCCTTCAGGTACTCGGAATCACGGATCGGGTCGTCGTCGCCGTCAACCTGATGGACGAGGCGCGCCGGCGCGGCCTGGAAGTCGACACTCGGAGCCTGGCCCGTGACCTCGGCGTCCCCGTTGTGCCGATCGTCGCCCGGACCGGCGAGAACATCATGGGGCTGCTCAACGACGTGGCTGGCGTGGCCTCGGGCGAGATCGCCACCCAGCCGCTTCGTTCGCGCGGCACACGCGAATTCGAGCGGGCCGTGTCACAGCTCGTGCCGCTCATCGAAGTCGCCGCGCCCGGCGTGCCCAACGCCCGGTGGATTGCGATTCGCCTGCTGGACGGCGATGCCGCGGTGGAAGAGGCGCTCGCGACCGGCCAGCTGGCCGAGCTCGTTGCCCGCCAGCAGGCGCCGGACCTTCGTTTCAGCCGCAAGATCGCATTGCAGGGGGCCCAGTGAGCGACGTCGCAGCCGCCTCTCCGGCGGACATCGTTCGCGAGGCCGCGGCGTTGAGGCGCTCGCTCGAGGCCGGCTTCCGAGAGGAAGTGGTCACCTCGCTGTACGGCGAGGTCGAGCGCATCACGCGCCGGGCGGTGCGAGACAGCGGGGCCCGTCCGCTCGAGCTGGATCAGCGCATCGATCGCATCGTCACTTCCAGGACCCTCGGCCTGCCGCTGATGCTCGGCGTCCTCGCTGTGGTCTTCTGGCTCACCATCATCGGCGCCAACGTGCCGTCGCAGATGCTGGCGACGGCGTTCTTCTGGTTCGAAGACCTGGCGGCATCGGCGTTCGAGCGGGTCGGCGCGCCGTGGTGGCTCACCGGGTTCCTGTGGCACGGGATCTACCGCGGGCTGGCGTGGGTCGTGAGCGTGATGCTCCCGCCCATGGCGATCTTCTTCCCGTTGTTCACGATCCTCGAGGACTTCGGCTATCTGCCGCGCGTGGCGTTCAACCTGGACTTCCTCTTCAAGAAGGCCGGCGCCCACGGCAAACAGGCGTTGAGCATGGCGATGGGCTTCGGCTGCAACGCTGCCGGCATCATCGCGACGCGCGTGATCGACTCACCGCGGGAACGGCTGGTGGCAATCCTCACCAACAATTTCGTGCCGTGCAACGGGCGCTTTCCGACGCTGATCATGCTGGCCACCGTGTTCGTCGCGGCTTCGTTCCCCCCCGCGGTGGCGTCGCTGGTGGCGGCGGGATCGGTCGTAGCCATCGTGCTGGTGGGTGTGATGTTCACGCTCGTCGTGTCCTGGGTGCTGTCGCGTACCATTCTCAAGGGCGAAGCGTCCGCCTTCACCCTCGAACTGCCCCCGTATCGCCGTCCGGGCATCCTGCGGATTCTCTATACCTCCCTGATCGACCGCACGTTGTTCGTGCTCTGGCGCGCGATGCTCACCGCGGCGCCCGCGGGCGCGGTCATCTGGCTCCTCGGCAACATCGAGGTGGGCAGCCAGAACCTGGCCGCGCACATCGCCGGCGCCCTCAACCCGCTGGGCTGGGCCATCGGGCTCGATGGCGTGATCCTGCTCGCCTACATCATCGCCATTCCGGCGAACGAGATCGTCGTGCCGACGATGCTGATGGTGTACATGGCCCAGGGGATGATGACCGACCTGACGGGCTTCGACGCGCTGCGCGCGTTGCTGATCGACAAGCACGGCTGGACGCTACTCACCGCCGTCAACCTGATGCTGTTCTCGCTGCTGCACAACCCCTGCGCGACGACGATCATCACGATCTACAAGGAGACGCTCAGCGCGAAATGGGCGGCCATCGGCGCCCTGATGCCCCTGGTGCTGGCGTTCGCCGTCACGTTCATGACGGCGAGTCTTGCCCGGATGTTCCTCGGGTTCTGACGCGACACTTGATCGGCGGCTTCAGCACGCCGATGATCGGGGCAGAGCGTCAGTCCGGTGTCCCTCAACACCGCCTTCGATTCGCCAGAGAGCAAGCGCCGCTACGTGGCCCGGCTGTTCGCCACGATCGCCGATCGCTACGACGTGATCACGCGCGTGCTCTCGTACGGGCAGGACCGGCGCTGGAAGGCTCGGCTGATCCGTGAGGCGGGCATCGGCGCGGCCGATGTCGTCCTGGATCTCGCTTGTGGCACCGGCGACGTCGCCCGGTTGGCGAGGGCTGCTGGCGCGCGTCGGGTGTTCGGCCTGGACTTGACGCCCCGAATGCTGGTCCTGGCCACGGGCCGCGGGGTGCCGCCGCGCTACGTCGCAGGCGACATGGCTGCGCTGCCTGTTGGGGCGAGCGCGGTCGACGTGGTCACGACTGGCTATGGCCTTCGGAACGTGCCGGACCTCGACACCGCCATCCGTGAGGTGGCTCGGGTGCTGAGGCCGGGGGGGCGCTTCCTGTCACTCGACTTCAACCGCCCCGAATCCACCGTGCTGCGCGTGTGCTTCCTGGCCTATCTGACCGTCGTCGGAGGGCTGCTGGGCTGGCTGTTGCACGGGGACCCGGACACCTATCGCTACATCCCGGCGTCGATTCAACGCTACCCCGGTGCCGAGGGTGTGGCGGCTCGCCTGTCTGCACACGGATTCACGAACGTGCGCGTCATCCCCCTGCTCTTTGGCCTGATGACCCTTCACTCCGCGTCAGGCCCGTCCCACTCTATCGACTCGCGCGCCAGTGGCCGATGAAAGGTGTGGCTGTGGCTCTCGTCGACTCCCTTCTCACCGCGATGGTTCGCGCAGACGGCGACGCGCTGGTCATGCACGTCGGGGAACGCCCCATCGTCGTCTCCGGCGCCAGGACGGTCGACCTGTCGAACCACGGCATGAACCTGGGCGCGATGGTGGGCATGCTCGGCCAGCTGCTGTCTTCCGATGCCCAGGTCTCCCTCAAGGAGCTTGGCGCCGTCGAGCACGAGCTGCCCTCGCGTGAGGCCGACCGCTTCAGTGTCGTCGCGGCCCGAAGCGGGGACGACATCTGGATTGAGATCCGGCGGCGACGGGACACCACGGCTGCCACGCCGGTTGAAGAGCCGGGCGAGCCGTTGCCGGAACCCGAGGCCGAATTCTCCGACGCCGAAGCGGCCGACGCCGAAGCGGTCGTCGCTGACGACCTGGCGGGCGACGCCGACGCTGGCGATCGCGCGTCCGTCGAGGCGCAAGGTGCCGAGGCTGTCGAGCACACGGGTGTCGCGATTGGCCCAGAGCTGGTGGCGGCCGGGTCCATCGGCGAGTCAATCGACGATCGAGTCGAGCCGAGGCAGGCCGCTGAGCCAATCGAGCCGGAGCAAGTCGGTCTGCCAGACTCCACCGAGTGCACCGAGTCGTCCGCCGAATCCGAGGCCAGTCTCTCGAGCTCTGGCGCCGACGCTGCCGAGATACCCATTCCAGACGATCAGTTCGCGGCGACCGTAATCGAAACGCTCGAGCCCTCTTTCGTGCCGGCCGACGCCGCGCTCGAAATTCCGGAGGAGCAGCCGCAGCCGGACGTCGAAGCCGCGGACATGGACGTCGAGGCCGTAGCTGTTTCGGTCGCGCCAGCGATGGCGTCAGGGTTCACGGAGCAGCCCGAGGCGGCGCGTCCCGCGCCGGAGACGGAGAGAGCAGCCGTCGATGCGAAGGAAGCCACTACCGACGCGGAGCCCGCAATCGCGCACGCCGCTCTATCCGGCCTGGAAGCCGTTGCGGAGCGCGAGCTCACGCCGGAGTTTGCGGCGATCGAGACCCCCGCGCCCGTCGTGGTAGAGCAGCTGACTGAAAATGATGAGAGCGCGCCACCGGTCGAGGCGGTGGTCCCGGCACCGGTAGTCGAAGCCTCTGAGGATGTTCGTTCGACGACACAGTCGGCCCCCGTGTCGGTCCTGGCCTCGTTCACGGCTTCGGTGCATCCCGTTTCCAATCGCGCTTCAGGCCTACCTATGGATGCTGCACGTCATCAGGGTCAATCAGCCGGAGGGCCGCCCCCCGAGGGTACGGTGCCGGTCCCGCCGTCCGACGCGACGGCCTCGAGCGCGCCGATCGAGAATGGCGCGCGGCTGCCGGATACTCCAGTGACTCGGACCGTCCGCATCGAGGTGCCGGCCCGGGCCGCCTCGTCACGCGCCGCCGGCATCGATCGTCTCCTGCGCTCGGCCGACGGGGTCGGCGCCTCGGAGCTCTTCCTGGTGTCGCAGGCCCGCCCGTACGTGCGGGTGAGTGGCAACGTGCGGCCGCTGCAGGACGAGCCGCTGCTGCTCGGATCGGATATCGAGGCGCTAATAGCCGACGTCACGCCGGAGCCCTGGCGCGATGCGGTCCGGCGCGGTGATCCGGCCGAGTGGCTGATCGAATTGGCCGAGGTCGGACGCGTGCGCTGTGCGACCTTCCGCGATCATCGTGGCCCGGGAGCCAACTTTCACTTCTCCTTCCTCCGCGCGGCTACGGCCGATGATCTGCAACTGAGCGCGGAGACACGACTGCTCGCGACCGAGCCGGACGGCCTGGTCCTGGTGAGCGGCGCGGCGGGCAGCGACATGTCCGCGATCGTTGCGGCCTTCGTCGACCTCCTCAATCAGCAGCGTGCCGACTACATCATCACGCTCGAGCCGCAGGTCCGCGTGCTGCACGTCAACCGCGAGGCGCTGGTGAGCCAGCGCGAGGTGGGGACCGATCCGGCGCGGTTCGCCGCTTCAGCACGGGCGGCGCTTCGCGAACAGCCAGACGTGCTCGTCATCGAGTCGCTGACCAGCGGAGACATCGCGCAACTGGCCATCGACGCCGCCGCGCAGCACCGGTTGGTGATCGCGTCGATCGAAGCCCCGTCGGCCACGACCGCCGTGCAGCGGCTGATCGAGCTCGTGCCCATCGAGCGACGCCAGCACGCGCGGGACCAGCTCTCGCGCTGCTTCCGCGGCGCCGTCGCGCAACTGCTGCTGCGCAAGGCGACCGGCGGGAAGATCGCCGCGCGGGAACTGCTGACCAGCACGCGCGCCGTCGCCAAGCTCCTGGTCGATGGCGATCTTCCACGCCTTGCCGATCAGCTCGAAACGGGAGCGGCCGCGGGACTTGCGCCGCTCGCCGATACGATGGTGGCCTACGTGCGCTCCGGGTTGGTGGACGTGCGAGAGGCCGTGCGCAAGGCGCCGGATGCGGACCGGCTGGTCGACCGGTTGAGGGCGGCGGGCGCCGATCTCAGCGCGCTCGACGGCTGGAACTGATCACCCCAGCCACGGACGCAACTCTTCGACGAGCATATCGACCACATCGTCCTCGGTGAGCGCCGACGACGCCGGCGTTCCGGCCTTGATCGGCCGCTCGGCATGGAGGGTGCGGCTGCCGCGGCCGCGCGTGATGCTGACCAGCGGCTGCGGCGGTTCGGCCGTGGCGTCGAAGCTGAGCGCGATCGACTCGTCGCGCCGGCGATCGGGCACCAGGCGCACTTCGCCCGACGGCGTCATGACCTCCCACACCAGGCCCTCCGCCTTCAACACGATGGCCACCGATCGGAACGCGGGGATGGCCCGCGTTTCGAGGAACTCGTCGTACGCGCGCTGGGCCTCGTGCACCCGCGCTCGACGATCGGCCGCCTCGCGGCGGGCCTGCTCGATGGCTCTCTGAATCCGTTTCCGGATCTGTGCGACGTCGGCCATTGATCAGATCGCTCCCGCGGCCTTCAAGCTGGCAATCATCTCCCGATCGTAGCCCAGTTCCTCCAACACCGCCGCGGTGTGCTGGCCGAGCGTGGGTGGCGGAGTCCTCAAACTGCCGGGCGTCTCTGACAACTTGATCGGCGTGCCCATCACGCGGGTGGGTCCTACGGTGGGATGCTCGAGCGTCCCGACCATCTCCCGGGCGTGCAGGTGGGGGTCGGCGAGCACCTCGGCGACGTCGCGGACCGAGCCGCAGGGCACGCTCGCTGCGTGGAAGCGCGCCGTCCAGTCCGCCCGCGTGCGGGTAGCGAGGACCGCTTCGAGAGCTGTCCGCAGCTCGGCGTAGTTCGCCAACCGGTCGCGGTTGGTCGCGAATCGCGGATCCTCGGCCAGCTCCGGCCGCCCGATTGCGGGGCAGAACCGGCGCCAGATCGCGTCGTTGCCGACGGCGATGACGATCTCGCCGTCCGAGGTCCTGAAGGTCTCGTAGGGCGCGATGGTCGGATGGCGATTGCCCAGCCGCTGCGGCGCGTGCCCGGTGGCGAAGTAGTTGCCGGCCTGGTAGGTGAGCAGCGCCGCCGTCGTGTCGAGCATGCCGATGTCCACGCGCTGCGCGGCGCCGGTCCGCTCGCGCGCGAACAGCGCCGCCATGACGCCCTGCGCGGCGAAGAGCCCGGCCACGATGTCCGAGATCGCGACGCCCAGCCGGTACGCCGGCCCGTCCCAGTCGCCGGTGACGCTCATCAAGCCGCCTTCCGCCTGAATCACGGCATCGTAGCCGGGCTCGTTGCGGCGCGGTCCGGTTTGTCCGTACCCGGAGATTCGAGGCGTAGATCACCTTCGGCCACCGGGCGTGCACCGCCTCCCACCCGAAGCCGGCACGGTCGAGCGTGCCGGGCTTGAAGTTCTCGACCAGGACGTCCGCGTGGTCGAGCAGGCGCTCGAGGACACCGCGTCCCCCGGGGTGCTTGAAGTCGAGGCACACGCTTTCCTTGTTCCGGTTGATGCTCAGGAAGTACGCGCTCTCCTCGCCCACGAACGGAGGACCCCAATGCCGCGTGTCGTCGCCCGTGCCGGGCTGCTCCACCTTGATGACGCGCGCTCCGAGGTCGGCCAATACCATCGTGCAGTACGGGCCCGACAGCACGCGGGTGAGATCGATCACGGTCAGGCCGGCCAGTGGTCCACTCATCGATCGGTCCAGTCTCGCAGCCTGAGGCTGATGCGGGTGAGGTCGCTCAGCAGTGCGTAGGCCGTCTGCGTGAGGCTGCCTTCGCGCTGCACGATGCCGACTTCGCCCAACAGGTCGGTCGTGAGGTAGAGGGCGTTGGCCGTGTCGGCGAGCCCGGCCAGGGGATCGTCGGCGGCTAGCAGCTCCGGTTCGACGCGTGCCAGGAGGGTGTGGCCCTGCCAACGCGCGGTCGCGACGAGACGAATGCGCCTTCCGCGGGCCAGCGCATCGCGCACGTCAGTGGCGCGGACGTCGGTGATGCCGGTGCGCGCCACCTGGTGTGGCGTGATGGCCCCACCCATCAGCACGTTGACCAGGGCGGCAGTCTTCGCGGCGGCGTCCCAGCCCTCGATGTCGAGCGTCGGGTCGGCTTCCGCGATGCCCCGGGCCTGCATCTCGCGCAGCGCCAGTTCGAACGGCTGGCCCTGCTCGAGGGCCGACAGGACGAAGTTCGAGGTGGTGTTGATCACGCCGCGGAACCCGTCGATGCGGACGGCGGGCATGGTCTCGCGCACCAGGTTGAAGACCGGCACGCCGTCCATCACGGCGCCCTCGAAGAAGAACACGCGATCCACGGTGTCGGCGAGCGACGCGAGCTCGTTGTACGCGAAGGCGGTGGGACCCTTGTTCACGGTGACCACGTGCATCTGCGCCTCGAGAGCGGCGCGCACGTGCGAGAGCGCGGGCTCACCCCGGTCGATGTCCAGCACCGTCGACTCGACGAGCACGAGGCGCCCTTCGGCGGCGTCATCGGCCAGCAGCGCCGCTGCCTGCCGGATCACGTCGAGCCCGCTGCGCTGGCGCGGTTCGGCGTCGAGTCGGTCCAGCGACTGGTCCGCTGCCACCGCCGCGAGGGCACGCGTGGCGTCCACCCCACCCGGATCGACCACCGAGCCGTGTCGCCCGGTCGCGATGGCCACGATCCGCCACTCGAAATCGAGGCGGTCGGCCACCTCCGTCAGCAGCAGCGCGAAGCGCCGGCCCACGTGGCCGAAGCCCACGAGGACCAGGGACAGCTCGGGCACCTTCATGCACGAGGCGCGGTGAGGGGCTCGAGGGAGGAGAGCAGGTCGTGCACCCGGGCCAGCCCCGCGGTGACGTACTCCGGGGTCTCGCCGAAGCCGATGCGCAGGTAGTGGTCCATGCCGAAGTGATCGCCAGGGACGACCAGCACGCTCTTCTCTTCCCTGAGCCGGTTGACCAGAACCGTCGAATTGATGGCGTGCCGATAGCGGACGTAGCAGATCGCGCCGGCCTCGGGTCGCGTCCAGGTAAAGGCGTCGCCGTGCGTGCGCAGCCATTGGTCCAGCACCGGAAGGTTGCTGCGGAGGATGCCGCGAGTCCGTTCGAGCAACTGCTGGCGCCGGCTGGGGACGAGTGCGGCGCGCGCCATCAGGTCGCTGAGCGCGCCGGGCGCAATGGTGACGTAGTCGTCGGTGCACGACCACGTCGACGCGACGAGCGCCGGTGGGCCGACCATCCAGCCGATGCGCAGCCCGGGCAGCCCGTACGCCTTCGACAATCCGTTGGTGACGATCACCCGCTCGCCACGGCCCCACATCGACGGCGTCTCCTGTCCGTCGAGCTCGGCGCCGCGGTAGATCTCGTCGGACAGCACCCAGGCCCCGACGCGATCGGCGGCGCGGGCGATGCCGTCGAGATCGGCCGCGGTGAGACGCGCGCCCGTCGGGTTGTTCGGATTGCAGATCACGATCACCTTCGTGCGCGGGGTCACCAGCGCGTCGAGCGCCGACAGGTCGGCCGTCCAGCGTCCGGCCTTCTCGGCCAGCCGCCACTCGCGAATCGTGGCCCCGAAGGCTCGCGCCACGCCCCATGTCTGCATGTAGTTCGGGAGCAGCATCACGACTTCGTCGCCCGGCTCCACCAGGCGCCAGGTCGTGATGTAGTTGGCTTCGGACCCGCCGTTGGTCACCTCGACGTGCGCGATGGTCGCGCCGGGATACATCGCGGCCACGGCTTCGCGCAGCGCCACGGTGCCGTTCGACTGGGTGTAGACCAGCGGGTGATCGAGCAAGGCGTCGAGCGCGGCGCGGTCGATGAGGAGCTCGCGCGGCGTCAGCGGCCGCACCCCGCTTTCGGACAGGTTGTAGTCCACCAGGTTCTCGTAAGTGGACTGCATACGCTCCATTGCGAACTGTTCGAGTTGCACAGCCGGCAGTATACTTTGGGGTCGGATCAAGCCCACAGCTCACTCCAGTTGAGCATGCGATCAACTCAAACTCCCGTCCGTATGCGCCGGCCTCGATCAGATCGGCGGGCTCTCGGAATGTCCACTCGAGTGGGCTGAGCGGTCAGGTATGGGTGAGGAGCTCCTGCCGCGATTCGCAGCCATCCCGGGCGGCCGCTTCACGATGGGATCGTTCGAAGGCGGCGACGACGAGCGGCCGCCGCGAGCCGTACTGATCGACGTTTTCCACGTCTCGGCCTACGCCATCACGGTCGATCAGGTACTCGGCATTCGTACGCGACGCGGGGCATCCGCCGCCAAGCCTCCGCGACCTCCCGTTGCTGGTCACCCCCCAACACGAGCTCCCGTTCCGCGAGTTGGCCGCGCCGTATGTGTGGCGTGGCGGCGACCCGCCGCGGGATCGTGGCCGCCACCCGGTCACGCTCGTCACGCATGCCGACGCGATGGCCTATTGCCGCTGGCTGAGCGGCCAGATCGGTCAGCTCGTCAGGCTCCCGACCGAGGCCGAATGGGAGCGGGCCGCCCGCGGCGGGCTCGAGCAGAAGCGATACCCGTGGGGAGACGACATCGACGCCTCGCGCGGCAACTTCCTGCCAGAACCGGCGCTCAAGCGCCACCGCGGCACCCGCCCGGTCGGCAGCTACGCCCCGAACGGGTTCGAGCTCTACGACATGGCGGGAAACGTCTGGCAGTGGGTGGCCGATTGGTACGGCGCCGACGCGTACCGCGCCGCGGACGACCGCAATCCGCGTGGGCCCGCACAGGGCGTGTTCCGCGTGCTGCGGGGCGGGTCGTGGGTGACGCACGATGTGAACCAACTCCGCTGCGCACACCGCCACCGGGTCCCGCCCGACACCTACGCCTACAGCGTTGGGTTCCGTGTGGTCTACTCAGGGTGAGGAGCGACACCATGCTTCGGTCCATCCTGCTCTCCATCGCACTGCTGGCGCTCGTGCACACGCCCGAGGTCTGGGCCCAGCCGCTGCCACCCCTGCCGCCGGATCTGCCGGTCGTGACAGTACGGGGCGAGGGCGTGGTGCGCACGGCGCCCGATCGCGCGCTGGTGCGGGTGGGCGCCGACTCTCGCTCGCGCGATCCCAAGGACGCACAGGCCACCAACGCCACAGCCATGTCGGCGGTGCTCCAGAGGATCGCCGCCGCCGGCATCCCCAAGGACGCGGTCCGCACCCTTGTCGTCGCGCTCCAGCAGGAATTCGACTACAGCGGCGGCCGCCAGACGCCGCGCGGCTATCTCGCCCGCAACGTCGTCGAGGTGCGCGTGGACGATCTGACGAAACTCGGCGATGTCCTCGACGCGAGCGTGTTGTCCGGAGCGACGTCGATTCAGGGCGTGCAGTTCGACCTCAAGGAGCGGACCAAGATCGAGCGCGAGGCGCTCACCCGCGCCGTGGCCGATGCGATGGCGCGCGCGGATGCCGCGGCGGCGGGGGCGCGGCGAAGCGTGGACCGCGTCATCCGCATCGATGAGGCGGTGCAGGGCCCCGTGATGCGCCCGCAGCAGGAGTTCCGGATGGCAGCAGATGCCGCGGCGCAGCCGACGACGCCCGTTGCCGAAGGGGAGATCGGAATCCGGGCGGTCGTGACCGTGACGGCCGCCATCAAGTAGCTCTGGGCCCCGCACCCTCCGGGCCTCCTCGGCCCCATTCCTCTGCGTCATCCGAGTCATCTGCGGCCAATATCCGACTCCGATAGTCGGATTTTCCTTGCCGTGCCTTTGCCCGGCGTGTTTACCTAGAATCTTCCAGTTCCCGCATGTCATCTGTCCTTCTTCCAACAGCAGGGCACGCCAGTGCGTTGTTCGACCTGGTCGGCCGCACACCGCTCATCCGGCTCCACCGGATCGAGCAGGAGAAGCCCGGCATCGAGCTCTACGGCAAGGCGGAGTTCGCCAACCCTGGCGGTTCCGTGAAGGATCGGCCGGCCCGGCGGATGATGCTCGAGGGCCTGGCCAGCGGCGCGCTGGCGCCGGGCAAGACGTTGCTCGACGCCACCTCGGGTAATACCGGCATCGCCTACGCGATGTTTGGCGCCGCCATCGGCGTGCCGGTCGTGCTGTGCGTGCCTGACAACGTCACGGCGGAACGCAAGCGCATGCTGCGTGCGTATGGCGCCGAGTTGGTACTGACGATCCGCTCGAGGGCTCGGACGGTGCGATCCGTGAGGCCCGGCGGCGGTTTGCGGCCGCGCCGGACGGCTATTTCTACCCGGACCGGTCCAACAACCCGTTCAACTGGCGCGCGCACTACGACACGACCGCTCCGGAGATCATCGAGCAGACGGCTGGCCGGCTGACGCACTTCGTCGCCGGGCTGGCACAAGTGGCACGTTCGTCGGCGTCGGGCGCCGGCTGCGCGAATTGCTGCCAGGAGTGGTGCTGGCCTCGCTGCAACCCGAGAGCCCGCTGCACGGCATCGAAGGCCTGAAGCACATGGCCACCGCGATCGTGCCCGGCATCTACGACCCGACCCTGGCCGACGTGGACCTACGGATTGACACCGAGAGGGCCGTGGCCATGACGCGCCGCCTGGCGCGGGAGGAAGGCCTGCTCGTCGGGATCTCGGCCGGCGCCAGCGTCGCCGCCGCGCTCGCGCTGGTCGAGCCCCGCCGTCGTCGTGACCGTGCTCTGCGATGGTGGAGAGCGGTACCTCTCCGAGGCCTTCTGGGAGGGCGCGTGACGAGCGCGCTCACGCTGGGGCCCGGCGTACTGGAGGCCATCCAGGCGCATGGTCGCGAGACATATCCGCACGAGTGCTGCGGTGCGTTGCTGGGCCACGACGGGGTGGTCCGACAGGCGTGGCCGCTGCCCAACACCACCGAGGAGGGCCCGAGGCGGCGCTTCCTGGTGCGGCCGCGCGACTATCGGTCGCCGAGGCGAGGGCGGCGGACGAGGGGCTGGTCCTGATCGGCTTCTATCATTCACATCCCGACCACCCCGCTCATCCCTCGCAATACGATCTGGATCACGCCTGGCCGGTCTTCTCGTACGTCATCATCTCGGTCGCGGACGGCAGCCCTGGGGACATCACGTCGTGGCGGCTGGCCGAGGATCGATCGGCGTTTGCGCAAGAGCCCCTGGCGTTTGAGAGGCTGGAGACATCGACACATGGCGACGAAGATTCTGATCCCGACCCCGCTCCGCTCGTTCACGGACAGACTGGACGCGGTCGAAAGTGGACGGACATACCGTTGGCGAGCTGCTCAACGGGTTGACGACGAAGTACGGAGGGTTGCGGCAGCATCTCTACACGGGCGAGGGACGTCTGCGCAGCTTCGTGAACGTGTACGTCAATGACGAAGACATCCGGTACCTGCAAAAGGAAGACACGCCGCTCAAGGCTGGAGACGTGGTCAGCATCATCCCCTCGGTGGCTGGCGGGGCCGGCGTGGCCGCTCCGGCCGCGACACAGCTCTCCGCGGACGAGGTGCGGCGCTACAGCCGGCATCTGATCCTGCCGGAAGTGGGAATGGACGGGCAGCGAGCGTTGAAGGCGGCGAAAGTGCTCTGCATCGGCGCCGGCGGGCTCGGGTCTCCCGCGGCGATGTATCTTGCCGCCGCCGGCGTGGGCACGATCGGCCTCGTCGACTTCGACGTCGTTGACCTGAGCAACCTGCAGCGGCAGCTCCTCCACGGCACTCCCGACGTCGGGCGGTCCAGAGCTGGCGTCGGCCCGCGAGCGGATTTACGCGCTGAACCCGAACGTTCATGTCGAGACCTACGAAGTGGCGCTCTCGTCGGCGAATGCGCTCGACCTGTTCCGCCCCTACGACGTCATTCTCGACGGCACCGATAACTTCCCGACCCGCTATCTGGTGAACGATGCCTGCGTGCTGCTCGGCAAGCCCAACGCCTACGGCAGCATCTTCAGGTTCGAGGGGCAGGCATCGGTGTTCGACCAAGGGCGGGCCGTGCTACCGCTGCCTCTACCCCGAGCCGCCTCCGCCGGGGCTGGTCCCGAGCTGCGCCGAAGCCGGCGTGCTGCCGGGGGTGCTGCCGGGCATCATCGGGACGATTCAGGCCACCGAGGCGATCAAACTGATTCTCGGGACTGGTGAACCGCTGATCGGCCGTTTCCTGATCTACGACGCGCTGCGGATGCGCTTCCGCGAGATGAAGCTGCGCCGAGATGCCGAGTGCCCCGTCTGCGGCGACCATCCGAGCGTCACTGAGCTCATCGACTACGAGCAGTTCTGCGGCGTGCCGAGCGGCGTGACCTCAGCGCCGGCCCCCGAAGCCCAAGGCAGCCCCGAGGACCCGTTGGCGCCCGGCGCCACGGAGATCACACCGCGGCAGCTGAAGGCGGCCCTCGATCGTCACGAAGCCCTGGTCATCGTCGACGTGCGGGAACCCCAGGAGTATCAGATCGCCAAGATCGCGGGGTCGCAGCTGATCCCCCTGGGGGAGATTCCGCAACGCTACGGTGAGATCAACCGCGATCGCATTGTCGTGTGCCAGTGCCGGTCGGGCATCCGCAGCGCGAAGGCGGCGGCCTTCCTGCGAAGCGCGGGCTTCCCGCGGGTGCTCAACCTTACTGGGGGCATCCTTCGCTGGAGCGATGAGGTGGATCCGAGTCAACCGAAGGTACCGAAAGGAAGTGGAAACATCGAAAGTGTGAAGCCAAACGAAGGGAAGCGAAGCTCTGCAGTTAGAGCCGGCCCAGCCTTCCACGCTTCACTTTCCCATGTCCTTTTCTCTGCCGCATCCGATCTCCGACTTGCCAAGTCCGATATCGGGGTCTAAACTAGGACTAGCGCGGTCGGATTTCCGCGAGACCCATGCTCAGACTCTCGAAAAAGTCGGATTACGCCCTCATGGCGGTCAAACATCTGGCCACGCGAGCGGATGGTGGAGCCGCCAGTGCCCGGGAAATTTCCGAGGCGCACGCCATCCCCCTCGAGCTGTTGGCGAAGGTCCTGCAGCGGCTCGTCCGCGCCCGGCTGCTGGTCTCGGTGCAGGGCACGCGAGGCGGGTATCGCCTCGGGAAGCCCGCGGCGCGGATCAGCGTCGCCGACGTCATCCAGGCGGTCGATGGGCCGGTCACCGTGACGGCGTGCTCGCCGGACGATCACGCCTGCGGGCAGTACACGACCTGCAGCATTCGCGACCCTCTCTGGAAGATCAAGAACCGCATCCTCGAGATGCTGACGATCGTATCGGTGGCCGAGCTGGCGGCCGACCCGGCGCTGCCGCCCGCACCGTCGCCGCTTCGAAGGTCTCTCGGATGGTGTTCGTTTCGCCGGCGGGAGAACGATAGGTGATTTACCTCGATCATCACGCCGACCACGCCGTCGACTCGCGCGTGCTCGAGGTGATGCTGCCGTTCTTCACCGACCTCTACGGCAACGCGTCGAGCCGGACCCACCAGGCAGGCTGGGTGGCTCACGACGCGGTGGAACGCGCGCGCAAGCAGGTGGCGGCGCTGATGGGCGCCGACGCTCGTGAGGTGCTTCACGAGCGGCGCGACCGAAGCGAATCACCTGGCGGTTGCCGAGTGGCCGCGGCCACCAATCGGCGGCATGTGGTGACGCTGGTGACCGAGCACAAGGCCGTGCTCGAACCGGTTCGACGGCTGGCGACCGAAGGGTGGTCGGTCACCGAATTGACCGTGCCATCGACGGGCCTGGTCGATCCGGCGGAGGTGGGGGCGGCGATCACGCCGGCCACGGCGCTGGTGAGCGTGATGCTGGCGCACAACGAGATCGGTGTGATCGAGCCGGTGGCCGAGATTTCCAGGCTCGCCCACCATCACGGGGCGCTCGTGCATACCGACGCGGTCCAGGCACTCGGCAAGCTGCCGTTGGACGTTCACGCGATGGGCGTGGACCTGGCGTCCTTCAGCGCCCACAAAGGTGCGGGCCGAAGGGCGCCGGCGCGCTGTTCGTCGCGCGCGGTGTCGAGAGCGGATGCGCCCGGCCGTAACCGGTGGCGGGCAAGAGCGCGGTCTTCGCGGCGGCACGCTGAACGTCCCCGGTATCGTGGGATTCGGCGCCGCGTGTGCGGTGGCCGCGACCGAGCTCCCCGGCGAGAGTGAGCGGCTCGCGCAGCTCGGGATCGCCTTCGGCAGGGTTTGCTCGCGCAGGTCGGTGACGTGACGGTGAACGGCGCGATCGCGCCGCGCCTGCCGGGGAACTTGAACGTGCAGGTCGCCGGAGTGGAAGGCGAATCGCTGCTGCTCGGCCTCACAGAGATTGCCGTGTCCTCCGGCGCGGCGTGCCTCAGTGCCGAGCCGTTCGCATGCGCTCGGAATCGCTCGGGCTCTCGCGCGATGCGGCGCTGGCGTCGCTCAGGTTCGGCCTCGGCCGCTTCACCACCGCCGTCGATGTCGACCGTGCGGTGGCTCACGTGGCGGAGGTGGTTACCTACCTGCGTGCGACCTCGCCGACGGCGCGGGCCGCGGCGGGAGCACGAGGGTAGGAAGGATGCCGGGTTACTCCGCGGCGGTACTGGATCGGGTGCGAAACCCGCAGCGGGTGGGGACGCTCCCGGAGTCGGCCGAGGTCGGGACGGGCGAGGCGGGATCGCTCGACGCCGGTACGTTCGCGCGCATCCAGGTCCGCGTGCGGCAGGGCGGATCGTCGGAGGCCCGCTTCAAGGTGTTCGGGTGCAGCGCCGCCATTGCGGCGACCGGGCTCGTGACGGAATGGCTCGAGGGGCCAGCCTCGAGGATGCGCGGCGGTTCACCGCGGAGCGCGTCGTGGAGCATCTGGCCTTGCCGGCGGAGCGGGCGCACGTGGCCGGCGTCGCGGTGGACGCCGCGCGGCAGGCGGTGCGCGATGCCGGCGAGAAGGCGGGACAGCAGTCATGATCGAGATTACCGAAAGCGCGGCGCGGGTCATCACGCGCCAGTTGTCGAAACAGCAGGCGGCCGGCGGCCTCCGCATCGCCGTCAAGGCTGGCGGCTGCTCGGGCTTTGCCTACACGTTCGCCTTCGACGGCGCACCGCGGGCCACCGACCGAGATCTTCGAGGGACGGGCGGCGCGAAGGTGTTCGTGGACCCGCGCAGCCTCAAGCTGCTCGACGGCACCGTCCTCGACTTCGACGAGGACAACCTGATGGCGACGAATTTCACGCTCCGCAACCCGCATGCCAAGAGCACGTGCGGCTGCGGCGAGTCGTTTCCGGTGTGACGCCGAGACCTGAGAATCCCGGAACCCGAGAACCTCAGAACCTGTCATGTCCACATCCACTGACGTCATCGAACAACTGGCGAACACCGAATACAAGTACGGGTTCGTCACCGATATCGAGCAGGACATCGCCCCCAAGGGGCTCAACGAGGACATCGTCCGTCTGATCTCGGCCAAGAAGGAAGAGCCGGAGTGGCTGCTGGAGTGGCGTCTCCGCTCCTATCGCGCCTGGCTCAAGATGACCGAGCCCACCTGGCAGAACGTCACCTACGATGCGGTGGACTACCAGGCGATCTCGGTACTACGCGGCGCCGAAGGAGCGGAAGAAGCTGGGCAGCATGGACGAAGTCGACCCCGAGATCCGGGCGACCTTCGACAAGCTGGGACTCCCTGATCGAACAGCAGCTGCTCGCCGGGGTCGCCGTGGACGCGGTGTTCGACTCCGTGTCGGTGGCCACGACGTTCCGCAAGAGCTGGCGGAGCTGGGCATCATCTTCTGCTCCTCTCGGAAGCGGTGAAGGGTCACCCCGAGCTGGTGCGCCAGTATCTCGGCTCGGTCGTGCCCCACACCGACAACCTCTTCGCGGCGCTCAACTCGGCGGTGTTCAGCGACGGCAGCTTCGTGTTCGTGCCGAAGGGCGTGAAGTGCCCGATGGAGCTGTCGACCTACTTCCGCATCGATGCGAAGGACACGGTCCAGTTCGAGCGACGCTGATCGTGTGCGAGGAAGGCGCGTCGGTCAGCTACCTCGAAGGCTGCACGGCCCCCAAGCGCGACGAGAACCAGCTGCACGCGGGCGGTGGTCGAGCTGGTGGCCCTCGACCGGGCGACCATCGAGTCCTCGACCGTGCAGAACTGGTACCCCGGCGACAAGAACGGCGTCGGCGGCATCTACAACTTCGTCACCAAGCGCGGCATGTGCAAGGCCGTGCGAGCAACATCACGTGGACCCAGGTGGAGACCGGGTCGGCGGTCACCTGGAAGTATCCGAGCTGCATCCTCCAGGGCGACGATTCGGTGGCGGGTCGACGCCGCGCAGCGCCTGCCGCGAGACGCGCGGGTCGCGCAGCTCGACGAGGTCTCCGAGCGCGATTCGCACCTCGACTCGCAACCGGCCGAGCTGGCGCGGGTCGCGAACGAGGACCCGTACCTCGTCGCCGCCCTCGAGCAGCTTCGGGACCAGGGCCTTGCCCACGGTCCCGGTCGCGCCAGTCACCAGGATCATGCGGGCACACTCTAGAATGCGCGATTCGCCCGGCCGGGAGCTTCACCGGCAACGGCCGGAAAACCGCTCCAACGACCAGAAAGGGAAAGGACCTTGGCCTACGTCATCGCCGAACCCTGCATCGGCCAGAAGGACAACTCCTGTGTCGAGGTCTGCCCGGTCGATTGCATCCACCCGACCCCTGACGAGCCCGACTACGACAACGTCGAGCAGCTCTACATCGATCCGGACGAGTGCATCGACTGCGATGCCTGCGTCGAGGCGTGCCCGGTCGACGCCTGCTTCGCCGAGGACCAGCTCCCCGAGGAGTGGCAGAAGTACACGCCGATCAACGCCGAGTACTTCGCCGGCAAATAGCGCCGGGGGGCGCGTGAATCACACCTAGGGGGTATAGGCGAGCCGATCGCGGTGGCCGATGATCGCCGCATGATCAAGAAGCTCGCTCCAGCCTTCATCGCCCTGCTCGCCCTCGCCCCCGCCGCCCAGGCTGCCTCCACCGGCACCGACGGCCGCATCGTCTACCAGGTCGACCAATCGGCCCAGTCGATCAAGCCCTCGGGCAAGGACCGCGTTCGCATCGCCAACGGCAACATCGCGGAGCCGAGCGTGTCGCCGGACGGCCGCCACGTCGTCTACACGCGAGACCCTCACCACACGTCCGGAATCGACGACATCTGGGCGATGCGCGCCGACGGCCGCCACCGCGAGCGGCTGACGAAGGGCAGGGACGACGACAGCGACCCGGCCTACTCGCCCGATAGCCGGCGGATCGCGTTCTCGCGCGACGGGACGCTCTTCCTCATGAACGCCGACGGCCGCCACCAGCGGCGCCTCGCGCACCAGCCCGGCGGCCTCTACCACCCCTCGTTCGCGCCCGACGGCAGGTCCCTGCTCGCCGACGGCGCCGGCACCGGCCTGTACTCGGTGCGCGTGGGCGACGGGCGTGTCAAGCGGCTGACCGACGGCCAGGACTTCTCGCCGGACTACTCGCCCGATGGGCGACGGATCCTGTTCAGCGGCTACCGCGACACGATCGTGCACACGGAGCTCTACGTGATGCGCGCCGACGGCACGCATGAAACGCGCCTGACCCACGACAAGCATTCCGACGACTCACCCGTGTTCTCCCCCGACGGCAGCCGGATCGCGTTCACGCACTTCACCACCTCCAAGCGTGTGGGCGAGGACCTCGACCTCAGGGAGAAGGGGGCGCGGATCCGGGTCATGAACGCGGACGGCACGGCCGCCCGCAACCTGCGCCCGGGCTTCGGCCCGACCTGGGCGTCGCGCTGAGCTACGCGCGGCGCGCGCGCAGCGAGTACATCAGCGGCAGCCTGGGCTCGCCCTCGGGCTGGCGGTAGACCACCCCCGCGGGGAGCAGGTCCCTGTCCTCGACCAGGTGCTTGAAGCGGGGGAAGAGGGTGTAGTCGTGCTCGGACAGCAGCTCCAGCCGCAGGCCCGCCCCGAGCAGCGCGGTGACCACGTCCGCGAGCGTGTGCGCCCACTCGATCGTGGCGTTGTTGCGAGTGGGGACGTCCAGGTCCGCGTAGCTGCCCTGCATGTCGTCGTCGAAGCTCTCACCCTCCGGGCGGTGAAAGTAGTCGAGCTCGATCTCGAGCTCCTCGTCGGCGAACATCCAGGTGAACGGATGGAACTCGGCCAGGTAGAGGAATCCCTCCGGCTTCAGCAGGTCGGCGACCACACCGGCCCAGCGCGGCAGGTCGGGAAGCCAGTTGAGCGCGCCGAGGCCCGTGTAGACGATGTCGAAGACCTCACCATCGAGCGCGGCGACGGCGTCGTACACGTCGGCTTGCACGAAGCGTCCGTCGAGCCCCGTCTCCGCCGCGAGCTTGCGCGCCGCCTCCACCGCGGGCTCGGAGAAGTCGAGCCCGACGACGGACGCCCCCTGACGCGCCCACGAGAGCGTGTCGAGGCCGAAGTGGCACTGCAGGTGCGCGAGGCGGCTCCCGGTGACGTCGCCGACCTCCTGGAGCTCGAACGGCCGCAGGACCGACTTGCCCTCGCGGAAGGAATCGACGTCGTAGAACCTGCTCGCAACGTGGCCGGCGACGCGCTCGTCCCACCACGAGCGATTGATCTCGTAGAGCGGGTCCAGCGTCGTCAGCCCGAGACCTGGACCACGGGCAGCTCGGTGCCGCCGATCGGCGCGAGCGCCGGCGCGGCGGGCGACTCGGCCTGCATCACCGGCAGCTCCTGCGGCGTGGCGGCGATGATCCCGCGCGCCGCGTCGCGAATCGCGATCGACGCCGCGGCCTGCGGATCGGCGAGCGACAGCGGCGTGCCGCTGTCGGCGTGCTCGCGCAGCTCCTCGGAGAGCGGGATCTTGCCCAGCAGGGGCACGTCGAGCTCGTCGGCGAGAACTTGGCCGCCGCCCTCGCCGAAGATCGTGAAGCGCTGGCCGTCGGGGGTCGTGAAGCCGGACATGTTCTCGATCACTCCGAGCACCTCGAGGTCGACCTTCGCCGCCATCTCGGCGGCGCGCCGGGCCACGCTCTGCGCCGCCGGCTGCGGCGTGGTCACGACCACCACCTTCGCCTGCGGGAGCAGCTGGGCGAGCGTCATCGAGACGTCACCGGTGCCGGGCGGGAGGTCGAGAAGCAGGTAGTCGAGCTCGTCCCAGGCCACGTCCTCGAGGAACTGCTGGATCGCCTTGTGCAGCATCGGCCCGCGCCAGACGACGGCAGCGTTGCGCTCGAGGAAGAAGCCGATCGACATCACCTTGATGCCCGCCGGGCCGGTGGGGGGGATGATCTTGCGCTCGGCGTTGACGTCGGGCCGCTGATCGACGCCCAGCATGCGCGGGATCGAGTAGCCGTAGACGTCGGCGTCGAGCGCCCCCGTCGTCTGGCCCTCGGCCTGGAGCGCGGCCGCCAGGTTCGCGGTCATGGTCGACTTGCCGACCCCGCCCTTGCCGGAGGCGATGCAGATCACGTTCTTCACCGCCGCCAGGGCGCCCTCCGGGAGGCCTCCTGGACGCCCGAGCGCCTCCTGCAGGCGGCCCTTCTCCTCGTCGCTGAGCACGTCGAAACCGACGCCCACCTCGGTCACCCCGTCCAGGGCCGCGACGTTGGCGGCCACGGCCTGCTGGAAGTGGGAGCGGATCGGGCAGCCCGGCGTGGTCAGCGAGACGACCACCTCGACCTTGCCGCTCTCGCGGACGTCGATCGAGCGCACCATCCCGAGATCGACGATCGACCGCCGCAGCTCGGGATCGATCACGGCGCGAAGGGCATCGGTCACCTGATCATTCGTCGGCAAAGTCACGCCTCCATTGAAGCAGCCCCGCTCCAAGGATCACCGCGCACGCCCGGACGCGGAAGCAGAAAAAAAGCCCGCGGCGTAGCCGCGGGCCATAGATTCGAGCGAGAGCGGAGGACGTGGCGCGAGTTATTCCCGTCCCTCGCCAACCCGCTCCCAAAAAGATCGACCGGCACCAGGCCGGTCGATCGGGGAGGAGAGGTTGCTGTTCTGCCCGCCGTCAGGACGGACAGTCTCACCGGGCGCGCCGCCAACCTCCGCGGTCGGCCCGGGCTAAGCGGTGCTACGGAAGGACCGGAACGCGCTCCTGCACGACGGTCCGCGCCTTCTTGATCTGCGTCTCGGCCTTGCTGCGGTTCTGACGCACGGTCTTCTCGACGTTGCGGCGCCGGGACTTGACCTCGCGCTCAACGCGATTGCGCGTCGAACGGGCGCGCTGGGTCGCCTTACGGCGGGCCTGGCCACCGCGGCGCTCGAACCTGTTCAGCTCGCGGGTGACCTGGGTGCGCAGGCTCTTCAGCTCGCGCTCGCGCGTGGACTCGGCGGTCCAGGGCTCGAGGACATCCTCGACCCGGTCGCGCAGCGTGAGGGCGGCGCCGACGGGCAGGTCGACGACGCGCTCCGCGCCCTGGCGGACGATCGAGACGGCGCCGTGACGGGCCTTGGTGACGCCTTCGCGGACCTGCGACGTGTCGCTCCGGGGAGCGCTCGTGGCCTGCTTCGGCTTCGACGTTCTGGTGCTGTTGGTGCTGGTGCTCTTGGCGGTGGTTGCCATTCGGTTTACCTCAACCCCTTTGGGTTCAGTCGTTTCTAACTTCATTACTTCTAAGGAGGTTCACTCTATCAAAGCGAACAGGTGTTTGTACCCGGGTCGAGGGAGCCGGTTACAGCTACCGAGCGTGGACGGCGACCCGGTCGAGCCAGCGCTCCGGGGCCTCGACCTCACCGAGGTCGGGTAGGTCCTCGGGGGAGCGCCAGACGAGCCGCAGGGCCTCGGGCCCGGCCTCGGTCACGACCCGGTCGCAGAATGCCTTGCCGAGCCGGTACTGGCGCAGCTTCAGGTCCAGGCCCGAGCAGCCGTGCGAGCAGGTCCGAGAGCCCGCCGCGGCGTTCGCGGCGCGTCTCGAGGCGCCGGCGAAGCTCGCCGAGGTCCGCTCCGAGCTCGGCCGCGGCGGCGTCCATGACGTGCTCGGCATGCCCCTCGATCACCGACATCGTCGCCTGTAGCCGGTCGAGCGTTTCGCTGTGGCCGGGGTCGGAGAGCATCCGGGCGAGCTCGCCGCGCAGGGCCGCGCGAGCCACCGCGCGCGGTTCGCGCAGGAGCCGGCGGCCGAGGCGACCGACCGCCGCCGCGTCGAACCCCTCCGCCGCGCCCTCGATCAGCCGCGAGGCGAGCGCGCGCAGATGTGGGACGAGCCAGTCGACGCGCTCGAACTGGATCACGTGCGTGGACTCGTGCAGGGCGACCCAGAGCAGGAAGAGCTCCCGGTCGGCCTCCAGCGTTCGCCGCGCCGTCTCGAGGTTCTCGCCCACGAGGAGCAGGCGCGCGGGCCGCTCGGGCCCGAACAGGGCTACGTCGTACTGGCCGAGCACCCGCTTGGCGGCGTAGCCGGCGGCGAGCCCCGCCTCCAGGCCGATGCCCGCCCCGGCGGCGCGGCGGGCGAGACCTCCGAGTGGGCCGGGCAGGTCGAGCTCGGCGGCGACGCGTGCCTCGATGGGTCGCGCCGCCTCGCTGAGGCTGGCGAGGGCCGTCCGCGCCCACTCGCGCCGCCCGATCAGCTCCGGGCGCGGGGGAGACTCAACCTCGCCCAGGCCCGCGTAGTCGGCGGCTGCCGCGAGCGCCCGCGCGCACACCGCGTCGACCTCGCTCGGCTCGTACGGCTGCGACGGCGGCGGGTCGTCGCCGGGCATCCGCGGGAGTCCCGCGATCATCGTGGAGGCGGCGCGCTCGGCGAGGCCCCAGTCGACCAGCGACTCGGGCGCCGTCAAGCCGCCGCGGCCTCGCGCTGGATCTCGAGCAGCGTGCCGAGCATCTCCTCGTCGAGGGCGGCGGCGATCTCAAACCTGGCCGCGAGGTTGAGGTGCGCGCCGGCGAGCCCGACGTCGACGAACTCAACGCTCGCGCCGGCCTCGCGCGCGATCAGCTGCGCAGCGGCGACGTCGACGGAGCGGCTGGGGCGCCCGCTGAGCATTCCATCGAATCGCCCCGCGGCGACGTAACAGACGCTCAGGGCGAGCGATCCGATCCCGCGCAGGCGGTAAGCCTTGCCCTCGAGGCCGGCGACGATCGGGGCGATCAGCTCCGGCTTGGTCGCCTCGAGCCCGACGACCTCGAGCCCGTAACCCGGTCCGCGCGCGAGGAGCTCCTCGCCGTCGAGTCGCGCCCCGCCGCCGTGCAGGGCGACGAACTCCTCGTCGGCGCCGAAGTCCCAGACGTACGCGAGCTCGACGTCGGCCATCGAGGGCCCGGTCGCGACGGCGACGCTGAGCGCGAACGAGGGCAGGGTGCGCCGAGCGTTGAGCGAGCCGTCGATCGGATCGATCACCACGAGGCCGTCACCGCCTCCGAAGGCGACCTCGCCGCGCTCCTCCGAGACGGCGGTGAAGTTGCCGCCGGCGTCGTGCAGCCGCTCGAGCTCGCCGAACACGATGTCCTCCGCCTCGCGGTCGATCACCAGGCTGCGGTCGCCGCCCTCGCCGATCCCGGCGTACTGCGTCCTGGCGGCGATCCCGCTGGTGCGCTCGTAGAGATCCCGCTGGGCCGCGACCATCCGCCGGCAGGCTTCGAGCCACTCGTCGATGGGCACGCCCGCGACTTGGGATGGGGCCATCGGGGGCATGCTAGAAGGTGTGCGAGTGCCCTCCGACGGCCACACGGCGACAGCGGCGCAACGGCGCGTCGTCGATCACGGCGACGGCCCGCTCCTGGTGCTCGGCGCGGCCGGTTCCGGGCGCACCGAGGCCCTCGTCATGCGCCTCGAGGCGCTCGCCGCTCGCGGCACCCGCCCGGAGCGCGTCCTGGTGCTCGCCCGGTCCCGGGCGGCGCGCTCGCAGCTGCGCGAGAGCGCCGAGGTCGCGCTCGACCGTCCCCACGAGGAGCTCTGGGTCCACACGTACGAGGAGCTGGCCGAGGCCCTGCTGCGCGAGTACTCCACCGAGGCCGGACTCGACCCGTTCTTCACCACCGTCGGGCTTGCGGACCGACTGGCCATCCTCCTCGACCGCATCGACGACCTGCCGCTTCGCCGCCACGAGATCCGCGGCAACCCAGCGGGTCTGCTGGCGCGCCTGCTGCGGCGCATCGACCTGCTCAAGGCCGAGGCGGTCGGCGCGCCCGAGCTGCGCGAGTGGGCGCTCGGTCGCGTCCGCGCCGCGTCGACCGCGGCCGAGCGCGAGCGGGCCGAGCGCGAGGCCGAGTTCGCCGAGCTCTACGCCCGCCACGATCGGATCCTTCACGAGGCCGGGAGCCTCGATGGCGGCGACCTGATCGCCGAGCTCACCTCCCTCCTGCACAGGCGCCCGGACGTCGCCGAGGCGGTGACCGAGCGGTTCGGCGAGGCCCTCGCCGACGAGCTCGAGGACACCGGCATCGCGCATCGGCGGCTGCTCGACGCCCTGGCTCCCCACGGCAACCTCGTCTGTACCTGCGATCCCGCGCAGGCGACGCGCCGCTGGCGAGGCGCAGGCGCCGCTGCCCTGGCGGCGTTCCGCGCCGCGCACCCGGAGGCGGCCGAGGTGGACCTCGGCGAGTCGCGCCGCAGCCCTGGCGCCACCCGCTTCTGGCGCTGCGAGAACGACCGCGCCCAGGTCCAGGCGGTGGCGCGCGAGGTCGAACACCTCCTGGCCGCGGGGGAGGTTCGGGCGGAGCGCATCTGCGTGATCGCCGGCTCTGGGTGGCGCGAGAGCCGGCTGGTGGCGGCGGCGCTCGAGGAGCGCAGCGTCCCGTTTCGCTACGCGGGCGACGCGGCCTTCTTCGGCCGTCCGGAGGTCCGCGACGTGCTCGCCTGGCTGCGGATGCTCGCCGAGCCCTCCGACGCCGCGGCCGTCGTGCGCGCCCTCACGAGGCCGCCCGTGGAGCTGCGCTCGGTCGACCTGGCCAAGGTCACCACGATCGCCCGGCGGCGCAAGCTCGACATGGTCTCCGCGCTCGAGGCCGCGCTCGAGAGCCCGCAGCTCCCGCCCGAGGCTCGTGACCGCATTCAATCCTTCCTCCGCCTCCACGGGGCGGCGGCGCGGGCGCTCGAGCGGCTGCGCGCCGACGTCTTCGTCCGTCGGCTGATCGAACGCGTCGGTCTGCGGCGCCACCGGCTGTTCGCGGCCAGCCCGGAGACCGCCGAGCGCCTCGTGAACCTGTCGCGCCTGGCCGAGCTGGCGGCCGACTGGTCGCGGCGTGAGCCGCGCGGCTCGGTGCGCGACTTCATCCGCCATCTGACCGCCGTCGCCGACGCGGGTGAGATCGCGGGCGATGATTCCGAGCGGCCGCAGGCCGGGGCCGTGATGGTCGCCGAGCCGGAGCAGGTCAAGGGACTCGAGTTCGATCACGTCTACCTGCTTGGCCTGCGCCGCGGCGCGATCTCGGCGCGCTCGTGGGAGGACACCTGGATCGCCGACGAGCTCGTCGACGAGGAGCTGCCGCAGCCGGGCGAAGAGCTCAGCACCCAGCGCCGCCTGATGCTCGCCCACGTGGCGATGACGCGCGCCCGCGAGGTTCTCGTGCTCTCCTGGCCTGAGCGCCCGGAGGAGGGTGAGCAGGCGCCGTCGCGGATCTACCGCGCGGCTCTGGAGGCCCACGGAGGCGAGGAGGAGGTGCACGAGGAGGAGCTCTTCGGGCCGGCCGAAGGGCTGCACTCGACCTACCGGATGCTCCGCGACGAGGTGCTCGAGTCGTCGTGGAAGGCAGGCTCGGCGATCTCCGAGATGCGCCTCGACACGATCGACGACGTCAACACGGCGGTCGCCCGATACCTCGAGCTGGTCAAGCTCGCCGCCCTGATCCAGAGCCCGGGGGCGGAGTCCGCGCCGGAGGCGCTCGCCGCGATCAACGAGCTGCTCGGTCGCGTCGCCACGCCGGAACAGCGGATCGCGATCGAGGCCTCGGCGCTCGATCGGCACGTGATCGGCTCCGAGCGCGAGCGCGACACCCGCCGCGAGCAGGTCGCCGCGCGGCGCGAGCCGTCGCTGGAGCAGTTCCTGCCCCGGCGCAAGGGCGGCCTCGGCCTGTCGGCGTCGGACATCGACCTCTACCGGACCTGTCCCCTGAAGTACAAGTTCGCCCGGGTGTTCGCGATCCCGCAGGAGCCGACGATCAACCAGCGGTTCGGGATCCTCATGCACCAGGTGCTGGAGCGCTTTCACGCCGAGGAGCTCCGCGCCGCATCGGGTGGCGACCAGCCCCTGGTCGGGGAGGCCGGCGGACTCGACCGGCTGCTCAACCTGTTCGAGGCGGGGTGGCGCCGACAGGGGTTCGGCGCCACCGACGACGAGCTGCAGTACCGCGACCGCGCGGTGGCGGCGCTCACCCGTTACGTCGAGCGCAACAAGCGCTCGGACTCACAGCCCGTGTGGCTGGAGCGGAACTTCTCCTTTGCGATCGGCCCGCACCAGCTCCGGGGTCGCGTCGACCGCATCGACCGCCGCGCCGACGGTGGGTACGAGCTGATCGACTACAAGACCGGCGACCCCGGCTCGGGGCCGCGATTGAGCGGCGACGTGCAGCTGGCGCTCTACCGCCTCGGCGCCCGCGAGGCGTGGCAGATCGACGCGGGGGTCGGCAGCTACTGGTACGTGCTCGCCGACGAGCGCGTGCGGCTCGAGGCCGAGCCCGACGACGCCGAACGGGTCGAGCGCACGGTGCTCGAGGTCGCGGGCGGGATCGAGGAGCAGGACTTCGAGCCCCGGCCGTCGCACGAGATCTGTTCCTGGTGCGACTACCGGCTCATCTGCCCGGCCTCCGAGGCGTAAGCACTCGGCGCGGGAAGGCGCTCAGCTCTCGGGCTCGCCGCGCTGGCGTAGGAAGCGCTGGAAGTCGCGCGCGATCGTGTCGCCCGAGGGGACGTCGCCCTCGCTGAACTCGGGCTCCTCGTCCTGTTCGAGCTCGAGCCGGCGGACGAGCTCCTCGATCTCGGGGTTGGAGGCGACCGCGCGGTCGACCTGGGTCTCGAAGCGCTCCATCTCGTCCTCGAGCTCGGAGGCCTCGATCGCGACGCCCGTGAAGCCCTCCAGCCGCCGCAGGAGTGCCAGCGCGGCCTTGGGATTCGGGACCGCTGCCACGTAGTGGGGCACGGCCGCCCAGAGGCTTGCCGACGTCAGCCCGCTGCGGCGACAGGCGTCGTGGACGATGCCGACGATTCCTGTCGGGCCCTCATAGCTCGACCGGCTGAGCGCGAGGCGCTCGACCAGCTCGGGGTCCGAGGCGAGCCCGGTGATCGGCACCGGCCGAGTGTGGGGGACGTCGGCGAGCAGCGCGCCGAGCGTGACCACCATCTCCACGTTCAGCCGCACGGCCGCCTCGAGGACGGCCTCGGCGAAGGTCCGCCAGCGCAGGTTGGGCTCGATCCCGGAGACCAGCACCAGGTCGCGCTCGGCCGTCGCAGCGGTCGCGGCCATGATCGTGTTCTCCGGCCAATCGACCTGACGGGTCTGTCCCTCGGCCATCCGGATCGTCGGGCGCGTGACCTGAAAGTCGTAGAACTCCTCGGGATCGATCTCGGCGACGGGCTCGGCCGAGAGCGAGCCGGAGACGGTCTCGAGCGCCGTCGTGGCGGCGCTGGCGGCATCGTTCCAGCCCGCGAACGCGGCGACGAGAACGGGTGAACGCAGCTCCGGCGGGTCCGCAACCCAGTTCAGTGTCTGCACGGCTCCGAGCGTAGCGCGCTGCCGGTCCCTGGACGCCGGTTGCGTCCGCGTCGCGGTTCAAGATCGGCGCATGGAGGCGGCGCTCGCCCAGATCCACCCCGCGGTGGCCGAATTGCGCCCTGGACAGAGGTTCGAGGGTCGCTACGCGTGCCTGTCCAAGGACCGGTTGGTGTCGCGCTCCGGGTCGGCCTACCTCTCGCTTCGCCTGCGCGATCGCAGCGGCGAGATCGCGGCGCGCGCGTTCCGCGACGCCGACCGCCTCGGCCTGCGCTTCGAGGCCGGCGACGCGATCGCGGTCCGCGGCAAGGTCGAGCGCTACCGCGGCGAGCTGGTGGTCGAGGTCGACGACGCCCGGCGCCTCGAGCCCGGCAGCTTCGACCCGGGCGACTTCCTCCCGGCCGCCTACCGTTCCGTCGATGAGCTCGAGGGCTTCCTCGAGCACCTGACGCGCGAGATCGCGGACCCCGCGCTGCGGGACGTGGTCGAGTCGCTCGTTTTCACGGGTGCGCTGGCCGACGACTTCCGACGCGCGCCCTGCACCCGCGCGTCGCACCACGCCTACCTGGGCGGCCTGCTGGAGCACACGGTCGCGGTCGCGACCCTCGTGGGCGAGACCTGCATCCTGCATCCCCGCCTCGACTCGGACATGCTGATGGCGGCGGCGATCGTCCACGATTGCGGCCGCGCCCGGGAGTTCACCTACGGCGCCGAGTTCGGGCTCAGCGAGGAGGGTCGGCTGCTCGGGCACCTGGCGATCGGTGCCCAGCTCGTCGGCGCGGCCGCCGCGTCGCTTCCGGAGCAGCGCCGGCTCGCGCTGTTGGCGTGCGTGCTCTCCCACCACGGGCCCGACGCCGGGCCCGCTCGCGGTCGCGGCGGCGCCGGCTTTCCCTCGGCCGAGGCCCTGGCGCTCTACCGGCTGAACGCGCTCGACGCTTCGGTCAAGGGCGCGCTCGAGCGCGGGCTTCGGCCCTGAACGCCCGGCGCAGGAACTGCACGGCGACGAACACGAGCAAGGCCGCGAACCCGAGCTCCAGCGCCCGCTCGGAGATCGCGTTGGAGAGCTGGACGCCGAGCAGCACCCCGAGTGGCGAGAGGGCCGCGAGGACGAGCCCGTCGCGAACGCGAACGTTGCCGTAGCCGTTCTGGCGCCAGGCGCCGACCATCGCGACGGGGATGATCGCCAGCAGCGACGTCGCCTCGGCACGGATCTGGGGCTCGTCGAGGAAGATCACGAGCGCCGGCACGAACAGGATCCCGCCCCCGACCCCGAGCAGCCCGCCGACCGTCCCGCCGGCGAACCCGAGCAGCGCGGCGCCCACGTACTCCATCAGCCGATCACCAGCTGCGCCGCGACCGCCAGGAGCAGGATCGCGAACATGAACGAGATGGCGCGCTCGGGCAGCCGCTGCTGAACCGCGGTGCCCGCGACCACCCCGGCGACCGCCGGGAGCCCGATCAAAACTCCCTCGCTCAGGCTGACGTTGCCGTGCAGGCCCTGGCCGATCGCCGCCAGGGCGCCGATGCCCACGATCGCCAGCAGGCTGGTCCCGGTTGCCTCGCGCTCGCCGTAGGCGAACCATGCGATCAGCAGCGGGACGATCACGGTTCCGCCGCCGACCCCGAACATGGCGCTGAACGCCCCCGCCGCTGTGGCGATCACGGCCAGCTTCAGCAACCTTCCGCCCGCCATCCGCGGCGATACTAGGCCCCTGGGATGACCCCGCCCGACCTGACCCAGCCGCTGGCCGCCCTGCGCGCCGACCCGGCGAGCGCCGCCGTGCTCTGTGACATCGACGGCACGCTGTCGCCGATCGTCGCGGATCCCGGGGCGGCGATCGTTCCCGCACCGGCGCGGGGGCTGTTGGTGGAACTCGCGAGCCGCTACCGGCTGGTCGCCTGCGTCAGCGGGCGCCGCGCCAGCGCCGCCCGCCGAATGGTCGGCCTCGATCAGCTCACCTACGCCGGCAACCATGGGCTCGAGGTCCTGCGGCCGGGCGATACGGCCCCGACCCTCGATCCGGAGCTCGGGCACCGCGGGACGGCGGCGGCCTCCTTTGCCTCCCGCCTGGACTGGAGGCACCTCGACGGCTGCGGGCTGCGGCTGGAGGACAAGGGCCCCATCCAGGCGATCCACTGGCGGGGCGCCGACGACCCCGATCTGGCCGGAGCCCGGGCGGAGCAGATTGCGTCGCTCGCGGCCGAGCAGGGTCTGGTGCCCCATTTCGGCCGCCTGGTGTTGGAGCTGCGGCCGTTGGCCACCGTCGACAAGGGGATCGCCGTGCGGCGGCTGATCTCCGAGAGTGGTTCGACCGCGGCGCTCTACGGCGGCGACGACCGCACCGACCTCGACGCCTTCGCCGCGCTGCGCGCCCTCCAGGGCGACGGCACGCTCAGCGCCGGGGTGTGCGTCGGCGTCGCGTCCGCGGAGGGTCCGGACGAGATCCGCTCGGAAGCGGACCTGGTGGTCGGCGGCCCCGACGGCTTCCTCGACGTCCTGCGGGCGCTCTGATGCTGTTCTGCGACCTGCTGCGGGTCTCGTCGCTACTCGTCGCCGGGGTCGCGGCCGCGCTCGGCGTCGTCACGATCGTCGTCGCCAACCAGGACGCCGACGAGGTCGCGCTCGCGGTCGCCGGCGCCTGGTGGCTGATCGGCGCCGTCGCCGGCCTCTGGCTCGGGCGCCCGGCGCGGGCGTCGGAGTCGATCGCGAGGCTGCTCGCAGGCGCGCGCATGGCGACCCACCTCCCGGCCGAGACGCCGGCCCGGATCGCGCTCATGCGGCTGTGGCCGATCGGCGCCTTCGCGCTCCTGGTGGGCGTCGCCGGCTGGTTCTGGCCCCAGGTGGCGGCGATCGGCGCCGGCTACGCGATCCTCATCGCGCTCGCCTGGCGCGGTCGCGAGCGCGCCGTCACCGCGATCGAGGCGCGCGACGGGGTCCGCTTCTACGTCGAGCCCTCCAACGCGTTCGAGCCCGTCCGCCTGCTCCGCACCCCGGGCCTCTACCGCGACCGGGCCCCCACGGCGAAGCCGCCCCCGCCACCGCCCGTCGAGGCCGGCTAGGGGCGCCGCGCTGCGCTCGCGCACCGCTTGGAGGGCGCTGAACTCGGGATCGCGCCGGCGCGCGAATGCGATCGCCCCGCCGACGGCCGCGGCGAGCGCGGCCACGCCCGCCAGCACGAGCCCCGCCCGCGGGCCGGCCGTCTCCGACAGCGCGCCGACGATCGGCCCCCCGATCGGGGTCGAGCCAAGGAAGACGACGGAGTAGAGCGCCATGACGCGGCCGCGCATGGCCGGCGCCGCCTCGAGCTGCAGGGTCGAGTTGACCCCGGCGGCGAAGGTCACGGTCGCGAAGCCGAGCGGGACGAGGGCCACGAGGGCGACGGGCAGCGTCGGGGCCATGGCGGCCAGGAGGGCGAAGACGCCGAAGCCGAGCGCCGCGCCGACGAGCAGCCGCTCGCTGACCCGGCCGCGGGCCCCCGTGGCCAGCGCTCCGGCGACCGATCCGATCGCCATCGCGACCGCGAGCGCCGTGTAGGCGGCGGCGCCCCCGTCGAAGGTGAAGCGGCCGAGCAGTGGCAACAGGACCTGGAAGTTGAACGCCAGGGTGCCGACGACGATCATCATCGCGAGCGGGATCGCGAGCTTCGGCTCGTGGCGCACGTAGCGGATCGCCGCCGCAACGCCGTCGCGCTCGTCGCCGTCGTCCGGGACGACCGGCTCGATCAGGCGGGCCGGGTCCATGCGCCGGAGGAAGAAGATCATCACCACGAAGGTCGCGGCGTTGAGCAAGAAGCACGGCGCGACGCCGATCGTGGCGATCAGGATGCCGGCGCCGGCGGGGCCGAGGATCCGTGCGCAGTGCACGAGCACGCTGTTGAGCCCGACGGCGTTCACGACGCGGTCGGCGCCGACCATCTCGATCACGAAGCTCTGTCTGGTCGGGTTGTCGATCGCGGTGACCGCGCCGCGCGCGAAGACGAGCGCGAACACCATCCACGGCACGACCGCGCCGGTCGCGGTGAGCGCCCACAGCGTAAGCGCCGGGAGCACCATCGCGGTCTGCGTGACGATGAGCAGCCGGCGCTTCGGGAAGCGGTCCGCGACCACGCCGCCCCAGGCGCCGAGGACGAGCACCGGCAGGAACTGCAGCGCAGCGGTTACGCCGACGGCGACGCCGCTGCCGGTGAGCGAGAGGATCAACCACATCTCGGCGACCATCTGCATCCAGTTGCCGCTCAGCGAGACGATCTGGCCGGCGAAGTAGCGCCGGTAGTTGGGGATCTCGAGGGAGCTGAAGGAACGCCTGAGCGCGGCCGTCACGTACGCGGTCACCGACTCACCCTCGAGCAGGCGCTCGAGGATCTCCGACGCGCGGGCGAGCGTCTCGACCTCGTCGGGCTCGAGGTCGCGCATGCGCTTTGCCAGGTAGGCGTTCTTGCGCTTGCGCAGTCGCTTCATCAGCGCGGCCCCCGCGGGCGTCGTCGCGACCAGGAAGCCGCGGCCGTCGGAAGGGTCAGGGGTGCGGCTCACAAGGCCGAGCTCGGTGAGGCTCGACACGATCCGGGTCGCCGTCGGGCGCCGGATCCGCTCCCGCTCGGCGAGCTCGCTCGGCGTCAGCGGGCCGTGCAGGTCGATGGTCGCGAGGGCCGAGTTCAGCGTCGGGCTCAGAACGCCCTGGCCCTCGGCCTCGAGCGCGTCCTGGCGCAGGCGCCGCGAGGTGCGAACGATCGCGAGCCGCAGGCCGGACGCGATCTCCGCGACGGAGGGAGAAGTAGTTACCATCGCTAATTAGTTTAGCGAACTACTTCTCCCTCCCGCCTTCGTCACCGGGTCCGCTGTCAGGCCAGGGACTTGGCGACATCCTCGAGCGCGTCCATGGACTCCTGCATCCCGTCCTCCATACCGGACTGGATGTGGGCGTCACGGTGCTCTTGCTTCTCGTGCTCCACCAGGATCGAGAGCGTCGTCCGCCCGTCGGCCTCGGTCAGCGTGAGGGTGTCGAGCGCGGCCGCATCGGGCATGCCCTCGAACACCTCCGTCGACACGATCCTCTCGTTCGGCACGATCTCCCGGTACTCCCCGTGAAAGCCGACCTCGAAGCCCCCCTGGGCGACCATCACGTACCGCCAGCCGCCGCCCACTCGCAGGTCGACCTCCGCCAGCGTCACGTCACCGCGCTTGCCGGCCCACCACCGCTTGATCAGCTCCGGCGTCGTCCACGCCTTGAAGACGAGCTCCGCCGGGGCGTCGAATTCCCGCGTGATCAGGATCTGCGTGTCGGCGGGCAGGGTCACCGTTGCCTTGCCGCTATGCGTCGTCGACTCCATCCGTTCATTCCTTTCCCTTGAGTTCATCCAGCACGGCGTCGAGCGCCTCGAAGCGGTCGCTCCACGCTTCCTCGTAGGCCGTCACCCAGTCGTGGATCGACTTCAACGGCTGCCCGTTGAGCCGGTACACGCGCTGGCGGCCCTGTTCGCGGACGTCGGCCAGCCCGACCTCCCGCAGCACCCGCAGATGCTTGGAGACCTGGGGCTGGGACATCCCGAGCCGCTCGACGATCTCGTTCACGGACAGCTCGCCGTCGACCAACAGGTCGAGGATCTCGCGCCGCCGCGGTTCTGCGACCGCGTTGAAAGCGTCCGTCGTCGTCGCCGCTCTTGCCATGGGTGGGAGCATACATACCGATATAGGTATATGTCAAGCCGAGCGGAATCGAGGCGGGTCCGGCGATCCATCGAGGCACGCCGACTAGCGCCCGCGCAGCTTCAGCAGCTGCTTCCAGGTCCGCGTGTTGGCGATCTGCGCCTTGCTCAGCCACGCGCGGCGAGCGGTGGCGATCCCGTACTTGATATTGCTCAGGGTGTCGGTGCCGTGCGCGTCGGTGTTGACGACGATCCGCACGCCGGCCTTCGCCGCGAGCCTGGCGTTGCCCTCGGAGAGGTCGCGGCGGTTCGGGTTGCCGTTGATCTCGATGAACGTTCGGTGCTCGGCGGCCGCGGCGGCGACCGCCTCGACGTCGATGTCGTACGGCTCGCGGCGGCCGATCAGGCGGCCCGTGAGGTGGCCGATGCAATCGACCAGCGGGTTCTCGATCGCCGTGATCACGCGCTCGGTCATCTTGTCGCGCGAGGTCCGAAAGGCGGTGTGGACGCTGGCCACGACCCAGTCGAGTCGCTCGAGGAGCTCGGGCTCGTAGTCGAGCGAGCCGTCGGGGAGGATGTTGACCTCCGAGCCGGCCAGCAGCGCAAAGCGTCCCTTCGAGCTCGCGTTGTAGGCGGCGACCTCCTCGATCCGCGCCGCGAGCGCCTCGGGGGTGACGTGGTTGCCGAACCCGTGGCTGGCCGAGTGATCGGTTATGGCGAGGTAGGAGTAGCCGCGGGCGCGCGCCGCCTCGGCCATCTCGGTGAGCGAGTTTCGCCCGTCCGAGAGCGTCGTGTGGCAGTGCAGGTCGCCCCGCAGATCGCCGAGCTCGACCAGCTTCGGGAGCTCGCCCTTCGCCGCGGCCGCGACCTCGCCGTTGCCCTCCCGGAGCTCCGGCTCGACGTATTCGAGACCGAGGCGCTCGTACACCTCCGCCTCGGTCTCGTACTTGGAGACGTCGCCGGACTCGGTGTCGGCGATGCCGTGCTCGGAGACCGAGAGGCCCATGCGCACGGCGCGCTCGCGCACGTCGATGTTGTGCTCGGCCGACCCGGTGAAATGTTGGAGCAGGTTCCCGTAGGCCTCGGGCTCCACGATCCGCAGGTCGACGGCGATCCCGTCGAAGGTCACGATCCTGGTGCCCGCCGGCCCGGCCGAGCCCGCCTGCGCGGCGAGCGGGTTCTCGGCGAGCGCCTTCGCCAGCGCCGCCGGGTCCGTCGCCGTGGCGATCAGGTCGATGTCCTTGCAGGTCTCGGTCCACCGCCGCGCGGAGCCGGCGATGGTGACCTGTTCGCACGCCGGGTGCTCGCGCAGCTCCGCGGCCAGCTGCTCGGCCAGGGGCAGCACCTTGCTCAGGAGCACGCGGCCGGGCGCGCCCTCCTCGCCCATCCGGTCGATCGCCTCGATCACCCCGAGCTCGAACTTCTCCCCGAGGCCCTTCATCCCGCGCACCTTCCCCTCGGCGGCGGCCTCGCGCAGGTCCTCGAGCGTGGCGATGCCGAGCTCGTCGTAGAGCCGGCGGGCCGTCTTCGCCCCGAGCCCGGGGAGGCGGGTGACCTCCACGAGCGACGCGGGGAACTTGGCCTTCAGCTTCGCGGCCGCCGGGATCTCCCCGGTGTTGACCAGGTCGACGATCTTGCCCTGGAGCGTGTCGCCGATCCCGGGGAGTTCGGTGGCCTTCCCGGCGAGCGCGAGATCGGCGACCGAGACCGGGCTGCCCTCGATCACGCGAGCCGCCTCGCGATAGGCGATCACGCGGTAGCGGACGGCGCCGTCGAGCTCGTAGAGGGTCGCGAGTTCGGTCATCGCGGCGGCGATCTCGGAGTTGCGCATGGGCCTCTGACTTTAGATTGCTCTGCGTGAGCGCCGATCGGCCCGTGTGGCTAGTCCTGCCTACATACAACGAGGCCGAGAACCTGAAGGCGGTCGTCGAGGCCGTGCTCGGGCGGCTGCCTGAGTCGCGGCGCGTGCTCGTGGTCGACGACGCATCTCCCGACGGGACGGGCCGGATCGCCGACGACCTGGCGGCGACGCACGACGACGTGGAGGTCCTGCACCGGCCCCGCAAGGAGGGGCTCGGCCCGGCGTATGCGGCGGGCTTCGACGTCGCGCTCGAGGGCGGCGCCGCCCTGGTCGCGCAGATGGACGCCGACTTTTCCCACGACCCCGACGACCTTCCGCGGCTGATCGCCGCAGCGGAGCACGCCGATCTCGTTCTGGGATCGCGCTACGTCGACGGCGGGGCGGTGACCGACTGGGGCCCGCTCCGCCGCCTGATCAGCCGTGGCGGCAGCGCCTACGCCCGGACCGTGCTCGGCGTCGGTGTCCGAGATCTCACCGGTGGGTTCAAGGTCTTCCGTCGCGCGGTGCTGGAGGCGATCGAGCCCGAGACCGTCGCCTCCCACGGCTACGCGTTCCAGGTCGAGACGACCTATCGCGCCGTACAGGCGGGCTTCCGCGTGGTGGAGGTGCCGATCACTTTCGCCGATCGGCGCGTCGGCGAGTCGAAGATGAGCGGCTCGATCGTCCTCGAGGCCGCGCTCCGGGTTCCGGCGCTGCGCATCCGGCGCCGCGATCGCTGAGCGGCTCTATCCTGCCTTGTGCTGAGACCGCTCGGGACTATACTTTTTGAAGTAAGAGTTCCCCACCGACGAGGTTGAAGGAGACCCAGACGTGACCGGCAAGCTCCCCGACGTAACGGACGCGAACTTTCAGGCCGAGGTGCTCGACTCCGAGTCCCCGGTGCTGGTGGACTTCTGGGCACCATGGTGCGGGCCGTGCCGGGTCGTGCACCCGATCCTCGAGGAGATGGCCGCCGAGCGCGAGGAACTCACCGTCGTCAGCCTCAACGTGGACGACAACCAGCAGACCGCCGCGCGCTACGAGGTCCTCTCGATTCCCACGCTGATCCTGTTCCGCGACGGCGCGGAGGCCAAGCGCATCGTCGGCGCGCTGCCGAAGCGGCGCCTCGAGGCCGAGCTCGAGCCCGCACTCGTTTAAGTCGCCGCGCGTTTATAATTGCGCGCCATGCGACTGATCTCACTCGTCGCACTGGCAGGGATCGTCTCGTTGGTCGCGGTTTTCGGCGGTGTCGCCGGGGCTCACCACGCCAACAAGGGCGCCAAGGTCCAGGTCGGTGACGACGTCTTCAACCCGACGTCCGTCTCGATCCCGAAGGGTGGCAAGGTCACCTTCAAATGGGTCGGGAGCGACAAACACAACGTCACCAAGAAGAAGGGCCCGGGTGGTTCCTTCAGCTCGGAGACCACGGATGCGACCGGCTTCAAGTACAAGCACAAGTTCAAGAAGGCCGGCACCTACAAGCTCATCTGCACCGTCCACGACGGCATGAAGACGAAGGTGACCGTCAACTGAAAGGTTGACCGCGGTCGGGGCCCCGGAGTGGGGCCCCGATCAGCGCACCCCGGCGCGCTCGATCCCGATCCGAAGCTCGCGGCCGTCGATGGCGGCGGCTCGCGCCTCCGCCGCACCGTCGTAGACGACCGAGGTCGCCAGCGTCTCGCCGGCGACGTAGCCCTCGTGAGTGCGCGCCGCCTCGAGCAGCGCGTCGTCGCCGCCGAGCGTGAGGACGATCCGGTCCGAGACCTCGAGACCGGCGTCCTTGCGCGCCGCCTGGATCGCATGGACGATCTCGCGCGCGATCCCCTCGCGGCGTAGGTCGTCATCGATGTCCAGCGCCAGTGCCACGGCCCTGCCGGCCTCGGCCTCGACCTCGTAGCCGTCGAGCGGGCGCATCACCAGCGTCACGTCATCGGGCTCGAGCGGGTGATCGGACCCGTCGACGTTGATGCCGATCCGGCGCTCGCCGCGGGTCGCCTCGAGCACGTGCGCCGGATCGAGCGCCTCGATCGCCGCGGCCACCTGTGGCATCGCCTTGCCGAAGCGGGGCCCGAGCGCGCGAAAGTTGGGCTTGGCCGTGTAGGTCACGAGCTCCTCCTGCTCGGAGACGAACTCGAGCTCCTTGACGTTCAGCTCCCTTGCGACGACCTCCGAGAGGCGCTCCAGCTCACGGCGCTCGACCTCGGTGGCGACGATCACCGCGCGGGCCAGGGGCTGGCGGTTCTTGACCTTGGCCTGCGCCCGGGCAGCGCGGCCGAGCTCGATCGCCCTCATCACGGCCTCGACCCCGGCCTCGAGCTCGCCGTCCTCGAGCTCCGGGTCGGGCTCGGGGTGGTCCTGAAGATGGACGGAGTCGCCATCGCCGGTGAGGTTGCCGTGGATCTCCTCGGTGACGAAGGGGACGAACGGGGCGAGCAGCTTCGAGACCTCGACCAGGCAGTGGCGGAGGGTCGCGAACGCGGCCGGGTCGCCGTCCCAGAAACGGCGCCGGTTGAGCCGCACGTACCAGTTGGAGAGCTGATCGACGTATTCGGCGATCTCCCGCCCGGCCGTCGTGCAGTCGAAGTCGTCCATGCGATCGATCACCGTCCGGGTCACGCCCTGCAGGCGCGAGAGGGCCCAGCGGTCGAGATCGGTCTCGCCCCCGCCGTCGATCTCGTCCGGCCCGAGCCCCTCGGCGTTCGCGTAGAGGACGAAGAACGAATACGTGTTCCAGAGGGTGAGCAGGAACTGGCGCACCGCCTCGGCCACGGTCTCCGTGGAGAACCGATATACGGCCCAGGGCTGCTGGGCCGTGAGCAGGTACCAGCGGAAGGCGTCGGCGCCGTGACCGTCGATGACCTGCCACGGGTCGACGACGTTGCCGCGGCTGGTCGACATCTTCTGCCCCTCGGCATCGAGGATCAGGCCGAGGACGACGCAGTTGCGGTAGCTGGTCTGGTCGAACAGCAGCACCGACTCCGCGAGGAGCGAGTAGAACCAGCCCCGCGTCTGGTCCTGGGCCTCGGAGATGTAGTCGGCCGGGAATCGCTGCGCGAACTCCTCCTCCCCCTCGAACGGATAGTGAAACTGCGCGAAGGCCATCGCGCCCGAGTCGTACCAGGCGTCGATCACCTCCTCGACCCGCCGCATGGTGCCGCCGCAGGCCTCGCAGGCGAACGTGACCTCGTCGATGTAAGGGCGGTGCAGGTCCTCGGGCACCTCGCCGGCGCGGTCTCGCAGCTCCGCCACCGAGCCGGCGCAGAAGCGCTCCTCGCAGTCGGCGCCATCGCACTCCCAGATCGGCAGCGGGGTCCCCCAGTAGCGCTCCCGCGACAGGGCCCAGTCCACGTTGCCCTCGAGCCAGCGGCCGAAGCGGCCGTGCTTGACGTGCTCGGGGCGCCAGCCGATGGTCTCGTTCTCGGCCAGCATCCGGTCCCGGACGTCCGTCGTTCGGATGTACCAGCTGGCCTTCGCGTAATAGAGCAGCGGCGTCCCGCAGCGCCAGCAGTGCGGGTAGGAGTGCTCGTAGATCTCCGCCCGCAGCAGCCGGCCGTTCGCCCGCAGCGCCTCGACGATGTCGGCGTCGGCGTCCTTGACGAAGCGCCCGGCGTAGTCGGTGACGCGCTCGTCGAAGGTGCCGTCCGCCAAGACCGGGTTCTGGAGCTTGATCTCGTACTGCTCGCCCAGCCGGAAGTCGTCCTCGCCGAAGGCGATCGCCGTGTGAACGATCCCCGTGCCGTCCTCGGTGCTGACGAAGTCGCCGAGCAGCACCGTGTGCCCGCGCGGCCCGTAGTCGGTGATGTAGGTGAAGGGCGGTTCGTAGCGCGTGCCCGCGAGGGCCGCGCCCGGGAAGTGGCTGAGCACCTCGGCGTCCTCCCCGAGGACTCGCTCGACGAGGTCGCGTGCCATCACCAGGACCTCGTCGCCGGCCCGCACGCGGACGTATTCGATCTCCTCGCCAACCGCGAGCGCCGCGTTGGAGATCAGGGTCCACGGGGTGGTGGTCCAGGCGACGAGCGAGTCACCGGGCTGAACCGGCGGCTCCGGGATCGCGTCGGTCGGGGGCGCCTCGAGCACTCCGAAGCGCACGTAGACGGACGGGTCCTCGACGTCCGCGTAGCCCTGCGCGACCTCGTGCGAGCAAAGCGCCGTGCCGCAGCGCGGGCAGTAGGGAACGACCTTGTGCCCCTCGTAGAGGCGACCGGCGTCCCAGATCTGCCGCAGCGACCACCAGACCGACTCGATGTAGTCGGTCGTCATCGTGATGTAGGGGTCGTCGAGGTCGATCCAGAAGCCGATCCGCTCGGTCAGCCGGTTCCAGTCCTCGACGTAACGCAGCACGGACTCCCGGCAGCGCTGATTGAACTCGCCGATCCCGTAGGCCTCGATCTCGGCCTTCGACGAGATTCCGAGCTCCTTCTCGATCTCGAGCTCCACCGGGAGCCCGTGGCAGTCCCAGCCGGCCTTGCGTGGCACGTAGTTGCCGCGCATGGCGCGGTAGCGCGGATAGATGTCCTTGAAGGTCCGCGAGAGGACGTGGTGCGATCCCGGCTTGCCGTTCGCCGTCGGCGGGCCGTCGTTGAAGCTCCATACCGGCGCTCCCGCATCGCGCCGCTGCGCGAGCTGGCGCTCGAACGTCCGGTCCGAGCGCCAGCGCTCCAGCACCCCGAGCTCGAGCTCGGGGAACGACTGCTTCGGATCTACGGGGCGAAAGCCGCTCACGGGCGGCTGATTCTAGGAGCGCCCCTCTCTTGGCCTCCCCTAGCAGACCACCACCAGCCGGAACGCGCGGTCGGCCGCCGCCCCGGCGCTGGTGTTGGTGTCGACGAACACCGCCTCGGCGTTGCCCGAGCGGTCGGCGACGTAGACCTCGCCCGCGACCGGCGCGCCCGCGCCGGAGAGGCCGACCGTGGCCACCGCCGTGCACTGGGCGATGTTGCGGCCGAAGTCGACTTCGTACTGCCCGGCGCCGACGGCACCGACCCTCGTCACGGCGACGCCCCCGCTGTGGTTATCGAGCACGGCCGTGGCGCTGACCTCGGCGAACAGCACCCCGACGTCCTGGTTGGTGAGCCCGAAGTCGACGATCTCGCCGGCGTCGATCGAGTCGTTTTGGATCTCCGTCGCGGCGACACCGTTGGTGGCGATCTCCGCCTGGGCGACCGCGTTGGTCGCCAGGTCCTGGGGCCCGAGCCCGCCACCCGTCTGGCTGTCGTCGAGGACCTTGGCGCTGTTGATCGCTCCGTCTTGGACCTTGTTGGTGCCGACCGCGCCGTCGGCGAGGTCCGCGTTGGCGACATCGCCGTCGAGGACGTCGGCGCCGGTGACGCTGCCGTCCAGGATCTCGGTGCTCGTGACCGCGTCGTCGGCGAGCTTGGTGTTGTTGACCGCGTCGGCCCTGATCTTCGGCCCGGTGACCGCGACCGTCGCCAGGTCCGCCGTTTTGACCTCGCCGTTGACGATGTCCTCGCTGAACACGGTGTTGGCGGCCAGCGCGCTGCTGCTGAGCGCGAAGAACAGCGCCACGTAGCCGATCACGTTCGACCGGATGTGATTCCGCATCGGGTCCTCCCCGTTTGACGTGTTTCGAAAACGAGGCACTCCCCTGCGGCCGGACGAGACGCGAGGAGCGTCCGTTCTCCTCGCGCCCGACCCTAACCGACCCAACCCTAGATGCGCCGGCGGCGCTTGCGGTCCGGGCGCTGCGCGTCCAGGTACAGAAGCATGAGCGTGGGATGCATGACTACCTCCTAACCGGTGTTTACTGATAGCCAGTTATAGCAGGTCGTAACCTTCATTGATAAAATGGCGGTTATGCCGACAGACCAGACCGCACCGGCGGAACTGGAACTGGTGCGGGAGTTCGTCAACACGCTGGACATCGAGGACGGCACCGATGCGCTCGCCTCGTCCGGGGACGCGCTGGGTTGGCTCGGGGCCCATGGCCTCGCGGACAGGGAGCGGGCCATCGCCGAGGCCGACCGCCTCAGGCTGATCGACGTGCGCGAGGCACTACGAGACCTGCTGCTCGCCAACAACCTCGGCTCGCCGCCACCGGCCGAGGCGCTCGCGGTGCTCAACGAGCAGTCGGCCGAGGCCGCCGTGGTGCTGCGGTTCGGCGCCGACGGAGCCGCCCTCGTGACCAGTTGCGGAGGCGTCGATTCGGCGATCGCGCGCTTGCTGGCGATCGTCTACGGATCGATGAACGATCGAACCTGGAGGCGGCTGAAGTCGTGCCCGGCCGAGGACTGTCGCTGGGCGTTTTACGACCACTCGCGCAACCGGTCCGGCACTTGGTGCGAGATGGGAAAGTGCGGCAACCGGGCCAAGGCGCGCCGCTACCGCGAGGGCCATCGCGACGAGACCGAGTAGATAGCTTGTGGTCATGAGCGACGAACGACTGTGGGGCGGCGAGACGGACAAGGCGGTCGAGAACTTCCCGGTCTCCGGGCAGCGGGTCCCGGCGCCGGTGATCCACTGGCTCGGGCGGATCAAGGGCGAGGCCGCGCGCGTCAACGCCGAGCTCGGCAAGCTGGACGGCGACGTGGCCGAGCGGATCGCCGCCGCCGGCGACCAGGTGGCGGCCGGCGAGCACGATGACCAGTTCCCCGTCGACGTCTTCCAGACCGGCTCCGGAACCTCCTCGAACATGAACGCGAACGAGGTGATCGCCAACCTCGCCGGCGACGGGGCCCATCCCAACGACCACGTGAACATGGGCCAGTCGTCCAACGACGTCTTTCCCTCGGCCGTGCATCTGGCGGCGCTCGGCGAGGTGACCAGCGACCTGCTGCCCGCGGTCGACGGCCTCGAGGCGGCCTTCAAGGACAAGGCCGGGGAGTTCGCGGACCACGTCAAGTCAGGGCGCACGCACCTGATGGATGCCGTCCCGGTCACCCTGGGCCAGGAGTTCAACGGCTACGCGGCGCAGATTCGCCTTGGCGGCGCGCGGATCCGCGACACCCTGGCGCGGGTCGGGCAGATTCCGCTCGGGGGCACCGCCACCGGGACCGGGATCAATACCCACCGCGACTTCGCGGAGCGCGTGCGGGCTCGGCTCGCCGAGGACACGGGACTCGAGATCTCCGCGCCCGAGGACCCGTTCGAGGCGAACGGCAACCGCGACGCGCTGGTGGAGCTCTCGGGGGCCCTCAAGGTCCTGGCCGTGTCGCTGATCAAGATCGCCAGCGATCTGGCGCTGATGGGCTCGGGCCCCCGCGCCGGCCTGGCCGAGATCCGGCTGCCCGAGCTCCAGAAGGGCTCGTCGATCATGCCCGGCAAGGTCAACCCGGTGATCCCGGAGGTCACGATCCAGGTCGGCGATCAGGTGATCGGCAACGACACCGCGATCGCCCTGGGTGGCTCGCAGGGCCAGTTCGAGCTCAACGTCCGGGTACCGCTGATCGCGCGCAACCTGCTCGACTCGATCAAGCTGCTGGCCTCGACCTGCCGCCTGCTGAACGAGCGGTGCGTGAGCGGGATCGAGGCCAACCAGGAGATGCTCACCCGCCACGCCGAGTCGACGCTTCAGGTGGCGACCGCGCTCACCCCGCACATCGGCTACGACGCCGCGACCGAGATCGTCAAGGAGGCGGCGAACTCAAACCGCACGGTGCGCGAGGTCGCGACCGAGCGGGGCGTCGACGACGAGGTGCTCGCCGAGGCGCTCGACTTCGTCTCCATGGCCCGCCCCCACGACTGAACCCGTCGACAGGGCCGCGGTCGAAGAGGCCGCCGAGCGCATCGCGGGCCGCGTGCGCCGCACGCCCGTGCTCGAGGTGGAGCCCGACGCTTTGGGGCTCGGCCATCCGGTCGCCCTGAAGCTCGAGCTCACGCAGCGCACGGGCTCGTTCAAGCTCCGCGGCGCCTTCAACGCGCTGCTCTCGGCCGAGCCGCCCGAGGCGGGGATCGTCGCGGCATCGGGTGGGAACTTCGGCGTCGCGGCGGCCACGGCGGCGCAGGATCTCGGGATCGGTGCCGCGATCTTCGTCCCCGAGAGCTCGCCGCCGGCCAAGGTCGAGCGGCTGCGGCGCACGGCCGCCGACGTCCACCTGACCGGCGCGCTGTACGACGACGCCTTCGCGGCCAGCCATGATCACGCGACGGCGACGGGCGCGCTCGAGGTGCACGCGTTCGACGATCCGGCGATCGTGGCCGGACAGGGGACCTGCGGTCGCGAGCTTGACCTCGACGGGCCGGCCGTCGACACGGTCCTCGTCGAGCGTGGGCGGCGGCGGCCTCTGCGCCGGCACCGCCGCGTGGTTCGCCGATCACGCGCGCGTGGTCGCGGTCGAGCCGGTCACCTCGCAGGCATACGCGGCGGCGCTGGCGGCCGGCGGGCCGGTCGAGGTCGAGGTGAGCGGGGTCGCCTCCGACTCGCTGGGGGCACGGCGCACGGGCGCTGTGCCGTGGGCCGTGATGAGCGCGCAGGGCGTCGGCTCCGTGCTCGTCACCGACGAGGCGATCCGCGACGCGCAGCGCCGCCTCTGGGCCGCGGTCAGGGTCGGCGCCGAGCCCGGCGGCGCCGCGGCGCTCGCCGCGCTCACCAGCCGCGCCTACGTCCCGGAGCCGGGCGAGCGGGTCGCCGTGATCGTCAGCGGCGGGAACTTCGACCCCGCGAATCTCGCGTAACAAAGCGGTTCTTCGGCCGACCAACTGATAGGTGGAATCGTCCACCTGCGCATCGCACCGAAGGAGAACGATGAGCGAGACCAACGGCAGCACGACCGAGACCAGAACCGAGAAGGCCACCTTTGGCGCCGGCTGTTTCTGGCAGGTCGAGGAGAACTTCCGCGCGGTGGAGGGCGTCGTCGACACGGCGGTCGGCTACGAGGGCGGACACGTCGACAACCCGACCTACGAGCAGGTGTGCTCCGGGAACTCCGGGCACGTCGAGGTCACGCAGGTCGAGTTCGACCCGAGCCGCGTCTCCTACGAGGACCTGGTCCAGAAGTACTTCGACATCCACGACCCGACCCAGCTCAACCGCCAGGGCCCGGACGTGGGCTGGCAGTACCGATCGGTGATCTTCACCGAGGATGCAGAGCAGGCGAAGGTCGCCCGCGAGGTGCTGGAGCGCAACCGCGAGCGCTTCCGGGGTGAGATCGTCACCGAGATCGAGCCCGCAGCGCCGTTCTGGCGCGCCGAGGAGTACCACCAGTGCTACCTCGACAAGCGCCGCAGCGGTGGCGGCCTGCTGAGCATGCTGCTCGGCCGCTAAACCCGCCGTTTTCACCACCGCGCTCGCGCTCTCGGCGCGGGCGCGGTCGGTGATACTTGCTGCGTGTCAGCGGAGACGAGGGGGATCGTGCGCCGCTTGCACGCTGCCTTCGCGGCACGCGACGAGGCGACCGTGGCCGAGTTGATCCACCCGGACATCGTGTGGATCCAGAATCCGCGGGCGCCCGACCCGCGGACGCTCTACGGCTACGAGGGCCTACGCGAGCTGCGGGCGATCATGGCTGAGGCCTTCGAGGGCATCGAGCTGGTCATCGACGAGCTCTACGACCGCGACGACGAGGTTGTCGCCGTGGGTCATATGCGGGCTCGGGGCAAGGGCAGCGGGGCGGTGATCGAGGAGGACCGCGCCTGGTGGTGGACGGTCCGCGAGGGGCGCGTGGTTCGCCACCAGACGTTCACGGACCGCGACGCGGCGTTCGACGCCGCTCGGATCCGGCGCTAGACGTTGATCGCGACGTACTTCGTCTCGAGGTACTCGTGCACGCCCTCGTTGCCGCCCTCGCGGCCGATGCCCGACTGCTTGACGCCCCCGAAGGGTGCGCCGGCGTTGGAGACCATCCCCTGGTTGAGGCCGATCATCCCGGTATCGAGTGCCTCGCAGACGCGGAACGCCCGCTTGAGGTCCGACGTGTACACGTACGCGACCAGCCCGTACTCGGTGTCGTTGGCGGCGGCGATGGCCTCCTCTTCGGAGCCGAAGCCCTTCACCGGGGCCACGGGGCCGAAGATCTCTTCCGTCAGGACCCGTGCGCCGTCGGGGACGCCACCGAGCACCGTGGGCTCGAAGAAGTACCCCGCGCCGTCACGCGCTGAGCCGCCCACGATGGCCTCGGCGCCCTGATCACGGGCATCCTGTACGAGCTCGGCCACCTTCTCGCGCTGGGTCGCGTCGATCAGCGGCCCGACGTCCACGCCGTCCTCGGTGCCGCGGCCGAGCTTCAGCCTGCCCATCCGCTCGCCGAGCTTGGTCGCGAACTCATCGGCCACGGCCTCGGCGACGTGGAAGCGGTTGGCCGACGTGCAGGCCTCGCCGATGTTGCGCATCTTCGCGATCATCGCGCCCTGCACAGCGTCATCGACGTCGGCGTCGTCGAAGATCAGGAACGGCGCGTTGCCGCCGAGCTCCATCGAGACCTTGAGGACGTTGTCGGCCGACTGCGCGATCAGCTTGCGCCCCACCTCGGTCGAGCCGGTAAACGAGAGCTTGCGCAGCCGCGAGTCGCCGATGATCGGCTTCGAGATCGCGCTCGAGGACGTCCCGGTGACGACGTTGAGGACGCCCGGGGGCAGGCCGCAATCCTGCAGGAGCTCCGCGAGCGCCAGCATCGAGAGCGGGGTCTGCTGCGCGGGCTTCGCGACCATCGTGCAGCCGGCGGCGACGGCGGGGCCGATCTTTCGCGTGCCCATTGCCGTGGGGAAATTCCAGGGGGTGATGAAGTAACAGGGACCGATTGGCTGGCGCATGACGAGCACGCGCGACGCTCCGTTGCCGGCGACCTTGTAGTAGCCGTCCATCCGCAGGGCCTCGCCCGAGAACCAGCGGAAGAACTCGGCCGCGTAGGCGATCTCCGCCTTGGACTCCGCGATCGGCTTGCCCATCTCGAGGGTCATGAGCAGGGCCAGGTCGTCGACCTGCTCGTTGAGCCGCTCGAACGCTCGATGGAGGATCTCGCCGCGTTCGTTCGGGGAGGTGGCGGCCCACTCGGGCTGGGCCGCGCAGGCGGCGTCGATCGCGGCCTGGGCGTCGTCGGGGGTCGCGTCGGCGATCTCGCAGAGGCTCTCGCCGGTCGCAGGATCCTCGACGGAGAGCGTGTCCCCGCCGCTCGCGTCACGCCACTCGCCGCCGATCAGCAGCTGCCGCGGCGTCCGCTCGAGGACCGTCCTCTCCTGCTCACTGGTGCTCATCAATCCTCCATGTGGGTCGTTCGCAGCGTATCGACCGGCAGCCTGTACCCTCGTGCCGCAGTGGCCGACCCGGAGACGACGATCAGCCCCGCCGGCAAGGCCGAGGCGGAGGCGGAACTCGAGCACCTGCGCAACGTCCGGCGTCCGGAGATCGTCGCCTCGATCAAGGAAGCGCGCGAGTTCGGCGACCTGAGCGAGAACGCCGAGTACCACGCCGCACGCGAGGCGCAGGGCCTCAACGAGTCTCGGATCCGGGTGCTCGAGCACCATCTGGCCGCCGCCGAGGTTCGCGAGGCCAGCAAGGACGGCTCGATCGAGGTGGGCTCCAAGGTCAGCTACCGCGACCTCGCCACCGACAAGCTCTCCGAGGTGACCCTCGTGCACCAACTCGAGGCCGACCTCGCGACGGGCAAGCTCTCGGCCATGAGCCCGATCGGCAAGGCGCTGCTGGGCAGGCGGGCCGGCGAGCGCGTGACGCTGAACACCCCGCGAGGCAAGAAAGAGCTGGAGGTCGTCCAGATCGGCTGAGGCGGGGGGACCGTTCAGCCGTCGGGGTACGGCTGGACGGGAATTCCGTGGTCGGTCTCGCGCATGCCGATCTCGTAGGCGGCCGCGCCGGCGCAGATCAGTCGCTGGGGCTCGCCTCCGTCGCGCTGCACGGTGAGCTCGAGGTCGGAGATCGAGCAGTTCAGCGTGTTGTGCTCCGGGCCCACCGGGTCGGCGTAGACCCAGGCGACGAAGTTGCGGGGTTCCGACGAGACCTTCCCGCGGACGCGTACCCCCTTGCCGGAGAGCTCGAAGTCGCAGCCCGTCGGCCGGTCGTCGACGCGGGTCGACCGGATCCGGTCGAAGCCGCCGAGCCGGTGCTCGGAGCCGCCGAAGTGGAGCATTGCGTTGCCGACCCAGGGCGTCGTCAGGGGCCCGACCTTGATCCGGCCGAGGGCGGCGTCGAAGTAGCCCTCACCCTCGGCGAACGCGTTGGCCTGGATCCAGGTCCACCGCTCGGCGTGCTCAGCTCCCCAGTTGTGGCCGATCATCCCCGGCCAGCGCTGCAGTTCGTAACGCTCTCCGTCGACGATTACGGTGCCCGAGAAGCGGGCGTCGGGATAGGGCGAGAGGAACTTGGTCCGCGGCAGTGGGGCCCCGTAGAGGAATGAGTACGGCAGGTGGCGGAAGGGCTTCGGGACCCGACTCATAGGTCAGGTCCCAGCTCGCCGTGAGCTCGGGCGTCGAGACCTCTCCCCGCGCGCGGCCGGGCTCGAGCACGGCGCCCGCGACCTCGATCAGCGTGCCGGCGGTGGCGGCGACTTCGTTCGCCGGCACCGTCACCTTGGTTGCCCGCGGCCCCGCGGCCTCGGCGTCGAAGAGCGTGAACCAGATCGAGCCCGTCAGCTCGGCGCCCGGGCGCTTGTGCACCGTGTGGCGGATCCAGATCGCCCGGCCGCCGCCGGGGCGGGTCGCCTTGATGTAGAAGCTCTCGTAGTGGCCGGAGCCCGCTCCGACGCCGGGAAAGCGCGCCTCGGTCCGCAAGCTGTCGTTACTGCTTCGTGATCACGACCCGGGCGCACGGCGGCGCGCCAGGGGTCGAGGCGTCACCGGTGTCGAGCACCGGCTGATCATCGGCGTCGAGCAGGTCGATCGAGAGCCGGCTCTTGGTGACCTCGACCTCCGCGTAGCTGAACTGATCGATCGACGCGCACTGCATGCCGACCCCGTTCGGCGGCTGCGGCGTCAGGAAAGCGGTTTGAATCAGGGCCCCCGCTGACGGATTGCCTGCTGTGTCGCTGATCTCAAGCCCGTAGTTCGCGGTCGCGATCGGGCCCGTGGTCACGTCGAGGATGCCGGAGTTCTGCACGCCGCCATCGCCGAGCGTGTTGAAACGCGCGTCGTTGACGAGGCTCGCGTGCACATCGGCGGTCAGGAAGACGACGTTCTTGACGTTGTCCTGGAGGAAGTGCAGGAGCGCCAGACGCTCGGCCGAGTAGCCCTCCCAGCGGTCGTACGGATCGGCGTAGTACTGCTGGATCGGGAGCTCGTTCATGACCACCTTGAACGTCGCCTTCGATGCCTTGATGTCGTCCTTGAAGGCCTGCAGCTGCTGGGCCCCGAGCATCGTCCGGTTCGGGTCGTTGATGGCCTCGAGACAGCCCGGTGGCACGGGGTTGGAGAGCTGAGGAATGACGGCCGCGAAGAGGTTGCGCGTGCTCTGCGGCGCCGTCGGCGCCAGGTCGCGATCCCCGCTCCCGGGCGGGTTGTCGCAGACGCCGCTGTAGTCAACGAGGTTGTCGCGGAACGAGCGCTCGTCGAGGAAAAAGATCTCCAGGTTCTTCCCCCAGCGAACCGACCGGTAGAGACCCGCATCCTTGCTGTAGCTAACCGGGTTGTAGTCGGTGAAGGCCTTGCGCCCCGCCGTATAAAGCTGCTCGCCGTCGCGGTTTACGGTCCCGACGCCGAGCGGGAACGTGTTCTCGCCGACGGCGAAGTTGTTGATGAACTCGTGGTCGTCCCAGTGCGCGTAATACGCGGTCGACCCGCGCGTCTTCGTCCACGGCTTCATCCCCAGGTTGGTCTTGTACGCGCTCCACTTCTGCTGTTTTGTGAGCGCGACGTCGGCGAGCGTGTAGCCCGGGACCTCGGTGTCCGAGTAGATCGTGTCGCCCATGAGCACGTTGAAGTCGTTGCGCTGCTGACGGATCGCATCCCAGATCTGGAAGTTGTTCCAGTAGGGCGTCGTGCCCCCCGGGACCGGCCGCGCGTCCTGATCGCCGGAGAAGCCGAAGCGGATCGTGTGCTTCGACTTGGGGTTCGGCGCGGTCGTGAAATGACCGGTAGCCGACCGGCCGCCCTGCTGGGTGCAGAAGCGGTACTTGTAGGACGTCTCGGCCTTGAGGTCGTCGAGGAGCGCGGTGACGGTGTTGTCGTGGCCGCCCTTCGCCTTCACTTTCGCCACCGCGTTGCCCGGCTTGCAGGCGCCGAACCCGCCCTTATGGGAGATCTGGGCGAGCACCTTGCCGCTCTTCTTCGCCTTCGCCCAGAGGACCGCCGAGCTCGAGCTCACGTCGCCGGCCGTGACGCCGTACTTGAAACCCTTTGGCTCCGCATTCGCCGCCGGAGCGAGGCTCACGGCCACCACTGTGGCGCCCGCGATTGCCGCCAGCGACAAACGATGAGGCCTCCGGACCACCACTGGCCCTGACCCTAACATCCCAGCCCGTGCGGGACAGGGGTTTTGTAGCCCGCGCCGTCGCCGGCGCGCTCCTGCTGGTCGCAGCAGCGGCCGGCGTGGCGGCGATCGCGATCGCGCTCGGACTCGGCGACCGCGATCCGCTCGAGCTCCGCGCGGCGCGGATCACCCGCGCCGCGAGCGCCGCGGCGTCGCCCGAGACCGATCCGTTCGCGTGGGCGAACTCCAGGCGGGCGGAGTTCGAGTCCGGCGCGGCGACGGCGGCGTCGCACGTGATCTACGAGATGAGCCCCGAGGGCGCGGTCGCCTCGGCGCGTCGGACCGAGGCCTTCCGCGGCCAGATCACCGCGGCGGCCCGGCGGCACGACCTCGACCCCGACACGCTCGAGGCGCTGATCTTCCTCGAGAGCGCCGGGCGCCCGGACGTGATCGCCGGCCCGACGCCGGAGTCCGCGGCGGGGCTGGGGCAGATCCTGCCCTCCACAGCGACCGACTTCCTCGGGATGTCGGTCGATCTCCCTCAGAGCATCGAGCTCACGAGGCAGATCTCGCACTCGGATTCGCCCAAGGAGACGGACCAGCTGCAGGCCCAGCGGGCCGCGATCGACCAGCGGTTCGACCCCGAGGCCGCGATCGAGGGCGCCGCCACGTACCTGGACATCGCCCGCGACCGCTTCGGCGACGACCAGCTCGCGATCGCCTCATACCACATGGGGATCGGCAATCTCGAGAGCGTGCTGCGCGCCTACGCGCACGCCTCCGACGACGTCCCGATCGGCGACCTCGTTCGCGACAGCAAGCTCTCCTATCCGGAGGTCTTCTTCGACTCCGGGCTCGATTCGCACCGCAAGGCATACGAGCTGCTCTCGGGGTTCGGCGACGAGTCGTCGCAGTACATCTGGAAGGTGCTCGCCTCGAAGCAGATCCTGCACGAGTACCGCGACGACCGCGATCGGCTCGCCGAGACCGCCCGGCTGGCGACCAACAAGGCGACCATGGAGGAGGTCTTTCACCCCCAGAACGAGACCGAGGTCTTCGACACGCCCGACGACATCTCCTCGGCGCTGGACGACGGCGACCTCGCGCAGCTACCGAACCAGCCGGGGCTCGGATGGGAGCCGGACAAGGACATCGGCGAGCTGGCCGACCAGCTCGACCAGTCGCCCGAGCTCTATCGGGCCCTGCGCCCGGAGGCGCTCGCGACGCTCACCTACCTCGCGGGCCTGGTGCGCGAGCAGAGTGGGGCGGCGACGCCGCTGCAGGTGACGAGCGCGGCGCGCGACCGCACGTACCAGGACCTGCTGGTGCAGTCGAATATCCAGGCGACGCCGGAGTACTCGCTGCACACCACCGGCTGGGCGTTCGACATCCGGCGGGACTACGAGTCCAAAAAGCAGGCGCGCAGCTTCCAGTTCCAGCTCGACCGCCTGCGCTCGATCGGGCTGCTCGATTATGCGGTCGAGCCCGGCGCGATCCACGTCACCGTGTCGGACCTGGGGGCGGAGCTTCTGGACCAGTGACAGGCGCCGCGTTGGCGCCTACACCTTGATCGTGATCACGTCGCCGTCGGCGACGACGTAGCTGCGCCCCTCGGTGCGCAGCACGCCGCGCTCGCGCGCCTGCACGTAGCCGCCCGTCTCCACCAGGTCCTTCCAGCCGACGACCTCCGCGCGCACGAAGGCCTGCTGGATCTCACCGTGGATCTGCCCGGCCGCCTCCCAGGCGTTCGAGCCGCGGCGCAGGCTGCGCGCCATCGCCTCCTTGTCCTCGCCGGCCGTGAAGAAAACGATCAGCTCCAGGAGGTCGAAGGCGGCGCCGATCAGCAGGTCGAGACCCGACTCGGAGATCCCGAGCTCGGCGCGCATCTCATCCGCCTCCTCGGGCTCGAGCTCGCCGAGCTCGGACTCGACGCGGGCCGAGATCGCAACCGCCTTGGCGCCGGCGGCGCGCGCGTGGGCCGCAATCGCCTCGGGGACCTCGTCGGTGCCCTCGTCGACGTTCGCGACGTACAGCACCGGCTTGGAGGTGAGCGCGAACAGCCGCCGCGGCGCCTCCGCCGCGGCGGCGGGCACCGGGACGTCGCGCACGGGCCGGCCGGAGCCCAGCGCCTCGACCACCTGCTCCAGCCAGTCGCGTTCGGCGATCGCCTCCTTGTCCTGCGACCGGGCCTGCTTGGTCACCCGCTCGAGCCGGCGCTCGGCCTGCTCGAGGTCGGCGGCGAGGAGCTCGGTCTCGATGAGCTCGATGTCACCGAGCGGGTCGACCCTGCCCTCGGGGTGCGGGACGCTGCCGCCATCGTGGACGCGGACCACGTGGCAGATCGCGTCGGTCTCGCGGATCGCCGCCAGGAACTGATTGCCCAGGCCCTCGCCCTGCGACGCGCCGGGAACCAGCCCCGCGATGTCGTGGAACTGGATCGTCTCCGGGACCACCTCGCTCGAGCCCACCGTCGCGGCGACCCGCTCGAGGCGATCGTCGGGCACGCCGACGATCGCCACGTTCGGGTCGATGGTCGTGAAGGCGTAGTCGCCGGTCTCGGCGCCGGCGCGGGTGAGGGCGTTGAACAGGGTCGACTTGCCGGCGTTCGGCAGCCCGACGATGCCGATCTTCACGCCGGATCTGCGTTCGCGTCGCCGGTGGCAGCCGCCACGGGCGCCGCCGCGCCGCCGTTGCCCACGGCTCGTCTGCTCGCCTGCTCGCGCTCGTTCGCGTCGACCGCGAGGTCGAAGAGCCTGTCCTCGGTCGGCTGATGGCCGAGCCCGGGGATCGCGCGACCGAGGCAGAAGCCCAGTACGGCTCCTCCGAGGACGTCGGACGGGTAGTGCATGCCGAGGTAGGGACGGCCGATGCAGATCGCCGCGGCGAGCCCGAACAGGTACGGACGGGCTCGGGGCTCGACCCGGCCGAGCGCCGTTGCCGCGGCGACCGAGGACGTCGCGTGGGCGGACGGGAACGAGAGCTTCGTCGGGGCGCGAGCGAGCGGCGGGTGCTCCTCGATCAGCGGCCGCTGCCTGCCGACGGCAAGCTTGGCGGCGAAGTTGACCCCGACCGCGGCGGGCCCGGCGACCCCCGCGAGCAGCCACTGACCGCGGCGGCCATCGTCGATCGAGGCGCCGACGATGCCGATCCCGGCCCACACCGCGGCGTACTCGCCCGCCATCCCGAGCGCGCGCATCGCGACCTCGACCGGTTCGCGGTGGCCGCGCGTGCGCAGCAGCCGGAGCACGGCCTGGTCGGCGTCGCCGAGCACGGCCAGCACGGGATGGCGCCGCCGTCGGGCGAGCAGCGACCGAGCCCTGCTGCGGCTCCTGGACCCGCCGGTTCGGATACGTCCGCGCACGGATCGCAGGATAGGCGGGTCAGAGCTCGCGACGGAGCGCAGTGGTGGCGGTCTCGCCGACGCGCTGGGCCGGCACCGCGCCGGCGCCAGCGGTCGAGATCGATCTGGTCCGAGCGCTCGAGATCGCGCTCGAACGCCTCGTGCAGCTCGCCGGCGAAGCGCTCGTCCCAGACCCCCAGGGTGACCTCGTCGTGCAGCTGGAACGAGCGATTGTCGAAGTTGACGGTGCCGACCGACGACCACATGCCGTCGACACAGAGCGTCTTTGCGTGGAGCATCGTCGGCTGGTACTCGAACAGCCGCACCCCCGCCGAGAGCAGGCGCTCGTAGGACGCCCTCCCGCCGATCCGGACGAAGCCCTTGTCGATGTGGGGGCCGGGGACCAGGACCCGGACGTCGACACCGCGCTCGGCGGCGTCGCAGAGCGCCTGAGTAAACGCCGGGCGCGGAACGAAATAGGCGGCCGTGAGTTCGAGCGAGCGCCGCGCCGACGCGATCGCGAGGTAGTAGAGCGCCTCGGCGTTGGTGTCGCCGACCTTGGCGCTCGAGCGCACGACCTGCATCGGGCCACCGTCGTCCACCGGCTCGAGCTCCGGGAGGTAGTCGTCGCCCGCGAGCACCTCGCCGGTCCCCTCGAGCCAGTTCTCCGCGAACGCGCCCTGGAGCCCGCGGACGACGGGGCCACGGACCCGCACGTGCGTATCGCGCCAGTGGTCGGGGCCGTCCGCGTCGCCCATCCACTCCGATGCGATCCCGACTCCACCGGTCATCCCGACCTTGCCGTCGGCGACCAGCGCGCGCCGATGCGTGCGATTGGCGACCCGCTTGATCGCGTACGGCTTCGGGGGGCGGAAGATGAGCACCTCGGCGCCGGCGTCGCGCATCTCGCGGATCAGGCCGCGCTCCATCTGGGCCGAGCCGAGCGCGTCGAGGATCACCTTGCAGCGCACGCCCTCGCGCGCCTTGTCGCGGATCGCGGCCGCGACCTCATCGGCGATCTCGCCGCGCCAGTAGACGTAGGTCTGGACGTTCAGCGTCCGCTCGGCGGCCCGGACGGTCTCGAGGAACGCCGGGAAGATGCGGTCGCCGTTGACGAACAGCTCGGCCTCGTTCCCGGTCGAGATCGAGGCCCCGGTGAGCGCCTCAGCGGCGCGCAGGAAATCGGTTGAGCCGACGTCCAGCTCGGTGCCGATCCGGTAGCCGAAGGCCCCTTCGCGCCGGTGGCGCAGGCTGTCGGCGGCGTACCAGCCCAGCGCCCCGCCCCCGACGACGCCCAGCGGCCAATACCGACGCGCGGCCCGGCGCCACCCAGGCACCCGGCGCGCCACCCTCGGCGGCCTCACGTCCAGCTTGCTCAGGTCCGGCCTCATCGGCCCACCACCACTTCAAAGGCGCGCGGTTCGGCGGTGAACTCGAGCCGCCGGTCGTCGACCAGCTCGCCGTCGACGTTGAAGCCCGCCTCGGCGTCGGTCTCGACCTCGATTCGCGACCCGGAGGCCGTGACGACGCCCTCGTGCTCCTCGACCCCTCCGGCGCGCAGCCCGTAGCCGTGCAGCGCGAGGCGAGCCCGCGAGCGCGCCTCGACCGTGACCGCGTCGAGCCGGCCGTCGGATGGGTCGGCGTCGACCCCGGCGCCCCCACCGAACGCGCCGGTGACGCCGACGATCACCTGCCAGGCGCGGCCGTCGAAGGCCGACGAGCCATCGACCGTGACCCTCGCGCGCACGGGTTGCGCGAAGAGGCCGGCGCGCAGGGCACCCAGCGTGTACGAGAGTGGTCCGAGCAGACCCTTGAGGCCGTGCGCGTTGCGCGCGGCGACCGGGGAGAGCCCGGTGCTGGCGGCGTTCACGAACGGCCGCCGGTCGCCGACGCGCCCCAGGTCGAGGCAGGCGGTTCGCCCACCCGTGGCCGCGAGCTCGAGCGCCTCATCCGGGTCGTCGGGAAGCTCCAGCGCACGGGCGAAGTCGTTCGCGGTCCCCACCGGGACGACGCCCAGCGGGACGCGCGCGAGCCTGGCGACATCGGCGGCGCAGCCGATCGACCCATCGCCCCCGGCGACGATCACGCGCTCCGGTGACGACTCGACGGCCTCATCGGCATGACCGAGCTCGAAGCGGGCGACCTCGAGTCCGCGGGCACGCAACCCCCTCTCGACGCCGTCCGCCCCGCCCGACCCGGAGTCCGGGTTGGCGAGCAGAGCGATCACGCGGCGCTCAGGTGGGCATCTTCGAGCGGCCCTCGCGGCCCTTGGAGGCGCTCTTGTTGGCGGCCTTGCGCGACGTCTCGAACGGCTTCTCCGCCCAATCGCCCGCCTTACCGGGAAGCTTTCCCGCCGCGCCCTGGCCGGCCCCGAGGGTCTTGTCGACGCCCTTCTGAGGCCACCACGAGGCACGCGGCAGCAGGAACGCGAGGATCGCGAGGACGATGCAGACGGCGACGATTACGGCGATGGTCAAGAGGGCTCCCTTTCCCTGGCTACCGATTCGTAGCTGAGGTACCCCGCCGCGCGGGGGCGAAAACCGGGCACAATGCCCGCCCGTGGATACGGGGCAGCAGGTCGACGCCTACGAGCGCCAGTTCCGGCGCGCCGGGTTGCCGATGTTCGTCGAGGGCTTTTCCGCGTCCACGGACGTCTTCACGCGCGCGGCGCCCGTGCTCGGGCTGGTCTTCGTGGGCGAGCTGCTGGGCGCCGGGAACCTGGACTGGACGTGGTGGCAGAACCTGCTCGCGATCGCGGGTGCGGTGGCGTTCGTGTGCGCGGCGATCGCGGCTGTGAACATGATCCAGGGGCGCCCGGCGCGCGCGATCCCGCAGCGGATCGGCAGGACCGAGCTCGCGGCCTTCGTGATCCTCCCCGCGCTCCTGCCGCTGATCTTCGGCGGCCAGGTGGGCAGCGCCGCGACCACGATCGGCGCCAACCTGCTCCTGCTGGCGCTGATCTACGCGGTCTTCGTCTTCGGGCTGCTGGCGATCCTGCGCTGGGTCTTCGGCAGGCTCGCGGGGCAGCTGCGCTCGTCGCTGGGGCTGCTCGCCAACGCCGTGCCGCTGCTCGCGATCTTCGCCCTGCTGTCGTTTGCGAGCCAGGAGATGTGGCAGATCTTCGGCACCCTGAGCGCCTTCGCCTACGTCTGCACGGTCGGCCTCTTCGTGCTCCTCGGCAGCGGGTTTCTCGCCGCGCGCGTGCCGGTCGAGACCCGGCGCCTGGAGCGCGAGGCGAGCAGCGACGGGCCGCCGCTGTCGCGCTCGCAGCGGGTCAACGTCGGCCTCGTGCTGTTCGTCAGCCAGGCCGTCCAGGTGCTCTTCGTCAGCGTCTTCATCGGCGCCTTCTTCGTCCTCTTCGGGATGCTGGCGATCGACGACGAGGCCCGCACCTCGTGGCTCGGCGATCCGGGCAACACGCTGGTCACGGTCTCGATCGGCGGCGATCAGTTCGAGCTCACCTCGGAGCTGCTGCGGGTGGCCGGCGGGCTCGCCGCCTTCTCGGGCTTCTACTTTGCGGTGGCGATGCTCACCGACTCGACCTACCGCGAGGAGTTCCTCGCCGAGCTCACCGAGGAGATGGGGACCAGCTTCCGCGCCCGGGTCGCCTATCTGCGCCTGCGGGCCGCGGGGAGCCTGCCGGCATGAGCGCGACGATGATCGCCGGCTACCGGCACCATTCCCGGCAACCACTGCGGGTCGACCGCGCTGCGCAACCTGCTCGCCTTCGACGGGATCGAGATCTCCGAGGAGATGGCGCTGGGTCTCGGCGCCGGGGTCTGCTTCTACTACGTGCCGCTGGAGGGCCAATCGCCGTCGCGGTTTACCAACGGGCGCGTCGGCCGGCTCGAGGAGCAGTTCTGCGAGCTCACCGGCGCGGCCCTGCGCTTTGAGACCTTCGACGACGCGAACGCCTCGTGGGCGGCGGCGCGCTCGGCGGTCGACGCTGGGCGCCCGGCGCTGCTGCTGACGGATCTCTACTACCTCGACCACTACGGACGCTCGGCCCACTTCCCGGGCCACGCGGTGATCCTCGCGGGCTACGACGACGAGGTCGCCTACCTCTCGGACACCGGGTTCGAGGAACTGCAGACGACGAAGCTCGAGCACCTGGCCGAGGCGCGCCACGGCCAGCATCCGGTGTTTCCGCTCGACGGGCAGATGCTCACGGTCCCCGACCCCGAGGCGCTGCGAGACCCGAGCCCGGCGGCCGCGGGAGCGATCCAGCGCAACGCGCGGCAGATGATCGAGCCGGCGATGGGCGACTACGAGGGGCTGCCGGGCCTGCGCCGCTTCGCGGAGGAGCTGCCGCGCTGGCCGCAGGAGCTCGAGGATTGGCAGTGGTCGGCTCGCTTCTGTTACCAGGTGATCGAGCGCCGGGGCACGGGCGGCGGCAACTTCCGGCTGATGTACTCGCGCTTCCTCGAGGAGGCCGACCGCCCCGAGGCCCGAATCGCCGCCGACGCCGCGACGGGGTGGACGACGCTGGCCGGCTCGCTGCTGGAGGCGAGCGAGGCGGACGCACCGGACGCCGCGCTCTGGTCGCGGATCGGCGACGAGGCCGCGGCGGTGCTCGAGGCCGAGGAGCGCCTCTGGCCGGCGCTCGCGGCCTAGGGCTCAGTCCTTGATCAGTCGCAGCACGGCGCGCTCGATGCGCTCGCGGTCGACGAACTCGCCCGGGTCGGTGCCCGAGGCCAGCCGCCGCAACGAGCCGCGGATCGTCTCCCCGCTGTCGTAGCGGTCGAAGACGCGCGGGTCGATGTATGCCTTCCGACAGACGGCGGGCGTGTTGGAGAGGTAGTCGGCGACGCGCTTGGTCGCCGCGGTCGCTGCGCGCTTGCGGGCGCTCGGGCCGCTCGCCTCGGCGCCGTTGACGGCCAGATCGACCGCGGCGAGCACGGTCGCGTTCCAGGTCCGGAAGTCCTTGGCGCTGTAGTCGCCTCCCGTGACGTCCTTCAGGTAGTCGTTGATCTGCGCCGCCTTCACGTCGTGCCAGCCGCTGCGACCGCTGCGGTACGCGAGCAGCTCGTAGCCGCCGCCGTCTCGGTCGCGCAGCTTCTTCAGCGTGGGCACGAGCGCCGGGTCGGCGATCTCCTGGTGGTGGTCCTTGGCGCCCTTGGCCGTGTAGTGAAAGCTCGCAACGCCCTTGGCGATGGTCACGTGGCGACGCCGCAGGGTCGCCAGCCCGAAGGTCTCGTTCTCCTCGGTGTAGCGCTCGCTGCCGATCCGAAAGAAGCCGAGGTCGAGCAGGCGCACGGCGCAGGCGAGCACCCGCTCGCGCACCAGGCCGCGACGGGCCAGGTCCGTGCCGGTCCGCTCGCGCATGCGCGGCAGCGAACGTGCAAACCGCTCCATCTCGATGAACTTCTCCCGGTCGCGATCCTCGCGCCACTGCGGGTGGTAGAGGTACTGCTTGCGCCCCGCGTCGTCGATCCCGGTGGCCTGGATGTGGCCGTTGGGGTGGGGGCAAACCCAGACGTCCTTCCAGGCGGGGGGGATCGCGAGCTCGCGGATCCGGTCCACCACCTCGCGGTCGCGGATCGTGGTCCCGTCGACCTCCTCGTAGCTGAAGCCGCGACCGCGGCCGACCCGCCGGATGCCGGTGGCAGGAGCAGTCGACTCGTCGCAGGCGGGACATGGCCACGACTTCTACCCTGCGCGGGATGGCGCGAACACTGCTGCGGGGCGGCGAAGTCCTGATCGGCGACCCCGGGCGCGGGGAGCTGGCGGGGGCGGATCTGCTGATCGAGGATGGGCGGATCGCCGCGATCGAGCCCGGGATCGAGGCCGAGGCGGACGTGATCGACGCCCGCCGGCGGTTGATCGTGCCCGGCTTCGTCGACACCCATCGCCACGTCTGGCAGACCGCGATGCGCGGCATCTGCGCCGACTGGACGCTGCTGGACTACTTCCTCGGCATCCGCGTCAACACCGCCGGCGTCTACGAGCCCGAGGACGTCTACGCCGGCAACTACGTCGGCGCGCTCGAGGCGCTCGACGCCGGGGTGACCACGGTGCTCGATTTCTCGCACTGCCTCAACTCGCCCGAGCACGCGGACGAGGCGATCCGCGGTCTGCGCGACGCCGGGATCCGCGCCACCTTCGCCTACGGCATGTACCCCGTGCCGGTGGCAGAGCCGGCGTTTGGCGACATCGAGGCCCGCGCGGCGGACGCGCGCCGGGTGCGCGAGGCGCACTTCTCATCCGACGACGACCTGCTGCGGATGGGCGTGGCGCTGACGGAACTGGGGCTCGTCCCCTGGGAGACCACCGTCGCCGAGGTCGGGCTCGCGCGCGAGCTCGCGGCGATGGTGACCGCCCACATCGGCAGCGTCTGGTCGGAGCGCCGCCAGCCCGAGGTGGCGCTGCTTCACGCCGCGGGCCTGCTTGGCGAGGGCCAGGTGCACGTCCACTGCAACGCCTGCAGCGGCCGCGAGCTCGACCTGCTCGCCGACGCCGGCGCGTCGGTCTCGGTCACGCCGGAGACCGAGCTGCAGATGGGCATGGGCTTCCCGGTCACCCGGCGTCTGCTCGAGCGGGGGATGACGCCGAGCCTGGGCTGCGACATCGTCTCCAACAACCGCGGCGACCTGTTCAGCCAGATGCGGATCGGGCTCGCCTGCGAGCGGGCGCGCGCGAACGAGGCCGAGCTCCGCGCCGGGGTGATGCCCGAGAAGCTGGCGCTGAGCGCGGCCGAGATGCTTCATTTCGCCACCCTCGGCGGTGCGAAGGCGCTCGGGCTCGACTCCGAGATCGGCTCGATCGAGCCCGGCAAGGCGGCCGACCTCGTCCTCCTGCGAGCGGACGGACTCGGCTTCGCCCCGACCAACGACCCGATCGCTCAAATCGTGATGCAGGCCGGCGTCAACGAGGTCGACGGGGTCCTCGTGGCCGGCCGCCCGGTGAAGCTCGGCGGCGAGCTCACCGGGAGCGTCCGGCCGCGCGCCGACGTGCTCGCCGGGGAGTCGCGCGACCGGATCATCGCGGCCGTGCAGCCCCGCGGCGGCTTCTTGCCCCCGGCGCCGGACGGCTGGTTCGACGCCACCCTCGACCTGTTCGAGGCCAACCTCGCCAACGCCCCGCGGATCAAGGAGTGAGCCGATGTCATTGATCGACCTCAGCGCCCCGATCGAGCCCAGTCCGCCCGAGCTGCCGGAGCCGCTGCGGGTAGAGATCGAGTACGCCGACCACGCCGCGGGCGCGCAGCTGATCGAAACGCTGTTCGGCGTCCCGTCCCGCCTGCTGCGCGACGGCGAGGGCTGGGCCAATGACGAGTTTCGCCGCCTCGGCACGCACAACTCCACCCACGTCGACGCGCCCTGGCACTACAACTCGACCATCCGCGGCGAGCCGGCGAAGCGGATCGACGAGCTGCCGCTCGAGTGGTTCTTCGCCGACGCGGTGAAGCTGTCGATGCTCGGTCGCGACGACGGCGAGGCGGTCACCGTCGCTGACGTCGAGGCGGAGCTGGAGCGGATCGGCCACGAGCTGCGGCCGCTCGACATCGTCCTCGTGCACACCGGTCGCGACGAGTTCTATGACCAGCTCGACTACATCGCCCGCGGCCCCGGCGTCACCGCCGAGGCGACGCGATGGATGCACGAGCGCGGGGTGCGGGTCATGGGGATCGACGCCTGGGGGTGGGACCGCCCGCTTCACCTGCAGGCGGCCGAGGCGGTCGAGCGCGACCAGCCCGGGATCTTCTGGGAGGCCCACCAGGCCGACCTCGAGTACTCGCAGATCGAGCGCCTGGTCAACCTCGGCGAGCTTCCCGACACGGGCTTCAAGGTCGCCTGCTTTCCGCTGCGCGTCGTCGGCGCGTCCGGCGCCCCGGCGCGCGTGGTCGCGATCGTGCCCTAGGCCGGGACCAGCCGCGCGAAGTAGCCGGCCCACGGCCCGTTGCGCTCGATCAGGCGCAGGCCGGCGGCGGAGGCGCGGCGCTCGAGCGAGCGCGGCGTCGTGAAGTGGGGGTCGCCGAAGAGCTCGCCGACGATCAGCCGGCCGTTCGGCTTCAGCACGCGGGCGATCTCGCGCAGGGCGGCATCGCCGTCGGGAATCTCGCCGAGCACGGCGGTGAGGACGACGGCGTCGAAGCTCTCATCGGGGTGGGGGAGGGCGGTCGCGTCGCCGCGGGTCGCCGTGAGGTTGGTGAGGCCGCGCTCCGCCGCGCGGCCCATCGTGTGATCGAGGAACTCCTGCTGGAGGTCAAACAGCTCCAGCTCGCCACCGGCGCCGGCGATCCAGCCGGCGAGCTCGAGCGAGTAATAGCCGGTTCCGACCCCCACCTCGAGCACGCGCTCCCCCGGCACCGGCGCCAGCGCCTCGCGCAGCCGCTCGCGCGTGATCAGCGGATGTGGCGCCTCGACCCAAAACCGCTGCCCGTATGGGCACGCCGATGGGTGCTTGCGCCACCAGAGGGCGGCGGCCAGGACCCCGGCCAGCGCCGCCAGAGCCAGCGTCCGCGGGCGCAAGTCAGCCCGAGAAGCCGATCGCGTGCGCTGAGTCCTCGACCCGGATGAAGACGACGGTGGCGAGGTTGAGCGCCACCGAGCCCTCGTGCGTGCGCACGTCGTGCCAGCCCTTGCCCGCCTCGACCGCCTTGCGGAGGTCGGCCAGCTCGTCGGTGGTCAGCCTCACCGAGAGCACCTGTCCGATCCCGAATCCGATCTCGACCTTCGTCTCTTCCGCCATCTCAGTGAACTCCCTCCGCGGGCTCGACAATTTCCGTCAGCACAGAGCCGGTCGCCCGCGGGTGCACGAAGGCGACGCGGCTGTTGCGGATCCCAGTTCGCGGCGCGGAGTCGATGAGCTCGACCCCCTTGCCCTCGAGCTCAGCCAGGGTCCGCTCGATGTCGTCGACCCGGTAGGCGACGTGGTGCAGCCCGGGCCCCTTGCGCTCCAGGAACTTGCCCACCGGCGTCTCGGGACCGAGTGGGCGCAGGAGCTCCACGTGGCACGGCCCGACGTCGAGCAGCGCCGCCTCGACCCCCTGCTCGGTGACGGTCTCCCGATGCGCGAGCGGCATCGCGAAGGTGTCGCCGTAGAGGGCGAGCGCGGAATCGAGGTCGGCGACGGCGACGCCGACGTGGTCGATGAGCCCGAACATCGGGCCGGGAGTCTACGCGCCGCGGTTCGGGGGCTCGGGCGGTGGCCTGCTGACCAGCGCCTCGGCTGGGGTCCCGGGGCGCGGCTCACCCAGCTCGACCGGGGGCGGGGCGATGTCGCGGTTGGAGGTGAGGATCTCGCGGATCTCGTCGCGTTCGATCACCTCGTTTTGGAGCAGCCGGTTGGCGATCTCGTCGAGCAGGTCGCGGTGGTCGACGAGCAGCTCCTCAGCGCCACGGTAGGCCTCGTCCGTGACCGCCTGCACCTCCTCGTCGCCGGTTTGGCGCAGCGCCTCAGAGACCGAGAAGTCGTCGCGGGGGACCTGGTGCGCGCGGATCGCGGTCCCCATCCCGTACTCGTGGATCATCGAGCGGGCGATCGCCGTGACGCGGCTGAGGTCGTCCGAGGCGCCGGTGGTGATCCGCCCGAAGGTGATCTGCTCCGAGACCCGGCCCGCGAGCAACACCTTCATGTAGTCGATCAGCTCCTGACGCGACTTCAGGTAGCGGTCCTCCTGCGGGAGGTTGAGCGTGTAGCCGAGCGCCTTGCCGCGCGGCACGATCGAGACCTTCTGGACCTTGTCCACGGTCGGCAGCAGCTCGGAGACGAGCGCGTGCCCGGCCTCGTGCCAGGCGACCACGCGCTTCTCCTGGTCGGTGATCACCTTGCGCGAGGTGAGCCCGGCGATCACGCGCTCAAACGCGCTCTCGAAGTCGGCCTGGGCGATGAAGTCGCGCTTCTGCCGCCCCGCGAGGATCGCCGCCTCGTTGGCGAGGTTGGCCAGGTCGGCGCCGGTCAGGCCCGCGGCGTGGCGCGCGACGCGGTCGAGGTCGATGTCCTGGCCGAGGGGCTTGCCGCGCGTGTGCACGTCCAGGATCTGTCGCCGTCCGCGCATGTCCGGCGGTGGCACGAAGACCTGGCGGTCGAAGCGTCCCGGCCGCAGCAGCGCCTTGTCGAGCTTCTCGAGCAGGTTCGACGCGGCCATCACGACGACGTTGTCGCGCCCGTCGAACCCGTCCATCTCGACCAGGAGCTGGTTCAGGGTCTGGTCGCGCTCACCCGAGATGTCGGAGCCGCGCTTCGCGCCGACGGCGTCGAGCTCGTCGATGAAGATGATCGCCGGCGCGTGCTCGCGCGCCTCCTTGAACAGCCGCCTGATCCGGGCAGCGCCGAGCCCGGCGAACATCTCGATGAACGACGACGCGGACTGACTGAAGAACTGCGCTCCCGACTCGTGCGCGACCGCCTTGGCGAGCAGCGTCTTTCCGGTTCCGGGCGGGCCGTGGAGGAGGATCCCCTTCGGGACCTGCGCCCCGAGCTGCTTGAAGCGCTTCGGGTCGGTGAGGAAGTCGACCACCTCGCGGAGCTCGTCCTTCGTCTCGTCGACGCCTGCCACGTCGTCCCAGGTGATTGAGCTCTTCGATCGCGGGCTGATCTCCTGCGGCTTCGTGCGCGGCATCAGCTTCAGGGTCCGGTACATGAAGTAGACGATCACCGCGAGCAGCAGGATCGGCGCCCAGGGGATCAGGAAGTTCTGGAGGAACTCGTCGTACGAATCGATGCCCAGAAATGCGATCAGCGGCATGCGCAGAGGGGCTCCCTGCCCCGTCTACACGGTATCGGCAGCTTCCTGCTCGACCCGTAGGACCTCTTGCAAGGCGGCGACCCCGACCTCGAGCTGCTCCGCGCTGGGTTCGCGGGTTGAGAACAGTCGCTGGATCTCATAGCCCGGCCCGTGGATCGCCCGCCCGACCGGCGAGTCGGGGTTGCGCTCGGCGAAGACGAACAGCTCCACGGCGCCGCCGACCCCGGCGAGCGCCGCGAGCGCGCGGGCGACCGGGCCTGGATCGGGCACCAGGCGCTCGGTCAACACCTGGCCGACGATCGAGAAGACCAGCATGGGCCCGACCAGGTTGGAGCCGCAACGCTCGTGCTCCTTCGGCACGCCCGCGGGATCCTCGCCGCGCTCGTAGCCGCCGATCGCCTTGTGCTCGACCGCGTGGTAGGAGGCGAGCGCGGGGTCGCGGAGCGCCGCGAACGCCGGCAGCGCGCCAAGCGCCGCGATCGCGAGCTCACGGCCCACCGTGGCGCGCCCCACACGCCGGAGCAGGTTCGAGCCGGCGATGCTCGCGAGCGCCGTCGCGATCACCGCGGGGTCCTCGAACGGCAGCCGTGCCGAGCGCAACCGCAGGCGGGCGAGCGGGACGATCGCCATCGCCTCCGCGAGCCGCAGCGGGCCGCGAACGAGCGGGGTCGAGGCGAGGCGGCCGCGCGCGAGCGACGGCTTCGGCCCCGAGGCGACCTGGATCGAGCCGTCCGGAGCCCGGGCGGCGACCGCCCACGAGGTCGGCCCGTGGATCAAGAGCCCGTTGCGCATCGCCATGCCGCCGAGGCGCAGGCGCTCGGGCTCATCGGGCGCGGCGTCGGTCGTGCTCGCGGCGGGTGCGTCGCTCATTCCGGTCCCCGCCTCACTGGAGCACCCGCTTGCAGAGGTCGGCGTAGAAGCTCGACGCCAGCCCGAGGTCGGCGACCGCCGCCCGCTCGTCGGCGCCGTGGATGAGTGGCGCCGCGCGGAAGAGGTCGAACTCGCGCTGCGGGCAAAAGCCGTACACGGTGGCCGAGTCGAAGGCCTTGCGGAACCAATGGCTGTCGCTGAAGCCCGCGAACACGTACGGGACGATGGCAGCGTCCGGGTCGAACACAGCGAGCGAGGCGGCGATCGCGGTCGCGAACGGCGATTCGTGCGGCGAGCTGTTGCCCACCACGCGCTCGGTGAACTCGACGTCGAGGTCGCCGGCAAGCGGGCCGAGGAGCTCCTCGAGCCGTTCGCGAGCGTGCTCGGCGCCGTCGCCGGGCGGGACCCGGCAATCCACGAGCACCTCGGCCCGCGACGGGATCACGTTGTCCTTGTCGGAGGCGTGGGCCCTGGTCGGCGCCATCGTCACCCGCAGCATCGGCTCGGCGAGGTAGGCGGTGAGCGGGGCCGAGAGCCCGCGCAGCCGCTCGACCGCGCCCTCGAGCGCGGCCTGGTCGGCGCCGTCGATGGGCTCGCCCAGCAGGCCCTCGAGGAACGCCATCCCGGCCGGGGTGGGCTCCAGGGGCGGCTGCTCTCGCAGGCGTGCCAACGCCGGGGCGAGCTTCAGCAGCGCGTTGTCGCCGAGCGCCGGGACCGAGGCATGACCGGCGCGCCCGCTGGCGCGCAGCAGGAACCGGTTGACGCCCTTCTCGCCGACGCAGAGGCTGTAAAAGCGGCGCCCGCCGAACTCGAACGACGGCCCGCCGCCCTCGTTGACGACCATGTCGCTGCGCACCGCCTCGGGGTGCTCCTCGCAGAGCCACGCCGCGCCCGCGCCCGCGCCCATCTCCTCGTCGGCGGTGACCACGACCTTCAGCGACCCGCGCTCCGGTCGCCAGCCCGCGCTCGCCAGCGAGATCGCCGCGGCGACCTCGGCCGCCACCTGACCCTTCATGTCCTGGGCGCCGCGACCGCGAACCTCGCCGTCGACGACGTCGCCGGCCCACGGATCAAAGGTCCACTCCGAGGCGTCGGCCGGGACCGTGTCCACGTGTCCGAGCAGGCACAGGGTCTCGCCCTCGGCCTCACCGGCAAGGTCGGCGATCAGGTTCGGGCGGCCCGGCTCCGCGGCGAGCAGCGTGCACTCGAAGCCGGCGTCGCGCAGCCGTTGCGCGAGCAGCTCCTGAGCCGGCCCCTCGTTGCCGGGCGGGTTGACGGTGTCGAAGCGGATCAGCTCGCCGAGCAGGTCCACCGCCTCGGATCCGACGGCGCTGGTGGCGACAGCCGACTCCTCTCCCATGTGTCGGAGGTTACCCGCGAGGGGATAGGGTGCCGCCGATGGGATCACCGGCGACCACGCTGCGGTTCGGGGGCATCTCCCGGATCGTCTACGGCGTCCTCGCGCTGTTCCTCCCCCGGCGGATGTTCGCCGCCTTCGGTTTCGGCGAGCCGGAGCCGGACGTGCGCTACTTCAACGCGCTCTTCGGCGGGCGCGACATCCTCGTCGGCCTCTTGATCCTCAAGGCGGTACGCGACGGCGACGAGGACCTGGCGCTGAAGGCGAACATCGCCTGCGAGGCGACCGACTCGATCGCCCTGGCCACCGAGCTGCGCGAGCGCGGCGGCTTCGACCGGGCGACCTCCGCGGGCCTCGCGTTCAACGTCGTCGGCTGGCTGAGCTGGCTCAGCGTCCTGCGCCGCCGCTGACCCGATTCATACTTCGAGCATGAGCCGGTTGTTCGAAACCGACGACGCGGCCGCGGGCGGGGCCGGCGGCGGGGCACGCACCCCGGTGCCGGCCTCGGAGGCGCCGCTCGCGGTGCGCATGCGCCCAGCGAGCGTCGATGAGCTCGTCGGCCAGGAGCATCTGCTGGGCGACGGGTCGACGCTGCGCACGGCGATCGAGACCGGCGAGCCACACTCGATGGTCCTCTACGGGCCGCCGGGGACCGGCAAGACCACGCTCGCGAGGATCGTCGCCTCCGCCGCCCGCGGGGCCTTCGAGGAGGAGTCGGCGGTGAACGCGGGCCGCGCCGAGGTACGGGCGATGATCGAGCGCGCCACCGAGCGCCGGCGGGCCACCGGCCAGCCGACGATCTTCTTCCTCGACGAGATCCACCGCTTCAACAAGGCCCAGCAGGACGCGCTGCTGCCGGCGGTGGAGGAGGGGCTCGTGACCCTGATCGGGGCGACCACCGAGAACCCGTACTTCGAGGTCAACTCGGCCCTCCTCAGCCGCGCCCAGATCTACGAGCTGCGGCCGCTCACGACGGAGCATGTGCGCGAACTGCTCGACCGGGCGCTCGCCGACCCCGAGCGCGGGATCGCCGATCCGCCGCCGGTCGCCGACGAGGCCCTCGACCACCTCGCGCAGCGGTCTGGGGGCGACGCGCGCACCGCCTACGGGGCGCTCGAGCGCGCGGTCGAGGCGGCTCGGGCCGCGTCGTCGGAGCTCGACCTCGAGCTCGCCGAGGACGCGCTGCAGCGCAAGGCGGTGAGCTTCGACAAGCAGGGCGACATGCACTACGACTACGCCTCGGCCCTGATCAAGTCGATGCGGGGCTCCGACCCCGACGCGTCGCTGTACTACCTGGCCGCGATGCTCGAGGGCGGCGAGGATCCGCGGTTCATCGTCCGCCGGATGGTGATCCTCGCCTCCGAGGACATCGGCAACGCGGATCCGCAGGCGCTGGTCGTGGCCACGGCCGCAGGCCAGGCGGTGGACCGCGTCGGCCTGCCCGAGTGCGCGCTCAACCTCGCCCAGGCCGCGATCTATCTGGCGCTGGCGCCGAAGTCAAACGCGGCCACCCGCGGGATCGCGGCGGCGATCGGACATGTGCGCGAGCACGGCGCGAAGCTGCCGCCCGATCACCTGCGCGACGCCCACTATCCGGGGGCGAAGAAGCTCGGCCGGGGGCAGGGCTACGTGTATCCGCACGATGAGCCGGGCGGGGTCTCAGACCAGAAGCTGCTCCCGCCGGAGGTCGCCGGCGAGCCCTTCTACGAGCCGACCGACCGAGGGTTCGAGGGCGAGCTGGCGCGCCGGCGCGACCGACCGTCGCCGGACGTGGGCTAGGCGGGCGGTTTCAGCCGCAGTCCAGGGAGCGGCGGGTCAGGCCCCAGCCGCTCAGCGTTCCGACGTCCTCCGCAGCCGTATCGGACACCCGCAGGGTCCAGGTCCCGGCGACGCTCTTGCCGTCGAACGTCGACAGCGGCTCGACCGGCCTGAACGAGCCCGTGAACGGCGCCGCCCCGGCTCCGATAGCGGTTGCCGCTTCGTCGTCGAAGGCGGTGTCGGTGTAGTTGTCGCCGGCACCGCCGTTGTGATTGGCGAGCGTCACCGTGGTCCCGTCGGGGCCAATCAGCTCGATCACCAGGTCGCTGACGAACGTATGCGTGATTTGGAGGATGCGGGCGTTGAGGTCGACGATCCGCGCCTGCTCGGCGATCTGCAGCGTCGAGGTCACGGTGCCGTCGTCCGGGATCGCCTTCGGGACGTCGGAGCTGTTGCGGCTCAGCGCCGGTCCGGGCGGCGCGCTCGTCGGCACCGAGACCGGGATCTCGGCGTCGCCCTGGGTGGTGCTCAGGTCGAGCTTCAGCTCGGCGGTCCCGCCGCAGGTGAAGTTGTTGGCGAGCCTGACGCGGAATGGAGTCGCGTTGTTGCGCACCGCGTCAACCGGGATGTTCGGATAGGCCGAGTTCGGCTGTGGGACCGTGACCCGCGGGGCAGCAGGGGAGACGACGCCGGAGACCCCCGTGGCCGTGTGGTCGCCGGTGTTGCGCAGACGCTCGGTGAGGTCGAACTGCTCTCCGGGCTCGATGAACCCGTCGCCGTCACCCACCTCGGTCGCGGTGGTGTGATCCTCGGTCAGCACCGGGCCGGTGCTGGGTGTGGCGTCGGAGACGACCAGTGCGTAGTCCTGGTCGGTGGTGTCGGAGTTCCCGGGCACACCGTCGCCGGCGACGTTGGTGCCGGTGACGTCGACCGTGAACCGGCCGCTGACGCCGGCCGGGAGGAAGACGTTCTCGACGTTGTTGCGGGGGTCGGCGGAGCCGCCGGTGACCGAACGGCCGCCGGCGAACACGTTGCCCAGGTAGGTGTGGCCGCCGGCGTGCACCGTCAGGTCGAGGTCGTTGACGAAGGCGTTGCCGGTCGTCGGCCCCGGCGGGTCGGTCCACGTGAGCGTCACCTTGAGCGGCTTGGTTGTGTCGGAGACCGCGTAGGTGCGCCGGTCGCGCTCGCCGGTGGCGGTCAACCTGGAGCCCTGATCGACGAACTCGCGCGCAGTGCCGTCGAGGACCGTCCTCAGGTTCACCCGCCCCCAGCCCTGGACCTGGGTCGGGAGGTTCGGGTTGGCGCCGCCGGCGCCGTCGGCGCCGCCGACCTCGTCGGTGGCGGTGTTGACGAGGATCGCCTTGGTCAGCGCCGGTGACGGCGCCGTGCCGCCGGACTCCTCGCGCGCGTACCACTCGCGCAGGAGCGCCGCGAAGCCGGAGACCTCGGGGGCGGCCTGCGAGGTGCCGGAGACGAGCGTGTACATGCTGCTCCCGGCCGGAAACTGCGGGTTGCAGGTGCCGCTGCCGTTGAAGTCGGCGCCCGTCTGCGGCTGCGCGCCGCTGACGTGCGTGCCCGGGGCGACGATGTCGGGCTTCAGCCGGCCGTCGTCGGTCGGACCGCGGCTGGAGAAGTCGATGATGTCCTTGGCGTTGTTCGCGCCGGTATCGGGGACGCCACAACCGTCGGTGGCGCCGATCGCGCGCACGCTCTCCGACGCGCCCACGGTGATCACGTTCTTCGCCGTGCCCGGGGAGCCGATCGTGTTCGCCCCGGCCCCGCTGTTGCCGGCGGACACGACCTGGGTGATCTGCTGGTTGCCGGCGACACCCGGCTGCGCGTCTCGGGCCAGGCCGTCGAACTCCTGCGCCGTGGCGTTGTAGGCGCCGCCCACGGCCGAGCCCCATGAGTTGTTGGAGATCCGGGCGCCGCTGGCGTAGGCCTGCGACCGCAGGTCAGTGATCGACGTGGCCACATCGAACGTGCCCGCGCAGTTGAAGATCTTGGTCGCGCCGACCTTCGAGCGCGGCGAGATCCCGAGCCCGTAGTTGAAGCCCTGCGCGTCCTCGAAGTTCGCTCCGGTCTGCGTGTTGTACCCGGCGGCGATCGAGGCCACGTTCGTCCCGTGGCCGCCGCAGTCGCGGGCGTCGGGGTCCACCGACGCCTCATGGGCGTACGCGATCCTGCTGGCGCTCGCGGCGTTGCCGTTTCGGAACAGGTCCGGGTGCGATCCGGCCGGGGCCGGGACGACGCCCTTGTCGATGCCCTCGTCGGTGATGTCGACCACGAATGGCTGCGTCGTCGTCTGGAATCCCTGCTGATTGAGGAATGCCAGATACCCCGGAGCGGTGGGTGTCGCGCCGCCGGTGAGCCGGGCCGCGACGATCTGCGCCGCGCGCTCGTCGAGCAGCTGCGGGGCTACCCATGGCTCGATGTCGACGACGGCCGGATCGGCGGCGAGCGACGGGATGCGGCCGGAGTCGATCGCCACAGACGTGGTCACGGTGGCGTCGTAGGCGGCGTCGCCCTCGAGCGGCTTGCCCTCGGCGAGGACGCGACGCGCGGGCGCGCCCGCCGGGCCGGCGAGCGTCTGCACGGTGACCTTCACCGTCCCGGAGCCGGGCACGTCCGGGTCGGTCTTGTCGGCGGCGGTGAAGGGGGTCACGGCGCGCACGGCGTCGTCGCCGGCGAGCGCCGAGATCGCGGCGCTCTGGTCCGCCTCGGCGTGGACGAGGTAGGCGTTCTGGGCCATGTAGGTGACCACCGTCGCTCCGGTCTTCTGGATCTGGTCGAGCCAGGCGCCCTTGACCGGGCCGACGAACTGGACGATCGACAGCGACTCGCGCCCGACGGCGTCGAGCGTCGGCGCCGCCGCGGGGTCGACCTCGCCGTCGGCGACAGCGACGCTGCGCATATCGTCGCGCAGGTCGGCGCCGGCCTCGCGCAGGACCGGGTTCGCCGAGCCGTCGGCGGAGACGAGCGAGAACGTGTCGTAGCGGGCGATAACGCTGGCGCCGGTCAGCTCGACGGCCGCGTCGCCCTTGGCGTTAGCGGGCACGAGGTAGAGGTGGCGGCCGGGCAGCGAGCTCTTGTCCGGTGACGAGGCGAGCGAGCTCTGTCCTGCGGTGAGCAGCGCGAGCACGGTCACGGCGGCGAAGACGAGCAGCGCGACGAGCGCCTTCTGCGAACGGTTCCTCGATCCCATTACAGACCCCCCCGGTCCCGGCGTAGCCCCTTCCACGCCACCGTACCCGCGCGGATCGAGCCGGTCAACCCGCAAGAGAAAGCGCGGCCGCCGCCGGTGCCGACGAGCGGCTCGGCCCGCTCGCGACGGAGGGCCGGCGACGGCCGCCTAGAGCCCTTACCCGATCATCCCGCTGCCTCACACCAGCCGGCGCGTTCATACAATCAGCCGCCGTGGGCCAGCTCGAATCCTTCAACCCGGCGACGGGCGACCTCGTCGGGACGGTGGAGACGATCACGCCCGACCAGGTTCAGGCGGTTGTCGACGACGTCGCCGCGGTGCAGCCGTTCTGGGCGCAGCTGTCGCTGGCCCACCGCGCCCGCTACATGCGCCGCGCCGCCGACGTGCTGGTCGGCGACATGGAGGAGGTGGCGTCGCTCCTCAGCCGCGAGCAGGGCAAGCCGATCACCGAGAGCTACGTGATGGAGCTGATCCCGACGATCGACGCGCTGCGCTGGTGCGCGAGCGCGGCCCCGAAGATCCTCGCCGACGAGCGGATCCGCTATCCGCAGGCCTTCCTGAAGACCAAGCGCAGCTTCTTCTCCTACGAACCGCTCGGCGTCGTCGGCGTGATCGCGCCGTGGAACTACCCGTGGTCGATCCCGTTCGGCGAGGTGGCGCTGGCGCTGATCGCCGGCAACGGGGTGGTGCTCAAGCCGGCGAGCCTGACGCCGTTGCTCGGGGAGCGGATCCAGCGGGTGTTCGACGACGCGGGCTTCCCCGAGGGACTCGTTCGCACCGTGCACGGCGGCGGGGTGATCGGGCAGGCGCTGTGCGAGGCCTCGACGGCGAAGATCTTCTTCACGGGCTCGGTCGAGGTCGGCCGCAAGGTGGGCGAGCTGTGCGCCGAACGGCTCAAGGGGAGCGTGCTGGAGCTCGGCGGCAAGGATCCGCAGATCGTCTGCGCCGACGCCGACCTCGCCAACGCCGTCTCCGGCTGCGTCTGGGGCGGGTTCGCGAACGCCGGCCAGACGTGCTCCGGGATCGAGCGCACCTACGTGGTCGAGTCGGTCGCCGAGCCGTTCCTCGAGGGCGTTCGCCGGGAGACCGAGCGGCTGACCGTTGGCGACCCGCTGGACTGGGAGACCGAGATCGGCCCCATGGTCTCCGACGCGCAGGCCGACCTCGTCACGGGCCTCGTCGACGACGCGCTCGCGGGTGGCTCGGACCGGCTCACCGGCGGGCCGCGCGAGGTCGACGGCTACCCGGGCCGGTTCATCGCGCCGACGGTGCTCGCCGGGGTCACCGACGACATGCGGATCATGCGCGAGGAGATCTTCGGCCCGGTGGTGCCGATCATCGTGGTCGCCGACGAGGCGGAGGCGATCGAGCGTGCCAACGACTCCAACTTCGGCCTCGGGGCCTCGGTCTGGACCACCGACAGGGCGAAGGGCGAGCGGATCGCGCGGCGGATCGAGTCGGGCATGGTGTGGATCAACGACCACTCCTACTCGCACGGGGCGATGCAGACGTCGTGGGGCGGGGTCAAGGAGTCCGGCCTCGGCCGCTCGCACTCGAAGTTCGGCCTCTATGAGTGCGTGAACGTGAAGCTCGTCTCCTGGGAGCCGGGGCTCACGCGCGACTTCTGGTGGCAGCCGTACGACGGCGACCTCGGCGCCGCCCTGCGCTCCTCGGCCCGGCTGCTCTACGGCCGCGGGGGCACCAGGCTGCGTGGGCTGCGCGAGGGGCTCGGGCCGCTTGCGAGGGTTGGGGCCAAGACGCTGCGCAAAGGGCGCTGAAGCCGCGCCCTCACTCCCTCACGGGGCGATCCGGAAGTGGAGGTGGTTGTCGTGGTTGACCAGGGGCGTGACGACGCCCGGTGGGCCGCTCAGCGGCAGGTTCGGGCCGACGTAGATCGTCTGCGCCCCGGCGTTCACGAACAGGTCGACCAGCGCCTGGGAGAGCCGCACGTCGACCTGGTCGACGGTGATCGGCGCCCGCTCGCGCCGGTCCGTGCGCGGGTAGTAGACGTCGACGTCGAGCCCGTTCTGGTGCGTGTCGTGGCCGATCCCGCCGCCGACCTCGGGGCCGAAGTAGCCGCCGTGGCGAAGGCCCAGATCGCCGACGCCGATCCGCGGCGCGTGCGGATGCCGGCGCGCGAACTGACGTAGCACCCGCAGGGTCCTGCGCACGAGGTCGTCGGTGCCCCAGCGGCGCCAGTCGCGATCGGGCTGGCGGTGCAGGATCGGGTCCCAGGTGAAGAAGTGGTGGCCGGCGGCGGGGAACCTGACCCCGTGCTCGAGGCTGCCCGCGCCGGGCGTGCCGAGGGCCGTGGACTGGCGCCAGTCCACCCGCGATCCCGCGTCGTGGTGGCCGGGCGCCGGCGAGGACATGCCGAGCAACACGCCGGCGAGCGCGATCGCGACCGCGGTGGACACGCCCGGGATACGGGGAGCGGGGCCGGGAAGGTCCCGGTTCGGGACTAGGCCGGCTCGGCGCGGTAGCTGCCGCGATCGAAGCGGCGCGTGCGACGCCAGAGCTGGGCCGTGAAGCCGGGCCACCAGATCCCGTTGCGCCCGTTCGAGTCCAGGTACCAACTCGCGCACCCGCCGCGGTTCCAGACGCTGGCCCCGAGGCGGCGGTCGGTCTCGCGGGCGAAGGCGTCGTAGACCTCGCGCCGGACCTCGACCGTGTCCACCCCGGAGCGCTCCATCTCGCGCACGCAACCGGCGACGTAGTTGATGTGCGCCTCGCTCGAGAAGACGATCGAGTTGTAGCCGCCCGCGCTGTTCGGGCCGACGAGTAGGAAGAGGTTGGGAAATCCTGCGACCGCGGTGCCGAGATAGGCGCGCGGGCTGCCCTGCCACGCCTCCTGCAGCGTCTTGCCGTCGCGGCCGCGGACCGCCGCGAAGCCGGGGTGGTCGTAGACGCGGAAGCCGGTCGCCCAGACGATCGTGTCGAGCTCGTGCTCGTGGCCGTCGGCGGTGCGGATGCCGCGCTCGGTGACCTCCGCGATCGGCTCGGTGATCACCTCGGAGCTCGACTGCGCGAGTGCCGGGTAGTACGTGTTCGACATCGTGATCCGCTTGCAGCCCAGCGTGTAGCTCGGGGTCAGCTTTCCCCGCAGCTCCGGGTCAGGCACCTGCTTGCGTAGGTGGCGGCGTGCGATCTGCTCGAACACGGTCGAGAGCCGGCGGTCGATGATCGTCCCGAGCACCGTCGACTCCTGGAGCAGGTAGATCAGCGCCCGCACGGCGCGCTGACTGGCCGGAACGCGGCGGAACACCGCCCGCTCGACGTCGGTCAGCCGGCGGTCCGCATCGGGCATCACCCACACCGGCGTGCGCTGGAACAGGTGCAGGGACCCCACCCGCTCCTGGATCTCGGGCACGATCTGGACGGCCGACGCGCCCGTCCCGACCACGGCGACGCGCTCGCCCGCGAGGTCGTGCTCGTGGTCCCAGCGCGCCGAGTGGAACATCGTGCCCGCGAAGCGTTCGATCCCCGGCAGCTCGGGCAGCTGCGGCTCGGTGAGCCCGCCCATGGCGCCGACGAGGACGTTCGCGGTCAGCTCGCCGTGCGACGTGGAGAGCCGCCACACCCGCTCCTCCTCGTCCCACGCGGCGCCGGTGACCTCGTGCCCGAAGCGGATGTGTGGGATGACGCCGTGGTCGTGCGCGACCCGGTGCAGGTACTCGCGGATCTCGGACTGCAGCGGATACAGCCGGCTCCACTCGGGATTCGGCGCGAAGGAGAACGAGTACAGCGCCGAGGGGATGTCGCACTGACAGCCGGGATAGGTGTTGTCGCGCCAGGTGCCGCCGAGGTCGTCGGCGCGCTCGAGCACGTACAGGTCGTCGACCCCGTCCGCCAGCAGCCGGATCGCCATCCCGATGCCGGAGAAGCCGGCGCCGATGATCGCCACCCGCGCGTGGCGGGCACCGCCGTCGCCGTTGACCGACGCCCCCGGCACGCTCGTCGTCTAGGCGGCGGGCAGCTCGGCGAGCAGCTGCTTCGCCTGCGCCGAGACCTCGTGGTCGACCTGGACCTCGTAGCGCTCGGCCTGCATCGAGCGCACCGAGGCGAAGTCGCGACGGCCGCCCTGCGCGGCCTGGGCGATCGCCCCGAAGGCGGCGCCGAAGAGGAGCCCGGCGACCAGGCCGTACAGCAGGACCCCAAAGAACGCCGGGCCCTCGAAGAACAGCCCGAAGAGGAGGCCGAAGAGGAGGCCGATCATCGCCCCCTGCCCGGCGCCGACCAGCGCCGCGCGACCGGTGGTCAACCGGCCCGCGATCTGCTCGACGGTCTTCAGCCCGGTACCGACGATCGCGGCACGCTCGACCGGAAACCCCCGGTCCGAGAGAAAGTCAACGGCTCGCTCCGCCTCCCGATAGCCGTCGTAGGTCGCAACGGTGGTCCGAGCGCCCGCTGTCGAGGCCTCCATGCAGGACAGTATGGCGGACCGCGCCCGCACCGGCGGGTGCCTCATCCTTGGCTCATGGAGACGGCGACCCAGGCCCGCGCAGGCGCGCCGGCGACCGGTGAGCCGGCGATCTCGCTGCGCGATCTGCGCCGCGACTACGACGAGCGCCCGGTGCTCCGGGGCGTCTCGCTCGAGCTCGATCCAGGCGCCGCGCTGGCGGTGATCGGCGCCAACGGCGCCGGGAAGAGCACCCTGCTGCGGATCCTCGCGACCCTGCTGCGGCCGAGCGCCGGTGAGGTCGAGGTGCTCGGGGCCTCGCTACCCCGCGAGGCTTGGAAGATCCGCGGTCGGGTCGGTTACCTGGGCCACGAGCCACTGCTCTATCGCGAGCTCAGCGTCCGTGAGAACCTCGAGCTCAACGCCCGGCTGCACCGGGTCGAAGACCCGAGCGCGCGGATCGCCAACCTGCTCGAGCGCGCGGGGCTCGCCGGCCGCGCCGGGGAGCTGGTGCGCAACCTCTCGGCGGGCATGCTCCAGCGCGCCGCGATCTGTCGGGCGCTTGTCCACGCCCCGGACCTGCTGCTGCTCGACGAGCCGCGTTCCCACCTCGACCTGGGCGCGGCGGGCGTCGTCGACGAGCTGCTCGGCCCGGCCGCGGGGCGCACCCGCGTGGTGGTCACGCACGAGATCGACTCCGGCTTGGGCGAGGTCGACGCTGTGCTGGCGCTGCGCGCCGACGGCTCGGTCGCCTACGCGGGGTCCGCCCGCGAATTGCCGCTCGCGGATGCCCGGAAGATCGTCGAGGGACGAATGTGAGCGCCTACCGGGCGATCCTCGCCAAGGACCTGCGGGTCGAGCTGCGCACGCTCGAATCGGTGCCGGCGATGCTGCTGTTTTCCGCCACCACGTTCGTGCTCTTTCGGTTCGGGCTCGACCGGGAGAGCCTCTCCGGTTCCCTCGCCGCCGGGGTTCTGCTGGCGACGGTGTTGTTCGCGGCCATCCTCGCGATCAACCGCGTCTTCGTCGCCGAGCGCGAGCAGGGCGGCTTCGACCTGATCCGGCTGGCGCCGGTCGACGGCACCTCGCTGTACCTCGCGAAGGCCTCGGCGCTGTTCATCTACCTGGCGGCGTTCGAGTTCTTCGCCGTACCCGTGTTCGCGATCCTCTTCCTCGACGACGCCGGCGGGCTGCTGCCCCTCGCCGGGGTGCTGGCGCTCACCGACCTCGGCCTGGCGGCGATCGGGGCGCTGATCGCCTCGCTCGCCGTCAACTCGCGCGCCCGCGATCTGATCGGGCCGCTGTTGCTGCTCCCGCTGCTGGTCCCGGTGATGATCGGCGCCGGTGGCGCGGCCGAGCCGCTGCTCGCCGTTGGTGGACCTTCGTACACGGATTTCGGCAAGTGGATGGCGGTACTCGCTCTCTACGATGTGGTGTTCTGCCTCGTCGGCTATGCCGTCTACGACTTCGTACTCGAGGACTGACCGAACCAGATGAGCTTCAGCAGCCCCAGGATCCTCCCGTGGCTCACCGCGGCGACCCTCACGGCCGGCTTCGCCCTCGTCTTCTTCTACGCCCCCAACGACGCCGACCAGGGCTTCATTCAGAAGATCTTCTACCTGCACGTCCCGCTTGCCACCTGCGCTCTGGGCGGCTTCGTGGTCGCGGCCGTACAGGCGATCCTCCATCTGCGCTCGGGTGACTCGAAGTGGGACGTGCGCGCCTACGTCTCGATCCACATCTCGGTGATCTTCGGCGTCGCGGTGCTGCTCACCGGCGCGATCTGGGCGCGGGCCTCGTGGGGGAAGTGGTTCGTCTGGGACGAGCCGACGCTGGTCAGCTTCCTGATCGTCTTCCTCCTCTACTGCACCTACTACCCGCTGCGCTACGCGATCGCCGAACGTGACCGTCAGGCGCGCTACGCATCGGTGTTCGCGATCATGGCCGGCGCCTTCGTGCCGCTCAACTTCATCGCCGTCCGGCTCGCCGACACCCTCGTACATCCGCGGGTCTTCGCCACCAGCGAGGGTGGCCTGCCACCCAAGATGTGGGTCGCGTTCCTCGTCTGTCTCGCCGGCATGGCGCTGCTGTGGCAGACGCTGGTCAGCTTCGAGCTGGCCGCGAAGTCGTCGCGGGCGCGGCTCAGCCGCCTGCGCAGGGCGCTCGAGGGCGACGAGGTGACAACCGGCGGCTCGCGGATCGCCCCGGTGCCCCGCGAGGCGACGGAGTCCGGCTGATGCCCGCGCTGCCCCTGGACGAAGCCGGCAAGTACGTCGCCGGCGCCTACGTCGTCTTCTTGGCGTTGCTGCTGATCTACGTGGCGATCATGTCCGCTCGCCTGTCGCGCATCGATCGCGAGCTCGCGGAGCTCGCCGAGCTCGCTGAGCGCAAGGCCGCCGGGGCTGACGCTGAGGACGAGCGCGAGCGGGTGCCGGCGTGAGTGAGCTCCTAGCACTCGGCGTCTCGCACAAGACCGCGCCGCTCGAGCTGCGCGAGCGCATGGCGCTCACCGAGGGGCGCGCCGTGGGGGTCCTGCGCGAACTGGTGGAGCGCGACGCGATCCTCGAGGCGTCCGCGATCTCCACCTGCAACCGGACCGAGCTCTACCTCTACGCGGCCGACCCGGTCGGTGCCGAGGCCCTGGCGCTCGGCGTGCTCGCGCGCGAGGCGGAGATCCAACCGACCGAGCTGGTCGGGAGCCTCTACTCGCTGCGGGGCGTCGCCGCGGCCGAGCACCTCTTCCGCGTGACGTCGGGGCTCGACTCGATGATCATCGGCGAGGCCGAGGTCCAGGGTCAGGTCAAGCGCGCCTACGAGCTCGCGCTGGTGGAGGGCGCCACCGGGCCGATCCTCAACCGCCTGTTCCGTGACGCCCTGGTCGCCGGCAAGCGCGCCCGTACGGAGACCGGGATCTCGGAGCGCTCGCTGTCGATCCCCTCGGTCGCTGTCGAGCTCGCTCAGCGCACGCTCGGCGAGCTCGAGAACCGGCGCGTGCTGGTCGTGGGGGCCGGCGAGACCGCCGAGCTCACCGCTCGCGCGCTGGCTGCCAAGGGCGTCGAGGCGATCTTCATCGCCAACCGCCACTACGACCGCGCGATCGGGCTCGCCGAGCGCTTCGGCGGGCATGCGGTGCGCTTCGAGTCGCTGCCCGAGGAGCTCGCGGGCGCGGACATCGTCGTCACGTCGACCAGCTCGCCCCACCATGTGATCGAGCGCGAGGCGCTCGCCGAGGTAATGGCCGTGCGCGCCGGTCGGCCGTTGCTGCTGATCGACCTGGCGGTCCCCCGCGACATCCAGCCCGCCTCGCGCGAGATCGCCGGCGCCAGCCTCTACGACATGGACGACCTGCAGACGCTGGTCGAGCGCAACCTCTCGGGTCGCGAGGCCGAGGCCCGGCGGGTCGAGGGGATCCTGCGCTCCGAGCTCGCCCGCTTCATGCGCTGGCTCGCGGCCCAGGACGTGACCCCGACGATCACCGCGCTGCACGACCGCGCCGACGAGATCGTGAGGCGGGTCCTGGACGAGAACGAGTCGCGGTGGGAGGGGCTCACCGAGGCCGACCGGGAGCGGCTCGCGGTGGCCGCGCGGGCGATCGCCTCGCGGCTGCTGCACGAGCCCACGCTGCGGCTCAAGCGCGAGGCCGAGGCCGACGACTCCTACGCGAAGGTCGCGGTGTTGCGCGACCTCTTCGGGCTCGACCGCGACAGCGAGCCGCTCGAGGCCGCCGGGGCCGAGGTCTCGGACCTGGGCGAGCGCCGGCGCCGCAGCGGCAGGTGAGCCGGCTCCGGCTGGGCTCGCGCGGCAGCGCGCTCGCGCGGATTCAGGCCGAGGCCATCGCCGCAGCGCTCGACGGTGCCGAGGTGGTCACGATCCGGACCGCCGACGGCGACGTCGGCGACAAGTCGCGCTTCGTCGGCGGGATCGAGCGGGCGATTCTCGCCGGCGAGGTGGCGATCGGCGTCCATTCGGCAAAGGATCTTCCGGGCGAGCTGGCGGACGGGTTGGCGCTGGTGGGCGTTCCCGGGCGCGAGGATCCAAGCGACGCGCTCATCGGCAGCGCGAGCGGGCTCGACGACCTCGCCGAGGGCGCGCGGGTTGGCACCGCGAGCCTGCGCCGACGTTCGCAGCTGCTCGCCCTGCGGCCGGATCTCGAGGTGGCCGAGTTGCGGGGCAACGTCGACACGCGCTTGGCACGGCTCGAGGCAGGCGACTTCGACGCGATCGTGCTCGCGACGGCCGGCCTCATGCGGCTCGGCCGCGCCGATGCGATCTCCTTCCGGTTCGGTCTGGAAGAGCTCACCCCGGCCCCCGGCCAGGGCTGTCTCGCGCTTGAGGCCGCCGTCGGCGACGAGGCCGCGGCGAGGGCCGCGGCGGCGATCTCCGACCGGGCGGCGCTCACTGAGCTCACGGCCGAGCGCGCCGCCGTGCGGGCGCTCGAGGCATCGTGCGACACGCCGGTTGGTGTCTGCGCGCGCTTCGAGCACGAGCGGCTCGTGGTCCTCGGCTACGCCGGGTCGCCCGACGGCGAGTCGTGGGTCCGCGACCGGGTCGAGGGCGATCCCGAACAGCCGGTCGCGCTCGGCGAGGGGCTCGCCGAGCGGATGCTGACCGCGGGCGCGCGGGAGATCCTCGCCGCCGCGGAGCGATCCGCATGAGTGCCCGCGCGGGAATCGTCTACCTGGTCGGGGCGGGCCCGGGCGATCCGGGGCTGATGACCGTGCGTGCGAAGGAGCTGATCGCCAGCGCCGACGTGATCCTCCACGATCGGCTGATCGGCCCCGGCGCGCTCGCCGGCGCCCGCGACGACGCCGAGCTCGTCTACGTCGGCAAGCGCCCGGGAGACAGCGCCATGCCCCAGGAGGAGATCGAGGCGCTGATGGTCGAGCGCGCGCGCGAGGGCCGCAGCGTTGTGCGGCTCAAGGGCGGCGACCCCTTCGTGTTCGGCCGCGGCGGAGAGGAGGCGGAGACGCTCGCCGCCGCCGGCGTGGGGTTCGAGATCGTCCCCGGCGTGACGGCGGGGGTCGCCGCCCCGGCCTACGCGGGGATCCCGGTTACCCATCGCGACGACGCCTCGGCGGTCGCGTTCGTCACCGGGCATGAGGACCCGGCGAAGGACGAGACGGCGCTCGATTGGGAGGCGCTCGCGCGCTTCCCCGGCACCCTGGTGCTGTACATGGGCGTCAAGAACCTGCCGCTGATCGCCGAGCGCCTGGCCGCCGGCGGGCGCGACCCCGACGAGCCGGCCGCCGCGATCCACCGTGGCACTCAGGACGGCCAGCAAACCGTCAGCTCGACGCTGGCCGGGCTTCCGGACGCGGTTGCCGAGGCCGGTCTGGGCGCGCCGGCGATCCTGCTGTTCGGCCCGGTCGCGGCCCGGCGCGAGGCGATCGCGTGGATCGAGCGCCGACCGCTCCACGGCCGGCGCGTGGTCGTCACCCGCGCCCGCGCCCAGGCCAGCGGCCTCGCTGCGACCCTGCGCGAGCTCGGCGCCGAGGTGGTGGAGCTGCCCGCGATCCGGATCGAGCCGCTGCTCGGCTCCGAGGCCGTGCGCGACGCCGTCGCCGACCTCCACAGCTACGCGCTGGTCGTGTTGACGAGCCCCAACGGAGTCCGGCTGCTGTTCGAGGCGATGGCCGCCCAGGGTCGCGATGCCCGAGCCCTCGCCAACGCGACGGTCGCCGCGATCGGTCCCGGCACGGCGAGGGCCCTGGCGCGGCACGGGGTGATCGCCGACCTGATCCCGGAGAGCTACGTCGCCGAGGCGCTGGTCGAGACCCTGACATCGGTCGACGTGCGCGACCGGCCGGTGCTCGTCGCGCGCGCGGCGGAGGCGCGCGACGTGATCCCGGAGGCGCTCGCCGACCGCGGCGCACGGGTCGATGTCGTGCCGCTCTACGAGACCGTGCGCGAGCCGCCCGATGCGGGGGCGGTCGACGCGGCGCAGGAGGCCGACTACATCACCTTCACCTCGTCGTCGACCGTCCGCAACCTGATCGAGGCGCTCGGCGACCGGTTTCCGCGCTCCGCCAGGGTGATCTCGATCGGGCCCGTGACCACCGAGACCGCGCGCGAGCTCGGGCTCGAGGTGGCGGTGGAGGCCGAGCGTCACGACATCGAGGGCTTGGTGGAGGCGCTGCTCGCCGACGCCGGCGCTCGATGACTTAGTGGCAACTGACGCAACTAACGGTTTCCGGGTAGGTTTCAACGAGCAGTGTCATCAGGAGCAGGGAGCCTGAGGCGTGCGGGGGTCGGCGCCGTCGTGGTTGCGACGGCCGCCATCGCCGCGCCCGCGTTCGCCGTGACCCGCCGCGCGTTCAGGCCCTGCTGTCGCGGCTGACGCACTCGCGGTAGAGCCCGAGCTTGTAGTCGATCAGCTCGAGGTTGTGCTCGAGCTCGGCGATCTTCGCCACGACCTCGGCGCGGTGTGACTCGAGGATCTCGACCCGCTCCGCCTCGTTGCCCTCGCCCGCGCGGACGAGCTCGGCGTAACGGCGGATCTTGCGGATCGGCATCCCCGTCGCCCGCAGGCGGGTGACGAGGACGACCCATTCCACGTCCGCGCTGGTGTAGCGGCGATGACCCGAGTCGTTGCGCCCGACGCCGTTGAGCAGGCCGGCGCGCTCGTAGTAGCGCAGGGTGTGGTTGGTGAGCCCGGTCTCCGAGGCGACGTCGGAGATCGTCAGCTGGTCGGGGGTCGCTACGGCCACATCAGAAAGTTAGATCTTCGAGCGCGCTCTAAGTCAAGAAGTTGTGGATCGGCCGCCTCGGAGCTTGACTTTGAGTGCGCTCTAACTCCTACGTTGGGTAGTGGACGAACGAAACGACGAAGGAGCAGACAATGGAGAAGCGACGACTGGGCCAGGGCCTCGAGGTATCGGCGCTCGGCCTCGGCTGCATGGGCATGTCCGCCTTCTACGGCGAGACCGACGAGCAGGAGTCGGAGGCGACGATCCAGCGCGCGCTCGAGCTGGGCATCGACTTCCTCGACACCGCCGAGATGTACGGGCCGTTCCGCAACGAGGAGCTCGTGGGCAGGGCGATCGCCGGCAAGCGCGACGAGTACGTGATCGCGACCAAGTTCGGCGTGCGGCCGGAGCGCGATGAAAACGGCGAGTGGACGCGGGTGCTCGACGGCTCGCCGGAGAACGTGCGCCGCTCGGTCGAGGGCTCGCTGCAGCGCCTCGGCACCGACCGGATCGACCTCTACTACCAGCACCGCATGGACCCGAACGTCCCGATCGAGGAGACGGTGGGCGCGATGGGCGAGCTGGTGAAGGAGGGCAAGATCCTCCACATCGGGCTCAGCGAGGCCGCGCCGGAGCGAATCCGCAAGGCGCATGCGGCGCACCCGATCACCGCGGTCCAGACCGAGTACTCGCTCTGGACCCGTGACCTCGAGGCGCAGATCCTGCCGACCCTGCGCGAGCTGGAGATCGGCCTCGTGGCCTACTCGCCGCTCGGCCGCGGGTTCCTCTCCGGACGCTTCACCTCGCCCGAGGAGCTCGATGAGGGCGACTTCAGGCGTACCGGCCCCCGGTTCACCGGCGACAACCTCGAGGCGAACCTCGAGCTCGCCGGGAAGGTCGAGGAGCTCGCCGAGGAGAAGGGCGTCACCCCGGCGCAGCTGGCGCTGGCGTGGGTGCTCGCGCAGGGCGACGACGTCGTCCCGATCCCGGGGACCAAGCGGCGTAGCTACCTCGAGCAGAACGCCGCGGCGACCGCGGTCGAGCTCACCGAGGACGACCTCGCTCGGATCGACGCCGAGGTCCCGGCGGCGGCCGGCGACCGCTACGACGCGGCGGGGATGGCCTCGGTCAACCTCTAGGCGCACTCGGGCGACCACGCCGCGGTTAGATTCCGCGGCGTGGCCCGCCCGATCACCTTCCTCTCCGACTACGGGTCGACCGACGAGTTCGCGGGCGTCTGCCGGGCCGTCATCGCCCGCATCGCTCCCGAGGCCCGGGTGATCGACATCTCGCACGGCATCGCCCGCCACGACGTGCGCCATGGGGCGGCGGTGCTCGCGAACGCCGTCGGCTACGCGCCGCCGGGCGTGCACCTCGCGGTCGTCGATCCCGGCGTCGGCACCGAGCGGCGCGCCGTGGCGGTCGCCGCGGCCGAGGAGGGACGCCACTTCGTCGGCCCCGACAACGGCCTCCTATCGCCCGCGCTCGAGCGCTTCGGCGGCGCTCGCGAGGCGGTCGAGATCTCCAACTCGGCGGCGCGGCTGGATCCGGTCTCGCCCACGTTCGCCGGCCGCGACCTGTTCGCGCCCGTGGCCGCGCACCTCGCGCTCGGCGAGCCCCTCGCCGCGCTGGGCGAGCCGCTGGACCCGGACACGCTCGAGCGGATCGACAGCGGCGGACCCGTGATCGAGCCGGGACTGCGACTCGAGGCCGAGGTCGGCCACGTGGACGCGTTCGGGAACCTGTCGCTGATCGCGACCGCGGCCGACGCCGACGACGCGGGCCTCGAGCCGGGGAAGCGGCTGCGGGTCCGTGGCCCGCGGCGCTCGGACGAGGCGGTCTACGCGCTCACCTTCGCCGACGCGAAGCCCGACGAGATGGTGCTGCTCGTCGATTCGGCGCGCTCGCTGGCCCTGGCGGTCAACCGGGGCGACGCCGCCCGCCGGCTCGACCTCTCCCCGGGCGAGCGCGTGCTGCTCACGAGGCTCTAGCCGCGCGTGACCGTCTTCGGACGCCCGCACCTGCACCTCCGTCACACCGAGTCGACCAACGACCGCGCCCGCGAGCTCGCCGAGGCCGGCGCTCCGAGCGGGACGATCGTCACCGCCGACGAGCAGAGCGCCGGCCGCGGTCGCCGCGGCCGCGTGTGGTCGGCGCCGGCGGGCCGTGCCCTGCTCTTCTCGGCCGTCCTGCGACCGCTGGAGCTCGAGCACGGGCTGCTGCCGCTCGCCGTGCCGGTGGCGGTTTGCGAGGCGATCGAGACGATGGCCCCGGTGCGGGTCCGCGTCAAGTGGCCGAACGACATCTGGCTCGACGAATCGAAGGTCGCCGGGGTTCTGATCGAGGCGCGGTTCCCCGACTGGGCGGTGATCGGGATCGGGGTGAACGTCGCGATCGAGCCTGAGGAGTTCCCGGCCGACCTGCGCTGGCCCGCGACCTCGATCGGCCGCGGGGTCGGGGTGCCGACGATGCGCGATGCGCTGTGCGCGGCGCTCGGCAAGTGGACGTCCGCCCCGGCGGCCGAGATTCTGGGCGCGTTTCGTCGCCGCGACGCGCTCATGGGCCGGAGGCTGACCTGGGAGGGAGGGGACCCCGCGTCCGGCTCGGGCACGGGCGCCGGGGTCGACGAGCGCGGGCACCTGCTGGTCGAGCTCGACGACGGGGGCCGCGCCGCGCTCGGCTCGGGCGAGGTCAGCTTGCGACTGGCCGTCGAGTAGCCGCAGGCTCGAGCGACTCCCCGACCGCGAGCGGCGTCGCGCGGAAGGGTCGACCGCGCGCCGCGGCCTCGAACAGCTCACGCGCATCATCGATCGGCACGTAGTGAGGCTCGAAGGCGTAGCCGCCGTAGTGCATCGGGATCACCGTCTCGGCCCCGAGGAGCTCGCCGGCGAGCGCCGCCTGCTCGGGGACCATCGTCGCCGGCAGCGGGCTCGGCGGCTGCTGGTGGGGAAAGTCGACGACGGCGCCGTTGATCGGCGCGAGCACGACGTCGAACGGCCCCGCCCGCCGAGCCATCTGCCACCAGCCGCCGTGGAAGACGGTGTCGCCGAGGTGCAGGACGCGGGTCCCGCCCGCCTCGACCAGCCACGAGACCTGCGGGTCGCCGAGGCCGTCGACGGCGGGAAGCGCGGTGCAGGTGAAGGGCCCGACCGCGACCGAGTCCCAGACCGTCACGGCGCGCCGCGGCAGCTGCGCGGCGGCGAGCTCGTGCTCGGCCTGGGCGAGCGCCAGGTTGGGATCCCCCCACGGCTCGGGGTTCAGGATCTCGGCGCCCGGCGCGAGCGCCGACTCGAGCGCCTGCGCGTCGGCGTGGTCACGGTGGAGGTGACTCACCAGGCCCGCAAGCGCTCCCGATGATGGCGCGACGACCTCGGGCAGTTCCACTCGGTCCGCCGCCGCGCCGAAGCCGGCGAACGTCGCGGCCGGATCGGTGAGCGGGTCCACAACCACCGTCGCGCCGTCGAATTCGTACTCCGCCCCCGCCCATCCGAGCCATCGCACCTGCATCGATCGTTCCTCACTTTCGTCATTTAGCGGACGATCGTTCGTACGCTATCATGCCGCGAATGCCGCGCCGTTCAGCCGCCTCCGTCGCCGACACCCGAGCTGACGTGCTCGACGTCGCGATGCGCCGGGCGTCCATCGACGGCCTGGACGGCCTGACGATCGGCCGCCTGGCCGACGAGGTCGAGATGAGCAAGAGCGGCCTGCACGGGATGTTCGGCAGCAAGGTCGAGCTCCAGGCGGCGGCCTTCGCGCGCGGCGTCGAGAGCTTCACCCAGGAGGTGTGGGAGCCGGTCGCGCGCCGCGACCCGGGGCTACCGCGTCTACTGGCGCTGATCGATCGTTGGATCGGCTATCACCGGCGCCGCGCCCTGCCGGGTGGCTGCCTGGTGACCACGGCGACGATCGAGTTCGACGCCCGGCCCGGGCCGTTGCGCGACGCCGTCGCCGACGCGCGTGCGCGCATGCACCGGGCGCTCGCGGCCGACGTCCGCACGGCGGTCGAGGCAGGCGACGTCCCGGCCGGAACGGACCCCGACGATGCGGCGTTCTCCCTGTTCGCCCTCGCGTCGGCGGCGAGTCAGGCGATTCAGCTCTCAGAGCGCGGGGCCGCCGCCCGTGCCCGCCGCTGCATGCGGGCCGTGCTCGGCGTCAGCGACTAGAGCTCGACCAGGACGTCGAACCCGCCGTAGACCATCCGCTTCATGTCGGCGACTTCGTCGCCCGACTCCATCATCGTCTTCATGCGCTCGTCCGCCATGACCTTCTCGTTGATCTCGTCGCGCTGCTCGCGCGACTCATAGGTGATCCACGCGAAGACCACGGTCTCGTCGTCGGTGAGGTTGACGCTCTGCGGGAACGACGTCAGCTCGCCCGGCTTCACGTCGTCGGCGACGCACTCCACGTAGGCGAGCGCGCCGTGCTCCTTCCACAGCTCACCCGCCGCCGTGGCGATCTCTCGATAGCGCTCGACGTTCGCCTTCGGCAGCGGCATCACGAATCCGTCCACATATCCGGCCATCTCGGTTCCTCCCTTGGGTCGTCTGAACTTGGATCTAGAGACCGTCGCCGGCTCCGGAACTAATCGGCCTCGCCGAATCAGGCCTCGGGCAGATGGCAGACGGCCTCGATGTTGTTGCCGTCCGGGTCGAGGACGAACGCCCGGATTCAGAAATACGGCTTTAGGCGGTCGGCCGAGGCGCCGGTGATTCGTCGGCGGCCGTCGCGATTCGTCGGCATCGGCCTTCGCATCGTCGGACGCGTCGTCCTTCGCGGCCTCGGCGTCCTGACCCTTAGCCTTCGCGTCGCCCTCGGGCTTCGCATCGCTCTCGGCCTGCGCTTCCTCGGCGCCGTCGGCCTTGGCCTCCGCCTCGGTCTCCTCGAGGCGCTCGCGTCCCCGGCCCTCGCCGGACTTGTCGCCGCCGCCCTTCGACTTCGAGCGCCGGCGGCGCTTGCCGCCCTTCGGGAAGTTGCGCAGCAGTTCGCGGGCGACGGCGGAGGGCTTGCGGGCCATCCGCATGCGCGCTCCGCGCAGCACCTCCTCGGCCTCGGGCGTGTGGGCGACCGACGCGGCGAGCAGCGACACCGCCAGGCGGCGGTCCTGCTGGCGCGCCGCGTGGACGATGCGGCGCGCGTTGCGGCCGTGCGCGCGGCCCGAGGAGTTCACGAACAGGCCCAGGAGGCGCTTGGTCTCGGGCCACCTCTGCACCGCGTACTCCTCGTGCAGCTCGCGGGTGATCTCGGCGAGCCGCCAGACCCAGGCCTGAGCCTGGTCGCGGCGGCCGATGCGCTTGTCGGCAAGCGCCTGGAGGAGGATCTTCGCGCCCGCACGTCGATCGTCGCGCGGCCAGGCGGCGACGACCTCGACCGCGTCGTCGAAGGGCTCGGCCTCGCGGAGGGCGGCAACCTCTGCGAGCGCCTTGAGCCGCAGCTGCTGGCTGCGGTTGCGCTGCAGGCATGTGAGCAGGAAGCGGCGCCGCAGCTCCTTGGCCTGGTCGTGCTGGATCATCGCCTTCGCTCGCCGCCAGTTGGCGGAGTTCACGCGAGCCCCGGCGAGCGCCGCCCACGCGTGCTGCTCGGAGTAGTTCAGGTTCTCCACCGCGATCCGCCAGAGCTCGCGCTCCAGCACGGCGAGCCGGCGCTCGGGGTCGGCGGAGACCGGGACCACGCGGCGCTCGACCCGGACCCGGCGGCCACGCCCGCGGCGCACCGGCCCGACCACGATCGCGCCGCCGCGGTAGACGTCGCGGTCGAGCAGGCTGTGGAGGGTCACGATCGTCTCGTCGGAGGTCGTCGCCGGGTGGACCAGGTCGATCACCAGGCCGGCCTCCTTGCCCGGGTTGCGCCGGGTGACGCGGCCGACGCGCTGCTGGTAGACGCGCCGCGAGGCGGTGGGGGCCAGGTGCATGCAGATCGTGGCCCGCGGCGAGTTCCAGCCCTCGGCGAGCAGCATCGCGTTGCAGAGCACGTCGACCTCGCCGCGCTCGAAGCCGGCGAGGGTCTCGGCCAGCTCGCGCTTGGGCGTCTCGCCGGAGACCGCGCGCGCCTTGATGCCGGCGTTGCGGAAGGCCGCCGCGACGTTGTTCGCGTGCCTGACGCCCGCCGTGTAGACGACGCCGGGCACCCGCTTGAAGCGCGACTGGTAGAGGTCGGCGACCGCGACGTTGAACGGCTCCTGGTCGAGCAGCGCGGCCAGCTCCTCCTGGTCGAAGTCCTGGTCGACCTCGCCGCGGCGCAGGGGGACCTTGGCGATCGTCCGCACGCCTGGGCCGGGCGGGATGCGGATGCAGCGCAGCGGGGCGATCACGCCCCGGCGCGCGGCCTGGGCGAGATCGAAGCGCGAGGTCTGGGTCGGGAAGAGGTCGGCGACGTGGCGGGCGATCAGCGCGCCGGTCGCGGTCATGCCGATGAACACCGGCCCGGTCCAGTTGCGGATGCAGGCGCTGGTCTTCTCGCCGAGCGCGGTGTGGGCCTCGTCGCAGATCACGATCGAGTACGCGTCGGAGACGCGGCCGGCGTTGCGGACGAACCACTGGTAGGTCTCGACCGTCACGGGCCCGTACGGGTGGTCGGCGCCGTCGAGCAGCGCCGGCGAGAGCCGCTCCTTGTACCCGCGGTCGGAGATCTCGCCGATGAACTGGTCGACCAGGTTGCGCCGGTGGGTGAGGATCAGCACCCCGCCGGTGCGCGAGGCGTCGATGAAGCCGACCGCGGCGACCGTCTTGCCGGCGCCCGTGGCGTGCTCGAACCAGAACCGCCGGTCGGCGCCGGGGTCGACGGGCGCCTCGGCGACCGTCTCGGCGTCCTCGTCCTCGGGCTCCTCCCAGTCCTGGGGCTCCTCGTCGGGCGCGAGCAGCTCCTCCTCGTCGAGCTCGGCGACTGGGGCACCGTTGCCGTTCGTGGCGGTGGCGGTTCCGTGGCCGTTGGTCTTCGAGCCGTTGCGGCCGTTGGGTTCGCCGGCCTCGTGGGTCCCCTCGATCTCGGCGACGATCGCCGCGAGCGTGCCCGAGAGCGCGTCGACCTGGTGGTCGTTGAGCTCGGCGCCGTCGAGCAGCTTCGGGGGCTCCTCGGCGAGCAGGCGCTCCAGGCCCAGCAGCAGCGAGTAGTTGCGCCGCCATTCCATCGACGGCGCCTCGGCCCCGGCGTCGAGCTCGACGAGGGCGTCGTCGACCGCTCGGCGGCGGGCGCTGCCCGGCGCCAGTTCGGCGATCGTCTCGTCGGCGACCAGGATCGGCTCGCGGGCGAACTCCCGCACCCGATCGAGGTCGGTCTCGCTCAATTCGTCAACCGCGCTCGCGGCTACGTCAGTGGTATTAGCCATGGGGAAGGGATCCGGTCCCGTGCGCGCCGCTGATCCGGGTCGAGCGCGGCGAGCGAAGTAAGCTCGGAAGAGACGTGCGTCGGGCCGAGTACCCCTCCGGCCGGTCCGACATCCGCCCCACGGTCCAAGAAAACGGGACCAGGGGTAATTGAAGCACACACCAGGCAGGAAATGGGTATGCGAGTGAGCAAGGCGGTTCTCATCGGGGTGGTGGTGGCACTCGTTTGCGGTGGCGCGGTGGTGTGGGCGATCAGCTCCAAGTCCGAGCCCACGACCCTCAACGCCGGCAATCCCGAGTCCAAGGCGGTCGACTACAAGCAGGCGCTGGCCGGAGCGCCGCCCGCGCTCGCGAAGCTGTACGCAAACGGCGACGAGATCATCGACGGTGGGGTGGACGAACTGCACCGGAAGCTGGAATCCGTGCACGGTCATCCGGCCGTCGTCAACGCGTGGGCCTCGTGGTGCGGCCCGTGCCGCTTCGAGTTCCCGCACTTCCAGGAGGCCGCGGCGCAGATGGGCAAGAAGGTCGCCTTCCTCGGCGTCGACACCGACGACAGCGACGCCGCGGCCCGCGACTACCTGAACGAGCTGCCGCTGCCGTATCCGAGCATCAGCGACCCGGGCCGCGACATCTTCGACGAGTACCGGGTCCGCTTCGGCCTGCCGGCGACCGGCTTCTACAACGCCGACGGCAAGCTGGTGTTCGTCAAGCAGGGACCCTACGAGTCCACCGACGACCTGCTCGCGGACATCAAGCGGTACACGAGCTGACGTGGCCGCCGCGGGATAATCCGGCCATGCGACTGCGCGGCTGGATCTCGATCGGGCTCTGCCTCGCCGGCCTGCTGCTCGCGATCGTGCCCGGCCTCGCATCGGGTCAGTCCGACTCGACGACCGTGCCGTCGATCGAGCTCAACGGCTCGATCGATCCGGCGACCGAGCGGTGGATCGGCTCGGCGCTCGACCAGGCCGCCGACGACAACGCCCCGCTGGCGATCATCCGCATCGACACGCCGGGCGGCCTCGAGGACTCGATGCGGGCGATCGTGAAGGACATCATCGACGCCCCGATGCCGGTCGTCGTCTACGTGTACCCGAACGGGGCCCGGGCGGCGTCGGCGGGCGCCTTCATCACCGAGGCCGCGGACGTCGCGGCGATGGCGCCGCAGACGAACATCGGCTCGGCCAGCGCGGTGACCTCGACCGGGGGTGACATCGGCGGCACCCTGGGCCAGAAGATCGAAAACGACGCCGCCGCGTTCATCCGCGCCCTCGCTCAATCGCACGGCCGCGACGGGACGGTGCCCGGGCAGATGGTCACCGAGGCCGCGAACGTGACCGCGACCGAGGCGCTCGACGCGAACGCGATCGACCTCATCGCCTCCGACCAGCAGGACCTGCTGACGCAGCTCGACGGCTTTGCGGTGAAGGGCCCGAAGTCGACCACGCTGGACACGGCCGGGCTGACGATCGACGAGCGCGACATCCCGTTCAGCTACCAGCTGCTGGAGCTGATCGTGAACCCGACGATCGCCTACCTGCTGTTGCTGATCGGCCTGATCGGGATCGTGATCGAGATCATCAGCCCGGGGCTGATCTTCCCGGGGCTGATCGGGCTGGTCTCGCTCCTGCTCGGCGCCTACGGCAGCGCGCAGCTGCCGGTGACCGCGGTCGGGATCGCGCTCCTGGTGATCGGCGTCGCGCTGCTGGTCGCCGAGGCGCATCTGCCAACCCACGGACTGCTCGGCGTCGTGGGGGTGGTCGCGCTCGTCGTCGCGGGGCTGCTGCTGTTCAACACCGACTCCAGCGCCTTTGAGATCTCGGTGCCGGTGGTGATCCTGGTCGCCGTGCTGCTCGGCGCCGGCCTCGCGTTCGCGGCCAAGAAGGCGGTGGAGGCGCGGGCCGCGCCGGTGCGCACCGGGGTGGAGGATCTGGTGGGGGCGCGTGGCGAGGTCCGCGTGCCCCTGGACCCGATCGGCCAGATCTTCGTCGACGGGGCGCTGTGGCGCGCCAAACTCGCCGACGACGCCGCCGGCGACGAGGCGGACCGGGTGCGCGAACGCGGCGCTAGAGTGCGGGTCGAGGCGGTCGAGGGGCTCACCCTCCGCGTGCGACCGCTGGCGCAGGCACGAGCAACCGAGCAAGGAGCCGCCACATGACAGTCGCCATCGCGGTCATCGTCGTCCTCGCGGTCCTGATCCTGATCGTCCTCTTCGCCGCGATCCGGATCCTCCGGGAGTACGAGCGCGGCGTGATCTTCCGGCTCGGCCGCCTGATCGCCCAGAAGGGACCAGGCCTGATCCTGCTGATCCCGTTCATCGACCAGATGGTCCGCATCGACCTGCGAACGATCACGCTCAACGTGCCGCCGCAGGAGGTGATCACCAAGGACAACGTGACCGTGCGCGTCAACGCGGTCGCCTACTTCCGCGTGATCGACCCGAACAAGGCCGTCACCGAGGTCGAGAACTTCCTCCTCGCCACGTCGCAGATCGCCCAGACGACGCTGCGCTCGGTGCTCGGCAAGGCCGAGCTCGACGCCCTGCTCTCCGAGCGCGAGCGGCTCAACGTCGAGCTGCAGCAGATCATCGACGAGCAGACCGAGCCCTGGGGGATCAAGGTCTCGACGGTCGAGGTCAAGGACGTCGAGCTGCCCGCCGACATGCAGCGGGCGATGTCGCGCCAGGCCGAGGCCGAGCGCGAGCGGCGGGCGAAGATCATCGCCGCCGACGGCGAGTTCCAGGCCGCCGAGAAGCTCTCGCAGGCGGCCAACATCATCAGCGAGCAACCCGGCGACGCTGCAGCTGCGCTACCTGCAGACGCTGGTCGAGATCGGCGCAGACCAACAGCTCGACGATCGTCTTCCCGCTGCCGCTCGACCTGATCAAGCCGCTGGTCGAGCGGCACGCCGACGCCGAGCGTGCCGGCGCCAGCGAACCCGCCCCCACCGCCGCCGCCGCGCGCCGAGTCCTGAGCTCTCCCGAGGTCCGGATCGACCAGCTCACCGGCCTGCGGGCGATTCTCGCCCCGGGTCGCGCCGAGCGCCCCGACGCCTTCGACCCGCGTCCGGCCGAGCCGCGCCCCGACGCCGCGGAGCGCTGCCCGTTCTGCGAGGGCCGCGAGGACCGCACCCCGCCCGAGGTCTGGGCCGAGCGCCCCGGCGGCGACGGCCGGACACCCCCGGCTGGACGTCGCGCTCGGTGCCGAACCTCTACCCGGTGCTGCAGCCGAACGACGAACGACGAACGACGAACGACCGGCCCGCGCTGGAGAGCGGCATCACCAGCTCAATCGACCCACTCGGCGCCGCGACCCGGGGCCAGCCCGAGCTGTTCGGCTCCGAGGCGGCGACGGGGGCCCACGAGGTGATCGTGAGCGCTCCCGAGCACGTCACGTCGCTGGCGCAGCTCGAGCCCGGGCGCCTCGCCGGCGCGGTCGCCGCGTGGCGCGAGCGCATGCGGGCCCACGAGGATGCGGCCTACCTGCATCTGATCGTCAACGAGGGCCCCGACGCCGGCGCGTCGCTGGAGCACTCGCACGCGCAGCTGTACGCGCTCGGGTTCGTGCCGGCGGAGATCGCCCGCGAGCGGGAGCGGGCGCGCGCCTATTACGAGCGGACCATGGGCTCGCACCTGCTCGAGGACGTCGCCACCGAGGAGGTGAGGCGGCGCGAGCGCCTCGTCGCGGTCGACGACGAGACCCTGCTCGTCTGTCCGTGGGCCTCGCGGTCGCCGTTCGAGGTCCGCGTGATCCCCCGCACCCCGGCGGCGCGATTTGAGGAGGACGACCGCGGCGACGAGATGATCGCGACCGCGCTCCGGGCGCTCGGAGGGGCGCTGGGGGCCGTGCCCCAGCTCAATCTCTGGGTGCGCACGGCCCCGCGGGGGGCCGAAGAGTTCTGCTGGCACGTCGACATCGTGCCTCGGCTCACGATCGCGGCCGGGTTCGAGCTCGGCACCGGGGTCGGGATCAACGTCTACGCACCCGAGCGCGCCGCCGCGGACCTGCGCGAGGCGCTCGGCTGATCCGATGAGCCGCGCGCCGAGGGCGCTCTCGTGGCTCGCGTCCCCGTTCGCGTACGGGACCGCGCGGGTTGCGATCGCCTCCCGATGTCGCGTGCTCACCGGCCCGTTCGCCGGGATGAGCTACCCGCCCGGGTTCGTCATGCGCCAGCTCTTCGGCGGGCCGTATCAGGTGGGCAGCTTCGAGCTCGAGCTGCACCCGGTGGTCGAGCGGATCATCGCCTCGCGGCCGGGCGCGGTCGTGAACGTCGGCGCGGCCGAGGGCTACTACGCGGTCGGCCTCGCGCTGCGACTGGAGGCCGCCCGCATCCTCGCGTTCGAGCTCGACCCCGGCCTGCGGTCCGCGGCCGCCGAGCTCGCCGAGCGCAACGGGGTCGCGGAGCGGATCGAGCTGCGCGGCCTCTGCACCGTCGCCGAGCTCGAGCGCGCCGATCCAGGGGCGCCGCCCGGCGGGGCCGCCGTGATCATGGACTGCGAGGGAGCCGAGAGCGAGCTCGCCGATCCAGCGCGCGTGCCGTGGCTGGCGGGGGCGAGGCTGGTGATCGAGCTGCACCCCGCGATCGACAACGAGGTCCGGTCGCGGCTCGAGCAGCGGCTCGCGCCCACCCACGAGCTCGAGGTGGTCAGCACCGAAATCCGCCGCGCGAGCCGCTTCGACGACGTCCTGCGGCCGATCCGCGGCCTGCGCCGGATCGACCGGGAGCTGCTCGTGGCCGAATACCGGGACGGGCCCCAGGATTGGCTGGTGGCGGTGCCGCGACAGGCCCTCTAGCCTGCGGCGCTGATTTACGACGAGGAGGTGACGGTGGCGCTCGAGCAGGCGTTGGCGCAGTTCAAGGAGACCGAGGGCGGCGAGTCGTTTCGACTCCAGAACTCGAAGCTGCTGAAGGTGGAGCTGACCGGCGAGGAGATCCAGACGAAGCTGGGCTCGATGGTCGCCTACCAGGGCGATGTCCACTTCGAGCACGCCGGTTCCGGGGGCCTCTCGCGGATGCTCAAGAAGGCGGTCACCAACGAGGGGACGCAGCTGATGAAGGTGACCGGGACCGGCGAGGTGTTCCTCGCCGACACCGCGCAGGAGATTCAGTTGCTGGCGCTCGCCGGCGAGAAGATCACCGTCAACGGCCCTCACGTGCTCGCCTTCGAGTCCGGGATCGACTGGGACATCAAGCGCGTCGAGGGCGCTTCCGGGGCGCTCTCGGGCGGCCTCTACAACATGGAGCTCTCGGGCACCGGGACGGTCGCCCTGGTCACGGACGGACCGCCGGTGATGCTCGAGCTCGACGGCACCGAGACGTTCGCCGACCCCCAGGCGGCGATCACCTGGTCCGAAGGCGTGACCAGCTCGGTGAAGACCGACGTGAACATGAAGACGTTCATCGGCAAGGGCTCCGGGGAGACGGTCCAGCTCGCCTTCTCGGGCCAGGGCTGGTTGCTGATCCAGCCCTCGGAGGGCCGGGTGGCGGCCGGGCGGCGGCGGCGGTGGGGCGGCCAGCGCCCTGGGCAACCTGCTCGGCGGCTGACCACGCGACCGTCCCGACGGTAGCCTGGCCGGTTCATGCCGCCCACCAAAAAACCATTTCCGCGCTTCGTTGCCGACGCCTCGCAGGAGGGCCGACCGTACGGCCGCTGGGAGGAACGGCTGCGCGCCGAGTTTGCGAGCGCCTGCGAGGCGCTCGCGACGGAGGCCGGCTCGCCGCTCGATGCGATGACCGTGCGCTGGTTTCCCGATCGCTCGTGGGGCGGTCGCGTGTACGTGCCGGCGAGCGGTCGTGCCACCGATGCCACGGCCGACGAGGACGGTGAGTCGGTGCTCGCCGAGTACTACGGCTGGGTGTCGTTCGCGCCCGGCGGGGACGGCGACGAGCCCGCCGACCTGCGCTCGAAGGCCGACTTCACCGACGTCACCGCCGAGACCAACCCCGATTGGCGGATCGACCTCAACGACGACGTGATCGGCGGCTGGACCACCGACGGCGGCCGCGGCGGCGAGGTGACGCTCATCTGGGGCCTGCCGCTCGTCCGCGGGGCGGTCGCGGCGACCGCTGAGCTCGACGGCGAGCCGATCGACCAGGCGCCGGTGGCCGACGGGCGCTTTACGTTGGTCGCGGTCGACGCGGTGCACGGCTTCGGCGACGACCTCTTCCTGGACGTGAAGCTCTGGGACCGCTCCGTGCGCGAGCTGGCATCGGAGAGCCTCTACGCGGACTCCGACTCGGACGAGGAGGAGCCGGAGGGCGACGAGTCGGGATGAGCCGCCTGCTCGCCGGTGCATTCGCGCTCGTCTGCGTGATCGGCTCGGCGGTCGCGGTCTGGCTCGTGGTCATCGACAAGGACGAGGGCAGGGCGGCCCCGCCAAACGACGACGGCAGCGCGCAGGCTGATACCGGCGCCCAGGCCACGGCCGACACGGCCAAGCCCGGCGCGATCCACTTCACCGTCTCGGCCAGCGGCGACCTGCTGATGCATCAGCCGCTCCTCGACCAGGCGCTCTCCAACGGCGGCGGCAACGAGTACGACTTCGCGCCCGTTCTTCGACCGCATCCGGCCGTGGGTGGCGAAGGTCGACCTCGCTCTCTGCCACCTCGAGACGCCGATGGGGCCGGGTCCGCCCTCGACCTATCCGATCTTCAACACTCCCACCGGCCTGGCCACCTCGGTCAAGCGCAGCGGCTGGGACGCGTGTGACACGGCCTCGAACCACTCGGTCGACCAGGGCCAGGCGGGAATCAACGGCACGGTCAAGGCGCTGCACAAGAGCGGCGTCAAGCACACCGGCTCGTTCAAGTCCGAGCACGCCTCGAACAAGCCGACGCTCCTCAACGTGCACGGGGTCAAGATCGGCCTCGTGGCCTACACGGACGCGACCAACGGCCTGCCCCCGCCGCATCCCTGGTCCGTCAACAACTATCCAGCCTCGAACCCGAAGGCCGGCGCGAAGGCGATCATCCACGACGCCCGCAAGGCGCGCGACGCGGGCGCCGACGCGGTCATCGCCCAGCTTCACTGGGGCGATGAGAACTCGCAGTCGCCGAACGCCTCGCAGATCGCGGTCGCCAAGAAGCTCACGGGCGCCAAGGTGATCAGCGTCGTCGTCGGCCAGGGACCGCACATGGTGCAGCCGATCGAGCGCGTCAACGGCAAGTTCGTGGTCTTCAGCGAGGGCAATCTGGTCTCCAACCAGGCCCCTTCGACGGGCCTACCGGCCGAGACCGAGGACGGGATCATCGCCCTGCTGCATTTCAAGGCGGTCGGCGACCGCGTCGCGGTGCGCCGGGTGACCTACGCCCCGACCTGGGTGCGGCTCAGCGATTACGTCGTCCTGCCGGCGAAACCCTCGAAGGGCGGCGCGCTGGAGGACTCGCACGACCGCACGGTCTCGGTGGTCGGCAAGGGCGACGGCTTCGGGCCGGAGTACTGAGTCGGTGGTGAGCGCGATCGAACTCGGGCCGGACGGGGCGACGGCCGAGCAGGTCGTCGCCGTCGCCCGGGAGCGAGCGAGCGTTCGGCTCTCCGGCGAGGCCCGCGCGGCGATGGCAGAGACGGCGGCGGTGGTCGACCGGCTCGCGGCCTCCGACGAGCCCGCCTACGGGATCTCCACCGGCTTCGGGTCGCTGGCGCAGACGCGGATCCCGGCCGAGCGCCGCGCCGATCTCCAGCGCGCGCTGGTGCGGTCGCACGCGGCCGGGATGGGGCCGCCGGTTGAGCGCGAGGTGGTGCGGGCGATGCTCTTCCTGCGCGCCCGATCGCTGGCGATGGGCCGTTCGGGCGCGCGGCCGCTGCTCGCCGAGACGATGCTGGCGATGCTCGAGGCCGGGCTCGACCCCGTGGTCCCCGAGCATGGCTCGCTCGGCGCCAGCGGCGACCTTGCCCCGCTCGCCCACTGCGCCCTGGCGCTGATCGGCGAGGGCGAGGTGCTCGACGCGAACGGCGAGCGTCGGCCCGCGGCCGAGGCCCTGGCCGCCGCCGGGATCGAGCCGCCGGTGCTCGGACCGAAGGAGGGCCTGGCGCTGATCAACGGCACCGACGGGATCCTCGGCATGCTCGTGTTGGCGCTCGCCGACGTCGACGACCTGCTGCGGGTCGCCGACCTCACGGCGGCGATCAGCACCGAGGCGCTCCTCGGCACCGACCGCGCCTTCGCCGCGGACCTGATCGCGCTGCGCCCGCAGCCCGGACAGGCCGCGAGCGCCGCCAACCTGCGCCGGCTCCTCGACGGCTCGGCGATCGTCGCCAGCCACCGCGAGGGCGACCCGCGGGTCCAGGACGCCTACTCGGTCCGCTGCACGCCCCAGGTACACGGCGCGGCCCGCGACACCGCCGCCCACGTGCGGTCCGTGGCCGAGGCCGAGCTCCGCTCGGCGATCGACAACCCGATGGTGCTGCCCGACGGGCGCGTGGAGTCGTGCGGCAACTTCCACGGCGCGCCGGTGGCGCTCGCGTGCGACTTCCTCGCGATCGCGGTTGCGGACGCCGGGGCGATCAGCGAGCGGCGCACCGACCGGCTGCTCGACGCCTCCCGCTCGCACGGCCTGCCGCCGTTTCTCGCCGCCGACCCGGGGGTCGACTCCGGGCTGATGATCAGCCAGTACACGCAGGCGGCGATGGTGGCCGAGAACCGCCGCCTGGCGACGCCGGCCGGCGTCGACTCGCTGCCGACCAGCGCGATGCAGGAGGACCACGTCTCGATGGGGTGGGGGGCCGCGCGCAAGCTCCGCACCGCGGTCGACAACCTCCGCCGGATCCTGGCCGTCGAGCTCACCGCCGGCGCCCGGGGGCTCGAGCTGCGGGCCCCGCTGGCCCCGGCCGCCGGGACCGCGGCCGCGCTCGACGCTGTGCGCGCGGTCGTTCCCGGGGCCGGCCCGGACCGGTGGATGGCGCCCGAGCTCGACGCCGTCGACGCGCTCCTGCGCTCGCCGGCGCTGCTCGACTCGGTCGACGACGCCGTTGGGGCACTGCTGTGAGGCGGAGCGAAGCGAAGCCGAGCCGCGCCGCCGTTGAGGCGCCTGGTGTGAGCACCGTCGAGGACTTTCGCCGCGATGGCGCCGTGCCGATCCGCGGCCTGCTCGACGACGCGCAGGTCGAGGCCCTGCGTCGCGGGATCGAGCGCAACCGCGCCGAGCCGAGCCCGCTGGCCCAGGGCCACGGCGACGATCGGACCTTCTTCGAGGACTTCTGCAACTGGGAGCGGATCGGCGAATACGAGGAGGTGATCCGCGACGCTGAGCTCGGCCGGGTCGCGGCCGAGCTGATGGGCAGTGGCAGCGCCCGCCTGTTCCACGATCACGTGCTGGTCAAGGAGGCGGGGAGCACCGACCCCAGCCCATGGCACCAGGACCAGCCCTACTACTGCGTCGACGGCCGACAGAACGTCTCCTTCTGGATCCCGGTCGACCCGGTGGCGCTCGAGAGCACGCTCGAGTTCGTCGCCGGCTCGCACGCCGGGGGCACGTGGTACATGCCGCGCACCTTCATCTCGCAGACGGCGCTCGTCTTCGACGAGGGCGAGCTGGAGGACGTCCCCGACATCGAGGCCGACCGCTCGGCGCACGAGATCTGCGGCTGGGAGCTCGAGCCCGGTGACGCGGTCGCCTTCCACATGCTCACGCTGCACCAGGCCGGCGGCTCGCCGACGCTGCGGCGCGCGTTCTCGGTGCGGGTGCTCGGCGACGACGCCACCTACGCACCGCGCCCGCATCCGACCAGCCCGCCGTTCCCGGGCCTCGACGCCGAGCTCGACGCCGGCGACCCGTTCGACGCGCCACGTTTCCCGCTGCTCTGGGCGGCCGAGGAAGAGACGTGAGCGGTCCGCGCGAGGTCCGGGCTCCGCACGGCACCGACCTCTCCTGCCGCGGCTGGCAGCAGGAGGCGGCGCTGCGGATGCTGATGAACAACCTCGACCCCGACGTCGCGGAGCGCCCGGACGACCTCGTCGTCTACGGCGGCACCGGGCGCGCGGCCCGCTCGTGGGACGCGTTCGACGCGATCGTCCGCGAGCTGCGGGCGCTGGCCGACGACGAGACGCTGCTGGTGCAGTCGGGCAAGCCGGTCGGCGTGTTCCGGACCCACGAGTGGTCCCCGCGGGTGCTGATCGCGAACTCGAACCTCGTCGGCGAGTGGGCGACCTGGGACGAGTTCCGGCGGCTCGAGGCGCTCGGGCTGACGATGTACGGACAGATGACCGCCGGCTCGTGGATCTACATCGGCAGCCAGGGGATCGTCCAGGGGACCTACGAGTGCTTCGCGGAGATCGCCCGGCGGCGCTTCGGCGGCAGCCTCGCGGGAACGATCACGCTCACCGCCGGGCTCGGCGGCATGGGCGGCGCACAGCCGCTGGCGGTGACGATGAACGAGGGCGTCGCCCTCTGTATCGAGGTCGACCCCGAGCGCATCCAACGCCGGCTGGAGACTCGCTACCTCGACGAGCAGGCCGACGACCTCGACGACGCGATCAATCGCTGCATCGCCGCCAAGACCGAGCGCCGCGCGCTCAGCGTCGGCCTGTGCGCGAACGCGGCCGAGGTGGTGCCCGAGCTCCTGCGCCGGGGCTTCGAGGCCGACATCGTCACCGACCAGACGTCGGCCCACGACCCGCTGGTCGGCTACATCCCGGCCGGCCTCTCGCTCGCCGAGGCCGACGACCTGCGCGAGCGCGATCCGGACGCCTACATCGACCGGGCGCGCGCCTCGGCCGCGGCGCACTGCTTCGCCATGGTCGGCTTCCAGGACGCCGGCTCGGAGGTCTTCGACTACGGCAACAGCCTCCGCCGCGAGGCCCAGCTCGGCGGCTTCGAGCGCGCCTTCGACTACCCGGGCTTCGTCCCCGCGTACATCCGGCCGCTCTTCAGCGAGGGCAAGGGACCGTTCCGCTGGGCGGCGCTCTCCGGCGACCCCGCCGACATCGCCGCCACCGACCGCGCCGTGCTCGAGGAGTTCCCCGACGACGATGCGCTGGCGCGGTGGATCCGGATGGCCAGCGAGCGGATCGCCTTCCAGGGCCTGCCGGCACGGATCTGCTGGCTCGGCTACGGCGAGCGCCGGCGGCTCGGGCTGCGCTTCAACGAGCTGGTGCGGAGCGGCGAGATCAGCGCGCCGATCGTGATCGGCCGCGACCATCTCGACTCGGGCTCGGTCGCCTCGCCCTACCGCGAGACCGAGTCGATGCTCGACGGCTCCGACGCGATCGCGGACTGGCCGCTGCTCAACGCGCTCGTCAACACCGCCTCGGGCGCGACCTGGGTCTCGATCCACCACGGCGGTGGCGTGGGGATCGGGCGCTCGATCCACGCCGGGATGGTGTGCGTCGCCGACGGCACCGAGCTCGCCGCGGAGAAGCTCGACCGGGTCCTGACGGCCGATCCCGGCACCGGGGTGATGCGCCACGCCGACGCGGGCTACGAGCGCGCGCTCGAGGTGGCCGCGGAGCGCGGCGTGCGGATCCCGATGGCCGAGCGCGAGTGACGCGTCCTGCCGATTCGGGAGCTTGGCGACCCCGTCCTGCGCGAGCGTGCCCGCGAGCTGTCCGCCGAGGAGCTCGCCAGCCCCGAGGTGCAGCGCCTGATCGACGACATGATCGAGACCAAGCGCGCGGCGAACGGGGCCGGGATCGCCGCCCCCCAGGTCGGCGAACCGCTGCGGATAGCGCTCGCGGAGGTGGAGCCGGACAACCCCCGTTATCCGTACAAGCCGCCGATCCCGCTGACGGTGTTCGTCAACCCGCGGCTTGAGCCGCTCGACGACGAGATGGCGACGATCAACGAGGGTTGCCTCTCGATCCCGAACCTCCGTGGCGAGCTCGAGCGCTACGTGAACGTGCGCGTCACCTACCTCGACCGCGACGGCGTCGAGCACTGCGAGGTGCGGCGGGGGCTCACCGCAGGGACCTTCCAGCACGAGGTCGACCACCTCGACGGGATCCTCTTCGTCGACCGTGCTGACCCCCGATCGCTGACCACGTGGGAGCAGTACGAGCGCCACGGGCGCGAGGACTTCGAGCGCCGCGCCCGCGATCTGGTCGAGCGGGTCGGCTCGTGAGCACTTACTGGTGTGAGCTCGCTTGGCTCGGCGGCGAGCGCGCCGAGTCCGCCGTAGCGATCGAGATCGACGGCGAGCGGATCGCCGCCGTCAGGCCCGGCGCGGACGAGCCGCCCGGCGCCGAGCGCCTCGCCGGGCTCACCCTGCCCGGCTTCGCCAACGCCCACTCGCACGCCTTTCACCGCGCCCTGCGCGGGCGCGCCCAGCGAGGCAGGGGGAGCTTCTGGACCTGGCGCGAGCAGATGTACGCGGTCGCGGAGCGTCTGGACCCGGAGAGCTACCACCGGCTCGCGCGCGCGACGTTCGCCGAGATGGCGCTCGCGGGGGTGACCGCGGTCGGCGAGTTCCACTACCTCCACCACGGGCCCGGCGGCGAGCGCTACGCCGACCCGAACGAGATCGGGCGGGCGTTGATCGCCGCCGCTCGCGAGGCCGGGATCCGCATCACGCTGCTCGACACCTGCTACCTGCACGGCGGGTTCGGCGAGCCGCTGAACCCGGTCCAGGAGCGCTTCTCCGACGGCAGCGCCGAGGCTTGGGCCGAGCGCGTCGGGCGGGCTCGCGGCCGAGCCGGGCGCACGCGTCGGCGCGGCCATCCACAGCGTGCGCGCCGTCGACCCGGACGCCTGCGCGACCGTCGCGAACTGGGCCGGCGAGCGCGAGTGTCCGCTGCACGCCCACGTTTCCGAGCAGCCGGCCGAGAACCGGGCCTGCCTCGCCGCCCACGGGCTCACGCCAACCGGCGTGCTCAACGGCGCGGGCGCCCTGGGACCGCGCTTCACCGCCGTCCACGCGACCCACCTCACCGATCCCGATACGGCTGCGCTCGGCGGCGGGCGCTGCACGTGCTGTCTGTGCCCGACCACCGAGCGCGACCTCGCGGACGGGGTTGGCCCGGCCCGGGCGCTCGCCGATGCGGGCGCCGGGCTCGCGCTCGGCACGGACTCGCACGCCGCGATCGACATGCTCGAGGAGGCGCGCGCGGTGGAGCTGGACGAGCGACTTGCGACCGGCGAGCGCGGCCACCACGACGCGGCGGCGCTGTTGCGGGCGGCGACCGCCGCCGGGCACGCCTCGATCGGCTGGCCCGAGGCGGGGGGGCTGGAGCCGGGCGCGATCGCCGACCTGGTCACGGTCGACCTCGACGGGGTGAGGGTCGCCGGGTCGAATCCCGACACGGCGCTCGAGGCGGTCGTCTTCGCCGCGGCCGCCGGCGACGTGAAGCGGGTCGTCTGCGGCGGGCGCGAGATCGTGCGCGACGGCGCGCACCTGGGGCTGGACGTTGCCGCCGAGCTCCAGGAGTCGATCGCCGCGGTGACGTCGTGAGCGCGATCGCGATCGACCGCATCGGCCTCCTGGTCACCAACGACCCCGAGCTCGGCGAGGGCCCGCTCGGGATCGTGCGGGACGCCGCGCTGGTGATCGAGGACGGCAGGGTGGCGGCGATCGAGCCGGCGGGGGCCGGCGCCGACGAGCGCTTCGACGCCGCCGGCCGGTGCGTGATCCCCGGCTTTGTCGACAGCCACACCCACCTGGTGTTCGCCGGCGATCGCGCGGACGAGTTCGCCGCCCGGATGGCCGGGCAGCCGTACGAGGCCGGCGGGATCGCGGTGACGACCGCCGCGACGAGGGCGGCGAGCGAGGACGAGCTCCTGGCCCTCGCCCGCGCCCGGCAGGCCGAGGGCATCGCCGCCGGGATCACTGAGGTGGAGGTCAAGTCCGGCTACGGGCTCGAGGTCGCTTCGGAGGAGCGTCTCTGCCGGGTCGCGGCCGAGCTCACCGACGAGGTCACCTTCCTCGGCGGCCACCTACTGCCGCCGGAGTACCGGGACCGCGCCGACGAGTACGTGGAGCTGGTCTGCGGACCGATGCTGGACGCCTGTCGTCCCTACGCCCGCTGGACCGACGTGTTCTGCGAGCGCGGCGCATTCGACGTCGACCAGTCGCGCGCGATGCTGCTCGCCGGCCGCGAAGCGGGCCTGGGGCTGCGGGTGCACGGCAACCAGCTCGGGCCGGGTCCGGGGGTGCAGCTCGCGGTCGAGCTCGGCGCCGCCTCGGTCGATCACTGCACCTATCTCGAGGACGCGGACATCGAGGCGCTGGCGGGAAGCGACACGGTCGCCACCTTCCTGCCGGCCACGGACTTCTCCACCCGCCAGCCCTATCCGGACGCCCGCCGTGCGATCGACGCCGGGGTCGCGGTGGCGATCGCGACCAACACCAACCCGGGGTCGAGCTACACGACCTCGATGTCGTTCTGCATCGCGCTCGCCGTGCGCGACATGGGGATGACGGTCGACGAGGCCCTCGCGGCGGCAACGCGCGGCGGCGCCCGCGCCCTGCGCCGCGACGACGTCGGCCACCTGGCGCCAGGCGCCCGAGCGGACGCCGTGGTCCTCGACGCGCCCTCGCACGCTCACCTCGTCTATCGGCCCGGGGTGCCGCTGATCGAGGCCACGTTCGTCGCCGGCGAGCTCGCCCACTGGCCGGGCGAGTAGGGCGCGATACTGTCGCCATCGCCGAGCCTCCCGCGGACAATGTCGCTCGCCTCCTCGGCGCCTACGAAGCGTTCGTCGACGGCCGGCTCGAGCTGATCCCGGAGATCTTTGCGCCGGACGGCGTCTACCGGACCAGCGGCGTCTTTCCGGGCATGCAGGAGAGCTATCGGGGCCACGAGCGGATCGCGGTCTTCTGGCATCACTCGAACGAGCCCTGGGAGCGGTTTGAGATCCAGCCGCTGCGAACCGTCGTCGACGGCGACCGCGTGGTCGCCGAGGTCATCTTCCGCGGACGCGGCCTCGGCAGCGGCGCGGAGGTGGAGGTCGGCGCCGGGCACCTGGTCACGTTCCGCGACGGGCTCATCGTCGACTTCGCCGCCTTCCGGTCGTTCGAGGAGGCGATGGCCGCGGCGGGCGTCGGCGAATGAGCCGGTTACATTTGTGGTGAACATCTCAGGAGGAAAAAATGGCTCTGCAACTAGGTGACACCGCCCCGGACTTCGAGGCCGAGACCACGGAGGGTCCGATCAAGTTCCACGACTGGATCGGCGACTCGTGGGCCGTGCTCTTTTCCCACCCCAAGGACTTCACCCCCGTCTGCACCACCGAGCTCGGCTACATGGCCAACGCCAAGCCCGAGTTCGATCGTCGTGGCGTCAAGATCATCGGCCTCTCGGTCGACCCCACCGACAAGCACGAGCAGTGGGCGCAGGACATCGCCGAGACGCAGGGGACGGCGCCGAACTATCCGATCATCGCCGACTCGAACTTCGAGGTCTCGAAGCTCTACGGGATGCTGGCGGCCGACGTCTCCGGCGATCCCGGCGACCGCACGCCCGCCGACAACCAGACCGTCCGCAACGTCTTCGTGATCGGCCCGGACAAGAAGATCAAGCTGATCCTGGTCTATCCGATGACCACCGGCCGCAACTTCGACGAGGTTCTGCGCGTCATCGACTCACTGCAGCTGACCGCCAAGCACAAGGTCGCGACGCCGGTCAACTGGCAGCGTGGCGACGACGTGATCATCGCCGGCTCGGTCTCCGACGACGAGGCGCGCGAGAAGTACCCGGACGGCTGGGAGAGCCCCAAGCCGTACATCCGGATCGTCCCCGAGCCGAGCTCGAAGTAGCCGCGTAGGCCGAACGCTCCGCCGCCCCTCGGTCGGGGCGGCGGATGCTGTTCTCCGCTTTGTCTATAATTTCGGTAGGCATAGTGAGGAAAGGAGACCACATGGGAATCAGGCTTGGGAAGAAGGCGGGGGCGGGGGGAGTCGCCCTCGCCGTGGCGGCGGCATTCTTTATCGCTCAGGGCGCCGAGGCCCGCGCTGGCCATCACGGACATCACGACCCGGACGAGAGCGCGCTCGGTCTGCGTTGGTACGACCTCACGAGCGAGGCCGTCGCCGCGTCGGGACAGCCGGAGCAGGTGACCCAGAACCGCATCTGGGCGGTGAGCTGGATCGCGGCAGCCCGTGCCGTGAATGACCACGGCGACCGCGCCTACCGCACGGCCGCGTTCGCGACCGCGCTCCACGACACCCTTGCGGAGCTCGCTCCGTCGCAGAGCGCCGAGCTCGACGGCGAGCTCGCGCGGACCCTCGCCAGCGTCCCCGACGGCCGCGCGAAGTCCAAGGGGATCGCCTCCGGCCACCGCGAGGCGGCGCGGTCGCTCGCCGAGCGCTCGGGCGACGGGCTCGAAACCGCGGCCGAGGTCGATCCTCCGTACGCCCCGCCCGCGGCCGGACCGGGCTGGTGGCAACCAACGCCGCCGGCCTTCGCGCCCGCGATCCGCGCCGGCATCCCGGACGCGCGCAGTTTCCTGCTGCATTCCAACGACGAGTTCCGGGCGCCGCCGCCTCCGGGCCTCGACTCGAAGCGCTACCTGCGCTCGCTCACCGAGGTGCATGCGCTCGGCGGCGCGACCGGCAGCGCGCGCACCGCCGAGCAGACGGAGGTCGCGAACTTCATCGCCCAGCCCTCGATCGCGTTCTACGCGCAGGTGCTGCGCGCTGCGATCGCCGACGCCCACCGCTCGCTCGCCTGGCAGACACGGCTGGTCGCCGCGTTCAACGCGATCGAGATCGATCAGCAGATCGCGATCTACGACGCCAAGTACAAGTACGTCCGCTGGCGCCCGGTCACCGCGATCCGCTCCGGCGCCGTCAATCCGGATCCGAGCTGGACGCCCCTGATCGCGACGCCGGCGCACCCGAGTACCCGAGCGGTCACGCCGGCTACGCCGGGACGGCGGAGGTGCTCCTCAGCGAGCTCGTCGGCCACCGGCCCGAGCGCCCGATCTCGGCGACGAGCTCAACCGCCCCGGGGGTCACGCGCACCTACACCCGCTGGTCCACGCTCACGCAGGAGACCGTCGACGGTCGGGTGTGGGAGGGCGTGCACTTCCGCTTCTCCGATGAGATCGCCGCGGAGGTCGGCGAGGACGTCGCACGACACGACCTGCGACGCCTCGACCGGCTCGGACTCTAACCGCGGCAGACGGGACCGGCCCTTCGGCGATGCTTGCGCGCCGGAGGGCCGGTCCGGCGGGGGCCACGTTTGACAGGCGCGCGGGCCGACGGGACACTCTCGGGTCATGGGATGGCTCACGAGGCTCATCGACCGTATCGACGCGAAGATCGATCGACCCGCCGACCAGACCGTGCTCGACGATCCAGGTGGCGGCAGCGAACGGATCATCGACAGCGACACGCCCGAGGAGACGGCCAGGAGCGTGCGCAACTCCCGCACGCGCCGCAGCACGCGAGAGCGCTGGCTGGGCCGCTAGTCCGCGTCGAGCGCGGCCCGGAGGGCCTCGAGATCGGGCGACCCGAAGACGACGCGATTGCGCGTCGCGATGTAGACGAGATCGAGGTTGACGCCCGCGCGGGCGATCTTCCGGGTCAGGTCGGCGAGCACGCCCGGGCGATCGTTGACCTCGACCACGACCACCTCGCGCTCGCGGCTCACCGAGACGTGTGAGATCGCCAGCGAGTGCCGGGCGGCCTCGGCATGGGGGACGAGGATGTGCAGCTCGGCGCGCTCGCCGGGCCCGACGCAGGTGGCCGCCGCGATGTTGACCCCGGCGTCGCTGATCGCCGCCGCGACCGCGGCCAACGCCCCGGGGCTGTTCTCGATGTCGATGACCAAGTCGACGGCCATTGCGTCCCTGAGCCCCACCCTATGTCCAAACGTCACTTTGGGGATCGTGGCGAGGGCCGCGACACGGTGACCACTGACAGCGGCCGGTCCGATCGGCACGGCGAGGGGTGAGTTGACCACCTCCACGGCGGTCAACTCACCCTTCGTTTGCTGCGAGACGGCCAGAGCGCTCCCCAAAGCCCGACAAAACGTCACGGCCGTAGGCAGCGCTCCCTCGGCTCGCAAGGGCGCGCGTCTGCGGGGCGTTTATTCAGGACGGACGGTGTATCCGAACGGAGGGAGCGGCGATGGCGTCGCATCTGCGAAGCGTCGAGTTCGCGCTGGCGGTATCGGTGGCGGCCCTCTCCTGCGCCTGCGTCTCGATCGCTTCGGCGGCGACGGTCAGGGTCGTCGATGGAACGGCGATCTATGTCGCCGCGCCCGGCGAAGCGAACCAGGTCAGCGTCGAGAGCGATTCCCTCTTGGGGGCGTGCAGCGTTGGAAACCTGTGCCTACGCGATCCGGCGCTGACCCAAGCCGGCGCGGGCTGTGTAGGGCGGCGACGGAGGGGCGACCTGTCCCGAGGACGATCCCGACGCCTGGCCCGGTCACCGTCCGGTTCGCGTATTCACCCGTGACGGCGATGATCTCGTCGTTGAGGAGAGCCCCGCTCACCCCGTGACCCTCTTCGGTGGAACCGGCAACGACTCGCTGCGCTCCGGCAGCTCCCTCGGGAAGTCCCCGGTGATGTACGGCGGGCCGGGCAACGACGGTCTCTACGTGAACAACAACGGCGGCGGGACCCCGATCCTGCACGGTGGCCGGGGTGATGATGAGCTGGCTCCCCACTGTCCGGGGGTCTGCGGAGAGCTCTACGGCGACGCGGGCAACGACCGCCTCCTAGCGTTCGCAAGTGCCGACTGGTTTGACGGTGGCCCCGGCCGCGACATCTACGCCGCCTGGTCCATCCCCTGGGACAAGCCATTCGCCGATCTGATCGCGCCCGAGTCCGGGCATCGACACCTTCGACGGTTCGTATTACATCCACTCGTCGAGCTACAGGATCGACCTGCGGGGCTGTTTCGGCTGCGTCGAGCGAGTGATCGGCGGCGATGACGAGGACGAGATCACCGGCAACGCCGAGCCGCAGGTCATCTGGGGCGAGGGGAGTGACGACAGAATTCGTGGTGGCGGCGGGATCGACCACCTCCTGGGCGGCGACGGTCGGGACAGCATCGCCTCGCGCGACGGCGTGGTCGATTACGTCTCCTGTGGCGCCATGGAGGACACCGTGATCGCCGACACCGTCGACGTCGTCCGCCGGGACTGCGAGCACGTCGGGCTCAGATAGCCCCCGACCGAGAATTCGTCCGAAGGTGCGACCTCTTTAGAGCGCGGAGTCTGGTGAGGCGGGTAGGGTCGCGCGATGAGCGCAAGGGGGTCTGCGCGGGCGACGAGCTGCCGTGAGTCGTCGGTGCTTTCTGATCTGGAACCGGGCCGCGAGGTTGAACTCGAGCTGACGGAGGGCACGCGGGTTGCCGGCACGGTAGTCCAGGTCGATGAGCAAGGCGTGGTGCTCGAACGCGCCAACAGCCAAGAGCGCGCGAGGATCGCGGTGACCGAGATTGTCGCGGTCTTGAGCGATCGAACTGATCTGGGCCGGGGCCGCTTCACCCGGGGAGAGGGCGTGGGAGGTTGAATGGGCGCTATTGGGCACCATCGGCTCCGTGGAGTCCCAGATCGCAGGCGTGTCGGTCCGGACGGTGACCGGGAAACGGCTCCATTGAGCCGTAAGCTCACCACCGGCCCCGATAGCTCAGCTGGATAGAGCGACTCCCTCCTAAGGAGTAGGCCCCAGGTTCGAATCCTGGTCGGGGCGCTCAGTCCTCGCCCGGATGCGCAATCCGGGCGACCGTCCGGTGGCCGGCGGCATACGCTGCGCCCGCCGATGAGCTCGCCGCTTGAGGTCCTGACTTCAGAAGAGCTGGCCCAACTGCGTCCCGGCCCGAGGCCGGCGCACCTGGAGCCGATGAAGGCCAAGCTCACCGATCAACGCTTCTCCGACCCCGACTGGTTCTTCGAGCGCAAGCTGGACGGCGTTCGTTGCCTCGCGTTCGGCGGCGATGACGGCGTCGAGCTGCGCTCGCGTACGGACCACCTTCTGAACGCGTCCTACCCCGAGGTCGTCGATGGGCTGCAGCAGCGGGGCGGCGCTGACTTCGTCGCCGACGGGGAGATCGTGGCCTTCTCCAAAGGGATCACGAGCTTCTCGCGACTCCAAGCCCGGATGCACATCGCCGATCCTGAACGGGCCCGCCGCACGGGGGTTGCCGTCTACCTCTATCTGTTCGACCTCGTCTACGTCGACGGCCACGATCTGCGCCAGCTGACAAACCGTGCCCGCAAGCGCGTCCTCCGGCGTGCATTTGACTTCGGCGGCCCGATCCGGTTCCTGACCCATCGCAACCGCGAGGGCGAGGCCTTGTACGCCGATGCCTGCCGGCGGGGCCTGGAGGGGGTGATCGCCAAGCGGGCGGCGAGCCCCTACACCGGCAAGCGCTCGGGCGACTGGCTGAAGTTCAAGTGCGGCCACGAGCAGGAGCTGGTGATCGGCGGCTTCACGGCGCCGCAGGGTTCGCGGACCGACTTCGGTGCCCTGCTCGTCGGTTACTACGAGGACGAGCGTCTGCGCTACGCCGGCAAGGTCGGCACCGGGTTCGACCACAAGACGTTGGCGAGCCTGGGCCATGACCTGACGGAGCTCGAGATCGACGAGTCGCCCTTCGACCACGTTCATCCGATTCCGCGCGGAACGCGCTGGGTCCGGCCCGAACTGGTGGGTCAGTTCGGCTTTGCCGAGTGGACCCGCGACGGCCGGTTGCGCCACCCGCGCTACCTCGGCCTGCGCGACGACAAGCCGGCACGTGAAGTGGTGCGAGAGCGCCCGTCGTAACTCAGAAGACGATCGTGCGCTCGCCGTCGACCAGGACGCGGTCGTCGAGGTGGCTGCGCACCGCCCGCGCGAGCACCACGCGCTCGACGTCGCGGCCGACTCGCTCCAGGTCCGCGGGGGTGTAGCGATGGTTCACCCGCAGGACGTCCTGTTCGATGATCGGGCCGGCGTCGAGGTCCTCGGTCACGTAGTGGGCGGTCGCCCCGATCAACTTGACCCCGCGGTCGCGAGCGCGCGCGTAGGGGTCGGCGCCGGCGAAGGCCGGCAGGAACGAGTGATGGATGTTGATCACCGGGCAGCCGAGGCTGCGGAGGAACTCGCCGCTGAGGATCTGCATGTAGCGGGCCAGCACGACCAGGTCGTTCCCGGCCAGGGCCTCCACGGCGGCCGCCTCGGCCGCCGGTTTGTCGCTGCGGTCGACCGGGATGTGTCGATACGGGATTCCGAACCCGCGGACCGCGTCCTCGAGATCGGCATGGTTGGAGACGACCACGCTGATCTCGGCCGGCAGCTCGCCTCGCTGCCAACGCCACAGCAGGTCCATCAGACAGTGGTCATAGCGCGAGACCATCAGCCCGATTCGCGGCGTGTCGGCTCCGTATGAGAACCGCCAGTCCAGCTCGAATTTTTCGGCGATCGTGGCGAACTGCGCCTCGAACTCGGCTCGCCGGTCGGCGACGCCCGGGAGGCGAAAGCTCATGCGCAAAAAGAACGCCCCGTCCTCGGGATCGCTGGAGTACTGATCGGAGGTGATGACGTTCGCGCCCTGCTCGAACAGGAACCCCGAGATCGCGGCAACGATCCCGGGACGGTCGCGACACGAGACCAGCACCCGCGCGTCGTCCGCCCCCATCTGGCCGTGCTCGGCCTGCCTTCCCGCGGTCATGGGCACAAACTAGACAAATTTGTCCAGTGGCCCTGCGTAGCCGAGGGCGGACGGGGCGCGCGAGCTACTGCTGGTACTTCTCGACGGTCTCGGCGTCTCGCGCCTGGACCGAGTCGGGATCGAGACCGAACTCCTCGCGGCCCTGGCGCTGACGCAGTAGGTCCCAGCACCGGTCGAGCTCGACCTTGATCTCCTCGAGCCGCTCGTGGCGTTCCGGATCGGGACCCTGATCCCCACTCTGGCCGAGCAGGCGCTGCTCCTCGCTGACCAGCGATTCGATCTGATCCTTGATCGAGGCGTCGCTCACGGGATCAATCTATCGCGGCGGGCCCGTTGATAGAAACGTTCCGCCATGCCCGCTGCCGTCATCTTCGACCTCGACGGGGTTCTGCTCGACTCCGAGCACCTTTGGAACGAGGCCAAGAAGCAACTCGTCCTGAGCAGTGGTGGCCGGTGGCGCGAGGAGGCACCGACGCGGATGATGGGCATGAGCTCGCCCGAATGGTCGGCGTACCTGCATGACGAGCTGGGGGTTCGCATGGAGCCGGCGGAGATCAACCGTGAGGTCGTTCGCCGCATCGGCTCCAGCTACGAGGAGACTCTGCCGCTACTTCCGGGTGCCCGCGAGGCTGTGCTCGCGATCGCGAAGCGGTGGCCGGTGGGCCTGGCATCGTCCTCCAACCGGGAGATCCTCGATCGCTTCCTGACCCTGGCCGAATTGTCAGACGCCTTCGGCGCCGTGCTCTCATCGGAGGAGGTCGCGCGGGGAAAACCCGCCCCTGACGTCTACCTGGCGGCGGCTGCGGCACTCGGCGTCGAGGCGCCCCAGTGCGTAGCGATCGAGGATTCGAGCAACGGCATCCGAGCCGCCGCCGCTGCCGAGATGACGGTTATCGCCGTGCCCAACACCCGGTATCCGCCCGCGGCCGATGCGTTGCGGCTCGCCGCGGCAATCGTCGAGAACGTCGGCGAGGTGGATCCGATCCTGATCGAGCGCATCGGCACGGACGGCTCGTAACCGCGAGCTCGTCGAGGGCCGGTGATAATGCCCGCCGTGACCCGGACCTTCCACGTCGCCCACCTGGACGAGCTCGATCGCGTCGCCGTCGCGGGCACGCTCTGGCGGCCGGTGCGGCGCACGCTCGGCGTCACCGGGTTCGGCGTCAACGCCTACACGGCGGCCGAGCCGGGCGACGAGCTGATCGAGCCGCACGACGAAACCAGCCACGGGGCGGGCCGCGAGGAGGAGCTCTACGTCGTGGTCACCGGCGAGGCCGTGTTCGAGATCGACGGCGAGCGGGTCGACGCTCCGGCGGGGACGATGATCTTGGTCCCGGTCGGAACTCACCGCGCAGGCGAAGGCCGCGGCGCCGGAGTCGACCGTCATGGTGATCGGTGGCCCGCCCGGCGCCGCGCTGCCGCCGTCGCCGTTTGAGTACTGGTACGCGGCCGAGCCGGCGTACGTCCGTGGGGACTACGACGAGGCGGTCCGGATCGCATCGGAGGGGCTCGAGCACTATCCCGAGCACCCCACGCTCCACTACCAGCTGGCCTGCTATCAGGCGCTTGGCGGGCACGCCGACGAGGCGCTCGAGCACATGCGCGCGGCCGCCGGCGCGAATCCCGACGTGATCGAGTGGGCGGCCGACGACGCCGACCTCGACTCGATCCGCGACGACCCTAGATTCCCTCGCGCAGCTCGCTGAGCGCTTCGCCCAGCCAGTCGATCAGCCGCCAGGCGTCGGGGATCTGATCGCGGTCGGTGACGATCCCGAAGTCCATGTGGCCGCAGTAGCTCATCACCGTGATGTTGAGGCCCATCCCGTCGGTGATCACGGAGACCGGATAGTTCGCGACCAGCTCGGCGCCCGCGCAGTAGAGCGGGAACTGCGGCCCCGGCACGTTTGAGATCACGAGGTTCCAGTTCGGGCGCCCCGACGAGGCGATCGAGAACGTCGCGCGCGCGGCGCGGGCGAAGACGGCCGGGGGGATGAAGTGGTTGGCGTCGCGAAGCAGGTCGGCGGGCATCGCGCGGTGGCGCTGCTTCATCGAGGCGAGCGCCTCGTGCGTGAGCTGCAGGCGCTCGGCCGGGTCGGGCACGTTGGTGAAGATCGGCGCGCTCATCAGCATGATCCGGTTGCCGTAGGTGCCCTGCTGTCGCTCGCTGCGAACCGAGACCGGGATCTGGGCGACGAGCGGCTCGGCGGGGAGCTCTCCATGCCGAACCAGCCAGCGGCGGACGGCGCCGGTGCAGATCGCCACCACGACGTCGTTGACCGTGCAGCCGTAGTGGTTCTTGACCTCCTTGACCTCGTCGAGCGAGAGCTGTCCGAACACGAACCGTCGGTGCGGCGAGACCCGGCCGTTGAACGACGTCTGGGGCGAGCGCAGGTTGGCCCGCTCGAGTTCGCCGCCCTCGCGCTGGCCACCGAACACGCGGCGCACCCGCTGGGACGCGCGGGCCACCGTGTCGGCTCCGGGGAGAGCGCCGAAGGCCGTCTCGTCGATGTTCGGCAGCGCGCCGGGCAGGGCGCGAAGCATCCGCATCGGGTAACGAGGCAGCCCCATGACTCCCCGGGCGAGCATCTCCAACTCGCTCGGCCCGCCGTTGCGCCCAGCCGCGCGCACGTCTGGCAGCTCGCGCCCCGTCGGCTCCATGTCGAAGAGGACGCCCATGATCTCGGCGCCGGAGAGGCCGTCGATCGCCGCGTGGTGGATCTTGGTCAGCATCGCGACCCGGCCCTGCTCGAGCCCGTGGATCAGATAGAGCTCCCAGAGCGGCCGCGCGCGGTCCAGCGGCCGCGAGAAGATCCGCGCCACCTGCTCGGCGAGCTTCTCGTCGGTGCCCGGCGCCGGCAGGGCCAGCTCGCGCACGTGGAAGTCGAGGTCGAAGTCCGGGTCGTCGACCCAGTACGGGTAGTCGAGGCCGAACGGCACCTCGGCCAGGCGCCATCGCATCGGCGGCAGCAGAGGCAGGCGCTCGGCCAGCATCCCGTAGAGGTCGCCCAGCTCGAGCTTGCCCTCGGGCGCGGTCGACGGATCCAGGACCGCCAGGCCCCCGATGTGACCGCTCTGACGCGCGTTCTCGAGCGCGAGGAACTGGGCGTCGACGCTGGTCAGTTGCCGCACGCCGACGAGTCTCTCACGCCGGGCGGGACCACATCAAACGGCGGCCGGCGGTGTTTCGTTTGGCGACCCGGCGACCCAGGGATAGGGTTGGACCCGGCACGAGCAGGGAGGCCCGACCTCCCCCGAGCGAGAGGTGTGTGGATGGAGGGCGAGAGCGGGACGCGGTCGCGGGCCGCATTGCGTAGGCGAGAGTTCCTGATCGGCGGGGCGGGCGCGGGGATCGCGCTGGCCGGGCCGCTCAACTACGCGGCGATCGCGCGCAACCTGCGCGTGCCCACCGCCACGCAGGGGAAGTTCGCCCATGGCGTCGCCGCCGGCTTCCCATCGCCGAAGGGGGTCACCCTCTGGACCCGGGTCTCCGAGCTCTCGCGCAGCTCGAAGCTGACGCTGGAGGTCGCCAAGGACAAGAACTTCCGCAACGTCGTCAAGAGCAAGGAGGTCGTGGCCGAGGGCAACCGCGACTTCACCGTTCACCAGCACATCGGCGGCCTGAATCCGGGCCACGAGTACTTCTATCGCTTCGCCACGAAGCACAAGAACTCGCGCGTCGGGCGCTTCCGCACGCTGCCGCCGCCGGACTCGAAGGAGAAGATCCGGCTCGGCTTCTACTCCTGCCAGGACTACGAGGCGGGCTACTTCAACGCCCAGGCGGCGCTGGCGAAGGCCGACGTCGACCTCGTCCTCTGCCTCGGCGACTACATCTACGAGCACCGCTACTACCCCGGGCCGTCGGACCGCCTCGACACGCTCGGCCCAAACGCCGACGGCGACGTGCAGACGCTCGACGAGTACCGGAGCAAGTACCGCATGTACCAGGCGGACAAGGACCTGCAGGCGATGCACGCGTCCCACGCGTTCATCTCGGTCTGGGACGACCACGAGGTCGAGGACAACTACGCCGGCGACCAGCCGGACTCGGCGGCGAAGGACCCGAATCTCGAGAACAACAACGAGTACCCCCGCCGGGTGCCGTTTGGCCAGCGTCGCAAGGACGGCTACAAGGCCTTCTTCGAGGCGATGCCGCGGATCCAGATGAAGGGCGCCAAGAACCAGATCTACGGCTCGATGCGACTCGGGGGCCTGGTGGAGCTCTTCCTCACCGATCAGCGCCAGTACCGCGACCCGCAGCCCTGCGATGACGTCCTGCTCGAGCCGTGCGGGACCTCCGAGGACCCGGGACGGACCTTCCTCGGCGCCGAGCAGAAGGCCTGGTTCAAGAAGGCCGTCGTCAAGTCGGACGCCAAGTGGAAGCTCTGGGGTTCGGAGACGATGGTGATGAGCCTCGACCTGCCCGAAGTACCAGCACGTGAGCCAGGACCAGTGGGACGGGTACTCGGCGGAGCGCCGCGAGATCCTCGAGCACTTCCTCGCCAAGGGGGTCACGAACCTGACCGCGATCACCGGCGACATCCACACCTTCCTCGCCGGCGACATGACCACGACCGGGAACGTCGACGGCACCCCGGTGGGCGTCGAGCTCGTCGGCGGATCGGCGACCTCGCTCGGGTTCCCGGAGTACCTCGGGGTCCCATCGTCGACGCCTGCGAGGACCTCCGCATCGCGAACGACCCGCACGTCAAGTTCGCCGACTTCGACCGCCGCGGGTTCGGCGTGGTCACGATCACCAAGAGCAACCTCGGCTGCGAGTTCTTCGCCGTCGACGCGCTCACGCGCGGCGCCGCGGCCACGCCGTTGGCGAGCTTCAACGTCCCGTCCGGGGCGCGGACGCTCGAGGCCTAGCCGCTCAGCCCTCGGAGGAGATCTGCGAGCCGGAGCCGCCCGCCTGGTCGGCGCCGTGGTCCGTCTGGTCGTTGGGGTCGCTGAGCGCGAGGGTGCCGGCGATCGCCAGTACCGCGGCGCCGCCGCCCGCCTTGCTGACGATCGCCCACCGCCGCTTGACGACCGGACGGTTGGTCTTCGGGGGCTGCGGGGTGTCGCCCGGTTCGGCCATGACCTGAAGCGAAGCGCGCGCGCCTAAACGCAATCGCAAGGATCGGTAAGAAGGTGGTCGGTCAGGCGCGGCGAGGAAGGCCGAAGCGTCGCGAACCCTGGTGGATGAGAGGCGGGTCCGGGACGCTCGGCGCGTCAGGCCGCGCGGAGCTGGGAGGCGCGCAGCTCGAGGAGCGCGCGGACGTCGGCGGTGGAGGCGAAGGGGTCGGCGAGGGAAGCGGTGCCGTCGATGGCGACGGCGGCGATCAGGTGACCGTCGAGCTCGGCGCCCAGCGAGTCGCCGGTGAGGGCCAGGCTCGAGTCGAGGCCGGCGAGGCGTTGGAGCTCCACGGGGTCGGCGCCGGAGGGATCGAGCTCGCGGATCGAAACACGCGCCGAGACGTCCTGGGCGGACATGCGCCCAGGACGCCCGCGCTGAGCCTTGCGGGCTCGGCGCCGTTCGGCCGCGTACTTGCGAAGCTCGCTGCTCCGCTGGGCCGACATGTTGGTGATCAGTCCGGTCATGGTGTTCCCTTCTCGCCGCGTTGACTGATCAGCAACCTACGGCTGAGAATCCGCTTGTACATCGGGTATTCGGGCACACTTACGGCGCTCGACCCCTTACTTTTCGCGGCCGACCCCTTACTCGCTGAGGCGCTTGAAATGGGGCCGTTCGAGGCCCGGGTCCCGGCTAGAGCCGGTCGAGGACCTCGGCCGCGGCGCGTTCGCCGGAGCGCACGGCGCCGTCCATGTATCCGGCCCAGTAGCTGGAGGTCTCGGTGCCGGCCCAGTGGATCCGGCCGACCGGCTCGACCAGCGACTGGCCGCGGGCGGCGATCTGGCCCAGGCCCGGGATCCCGACCGGGCAGCCGCGGGTCCAGGTCTCGGACTTCCATGCCGTCTCGACGTACTTGCTGGGATTCGCCGCCTGCGGCCCGAAGAAGTTGACGTAGTTGTCGATCACCGCCCGGCGCCGCTGCTTCTTGGAGAGCTTCGAGAAGCCGCGCGCGGCGTCGCCTCCGATGAAGCCGAAGACGATCCCCTGGCTGGCGTCCTCGGGGGAGTCGTCGAAGGTCGCGGCGATCGGCCCGTCGGTGTAGAGAACCTGGCCGGTGAGCCCGTCGTCGCGCCAGAACGGGCGGTCGTACACGCACGTCGCCTTGGTCAAAGTTCCCTGCGGGTAGTGGTCGATGAGCTCGACCCGCTCGTCGGGCAGCCCCGGCTCGTAGTCGATCTTGCCGGTGAGGATCGGCGGCACGGCCACGATCACCCGCTTCGCCTTGACGTTGAGACGGTCCGCGTACACCGTCACCCCCCGGCGGCCCTGGACGATCCGCCGCACCGGTGACTCGAGGACCACCGAACGCCCGAGCTTGCGCGCCAGCTTCTTGCAGATCCGCTGCGAGCCGCCCGCGAAGCGGAACATCTGGGCGCCGTCGCGGGTGTTGAAGTTGCGCTCGAAGGTGCCGACGTTCTGCTCGTTGCCCGAGGCGGCGACGTAGAAGAGGACGAACAGGAGCGAGAGCTCGTCGGGCTCGGCGCCGAAGATCGGCCGCGTCGCGACCGGGACGATCGCCCTGAACTCCGGCGTGACCGTGTTCTGGTCGATGAACTGCTGCAGCGTGATCGAGTCCCATTCCGCCGCCTTCGGCGCGGTCCACGGCGCGTCGACGGGCACCTGTTGCGACATCGAGTCGAGGCGCAGCACGAGCTGAGCGAGGTCCGGGAGCACGGCGGGGTCCGGCGGCGCCGAGCCGGTCGGGCCCGTGTCGCTGAATCGCAGCCGCTGGCCGTTGGCGATGTAGAGGTTGTCGCCGGTGTCGTAGGTGTTGAAGAGGCCGACCTTCATCTTCTGCGCGAGCGCGATGACCCGGTCCTGGGTCGGCCCGGCGAACGTCGCCCCGCGCTCGGTGATGACCCCGTCCTCCAGCTTGTAGTTGACCGCGCGGCCGCCGACCCGGTCGCGCGCCTCGAGCACGATCGCCGAGTGGCCCTGGCGCTCGATCTCACGGGCGGCCGTGAGCCCGGCGAAGCCCGCACCCACGATCGCGACGTCCGCCGTACGGGTCTTCTTGTGACGCGCGTGACCGTGAGGCTTGGCCGCCTCGGCTCCGGGAACGTTCCCGAGCAGCGTCCCGGCCGCGCCGGCGGCGCCGGTTCCCAGTAGCCGCCTGCGGGAGATCCCAGCTGCGTTGTCGTGCTCGGTCGCCATCGGGTGCTACTTGAGCTTGGCCAGGATCGACTGGTACTCGTCGCGGTTGAACGCGCGCAGGGTCGTCGTGCGCGAGTTGCCGTTCGCCTGGACGCCGAGCATGGCCGCGGCGACGCTCTCGTCGTCCTCGGCCTCGATGATCGCGGCGAGGTCGTATGGGCCCTGCGTCCAGTAGATCTCCTTCAGCTCGACCCCGGCGCGCTTGCGGATCTCCTCCTCGTGGTCGACGCGGTCCGTCGTGTGGTCGAACCCCTCCGCGCCCTGATCCGTCCAGTTCACGAGCACCAAGTACGTGGCCATGTCTCCTCCGTGGGTTGGCGTCCGGGAAGCACGTTATCGCCGCCGCGAGGCGCGGTCGGCTCACGTCGACGAGGCCCGCGTCGTTTACAGGGCGAACCACCGAAGGGAGATCCGAGATGACCACGACGACCACTCAGACGACGCTCTACGAGACCTTCGACTCGCCCATCGGCGAGCTGCTCGCCGTCGGTGACGGGGAGGCGCTCAGCGGCCTCTACATGCAGGCCGGGCGCCGGCCGGTCACCGTCCCGGGCTCCTGGGAGCGCGACGCCGCCCCGTTCGGCGAGCTGCGCGAGCAGCTGGGCGAGTACTTCGCCGGCGACCGGCGCGAGTTCGACCTGGCGCTTGCGCCGGCGGGGTCGGAGTTCCAGCTTCGCGTCTGGGAGGCGCTGCGCGAGATCCCGTATGGCGAGACCGAGTCCTACGGCGAGCTCGCGGCGCGCATCGGCCACCCGGGCAGCGCCCGCGCGGTCGGCGCGGCCAACGGCCGCAACCCGATCTCGATCGTCGTGCCGTGCCACCGCGTGATCGGGGCGAGCGGATCGCTCACGGGCTACGCCGGCGGGCTGGAGCGCAAGCGGCTGCTGCTGGAGCTCGAGACCGGCTGAGCCACGGGGCTCAGCCCAGCCACTCGCCCAACGCGTCGGGCAGCTTCACCGCGATCCCGGAGAAGTCGCCGTCGTCGCGGATCCGCTCGGCGACCTCGATCATCCCCGCGGTGGCCACCCACGCCAGGCTGCCCCCGAGGCTGACGCGCTGCCCGCCCGCGGCGGCGATCTCGGACATCGTGAGCTTGGGCCTGCGCGAGCACGTTGAGCGGCCGCGAGGTCGCCTCGCTGATCGCGCGGATCTCCTCGGCCGTGCGCAGGCCGGGGGCGTAGAGCACGTCCGCGCCGGCGGCCTCGTAGGCCTGCAACCGGGAAATCGTGTCGTCGAGGTTCGGGTTGCCGCGGATGTGGTTCTCGGCCCGGGCCGTGAGCGTGAACTCGAAGCCCACCGCGCTTGCGGCCTCGACCGCCGCCGCGACGCGTTCGGCTGCCAGGCCGGGCTCGTAGAGGCCCCGCTCGGGATCGAAATCCTCGATCGAGCCCCCGACCGCGCCGGCCTCGGCCGCGCGCGCAATAGCCGTCGCGGCGTCGGTTGGCTCGGGCCCGTGGCCGTTCTCCAGGTCGACCGAGAGCGGCAGGTCCGTCGCCGCCGCGAGCACCGCCACGTGCTCGATCACCTGGTCGAGCGTGGGCCCGCCGTCGTCCAGCCCGAGCGTGAAGGCGAACCCCGAGCTGGTGGTCGCCAGGGCCTTGAAGCCCATCCCGGCGAACACCTTCGCCGAACCGGCGTCCCAGGGATTGGGGATCACGAACGGCTCGCCCTCGTGCAGGGCACGGAACGCGGCGCCGCGCTCTTCCTGGGTCGTCATCCGGCCGCCGCCGTCAGCTCCTCGAGCGCGAACACGAACGACTCGTACGGCCGCCCGGTGCCCTGCTGGAGTCCGATCTCACAGGTCCGATTGGAGCACATGTGGGCATCGAAGTCCTGCCCGGCGATCTCCGCCGCCTCGTCGGCGATCGCCGCCTGCGGGAGCTCGGGGTGCAGCATCCCGCGGTCGCCGGCGAACCCGCAGCAGGTGGAAGCGATCGGCACGGTGACATCGTCCGCGAGCACGGCCGCGATTGACGCGAGGGAACCGTCGAGCTCCAGGTGGCGGCTCGCGCACGGCGGGTGCACCGTCACCGCGGCGAGCTTGCGCTCCACGCGCAGCCGCGGCAGCAGCCGACCGCTCACCCACGCGATCGAGTCGAGGATCTCCATCCGGGCGTGGCGCTCGGCGTTGATCTCGCTGAGCAGCCCGACGGCGTCGTCGGTGAGCCCGAGAGTGCACGAGCTCGCGTCGCAGACCACCGGGAGCTCGCCGCCCTCGCTCCACCGCCACAGGGCGTCGATCGTGTGGTTGGCCATCCGCCGGGCCCCCCGCTCGTACCCCTTCGACGTCCAGGGCGTCGCGCAGCAGTGCCCGCCGACGTCGGGCGGGATCCAGAGCGGCAGACCGGCCCGCTCGGACACGGCGACCAGTGCCTCGGCGAGGCTCTTGCGGTCGGCGCCCGGCCCCCGCGCCCGGCCGAAGATCCGGTTGACGCAGGCCGGCATGTAGACGGCGGCGGCCGTCTGGCGGCTGGTCTCGGGCAGCGTCGCCGGCGCCGGGTAGGGCATGTTGCGCGGCCACTCGGGCAGCAGCTCGGAGCTCAGCGCCGAGCGCGTGACCCGGGTCGCGCCGCGCACGGCCGCCCGCGCTACCCGGCCGCGGCTGGCGGCGCCGAGGCTTGCGCGCGCGGCGCGCTCGGCGGCGTCCCAGCGGCCCGCGAGGCGCAGCGCGAGCTGCTGCGCGCGATCGCTGTGCTGGGTGGCGCGCAGCTCCTTGACGAACTTGCCGGTGTCGATGCCCACCGGACAGGCGAGCAGGCAGGCGCTGTCGGCGGCGCAGGTCTGGATCGCGTCGTATTCGAACTCGTCCAGAAGCGCCTCGAGCACCGGCGACCCCGGCGCCTGGCGGGCCATCTCGCGGCGCAGGACGATGCGCTGGCGGGGCGTGGTGGTGAGGTGCCGGCTCGGGCAGACCGGTTCGCAGAACCCGCACTCGACGCAGGTGTCGACCTCGGCCTCGATCGACGGGGTGGTCTTCAGATTGCGCAGGTGGACGCCTGGGTCGTCGTTGATCAGCACCCCTGGGCCGAGCACCCCGTCCGGGTCGGCCAGCCGCTTGATGCGGCGCATCAGCTCGGTCGCCTTGGGACCCCATTCGCGCTCGACGAACGGCGCCATGTTGACCCCCGTCCCGTGCTCGGCCTTGAGCGAGCCGTCGTAGCGATCGATCACGAGCTCGATCAGGCCCTCCATGAACTCGTCGTAGCGCCGCAGGTCCTCGGGCTTGGCGAAGTCCGGGGTGAGCATGAAATGCAGGTTCCCCGCCGAGGCGTGCCCGGCCACCCCCGGCAGGAAGCCGTGCTCGGTGAGCAGGCCCTGAAGGTCCTTGGCCATCTCCGCCATCTGCGACGGGGGCACGCAGACGTCCTCGACGATCAGCGCGGTCCCCGGCGCGCGCATCTTGCCCACCAGCCCGTGCATGCCCTCGCGCACCGTCCAGTAGACCTCGATCGTCTCGGCGTCGCGGTGAAACTCGGGCTCGCGGATGAGCTCGCGACCGGCGAGCACCTCCGCCGCCCGCACCTCCGCCGCCTCGAGCTCACCCTCGTTGCAACCTCCGAACTCGACCAGGAGCGCGGCCGAGAACGGGTCCAGCTCGCGCCAGCTCTCCGGCGTGCCGCGGATGTTGTACGAGGCGACGATCAGCGCCGGGGCAACCATCAGCTCGACGGCCCGCGCCCCGGCGCCGACCAGCTCCTGGACCGGCTCGAGCGCCGCATCGACGCTTGGGAAGTGCAACCACGCCACGGTGGTCCTCGCCGGCTGGCGCACGGTCTCGAACACGGCCTCGGCGATGAAGCCCAGGGTGCCCTCGGAGCCGATCAGCAACCGGCGGAAGATCTCGAGCGGCGTCTCGGCGTCGAGGAACGCGCACAGCCGGTAGCCGGTGGTGTTCTTGATCGAGTACTTGCGCCGGATCCGCTCAACCAGCTCCCCGTCGGCCAGGATCTCGTCGCGGATCTGCAGCAGGCCGGCGGCGAGCTCCGGCTCGGCCTCCGCGAAGCGCTGCTCGGCGCCCGCGCCGGCGGTGTCGATCGCCGTCCCGGACGGGAGGACGAAGCTGAGCTCGCGCACCGTCTCGTACGAGTCGTAGGTGACCCCGCAGCGCATGCCACCCGAGTTGTTCGCGAGCACCCCGCCGACGCAGGCGATGTCGGTCGACGCCGGGTCGGGACCGAGCTTGTGGCCGTACGGGGCGAGCACCCGGTTCGCGTCACCCAGCAGCGTTCCGGGCTTCACCCGGACGCGAGTCCCGTCGTCCTCCACCGCGACGCCGCGGAAGTGGCGCCGGACATCGATCAGGATGCCGTCGGTCTGGCCCTGCCCGTTGAGGCTGGTGCCACCGGCGCGGAAGACGACCGGCGTCGAGGTGCGGCGGCCGTAGGCGATCACCTTGCTCACGTCGGCCGCGTCATGAGCCATCACGATCGCCTTGGGAAACAGGCGGTAGGGACTCGCGTCGGACGCGTAGCGGACGATGTCGGAGGCCCGGGTCAGCACCCGGTCCGCGCCGAGGAGCTCGATCAGGTCGCCGCGGAGGGGCTCCGGCGTGCCGGTCGCGACCCAGGCCGGGGCCGCGTCCGGGCTCGCGGCGGTCGACTCCGGGGCGAGCCGCTCGGTCTTCGGCTCTAGAAGAGCCACATCCCGGGGGCGACCCCGACCTCGACCAGCTCGGGCCGCCCAGAGCCGATCGCCTCGCCCAGCGCCTCGCGCAGCGCCGCGGCGCCCTCGACCCGGCGCGCCGCCACCCCGTACGAACCCGCGACCGCCGCGGTGTCGAGCGCCGGCAGGTCGAGCCCCGGTGCCCCGCTGACACCCTCGATGTCCGCGAACCACTTGAGGATCGCGTACTCGCTGTTGCGCAGCACGAGGAAGGTCACCGGCGCCTGGTAGGCGACCGCGCTCCAAAACGCCGTGACCGCGTACTGCACCGAGCCCTCGCCGACCACGCAGACCACCGGCCGCTCCGGCTCGGCGAGCTGCACCCCGACCGCCGCGGCGAGCCCGAACCCGAGCCCGCCGCCGGCGCCGAAGTAGTAGCTCCCGGGCCGCGAGAGACGGAGCTGGTTGCGCAGCGCCAGGGTCGACGACGGGGCCTCGAGGACGACGATGCCGTCCTCCGGGAAGGCGGCGGCGAGCGCGTTCATCGCCGCCGTGCCGGTGATTGGGTCCTGCTCCGGGCCGGCCGTCGGCTCGGGCAGCGATTCGCCCGGGTCGCGGTCGGAATCGCCGACCTCCTCCAGCAGGCGCTCGAGCGTGAGCCGCACGTCGGCCACGATCGCCTCGCCCATCGGCGCGCGCGCGGCCTCGTCGGGGTCGGAGGTGATCGCCACCAGCTCGGCCCCCTCGGGGAGCAGCGGGCCGGGGATGTTGGGGTAGTAGGGGAAGACCGACGAGCCGATGACGAGGATCAGGTCGTGTCCCGCGAGCGTCTCGGCCACCGGTCCGATCGCCGGGGGCAGCACGCCGCGAAAGTTGGGGTGGCCCTTCCGGGAAGCCGAGCCGCCCGCCGCCGGGCGCCGGGATCGCAAACACCGGCAGCCGCTGGCGCTCGGCAAGCGTCACCGCCGCCTCCCAGCCGCCGCTGGCGTCGACGTCCGGCCCGGCGACCAGTACGGGGTTGCTCGCCGCGTCCAGCCGTCGCGCGAGGTCCGCCACCGTCTCCGGCGCGGCGGCGGCCCGACCGGTCGTGCGGCGGTCGATCGCGGCCCGGGCGTAGGCGTCGTCGACCTCGGCGTCCCAGTCGTCCATCGGGATCGAGACGAACGTCGGGCCGCGCGGCGGCAGCTTCGCGAGGTGGGCGGCCCGGCCGAGCGACAGCGGCACGTCCTCGGGCCGCGCCGGCTCGTAGCTCCACTTCACCAGGGGGTGCGGCATCCGGGTGGCGTCGCGGTTGGTCAGGTTCGCCTGCACCGTGACCAGGGAGCGCGCCTGCTGCCCGGCGGTGATCACCAGCGGCGAGTGGTTGGCCTGGGCGTTGAAGATCGCTCCCATCGCGTTGCCGACGCCGGGCGCCGTGTGCAGGTTGACGAGCGTGGGACCGCCCTTCGCCTGCGCGTAGCCGTCGGCCATCCCGACCACGACCGCCTCCTGAAGCCCGAGGACGTACGTGAAGTCGTCGGGGAAGTCCTTCAGCATCGGCAGCTCCGTCGACCCCGGGTTGCCGAACATCGTCGTCATCCCGTGGGCCCGGAAGACGTCGTAGGAGGCTTCGCGGACGCTGCTCACGGGGCCGGGACTCTATACCGGGCAGACCGTTACATTGAGTGATGTAACGGTTGGGGAGTTGGTGGTGTAATGGCGCCCGAGCGGATGCCCGAAAGCGGCGACTCAGACAGTACGGCGCTGCGCGCGGTGATCGCGCCGCGGCTGATGAGGGCGATGGAGATCGCACGCGAACTGCTCCCGGGCGACAGCAGGTACGGAGACCCGCTCTCGACCACGGGCTCGGATGCTCGCGCCGTCGTCGCGCGGCGGCTCGGCGAGGCGGCAGCGGAGCGCCCCGGGATCCTCAAGCAGGCGGGCCTCTCCGCGCTTCAGGTATGGGAGGCCGTGACCGACGGGGCCGACGAGAAGCCCGGCGACGAGCGGCTGGCGATCGTGTTCACGGACCTGGTCGGCTTCTCGGACTGGGCGGTGGAGGCCGGCGACGACATCTCGCTCGAGCTCCTGCGCGCCGTCGCCGGGGCGATCGAGCCGCCGGTGGAGGACCACCGCGGTGAGGTCGTAAAGCGGCTGGGCGACGGGATGATGGCGGTCTTCAACGATCCCGACGCCGCCCTCGCCGCGATCTTCGAGGCTCGCGGGCGGCTCGAAGACGTCGAGGTCGCCGGGTACCGTCCACGCATGCGCGCCGGGATGCATGTCGGGACGCCGCGCCGGCTCGCGGGCGATTACCTCGGCGTCGACGTGAACGTCGCCGCCAGGATCGCCGACGGTGCCGGCGGCGATGAGGTGCTGGTCTCCGGCGATGCGCTCGACGCGCTCGACGGCGACCGGCTCTCGGCCCGCAGGAAGCTGCGCTTCAAGGCCAAGGGGGTTCCGAGCGGGGTCACCGCTTATTCGGTGAAGCCGGGATGACCGCCGGTCCCGAGACCCCCGACGCCGAGCGGGCGGTCGGCGACGAGCGCGCTGTCGCGCTGCGCACGCCCGACCTGATGACGATCCCGCGCCTCCTCGGGGGCGCCCTCAACGATTTGCGGACGATCGCCGAGGGCATGGCGGTGCTTCCGCAGCTGCTGTCGAGCCTGCACGGGATCCAGGCGAAGGTCGACTCCCTCGACGACGAGGTCAAGCGGATGCGCTCCGCCGTCGACGGCATGGGGGGCGACGTCGGCGAGCTCCGAGACGGGATCGAACGGCTCGAGCCCCACCTCGAGGACGTCACGCGGGTCGCCCACCCCCTGCGTCGGCTGGGCGACCGCAGGCGAGGCCGCGCCGAGGGCTGATGCCCCGGATCGCGACCCTCGCCCTCTGCACAGCAACCATTGCGCTCGCCGCCTGCGGAGGCGGCGACTCGACCGAGAGCTCGACCACCACCACGACCAAGCCCCCCGGGCCGCCGCCGAAGGAGACTCGCGACCAGCTCCCCAACCGCCCGCACGAGTGGAAGCGCTATGTCAACGACCGTGGCGGATTCGCCCTGCTCCTGCCGCGGGGGTGGAACCCGAACACCCGCGGCAGGTCGACCCTGATCCGCTCGTTCGACCGCCTGGTCGCGATCTCGATCGTGTCCGACCGCAGTCGCGCGGGACTCGAGACACCGATCGCCGATTACGCGAGGAGCACGGCGAAGGCCCTGCGGGGCTTCAACCACCCGCCGCGGATCCGGGGGACCCGACCCTTCAAGCACCGATACGAGGCGGTCGAGGCCTCGGGCACGGCCCGGTCGTCGGGCGGCATCGATCAGCGTGTCTCGGTGATCGCGCTGCGTCGCGACGACCTGGTGACGATCACCGCGGTGCTCGCCGCGAACGCGAAACGCGCGGCTCGTCACAGCGCGCGCATCGGCCGGCGAGTGATCGAGACCGTGCGCAGCAGGCCGCCTCGAGGTTCCCCGGGTTAACGATCCTTCCCGCACCGGCCGATCAATGGGAAGCTGAGCATGATCGTGGCTGAGCCCAAGCTCGAGTACCGCGCAACGGAAGGCGGGACGGAGTTGCTCGAGGCGGCTGACGCCCTCGATCGACACGGCGACGTCTGGCGCCGCTTTGCCGAGCGCCGCGGGAACGCCTTCGTCTCGCCCGAGTGGTTCGCTGCCTGGAACCGGCAGTTCGGCCGGGAATCCTCCGCGCGGGTCGCGGTGGTCCGCGGCCCCAGCGGCGAGGTGCTGGGACTGCTGCCGGTGTCGCTCTCACGCCGAGGGGCGCTGCGCACCGCCCGGATTGCGGGCAGCCGTTACGGCGACTGGATGCACCCGGCCTGCGAGCCGGGGCACGATGCGGCGATCGTCCAGAGCGCGATCGACGAGCTGGACCGTCACCGCCTGCCGTGGGGCGCTTTTGTGCTCGAGAACGTCGACGTCGCTGCCGCCTGGACCAGGACGGCGTTCACCGACGGCCGGGGCAGGCGATTGCTGCGGCGCCCGCGTCCCACCGGCGGCCTCCCGTACGCCCCCCTGGAGGGCCTGACCTACGACGAGTACCTGAAGGGCCGTTCGTCGAGCTTTCGCAAGCAGTTGTTGCGCTATGACCGGCGGCTGGAGCGACAGGCGACGATCGAGCTCCGCCAGACGGCCACGGCCGCCGAGCTCTCCGCCGACGTCGAGACGTTCTATCGCCTGCACCTCGCGCGCTGGGCCGGTCGGGGCGATTCGTCGCTCGAGGCCGACGGGGCGCGCGCGTTCCACGTCGATTTCGCCCGCGAGGCATTCGGGCGCGGCTGGTTGCGGCTGCTGATCCTGGAGGCCGACGGCGAGCCGATCGCCGCCTTCTTCGGCTGGCTGATCGGCGGCCGTTACGCCTTCTACCAGGCCGGCTTCGACCCGGCGTGGAGCAAGCTCAGCGTCGGGCTGGTCATGCACGGGCGGGTGATCGAGCGGGCGATCGCCGAGGGCGCGACCGAATACGACATGCTGCTCGGCACCGAGGCCTACAAGGACCGTTTCTGCGCCTGTCGGCGCGAGGCCGAGACCGTCACCCTCACCCGCTCGTGGCGCCCTGCCGGGGCGCTGATCGCGGCCGAGTTCGCCGCCCGCCGCGCGTTCGACGCGCTGCCGGACTCCGTCAGCGACCGCGCCCACCCCGACGTCCTCTCTCGAATCCGCCGTCTCGTCCCCACCAGCCGCCGGCGATAGCCTCGGCCGCCAACGGCATGCACGCGAGCGAGGAGACGTCGGTGGAGACCCGCGCGCTCGAGCCATCGGTGGAGGGCGAGTGGGAGGCGCTTGCCGAGCGCCTCGACGCACCTCCCTTCGTGCGACCCGGCTGGTTTGCCGCCTACCGCCGCGCGTTTGGCGTCGGCCCGCTGCGGGCGGCGTGCGTGCGACGCGGCGGGGGGCTCGCCGCGGTGCTGCCCGTCGCCGAGCAGCGGGGGGCCCTCAGCGCGCCGGTGAACTGGCACACGCCGGCGTTCGGGGCGGTCGCCGAGGACGACGCGGCGATCGCCGCGTTGGCCGAGCACTTGCTGAGCTCGCGGGCGCCTCGCGTCGACCTCTCCTTCCTGATGCCCGGCGATCCGCTCGAGGCCGCGCTGCGCAGCGCGGCGCAGGCCCGCCGGGCGCCGATGCTCGAGCGGGTGGTCCGCCGTTCTCCATACATCGACCTCGAGGGGTCCTGGGAGGAGTTCGAAGCCGCGCTCTCGAAGAAGCGCCGCGCCAACATCCGGCGCCGCTGGCGACGGCTCGAGGAGCGGGGGGAGGTCACGATCGAGCTGGTCGACGGCTCGGAGCGGCTCGACGAGCTGCTCGCCGAGGCCTACGCGATCGAGGCCTCCGGGTGGAAGGGCGAGGGCGGCACGGCCATCGCGTCACAGCCCGCGACCGAGAGCTTCTACGGGGAGCTCGCGCGGTGGGCGGCCGCGCGCGGCTGGCTGCGGATCTGGTTCCTGCGCCTCGATGGCCGGGCGCTGGCCTTCGCCTACTGCCTCGTCCAGGGGGGCGTCCTCTACGGCCTCAAGGTCGGCTTTGAGCCCGAGGCCCGCCCGTTCGCGCCCGGGACCCTGCTCACGCGCGAGATGCTGGTCGCCGCCTACGCCCAGGGCCTGAGCCGCTACGAGCTGCTCGGCCAGCCCGACCCGTACAAGCTCGACTGGACCGACGCGATTCACGACCTCACGCGCGTGCAGGTCTTCTCGCGCACCCCGGCCGGATTCGCCAGCCTCGCGAGCTGGAAGTACGGGCGACCGCTCGCCCAGCGCGCCGCGCGGTCGGCTCAGTCCCTGCGCGAGCGCTTGCGGCGCGAACGGTAGTCGCGGGCCGCCTGCGCGGCGCCCAGCAGCGGGCCGGCGGCGCGGCCGACGACGGTCGGCGGGCGCAGGATGTAGGTCGCGAGCTCTCGCCGGTCCGGCCACAGCCGGTTGAAGGTCACGTTGTTGGGAGCCGCGCACGAGTCGACGAGGCGGGCGTCTGAGCGCTCGTGAAACGCGGCCACCATCTCGACCTCGAGCTGGATCCCGGGGGAATAGGCCGCCCACTGCTCGTCGTAGGCGATCTTGATCCCGTAGATCGTGTCGCCTGCGATCAGGTTGACCTGGATGGCGACGGTCTGTCCCGCGACCTGCAGCGATGGGACCTGCAGCCGGCCGATCGCGGCGAACTCTCGGCACATTTCGCGAAAGAACTGCGCGTGCCCGGGATCGGCCGCCAGAACGACGCCGTGATCGCTCATCTTCCCGGCCGCCTCGAGCGCGATGAACTCGTCGTAGGCGGCGTCCTCGCCGGCCCGCTCGACGATCTCGGGCTCGCCCTCCAGCGCCTCGCCAAGTCGCCGCCGCTGCCGTCGCAGCTCCTTGCGCTTCTTCGCGCTCAGCGACTCCTCGAGGTAGGTCGCCTCCGGGCGCCGCCGCAGGGCCGCGCGCTCGTAGCGCTCGAGGTACGTCGGCCGCGGGCGCAGCGCGCCGAGCACCTGCTCGAGGGCCGGGGCCAGCGGGCCGTCGAGCGAGACCGTGTCGATGCCCGCGAACCAGATGCCCCGGGTCGCGAGCAGGGCGCGCAACAGGGCGTCGAGCGCCTCCGCGGGCCGCTCGGGGTCGACCAGCGGGGTGCCGAGCAGGCCGTAGAGGTAATGACCCCGCCAGGCGGACACCGAGGGCAGCGGCATGTGGTGGAAGCGGCCCGCGGTGGATCGGCAGGCACGCCCTCCACTCATCCGCCTCGACGACCACCAGCAACTCCACGGACCCCAGCTCGCCGACGCCACGCGCGAGCGGCAGCACGTACTCGGGCTCGAAGAAGGGATTCGGCTCCGTCGCGCGCGCGGCCAGCTCACGCCAGCGCGAGAGGTCACCGGGCGAGATGCGCTCGACGCCGATCGTCAGGGCGCGCACTAGTCGCGATCGGGGCGGTCCGGGTAGAGGTCGTCGATCGTCACCAGGGCCTCGAACGGGCGCCCGATCGCCTCGGAGATCGCCTCGGTGCCGCCCGCCAGGCGGTCGACGACGCAGACCCCGCCCACGATCTCGAGCCCCTGCTCGCGCATCCGCCCAACCGCCTCGATCGTCGAGCCGCCCGTGGTGACGGTGTCCTCGACCACCAGCGCCTTCGTGCCCTCGCCGACCGGGCCCTCGACCATCCGCTGCAGGCCGTGCGACTTGGTCTCCTTGCGGACGAAGAAGCCGACCAGCCCGTCGCCCTGCGGGACCGCGATCGCCGCGCAGGCGAGGGGAATCGCCGCCATCACCGGCCCGCCCACCGCCTCGGCGCCCGCGCCGGTCGCGGCCTCGGCGATCAGCTCGCCGGCGGCGCGAAAGCCCGCCGGGCGCAGCAACGCGCGGCGGGCGTCCACGTAGTACTGCGCGGTCGCGCCGCTGGAGAGCGTGACCTCGCCGAGCACCAGCGCGTGCTCGCGCAGCTCGGCGATCAGCGTCTCCCGCGCGTTCGAGCTCACGGGCGTCAACCGTAAGCGCGTTCCGGCGGTAAGAATGGGACTCCATGGCGGAGGAGATGCTGGAGGTCAACGGGGTCGAGCTCTGCGCCGAGTCGTTCGGCGACCGCGGCGATCCGACGGTGCTGCTGGTCATGGGGTCGGCCGCCTCGATGGACTGGTGGGAGCCCGAGCTCTGCGAGCGCCTCGCGGCGGGGTCGCGGCACGTGGTCCGCTACGACCTCCGCGACACCGGGCGATCGGTCAGCTACCCAGCAGGGGCGCCGACCTACGGCGGTGCAGACCTCGTCGCCGACATCATCGGCGTGCTCGACGCCTACGGCTCAGAGCGCGGGCACCTCGTCGGCGAGTCGATGGGCGGGGCGCTCGCCCAGGTCGCCGCCCTGGAATTCCCGGACCGCGTGGCGTCACTGACCCTGATCGCCACCAGCCCCGCCGGTCCGGCGCCCGACCTGCCGCCGATGACCGCGGAGGCCACGGCCCGGTTCTCGGCCCTCGCGACCCCGGACTGGTCCGACCGCGAGGCGGTGATCGACTACGTGGTCGCCTTTGCGCGCGCCTGCGCCAGCCCGTCGGCGCCGTTCGACGAGGGCGCCGCGCGCGAGGTAGCCGCGGCCGCCATCGACCGCAGCGCCGACGTCGAGGCCATGTTCACGAACCACGACCTGATCGACGGCCCGGACCCCTGGCGCGACCGGCTGGGTGAGCTCGCCGCGCCGACGCTGGTCATCCACGGCACCGACGACCCGCTGTTCCCGCTCGCGCATGGCGAGGCGCTGGCGGCCGAGATCCCGGACGCGGAGTTGCTGGTGCTCGACGGCGTCGGCCACGAACACCCTCGCCGCGCCTGGGACCGGATCGTGCCGGCGATCCTCGAGCGGACCGCCGGCTGAGGAGCGCTAGTTGTAGACGTACATCTTGTCCCCGAGGTCGATCCAGTTGTAGATGAAGATCGAGTCGGGGATCGGGTTGCGGATGCAGCCGTGGCTCGCGGGGTAGGGCGGCACCGAGTGGTAGCCGTGGGTCGCCTCGCCGCGGTTGTAGTACACCGAGTAGTACATCCCGAGCGAGTTGAAGCCCGGGTCCTTGCGGTAGAAGCTGAAGCCGCCCACGTCCGAGGGCGTCGCCGCGGCGCCGGTGGCCACGTGGAAGACGTACTTGGGCTCGCCGTTCTCGGCCAGCGCCATCACCTGCTTGGAGATGTCCACCTCGACGTGCTTGCCGGCACCGGGGTGCGCGAGCTGGAACTCGCCCTTGCCGTCGGCGAGCATCTTGAAGATCGTCGGGTCGGCGTTGAAGTTGCGCGCCATCCCGTTCACCTTGCGGAAGGCCATCACCGCGCGCTCGGTGTGCGAGCCGTACTTATGGCCGTCGGTGTCGAAGTAGTGCTCGCGGCGCAGCAGGTCGTTGAACAGCTTCACCGCCGGGCCCCGGTCGCCCGGGTCGAGGTCGATGTACTTGAGCCCGAACTTCTCCGACTTCGCCGACGCGCCGGCCTGACCGCTGGTGGCGGGCTTGCTCACCCGCACCCGGTATTTGCCCGGCTCGGTCAGCGGCTTCGACTTCAGCTTGAAGCGGCCGAAGCTCTTCCCCTTGACCTGGTGCACGTACGGCGTCTTCTTCATCAGCGTGTCGCCGCTGGAGCCGAGCCGGATCTCGACCCGCTGGTGGCCAACGAACGGGGTCACGGTGCCGATCGCCTCGATCCGGTCGCCCACCTTGGCCTTCCCGTTGTGCAGGCCCTTGAGCTTGAGCTTGATCTTGGCCGGCTTCGGGCCCGGGGCGGGCGCGTCGCCGCCGCCCCCGTTGCCGTCGCCCCACCGCCACCACCACCTGCGCCGTGCGCCGAATCGGCGGACGCGACGACCGGGAACAGGAGCATGGCGATCGTCGCCAGCACCCCCGCGGCGACCTGGGAGAGCTTCATGGCGCGAAATTGTGCCAGACGGCCCCGTCGTGGCGGCGCGAATCCGCCGCTCAGGAGGTCAACAGTGCAAAGGCGATTGCATTGTTGAGCGCGTGGACGGCGATCGTGGGCCAGATCGAACCCGTGCGTTCGTAGAGCCAGGAGAGCGCCAGGCCGAAGATCGAAAGCTGCAGCACGACGCCCCACGAACCGGGCCCCGTGTAGTGGAAGAGGCCCCAGACGACGCTCGAGATGAGCGCCGCGATCACGAACGGGACCGACCGGCGCAGGCCCTTGAACATGAAGCCGCGGAAGAACAGCTCCTCGCTGAGCGGGGCGGCGACGATGATCAGCAGCGCGGCGGCCGTCGAGCCGAGCGGGCCCTCGCCGAACCCGAGGTCGCGGGTGACGTCCTCCTGCTCGGGCTGCAGCACCGCCGCGATCAGGATCGCGACGGCGATGTAGCCGAAGTAGGCGATCGCCATCGAGGCGTATGGCGAGCGCAGCGGGCGTCGCCACCCGAGCTCCGCGGCGGGGGCGAAGCCGCGCAGGTTGGGGCTGGCGAACAGCAACGCGGTCGCGATCAGGGTCAGCGCCAGCAGGCCCTGGAGCACGAGGCGGGCGCCCAGCGAGGAGATGTCGCTGTCGAACGCCGCGACGATCCCCGCCTCGACGATGAGCACGACCAAGAAGAACGCGAGCCCGCCGAGGACGCGCGCCGGGCCCCACGGCCGCGGCGCCTCGGGCGGCGGGGATTCGATCGGCGGCCCGGTGGGCGGCGGCGGCTGGCTCGCCGCATACGGCGGCGGCCCAGGCTGGTCGAGCTCGTCGGTCAAGTCCGCAGATGCTGGTCGATCTCGGACAGCGACGCAATCTCGCCCGCGTCGCGGTCGGCGCCATCGCGGTTCAGGAGCAACGGGGGGATGCCCGCCGCGCGGGCGCCGTCGACGTCCTCGGCGGGCGTGTCGCCGACGTGCAGCGCCTCGCCCGGCTCGCAGCCGGCGAGCTCGAGGGCCGCGGCGAAGATCGCCGGGTCGGGCTTGCGGGCTCCGACCGCCGCCGAGGTGACGACGCCCTCGAGCGTCCCGGCGAGGCCCACGCGCTCGAGCACCTCGGGGAGGGCGATGTCCCAGTTCGACACGCACAAAAGGACGAGGCCACGCTCGCGCAGGTGGGTGAGCGCCGGCGCAGCGTCGGCATAGGCACGGAAGCGGATCGACGCCATCAGCGTCTCGACGCTCACCGCCCGTCCGAGCTCGCGCGTGAGCAGCTCGGCGCAGGCCGCCCGCAGGTCGGCGAGGCGCCGCGCGTCGCTCGCCTCGTGCGAGTGCTCGCGGTAGTAGGTCATCTCGGCGCGCAGCGCGGCGACCACGGTTTCGTCGGGCTCGATCCCCAGCTCGGCCGCGAGATGCACCCACGGCGGCTCGAGCTCGACCAGCGTCCCGAGCGCATCGAAGAACACTGCCTTGGTCGTCATCGGCCACCGAAGACTGGCAGGATCGGATCCGTGGAAGAGACGTTCTGGGACTCCAACGGCGACTGGATCTCGGCCGGGATCACGCTGCTGATCACGTTCGCGATCGCCTTCATCGTCGATCGCTTCGTGATCGGGCGCGCCACCCGGGTGGCCTCCCGGGTCACCGAGACGACCGTCTCGCGGGCCGCGATGACGCGGCTGCGGATGGTGCGCCGACTGGTTTTCGTCGCGATCATCATCGTCGGCCTGGGGATCGCCCTGAGCCAGTTCGACCGGCTCGACAAGCTGGCCAACGCGGTCCTCGCCTCGAGCGCGGTGGTCGGCCTCGTGCTCGGCTTCGCCGCCCAGAAGATCCTCGCGAACCCGCTCGCCGGGATCCTGCTCGCGATCTCGCAGCCGATCCGAATCGGCGATTCGGTGACGATCGAAGACGAGACGGGACGGGTCGAGGACATCACCCTTGCGCACACGTTCATCGACACCAGCGACGGCCGCCTGGTGATCGTGCCCAACGAGACCGTGGTGACGAACGTGGTCGTCAACCGGTCGACCGGGAACCAGAGCGCCCCCGTGATGGCGTCGGTGTGGGTGCCTCCCGACGCCGACCTGGGACGCGCCCGTGAGGCCCTCGCTCCGCTCGAGCCCTCGCAGGTGGACGTGGCCGAGGTCACGCCCGAGGGCGTGCGGATCGAGGTCCACGGGCCCCGGCGGCCGGGCGGGACCCGGGCCTCCGGCGAGGAGGCGGCCCTGCGCGAGCGCGCGCAACGCGCGCTCCGCGAAGCGGGAGTACTGACGCCCGCGTAGAAGCTCCCACTACTCTTTTGGGTTCGCCATGACCGCTCGCCAACGCAGACGGCACCGGCGCTCGCAGGGCGGCTCGGTGGGAAAGAAGCTGGTTCTCGGCTTCGTCGTCGTCCTCGTGATGATCGGGATCGGCGTCGCCAGCGCCGGGATCTGGGTCCTGGACGTCGCCGCCGACGCGCCCGACATCGACACCCTGAAGCCGGCCGAGGCGGGCTCCAACACGCAGATCTTCGCCGCCGACGGGACCAGCCTCGGCTATGTGCAGTCGGACATCCTGCGCACCCCAGTTGCCCTCGACAAGATCCCGAACCGCCTCCAGAAGGCGACGATCGCGATCGAGGACGAGCACTTCTACGAGCACGGTGGCGTCGACTACGGCGCGGTCGTCAGAGCCGCGCTCGAGAACGTCGAGGCGGGCGAGGTCAAGCAGGGCGGTTCCACCATCACCCAGCAGCTGGTCCGCAACCTGTACATCAAGGACCCCGAGGACACGATCCAGCGCAAGATCATCGAGGCGAAGATGGCGATGGAGTACGAGGACGAGTACACCAAGAACCAGATCCTCAACCAGTACCTCAACACCGCCTCGTACGGCACCAACAACGGCAAGACCGCCGTCGGGGTCGAGGCCGCCTCCCAGGTGTACTTCGACAAGGAGGTGTCCGACCTCAACGTCGGCGAGGCCGCGCTGCTCGCCGGCCTCCCGCAGGCGCCCACGGACTACAACCCGTTCATCAACCCGAAGGGCGCCAAGCAGCGCCGCAACGAGGTGCTCGCAGCGCTGCGCGACCAGGGCTACATCAGCCGCGCGACGTACTCGAAGGTCGCCAACGCCGGCCTCGGGCTACACCGCGGCTTCCACTACGAGCAGCGCTCGCAGCAGTACTTCTTCGACTTCGTCCAGAACGAGCTGATCGACAAGTACGGCGTCGCGACCGCGCGGGAGGGCGGGCTGAAGGTCTACACCACGCTCGACCCCCACCTGCAGTCGGTCGCCGAGCAGGCGATCGCGGCGCACCCGGTCACCGGGGCCGCGGAGGCGCTGGTCTCGACCGACGTTGACACCGGCGAGATCAAGGCGATGGCCTCCTCCTCGTCCTACGACGTGAGCCAGTTCAACCTCGCCGCCACGGGGCGGCGCCAGCCCGGTTCCTCGTTCAAGCCCTACCTGCTGACGACGGCGGTCTCCCAAGGGGTCGATCCGGACAGCACGTACTACCCGGCGCCAAGTGCCATCACGCTCTATCCGTACGGCTCGCTTGGCGAGGCCTGGACCGTGGCCGGCGGCGCCGGGGGCTCGATCAGCCTCCGCGACGCGACCGCGAACTCGGTCAACACCGTGTATGCCCAGCTGGTCACCGACATCGGCTGGGACGACATGGACGAGATGGCGAAGAAGATGGGGGTCTCGAGCCCGCTTCAGGACGTGCCCGCGGACGTGCTCGGCGCCAGCGACGTCACGGTCCTCGACCAGTCGAACGGCTTCGCGACGATCGCCAACGGCGGCGTCCACCACGACCCGACCGCGATCGCGAAGGTCGTCTTCCCCGACGGCCACATCGACGAGCCGCCGAAGGAGCCGGGCAATCGAGTGGTCTCCGACGGGGTCGCCTACACGGTCGCCGACGTGATGACGGGCACCCTCGATTACGGCACCGCCGCCTGCTGCGACATCCCCTGTCCGGCCGCCGGCAAGACCGGCACCACCGAGGAGCAGGCCGACGCCTGGTTCGTCGGCTACACGCCGCACGTCTCGACCGCGGTCTGGGTCGGCAACCCGGACTCGCGCCGCCGATGCCCGGCTACGGCGCCGACCTCGCGGCGCCGATCTGGCACGACTACATGGAGGTGGCGGCGGCGCAGCCGTGCGACGACTTCCCGCAGCCGCAGAATCCGGCCAGCCTCTCCTCCTACTACAGCGACCACACCGCGTCGTCGGGGTCCGACTCGTCGGGTGACTCCTACGACGATGCGACGGGCACCTACACCACCCCGTCGACCACGACGCCGGACACGAGCACGGACACCGGCGGCGGCACAACGGCTACGACCCGGACCTCTACGCGCCGGGCGCCGGCCAGGATCCGGCGCCCACCCCCGGCGGCGGGGGCAACGCGGGCGGCGTCGACCCCAACTGATCCGCTCGGTCCCGGCGTGACCGGCGAGTTCGAGCTGATCGCCGCGATCCGCGAGCGAGCCGCTCGCGCGGGAGTGCCCGAGAGGCCGCCGGGCCTCGTCGTCGGCAGCGGCGACGACGCCGCCGTGACCGAGCGGGACGGCGCCGCGGTCACCAGCGTGGACGCGCTGGTCGAGGGGGTCCATTTCGAGGCCCCGCCGTTCGAGCTCCGCCAGGTGGGCGCCAAGGCGCTGGCGGTCGCGCTCTCGGACCTCGCCGCGATGGGCGCGGCGCCGGCCGAGGCCTACGTGCAGCTCGGGGTCCCCGAGGGACGGCGCGAATCGGAGCTGCTCGAGCTCGCCGACGGCCTCGTCGCGGTCGCCGCGGAGCACGGCGTCGCGATCGCGGGCGGCGACGTCACCAGGGCTCCCGTGCTGCTGCTCGCGGTCACGGTCGTCGGCACCGCCGCCTCGGCGGCGGACCTCGTCACGCGGGCGGGCGCCCGGCCCGGCGATCTGGTCGTGGTCACGGGGGTGCTCGGCGGCGCCGCGGCGGGCCTGCTGTTGCTCCAGCGTCCCGAGCTGGCCCGGGGCATCGACCCGGCGACGGCGTCCGCGCTACGGGCGCGCCAGCTCGCGCCGGTGCCTCGGCTCGCGGCCGGGCGGGCGCTCGCGGGAGCGGGGGCGAGCGCCCTGATCGACCTCAGCGACGGGCTCGGCGCGGACGCCGGCCACGTCGCCGAGGCGAGTGGCGTGGCCCTCGACGTCGAGCTCGACCGGGTCCCCGTGCAGCCCGGCGTCGAGGAGGTCGCGCGGGCCGCCGGCGTCGACCCCGTGGACCTGGCGGCCGGCGGCGGCGAGGACTACGAGTTGCTGGCGACGATCGCGCCCGATCGGCTGGACGATGCCAGCGCGCGGGTCGCCGCGGCGGGGCTCGAACTGACCGCGATCGGCGCGGTGAGCGCGGGCGGCGGGCTGAAGCTCAGTGATCGCCGCGGGGGCGCCGCTCGGCGGCCGACGGGCTTTGACCAACTCCGCCGTCGTCCAGCACCCGGCGAGCCCGCCTGACCAGTTGGAGCTTGGTCAGGATCGCGCCCGCGATCTCCCCGGAGTCGGGGGCGTAGCGATCGAGTGCGATGTCTCGCTTCAGTTCGTTCAACCTGGTTCTGCTTCCGGACAGGTCCGTTTCCCTTTCGCGACCCCATGTCGCCTTCGCTGTGGAATCGCTGGTTTCCGCTCGGCCCATCTTCCAAACCTTTGATCGGCTGACCGGCGTCTGAGCGCCACGTCAGGCGTGCCGCCTAAACGGTCGTTGGAGGTTCCGGGGTCAGCACCCCCCCGTGTATAGGGTCGGGCCTCTAGGAGGTGCCGGTCACACTTGTGCGGCCGCGCACAAGCAGTACGAGCGTGCCGGCCAGGCCCCCTGCCAAAAAGCACAACGGGAGCGTGACCCCAAGGCCGATCTGTCCGTCGGCGACCATCAGCGTCATGGTCCAGGGGGCCGCGGCGCCGAGCTCGAGCGCGCCGGCGACGGCGACGGCCGCGGCGATCGCCGGCACCCAGGCGGCGACCGTCACCAGCGCGCGAACCGCACGTCCCACGGCGCCGGGCCGCCCCGCCGCGAGCAGCCAGACGTGCGCCGCCGGAACCAGGAGCAGGGCCAGGTACGGGTTCGCGAGCCAGAGCACGAGGGCGGCCGCGGCGGTGAGGGCTCCGAGCGCCGGGATCGCCGCCTCTCCGATCACCGGCGCCGAGCGGCGGAAGCGCAGCGCGAACGCGCTGGCGACGGCGACTCCGACGACGAGCGCGAAGGTGACGGCCCCGCGCGCCCCGGTGGGGTAGAGGCCCGGGTCGAAGGGAAACGGCGGGTTCGGAACCAGCCCGACCAGCACGAGGGCGTAGAGGATCGCCAGCGCGCCGACGAACGGCACGCTGCGCGACGCGCCCCAGGCGAGCCCGGCCCGCAGGCCGGCGCGCCCCCGCAACGCCCGGGCGCACCCGTCGACCGCGGCGACCCCGGCCGGCAGGATCAGCGCCAGGGCGAGCGCCGCGAGAGCCCAGCCCGGGATGAGGTTGCGGCCGAGCTCGATGTGGGCCGTGGGGCCGTGCTCGACCGGCCCGTCGGCGACGTCCAGCGCGCCGATCGCGGACTGGATCGAGCGCCCGAAGGCGTCGACGCTCTGCGTCGCGAGGTCGTCGAGCTGGTCGTCGGCGGCCGCCAGCGGCCGCTCGCCGGCGGAGGAGATTGCGACCGCGTCGACCCCGTCGGCGATCAGCGGCGCCTGCTCGCCGAGCCCGGACGGGATCGCCAGGCGCGCCAGCTGCGTGAAGGCGGGCTCGTCGTCGGCGGTCAGGCCGGCCTGCGTCTCGACCGCCCGCTCGGCCGTGAGGTCGAGCTGGATCGGGGCGCTGGTCTTGCCGCTGGAGCTGTCCACGACGTACGGGGCCGACGGGTCGGCGGCGCCGGGCTGGGAGACCACGACGACGGCCTCGATCGAGCCGCGATCGGCGATCCCGTCGATCAGCTCGCGGATCCCCGCCTCGCCGGCCTCCGAGCCGCTGGTGGAGGCGACGACGAAGGTCCGCTGGTGCTGGCGCTCGCCCAGCGACCGCGCCAGCTCGAGCAGGATCCCGGTCGCCGCGGCGCTCGAGGCCGCTCCGGGCGGGTCGGCGGAGTCGCGCGGGGCGGTGACCACGATCGTGCTCGGGCCGTCGCCGGGCAGCGTCAGCAGGACGTTGCGCAGCGACACCTGATCGCCGTTGTAGTCGGCGTCGAACCGTTGCTCGGACACGGCGCCCGCCGCCACCTCGCCGAAGCTCTGCGCGACCAGGTCGGCCGTCTCCTCATCGCCGGGGCTCCCGGGCTCGCGGTCGGGGATGTCCGTGGCGATGTGGCGGGCGGTCGCGGTCGCGGCGTCGGCGTCGAACGTGCCCGGAGGCCCGGCCGGCTCGAGCGCGGCCGGGGCTCCCTCGAGCGAGAACATGACCGCGATCACGGCCACGAGGGTGGGCGCGAACGCGAGGCGGTAGAGGCGGAAGTCGATCAAGGCGAGGGCGCGGGGGAGGGCCATCTGCATACTGCCGACCGAGGGCGGGACCGGGCCGCGATTACGCTTTCCTGCATGACGGCTAGCGTTGCCGGGCCCGGTGGGCCAAGCGCGGAGGAGTCGGCCCGGATCCTGCTCGTCGACGACGAGCAGTCGGTGCAGACGCTGCTCGCCTACCCGCTGCGCAAGGACGGCTACGAGGTGGTGCCCGCCTTCGACGGGCGCGAGGCGCTCGACCGATTCGCCGAGCGCAGGTTCGACCTCGTGGTCCTCGACGTGATGCTGCCGAAGGTCGACGGGATCGAGGTCTGCCGGCGGCTGCGCAGTCGCAGCCAGGTGCCGATCATCATGCTCACCGCCAAGGACGACGAGACGGACAAGGTGCTCGGCCTGGAGATGGGGGCCGACGACTACATCACCAAGCCGTTCTCGGTCCGCGAGTTCCGCAGCCGCGTCCGCGCCGCCCTGCGGCGCTCGGACATGCTCCGCGGCCGCGTCGGGGGCGAGCCGATCCACGCCGGTGAGATCGAGATCGACTTCGAACGGCGGGCGGTGACCGCGCGGGGGGACCTCGCCCGGCTCACCTACGTCGAGTTCGAGCTGCTCGCGACCCTCGCCCGGGCGCCGGGGCGGGTGATGACGCGCGAGATGCTGCTGGAGCAGGTCTGGGGCGACTCGGCGTATCGCGACCCGCGGACGATCGACGTCCACATCCGCCACCTGCGCGAGAAGCTCGAACGAGACCCGCGGCGCCCGGAGTACCTGCTTACCGTCAGGGGAGTGGGCTACAGCTTCCGTGAACTCAGTCCGTAACCGGCTGGCGCTGCTGATCTTCGTGATCACGGCGGCGGCGGTCGGGTTCATCTATCTCTACGTCGTCCCCCAGCTGCGCTCGAGCCTCACGGCGGAGAAGCTGCGTCGCCTCGAGCAGGTCGCCGGCGCCCAGAGCTCGCAGCTCGCCGACGCGATGACGGCCCGGGTCTCGCAGGGCCGGCTGCGCGAGCTGACCCGCTCCATCGACCAGCGCACGGGCGCCCGGGTAACCGTGCTCGGCGTCCGCGACGGCGCCAGCGGGCCCGAGCCGTCGTTCGTGATCGCCGACTCCGAGCTCGAGCGCACCGCGGTCACGCCCAGTTACCCCGCCGCCGCGGGCGCCGCGGCGGCGGGCCCGATCGCAAGCGCGGTCGAATCGGTCGGCGGGGTCCGGCGGGGGGAGACCGCCGTCGCCCTCAGCGAGAACGGCGACCCGCGCTGGATCGCGGTCTTCTCCACCGACCTCATCGACGTCGAGGACAACGTCGCGCTGATCCGCCGCCAGATCCTGATCGCTGGCTCGATCGCGCTCGTGGCCGCGCTCGGCGCCGGATGGCTCGTGGCGGGGGCGCACTCGCGCCGCCTGCGGCGCCTGGAGGCGGCCGCCGAGAAGGTGGCCCACGGCGACTTCTCCACCACGATCCCGGTGGATTCAGGCGACGAGGTGGGCCAGCTCGCGGTCACCTTCAACGAGATGCAGAAGCGCCTCGCGGTGCTCGACAGCGCCCGCAAGGAGTTCATCGCCAACGCGTCGCACGAGCTGCGGACCCCGATCTCCTCGCTCTCCGGGTTCGTCGAGCTGCTCGACGAGGAGGATCCCGACCCCGAGGCGCGGGCCGAGTTCGTGCGGACGATGCGCCAGCAGGTGGACCGGCTGTCGAAGCTCACGGTCGATCTCCTCGACCTCTCGAAGCTCGACGCCGACGCAATTCAGATGCGGAGCGAGCCGGTGAAGCTGGCCGACGTGGCGCGCCGGGTGGTGGCTGAGTTCGGGCCGACCGCCGAGCGCCACCGGACCGCGATCACGATCGGCGACGGCTCAGGCGCCGTGGCGCTCGCCGACCCGGACAGGGTCGCGCAGATCATGCGTATCCTCATCGACAACGTGCTCACTCACACGCCGGAGGGAACGGCGATCAAGGTAGGGACCGTGAAAGCAGCAAACGACGGTGCGCCGAACGACTCGGCGAGCGTGGTGGTAACCGACGACGGGCCCGGGATCGAGGCACGCGCCCGCGAGCGCGTCTTCGAGCGCTTCTACACCGGCGACGAGGTCAGCGGCTCCGGCCTGGGCCTCGCGATCGCCCGCGAGCTCGCCCTGCGGATGCGGGGCTCGCTGGAGCTGCGCAGCCGCCGCGGCCGCACCGAGTTCGAGCTCCGGCTGCCGGCCGCGTCGGTGGTGCGGGCATGAGCGCGACGCTTCGCCTCCGCGCGTTGGTGTGCGCCGCGCTCGGCGCCGCCCTGCTGGCCGTCGCCGGCTGCGGTGGCGACGACGGCACGGATTCCGCGTCGGTGACGACGACGACCACGGTCCAGGCCGGCGCGAGCGGAGCCCAGCGGGTCGTCGTCCAGGCCGAGGGCGGGGCCTTCGACGCCCGCTCGATCTACGGGGCCGCCTCGCCCGGGGTGGTCACCGTGATCTCCGTGTTCGGCGACAGCGGCGCTTCGATCTTCGGCGGCGGCGGCGGTGGCGCCGGTCAGGGCTCGGGCTTCGTGATCTCCAAGGAGGGCGAGATCCTCACCAACGCCCACGTGGTCACCGACGCCGAGACCACCGGCACCCCCACCCGCCCGCTCCATGAGGCGAACGAGATCTACGTGCAGTTCGCCGACCACAACCAGGTCGAGGCCAAGGTGGTGGGCTTCGACCCGTTCGCCGACGTCGCCCTGCTGAAGGTGGATCCGGAGGGCATCGACATGCAGCCGCTGGCCCTCGGCTCCGAGAACGACGTCGCGGTCGGCGAGCCGGTCGCCGCGATCGGGAGCCCGTTTGGGCAAAACCAGTCGCTGTCCGTCGGGGTCGTCTCCGCCACGGACCGCTCGATCGACTCGCTCACCGACTTCGGCATCGACGGCGCGATTCAGACCGACGCCTCGATCAACCCGGGCAACTCGGGCGGGCCGTTGCTGGACGCCGAGGGCAAGGTGGTCGGCATCAACCAGCAGATCCAGACCTCCTCGGGCGGCAACGAGGGCGTCGGCTTCGCGGTCCCGATCGACCTCGCCGAGCGCGCGGTCGATCAGCTGCGCGACGACGGATCGGTCTCCTACGCGTACGCGGGCGTCACGACCCAGCCCCTGTACCCGCAGCTCGCCGATCGGCTCGGGATCGACGCGGACACCGGGGCGCTCGTCTCCCAGGTGGAGCCCGGGAGCCCGGCCGACGACGCCGGCTTGCAGGCCGGCGACGACCGAATCCGCTTCCAGGGCCAGGAGGTCGACGCCGGCGGCGACGTGATCACAGCCGTCAACGGCGAGAAGATCGTCGAGAACTCGGACCTGCCGCGGATCGTCTCCCGGCTCAACGCCGGCGACAAGGTCACGCTCGACGTGATCCGCGACGGCGAGCAGCAGCAGATCGAGATCACCCTCGGCGAACGCCCGACGACCGTCCCGGGCTGAGTCCAGCCGCGTCGTCAGCGAGCCCCGCTCTATACCCTGCGCCGTCGTGCTGCAAGAGGTTCCCCTAGGCCAGAAGTCGCTGGCCGACTACACCCACATCGCCGGTCGCGGCCTGATCGAGCAGATCCGCGAGTTCGCCGAGCCGCTGAAGGGCAAGTCGGTACTGCACGTCAGCGCGACCGCCTTCGGCGGCGGGGTCTCGGAGATCCTCTACACGCTGGTCCCGCTGATGCGCGACATCGGCCTCGACGCCCACTGGCAGGTGATCCTCGGCCAGGAGGACTTCTTCAACGTCACCAAGCTGATGCACAACTCCCTCCAGGGCGACCCGCAGGCGATCTCGGACGCCCAGTGGGAGGTGTTCGAGGCCTACAACGTGATGAACGCGCAGAGCCTCGAGGGCGACTGGGACGTGATCATCGTCCACGATCCGCAGCCGGCCGGGCTGCGGATGACGGCCGGGGAACGCGCCCGCCGCTGGATCTGGCGCTGCCACATCGACCTCTCGACCCCGAACCCCGAGACGCTGGCCCGGATGCTGCCGCTGATCAGGGACTACGACGCGAGCGTCTGGCACATGGAGCAGTACGTGCCGGCTGGGCTCGACGGCGGCCTGCGCAGGATCTGCCCGCCGGCCATCGACCCGCTGTCACCCAAGAACATGGCCCTGTCGCCCGAGGACGCGGCGTTCGTCTGCGAGCAGTTCGGGATCGACACGGACCGGCCGCTGATCTGCCAGGTCTCGCGCTTCGACCCGTGGAAGGACCCGATCGGGGTCATCGACGCCTACCGGCTGGTCACCGAGCAGGTGCCCGACGCCCAGCTGGCGCTCGTCGGCTCGATGGCGACCGACGACCCCGAGGGCTGGGACTTCTTTCACCGCACCTTCCGGCACGCCGACGGGGATCCGGACATCAAGATCCTCAACAACCTCAACAACGTCGGCGCGATCGAGGTCAACGCCTTCCAGTCGCAGGCCGACGTCTGCATGCAGAAGTCGATCCGCGAGGGCTTCGGGCTCACGGTGACCGAGGCGCAGTGGAAGGGCCGGCCGATGATCGGCGGCGACGTCGGCGGCATCCCCCTTCAGATCGACGACGGCGTCACGGGCTTCCTCGTCGACTCGCCGGCGGCCGCGGCCCAGCGCACGATCGAGATCCTCGAGAACCCCGAGCTCGCGAAGCGGATCGGGCGGGCGGGCAAGGAACACGCGCGCGAGCGCTTCCTCACCCCGCGCCTGCTTCGCGACTGGCTCGAGCTGTTCACACAGCTCGACACTTAGGCTTAGGTCCGTGACTGAGCAGCGGCTGGTGATCGTCTCCAACCGCGGCCCGGCGGAATTCAAGCGCGAGCCGGGTGAGCAGCGCCGCGTTACGCGCGGCGGCGGTGGGCTGGTGACAGCGCTCACGGGCCTGGTGGCGCGCCGGGACGCGCTCTGGGTCGCCTCGGCGATGACCGACGAGGACGTCGCGGTCGCCCGTGAGGCGGAGGGTGAGCCGGTCGACGTCGACATCGACGGGATCTCCTACGACGTGCTCATGGTCGAGTCCGACCCGACCGCTTACGACCGCTTCTACAACGTGATCGCCAACCCGATCCTGTGGTTCATCCAGCACTACCTCTGGGATCTCTCCAACGCGCCGGACATCCGCCAGGAGGAGCTCGACGCCTGGGACGAGGGCTACGTGGTCGTCAACCGCGATATCGCCGAGGCGGTGCTGGAGACGATCTCCGAGGTCGAGGCGCCGCTCGTGATGTTCCACGACTACCACCTCTACACCGCCCCGGCAGTCATCCGCCAGGCGCGCCCCGACGCCTTCCTCCAGCACTTCGTGCACATCCCGTGGTCGCAGCCCGACAGCTGGCGGATCGTGCCGGCGCGCTGGCGCGAGCAGATCTACCGGGGGCTCCTGGCCAACGACATCATCGGCTTCCACACCACCGCCTACTGCCGCAACTTCCTCCACTGCTGCCGCGAGCTCCTCGAGCTCGAGGTCGACCACGAGCGCGGCGCGGTCCTCCACGACGGGCGCGAGACCTGGGTGAGGGCCTATCCGCTCGGGATCGACGCCAAGCGCCTCGAACGGGCGGCGCACTCCGAGGAGGTCGAGGCCTACGAGCAGGAGCTGCTGCGGCGCCGTCGCGACCATCTGATCCTGCGCGTCGACCGCGCCGACCTGTCGAAGAACGTGCTCCGCGGCTTCACCGCCTTCGACACCTTCCTCAGCCAGCACCCCGAGTTCCGCGAGCGGGTGACGTTCATCGCGCACCTGCAGCCCTCGCGCCAGGACGTGCCCGAGTACGCCGAGTACCTGGAGCGGATCGAGGCGCTGGTCGCCGTCGTCAACCACCGCCACGGGACGACCGACTGGATGCCGATCGACCTGCGGATCTACGAGAACTTCCCCGAGGCCGTCGCGCGCTACAAGCACTTCGACCTGCTGATGGTGAACTCGATCTTCGACGGCATGAACCTCGTCGCCAAGGAGGCGCCCGCGGTCAACACCCGAGACGGCGTGATCATGCTCTCCGAGAACACCGGCTCCCACGAGGAGTTGGGCGACTGCACGCTGACCGTGAACCCGTTCGACATCCAAGAGCAGGCGGACACCATCCACCGCGCGCTGACGATGAGCGCCGATGAGCGCCGCTTCCGCGCCGACCGCCTGCGCGAGATCGTCCGCGAGCGCGATCCCGAGAGGTGGATCGCCGAGCAGCTCGCCGACATCGACTCGCGGCGCGACTCCGACGGCTAGGCGCTAGCCGCTCGCGCTCGCGGCCGGCCCCCAGGTGGGCCGGCCGAGGACAGCCCGCCGCTGATGGATGAACGCCGAGATCGCGCCGTTGACGAGGCAGTAGTAGAGCGGGTAGATGATCAGCGTGAGATCGAGCGCGCCGACCGCGCCGACGGCGAGCGCGCCGCTGGCGCTGGCGAGGACGAACGTCGGCAGGGTCTCGGATTCGGGATCGCGGTAGGTCTTCGGCACCATCATCGCGGCGCCGATCAGGTCGGCGGCGATGACGCACACCGTCGCGACGATCGGCTCGTCGGCGAGGATCCAGCCGAGCACCCCGCCGGCCGCGATCGCGATCATCACCGCATCCGCAGTGTTCAGGCCGCCCACTCCGCGACGGATCGCGAGCACGAAGATGAGGCTGGTCAGGCCCGCCTGGGCCGCGGCCATGATCAGGCTCCACGAGGCTCCATCGGCGCGCTGCGAGAGGCAGACGACGATGGCCAGGGTGCCCCAGATCAGCCACGTCCCGCGGTGGGGCCGGGTGGTCCCGCGGACTGTGTCGCGGACGTAGGGAACGGTGTCGGCGACGGCCACGACGCCCGCGGCCACGCCGAGCACAGGGGCGAGGTCGCTCATCCTCGAACCAGGGTCGGTTCCATGCGCCCAGCCTCCCCGCAGGCTCTTTCTGACCGCTTTCACCTGGCGAGATCACCATCGGGCGCAGCCAAGCTAGGCTCGATCGCGCGGTGGACCCGCATTTCAGGATCCTCGGCCCGATCGAGGTCGATCTCGAGGACGGGCGCAGGGCGGCAGTGCCGCGTGGCCGCGCGCTCTCCTTCCTGGCTTTGCTGCTCGTGCACCGCGGCGATGCGGTGCCGCTCGATCGGGTGGTCGACGAGCTGTGGACCGGCTCGGGCCCGAAGAACGCGAAGAACGCCGTTCACGTCGTCGCCTCGAGGCTCAGGGCGGCGCTCGGAGACGGCCCGGTCGTGTCGGAGGCGGGTGCCTACGCGCTCCGAGCGCCCCAGGGAGCGGTCGACGCCGACCGCTTCGAGGAGCGATTCCGGCGCGGGCGCGAGACGCTCGCCGGCGGCGATCCCTGGGAGGCGACGGAGACCCTGGCTCTGGCGCTCGCGCTGTGGCGCGGCGAGGCGCTATCCGAGGTGCGCTACGAGGGCTTTGCCCAGCCAGAGATCTCGCGGCTCGAGGATCTGCGTCTCGACTGTCTGAGTGAGCGGATCGACGCCGACCTCGCCCTCGGACGCGAGGCCGAGGTGGCCGCTGAGCTCGAGGCGCTCGTCGCGATCCACCCGCTGCACGAGCGGCTGCGGGGTCAACAGATGCTCGCGCTGTATCGCGGCGGGCGACAGGCGGACGCGCTCGCCGCGTACCGCGCGGCGCACGAGGCGCTCGTCGACGGCCTGGGGATCGAGCCGTCGCCGGAGCTGCGCGCGCTGCAGAGCGCGATTCTGCGCCAGGACGTGCCACCGCCGCTTCCGCAGGCCCCGGCGGGCGCCGACGGAGGCGCGGTCGCCCGTGACGCCAGGCGGCGGGTCACCTGCGTCTTCTCACAGCTGGACGAGACGGTGGCCGACCTCGACCCGGAGTCCCTCCGCGCCCTGCTCGAGCGCTACCACGACCTCGCTCGCACCGTCTGCGAGCGCCATGGCGGGACCGTGACCGAGCTGCGCAGCGATTCCGTGGCGGCCGTCTTCGGGATCCCGACCGCGCACGAGGACGATCCCCTGCGCGCCGTTCGCGCGGCCGCCGAGCTGGGGACGCGGGCCGCGGAGCTCGAGATCGGCGTCGGTGCTCGCTTCGGCATCTGCACGGGCGACATCGTCGCGCCCGCCCGCCGGCCGGCCGCCGGGCCGGCGATCGGCGAGGCTCCCGCGACCGCGGAGCGGCTTGCGCGGTCGGCGACGGCGGGTGAGACCTGGGTCGCTGGGTCCACGTGGCAGCTCGTCCGCCACGCGGCGCGCGCCTCGGAGGTCGGCGATGACGCGTTCCTGCTGGGCGAGGTCGACGAGGTAGCCCCGGCGATCGGACGTCGGTTCGACCGGCCGCTGATCGGGCGCGAGGACGAGATCGAGCAGCTCGGCGAGGCCTTTCGAGGCGTCGTCGAGAGCGGTTCACCGCAGCTGGTGGCGATTCTCGGCGAACCGGGGATCGGCAAGTCGCGGCTGGCCGCCGAGCTGACCGCGATCGTCGGCGACCGCGGCGCGGCCCTCACCGGTCGCTGTCCGGCGTATGGCGAGGGCCTCACCTACTGGCCCCTGCGCGAGATCGTTCTCAACGCGGCCGCCGGCAAGCCCGTCGACGAGTTTCTGAACACGCTCGGGATCGGCGCCCAGGTCGTCCATCGCGTGACCACCGCCGTCGGCTTGGGGGAGGGCGAAGCGGGCGAGGAGCCCGACTGGGCGTTCCTGAGCCTGATCGACGCCTTCGCCCGCGTGCGTCCGCTGGTCCTCGTCGTCGACGATGTCCAGTGGGCCGAGCCCACGCTGCTCGATCTGCTGCTCGACGCCGTCGACCGGCTCCGCGACGCGCCGATCCTCGTCGTCTGGGTCGGGCGGTCCGACCCGTTCGAGGAACGCCCCGCCTGGGCGCGTCGGATCGAGCGGGCCACCGTGCTGCGCCTCGGCCCGCTCTCGAGCGCCGCCAGCCAGGAGCTGCTCGCGACGATCAGCGATCTCCGTCTCGACGCCGCCGAGGAGCGCCGCATCGCCGACGCGGCTCGGGGCAACCCGCTCTTCCTCGAGCAGCTCGTGGCCTTCGCCGGCGAGAGCGACCCGAGCAATCCCCTTCCTCCCGCGCTGCATGCCCTGCTGTCCGCGCGGCTCGACCTGCTGGGGACCACGGAGCGGTCCGCGCTGGCGCTCGGGGCCGTCGCCGGCGGCGCGTTTGAGGTCGCGTCGGTGCACGCCCTCGCCAGCGGCCTCACCCGCCCGGCGGTCGAAGGGGCCTGCGACCGGCTGGTGAAGCGCGACCTGCTGATCCGCGAGCGCGGCGAGGCGGGGTTGCTTCGATTTCGACACTCCCTCATCCGCGACGCCGCCTACGCGTCACTGGCCAAGTCGGCGAGGGCGCGCCTGCACGAACGACACGCATCGTGGCTCGCCGATCGCGGCGCCGAGGTTCCCGAGGCCGACGCCAGGATCGGGTTTCACCTCGAGACCGCCTGCCGTTACGCGAGGGAGGTCGAGGGCGGCGAGAGCGCCGAGCTCGCGCTCCGGGCGAGCACGCGATTGGCTGCGGCGGCCCGGGTGGCGCGCAGCCGAGGTGACCTGCTGGGCGAGATCGGCTTCCTCGATCGCGCGGTGGCTCTGGTCGGCACCGAGGCCCGGCAGGGCGTGGCGCTGCTGCCGCTGCTCGCGTCGGCGCTCTCAGAGGCGGCGTCCTCCGATCGTGCCGAGGAGATCGCCGATCGCGCCGTGGCCAGGAGCGTCGCCCTCGACCTGCCGGAGATCGGCGCGCAGGCCGCGGTGGAACGCGAGCGGATCCGCTTCTACCGCTACCCCGAGACCTTCGACGTCGGGGCCGCCGAGCGGGTGGTCGAGGATGCCGTGCGGACGCTCGCCGGACTCGGGGACGAGCTCGGGCTGGCGCGGGCCGCGTACCTGATGTCCGATCTCGCGTGGCTCCGCGGCGACCCGGTGGGCTCGTGCGCGAACGCGGAGCGGATGCTCGCCCACGCCCGCCGCGCCGGCAGCGGCTTCGACGTGGCTACCGGGCTGGTCTTCATGGCCTGGTCGCTCGTCGAGGGCCCGTGGCCGGCATCGGAGGCGATCGAGCGCTGCGACGCGCTCTTGCGGGAGGCGAGCGGTCAGCGAGCCGGCGAGCTCGCGCTGCTCCGCTGCCGAGCGGCGCTCTTGGCGATGACCGGCCGCGACGAGCAGGTGCGCAACAGCAGGGCGGCGGCGCGCGCGGGCCTCGCCGAGCTCCATCTCGGGGCATTCGGCGTCTACCTCACCCTGCTCGACGCGTTCGCCGAAACCCTTGCGGGCGACCCGGTCTCGGCGGAGGCCGCCCTCCGGGAGGCGGAGGCGATGGTTGACGTCACCAGCGATCGCTCGGCCGTGGCGACCGTGTACGTCGACCTCGCACACGCGATACTCGCCCAGGATCGGCACGCGGATGCGGCCGAGGCGGTCGCGCGTATCGACACGGTGCCCGCTCCCTGCAGCGCGGAGTGGGTGATCAAGCGCCACACCGCTCGTGCCCTGCTCGCCGAGGCTGCCGGCGAGCACCAGCGCGGACTGACCGAGGCACGAGCGGCCGTTGCCGCAGCGGAGCAAACCGGCCGGGTCATCTGCTGCGCGAACGCCCACCGGGCCCTCGCAAAGCTCCTGTCCGCGACGGGCCGCGAGCTCGATGCGGCAACCGCCGCGCGTCGCGCCCTGGCGCTCGACGAAGCGAAGGGGAACCTGGTCGGCGTCGCGGAGACCCGGCGTCATTTCGATTCGCGGGCTCTCGATCCGTCGTAGAGGCTCGGCGCCGCCCGTGGTGTCGCCGGCGCACCTTGACCTTCACCGTCCGCGAGTGACCACGCTCGTAGGGGTAGCCGGCGGCCTGGGGGACGAGCGCGCGGAACCGGTAACGCCTCGCGTGCGCCGTCGCGCGGAGCTTGTAGCGGGCGGTGAAGCGACAGGCCTCGTCGGCGCGGTCGGTGCGGAAGACCTGCCAGCGGCGCTTGCCGAGCCGCGCCTGGACCTTGACCACGCGATCGAAGCACGCCGGGCCCGGGAGCGTGCCCGAGAAGTGGATCCGGTCGTGGTTGCGGACGCCGTGGTTGGGATGGACGTCCAGCGTCGGCGTGGCGACCGAGCGCAGCCAGAGACCATGGCGGGCGAGCACCCGGTCGCCGACGGCGTAGTGGACGTAGACCTCGCGGCTCGGGCCAGGTGGGAGCTCGATCGCGTAGGCGCCGTCGGCGCCGGTCGTCGCCGTTGCGCCGACGACGATCGGCCGCCCGTCGATCAGCACCCGGGTGAGCGCGCAGACGGTCGCGCCGGGCCCAGCCCCCGTGACCCGCCCGCGGACGAACGCCGAGCGGTCGGACGCGACCGTTGCGCTCGCCGCCGAGCCGTCGGCGAATCCGGCGCTGACCGCGGTGCCGCCGCCGACCGTGGACGACGGGCAGGCGTTGTCCACCCATACCTGTCGCTGCTCGCACGCCCGGTTCGGGGCGCCGTCGAGCGCCAGGTCCTCGACGCAGGCCGTGACCGTGTTGTGCGGCCCAGTGACGAACGCTGACGAGGAGGTCGGGACGGCGGCGGACTCGAAGGTGCCCGCCGGGCACGGCCGCAGCGCGGTGGCGAAGCCCGCGGCGACCATGCAGTTGCGGATGTCGGTGACGAGCAGCGAGCCGTTGCCCTCGACGAAGACCTTGCGGATGCCGCTGCCGACGTCGCTGGCCGCGAAGGCCAACCCTCGCGTGCCCCGGATCACGCCCGGCTCCAGCAAGGAGCCGCCGGCGACCGCCAGTCGCGGCCCGACCCGGTCGACGGTTCGCAGATAGACGCCCCGCACGTAGGCGTGGGCCGCGTCCTCGCCGGCCCGGCCGCACGGTTGCCCGGCGCCGGGCGCAGCGCAGCGCAGCCAGGCATGGAACTGCGTGAACTCGCCGTGGATGGAATGGACGCGGAAGTCGTTGTGCTCCGAGCCGAACGGGAGCACCCCGCCGTCCGTGCGGACGACCGCGAGCTCACCGTGGTGGCCGGCCTGGTTGGTGAGGCTCGCGTTCGCCTGGACGTCGGTGAACACGGTCCCGCTCGGGGCGCGCCAGACCCAGGCGCCGTACCCGCCGAGCTGCGTCGTCTCGGCGCCGTGGAACACCTGCAGCCCACCGTCGGTGCCGCACAGCGCGCGCTGGCGGTAGTGCTCGGAGCTGCGCTCCCAGCTCGCCTGCACGAACGGGGTGACCGAGCTGCACTGGGTGACGACGTAGTCCCCGGCGTCGGCCCGCTCCGCCACCGCGAGGGCGGCCACGATTCCGAGCGCGAGCGCGACGACCACGACGCGCGCCCGGGCGGGGACGTGGCGGTGAGCGGGGGCTTGGCGCGGCGGGGTCACTGGGCTCCTCTCAATGCTCGAAGCCGAACTGGCTCGGGTCGGACTGGGTCCGCGCGGGGGTTGGCGCCGCGCCGTACTCGGCTGCGATGTGACCGGGCGGCGCCGGGGCCGGGGGCGGAGCGGATGACGGGGCGGGAGGCGGCGCGCTCGGCGGGGGCGGGGCTGCCGTCGGGGGTGGCGGGGCGGCCGGCGGAGGCAGGGGCGGAACGGGCGGGGGCGTGGACGGCGGCGGGCTCACCTCGGCGGGCGGCGAGGGGCGGTCCGGGCGCGCTTGGCGTTCGGGCCGAGACCGGTTGCGCCGGCGCCGCTCAGGCTTTGGCGAGGGACTGGGGTGCTCGCGTCGCTCGCGCCCGTCCGGCCGGCTTGTCGGCGTAGGCGATGGCGCCCGAAGTACCGGTCTCGAGCCCGACGTCGGGCGGCAGCGGGGCGGGTGCGCCCGGCTGCAGCAGCCCAGGCACGACGGCGATCAGCGTGGCGCCTGCGGCGACACCCCCGGCGAGGCGGGCGACGTTCTTCCAGCGAATGCGAGTGCGGTCCACTGCCGCCCTACAAGCCCACCGCGATGCCAGATGCCCCCCGCTATAGTCATCCGCCGCTTTGCCAACCGCCTCACATGAATACGAGCTGGTGCTCATGCTCGACCCGGAGACCCCGGACGAGCGCCGCGACTCGATCGCGCAAAACGCGCGTGGGCGGATCGAATCCAGCGGCGGCCTGAAGGCCGAAAAGGCCTGGGGCCTGCGCAAGCTCGCCTACGAGATCAACCAGCGGACCGAGGCCGATTACCGCTTCTTTCGCTTCGAGGCGCCGACCGAGCTGCTCGACGACCTCGACCACAACCTCAAGATCACCGATGGCGTGATGCGCTTCCGGATCTTCAAGGTCGACCCGCGCTCGCCGGTGATCGAGCCGCCCCCGCCCGTCGCGCTTGCCAGCTCCGGCTCCGGTCGCCCCTCCGGCGGCGGGCGCCGCGGACCGGGTGGCCGCGGCCGCGACGACTACGAGCAGCGCGGTGGCGGCGACGAGCCCGCCCCGGCACCCGCAGCCGCCCCGGCACCCGCAGCCGCCCCGGCACCCGCAGCCGCCCCGGCGCAGGCAGCCGTCGCCGAGCCGCCCGCGCCCGCGCAGCCGGCGGCCGAGCCGCCCGCGTCCGCACCCCCGGCTGAGCCCGCTCCGCCCGCCGAGCCCGCTCCGCCGAGCCCGGCGGAGTAATCCCGCAGCTTGCGCCGTTTGCACGCGCCGGGGGGCGAGAACTCGCCGAGCGCGGTCTTAGACTTGTCGGCGATCAAACGAATCTCGAGAGAGGGCTGATTTCAAGTGGCTGCATCAAACGTCAACGTCGTCGTGATCACGGGCAACCTGACCCGCGATCCCGAGCTCCGCAGCACCGGCAGCGGGATGAGCGTCTGCGACATGCGGGTCGCCGTCAACTCGCGCCGCAAGGGGCCGAACGGCGATTGGATCGACAAGCCCAATTACTTCGACGTCACCGTCTTCGGCGCCCAGGGCGAGAACTGCTCCACCTACCTCTCCAAGGGTCGCCCGGTTGCGGTCGAGGGGCGGCTCGACTGGCGGGAGTGGGAGGCGAAGGACGGTTCCGGCAAGCGCCAGGCGGTCTCGATCATCGCCAACTCGGTGCAGTTCCTCGGCAGTCGCGACGGCGGCGGCGAGCCCGGTGGCGGCAGCCGCTTCACGCCGCAGTCCGACGTCCCCGCCGACACGTCCGACTTCGACAACCCCGAGCCGGCCGGCGTCGGTGCGCCCGAGGACGACATCCCGTTCTAGCCAGAGGGGCGATAGCCGGCGCTGGGCGGCGTCATCGGTCGCTCGCGTGCGGAGCACGCCACGCTCCCTGCTTCCTTGCCCAGCTTGGCTCTCGCGCCTCTGATGCAATTGGGTAGCTAGAATTCCGCATCCGCGTCGCCGACCGGCGGCGCGTTTGCGCGAGATGACGAGCATTTTCGACAACGAGGTTCGCGGCTGATGGCCCGCAAGCAGCGGGCGCAGCCTCAGCAGGCCACCGGCGGTCGCCGGCGCGGTGGGCGCTTCAGCGACCGCTACCGGCCGCGCAAGTACACCCGGATCAACGTCGAGAACATCGACTACAAGGACCTGGCGACGCTGCGGCGGTTCATCTCCGATCGCGGCAAGGTCCGATCCCGCCGGGTGACGGGCCTCTCGCGCCGCCACCAGCAGCAGCTCGGCCTCGCGATCCGCCGGGCGCGCGAGCTCGCGCTGCTCCCCTACGTCGGCGAGCGTTAGGCCGGTGGCGCAGGCCATCCTGCTCAAGGACGTCGCCGACCTCGGCGAGGCCGGCGACGCCGTCGACGTCTCGGCGGGCTACCTGCGCAACTATCTGCAGCCGCGCAAGCTCGCCCTGCCGGCGACCCAGCGCTCGCTCGAGGAGGCCCAGCGCCGCCGCGAGGTCGCCGAGCGCGCCGCTCAGGAGGCGGCCGATCGAGCCGAACAGACCGCCGCCCTGCTGGCGAAGACCGTGCTCACGATCCAGCACCGCGCCGGGGAGGACGGCAAGCTCTACGGCTCGGTCACCAGCGCCGAGATCGCCAGCGCGATCGCGGACGCTCGCGGGGTCAAGGTCGAGCGGAAGAAGATCCGGCTCGACGAGCCGATCCGCGAGGTCGGCACGTACATGGTCGAGGTCGAGCTCGCCGGGGGCGCGACCGCGAACGTGAAGACGATCGTCGCCGAGGCGAAGTAGCGACGCACCCGGCCTCACCGCCAGCCGCCGAGCACCACACCGTCGCGACCTGGGCCGAGCTGCAACGCAGCCGGACCTTCCCGTGGCTCACCGTTTCCGTGGTGGGGCTCACCGCGGTGCTCTCGCTCCTGGCGGTCCCGTTCGACGACCTGCGCCTGGCGCTGTGGCGCGACCAGGGCGCGCTCGACTCCGGCGAGCTCTGGCGCCTGGTGACGCCGCTGCTGATCCAGTTCGACCCGTGGCCGTCCGCGCTGTGCGTACTGGCGCTGGACCTCTTTGTCGGTACCGCCGTCGAGCGCGTCTACGGACGCGTGCGCTGGCTCGAGATCTACCTCGCCTGCGGGATCGTGGGCCAGGCCTTCGGCTACCTGTGGGACCCGCCGGACGCCGGCTCCTCGGTCGCCGGCGCCGGGTTGCTGGGCGCGCTGTGCGCCTGGCTGCTGAGCCCCGCGGCTCGCGCGCCGCTGCCACCGCGCCTCATGGCGGGCGTCGGCCTGGCCGCAGGCGTCGTGTTGCTGGCGCTCGGCGACATGCACGGGCCACCGCTGCTGCTCGGCGGCGTGCTCGGGGCGCTGTTTGCGAGCGGCCGAACCCGAGGCGATAGGTTGAGCTCCCCGCAAAGGCAAGGAGGCTAGGTATGAACGATGAGGCAACCGCCACCGAGGCGCCCGCGAGGGAGGGCACCAGCGACCAGACCATCACCGAGTGGGAGGTGCAGGAGGTCCAGAAGGCAAACGACACGGACAAGCAGCCCGTCGTCTTCGTCCACGGCCTCTGGCTGATCCCCAGTAGCTGGGACGCCTGGCGCGAGGTCTTCGAGGAGGCCGGCTACGTCACCGCCGCCCCTGGCTGGCCGGACGACCCGGAGACCGTCGAGGAGGCTCACGAGCATCCGGAGGTGTTCGCGGACAAGTCGGTGGGCCAGATCGCCGACCACTACGAGGAGGTGATCCGGGCGCTCGACAAAAAGCCCGCGATCATCGGCCACTCGTTCGGCGGCCTGCTGACCGAGATCCTCGCCGGCCGCGGGCTCGCGGTCGCGTCGGTGCCGATCAGCCCGGCGCCGTTCCGCGGCGTCCTGCCGCTCCCGTACGCGGCGCTGAGGACCGCCTCGGTCGCGCTTCGCAACCCCGCGAACCGCAGCCGGGCGGTGCCGCTCACCTACGACCAGTTCAAGTACAGCTTCGGGAACATGCTCGACGACGACGAGGCGAAGGAGCTCTACGAGAAGTACTCCGTCGCCGGGCCCGGCAAGGTCCTGTTCCAGGCAGCGAACGCGAACCTCAACCCGTGGACCGAGGACAAGGTCGACACGAAGAACCCTGAACGGGGGCCCATGCTGGTCATCGCGGGGGAGAAGGACCACACGGTCCCGCACGCGATCGCCAACGCGTCGTTCAAGCGCGAGAAGCACAACGAGGGCGTCACCGAGGTGTTCGAATTCGAGGGCCGCGGCCACTCGCTCTGCATCGACCACGGCTGGCGCGACGTCTGCAACAAGGCGCTGGAGTTCGTGCAGCGGTTCGCCTGAAACTAGAACGTCCGTAGTTGCGGGAACACCGGCGTCCGGCGAGGCGCCGGTGTGGTTTCGTGGGAGCCGGGCAGCGCCGGGGCGATTTTGCCGCCGCGCCGCCCTCTAAACCCAGACGCCGATGGAAGCCGCGACCGCCCACGTCCCACCTCAGAACCTCGAGGCCGAAGCATCGGTGCTCGGGGCGCTGATGGTGTCCGAGGCGGCGATGAACCCGGTCATCCTCGACGTCCGCCTGACCGAGGAGGACTTCTACCGCGAGCCCAACCGGATCGTCTTCCGCGCGATCAGGAAGCTCTACGAGCGCTCCGAGTCCGTCGACGCGATCACCGTCTCGGAGTTCCTCGCCCAGCAGGGTGCGCTCGCCGAGGTCGGCGGCCGCGAGGCGGTCTCCAACCTCGCCTCCACCGTCCCGGTCCCCGGGAACGCCCGCCACTACGCGCGCATCGTCCAGCAGAACTCCCTGCTGCGGCGCCTGCTGGCGGCCGGCCACGAGATCCAGAAGTCCGTTCACGATCGCGAGGGCGAGCCCCGCGACCTCGCCGAGCGCGCCGAGAAGCTGCTCTTCAACGTTGCCCACGAGGAGCAGGCCGAGGACTTCCACGTGCTCAAGGAGATCCTCTCGCGCGAGGTCGACCGGTTGGAGGAGCTCGCCAATGGCACCGCCGAGGTCACGGGCACCCCTTCGGGGTTTGCCGATCTCGACCGGATCACCGGCGGCTTTCAGCCCGGCAACCTGATCATCCTCGCCGCCCGCCCCGGCATGGGCAAGTCGGGTCTCGTCGCGAACATCGCCGAGCACGTGGCGGTGAAGGAGAAGCGCCCGGTGGCCTTCTTCTCGCTCGAGATGTCCGACTCCGAGCTCGCCCAGCGCCTGATCGCCAAGCGCGCCCGGATCTCCAGCGACCGGCTGCGCAAGGGCCAGGTCAACGACGCCGACTGGGCCAAGGTGCTGCGCGTCTGCAACCAGCTCGAGGACAGCCCGCTGTGGATCGACGAGTCGGCGGACCTCACCAGCCTCGACCTGCGGGCGAAGGCGCGCCGTCTGCACGCTCAGGAGCACAACGCGGGCAACGGCGGCCTGGCGCTGATCATCATCGACTACATCCAGCTGATGCGCGCCGAGGACACGCGCGCCAACCGGGTCGAGCAGGTGGGTCAGATGAGCCGCGGCCTGAAGATGCTCGCGCGCGAGCTAAAGGTCCCGGTGATCGCGCTCTCGCAGCTCTCCCGCGCCCCCGAGCAGCGCACAGGGCGCGACAAACGGCCGATCCTCTCGGACCTCCGCGAGTCGGGCAACCTCGAGCAGGACGCCGACCTGGTCGCCTTCATCTATCGCGAGGACTACTACAAGAACTTCGGTGACGACGATGTCGACGACGCGGAGCAGGCGAAGCTCGAGGGGGTCGCGGAGCTGATCGTCCGCAAGAACCGCAACGGGCCGATCGACACGGTCCAGCTCGCGTTCCTCGACAAGTACGCGTCGTTCCAGAGCATCTCCCGCGCCGACCGAGACCTCACGGGCCTCGCGGGCGCCGAGCCGCCGCCGATCGTCGACGCGGCCGACGCCGATGCCTAACGCGCGCGTGCAGGAGTTGCCACGTTCGTGTCCGCTCGGCAAGTGCGACGGCAGTGGCTGGATCGTCGACGACGACGATCTCGCGCGCCCGTGCGCCTGTCGCGAGCGGCGCATCGCTCAGGCCCGCACCCGGGGTGTGCGCACGGTCCTGCCGACCAAGTACCAGGGCGTGAGCTTCGACCGCCCGCCGGTCGCCGACATGGCGCGTGACCCGCTCACGCGCGACGTCGTGGAGATCGTCCGCTCGTTCACCGAGGACCTGGACGCCAACGTGGCCGACGGTCGCGGGCTCTGGTTCGAGGGCGACGTCGGCACCGGCAAGACGACCCTGGCGATGCTGGTCTCCAAGCGGGCGATCGAGTCGGGCTACTCGGCCGCGATCTACTCGCTGCCGCGCCTTTTGGCGCGCATCCGCCGCACCTACGACGGCGAGGTCGGCGAGCTCTCCTACCTGGGCTTCTTCCGCCGGCTCACCTCGGTCGACCTGCTCCACATCGACGACCTCGGGGCCGAGAAGCGCTCGGACTGGGTGCTCGAGCAGCTCTACGCGATCGTCGACGAGCGCTACGCCTCCAATCGCTCGATCGTGGTGACGACGAATCTGGACCACGAGCAGCTCAAGGAGCAGATCGGCGAGCGGACCGTCTCGCGCCTGGCGCAGATGTGCGAGCCGCTGCCGATGCACGGCACCGATCGCCGCTGGGCCGCTTAGAGACGAGTTAGCCGGCCGGTCCCTCCATAATCACTGGCGTTATGCCGGGCATAGTGATCATCGGAACCCAGTGGGGCGACGAGGGCAAGGGCAAGGTCGTGGACCTGCTCGCCGACCGTGCCGCGATGGTGGTGCGCTTTCAGGGCGGCAACAACGCCGGCCACACGATCGTCCGCGACGGCGAGACCTTCAAGTTCCACCTGATCCCGTCCGGGATCCTGCACCCGGGCAAGATCTCGGTGATCGGCAACGGGGTGGTGATCGACCCCGAGGTGCTCACGGGTGAGATCGATGGCCTGCGCCGGCGGGGCATCGACGTCAGCGGGCTGAAGCTCTCCGCCAACGCCCACCTGATCATGCCCTACCACGTGATGCTCGACACGGCGGGCGAGGCGAAGCTGGGCAAGCTCGAGATCGGCACCACCAAGCGCGGCATCGGCCCGTGTTACGCCGACAAGTCGGCGCGCCTGGGGATCCGGGTGCAGGACCTGCTGGACCCGAAGATCCTGCGCAAGAAGATCGCCGCTGCGCTGGAGCCCAAGAAGCAGCTGCTGCGCCCGTTCGCGCGCGACCCAAAGCTCGACCTGCACACGATGACCGAGGACTACCTGCGCTACGGGCATCGGCTCGAGCCCCACATCGCCGACACCTCGCGGCTCTGCTGGGAGGCGCTCGACGCGGGCGAGACGGTGCTCTTCGAGGGCGCGCAGGCGGCGATGCTGGACCTCGACCACGGGACCTATCCCTTCGTCACCTCCTCCAACCCCGTCGCGGGCGCGGCCTGCGTGGGGGCCGGCGTCGGGCCGACCGACATCGACGAGGTCTGGGGCGTGTGCAAGGCGTACACGACCCGCGTCGGGGCCGGGCCGTTTCCGACCGAGCTCACCGACGAGGTGGGCGCGCACCTGCGAGACCGCGGCCACGAGTTCGGGACAACGACGGGTCGCGAGCGTCGCTGTGGGTGGCTCGACCTCGTCGCGCTGCGTTACGCGACCCGGCTCAACCGGCTCTCGGCACTCGCGATCACAAAGCTCGACGTGCTGTCCGGCCTCGACCCGCTACGGGTCGCGGTCCGCTACCGGGGCGTCGAGGGCGCGGTGTTCGAGGAGTTCCCCTACCACCAGTCGATCCTGCACACGGCATCGCCCGAGTACGAGGAGCTGCCGGGGTGGGAGGGCGACATCACCGCCTGTCGCAGCGAGGCGGACCTGCCGCGCGAGGCGCGCGACTACCTCGCCGCGATCTCCGACTACACCGGCGTGCCGGTCGCGCTCGTGGGTGTCGGCCCGAGCCGCGACGAGGTGATCGGCGGCAGCGTCGCGGAGTCGCTCGCGGTCCGCTAGTCGGGCGTCGTCGCGAAGCGTTTACGCTCCCTGGCGAGCGCCTATGGCCTCTGGCGATGATCTGCCGCAGCTCGAGGGAGGGCTGTTCCTCACCGACGGTGGGATCGAGACGAGTCTGATCTTTCACCACGGGATGGATCTGCCCCTGTTCGCGGCCTTCCCACTGCTCGACGAGGAGCGGGGTACCGCCGCCCTGCGTCGCTACTACGGTCCCTACCTGGCGCTCGCCCGCGCGCACGACGCGGGCTTCGTGCTCGAGAGCCCGACCTGGCGTGCGAGCCCGCGCTGGGCCGCCCAGCTCGGGTACACGAAGGATCAGCTGGCGCGGCTCAACCGCAAGGCGATCTCGCTGATGGAGGAGCTGCGCGAGTCGCACGGCTCGGAGTCGCGGCCGGTGGTGATCAGCGGCTGCGTCGGTCCCCACGAGGACGGCTACGACCCGGCGGAGCTCCTCGACGCCGAGGCCGCGCGCGATTACCACGCGGCCCAGATCGACATCTTCGGCGAGACCGCCGCGGAGCTGGTCACCGCGATCACGATGACCTACGTGGACGAGGCGATCGGGATCGCCCGGGCCGCCGAGGCAGCGGGGCTCCCGGTGGTGATCTCCTTCACGGTCGAGACCGATGGGCGGCTGCCCAGCGGCCAGCCGCTCGGCGAGGCGATCGCGGAGCTCGACGACCGCACGGGCGGCTCGGTCGCCTACGTGATGCTCAACTGCGCTCACCCGACGCACTTCGAGGATGTGCTCGAGCCGGGCGCTCCATGGGTGGAGCGGATCCGAGGCCTGCGCGCCAACGCCTCGACCCTGAGCCACGCGGAGCTCGACGAGGCGGCGGAGCTCGACGACGGCGACCCGGCCGACCTCGGCGCCCGCTATGCGGGCCTCGCCGAGCGGCTGCCGCGCATGAACGTGCTCGGCGGCTGCTGTGGCACGGACGGCCGCCACGTCGCCGAGATCGCCGCCGCCTGGCCCGGCGAGCGCTGAGGCTCAGGGACTGGAGGCCGCCTCGGGCGCGTTCGCCTCGAGCGCGCTCCACCCCAGGTCGCGCTCGCGCAGCGCCTCGTCCGCCGCGGTGCCACCGCGAAGGCCGAAGAGGCGCTTTGCGAACAGCAGGTAGACGACGATCGCGACGTTGACGATGATCGCGATGATCTTCAGCGCCGTCACTCGCTCGATCAGCTCGTAGACCTCGAGCGGCAGGAAGACCGAGGTCGAGATCACGGCCAGGTACTCGGCCCAGCGCCGCAGCAGCCACAACCCGATCGCCTCGGCGAGCTGCAGCGCGGCGTAGGCGGCGAGCGCCAAGGCGATCAGTTTCAGCTTGTCCGGCGGCAGGTTGAGGAAGTTGTCGATGCGGTCGACGAACCCGCCGTCCGAGCCGCTCGTGGGGCCGCCGAGGCCCCCGTGCAGGGCGCCGAGCACGGCGTAGAACTTGTCGCGCAGGTCGACCTCGTTCGAGGCGACGAGCAGCACGGCGACTGCGAGCACCGCGAGGATCAGGAAGTGGAACACGCGGTCGACGGCGATCGCGCGCAGCACGATCTTGTCGCGCAGCGGCTTGCCCCGCAGGGGCAGCTCGATCTGGTCCGGCGACGGCGGATGGTCGGTGGCGGGGTCCTCCGGGGCCGAGAACGGCAGCCAGCTGTCGCAGCGCAGGCAGCGGTGCCAGCGCGCGCCGTCCATCTGGCGGGCGAACAGCTCGTCCTCGGGCCGCAGCTCGGCCGCGTCGATGCCGACCAGCTCGTGTCCGCGCAGGCCGCAGACGAGCAGCTCCCAGTGAAACCGCGGGCGAAACCGACTCGGCTTGGCGACGCCCGGCAGCACGCGGACAGCCTATGCGCGCCCGGGGGTAATCTGGCCGCATGCCGTGCCGCCTGCTCTTCAGGTGCGACTTCTGCCGGGCCGAGCCCGACCAGCTGACCCAGGTCAGCCTCGAGCGTCAGCTGCTGCATTACCGCTTCGGCCAGTACGTCGACTGCGGCCCGGCCGGTTGGCTGATCTGGCACGGCCGCGGGCCGTACGGGCGCGTGCTGTACGCCTGTCAGGACCATCGCGAGCGGCTGCGCGCCTACGTGATCAAGCACTACGACGGCCCGCACGCGCGCTCGCAGACCATCTACCCGAGCCTCCCGCCCGACGACCTCGAGTTCGCCCGCCGGCGCGCCGCGTATCAGGGCTGGGCGGCGCCGGCGGCGCTCCGCAGCGGCCGCTAGCCCGGGCTCGCCCCGCGCTCGCGCCGGCGCTCGCGCCAGGCCATCACCGCGATGCCTCCGATCACCGTGAGGGGGGCACCGGCGAATCCGATGCCCATGAGCCAGTGGCCCGCGTGCGCGATCGGCAGGCTCATGCGGGCACCTCCCGCGCGCCCGCGGGCGGCCGGGACCGCTTCGGGCCGCGCCCGCCGCCCTCGGGGCGGGCGATGCGGTTCAGCACCCACCCGAGCAACAACAGGAGGCCGAGCACGATCGCGGCCACGACCGCGTACGCCAGCCCGGCCAGGTAGCCGGGGACGCCCGACTTCAGCTCGCGCTGGAGGATCTGCGTTTCGTCTGTGAACGGACGGTCGAAGCTCGCCCGCGCCTTCACCGCCGGAGCCGGGATCGCCGAGTCCTCGGGCAGGTAGATCGGTAGCCCGGCGACGTAGTTGTCGCGCTGGAGGCGGATCAGGGCCTTCCAGGTTCCATGCACCGGGATCGGCTTGGTCGTCTCATAGACGCCGGGCGACACCCGCTCGAGCTGGTCCGTGACGAGCCCGCCCCCCTGCCAGGCGATCGCCTGCAGCCAGTAGGCGTCATCGCCGATCTCGGACGGGTCGAGGCGCACGGTCGCGTTGACGGTCCGCTCGGCGCCACCCTGGACGTCGTCGAGGGTCACCTGAGCGCGCCAGCCACTCGGCGTCTGATCGCCGACGTTGAGACCGACCATGGCCACGATCGCCAGCGTCGCGAGCGCCGCGGGCACGAGCGCCGGCGGCCCGAAGCTCGGGCGCCGGGCGCCGGCGGCCGCGAACGACCCACCGAGGAACGCCCCGACGATGCCGCCCGCAACCGCGGTCACGAGCACGGGGAGGATCGCCTCGGAGATCAGGCTCGACGGCCAGGGGACCGGCATCCAGACGTGCGACCACGCGTACTCGGCGAAGAAGCCGACGGTGCCGATCAGGGCACCCGACGCGGCGCCGAAGAGGTAGCCGCGGCGGGTCGAGATCACCAGCGCCACGCCCTCGACGCAGAGCGCCTCGGCTAGATACAGCGGCAGGTGCGGCGTGGTCTCGCCGAGGATCGGGCCGACGATCAGCGCGATCGCTCCGCGGACGACGACGAAGAAGACCGCGGCGCCGAGGGCGGCGCCGGGGCCGATCCAGACCCGGGCGGCGACCAGCGCGACGCCCGCGGCGAAGGCGAGCATGATCGGCTCGAGGACGAGCTGGAACTGGGGCACGCCGAAGTCGAATTCGGCCTGGAAGGTCGAGAGGCCGATCAGGAGGCCGCCCATGGCGAAGGCGCGGCGGTAGCGCGCGAACCAGGCAACCGCGCGATCGCCGAACCCCACAAGGCGCGGGGTCTCGGGACGCTCGGTCTCGTCGCCGCGCCCCTCCACGATCAGGATCGCGCTCCCGATCAAGGTGAGCCCGGCGCCGCCGATCAGCATCAGGTGCGTGGGGCCCCAGAGGGTCACGTCCTGGCCAAAGATGCGGTGCCAGACGTCGTCGAGCGGGAAGCCGATCAGCGCGAACGCGGCCGCCGCGAGCATCGCCACGCCGCCGAGCGGCGCGTACCAGTCGCCGGAGATGCGGACCGCGCGCGGGCTGGGCTTGCCGTCCGGGAGGACGATGGCGAGGAAGCCCGCGCTGAAGATCCCGAAGAGCCCGACGAGGATCAGGTAGTGCGCCGGGTTGGCGAGCGGTCCCGGGTCGCGGCCGTCGTCGATGTGCAGGGAGATGTCCCAGTACATCCCGAGGAGCGCGACCAGCAGCGAGCCGGCGGCGATCAGCGACGGCAGCGCCGCCCAGGGCGCGAAACCGGTGTCGCGACCGGCGAGCTCGGCGAGCCTGCGCAGCAGGTTCGTGCGCCCGGTGCGGTGTGCCCAGCCGAGGTAGAGCAGCGCCGCGGTGGCGAGCAGGGCGGCGGCGCTGGCGCCGATCACCTGACCGATCTCCGCGCCCCCCGCGGGGGCTGAATCGACGGTGGTGGGCCCGGCGATCCTGGCGTTGAACATGGCTGTCCGCATTACCCGATGTAACACCAACTGATGTAAAGGTTACCTCGATCCGCGCGCGCCGAAACATCACTAATCTGGCGCGCCATGTTCGAGAAGGTCCTGGTCGCCAACCGGGGTGAGATCGCGATCCGGGTGATGCGGGCGCTGAAGGAGATGGGGATCGCCTCCGTCGGCGTTTACTCCGAGGCGGACCGCTCGACGCCGCACGTGCGCGAGGCCGACGAGGCCTTCCTGCTCGGCCCCGCGGTGCCGGCCGAGAGCTATCTGAGCATCGAGAAGATCATCGAGGTGGCCAAGAAGTCGGGGGCCGAGGCCGTCCATCCCGGCTACGGCTTCCTCGCCGAGAACGCCGCCTTCGCGACCGCGCTTGACGACGCCGGGATCGTCTTCATCGGCCCGCCCGCCGTCGGCGATCGAGGCGATGGGCTCCAAGACGCGCGCGCGGGAGATCATGCAGGAGGCAGGGGTGCCGATCGTGCCCGGCTCCACCGAGCCCTCGCCCGACGTCGAGGCCGCCGCGAAGGCCGCCGAGGAGATCGGTTACCCGGTCGCCTGCAAGGCCGCCGGGGGCGGCGGCGGCAAGGGCTTTCGCGTCGCCCATTCGCCCGACGAGCTCGCCGACGCGTTCGAGGGTGCCGCGCGCGAGGGCGAGAAGTTCTTCTCCGACGACCGCGTCTACCTCGAGCGCTACCTCGATGACCCCCGCCACGTCGAGGTCCAGGTGCTCGCGGACGCCCACGGCAATGTGATCCACCTCGGTGAGCGCGATTGCTCGATTCAGCGCCGCCACCAGAAGCTGATCGAGGAGGCCCCCGGGCCGCACGTGGACCCCGAGATGCGTGAGCGGATCGGCAAGATCGCCACCGACGCGGCGCTGGCGGTCGACTACCGCGGCGCCGGAACGGTCGAGGGGATGCAGGTCGGCGACGAGTACTTCTTCCTCGAGATGAACACGCGGGTCCAGGTCGAGCACTGCGTGACCGAGATGGTCACGGGCTTCGACATCGTCCGCGAGCAGGTGCTGATCGCGGCCGGCGAGCCGCTCTCGATCGGCCAGGACGACGTCGAGTTGCGCGGGCACGCGATCGAGTGCCGGATCAACGCCGAGGCCGCGCACAAGAACTTCGCTCCGGCGCCCGGCAAGATCGACAGCTACATCGAGCCCGCCGGGCCCGGGGTCAGGGTCGACTCAGGGCTCGAGGCGGGCTCCGAGGTGACGCCGCTGTATGACCCCATGGTCGCGAAGCTGATCACCTGGGACCTCGACCGCGAGAAGGCCACCGCGCGCATGCTGCGGGCGCTGGACGAGTACCGGATCGAGCCGCTCACGACCCTGATCCCCTTCCACAAGGCGATCCTGGCGACCGAGCAGTGGGCCAACGGCGAGACCTGCCGCGACCTCACCGAGGACCGCAAATGGCTGAAGACGCTGGCGCCCGAGGCGCCGCCGCAAGCCCGCGGACGACTCCGAGAGGAGGAGGCGACCACGGAGCGCACCTACTCCGTCGAGGTCGACGGGCAGTTGCACTCGGTGAAGGTGATCGGTGCCGCCGCGCCGAACGGAGGCGCCGCCGCGCCGGCCGCCGCCGGCCGCCGGCCGCCCAAGCGGGCCGGCGGGCAGGACGCGGGAGGTGGCGGCTGGTGGCGGCCCGGTGCTGTCGTCGCCGCTGCAGGGATCCGTCCTGCGCGTGGCCGTCGAGCAGGGGGCCGAGGTCGAGGAGGGGGCGCTGATCTGCGTGATCGAGGCGATGAAGATGGAGAACGAGATCACCGCTCACGTCGCCGGCAAGATCACCGAGCTGAGCGTCTCCGAGGGCGCCGCGATCAACGCGGGCGACCAGATCTGCAAGATCGAGCAGGGGTGAGGCGGTGACCGCCGAGGGTCTTCCCTGGCGCGGCCCCGGGTCCGAGCGACCCGACCTCCCGGTGCCGCCCGGGAAGGTCCCGCTGCGCCGCGGCGGCAGCTGGCGCAAGCGCTGGCGCTATCTGGGGGCGTTCAGCGAGGAATTGCTGCTGTGCGCCGCGCGCGTTCAGGTCGGCCCGGTCGGGCAGACGTTCTGGGCGATCTGGGAGCGCGGCGACGGCGTGCTGCACGAGCGCACGCGAACGATCGCTCCGGGGCTCGCCCGCGGCGAGGTCTGGACCCAGGGCCACGAGGGCAGCGACGAGGGGCGGATCGACTGGGCGCCGGAGAGCGGCGGCACGCTCGTCCGGATCGAGGCGGCGGGCCGCGCCGATGAGGAGGGTGTCCGCGCCTTTCTCCACGCGGGTGAGGGCGCCTGGGTGGAGGCGATCTGCCCCACCGGCGAGGGCGACAACTACGTGTGGACCCGCAAGCGCGTGGTCCCGGTGAAGTGCGACGTGCGGATCGGCGAGCGACGGATCCGCACGGAGGCGCTCGGGGTCGAGGACGAGTCCTGCGGTTATCACCCCCACACCACCATCTGGGACTGGTCGGCGGGGGTCGGGGAGACCCGCGACGGCCGGGCCGTCGGCTGGAACCTGGTCGCCGGGGTCAACGATCCCGAGCGGGGCTCCGAGCGAGCGATCTGGGTCGACGGCGCCGCGGCTGCCGAGCCGCCGCCGGCGACCTTTCACGGCCTCGAGGCGATCGAGGTCGGCGACGCGCGGCTGGAGTTCACGGCCGAGGCCGAGCGGCGCAAGGAGCAGCGCAGCCCGTTCGCGTACAGCTACCGGCAGCCGTTCGGGACCTTCACCGGCACGTTGCCCGGGGGCCTCGAGCTCGCCTCCGGCCTCGGGGTGATGGAGCACCACGAGGCGAGCTGGTAGCCGGGCTCAGCCGGTCGGCATCCCGGGATAGACCGAGTCCACGCGCCAGCGCCACGGCGGCTCCTCGCCCCGTGCCCACTCGAACTGGTTGCGCCCGTCGAGCGTCTCCAGCGGCACGAGCGCCGGGATCTGATCGTCGAGCAGAGGAGTTGGGGCGAGCCGCGAGACGTCCCCCCTGCTTGCGAGCCGCGCGACCCACCGCCAGCCTAGCGCGGGACGGTATGACCAGTATGAAATTTCCATCAAATGTCCGCCCCCGCGCTCGGCGACCGAGACGAACTCCGTCATCCGCCGATTCTGAGCTGTGAATCCCGGGCGCGACCCGGCGAGGGCGCACCCGGTCGAGCGGCAGAGGCGGAAGTCGACGGGCCACAGGGGCGCCCCGTCGGGGCCGGGGCGTGGCGCGGGCGGCGGCGCGAGCGCCCGCACCGCGCCGGCGAGCGAGCGCCCGTAGGCGAGCGTCAGCGGATCGCGCCAGCAGGGCCCGGGGCCGACCGCGGCGCAGCGCAGCTTGCGGCCGAGCGCCGCGCCCAGGTCGCGCCCGCCCTCGCCGGCGCCGGATGCCAGCGCCGCCACGGCCGCGGCCACCAACAGCGCGATCAGCAGCGAGATCGCCGCGTGCTCGACCGTTGCCGCTCCGGATTGCGAGCGCATGCCACGACGCTAGGCGCGCCGACTCGACGTGGGGCGCGGGCTCCGTGTCGGTTCAGATACCGCTCAGGAGAGTCCCTCGCGCGCCTCGCGCACGAGGGTGACGGCCTCGGGGAACACGACGCGGATCGCGTCGCGCACCTGCATCGCCTGCTCGTCGCTGGTGCCGTGGAGGTCCAGCCTCGCGATCGAGGCGACGGTCATGTCGACCGCGAGCTTGATCGCGTTGTCCGCCCAGGCGACCTTCTGCGCGCCCTGCATCTGCTCGGCCATCTCGGCGAGCCGGGCGCGGAGCTCGTCGGGGTCCCCGAAGAGTCCGAATGGATCGCTTCCTTCCATGCAGCGATCATAGACGGGCGGCTGAACTAGGCTGACGCCGTGTCCCTGCCGCCCCCCGCGAGCTCATCGACGGCGCTGGTCACCGGCGCCTCATCCGGCATCGGCGCTGAGATCGCCCGCGAGCTCGGCCGGCGAGGGCACAACCTGGTCCTCGTCGCCCGCCGGGCGGACCGGCTGACCGAGCTCGCGGCCGAGCTCGGCCGGTGCTCCGGCATCCGGGCGGAGACGATCGCCGCCGACCTCGGCGACGCGGATGAGCGCGACCGGCTCGCCGCCGAGGTCGCGTCGCACGAGCTCGCGGTGGAGGTGTTGGTCAACTGCGCGGGCTTCGGCAGCACCGGCGACCTGCATCGCGACGACCGCGAGGCGCTGCTGGCGATGGTCCGGCTCAACTGCGAGGCCCTGCTCGATCTGCAAGCGCGCTACTCGCCCGGGATGGCCGAGCGCGGGAGGGGCGCGATCATCAACCTGGCGTCGACCGCCGCCTTCCAGCCGATGCCCACCAACGCGGCGTACGCGGCCTCGAAGGCGTTCGTGCTCAGCCTCGGCGAGGCCACCCACGCCGAGCTCTCGCACGCCGGGGTCACGGTGACCGTGGTCTGTCCCGGGCCGGTGAAGACCGAGTTCGCCGACGTCGCCGGGATCGCGAACTCCGAGGATCGGGTGCCGGGCTTCGTCTGGACCCCGGTGGAGGACGTCGCCCGGGCGGCGATCGAGGGCGCGGAGCATGGGCGGCGGGTGGTGGTCCCGGGGCTCCTCAACCGCGCCGGGGCGATCTCCGGCCAGCACGCGCCGCGGGCGCTCGCCCTGCCACTGGTCAAGCGGATCTGGAGCCGGGCGCTCTGAGGCAGGCTCAGCGGCGCTCGCGCGCCGTGGCGACGAGCTCGCCGCCGCGGCCCACGAGGCTCGCGACGAGCTCGAGCGGGAACGAGACCAACGCGACCAGCGGCCCGCCCAGCACCGTGACCACGAGGTCCACGGTGAACCTCGCGCGCTCGCCGCCGCCCTGCGGGTGCACGCGGCCGGCGCGCAGCTCGCGGGCGAAGTTGGGCCGGAACGTGAGCCCGTTGAGCAGCGTCTGCCACATCCAGCCATGGGCCCGCCGGGAAGGCGCCCCGCGCCGGCGCTCGATCGAATGCCCATTGCGCTCGGCGAGCAGCTCGAGGCTGGCGGGGGTGTGGATCAGGCGCCCGGGCGAGAGCTCGATCGCGGCCCACCCCTCGACGCCGATTCCGGCCTGGACGCTCGCGCGGTTCGGGATCACGATCAGGCGCTCCGGTGGCTCCGCGGGCCGACAGACCGCGGTCCACTCCGCGGCCAGATCGATCTTGCGGTCGCGCTCGAACGCCACGCCGCAGTCCTCGCAGCGCATCAGCACCCGCTCGGGCCCGCCCAGCGGGAGGCCCACGGTGGCCTCGTCACCGGCGGCCGGCAGCGCGATCCAGGCGTACACGGGCCGGCCGCAGAGCGGGCACGAACCGGGGCTGGGGGGCAGCTCATCGGGCGCCGGATCGTCGTCGGTTCGGTCCGCGTCGTGCTGGAGCGTGAACGCCATGGACGCCGGATCGTATTGGCCCGGATATCGTTGGCTAATGCAGCTGCGCGAGATCATGACCTCGGGCGTGGTGACGGCCGGGGCGGATGCCGACCTGCTCGCCGTCGCCCAGCTGATGCGCGACCACTCCGTCGGCTCCGTGGTGATCTGCGACTCCGAGGGCGAGCCGGCGGCGATGATCACCGACCGCGACCTCGCCGTGCGGGCGCTTGCCGAGGAGCGGTCCCCGAGCGACCCGGTGGTCGAGCACTCGTCGCGTCCCCTGGTCACCGGCGAGCCCGAGATGGACCTCGAGGAGGCCGCCGCGCTCATGGTTCAGCACCGCATCCGTCGCCTCCCGATCATGGATGGGGAGCGCTTGGTCGGCATCGTGACGCTGGACGACATCGCGGTCCGCACCGGCAACCTCGAGGTGGCCCAGCGCATGACCCAGGAAGTGATCGAGGGCGCCCTGCCCGGCTTCTTCTTCCACGAGCGCGGCTGACCCCGGATGCCGTCGACACCGCAGCAGCTGCGAACCCGCGCCCGCTTCGAGGCCCTGATCGGTCTCGCCGCGCCGGCGCTCGACCTGGTCCTGGTCGCTGGAGAGCGGGTCTCGCGGATCGTCGGCCCCGACGACGACTACATTCCCATCCGCTCGGCATCGGACCGCTTCGAGCTCCCTCGGGGCCGTCGCCCGCTGGGTGACGACTGAACCTATGAACCGCCGCCAGATCCTCGACCGCGAAAGCCGCGGCCAGCGCCTCGCCGGCTTCACCGCGGTCGCCGCGGCGCCGCTGTACATCATCTCCGTCGCCCTGGACCAGAGCGGCGCCGTCCCGATCGCCGGCCTCGACACGGAGCGCTACCGGGCGATCAACGATGCCTCGACGCAACTGCTCGCGTCGACGCTGCTGCGCAGCCTCGCCTTCGTCGCCCTCGTGCCGGCGCTTCTCTTCACCTTCCGCGCCGCGCAGGCGCGCAGCGAGCGCGTCAACGGGGCGATGGTCGGCTTCGTCTTCATCGGGCCGATCCTGCTCGCGGTCCAGGGGATCGTCACCTGGATCGCCCAGACTCAGGTCGCGTCGGACTTCGTCTCCCAGGTGGGCCCCAGCGGCGACGTGTACACGCTGCTCGACGACCTGATCGACAACAGCTCGATCTTCGACGTCGCCTCGAACCTGCTCTTCCCGGCGCTCCTGGGGCTGATCGTGGTCATGGTCTACGTGCCGCTACAGGCGATGCGGGTCGGCCTGCTGAGCCGCTTCTTCGCCACGCTCGGCATGGCCTTGGGCGTCTCCTCGCTGTTCATCGTCCCGGCGCTCTCGCTGCTGGCGCTGATGATCTGGTTCGGCTGGCTGGGGTTCACGATCCTCGACAAGGTGCCGAAGGGCCGCCCGCCCGCCTGGGATGCCGGCGAGGCGATCCCGTGGCCGAAGCCGGGCGAGCAGCCGACCCCGGCGCCGGCCGGCGGCCCCGCTGACGTCGTCGACGGCGACGCAAGCGAGGTCTTCCCCGAAACGCAGACGTCGGCGCCCGACCACTCCGGGCGTCGCGAGCGGGCGAAGAAGCGCAAGCGCAAGCGCCGCCGGTAAACGATCGTTTACCATCGGTAATCGCATGATTACCGAGACCCAGGGGAGCGCGGTGCCGACCCGGGACCGGATCCTCGCGGCGGCGTTGGACCTGTTCGCGGAGCGGGGCTACGAGGGCACCTCGATCGGCCAGATCGAGGCAGCGGCCGGACTGTCGCCGCGCTCCGGCGCGCTCTACAAGCACTTCGCGAGCAAGCAGGAGCTGTTCGAGGCGGCGCTGGAGGAGCGGATGGCCGCGATCGAGGCCTTCAACGCCCGGCTCGAGCTGACGTCGCTCGGCGACCCCCGCGCCGAGCTCACCCTGATTGGACGCTGGGCCCTCGCCGAGCTCGCCCGCGAGCGCCAGCTGGTGCTCATGCTGATGCGCGACGGCGGCCGGGTCCCCGCGCTCGCGGACCGCTTCGCGGCGACGATCGTCCGCCGGGGCATCGAGATCTCGATCACCGTCCTGAAGCGCTACGCCGCCGAGCGCGGCGCGGTCGTCGCCGACCCCGAGGCGCTCGGCGAGGTGCTCTGCGCGGCGCTGGTCGGCTACAGCCTCCAGCGCACCCTGTTCGGCGACGACGCCGCCGGCGTGGACGCCGAGCGCTTCATCGCCGCCTGGGTCAACTCTTGCCTCGCGATCATCGACAACCTGGAAAGGAGTCCCGCCAATGCCTGAGAGCCAGATCCCGCACCGGCTGGCGGTTCGCACCGTGGTCGGAGCACTGGGCCTCGTCCAACTCGTCGACGGCCTCTACGCGCTGCTGGCGCCGCACTCGTTCTACTCCGACTTCCCCCTCGGCCGTGGCTGGGTGGCCGCGCTCCCGGCCTACAACGAGCACCTGGTCCGCGACGTGGGCGGCCTGTTCCTGGCCACCGCGTTCGTCCTGCTCGCCGCCGCCTGGTTTGCCGAGCGCCGGCTGGTGATCGTCGCCTGCGCCTCGTACCTGTTGTTCAGCGTCCCGCACGCGATCTACCACTTCCTCAACCTCGGCCCGTACGACACCGGCGACGCGATCGCGAACGTGGTCACGCTGGCGGCGACGGTGGTGCTCCCGATCTGGGTCCTGTTCGTGCTTCGGCGTCGTCCCGGGCTCTCGAGCTCCGGCGGATCCGGCGCGGGTCCCGAGGACGGCAACGCCAGGATCGCCGGTGTCCCGGAGAGCACCACGAACCCACTGGTGCGGCTCGCCTACAGCGTCTCGCGCCGTCGCTACGGCGAGGTGGTCGACCCGATGCGGGTCTTCGCCCACCACCCGACGGTGCTGGCCGGCTACTCGGCGCTCGAGCTCGCCTCGGAGCGCTCGCACCGGGTCCAGACGCGGCTCAAGCACCTGGCGGAGATCCGCGCGGCGATGATCTCCGGCTGCGAATGGTGCCTCGACTTCGGCTCGGCGATCAGCCCCGAGGCCGGGGTTGACGAGGCGGACCTGCGTGAGCTGCCCACGTACGCGTCCAGCGAGCGCTTCAGCGCGCTCGAGAAGCTGGTGCTCGACTACGCGACGGCGATGTCGCGCAGCCCCGTGGAGGTGCCCGACCGGCTGTTCGACGAGCTCCGCGAGCACCTGGACGAGGCGCAGCTGGTCGAGCTGACGAGCATCATCGCGCTCGAGAACTACCGCTCGCGCTTCAACTGGGCGTTCGGGATCGAGGGCCAGGGCTTCGCCGAGGGCGCTTTCTGCGTCCCGCCGGCCGAGCCCGCCCAGCGGACCGAGAGCCTGGCCTAGCCCAGGGAGCTCACGCCGGGCGGTGCGTCGCTCGACTGCGCCGCCAGCCGCTTGCCGTGAGTGCGGATCTCGCTGAGGATGCGCTCCAACCGCGGCTCGGTGGTGGCGTCGACGTGCACCATCGCCGCGCCGACGGCCGGGTGGACCGCCGCGATGCGCTCGTGCATCGCCTGGGCCACGGCGCGGTAGGTCGGGTGGCCCTCGCGCCCTGAGCGCAGCTCGCACAGGTGCATCGCCTCGCGCGCGTTGAGGTCGAGCACGTATCGGATCCGGTAGCCGAGGCAGAGCGCGTACGGGGCCGCCTCGGGGAGGCCCGCGGCCTCGAGCCGGTCGAACTCGGCGTGCGAGAGGTCGAGCGCGCGCTCGTACTCGCCGCCCATCCCGGCGTCGCGGACCTCATCGGGGACCCCGGCGCCGAGGTCGGGCCCCAGGCGCTGCCACTGGCACGTGAGCATCCGGTGGCGCTGCAGATCGCGAAAGCCGCCGTAGTCGGAGACGATCTCGAACCGGTAGCGGACGGCCTCCCAGCCGCGTCCCGGGCGGTGACGGCGGTTGCGGCGCTCGCCGGCCAGTTCGCCGATCAGCTCCGCGCGGTCGATCGGGTCGAGCGCCGAGATCCGGCTGCGGATCTCGGCCTCGGGCACGCCCGCCGACTCGAACAGGGTCGCGCTCAGCAGGTCGTCCTCGGTGCCGTCGACCCGGGTGAGCTCCACCGACGGCACCGGGTCGCCGTCGCGGCGGTCGAGCCCGAGGCGGGCGACGGTCCGCTCGGTTGCCGCGCGGCGCTCGCGCAGGTGCTCGATCCAGTCGCCGCCGCGGTCGGGGCGGTCGACGCGGGCGACGAAGCTCCCGATGACGTGGCCGAGCTCGGCCAGGAGCATGTCGCCGTAGGCGCGCGCCTCCGGGAGGGGCGACGCGGCGAGCCGCAGCAGCAGCTGCTCGTACGCCTGGCCGGAGGCATAGATGCCGACGTGGCTCAGGGTCGCGGCGGGGAGCAGGCCGCGAAGGAGGTCGAGCGCCTTCGCCCGGATCGAGCTCCGCCAGGCCCGTTCGGGCTCGCCCTCGGAGCGCGGCCAGCGCTCGGCCGCCCACTCCTGCACGGTCTCGAGGCTGCGCGAGTAGATCTCGAACAGCTCGTCCATGGTCGCGCGGTAGGTCGGCCCGAGCTCGTCGTCGGCGTAGTAGCGATAGCCGCCGACCCCCTCGATCGGCTGGTCGTACGGGATGTAGCGCGTCGACTGCTCCAGGTAGGCGGCGAGCCGGCCGCGTTGCAGCACCTTCGTGAGCACGTTGGAGACCCACTCACAGGCGACGTGGGCGCCGCCGACCTGAGCGATCGAGTCGTCGCCGTAGCCGATGAACACGCGCTCGTAGAGGCCCGCGGCGCGCTCGCCCTCGACCCCGTCGAACGGCCGCTCGCCCTCCGGCAGGTCGCCGGCGAACTCTTCCAGGAACAGCCGTCGCAGCGTCCCCGGGTAGCGGGAATAGCGCGCGAAGAGCGCGCCCTTGACGGTCTCGGGAAGGTTGACGAGGCAGAAGACGGGCCGGTCGAGGTTGGTGAAATGAGGCTCGAGCAGGGCGCGCTCGGCGGGGGTGAACTCTTCGACCGGGTACTTCACGGGCCGGCCCATACTAGGAAGGCGGGCGGCGGCCGTGGTTACTTGGGTAGGAGCAAATCCTCGCGGCTGTAGTGCCCCGCGGCATCGAACCAGCGCTTGGCCCGCAGGCCGAGCCGCAGATCGCAGTCGGCGGCGACGATCCCCTCCTCGCCGTAGAGCGGCCCGGCGATCACCTCGCCGTTGTCGGGCTCGCAGATCGCGGCGCCGCCGCGGCCGAAGATGTCCGCGTCGTCGGGGAGGGGCACCGGGAAGTCGTCCGGAAACGCCGCCGCCGGGATGTACTGCGGCGCCGAGACGACGAAGGCCCCCGACTCGATCGCGATGTGGCGCATGGACGCGATCCAGCTGTCGGTGTCGTCGGCGGTCGGCGCGATCCAGATCTGCGGCCCGCCGCGGTAGACGGCGTAGCGGGCCAGCGGCATCCGGTTCTCCCAGCAGATCAGCCCGCCGATCCGGCCGAGCGGCGTCTCGGTCACGTCGAGGTCGTCGCCGGCTCCGATCCCGTGGAACAGTCGCTCCTGCATCGTCGGCATCAGCTTGCGGTGCTTGTGCAGCAGGCCGTCGGGGCCGATCAGCAGCAGCGCGTTGTAGAGCGACCCGGGGCGCTCGGATTCGCGCTCGTTGACGCCGATCGCGCAGTGGATGCCGAGCTCGCGGCAGCGGTCCGCGAGCCGGTCCGTGAGCGGTCCCGGGACGTCGACGGAACTGGCCCAGAGCCGCTCCCAGAGCTCGTCCCAGCCGGCGAACGAGCCTGCGTCGTGGGCCCAGTCGTTCCCGGGGTAGACCGCGACGAAGGTCTCCGGCAGGACCGCGAGCTGCGCGCCGTCGGCCGCCGCGTCACCCAGCAGCTCACACGCCTTGTCCACCGTCGCCTCGGCGTTGAGGATCACCGGCGTGGCCTGGATGGCCGCGACCCTTACGGTCTCGAAGCTCGCCACGGACGCAGCATACGCGCGGGCTATTTCGACATGCCGACCGCTTCGAGGGCGTCGGCTCGAGACGTAAACGAGCGCGCGCGCACCACCGCGGGGCCGTCGAACGTCCACACGACCGCGAACTCCTGGGCGACCGGCACGCCGCTGCCCGCGCCCTGCGCGGAGATCCCGAGCACCACCACGACGTGCTCCTCGAGATCGATGATCTCCTGGACCTCCTGTTTGTAGTCCTGCCAGGTCTCCTGAGTGTCCGAGAGCCATTCCATCGTGCCCTCGTAACCCTTGAAGACGCGGCCGTCCCAGACGTGGTGGAACTCGAACTCAGGATCGAGGCGGTCGCGCGCCAGCTCCTTGAACGCGTCGAGGTCCCCGTGCTCTGCTCGGACATCGCGAGCGCTATCCCGACAGCCCCGCGGCCTCGAGGGCCTTGGCGCTGTCCCAGTAGAGCCCGAGTCGAACGACCTCGCCCCCCTCGAAGGTCCACATCGTCGCGGTCGTAGCCCGCGTCTCGGCGCCACTGCTCTTGCCCCGGCCGGTGACGTGCGTGATCACGACAACGTGCTCGCCGGCGTCCAGGACCTCGCCCGGCGCCGCCACGAAGTCGTCCCACGCACCCAAGGCCCCCTGCCAGGCGCGCGCCATCTCCTCGCGGCCGCGTGTAGCCGTCCCCTCAGGCCAGTCGGTCATCGCGAACTCGACCTCGGGATGAAAGACCTCGCCGCCCGTGAAGTCGCCCCGCATCCAGTCGTCGTAGACCTTGCGGACGATCTCGACGTTCTCCCGGGACACCGTTCAGGTGCTCGTCGGGGGCGGCGCTTCCATCAGCTCCACCCGATGGCCGCCCGGGGCGATCGCGAACGCCCGCCGGGCGCCCCAGAGCTGCCGCGTCTCGGCCACCTCGTGCCCGGCGTCGCGACCCGCTCGAGCGTCGCCTCGAAGTCGTCGACCACGACCGCCGCATGTCCGAGGACCGGCACGGTGCCGTCCTCGGTGTGGATCAGGTGGATCTGGGTCCCGGACCGCTCGAGCCAGGTGACGTAGCCCCCGAGGGCCTCCGGGCGACTCGACCCGCTCGAAGCCGAGCAGGGTCCAGAAATCGACCAGCGCCTCGACCTCGTCAGGCGCGATCTCGATCGAGACGTGCTGGAGCACGGCTCACGTCACCCCGGCGGCCGCGCGGGCCTCGTCCCAGTCGGCGTACGCGTCGATCCGCGCGACCTCCTCGCCGCGGAAGGTGGCCAGGTGGGCGTAGGGGATCGCCACCTCCTCGCCCGTGTCGCGGCTGGTGCCGTGGAAGGTGATCAGCGCCAGCACGCGGTCCTCACCCGCTGGGTCGAGAGCCTCGACCTCGAGCCGAAACAGCGCCCACGGCTCCTCGATGAACGTGGTCCAGAACTCGACCATGCCCTCGCGGCCGCGGTAAACCGGCTCGAGCCCGGGGAAGATCTGCGCGGTGTTGAACTCGAGGTCGGGCGCGGCCTGCTCGAGGATCCAGACCAGGTCGCGCCGGTTCCAGGCCTCCAGCGCCTCGCGGTAGCGCTCGACGTTCTCGGCGGTTTCGTCGGCCACCCCTGAATCACTATCACGCGCGGGTCACCGCGACCCGGTCAGCACCCCCTGGGCGACGTCGAAGACGTCGGTGTTGTCGTTCGCACCGTCGAGTTGCTCGGAGCCGGGCCCGGCCGCGGTCAGCGGCACCGGGACGCCGGTGTGCCCGGGCGTCGACCAGTCGGTCGTGAACTGCATGTCGGTGCCCTCGATCCCGAAGGGCCCGTTGCGCCACCGCTTCGGGATCGGGTAGCCGAGGACCCCGGTGGAGTTGCTCTTCGGCCCCTCGATCGTCATCCCCCCGGTCTCGTGGTCGGCGGTGACCACGAGCAGGAGGTTCGGATCGGTGGCGCGATAGGTCTCGATCGTCTCCACGATCCGGTTCAGCATGTCGGCCGACTTGATCACCAGCCCGGCGTGGCTGGCGTGGCCGGCGACGTCGATCTCGTCGACGTCGATGGCGAGGAAGAAGCCGTCGGGGTCCTGACTCAGGATCTCGAGCGCCTTCGCCACGAGGGCCTCCTCGGGCACGTAGTGGGGGTCCTGCTTGCGGTCGTAGTCGGCGAGCAGCTCGCGCACGTACGGGTCCTCCTGGACCAGCCCCAGCACCTTCGGCCCGGTGAGCGCGGCGACCCCCTTGGCGTCGGACGCGTACTGGTAGCCGAGCTCCTGCGCCGCGGCGATCAGGTTGACCTTGCCGCGGCTGCGGTCGCCGGGAAGGTCGTTCGGGATCGCGCCCGGGGTGCCGCGCTTGTACCAGAACTGCTCGCCGCCGCCCAGGATCACGTCGGGCTTCGTGTCGTAGAGGAAGCTGCTGGCGATCTGCCGCCGCTGGTCGCGGTCCTTGACGTGGGCGGCGAACGAGCCGGTGGTTGCGTTGGTGACGTCGCTGTCCTCGACCAGGCCGGTCGACTTGCCGGCATCGCGGGCGATCTCGAGCAGCGTGGGCAGTCGCTCACCGTCGGGGGCCGACGCCCGTGTAGCCGTTCGTGGTCCGGACCCCGGTTGCGATCGCGGTCGCGCCGGCGGCGGAGTCGGTGATCGCCACCGTGCTCTGCGTCCTCATCGTCCCCGACACGGGGAGCGCGTCCATCGGCTGGGTCGCGTCGAGGCCATAGCGCGCGAGCTGGGTCGCGGCCCGCTGGCCCGGGCCCATGCCGTCGCCGATCAGGACGATGACGCTCGTCGGCGCGGGCGTCGCCGCCTCGCTCGGCCGCTCGCCGCCGGCGAGCCAGATGCCCGCGGTGAGGGCGACGATCAAGCCGGCGCTCGCCGCCGCCCTGCTGCTGCGCGACTCGCCACTTCCCCGCATCGCGACCATGAGACCTCCCTGAGATTGTGGAACAATCCGCCAGATTAGTGCATTGTGGAACAATCCGCGCTGTGCTCTCCGTCCGCAGCTCGTCAGGCGTTCCCGATCGCCGTGCTCGCGGCGGCGGTCGCCAGCGGTTGCGGCGGGTCGGGCGGGGACTCGAGCGCCGCGCCGCCGCCCGCCGACCCCGACGCGCCGGTCTCCGGCACCCTGCGCACTGTTCGCCTACAGCGACACCGCGAGCGACGTGATCCTCGACCCGTTCCGGAAGCGCAATCCCGACCTCGACCTGAAGACGGCCACGTTCGACAGCGTCCAGGAGGGAGCCGCGAAGCTCGCCGGCGGCTTCGAGGCGGACGTCGTCAACGTCTGCTCCGACGAGTACCAGCCGCTGGTGACCCGGAACCTGCTGCGGCCGATCGACCCGAAGGGGATCCAGGGCTGGGACCAGCTCGCGTTCCGCGACAACGAGGGGGTCGAGCGGCCCGACGGGCTCGTCAACTTCGTGCCGGTCGCCGCCGGGCCGCAGGGGCTGATCTACGACACCGAGCAGGTCTCGCCCGCGCCGGACTCCTGGGCGGACCTCTTCGACCCCGCCTACGCCGGCCGCGTGACGATCGACGGCGGGACCTGGCTCACCCCGATCGCGGAGACCGCGATGGCGCAGGGCGTCGCCGACCCGATGAAGCTCACCGACGAGCAGGTCGAAGCGGCGAAGCAGAAGCTGATCGATTCGCACTCGCAGTTCCGTGCCTTCACCGGCTCGGACGCCGAGAAGCTGAACCTGTTCAAGGGCGGTGAGGTGGTGCTCGCCGACGGTGGCCGCTACAACGCCCTGCTGCTGCGCGCCGAGGGCCTGCCGGTCGAGTGGGTGGCGCCCAAGGAGGGGCCGCTGTCGTGGGTCTGCGGGCTCGGGATCACGTCGAAGGCCGAGAACATCGACGCCGCCTATGCGCTGATCAACTACTTCGTCTCGCCGCCGGCGCAGGCCATCGCCGCCCAGAACGGGTTCGCGGTCGTCAACCCGGCCGCGGTCGCCGACGTCCCGGCGCGCTACCGCGAGACCGCCGACCCGACGTCGATCACCGACGCGATCGCCGAGGTGCAGCCGGACAACTTCCAGAGCTGGATCCGCGCCTGGCAGGAGGTCCAGAGCGGTTGAGCGCCGACCCCGCCGCCGTCGGCGAGGCCCGCGACCTGCTCGCGGAGCTGGTCGACATTCCGTCGCCGTCGGGCTCCGAGGGCCGGATCGTCGACCGGATCGAGTCGCTCTGCGCGGAGTGGTCGCTGCCGGCGATGCGGGTTCGCAGCGAGCTCGGCCGCGACAGCCTCGTCGTCGGTGCGCCCGAACGGCCGGCGCTCGCCTGCGTGGCTCACGTCGACACGATCTCCCCGCCGTGGCCCGCGCGAGCGGTGGTCGAGGGCGACGTCGTGCACGGGCTCGGTTCGGCCGACGACAAGGGCGGCGTCGTCGCCTGTCTGCTCGCCGCGCGCGACCTCGTCGCCGCGGGCGAGGACCTCGAGCGGCTTGGCGTCGCCTTCGCCTTCCCCGTGGACGAGGAACGCGGCGGCAGCGGCTCGCGGACGGTGGCGCTGCGGTTGCGCCCGCGGCGCGCGATCGCGCTCGAGGCCACCGGCCTGCGGGTGGGGCTGGCGGAGACGGGCGACATCGACGCCTGGGTCCACGTCAGCGGGCGCTCCGCTCACGGCGCGCTCACCGACGAGGGCGAGAACGCGATTCACGCCGCCGTGCGGATGATCACGGCGCTCGGTCGCCTCGGCCTCGACGCGCACACGCATCCGCTGCTCGGGGTCTCGCAGGCCGAGGTCGGGGCGATCCGCGGCGGCACGGACTTCAACACGGTCCCCGACCGCTGCAGCTTCCAGCTGCAGACCCGGATCCTTCCCGGCCAGGACGGCGCGGCGACGCTCTCGGGGCTCGAGGCGCTGGCGGCCGAGCACGGGGGCACGGTGGAGGTGGTGGAGATGACCGAGCCGTTCGAGACCCCCGCCGACTCGCCGCTCGCGCTGGCGCTGGCCGATGCGACGGCGCAGGTCGCCGGGCCGGGACGCGAGCCGATCGGGGTCCCCGCCTGGACCGACGCCCACAACATGGTCGACTTCGGCGGCGCCGAGGCGGTCGTCTACGGGCCCGGCGACTTCAGCGTCGCGCACCTGCCGGAGGAGCGGATCGACGTCAACGAGGTGGTCGAGTGCGCCGCGGTCTTCGGCCGGGTGGCGCGGCAGGCGCTCAGCTGGGGGTGACCCCGGCCTCGGCGGCGACCGCCGCGAGCGTTTCGACCGCGGTCTCGATCTGCGCAGCGTTCGAGCGCGGCCGAGACCTGGATCCGGACCCTCGCGGTCCCCTCCGGCACCACCGGATAGCCGAACCCGGTGACGTACACGCCGCGGTCGAGCAACCGGCGGCTGATCTCGATCGCCGCGGCGGTCTCGCCGACGAGGATCGGCAGGATGGCGCTCTCGCCCGCGAGCGGGCTGAGGCCGGCGTCGCGCAGCCGCTCCCGCATCAGGGCCGTGTTGTCGCGCAGGCGCGCGACCAGGCCGGCGTTCTCGGCGAGCTCCGCGAGCGCGCGGCGCGAGCTGGCGGCGACCGTCGGCGCGATCCCGTTCGAGAACAGCTGCGGGCGCGAGCGCTGCTCCAGCACGGCGCAGAGCGCGTTGCCGCCGGCGACGAAACCGCCCGCCGCGCCGCCGAGCGCCTTGCCGAGCGTCCCGGTGACGATCACGTCGTCGCGGCCCAGGAGCCCGAAGTGCTCGAGTACCCCGCGCCCGGTCTCGCCGACGACGCCGATCCCGTGCGAGTCGTCGACGACCAGGGTCGCGCCGCGATCGGCCGCGACCTCGACCAACTCGCCGAGCGGGGCGAGGTCGCCCTCCATGCTGAAGACGCCGTCGGTGACGATCAGCTCGCGGTCGAGCCGCGGCGCCGCGGCGAGCGCGCGCCGCAGGTCGTCGACGTCGGCGTGCTCGTAGACCGCCTTGTGGCCCGGGCGGGCGAGCCGCATGCCGTCGATGATCGAGGCGTGGTTGAGCCGGTCGGAGAACACCGCCGTGCGCTCGTCGCAAAGCGCGTCGAGCAGGGCCGCGTTCGCGTTCCAGCAGGAGACAAACGTGAGCGCCGCCTCGGTGCGTAGGAACGCGGCCAGGTCGCTCTCCAAGAGCACCTGGGGCTCGAACTTGCCGCAGATGAACCGCACCGATGCGGTCCCGGCCCCGTACTTGACCAGCGCCTGGGCGCCCGCCCGGACCACGGCCGGGTGGTTGGCGAGCCCGAGGTAGTCGTTCGAGCACAGGCAGATCACCTCGCCACGCCCCTCGAGCTCGACCAGCGGGCCCTGGGGCGAGCGCAGCACCGGGATCCGCTTCATCGTCCCCGTCGCCTCCATCCCGGCGAGCTCCTCGCGCAGCTCCGCCTCCAGCGCGGTCATCCTGCGACCGCCTCGATCGAGTCGGCGACGATCCCGAGCGCCCGCTCGAGCGCCTCCGGGGGCATCACCAGCGAGGGCTGGACGTTGAGCGACGTGGTGCTCGAGTCGGCGAGCACGCCGCGGCGGCAGGCCTCGGCGGCGACCGCGTCCTGCAGTTCCGTCGCCCGCTCCTTGGTCGCGCGGTCGGCGACGAACTCGATCGCCATGAAGCAGCCGGTGACCCGGACGTCGCCGATCGAGTCGAAGCGGTCGGCGAGCTCGCCGAGGCGCGCGGCGCCGACGCGCTCCAGCTCGCGCACGTTCTCGAGCACCGGTTCGCGCTCGAAGATCGCCAGCGTCTCCAGAGCCGCGGCGCACGAGGCGGGCAGCCATGCCCAGGTGCTGCCGGTGGGCACATCGTCGAAGCCGCCCAGCGCGGCCTCGGAGCCGAGCAGGGCCCCGATCGGCATCGCGCCTCCACCCAGGGCCTTGCCGAGGCACATCAGGTCGGGCTCGACCCCCCAGCGCTCGACCGCGAACAGCTCGCCCGAGCGGCCCATGCCCGACTTGACCTCGTCGGCGCACAGCAGCCAGCCGTGCTCGCGGCAGAGCTCCACCAGCGCGGGCCAGAACGAGTCCGGCGGCGCCACGCAGCCGCCCGAGCCGAGCACCGGCTCGATCATCACCCCGGCGACCTCGGTGGGATCGAGGGCGTGGAAGAGCAGGTGGTCGCGGATGTAGTCGACGGTCGCGTCGCCGGTGCCGCCGGGACGCGGGTCGCGCAGCGGCGTCCGGTAGGGATGCGGGTAGGGGACGTGCACGAAGCCCGGGCACGAGCCCGCGCAGGCCGCGGCTGATCTCGGCGGCCTCGGCGCCCAGGGCCGCGGTCAGCGTGGACTCGCCGTGGTAGGAGCCGTGGAAGGCGAGGATCACCGGCCGCCCCGTCGCCCGCCGCATCAGCTTGATCGCGATCTCGACCGCCTCGGTGCCGTTGAGGGCGATGTCGTAGCGGGTGAGGCTCGCCGGGGTGACGGCGAGGAGGCGCTCGCCGAGCTCGGCGGTCAGCTCCGAGACGAGCGCGTGGCTGTCCTCGTTGCCGAACCGCTCCAGCGCAGCCGTCACCGGGCCCAGCAGCTCGGGACGCCCGGCGCCGAGCGGCACCGAGGCCGAGGCCGAGGCGCAATCGAGGTAGACGTTGCCGTCGGCGTCGGTGACCGTCCAGGCGCGCTTGGACTCCAGCGCCAGCGGGGTCAGCCCGTGGCTGAGGCCCGGGTAGGCATCGCGCTCGACCCGCGCGAGGATCTCGCGGCTGCGCGGTCCAGGGGGCTCGACGGCGACCGCCGGGGCCTCGATCGACTCCCACTCCGGCGGGATCAGGCTCACGAGCGCGCGCCCCGCAGCTTCGCCGCCAGCCCGCGCTGGTCGCGGATCACCTCGCGGGCGCAGTTGCGGCCGTTGGCGCCGGTGACCCCGCCGCCGGGGTGGGTGCCGGCGCCGCAGAGCCACAGGTCGCGCACCGGGGTCCTGTAGTCGGCCCAGCCGCGGACCGGACGGAGGTTGAACAGCTGGTCGAACGACATCTCGCCGTGCAGCGCGTGCCCGCCCCAGATCCCGAGCCGCGCCTCGAGGTCGGTCGGGGCGAGCACCTGGCGCTCCAGGATCGAGTCCTCGAGGCCCGGGAAGTAGCGGTCGAGCTTCGCGATCGCCCGGTCGGCGACCTCGTCGCGGCGGTCGTCCCAGCTGCCCTCGGCGAGCGTGTAGGGCTGGGAGTTGACGTCGATCGTGACCACGTGACGCCCGTCCGGCGCCAGCGACGGGTCGTGAACCGTCGGGACGCAGAGCTCGATGTGCGGGTCGAGCGCCGGCCGCCCGGCCCGCGCCTCGGCCTGGCCGGCGTCCATCTCGGCGACGGTCGGGTTGACCTCCATGATCCCGCGGTGGTACGGCTGCACGCCGTCGCCATCGATCGCCGCCGCGACCGGCAGCCGGTCGACGGCGAGGTTGATCTTGACGCTGGTGCCCTCGCAGCGGTAGGCCTCGACGGCCGCCCGGAACCGCTCGGGCACCTCCCCGTTCTCCAAGAGCCGCAGGAAGGTCGTCTTCGGGTCGGCGTTCGAGAGCACGCGCGCGGCGCGGACCTGCACGCCGTTGTCCAGCTCGACCCCGGCGGCGCGCCCGCCCTCCACGATGATGCGCTGCACCGGCGACGAGGTGCGGATCGTCGCCCCGGCCTCCCGCGCCGCGTCGGCCATCGCCTCGGTCAGGCGCCCGATCCCGCCGCGCACGAACCCCCACTGGCGGATGCCGCCGCCGGCCTGCTCGGAGGCGTGGTCGTGGAGGAGGACGAACGCCGTCCCCGGGGTCGACGGCCCACCGGTCGAGTCGTTGATCGCGTGCCAGCCCAGCGCGGCCCTGACCTGTTCGCTGGCGAAGTGCTCCGCCAGGGCCTGGTTCGCGGAGGTGCCGAACAAAAACAGCGCGTCGGAGATCCGGCCGCGGTTGCGCGCCGCGAGCCCGCCCAGGCGCACGAGCTCCGCGGGCCGCAGCCGCCGCGGGTCCGGGGGCGTGGTGTCGAACAGCGGCAGGATCAGCTTCGCGATCTCCGCGAGCTCGTGCTCGAACTCGGGCAGCGCCCGCGCGTCGGCCGGTGAGAAGCGCCGGAACTCGTCCTGCGTCTTCGCCAGGTCGTCGTCGAGGTGCAGCGTCGAGCCGTCCGCGAACAGGTTGAGCGCCGGGCCCGCGGGGTCGACCTCGATCCCGCGCTCGATCAGGCGCAGGTCCCGCCACACGGGCTCGCGCAGCATGCTGAGCACGTAGGCGCCGGTGGAGGCGCGAAAGCCCGGGGCGAACTCCTCGGTCACGCAGCAGCCGCCGACGATCTCGCGGCGCTCGCAGACCATCACGCGCAGGCCGGCCGCGGCGAGGTAGTAGGCGGCGACGAGCCCGTTGTGGCCCGCGCCGACGATCACCGCGTCGTAGTCGCCGCCGCCGTTGGGTGAGCTCACGTCTCGAGCTGGCGGATCCGGGCCAGCTTGTAGGCGACGAGGGCGAAGATCGCCGACGCCAGCAGCATCAACAGGCTCACCGCCGCGCCGCCGTTGAGATCCCCGCTCTCCAGCACCAGATCGTTGACGACCTGGCCGAGCATGTAGCCGCTGGTGCCGCCGACGAGCGTCGGGCTGGCGAAGTCGGTGAACAGGGGGATGTAGACCAGCAGCAGGGCGACGAAGACGCCCGGGGCGATCAGCGGCAGCAGGATCCGCCGCGCGGTCGTCCACCAGCCGGAGCCGAGGTCGAGCGCGGCCTCGAAGAGGTTCTTGTCGATCGCCTTCATCGCCCCGTAGATCGGGATCACGGTGTAGGTGAGGTAGCTCGTCGAGAGCACGACGATGACGGCGAACTTGCTGAACAGCAGCGCGTCGATCGGCTGGTCGATGAGCCCGATCCGCTGCAACGCCTCGTTGATCAGCCCCTCGCGGCCGAGCAGCATCCGCCAGGCGTAGATGCGGACCATCGGGTTGAGCTCGTCGGCGAGGACGAGGAACAGCAGCAGCGGCAGCTCCCACTTCCCGGCCTTGAACGCGAGCACGTAGGCGATCGGGATCGCGATCGCCAGCTGGACGAGCATGGCGATCGTCGCGATCTGGACCGTGGTCCAGGCGACGTCCCGGTACAGCGGATCGCTGATCGCGTCGGTGAAGTTGCTGAGCGTGAAGCCCGACTGGCCGCTCAGCACGCCGTACTGGAGGCTGATCACCAGCATCACGACCATCGGCCCGATGAAGAACAGGGCGAGGACGGCCGCCGGCCCGGTGAGGAACGCGAGCGGGCGCAGCAGCTTGCCGGCGCGGCCGGGGCGGTGTCCCGCGGTGGTGACGGTCGCGGCCTCCATCAGCGCACCGTCCCCGTCATCAGGTCGGTGAGCGCCTTGTCGCCGCCGCGGTCGCGGGTGAGTCGCTTCATCAGGCGCCAGCCGGCGAACACCGCGAGCACCTGGGCGAGCGCGATCACGGTCGACACCGCGTTGACCATGGGCAGGTTCTCCGACTGGCGGAGGATCGAGAACACCCACACCGGGAAGGTCTGCTCGAAGCCGCCGGTGAAGAACGAGACCTCGAAGTTGTTGAACGACCAGGCGAAGGCGAAGATCGCCGCGGCCGCGAGCGAGGGCGCGATCTGCGGGACGACGATGTGGCGGATCATCTGCGCCTGCGAGGCGCCGAGGTCGATCGCGGCCTCCTCGACCGAGCGCGGGAAGCGGACCAGCCCGGCCGAGATGATCGCCACGACGAGCGGGAAGGTGACGACGAGCTGCATCAGGCCCACCGTCGTCAGCGAGAGCGCGATCCCGGACTGGCTGAAGAAGATCAGCCCGGCGACGCCGATGATCAGCCACGGGACGACGAGCACCGAGCCGTGGATTCCGGCGAGCACGCCGCGACCGGGGAACCGCAGCCGGGTGAGCCCCCAGGCGGCGAGCGTGCCGAGGATGAGCGAGCCGATCGTCACCAGCGAGGCGACCAGCAGCGAGTTGACGATCGCGTCCTTGGCCTCGGCCGAGTCCCAGGCCGCCTCGTACCACTTGGTGGTGAAGCCCTCCCAGGGCAGCGAGATGATCGACGAGTCGTTGAACGAGAACAGGGCCAGCATCAGCACCGGCCCGAACAGGATCAGGAGCGCGATGGCCATCACGAGCACGCTCGCGATCTTCGGCAGCCGGCGGCGGACGCGGATCCAGAGCCCGGGCCGGTTGCGCACGGGGGCGCCCTTCGGCGGCCCGATCGCGACCGGCTGGCTGACCGTCGGCGTCGCGCTCATCCGGCGGCGACCTCCTGCCAGGCCCGGTCGTACAGCTCCTCGGCCGCGGGCTGGGTCTCCGGGATCGCCGTGTCCAGCGAGTTCGGATCGGCCGTCTTGCGGTACTCGGGCGCGATCAGCGACATCGCCTTCGGGTTCATGACCACGAAGCCGCTTTCGCCGCCGATCGCCTGTGCCGGAGCGGAGGTGTAGTAGTTGATCAGCTTGTAGGCGGCGTCGAGGTTCTGGGCGCCGGAGGTGATCCCGAGCCCGCAGATCCAGGAGAGGACGCCCTCCTTGGGCGGGATCCATTGCGCCGGGACGCCGTCCTTGATCATCGTCTCGGTCGTCCCGCGGCCGCCGTCGGCGATCACCACCTCGCCCGACTTGAAGTCGTTGACCATCGACGCGTCGGACTCGGCGAAGTCGCGGAACTGGTCGCGGTGGTCGAGCAGGTACTCCTTGACCTGGTCGATCTGATCCGGGCTCAGATCCATCGGGTCGTCCATCCCGAGTGCCATCGCGCCGACCCCGATCGCCGTCAGCGGCGTCGACTCGATCGCCGCCCGGCCCGAGTACTGCGGATCGAACAGGTCGGCGTAGGAGTCGACCTGGCTCGGGTCGACCTCGTCGGTGTTGACGATGAGCCCGTGCGGGCCGGCGGAGGCCGGCGCGAACAGGACGTCGCCGGCGTCGTTGCGGATCTCGTCGGAGTCCGAGGTCTTGAGCTGGTCGAAGTCGGTGACGCCCTTCGGATCGAGCGGCCTGATCAGGCCACGGATCAGCAGCGGCTGCATCTCGTCGGCGCACACCTCGACCACGTCCGCGTCGAAGCCGCCGGCGAGCTTCGCGGCCGCCGCCTTGTTCGAGTTGAAGCTCGCCGTCTCGAGGTTGAGGTCGGGGTTCTGCTCGCGGAACGGATCGAGCAGCTCGTCGGTGACCGTGTCGCCGTAGGCGAAGAAGCGCAGCGTCCCCGTCGCCGGCGCGTCGGGATTCTTGGGCGGCGGGGCCACCGAGGTCTCACCCGAGTCCGAACCGCAGCCGGCGAGCGCGCCGAGGAGCGCGACGAACGCGGCCAGCTGCGCAATCCTTCTCACGCGACCGGCCCCTCGCCGATCACGAGGCTGTGGCGCGCGTGCCAGCTCAGCACCACGTTCGCGCCCGGCTCGGGCGTCGGGCGCTCGTCGTCGTTGAGCTCGTGGACGATCAGCCGCTCGCCGGTGGCGATCTCGACCACCGTCTGCGACAGCGAGCCGAGGTAGACCTGCTCGACGACCGTGCCCGGGACCGCGAGAGCCGCCATCGGCGCCGTTGCCGATGCGGATCTTCTCCGGGCGCACGGTGATCTGGCAGTCGGCGCCGTTGCCCGGGTCGGGGGCGACGATTCGCATGCCCTCACCGAGGTCCATCACCAAGAGCCCGTCGGCGCGCCGCAGGTTGGTGAGCGAGAGGTTGTTCGAGGTGCCGATGAAGTCGGCGACGAACGCGGTCGCCGGCCGCTCGTAGAGCGCCTTGGGGGCGTCGACCTGCTGCACGACGCCGCCGTCCATGACCGCGATTCGGTCCGACATCGTCAGCGCCTCCTCCTGGTCGTGGGTGACGTAGACGAAGGTCGTCCCGGTGCTCTGCTGGATGCGCTTGAGCTCGAGCTGCATCTCGCGGCGCAGCTTCAGGTCGAGCGCCCCGAGCGGCTCGTCGAGGAGCAGCGCGTCGGGCCGGTTGACGAGCGCCCGCGCGAGCGCGACGCGCTGGCGCTGGCCGCCGGAGAGCGCCGCGGGGCGGCGGTCCTCGTAGCCCTGCAGCCGCACGATCTGCAGCATCTCGGCGACCCGCGAGTTGATCTCGGCGCGGTCGACGCGCTTGAGCTTGAGCCCGAAGGCGACGTTCTGCGCCACGGTCATGTGCGGGAACAGCGCGTAGTCCTGGAAGACCATGTTCACGTTGCGCTTCTTGGGCGAGACCCAGGTCACGTCCTCGCCGTCGAGCAGCACGCGACCCGAGTCGGGCTCCTCGAAGCCCGCGATCACTCGGAGCGTGGTCGTCTTCCCGCACCCGCTGGGGCCGAGCATGGAGAAGAACTCGCCGGCCGGGATCTCCAGGGTGATGTCGTCGACGGCGCGCACGTCGCCGAAGTCCTTGACCAGTCGCTCGACGACGATCATCGGTTCTGGGCTCATCGGTCCTCCTTGATCACGATCGCGAACAGGTCGTTGACGTTGGTCCCGGTCGGGCCGGTGACGACGGCGTCCTCGAGCGCCGCGAGCGCCACCTGCGACCGGTGCTCGAGCAGGGCGGCGCGCAGGTCGAGCCCGAGGCCCGTCGCGCGTTCGACGGTGATCCCGTCGACGATCGCCCCGGCGTGGTCGGTGCCCCCGTCGGAGCCGTCGGTGTCGAGGAAGACCGCTGCCACGGGCGCGCCCTCGAGCTCCAGCGCGGCGGCGATCGCCGCCTCCTGGTTCGGCCCGCCCTCGCCGAAGTCGGCGGCCGGCGCGAGGGTCACGGTGCTCTCCCCGCCGCAGCCGAGCATCACCGTCCCCGGCGCGAACGGCGCTCCGTCGGCAGCGCTGTGGCGGGCCATGTTCGCGAGCACCTTGCCGATCTGGCGCGCCTCACCCTCGAGGCTGGTGGAGACCACGACCGGCGCCAGACCGAGCGCGGTCGCCTCCACCGCCATCGCGTCGCAGGCGGTGGTCCCGGTGACCAGGAGCACGGTCTGGATCGCGTCGGCGTCGAGGTCGGGCGACTCGGCGTCGGTGCCCTGCAGGTGCTCGCGGATCGTCTGCGGCGTCGCCTCCCAGAGCCCATGGCCGTAGAGCACGGCGATCGCGTCGCCGGCCCGCGAGCTGTCGGGGACGGTCGGGTCGGTGATCGCATCGATGTGATCACCGGCGACGTCCGACACCGTGAGGTTCACCAGCCGCGCGGGCCGGGCGGCGTCGGCGAGGCGCCCGCCCTTGATCCCCGAGACGTGCTTGCGCACCGTGTTGACCTCGACGATCCCGATCCCCGATGACAGCAGCAGCTCGTGCAGGGCGCGTTTCTCGACCGCCGACACGCCCGCCGGGGGCAGGCTGGCGAGCGCCGAGCTGCCGCCGGTGAAGCAGGCGACGACCAGGTCGCGCTCCGTGGCGCCGGCCGCGATCGCGAGCAGCTGCCTGGCCGCGTCGGCGCTGGAGCCGCTGGGCAGCGGGTGGTCGGCGGCGAGGACGGTCACGCGCTCGAGCGGGTTCGCCTCCGAGCCGCGCACGGCGATCGCCCCGCCGGCCAGCCGGTCGCCGAGGATCTCCTCGAGCGCCGTGGCGATGCCCATGGAGGCCTTTCCCGCCCCGACCACCAGCACGCGGCCGGAGGGGTCCAGGTGGTGGCGGACGCCGTCGACGATCAGCTCGTCGCCCTCGAGCGCGACCACCTCGCGCGTGGCGCGGTAGACGTCGCAGGCGCCGAGGCCCGCCGCCGCGATCCGCAGCGCGCCGCGCCGCGCCTCGCGCTCGCCGCGCGTGGCGAGCGAGTCGGCGAGCTCTACCGGGCGCGCCCTGGGCGGCGCGGGAGCGGCTGGGGGATCGACGGCCACCGGTCTGCGGTCAGGCGGCGACCGCCGGGGCGGCGAGCTCAGCCCCGGGATAGACGGCAGTTCCGCCGAGCTCCTCGGAGATGCGCAGCAGCCGGTTGTACTTGGCGGTCCGCTCGCCGCGCACGGGTGCGCCGGTCTTGATCTGGCCGGCGCCGAGGGCCACGGCGAGGTCCGCGATGATCGGGTCCTCGGTCTCGCCCGAGCGCTCGGAGACGACGACCTTGTAGGCATTGCGGTGGGCCAGGTCCGCGGCGTCGATCGCCTCGGACAGGGTGCCGATCTGGTTCACCTTCCACAGCAGCGCGTTGGCCGCCTCCTTGGCGATTCCGGCCCGGAGCCGCTCGGGGTTGGTGACGAACAGGTCGTCGCCCACGATCTGGATCCCGCTGTCCGCGGTCAGCCGGGCGAACCCGTCGAAGTCCTCCTCGTCGAGCGGATCCTCGATCGTGATCACGTCGAAATCGCGGATCAGCTCCAGGTAGAGGTCGATCATCGCGTCGGTGTCGCGCGTCTCGCCGGCGATCGCGTAGGTGCCGGCGTCGTGGTCGTAGTAGTGGGTCGCGGCGCAGTCGAGGCCGTAGCGGAAGCGGCCCTCGTGGCCCGCGTCGGCGACCGCCTCGTGCAGCAGGCCGAGCGCCTCGCGGGGGTCCGAGATCGCCGGCGCGTAGCCGCCCTCGTCCCCGGTGTTGAGCGCGCTCTTGCCGTAGCGCTCGAGCAGGATCTCGGCCAGGGCGAGGTTGACCTCGGTCGAGATCTGCAGCGCCTCGAGGATCGAGTCGGCGCCGACCGGGATCACGATGAACTCCTGGAAGTCGAGGTCGTTCGACGCGTGCTTGCCGCCGTTGATCAGGTTCACGAGGGGCACCGGGAGCAGGTGGGCGTTGGCGTTCAGGGCCCGGTAGAGCGGCAGGCCCGACGCCGCGGCGCGCGCGCGGGCGGCCGCGAGCGAGACGCCGAGGATCGCGTTCGCGCCGAGGCGCGACTTGTCGGCCGTGCCGTCGAGCTCGATCAGGGCCCGATCGAGGCTGCGCTGGTCCGGAAGCGGGACGCCGAGCATGGACTCGCCGATCTCACCGGTGACGTTCGCGACCGCCCCGCGGACGCCGAAGCCGCCGAAGCGGCGCCCGCCGTCGCGCAGCTCGCAGGCCTCGTTCGACCCGGTCGAGCGGCCGGAGGGCACGTCGGCCGTCCCGGTCACGCCGCCGTCGAGCACGACGTCGACCTGCACCGTCGGCAGGCCGCGGCAGTCGAGCACCTCACGGGCGCGGACGGCGACGACGGTGCGGTCGCCTGCGGAACTCGGATCGCTCACAGAATTACCTCCTCGGGGTTTGTTCCCTCGCCGGCTGCGAGGGCACTGCTCAAGTTGCGGACCGCGTCGGTCAGGTGGCGGCGGAAGAGCTCGTCCGCCAGGGCCGGATCGCCGGCGGCGATTGCTCCCAGCAACTCCGTGTGCTCGGCGGCCACCTCGGACGGGCGCTCGTAGTGAGGGCGGAGCTGGGTCATGCAGAGCTGGATCTCCGCCTCGACGGCGCCGTAGGCGCGGCTCAGCCGCGGGCTCTCGGCGGCGTCGATGATCGCCCGGTGAAACTTCATGTCGGGTTCGACGACGTCACGCCAGGGGGCGCCATCGGGAACCGCGGAGAGCTCGTCGACCGCCTGGCGGGCGCCATCGGGCACGCGCCCGGTCGCGATCACGATCCGCACGGCCTCGGTCTCGAGCGCGATGCGCAGCCTGAAGGTGTCGACGATGTCGCCGGCATCCAGCGTCGTCACCTGGACGCCCCGGTGGGGCTCGCGGCGCAGCATGCCCTCCGAGATCAGCACCTGGGTCGCGGCGCGGAAGGAGTGGCGGGCGATCCCGAGGCGCTCGGCGAACTCGGCCTCGCGCAGGCGGCTGCCGGGCTCGAGCTCGCCGTCGAGGATCAGCTCGCGGAGCACGTTGGCGGCGGCGTCGACGGTCGAAACGGTGTTCAGATGCAGGTTGCGAGCGTCGCTCGGACGGCCGCTTGTGGCTTCCATGTGTTGCATTATTCCACAATTAGACAACTTGCGTTCTGCGCCATCCCGACCATCGGCGGGCACCCGATGCGGATTACGTGCTGAAATAGCGTTCGAATGACGGGATTCGCATCTTGAGCGCCGCCCAGTTCAACGACCGCGGGGTGCTGGTGACGGGCGGGGCCTCGGGGATCGGGCGGGCGATCGCGCAGGAGTTCTGTGCCCGGGGCGCCCGGGTGCTGGTCGCCGACCGCGATCGCGATGGCCTGGCCCGGCTGCCCGCCCTGCTGGACCCCGCTGACCGGCTGCTGACGATCGAGGCGGACCTCGCGGAGCCGGACACCCCCGGCTGGCTCGGGGCGGAGGCCGAGCGGCTGCTCGGCGGCGTCGACGTGCTCGTCAACAACGCCGGGCTCATGCGCCAGACGCCGGCGCTGGAGATCACGGTCGCCGAGTGGGACGAGCTGTTCGCCGTCAACCTCCGCGCCGTCTTCTTCCTCACCCAGGCGGTGGCCGGCGCAATGGCCGAGCGCGGCGGCGGGGCCGTGGTGTCGATCAGCTCCGTCAACGCGTTCCGGGCCGAGGCGCCCGAGGTCCACTACAACGCGACCAAGGCGGGCATCGTCTCGGTGATGCGCTCGTTCACGATCGAGCTCGCGCACCGCGGGGTGCGCTTCAACTGCGTCGCGCCGGGCGAGACCGTCGCCGCCGAGGAGGCCGCGGCCTACACCGATGACGATCGCGAGCGGACCCGGCGTTACCTGCAACGGGTGCCGTTGCGCCGCGTCGGCTTGCCGGCCGAGATGGCGCGGGCCGTCTGCTTCCTCGCCTCGGACGAGGCCTCCTACGTGAGCGGGCAGACGATCGTCGTCGACGGGGGAGAGCTCAGCGGCGACTGGTACGACACCGCGAGCCGCCCGCCGGTGCCCGAGCATCTGGCCGGCATCGACCCGGAGCCGCCGCGATGAACCGGCCGCTCGACGACCTCGACCGCCGGATCATCGACCAGCTCCAGGAGGAGGGACGGCGCCCCTACACCGAGATCGCGCGCACCGTCGGGATCTCCGAGGCGAGCGTTCGCCAGCGGGTTGCCTCGCTGACCGAGCGCGGCGTGATCCAGATCGTCGCCGCGACGAGCCCGATCGCGCTCGGGATGATTCAGGCGTTCATCTCGGTGCGGCTCAGCGGCGGCGGGCTCGAGCGCGCCGCCGAGCGGATCGCGGCGATCTCGGAGGTCGACTACGTCGCCGTGTGCACGGGCCCGACCGACCTCCTGGTCGGCGCCGTCTGCCGCGACAACCAGCACCTGCTCGAGGTGACCAGCGCGATCCGCGAGCTCGACGGCGTGGCCGAGACCGACACGGCGGTGATCCTCTCCGAGCTCAAGGACTCCTACCGGTTCTCGGATTCCGTCCGCCCCGACTGACGCCGGCGGCGCCGGTCGGCGAGGACGCGCCGCGCGCAGTTGCGCCCGTTGGCGCCGGTGACGCCGCCCCCGGGGTGGGTGCCGGCGCCGCACAGGTAGAGGCCGGCGATCGTCGTCCGGTAGCCGCCGAGGCCGACGGCGGGCCGTAGCGGCCCGAGCTGGTCGGGCGACATGTCGCCGTGCAGGTGGTGGCCGCCGGTGAGCGCGAGGGTGCGCTCGAGGTCGAGCGGCGTCAGCACCTGGCGGTCGATGATCGCCCCGGCGAGGTTCGGGATCATCGTCCCCAGCTCGTCCAGCAGGCGATCCGCGATCCGGTCGCGCTCGGTGTCCCAATCCGACTCCGCCAGCCGGTAGGGCTGGGAGCGAAAGCCGAGGGTCGCGACGTGGCGCCCCGGCGGCGCGAGCGACGGATCGAGGACGCTCGGGACGCAGAGCTCCACGTGCGGGGCCGGGGCCGGGATCCCGCGGCGGGCGCCCTCCTGGTCGGCGTCCATGCCGGCGAGCGGCAGCGTGAACTGGATCAGCCCGCGGTGATGATCCTGCTCGCCGGCTGGGCTGCCCTCGATCCGCGGCAGCTCGCCGAGCGCCAGGTTGATCTTCAGGCTCGCGCCCTCGCAGCGATAGGCCTCGATCGCGTCGGCCGTCCCCGGGTCGAGCCGGTCGCGCCCGACCAGCCCCAGCAGGGTCCGCTTCGGGTCGGCGTTCGACACCACGAGCGGCGCCGCCAGCTCGCCGCCCTCGGCGAGCAGCACCCCGCTCACGCGCCCGTCGTCGACGAGGATCCGCTCGACCGGCGCCCCGGTCACGATCTCGGCCCCGGCCTCGGTGGCGGCGTCCGCGAGCAGCGCGGTGACCGTGCCCATCCCCCCGCGGACGAAGCCCCAGGCGGCCCCCCCGAGCGAGGCGGCCGCGTGCTCGTGCAGGAGCGAGTAGGCGGTTCCGGGCGTCGACGGCCCCGCGAGCGTGTTCGAGATCGCGTCCCAGCCCAGCGCGGCGCCCGGTGTACTCGGACGCAAAGCGCTGCTCGAGGTGGTCGCGCGCCGAGGTCGCGAACAGCTTCGCGGCCGCGAGCCCGTGGCGGCGGGCCGCGCCGACGCTGCGGCCGATCGCCCGCACGGAATCGCGGCCGAGCCACCCGGGCGCCCCCGGCGCCGGGCGATCGAACCACGGGCCGAGCAGGTCGGCGATCTCGACCAGCTCGGCTCGAAACCCCGGGTAGGCGGCCGCGTCGCGACGGTCGAAGCGGGCGAGCTCGCGCGCGGTCTCGCGGTCGTCGTCGTGGAGCGTCAGCCGCGCGCCGTCGCGGAACACGTTCAGCGTGGGCGCCGCCTCCAGGACCTCGAGCCCCCGAGCGCGCAGCGAGAAATCGCGCCAGATCGCCGGCCGCAGGAGGCTGAGCACGTAGGCGCCCGGCGAGGCGAGGAATCCGGGCGAGAACTCCTCGGTCGTGCAGGCGCCGCCGACGATCTCGCGCCGCTCGACGACCGCGGTGCGCAGCCCGGCGCGCGCCAGGTACGCCGCCGTGACCAGGCCGTTGTGCCCGGCCCCGACCACGACCGCGTCGAAGCGCCGGCGTCGAGGGGCGCGCGCCGCCGCGTCAGCCATCGGTGCGCTCCCGAAATGGTGTCTCGCGCGCGAGCTCGGCGAGCGCGTTCTCGGTGACGCGCGCGACCGGGTTGTCGTCGTCGCCGGCCAGGCATCCGGTCCAGGCGATCGAGCCGACCGCGAACACGGCCCCGCCCTCGGGGCGCCGGCAGACGACCAGGTCGGCGCGCAGGGGACCGCCGCCTCCCGGGTCGTCGATCACGTCGTCCGGCCATGGCTCGTAGCCATCGCCCACTCGCGCCGTCGCCAGCACGACACCGTCGGGGGGCGATCCCAGGCGTGGGTCATACCCGTCGACCTCGTAGCCGGCCGCGCCGCCCAGCACCTCCCCCTGGGCGTCGACCTCGACGCCGGGATCGACGCCTTCGAAGGCGATCGCGGCTGCGGGGTCGTCGGTGGCCGCACGGGCGTAGCCGGTCGCCGCGCCGTCGCCGAAGGCGCGGAGGCCCACCCCCAGCGTCCGGTGCTCGGGCCGGGCTCGGCGGCGCCAGTCGCCCCCGTACTCCCCGGAGGCGTGGTGGTGCTCGCCGGGCAGCGCCTGCCACATCAGCCCCTGGGTCTCACAGCGCCGCAGCTCGATCACGTGCGGTCGCGCCGGGTCCACCGAGACGCTGCCGTTGAGCCCGTTCCCGCCGAGGTAGGCGAGGCTCCCGCCCGCCCCGAGGTGCTCGTCGAGCGCGTCGAGCAGGGCCGCGCTCGCGTACTCGGGGTGAGCGCCCGGTGATCACGGTGCGGTGCCCGGCGAGCGCGGCGGCGCCCTCGCGGTGCAGGTCGTGGTCGGTGAGCAGGTCGAACGCGATGCCCTTCCGCGCCAGCCAGTCGATCAGGATCAGGTCCTGGGCCAGGCCGTGCGGGCCGCCGTGCTGCGAGCAGCGGTAGCCCGGCCGCAGCTGGGTGAGCGGCCGCAGCAGCGACGCCTCGTACACGCCGACCCCGTCCGCATGGCGGTCGTAGAGGCAACGCAACCCGGCCTCGGCCACCCATCGGTCCTCGGGTCGTCGCGAGCCCGCGGCGGCGGGTGCCTCGCGCTCGCAGGAGTAGGCCAGGTAGGTGAAGGTCGGGAGCAGAACGGCGTTCGCCGCCGGCTCGGCGGCGGCCGCGCGGCCGACCGCGAAGGCGACCACGTCCTCGACCCCGTCCGCCTCGAGCGCCAGGCCGTAGACGCCCCCCGGCAGGTCCGCGGGCAACTCGAGCTCGAAGCTGGGCGGCCAGCCCAGGTCGTCGACCGCGTCGGAGTGGAAGTGCATCGCCCCGTACTGCTCGGGCGCCAGCCGCCAGTCGTGGACGTCGCCGCGCCAGTCGTGGCCGGTCACCGCGCGCAGCGGCCCGTTGACGCAGGCGCCGTGCAGGCCCCGGGGCCCGCCGTCGAGTACGCGTGGCCCGCGACCCTCGCCGAGGTGCCAGGCCGCGACCGCGGTCTCGCCGCCGGGCCCGGACGCGATCGCCGGCCGGTCGAGTTTGCCGTCGAGATGGGCGCCGCCGACGCCCGCGTCGTCAGGTTCGGCGCCCAGCAGTAGCGGGCCCGGACCCGGACCCGGGCCGCTCGTCTCCGCCTGCGCGCGCGCCACCTCGACCGTCTCCAGGCGCCGGCCGCGGCGGCGCCCGTGCACGATCCCGATCGTGCCCGTCGCCGGGTCGAGCTCGGCCTCGAGCAGCGTCCACGCGCCCGCTACGACCGGCTCGGTGCCGGCGACCGAGTCGCGGCGCCCGTCGGCGCCGACCTCGAAGCGCGGACGTCCGTCCGGGTCCAGGACGAGCGCCCAGCCGTCACCGCCCTCGCCCCACGTGGCGATCAGCCCGCGCCGCCGCCCCGCCGGGGCGCCCGGAGCGAGCCACACCCAGGTCGAGACCGCCAGGCCGTCCTCGGGGCGCAGCGCCGGGTCGTGTCCGACGCGGACGTGCGAGCCCGTCCGTACCGCACGGGTTTCGACCGGCTCCAGCTCGCGGACCGCCACCGCGGCCGGCTCGCGACGAGGGAGCGAGACGACGCGCGCGGTCGGCGCGTCCGAGCTCGAGACCATGACCCGCAGCCGCTCGCCCGGCCTCGCGGACAGCCGGTCCGCGTAGCCGACGAGGCGGCTCCAGTCGGTGATCGCCGCCACCGCGCCTACTCGGCCGGGGGGTTGGCGCTGACCTCCTCGATCGCCTCGGCGACCCGCTCACAGGACCAGCGGAAGAGCTCGATCGGCTGGTTGAGCGCCGGCTGCAGCCGGTAGACCCACTTGCCCTCCTGGGTGATCCCGAGCACGCCGCGGCGCAGCGCAGCGTGATGGACGGCGAGCTGGAAGTTGGGCGCCGGCGCGATCGTCTCCATGTCGGTGACGAACTCGACCCCGATCAGGCCGCCCGCGGCGCGCACGTCGCCGACCTGCTCGAAGCGGTCGACCAGCGGCCCGAGCATCTCGTAGGCGACCCGCTCCATCTCCTGGACGTTCGCGAGCACGTCGTTGCGCAGGATCGCGTTGATGTTCTCCAGCGCCGCCACCGACGCCGCCGGGGGCCAGCCGAAGGTGGAGCCGACGTGGTTGGTGGCGTTCGCCATCACCCGCTCTGACCCCAGAGTCCCGCCGATCGGCATCACGCCGCCCGCGAAGCCCTTGGCGAGCAGGATCAGCTCCGGCTCGAGGTCCCAGCGCTCGACCGCGAACATGGTCCCGCAGCGGCCGATGCCGGTCTGCACCTCGTCGGCGATCATCACCCATCCGTAGCGTTTGCAGAGGGCGTCCAGCCGCTTCCAGAAGTCGGCCGACGGGATCACGATCCCGCCCTCGCCGAGCACCGGCTCGATCAGCACCCCCGCGATCTGCTCGGGATCGACCTGGTGGCGGAGCAGCACCTCCTCGAGGTAATCGACGTAGATCGTGTCGTCGTACGGGCCAGGGCCCTTGTGGAACGGGGCGCGGAACTGGTTCGGGTAGGGGGCGAAGACGAGGCCGGACACGTACTGGGCCGAGTTCGAGGTGACCTCGGAGAGGTCGGTCGATCCGGCGGCGGTCAGGTACGTGGCCTCGCCGTGGTACTGGCCGAGGAAGCCGAGGATCATCGGCCTGCCCGTCGCCTCGCGCGCCAGCTTCACGCCGCCCTCGACCGCCTCGGTGCCGGTGATCCCGGTCGCGGCCCGGGTGATGCTCGCCGGGGCGAGCTCGACCAGGCGCTCCGCGAGCTCGATCGGCGGCGGGCTGCGGACGTAGTCGGTGATCTCGAAGCCGTAGCGGTGCATCGCGTCGATCGCGCGGTCCAGCGCCGGCTCCGGCAGGGCGCCCAGGGGGTTCGATCCCCAGCCCGAGACGTGGTCGACGAACGTGTTGCCGTCGACGTCGGCGATCAGCCAGTCCGTCTTGTGGTCGATGTAGAGCGGGATCGTCTGGTGGTCGCGGTACGGGCCGTACATGACCGCGTCGTTGCGGCTCATCAGCGCGGCGCTGCGCGGTCCCGGGAGGCTGGTCTCGACGCGGGGAAAGTCGGTCTCGGTTCCGGTGCTGCTCATGCTCGCTCCATGCTGATTCGTCGTGCTACGGCCTATTTCGCACGAAATTCGTAAACCAAGGTACACATTGGCGACCAGATCGTGCTCTTTGACAGATTGTTGACTAATGTGACAAAATCGCGGAGCAGGTGGAGACCCCGACCCGAAGCCCCAAGCGCATCGCCGCCGCCGCCGTGGCCGGAATCGGCGCGATCGTGCTCGCCGCCGGCTGCGGGTCGGGCGGAGGCGAGTCCGGCGTCGCGCCGGCTCCCGACGATCCCAACGCCCCGGTCTCGGGGACCCTGCGCGTGTTCGCCTACGAGGACTCGGTGACCCCGGAGATGATCGACCCGGTCACCGACGCGAACCCGGACCTGAAGATCGAGACCGCGACCTTCGACTCCAACGACGAGGCGGCGGCGAAGCTGGCCGGCGGCTTCCAGGCCGACGTCGTCGAGGTCTGCGCCGACGAGATGCAGCCGCTGCTCGACCAGAGCCTGATCCGGCCGCTGGACCCCAAGGGGATCACCTCCTGGGACGACCTCGCGTTCACCAACGCGGACGGGATCGTCCTCGACGGCAAGCAGTACGGGGTTCCACTGTCGGCCGGGCTCGAGGGCCTGATCTACAACACCGAGGCAGGTCCCCGGCGGGATCGACGAGCTCAAGGACCTCTGGGATCCGAAGTACGCCGGACGCTCGACGATCCAGGGCTCCTACGCGCTGCCGCCGATGGCCGAGGCGGCGCTGTCGATCGGGATCGAGGACCCGATGGCCATGGACTCCGCCCAGCTCGACCAGACGAAGCAGTACCTGATCGATCACGCCGACCAGTTCCGGACACTCTGGGGCTCCGACTCCGACCTCGTCAACCTGTTCAAGTCGGGCGAGGTCGTCGTCGCGGCGGCCGGCCCGCAGCTGGCCCAGCGGGTGATCGGCGGCGGCGTGCCGGCGAAGTGGGCCTACGCGAAGGACGGCACGCTCTCCTGGGTCTGCGGCTTCGCGCTCACCTCGAAGGCCCAGAACACCCCGCCGCCTACGCGCTGATGAACTGGCAGTCCTCACCCGAGGCGCAGGCGATCCGGGCCCGCGACGGCTACCTGGTCACGAACAAGAAGGCGATTGCGCTCGCCCCGCCCAACTACGAGCAGACCTCCGGCGTCGACTACGTCGACCAGGCGATCCCCGAGACCCATCCCGACAACTACCAGGAGTGGGTCCGGGCGTTCCAAGACTTTAAGTCGCAGTAGGTGTTACCAGCAGTGCTCGGCACTCGGAGAAATGGGGAGAGGACCTAGATGACCGCGACACCGTTCACCCGCAGGGAGGCGCTCAAGAACGGCGTGCTCGGCGTAGCAAGCCTGACGATCGCCGAACGCCTGCTCGCGTACGGCGGCCAGAACGAGGCGCTCGCGGCGATGAAGCCGACGCTGGCGAAGAAGGGCTACGGCCCGCCCGTGTTCAAGAAGGGCCAGCCGCTGGCCCTGCCGAAGGGCTTTCGGTTCGTCCGCTTCGACCGCGCCGGGTCGACCATGTCCGACGGCCTGCGGATGCCCACCTGCCACGACGGCACCGGCTACTTCAAGGGCCGCCGCGACACGGTCTGGATCGTCCGCAACCAGGAGGGCTTCCAGCGGGGCCGCGCCCAGGCACGGGTCAACGCCTACGACCCGATCGCCCAGGGTGGCGTGACCGTCTCGCACTTCAACACCAGGACCGGAAAGGTCCTCGGCAACGCGCTCGTCCTCAACGGCACCGACAACAACTGCAACGGCGGCGTGACGCCGTGGGGCACGTGGCTGAGCGGTGAGGAGAACACGGTCGGCAAGGAGCAGGGCTACGGCGCCGAGCACGGCTATGTGTTCGAGGTCCCCGCGCGCGCCAACTCGATCATCGAGCCGCGCCCGATCAAGGCGATGGGGCGGTTCGTCCACGAGGCGTGCCCGGTCGACCCGAAGACGGGGATCGTCTACATGACCGAGGACAACGGCGACCCCGGCGACGGCTTCTATCGCTACCTGCCCCACCACAAGGGCAAGCTGCATCGCGGCGGCAAGCTGCAGATGCTCGCCATCCACGGCCGGCCGAAGTACAACACCGCCACGCATCAGGAGGTGGGCGAGAAGCTCGAGTGCCGCTGGGTGGACATCAAGGACCCGGACCCCAACGGCGCCGACCGCTTCCCGCAGGCGGTCTACATGCAGGGTCGCCACGACGGCGCCGCGAAGTTCCTCGGGCTCGAGGGCGGCACCTTCTCGAAGGGCAGCTGTTACTTCACGGCCTCCGACGGCGGCGACACCGGCCAGGGTCAGATCTGGAAGTACACGCCGGACAACAAGAACTTCAAGCGCGGCACCCTGCAGCTCGTCTACGAGTCGCACTTCCACAAGGTGCTCGCCGGCCCCGACGCGATCACGCAGAGCCCGCGCGGCGGCATCCTCGTCTGCGAGGACGGCGCCAGCGAGGACGTCAAGGGTCAGCCCTCGCGGTTCAAGTACATCTCGCCGAACGGCAAGCTGAACGACTTCGGCGTCGTCACCGAGCCGATGCAGCTGCACGACAACATCGCGGCGGACCTGTTCCCGTACAACCCCGATCGCTGGGACCACCCGCCGGAGAAGGGCGAGGGCGTCGGCCACAGCGAGGCCGCGGGCGTCGGCTACAGCCCGGACGGCAAGTGGCTCTTCCTCCACATCCAGTATCCGGGCGAGACGTTCGCGATCACCGGGCCCTGGCACAAGGGCTGGCTCTGAGCCTGCTCGCGATAGCGTCCGCGCGATGACGATCGAGCGCGGCCGCATAGCGGAGCTGATGGAGCGCGAGCGATCGCGCTTCGCCGCCGAGCACCCGACGTCGCGTGAGCTCCACGAGCGCGGCAAGGCGTCGCTGCTCTCCGGGGTGCCGATGAACTGGATGACCCGCTGGCCCGGGGACTTCCCCGTGTTCATGGAATCGGCCCAGGGCGCGGAGCTTCGCGACGTCGACGGCAACGTCTACGCCGACCTCTGCCTCGGCGACACCGGGGCGATGACCGGCCACGCCCCGGCGCCGACGATCGCCGCGGTCAACGCGCAGCTCGCCCGCGGGATCACCTCGATGCTGCCGACGGAGGACGCGGCGGCCGTCGGCGAGGAGATGCAGCGCCGCTTCGGCCTGCGCGACTGGCAGTTCACCCTCTCGGCGACCGACGCGAACCGCTTCGTGATCCGGATCGCCCGCCAGATCACCGAGCGCTCGAAGATCATCGTCCACAACCACTGCTACCACGGCAGCGTCGACGAGACCGTCGCCACGCTCGTCGACGGCGAGGTGCGCCCGCGCGAGGGCAGCGTCGGGCCGCCGGTCCCGGTGGACGAGACGACCCGCGTGGTCGAGATCAACGACCTCGACGGGCTCGAGCGCGAGCTCGCCGCCGGCGACGTCGCCTGCCTGCTGATCGAGCCGGCGCTGACCAACATCGGCATCGTGCTCGCCGACGACGGCTACCACGAGGCCGTGCGCGAGCTCACCCGCGCCGCCGGGACGCTGCTGGTGATCGACGAGACCCACACGCTCTGCTGCGGCCCCGGCGGCTACACCCGCGCCCACGACCTCGAGCCCGACGTGCTGACCATCGGCAAGCCGATCGGCGGCGGGATCCCGACCGGCGCCTACGGGATGAGCGCCGAGGTCGCCGAGCGGGTCGTCGACCACACCTTCTGGCGCGAGGCCGACGTCGGCGGCGTCGGCGGGACGCTGGCCGGCAACGCGCTCTCGCTCGCGGCGGTCCGCGCGACGCTCTCCGACGTGCTCACCGACGAGGCGTTCGAGCGGATGATCGCGCTCGGCGAGCGGTTTGAGTCCGGGGTCGCGGCGACGATCGCCGAGCGCGGGCTGCCCTGGTCGATCACCCGTCTGGGGTGCCGGGCCGAGTACATGTTCGCCGCGGAGCGGCCGCGCAACGGCGCGGAGGCGGCGGCGGCCATGGACGAGGAGCTCGACGCGCTCCTGCACCTCTACATGCTCAACCGCGGCGTGCTGCTGACGCCGTTCCACATGATGGCGCTGATGAGCCCCGCGACCTCCGCGGACCAGGTCGACCGCCACCAGGCGGCCTTCGACGAGGCCGCCGCCGAGCTCACCGGTGGCTGAGCCGCCGGTCGCGGCGATCGCCGCAGCCTCGGCGCCGCTGGAGGACGAGCCCCTGGACCCCGGGCAGGTCCTCGAGGGCGCGCCCGAGACCTCGGCCCACGTGCTGGCGACGACGCCCGAGGGCGGTGAGACCGGCGTCTGGCGCTGCACGCCGGGCCGCTTCACCGACGTCGAGGCCGACGAGACCTTCGTGGTGCTCTCCGGAAGGGCGACGATCGAGTGGGACGGCGGCCGGCTCGACGTCGGCCCCGGCGACGTCTGCGCCCTCGCCGCGGGCACCGAGACCGTGTGGACCGTCCACGAGACGATCCTCAAGGGCTTCCGAATCCAGCCGGGCGACTAGCGATCGCCCGGGGCGAGCGCCGCCCCACCCCGATTCGCGAACCCCGCGATTCGCGGCGACTCGCAAGTTGACCGCGATATGCGCTGCTAACCGGCGACTCGCCGCTTATCCCCGCGCGCCGGCCAGCGGCGGGCGATGAGTTTTCGCGGCGGCCGCGGTCTCAACCCGTATGAGCGACGCGCAGCAGGGGAAGGTGGTCTGGCACGTGTCGATGTCGGTCGACGGGTTCATCGCCGGCCCCGAGCACGCGATGGACTGGATCTTCGAGTACGACGACGAGATCCCGATGGCCGACGAGGTGATGAACGCCACGGGGGCGATCCTCGCCGGCCGCAACGCCTACGACGTCGGCGAGCGGTCCGAGCGGCCGGAGACCAGCGAGGCGTACGGCGGTCGGTGGCAGGGACCGGAGTTCGTGCTCACCCACGAGCCGCCGGCCGAACCGTCGAACCCCAAGCTGATCTTCCTCTCCGGCGACGTCGGCGAGGCCGTCGAGATCGCGCTCGCCGCCGCGGGCGGCCGCAACCTGGAGGTCTTCGGCGCGAACGTCAACCGCCAATGTGTGGAGGCCGGCCTGGTCGACGAGCTCGTCGTCCACCTCGCGCCGATCCTGCTCGGCGACGGTGTGCGGCTCTACGGTGAGCCGGCCACCGACCCGGCCCGGCTCGAGCTGGTCGAGACCGACCGCTCGGGCCAGATCGCCAGCCTCAGGTACCGGTTTCGGCGCTAGCCGATCAGGTTGGCGATCGAGTCACCCGCGGAGGTGGCCCAGTCGACGAGCGGCGAGGGGATGACGCCGAAGAAGATCGTCGCCGCCGTGACCAGCGCCACGAACCCCAGGATCACCTTGCAGCGGCCGCCGGTGATCTGCGCGTCGGCCTCCTGGGAGCCGCCGGCCATCGCCGGCACCGAGCTCGGCGCCCGGCCGGCGGTCGGGCGCATCCAGACCGCTGCCATCACCCGCAGGTAGTAGGCGAGGGAGATCATCGTGCCGACCGCGATCATCACGCCGAGCCAGGTGTAGTCGGCGTCGACGGTGGCCTCGATCAGGTAGAGCTTGCCGATGAAGCCAGCCGTTCCCGGGAGGCCGGCGAGCGCCAGCATCGAGATCGTCAGCGCGACCGCGAGGAACGGCCGCTCCTTGCCCATCCCCTCCACCGCGCGGATGTCGTCGCCGTAGGCGCTCTCGCGCTCGCGGATCGTGATCACCGCGAAGGCGCCGAGGTTCATCAAGGTGTAAGCGGCGAGGTAGAAGACCAGCGCGCTGACCCCGGCGGCGCTGGCGGCGACCACCCCGACCATCATGTAGCCGGACTGGGCAATGCCCGAGTAGCCGAGCAGCCGCTTGAGCGAGCGCTGCCCGAGCGCGCCCACGTTGCCGACCACGATCGAGACCGTCGCCAGTGCCGCGAGCGCCGGCTGCCAGTCGCCCGCCGCGGGCCCGAGGGCGACGTCGAAGAAGCGCACCATGACGCAGAACACGGCCGCCTTCGTCGCCACCGACATGAACGCGGTCACCGGCGTCGGCGCGCCCTCGTAGACATCGGGCGTCCACTGGTGGAACGGGGCGATCGAGAGCTTGAACGCCAGCCCGGTGGCGGCGAGCGCGATCCCGATCAGCAGCACGGGGTCGTCGACCACCGAGCCGCCGACCGCCGCCCGGATGCCCGAGAAGTCGGTCGACTCGGAGGCGCCGTAGATGAACGCGAGCCCGTAGAGCAGCGTCGCCGAGCCGAGCGAGCCGATGATCAGGTACTTGAGCCCTGACTCCAGCGATCCCTCGCGCCGCAGGGCCGACCCGCAGAGCACGTAGAGCGGGATCGACAGCAGCTCGATCGCGACGAAGAACGAGATCAGGTTCTGGGCCTGGGCGATCATCGTCATCCCCAGCACCGAGCAGATCAGCAGCGCGTTGAACTCGGCGTGCCCGGAGGGGCCGAGCGGCTTGTCCACCGACTCCTCGCGCCACGAGAGCGGGATCACGAACGCGGCGGCGGCGATCGCCATCAGCCCTCCCGCGATCGCGAGGTCGTCGAGCCGCAGGGCGCCGGCGATCAGGTTCTTCTCCGACCCCCACTGGGCGATCAGCAGCCCGGCGGCCGCTGCCAGCGTCGCGTAGGCGGCGATCGAGGAGAGCACCACCCGGCGCCGCCGGTCGCCGCCGACGATCCCGGTGAGGAGGGTGACGACGAGCCCGGCGGTGAGCGCGATGATCGGCGAGATGCCGCCGTAGTTGATGTCGGGGGCGTTGAACTCCATCAGCGCAGCGCCGTCGCGTCGTCGTCGCAGAACTTGATCAGGTAGCCGCCGCCCTGCGGATTGGTCGTCCCGCAGGGCAGCGTCGCGGTGATCGCCTCGATCGGGCTGACGCCGTACTGCTGCGTGCAGCCCTCGCGCCCGGCGGTGACCACCTCAGCGGTCCGGAAGGCGCCGTCGGACCGGTTCACGTACGTGCCGCTCCCGATCCCGCAGTCCGCCAGCGCGACGGCGCCGACCTTCTCGGTCACCGAGTCCTGACCGCGCTCGAGGATCAGCCCGGGCCAGAAGGCGAGCGCGATGATCAACGCCACGAGGGGCGCCAGCACGATCCCGTCGCGGATCCCGATTTCGCGCGATTCGGCCCCCTCGGGGAGCCGGTTGTGCATCACCTTCTGGTACATCCGCAGGCTGTAGAAGGCCGCCAGCGCCACCCCGATCACGGCGATGAAGGCGAGCACGATCTTCGACTGGAAGACGCCGTTGAGGATGTAGAACTCGCCGGCGAAGTTCGAGGATCCCGGGATCGCCAGGTTGGCCATCGCGATCACCAGGAACAGCGCGGCGAGCACGGGCGCGCGCAGCGCCTGGCCGCCCATCTCGTTGATGTCGTCGGTCTTCGTGCGCGCGTACACGATCGCGATGACCATGAAGATCGCCCCGACCACGAGGCCGTGGTTGACCATCTGCAGCACCGCGCCGTCGGCGCCGTCGGGCCGCAGGCTGAAGATCCCGAGGGTGATGAAGCCGAGCTGGGCGACCGACGAGTAGCCGGCGATCAGCCGGATGTTGGTCTGGGTGAACGCCATCACCGAGCCGTAGAGGATCGAGGCGAGCGCGATCAGCATCACCAGCTCCTGGAAGTGGGCCGTGGCCTGGGGAAACAGGGGCAGCACCACGCGCAGGAAGCCGTAGGCCCCGACCTTCGAGAGCACCGCCGAGAGCAGGATCAGCACCGGCAGCGGCGCCGCGCGGTAGGCGTCCGGCATCCAGCCGTGGATCGGGAAGGCCGGCATCTTGACCAGGAAGGCCGCCGCGAAGAAGCAGAAGATCCAGTACTGGCTGCCGGTCGAGAGCAGGTGTTGCTGGAGCACCGGGATCGAGAAGCTGAGCTCGCCGACCGAGCCCGAGGCGAGGATCGCGGTCGCGATCGCGGCGACCAGCATCAGCAGCGACCCGACCAGCGTGTAGACGATCATCTTCGTCGTCGCGGCGATCCGGTTGCGCCCGCCGAAGGTCCCGATCAGGAAGAAGAACGGGATCAGCATCAGGTCGAAGAAGAGGACGAACAGCAGCAGGTCCTGGGACAGGAACGCGCCCAGCGCGGCGGTCTCGGCCAGCCCGACGAGGAAGTAGTAGAGGCGGTCGCGCCCGTCGCTCGGCTCGCCGCGCAGCGCCGACCAGAGCGTCGAGGCGAACCACAGCACGGTCGTCAGCAGGACGAGGAAGAGGCTGATGCCGTCGATGCCGAGCTGGTAGCGGACCCCGAGGTCCGGGATCCACGACTCGTCGACCACGTGCTGGAGCCCGGCGGAGCCGGTGCCGAAGTCGAGCACCAGCGCGATCGCGAGCCCGAGCGCCACCAGCGACGCGAGCACGCCCGCCCACCGGGCCAGCGCTCGCGGCAGCACGAGCGCCAGCAGCGCGCCCGGCCAGCGGCGCCCAGAGCAGCACGTTGAGCATCAGCTGCTCACCACCAGGAAGTAGATGCCGAGCGCCGCGAAGCCGCCGACCAAGAGCAGCGCGTACGCGCGCACGAATCCGGACTGGGCCCCGCGGACGACCGAGCCGGCGCCCTTGACGACCCCGGTCGCCGCGCTGACGATCCCGTCGGCGACCACCCGCTCGATCACGCTGTTCGCGAACCGGCCGATGGCGATCGTCGGCTTGTAGAAGAGCGCGTCCTCGACCTCGTCGAAGTACCACTTGTTGAGCAGGAAGCGGTGCGTGCGGCGCAGGCGCTCGGCGAGCCGCACCGTCACCCCTGGGCGGCGGACGTAGCAGTAGTAGGCGATCGCGATCCCGGTGATCGGAGATCGCGCCGCCGATCGCCAGCCCGAGCCAGGAGTCGGCGGTGGACGGCTCGAGGTGGTAGAGCGACGAGCTCTCGAACGTGCCGGCGAGGAACGTGGTGACCACGTGGTCGACCCCGGGGACCTGGATCAGGCCGGCGAACAGGGCGCCGAAGCCGAGGACCGCCATCGCGGCGCGCATCGGCCATTCCCGCTCGGCGATGTGGTGCTCCTCACCGGGGAAGCCGACGTCGGTGTCCTCGGGCTCCCCGGTGTGTGGGTTCATCGGCGGCGCGTGGTGGATGTGGCCCTGCTTGGAGCTCCTCCGCCTCCTTGCACGGCTTCCCGGCGGTCACCCGGAAGCCGATTCGGAACGCGTAGAAGGCGGTCAGCAGGGCCCCGGCGTAGCCGCCGATGGCGAAGATCCAGTACATCCCGCCGCGGTTGGCGGCGAACGCGAGGATCTCGTCCTTGGAGAAGAAGCCCGACGTGCCCGGGAACGCCGCGAGCGCCAGGCAGCCGATCAGCAGGAGCGCCGAGGTGAACGGCATCGCCTTGCGGAAGCCGCTCATGTCGTCGACGTTCTGGTTGTTGGCCATCGCCGAGATCACCGACCCGGCGGCCATGAAGAGCAGCGCCTTGAAGAAGGCGTGCGCCATGAGCATGAACATCCCGCCCGCGTACGCGCCGATCGCCACCCCCATGATCATGTAGCCGATCTGGCTCATGGTCGAGTAGGCGATGATCCGCTTCAGGTCGGTGACCGCGAGCGCGATCGTCGCCGCGATCAGCAGCGTCGCGAGGCCGACGAAGGCGGCGATGTCGGCGGCCGTGGGCGCGAGCTCGAAGAGCGGGAACATGCGCGCGATCAGGTAGACGCCGGCGGTGACCATGGTCGCGGCGTGGATCAGCGCCGAGACCGGCGTCGGGCCCTCCATCGCGTCCGGGAGCCAGGTGTGGAACGGGACCTGCGCGGACTTGGCAAAGGCGCCGACGCAGATCAGCAGGCAGATCGCGATCACCACGCCCTGATTGCTGGTGAAGCTGGCGCGGGCGCCGTCGAACATCGCCAGGTAGTCGAAGGTGCCGAGCTCGCGGAAGATGAAGAACGCGGCCAGCACGAGGCCGATGTCGCCGATGACGTTGATCACGAACGCCTTCATGCCGGCCTTGGTCGCGGTCTCGCGCCGGTACCAGAAGCTGATCAGCGCGTAGGAGGCGAAGCCGACGAACGCCCAGCCGACGATCAGCAGGACGAAGTTGCCCGCCAGCACCAGCAGCAGCATCGAGAAGACGAAGAAGTTGAGGTAGGAAAAGAACCGCGTGTAGCCGCGGTCGGAGTCCATGTAGGCCAGCGAGTAGAGGTGGATCAGGGTCGAGACCCCGGTCACCACCAGGCACATGTAGACCGAGAGCGGGTCGACGAGGATGTTCATCTGGATGTCGAGCCCGGCCGCCGAGGCGTAGTTGTAGAGCGAGTCCGAGATCTGGCGCTCGTCGACCGGGTGGTCGAGCAGCGCCAGCAGCGCGCCGATCGAGCAGGCGAAGGCCAGCGCGATCGACGCCGTCCCCACCCAGCCGGGGATCCGGCCGGGCATGAACGAGCGCCCGAAGGCGATCACCATGCTCCCCGCGAGCGGGAAGGCGAGGACGAGCCACGCCCACGTACCCACGCTCACCCGCGCAGCTCCCGGATCTCATCGACGTCGAGCGGCAGCTTGCGCCGGAACATGGCGACGATCAGGCCCAGGCCGACCACCACCTCGCAAGCCGCGACCACCATCACGACCAGGGCGAAGATCTGACCCTCCTCGTTGCCGGAGGAGCGCGAGAACGCCACCAGCGCGAGGTTGCCCGCGTTGAGCATCAGCTCGAGGCACAACAGGATCACCAGCGGAGAGCGCCGCAGGAGCACCCCGCATGCACCGGTGGCGAACAGCAGCGCCGAGAGGACCAGGTACCAGGAGACGTCCATCAGCTCGCGATCTCCTCAGCATCCCGGTGTGGGTCCTGGCGCCGCTTTCGTCCCGCCAAGACGATCGCGCCGACGGCGGCGATCAGCAGCAGCATCGATGCGGCCTCGAAGGCGACCAGGAAGCGCTCGAGCAGCAGGCGCCCGATCTCACCGGGCGAGCCGAACCCGGCCTTCAGCATCGGGCCGCGGGACTCGATCGTCGTCAGCGACGTGCCGATGACCGCGATCGACACCTCGATGAACAGCGCCGCGGCGAGGATCGGCCCGATCAGGCGCTGGCCGGGGATCGGCTCCCAGATCGGCTCCTCGACCGCGCCCACGTAGGCGGCGACGAACAGGTACAGGACCATCACCGCGCCGGCGTAGACCACGATCTGCGCCGCGGCGATGAACTCGGCGTGCAGCAGCAGGAAGAGCCCGGCGAGCGAGACCAGGTGGACGATCAGCGCCAGCACGCTGTAGAAGGGGTTGCGCAGCGCGATCACCGCGATCGCGCCCCCGAGGGCGCCAATCGCACCGGCGAAGAAGGCGACTTGAACCACTACTCGCTACTCGCCTTCGCGCCGCAGCGGCGTGCGCTCGATCGGCTCCGCCAGCAGCATCTCCTTGGTGAAGATCAGATCGCTGCGGTTGTAGTCGGCGAGCTCGTACTCGTGACCCATCGTGATCGCGTCGAACGGGCACGCGACCTCGCAGTAGCCGCAGAAGATGCAGCGGGCCATGTTGATCTCGTAGACCGCCGCGTACCGCTCGCCGGCCGAGACCCGGTCCGCCGGGTCGTTCTCGGCCGCCACCACGCGGATGCAGTCGGCGGGGCAGGCCGCGGCGCAGAGCGAGCAACCCACGCACTTCTCCAGCCCGGTGTCCTCGAACTTGTGCAGCTTGTGGCGGCCGCGGAAGCGCGGGTAGACCGGCGTCTTCTCCTCCGGGTACTGGAGCGTCAGCGGCCCCTCGATGACCCGCGCGAGCGTCGTCTTCAGCCCGCGCAGCGTCTCGCCGAAGGCGCGATAGGCGCCGCGCGCGCCGCCCGGCTCCGGGCCGCGCTGCACCGCGATCACCTCGTCGGCGTCCTTCAGATACGGAAACTCTTCGCTCATACAAGCCGCCTCAACATCGGCGGAGTTCCGCTCCGCCCTTCGGGCTCTGCGATCAAAGCACCACCACCAGTACCGCGGTCACGAGGACATTGAGGGTCGCCAGCGGGATCAGGACCTTCCAGCCGAGGCTCATCAACTGGTCGTAGCGCAGCCGCGGCAGCGTCGCCCGAATCCAGATGAAGAACACGATCAGCGCGAGGATCTTGACGATCATCCAGATCGGATCGAGCCAGCCCGGCCCCGGCCCGTGCCAGCCACCGAGGAAGAAGGCGGCCGCGATCCCCGAGACCACGAACATCTCCAGGTACTCGGCGAGCAGGAACGACGCAAAGCGCGTCCCTCCGTACTCCGTCTGGTAGCCCTGCACGAGCTCGGCGTCGGCCTCGGGGAGGTCGAACGGCGTCCGGTTCGTCTCCGCGAACCCGGCGAGCATGAAGATCAAAAAGCCGACGAACTGCGGCACGACGTACCAGATCGTGGCCTGCTGCTCGACGATCGTGACCAGCGACAGGGAGCCGGCCATCATGATCACGCCGAGCAGCGAGAGGCCCATCGCGATCTCGTAGGAGATCAGCTGCGCGGCGGCGCGCATCGCGCCCAGGAAGCTGTACTTCGAGCCCGACGACCAGCCGGCGAGCAAGAGGCCGTAGAACGAGAACGAGCCGAAGGCGAAGAAGTAGAGGACGCCGATCGGCACGTCGATCCCGTAGAGCCCGACTCCGTTCTTGACGTCGCCGAACGGGAGGATCGCGATCGTCGTGATCCCGGAGAAGATCACCAGCGCCGGGCCGATCGCGTACAGGTACGGAAGGGCGGCATCGGGGCGGAAGACCTGCTTGCCGACCAGCTTGAGGATGTCGGCGACCGGCTGGGCCAGTCCCACCGGGCCGACCCGGTTGGGCCCGTAGCGCTGCTGGAAGCGCCCGATCAGCTTCCGCTCGACCACGGTCAGCACCGGGACGATCATGAAGACGACCAGGAAGATGACGATCGACTTCACGATCATGATCCAGGTCGCCTCGGCGAAGTTGGTGTCCGCGAGCGGGATCACGCCTTCGTGATCTCAACGACCTCGGCCCCGTGGAGCCGGTTCGCGTTCTGCTCGCCGGTCCCCGCGATCAGGAACGCGGCGCCCGGACGCATGCGCTCGCGAAGCGCCACCCGGGCGCGCACGCTCGACCCGTTCGACCGCACCTCGACCTCGTCGCCGTCGGCGACCCCGAGCCGATCGGCGTCCGCCGGCGCCAGCTCGACCTTCTGCTGCGGGACGAGGAAGCGCAGCGCGGGGTTGCGCTCGGTGATCTCGCCGGCCCACAGGTCGCGATAGGTCCCAAGCCTGAGCCCACCGTTCGTCCTCGCCGAGTGACGAGTGACGAGTGGCGAGTGGCCCGCCGGCGCGTTCGGCCGCGAAGTTGGCTCGCCGCATCTCGCGTCTGCCAGCGCACGCCCGTGCCGCCGATCTCCCCCGGCGTCAACCCGGCGTAGAACGGCACCTCATTCGCGATCGCCGCGAGCGCGTCGGGCGCCGACTCGATCCCGGTCTCGTCGCCGATGGTCGCGATCAGCTCCGCGAGCACCTGCCACATCGGGCGCACCAGCCCGGGGCGGGGCACGGACGGCCGCAGGCGCTGCAGGCGCCCGTCGGGGTGGGTGACCGTGCCCTCCTTCTCGGCGTACGCCTCGGCGGGGAGGACGACGTCGGCCGCCTTGGTCGACTCGTCGTCGAAGTTCGAGATCGCGACCACGGTGCGGGCGCGGCGCAGCGCCTCGGCCCAGCCGGGCCCGTCCTCGAGCTCGCGGATCGGGTCGGCGTGGACGAGGATCACCCCGTCGAGCTCGCCGTCGCGCAGGCCGTCCTTGATCCGCTCGAGGTCGCGGCCACGATCGGTCGTCGCGAACCCGGGGCCGAAGCCGGGCAGGCAGCCGACCTCCCGCACCCCGCGCGCGTTGGAACCGGTGGGGACCGAGAACGCGCCCCCGGACTCGGCGGAGCACTCGAGCGCCTCGCAGATCCGAAGCAGCGACGCCAGCGCCGCCTCGCCACCCGGGCCTCGGCCGAGGTCCTCGCCCCAGATCACCAGCGTCTTGCCCGGCCGCAGCTCGCCGGCGATGCGTTCCGCATCGCCAACGCTCCCGCACGTCCTCGGCTTCGCCTCCGGGCGTGCGGGGTTGCCGAGGTCCGAGCTGCTGGCCAGCTTGGCCAGGAAGTCGGCGCCTTCGCCGGGGAGGTAGCGGGCCGTCTCCTCGGCGCCGCCGTCGAGCGCCGTCGGGCGCTCGGAGGCGATCACCAGCCGCAGGCCGGAATGGCGCACGGCCTTGCGCAGTCGCAGGTCGAGGATCGGCATCGCGTGCAGCGGGTCGGCACCGACCAGCAGCACCGACTCGACCGAGTCGATGGCGCTGATCGCCGCGCCGAGGTCGGGCGCCGAGAGGGCCGCGACCCCGGAGTCGAGCTCGTCCAGCGAGGTCACGTCCGCGCGAGCCGAGCGCCTCGCGGACGATGCGCTGCGTCAGGTAGGCCTCCTCGTTGGAGGCCTGGCCGCCGACGATCGCCGCGATCCGCCCGCGCCCGGCGCCGAGCTTCGTGGCCGCGACCTCGAGCGTCTGCTCCCAGCCGGCCCGATTGCCGCTCAGCCGCGGCTCGGTGATCCGCTCCTCGGAGGCCACCATCTGGAAACCGAAGCGGCCCTTGTCGCAGAGCCAGCCGTTGTCGACCTCGTCGTTCTCCCGCGCGAGCACCCGCTGGATGCGCTCGTCGCGGACGGTGAAGAGCACGTTGCACTGGCTCGGGCAGAGGGTGCAGATCGAGCCGCCGTCCTCGATGTCCCAGGGCCGGGCACGGAAGCGGTAGGCCTCGGAGGTCAGGGCACCCACCGGGCACAGCTCGATGATGTTGCCGTGGAAGGGGGCGATGTACGGGCGCTCGTCGAAGGTGCCGACGTAGCTCTGGGAGCCGCGCTCGAGCAGCTGGAGCTGCTCGTCCTCGGCGACCTCCTGGCTGAAGCGCACGCAGCGGTAGCAGAGGATGCAGCGCTCGCGGTCGATTCGCACGAGGGGTGAGAGGGGCGCCGGCTTGCGGAAGTGGCGCTTGGGGTCGATCACCCGGCTGCGCCCGGGCCCCCAGCCCATGGCGATGTCCTGCAGCGGGCACTCGCCGCCCTTGTCGCAGACCGGGCAGTCGAGGGGGTGGTTGACGAGCAGGAACTCGACGACGGCGTTCTGGGCCCCGACCACCCGGTCGGTGCGGGTGTAGACGACCATCCCGTCGCGCACCGGAGTCGAGCACGCCGTCTGGAGCTTCGGGATGCCCTCGATCTCGACCAGGCACATCCGGCAGGCGCCGACCGGCCCGCCCAGCTTCGGCTCGTAACAGAAGACCGGGATCTCGACGTCGCCGCCCTTGGCCGCGTCGACGAGCATCTCGCCCTCGGTGGCCTTGACCTCGACGCCGTCGACGACGAGCGTGATCTGCTCGGCGCTCACGCTGCGTGTGCCCCGGTCGTCAGCGGCCGGTCGATGTCGGAGCGGTCGAGCTCCCCGGCCTGCGGCGTGCGCCCGCCCTCCATCGCGCGCTCGAACTCCTCGCGGAACTTGGCCACCATCGCCCCGACCGGCATCGCCATCGAGTCGCCGAGCACGCAGAGGCAGTGGCCGATGATGTTCTCCTGGACCGAGGCGATGATCTCGAGGTCCATCGGGGTCGCCTCCGCGCGGGTGATCCGCTCGAGCATCTTCACCGTCCAGTTGGTGCCCTCGCGGCACGGGGTGCACTTGCCGCACGACTCGTGGTGGTAAAAGCGCGCCGTCCGCACCGCCAGATCGGGGATCGGGACGGTGTCGTCGGCGATGATGATCGAGCCCGAGCCGAGCATCGAGCCCGCCTCGGCCATCGCCTCGAAGCTGTACGGGAGGTCGAGCTCGGCGTCGGTCAGCACCGGCGACGACGAGCCGCCCGGGAACCACGCCTTCACGCTGCGGCCCTCGTCCGGCCCGCCCGCGAGATCGAAGATCAGCTCGCGCGAGGGGATCCCGAGCTCGACCTCGTAGTTGCCCGGCCGCTGCACGCAGCCCGAGACCGAGACCACCTTCGTGCCGGGCGACTGCTCGGTGCCGAAGCTCTTGAACCAGTCGGCGCCGTTGTTGACGATGTGGGGGAGGTTGGAGAGCGTCTCGACGTTGTTGATCAGCGTCGGGCCGTCGTAGAGCCCCTGGATCGCGGGAAACGGCGGCTTCAGCCGCGGGTTGCCGCGCTTGCCCTCGAGCGCGTCGAGCAGGGCGGTCTCCTCGCCGCAGATGTAGGCGCCGGCGCCTCGGTGGACCACGAGCTCGACCCGGGTCCCGGTGTTGAGGACGTCGCGGCCGAGGAAGTTCGCCTCGTAGGCCTCGGCGACGGCGCGATCGAGGATGTCGGCGACCTCCCAGTACTCGCCGCGGATGAAGATGAACGCGTACTCGGCGCCGACCGCGCGAGCGGCGATCGCCACGCCCTCGACCAGCTGATGCGGGTTCTTCATCATCAGCTCGCGGTCCTTGAACGCGCCGGGCTCGGACTCGTCCGCGTTGCAGCAGACGTATTTGCTCATCTCGCCGTGGGGCAGGAAGGACCCCTTCTTGCCCATCGAGAACCCGGCGCCCCCGCGGCCTCGGAGCCCCGAGTCCTCGAAGTCGCCGATCAGCTCGTCCGGATCGAGGTCCTTGAAGGCGCGCTCGAGCCCCTTGTAGCCGCCCCGGCGGCGGTAGCCCTCGATGGTCGACAGCTCGGGATCGTCGATGTGGCGGAAGAGGATCCTCGTCTCAGGCAACGTCGGTTCCCTCCAGGCGTTTGTCGGGTGGCGGCTCCGGCCCGCCGGCGGCGGGGCGACGCGAGATCTCCTTGTCCGGCAGCGGCTCGGACCCGGCGCGCACCGCCTCGATCGCGGCGAGCGCGTCGCCGTCCTCGAGCGGCCCGTAGTAGCGCGCGTCGATCGAGACCATCGGGGCGATGTCGCACGCGCCGAGGCACTCGAAGCCCTTGACGAAGAACTCGCCATCCGGGGAGCTCGCACCGTGGTGATCGGCGTCGTGGTGATCGGCCCCGGTCGCGTCGCAGAACTCCCGCAGCCGTTCGTCGGCGCCGCGCATCCAGCACGAGATGTTGTGGCACACGAGCACCCGGTGGCGGCCCACGGGCGAGGTCGCGAAGAGGTCGTAGAAGCTGGCGACCGACTCGAGGTAGGCCGGGGTCACGCCCATCACCGCCGCGGCCTGCCGCAGGCCGTCCGGCGAGCACCAGCCGTAGTGGCGCTGGACCAGCCACAGCACCGGGATCGCCGCCGAGCGCAGCTGCGGGTAGCGCGACATCGACTCCTCGATCTGCTCGCGCAGCTCGTCGGGAACGTCCACCTCGTGCAGCTCCGGCACGCCCTCGGCGAACTCGGGCCGCATCGAGGCGATCAGCTCGCGACGCTCCTCGGCCGAGAGCTCGTCGGTCGGCCTGACGAGGTGGGGCGGTTGGAAATCTGAACTCATCCGGTCCTCACCCCGCACGCCCGGACGCGGAAGCAGCATCAATTGTCCGCGGCGTAGCCGCGGACCATGTATTCCAGGCGAGAGCGGAGGACGTGGCGGGAGTTTCCCGGATGCGGTTTTCATCATCGGTCCACCCCGCCCAGGATCGGGTCGAGCATCCCGAGGTTCTGGATCAGGTCGGCGATGTAGCCGCCCACCGACATGTCCTTGAGCATCTGCAGGTTGACGAACGACGGGTCGCGGAAGTGGACCCGCGCCGGCTTCGCCGAGCCGTCGGCGAGCACGTAGCAGCCGAGCTCTCCGCGCGGCCCTTCGATCGGGTAGTAGATCTCGCTCGGCGGCACGCGGAAGCCCTCGGTGACGAGCTTGAAGTGGTGGATCAGCGCCTCCATCGAGGTCGAGAGCTCGTCGCGGGGTGGGAGCACGACCTTGCGGTCGTCGGCGATCCACGGCCCCTCGGGGAGCCCCTCGAGGCACTGCTCGATGATCCGCACCGACTCCCGCATCTCCTGCATCCGACAGCGGTAACGGTCGTAGCCGTCGCCCACCGTGCCGACCGGGACCTTGAACTCGACGTCGCCGTAGGCGAGGTAGGGAGCCGCCTTGCGCAGGTCCCAGGGCTCGCCAGACGCGCGCAGCAGCGGCCCGGTGACCCCGAGCTCCAGCAGGCGCTCGCGGGAGACGATGCCGACGCCGCGGGTGCGCTGGAGGAAGATCTCGTTGCGGTCCAGCAGTGCCTCGTACTGGTCGACGCGGATCGGCATCTCCTTGCAGAAGTCGCGCAGCTTGCGGTCGAAGCCGACCGGGACGTCCTCGAAGACGCCACCGACCTGGAAGTAGCGGGTGTGCATCCGCTGCCCGGTGACCATCTCGAAGATGTCGAGGATCCGGTCGCGCTCGCGCAGCGCGTACCAGAGCATCGAGACCGCGCCGAGGTCGAGCGCCGTGGTCCCGATCCAGAAGAGGTGCGAGTGCAGGCGGTTGAGCTCGAGGTGGATCGTCCGCAGGTAGGCGGCCCGGGGCGGGATCTCGATCTCGAGCAGCTGCTCGACCGCGCCGCAGAAGGCCTGCATGTTGAAGAAGTAGGAGAGGTAGTCCATGCGCTCGACGAACGGGATCACCTTCCAGTAGCTCTTGTCCTCGCAGGACTTCTCGATCCCGGTGTGGACGTAGCCGACGATCGGCTTGAGGTCGAGCACCTCCTCGCCCCGGAGGCTCACGAGCAGTCGCAGCACGCCGTGGGTGGCCGGGTGGTGCGGGCCCATGTTCACCGTGAGCAGCTCGTGCTCGGGCTCGAGCAGCTCGCCGGCGGCGGTGCGCTCCACCGGCGAGTCGCCGACGACGGTCGCGGTCGTCTCGGCGAGCAGGTCGCCGCCGTGGGCGGGCGCCGAGCCGTGGCGCTCGATCCCGTTGCCGTCGGCGCTCACTGCGACCACCCCGGGACCTGGTGCTCGTTGTGAGTGAAGATCACCGGCTCGCCGCCGATCGGGAAGTCGCGCCGCTGCGGCCAGCCGACGTAGACCTCGGGCAGCAGGATGCGCCGCAGGTCCGGGTGGCCGCGGAACACGATGCCGAAGAACTCGTAGACCTCGCGCTCCTGAAACTCGGCCGTCGGGAACATCTCGACGCAGGAGTCGATTTCAGGCAACTCCTCCCCGCCGGGGTCGGCGAGCGCCGCCCTGACGCGGATCCGCTCCACCCGGTCGCGGTTGAGGAGCTCGTAGTGGACGCCGAACCGAGGCTCGGCCGGCAGGTAGTCGACGCCGTGCACGCTGGACAGGAACCGGTACTCCTGGCCGGGCGTGTCGCGAAGCCAGGCGAGCACGTCCAGGACCTGCTCGGGGTCCACGATCAGGCACGCCCCGCCGTGCTCGTGGTAGGTGGCGAGGACCGAATCCGGGTGCGCGTCGCGCAACTCGCCGGCGATCAACTCCAACCCGGGGGCATCGGGCATCAGCGGATCCCCGCGCCGCGCAGCGGCGGGCCGTCGGGCCCCTCGGGTCCGGTCGACTCGGCCGCCCGGGTGACCGCCTGGCGGGCGCGGGCGTAGGCCGCCTCCGACGCCTCGGACGGCTGGCCGGCGATCACGTCGTCGCGCGCCCACTCCTCGGTGCCGATCGCGTTGTAGCGCCGGCGCCAGCCCTGGTCGGGGTGGCCCTCGATCATCCGCTGGAGCTTGTTGAAGCCGTAGAACAGGGCCTCGGGACGCGGCGGGCAGCCCGGGACGTGGATGTCGATCGGCATGAACTTGTCCGCGCCCTGGACGACCGCGTAGTTGGCGAACATGCCTCCGGACGACGAGCAGGCACCCATCGAGATCGCCCACCGCGGCTCCAGCATCTGGTCGTAGAGGCGGCGGACGACCGGCGCCATCTTGATCGAGACCCGGCCCGAGAGGATGATGAAGTCAGCCTGGCGCGGCGAGGCCCGCAGCGCCTCGGCGCCGTAGCGGGCCTGGTCGTTGCGGGGGGAGCCGACGGCCGCGATCATCTCGATCGCGCAGCACGCGAGCCCGAACGTCAGCGGGAACATCGAGTTCGAGGCCGCCCAGGCGAGCAGCTTCTCGAGCGTCGTCGTGACCACCGCCTGCTCCGCCTGCTCGGCGAGCTCGGCGTCGTCGATGTCGCCGCGCAGCATGTCGCGGGCGCGCAGCTGGCGGATCCGCAAATGCTCCGGTGACCCCGGCTCCGTCAGCGGGGAGAGGGCGCGGAGCTTCTCCCGCCTCACCTCCAATCGAGTGCGCCCTTGCGCCACACGTAGATCAGCGCGACCAGCAGCAGGACGACGAACACGAGCAGCTCCACGAGCACGAAGATCGAGTCGGCCCCCTTCAGGATCACTCCCACGGGGTAGAGGAAGACGACCTCGATGTCGAAGAGGATGAACAGCATCGCGACCATGTAGAAGCTGACCCCGAAGCGGAACGTCCGCTTGACCTCCGCCGGAATCCCCGACTCATACGGCTCCGTCTTCGATGCCCGCGCCCGGATCCGCTTCCGCCCGATGATGTGGTTGAGGATCGCAAAAGCGGATCCGACGATCACGCCGAGAGCGACGAAGACCAGGATGGGCAGATAACTCTGCAGCACGCAGGCTGTGTTCTATCGGAGTTAGTGGCACGTTGCTACATAGTGATCTTCCGCATACACAAGCGAAAAATCCGACCTCTAAAGGCGGATTTGACTCTGCTTTGATCCCCGGCCGATGCTGACCGTCCACCTGATCGTCGGGATCGCCGTGATCGCGTCCAATCTCCTGGCCGGGGCGGTGGGCGGAATTGCGTGGCTGCGCGGCGCGCCCAGCGTCTGGTTTTGGTACCTGCTGCGCGCCGCCCAGGCGACCGTCGTCCTCCAGGTTCTGCTCGGCACGCTGCTCCTGCTCACCGGCAAGGAGGCGCCCGACGGGCTCCACTACGTCTACGGGTTGCTGCCGCTGCTGGTCGCGCTGCTCGCCGAGGCCGTGCGCGCCGGAGCCGCGGAGCGGGAGCTCACCGGGCTTGACTTCGACTCCCTCCCGCCGGACCGCCAGCACCGTTTCGCGCTCGCGATCGTGCGCCGCGAGACCGGGATCATGGCCGTCTCCGCGCTCGTGGTCTTCGGCCTCGCCCTGCGTGCGGCGGGCACCAGCGGAAAGCTCTTCTAGAGGGTCGCCCAGGTCACTCGAGCTCGAGGCGCTCGTACGCCAGCGTGAGCTCCTCGACCGCGACCTCGCAGGACTGCGCATCGAACGGCCCGGAGGCGTGGCGGACCGGCCGTGCGCGCAGCAGCTTCCAGGCCTGGACGACGGCCGTGTGGGCCTCGTCCATGAGGCTGATGGTCACCGTGCGGAGGGCGCCGACGTCGCCGTTGCGAACCTGGTTGATCCAGGCCCAGAGATCGAGCGATCCGATGATCCCGCGGCGCAGCGTCACGTCCGGCACGCGCGCCAGCCCGGTCAGCTTGCGGACGTTGTTCTCCTTCTCGTTTCCGTTGCGGTACTCGACCACGCAGAGCTCGAGGCCGATCGAGCTGCACTCGCGGAACCCGGCCGCGGGTCCGTCCGTCTTGCCGGTCCCGAGGTCTACGAGGAAATTGAACCCCGGATAGGGGCGATCACGCTGAACGGCCATCTCTCCCTCTCGATCGTTGCTTTGCCCTCGCGCGGCGGGAAGTGCGAGCCGCGGGCTCCTTCATCCACAGCAGGCGCTCGTAGGAGAGCTCGAGCTCCTCGAGCGCGATGCCGTCCGAGCCGGCATCGAGCACCGGCCCCGACCACCGCGTCGGCCAGGCGCCGCTGAGCACGAACGTGTTCACGCATCGCTCGCCGGCGGCGTCGAGCTGGTCGAGGCCGACATCGCGGGGATAGGGCCGCCCGCCGGCGGCTCGCTCGCGCCATTCGAACAGGCGTCCTGTCGGTCCCCAGCGCTCGTCGCAGGACGACCGGCGTCCAACGCTCGACACGCTCACCGGACAGCTCGTCGATCAGCGACTCGGACACCAGGCCCTCGACATGGCAGAAGCCGACCTCGACGCTGCCGAGAAAGACGCGGAAGTTGCGCACCCCCAGCAGCGGCTCGGGCTCCGGCACACCGCAATCCTCGCCCGTCGTACCGACGGAAAAGTCTGTGCTGCCTAAAAGTTCTCTTGCGACCGCGACTTCGGCGCCGCTGCCCGGTTACGGGAATGGATGGCCGAAAAGGGCAGACAACTCACGCAGCCGGACAACCGCGCCCGGGCGGCCGCCCGCGAGCAGGATCCGGCTGCGATCGCGCGGCGTGAGCTCGTCGAGTGGTGCCGGCAGCATCAGCTGCCGGTCCCCGAAGAGCGCAGCGCTCAGCCGAGCGCGCGGTAGCCGCCGCCGAACCAGATCAGCGGCTCGACCTGGCCGACGCCGAGGTCGAGCACGTCACCGACCGCGATCTGGTGATCGCCACCCTCGTGCAGGTCGCGCAGCGCGCACGCCACCCAGGCCGCCGAGCCGGCGAGGATGGGCACCGTCGCGTGTTCGGCGATCGGGACCTCGCGGAACTTCTCCGTGTGCGGTGCCTTGCTGGCGAAGGCGCGTGCGATCGGCTCCTGATCGGCGGCGAGCACGCTGATCCCGAACCGCCCGTGGGCGCGTACTACGTCCAGCGTCCGGGAGCCGCGGTCCAGGCAGGCCAGCATCAGCGGCGGGTCGAGCGAGAGCGAGCACACCGCGTTTGCGGTCGCTCCGGCCGGCCCCTGCTCGCCCACCGCGGTCACGATCGTGACCCCGGTCGGCAGCGCGGCCATGGCGGCGCGGAAATGCTCAGGCGTCGGGGTGGTCACCATCAGGCAGACCGGAAGTATGATGCCGCCGGTCTTGCGCAGGATCGGTATCGCGATAGCCGCAATTGGGATCGCGCTCGCCGCGGGCGGGTGCGGTAGCCAGGGCATCCAGGTCGCCCAGGAGGATCCGGACTACGCCGGGGCCGTTCTCTTCTCCGAGCGCTGCTCGGGCTGCCACTCGCTGACCGCGGCCGGAGCGCAGGGTTCGGCGAACCGCGCGCTGCGCAACCAGGGGCCGAACCTGAACGAGCGGATCGAGAGCGCCGACGACGTCCTGTACGCGATCCGCAACGGCGGCTTCTCGGGCGCGATCATGCCCCAGAACATCCTCGTCGGCGACGAGGCGGACGCGGTCGCCCACTTCGTCGAGAACTACTCGGGCAGCGAGGTCGACCGGCCGCCGAAGCCGGGCGGCACGAGCGAGATCCAGTCCGAGGAGCAGCAGGCCGGCGCCGAAGGCCAGTAGGGCCGGGCCGCGCGTGCTCGACCTGCGCGCGATCCGCGACGACCCGGGCCCGGCCCGAGCAGCGCTCGAGCGCCGTGGCGCGGGCGCGGACCTCGACGAGCTCCTCGAGCTCGACGCCCGCCGCCGCGAGCTGCTGCCCGAGGTCGAGACCCGTCGCGCGACCCAGAACCAGGCGTCCGACGAGATCGCGGCGCGCAAGCGCGCCGGGGAGGACGCGGACGACGTGATCGAGCGCATGCGAGCGGTCTCGGCCGAGCTCAAGCGCCTCCAGGCCGACCTCACCGAGGTCGAGGAGCGCCGCGACGCGCTCGCCGCGACCATCCCGAACCTCCCCCACCCGGAGGCACCCGAGGGCGGCGAGGACGACGCCGTCACGCTGCGCGAGGTCGGCGACCGCCCCGAATTCGACTTCGACGTCCGCGACCACCTCGAGCTCGGGGTCGAGCACGGCTGGATCGACATGGAGAAGGCGGCCGCGGCGTCCGGTTCGCGCTTCGCCTACCTGCTCGGGGACCTGGTGCTGGTCGAGCTGGCCCTGATCCGCTTCGTCGTCGACACCGTGCGCGCCGAAGGCTTCAAGCCCGTGGTCCCGCCGGTGCTCGTCCGCGAAGGACCGCTCTACGGCACCGGCTTCTTCCCCGGCGAGCGGGAGATGATCTACGAGGTCGAGCGCGACGAGCTCTTCCTGATCGGCACCTCGGAGGTCCCGCTCGCCGCCCTGCACGCCGACGAGATCCTCGATGCGGCCGAGCTGCCCAAGCGCTACGCCGGGATCTCGACCTGCTTTCGCCGCGAGGCCGGCGCCGCCGGCAAGGACACCCGCGGGATCTTCCGCGTGCACCAGTTCGACAAGGTCGAGATGTTCTCGTTCGTGCTCCCCGAGGAGTCCGAGGCCGAGCACGAGCGCCTGCTCGCGATCGAGGAGTCGATCCTCTCGGCGCTCGAGCTGCCCTACCGGGTGGTCGAGATCGCGGTGGGCGACCTCGGCGCACCGGCGGCTCGCAAGTTCGACTGCGAGGCGTGGATCCCGAGCCAGGGCCGCTACCGCGAGCTCACGTCCTGCTCGAACACGACCGACTACCAGGCGCGCCGGCTCAGCGCGCGCTACCGCCCCGAGGCCGAGGCGACCCCCGAGGTGCTGCACACCCTCAACGGCACCGCGACCGCGGTGGGCAGAACGCTGATCGCGCTGCTCGAGAACGGCCAGCAGGCGGACGGCTCGGTGCGGCTGCCCGCAGCGCTGGTCGAGGCCGGCGCGCCGCCGGTCATCGGCGCCGGTGGTCCCTAGTCGTCCTCGATCTCGATTCCGCACGCCGTGGCGAACAGCGCCGCGTTGGCGACGACGTCGCCCCAGGACATCGAGATCCCGCGCAGCTCGGCCGCGTCGCGGATGCCCTCGAGCCGGCAGCCGCGCATCGCGACGCCCTCGAAGCTGGCCTCCGTCAAATCGGCTTCGCTGAGGTCGCAGTCCTCGAAGGAGACCTCGCGCAGGTTCGCGGCCTGCCAGCTCGACCCCCTCAGGTCGCAGCCGACAATGCGCGCGTGCTCGATCGTCGCCTCGGCGAACGCGGCGAAGTCGAGCCGGCAGCCCTCGATCGATACGTCGCTGAGCTCGGCCTCCGAGGCCAGTAGCCCGGTCATCCGCGACCCCTCGATGCGCAGGCGCAGCCAGCGCCCGTTGCGAAAGTCGGCGTTCGAGAGGTTGCAGTCGCGCAGAGCGCAATCGCGCAGTCGGCTCCCTGAGAGCCGCGCTGCGCTCAGGTCGACCCGCTCCAGGCGGCAGCCGTCGATCTCCGACGACGCCGCCTGGTGCCCGCTGAGGTCGACGCCCTCAAGCGCGGCCTCGCTCAGGCCCTCCGGCCCGAGTTCAGTCGCCGCGGGCAGGGAGTCGAGCAGGTCGGGCGGGTCGGGTTCCAACGACCCGCCGTCTCTTACTTGTCGTTCTCGGGCTCGAACTCGAGCGAGCAGCTATTGATGCAGTAGCGGAGCCCGGTCGGGTTGGGGCCGTCCTCGAACACGTGCCCGAGGTGGCCGCCGCATCGGCTGCAGTTGACCTCGGTCCGGCGCATGAAGAAGCTCCGGTCGTCCTCGGTCGCCACCGACTCGGTGTCCTTGGGCTCGTAGAAGCTCGGCCAGCCGGTGCCGGAATCGAACTTCGTGTCGGACGAAAACAGTTCGGCGCCGCAGCCCTTACAGCGATAGACGCCCTCGCCCTTGGTGTCCCAGTAGGCGCCCGTGAACGCCCGCTCAGTGCCCTTCTCGCGCAGCACTGAGTACTCCTCGGGGGAGAGCTCGGCCCTCCACTCCTGCTCCGTCTTTGAGACCTTCTCCATCTCGTCTCCTAGCTTAGTCACGCAATGTCCTCTGCCTTATACGTCTCGGAAGGGGGTCGGTTCGTTTCAACCGAGCTCACCCGCGGGCCCTGGGATCCTGGCGCGCAGCACGCCGGGCCGCCGGCGGCCCTGATCGCGCGCGAGCTCGAGCGCACTCCGAGCCCGACCGGCCATACGGATTGGCAGCTGGGCCGGATCACCTACGAGATCCTCAAGCCGGTGCCGATCGCGCCGCTGGTGGTCAGCGCCGAGGTCGTGCGTCCCGGCCGCAGCGTCGAGCTGCTCACTGCCTCGCTCACGGGTGAGGAGGGCGAGCTGGTGCGCGCGTCGGCCTGGCGGCTGGCGCGCAACGGGCTCGAGCTGCCGCCCGGCCTGGCGAGCGAGGACCCGGACAGCCCAGCCCGCCGCCGGGTCCCCGCGGGTCCAGACCAGGGCACGGAGGAGGCGTTCTTCGCCACCGGCCATGACGTCGGCTACCACACGGCGATGGAGTACCGGTTCACGGAGGGGCGCTTCCGGGGCCTCGGCCCGGCCACGGTCTGGATGCGGATGCGGTACCCGCTCGTCGAGGGCGAGGAGCCGTCGCCGCTACAGCGGGTGCTGGTCGCCGCCGACTCGGGCAACGGTGTGAGCGCGACGCTCGACTGGTCGTCTCACCTGTTCATCAACGTCGATCTGACGGTCCACCTGCACCGGCTGCCGGCCGGCGAGTGGGTGTGCCTCGACGCAGTCACGATCCCGGAGCCGACCGGGATCGGCCTCGCGGACACGGCGCTCAGCGACGAACGCGGGCCGATCGGCCGCGCGCTGCAGACGCTGCTCGTGCGCCGTCGTTGAACTGCAGCCTCGCCCTCGCAGCGGCGTTAACCTCTGCTCGTTAGGGGAGTCGAGGTGTTGTCTTGTGATCAAGATCGTTCTTGCCGACGATCACGCCGTAGTCCGTAGCGCCCTCCGCCTCCTGCTCGACGCAGAGCAGGAGCTCGAGGTGGTGGCCGAGGCCGGCGACATCGACGGCGCGCTCCGCTACGTGCGCGGGCACAAGCCCGACGTCCTGGTGCTCGACCTCAACATGCCGGGCGGTCCGAGCACCAGCTCGGTGCCCGAGCTTCGCGACGCGTCGCCCGAGACCGGGATCGTCATGCTGACCATGGAGAGCGAGCCGGCCTACGCGCGGGAGGCGATCCAGAGCGGGGTCCTGGGCTACGTGCTCAAGGAGGCAGTGGACGAGGAACTGGTCACCGCGGTCCATCTCGCCGCCGCCGGGCGCACGTACCTCCAGCCCGAGCTGGGGGCGCGACTCGCCGCCGACCCGCCGGAGGCGGGCGACGGGCTCTCCGACCGCGAGCTCGACGTCTTGCGGCTGATCGCCCTGGGCCACACGAACGCGGAGATCGCCGACCAGCTCTTCCTCAGCGTGCGCACGGTCGAGTCGCACCGCTCCCACATCCAGCAGAAGCTGCGCATGAGCAAGCGCTCGGAGCTCGTCCGCTATGCCCTGCACCGCGGGCTGCTGGCCTCCACGAACGGGCCGCGGCGCGCGGGCTAGACCGGAACCCTGGCGCTGAGCTTGGTGCCGGCTCCCGGCGAGGAGTCGATCGACAGCGCCCCGTCGACCAGCGCCAGGCGCTCGCCGAGGACGGTCAGGCCGAGCTCGCCCGTGCCCGCCCGCGGGTCGAAGCCCGTGCCGTCGTCGCTGACGCTGAGCTCCACCTCGGTCGCCGAGCGGCGCAGGCGCAGCTCCGCCGCCGTGGCGCGGGCGTGGCTCGCGACGTTGGCGAGCGCCTCCTGGGCGGCGCGCAGCGTGCTCTCCAGCTCGGGATCCGAGCGGTCACATCGAGCCCGTGGGCGACGCGGTGATGGTGGGCGAGGCTCTCCAGCGCGGCCTCGAGGCCCAGTTCGCTCCACGACGAGACCCTGCAGCGCAGGTTGGTCATCCGGCCCTGAACGCTATTTGCGCGCCGCCCGCTTGCCATCCGGGCAAAGGCGCCGATCGCATCCGTGGAAAACCCTGATTCGATTCGGACTAGAGTCGGAGCGGATGCCCGGAAACCGACACGGAGGCCGAGGGGGCGCACTACGTGGTGGCGGCGGTGGCGGTGGGCGCCCGCGGATCGAGGTCGGCTGCACCGAGAACAAGCCCGAGCTCGTGCAGACCATCCCGATCACCAAGCAGCCCGGCAAGCAGCGCCGGGTCGTCCTCTCGCTCGGCGTCGACACCGACTCCGACTCGCCGCTGCCGGAGCTCGCTGCCGACGACCGCCTTCTGGCCCTCGCCGAGCTCGAGCTGACGACCGACGCCGACGATCCGAACCACCCGGGGCGCATCGGCAAGGCGTACTCGTACGCGCCCAAGGTCGAGGCGACCATGTTGCTGGCCCGCGACGCCGAGCAGGTGGAGGCGCAGGGCTCCCGCGCGGTTGAGATCGTCAAGCAGCCATGGCGCGAGGCGATCAGCCACCAGCGCCACCATGCGGTGATCACCTTCGGTGACGGCGAGCTGCGCATCCCCGCCGGCGGTCCGCCCTGGCGGGGCCCGTCACGCGTCAACGTCGTCGTCAGCGCCAGCCACCCGGACGCGAAGCCGGGCAACGTGCTGCTGGTGGGCCAGAACGAGAAGACGCCGACCGTCGTCCAGGACATGGCCGGGATTCGCGTCGTCCGCTACCGGCCCGGCTCGGACAAGGGCCCGCAGGCCGAGGTCGAAGCCGCGTGCCTGTGCGGTGGCGTCGCGATCGCCAAGCGCGAGACCGTGGTGCTGTCGCACGAGCTCGCCGGGCTCGCCGAGGGCGAACGGCTACTGGTCAAGGCGAGGCTGGTCACCGATGCCACCGGGCTCCCCGCGGCCGCGCGGATCTCCACCCGGCTGTTCCTGGCCGACGGTCCCGACCAGGTCGAGCCGGGCGGCAACGCCGCCGCCTCGATGACCTGGAAGGGCCACCTGTCGAAGTACACGGGTTTCAACTGCCTGCCCGCGGAGGGCCCGCAGACGACCCGCAAGTACGGGGTCGCGAGGGTCAAGCAGGCGCCGGGCGCCAGCCTCTACGTCAACCTCGTCGCGGTCAGCGCCGCACCCTTCGGCGGCGCCAGGCCGACCGACCAGCTGCTGATCGACACCGGCCGCAGCCGGCTTGAGATCACCCGCTTTCCGCCCCGGAACTAAAACCGCCCGCGCGAGGCGCGGGCGGTTTGAACCTTCGGGTGGTGCTGCGGGCTAGGCGGCGTCGCGCCAGCCGGCGAGCGACCCATCGGTCGCCAGCCGGGCGAGCGCCCTCGCCTCGAGCTCGCGGGCCCGGTTCTGGGTCACGCCCAGCTCCCGCGCCGCGTCGCGAATCGAGAGCTCGGGACGGCCGCCGGTGCCGAAGCGCGCCTGGACGATCTTGCGCTCGTCCACCGGGAGCTTCGCCAGCGCCGCTCCGACCGCCTCCTCCTGCTCGCGCTCGAGCAGCTCGTCCTCGAGGTCGGCCGCGCTCTCCGCGTGCAGTTCGCCGAGGGTCGTATCGCCCTCGCCGACCGGGGTGTCGAGGCTCGTCGTCACCCGGGTCAGGTCGCGGACCGCCATCACCTCGTCGAGCGGGAGCTTCGCCTTTTCGGCGACCTCCTCGTCGGTCGGCTCGCGGTTCAGCTTCACGGTCAGCTCCGAGGTCGTCCGGTTGACCGTCCGCTCGCGCTGTGCGATGTGCGCGGGGATCCGCACCGGACGTCCGGTGTTGTCGAGGCCGCGCTGGATCGACTGCTTGATCCAGAGCACCGCGTAGGTCGAGAACTTGTACCCGCGGCGCCAATCGAACTTCTCGGCCGCCCGGATCAGGCCCAGCATCGCCTCCTGGACGAGGTCGCCCAGCGGCAGGCCGAAGCCCTGATAACGGCGCGCGAACTTGATCACCAGCCGCAGGTTGGAGTTGATCATCCGCTCCTTGGCCGCGAGGTCGCCGCGCTCGATCCGCTTCGCGAGCTCGATCTCCTCGTCGGCCGTCAGCAGCGGGTACTTCATCGCCTGGTTGATGAACAGCTGCAGGCTGTCGGTGGTCGGCTCAGCAACCGCATGGGTATCCGTGCGCTGCTGGGTCCTGGTGCTTGAAGTTTGGTTTACGTGCTCACCGCGTCGGCGGCGAACCTGGTCGCGCTGCTCGGCAGCGCCCCTCTGACGAGGCATATTTTCACCCCTCGGTGTTTTGAGTCCCCTACGTACCTACCCCTGGCTTCAGAAAGTATAGCGCGAAGTCGTTGCTTATGCAAGCAAGCCGGGGAAAATCGGCTTCGGCAACCAGAAAGCGGACTTGTAAGTACCCGGAGGACCGGTTTCGTTACGCGGCCCGAACCACCCGGAACTTCCGCACCGCGGCGGGGCCTGTGACCCCAGCAACGGTCGCCGCCACCGTGAACTTATAGCGGCCGGGCTTGAGCTTGTACTTGCGCGGCGAGGTGCAGGCGCCCGACTTCGGCTTTTTGCCCTTCCGCGTGAGCGTGCACTCGAAGGTCGCGCCGGCGGTCGACGAGAACTTGAGCTTGACCTTGGCCCGCCGCTTGTGCTTCGCGATTTTCACCTTGCGCTTCGGGGCCTTGTCGATCTTGGTCTCCGGGGCGGTGCCGGGGCCACCGCCGGGCGGGGGCGGCGGTGGTGGCGGCGGCGTCGACCCCGCTCACGCGCCCGATCTTGTCGGCGAGGTCGAGCGTCGTCCACAGGGTGTTGCCGGGGCCGGTGGTGATCTTGCGCGGCCCGGCGGCGGCGCTGAACCCGCCGAGCATCGTGATCTGCCCGGCCGTGGTCAGCCGCAGCAGGTCGTTGCCCTGAAAGCGCGAGATCCAGTAGGCGCCGTCCTGGCCGAACGCGACGCCGAAGGGGTCGGTGTTCAGGAGCTCGATCTTCTGCGGCGTTCCGCCGGGCCCGGAGATCAGTGCCACGTTCTGAGGCGAGTCGACCGGGTTGACGTAGGCGACCTGGCGCGCTCGGACCCGCGGCGATGTCCTGGGTCCCGCCACCGACCGTGATCTTGTTGACGTCGGGCGGGTCGGCCGCCGTCGCGCTGGCCACCTGGTCGCCGCCCGCGATCCACATCGTTCCGTCGGAAGCGGTTGTCATGCCCTTCGGCATGCCGACGTCGGTGTCCGGGAACCCCTTGAACGTGCTCGGGTCGGCTGGAGGCACCCTGACCAGCACGTTGGTGCCGGCGAGCCAGATGTTGCCGTCGGGGCCGACCGTGATCCCCTGCAGGCCGGCCGCGCCGCCGAGGCTGGTCTCGTCGGCCGCATTCGGGTTGGCGGGCGGAATCCTCAAGACCCCCGTGCCGACCGCCGCCCACAGGTTGCCGTCGGGCCCCGCGATGATCCCCGTGGCCGGGTGGGCCATCCCCGCCGGGTCGAAGCGCTCGGCTGTGCCATCGGGCTTGACCCGGACGATCGCGTTCTCGCTGTCGACCGTGACCCACATGTTGCCGTCGGGGCCCGCCGTGATCTCGTTGTTGGAGCCGACGGCGGTCGCCGGAGGCAGGTCGAACTCACCGGTCACCGACGGCGCCGCCAGCGACGTCGCCGGGGCGACGAGCATCGCGGCCGCCACGACTCCCAGTCCGAAACGAAAAACTCCCCCGCGCATTGCGGGGGAGTCTAATCGCGGTCAGACGTTGAGCGCGGGCGCGGCCTCCGGCTCGAGGGCGAGCGGCAGGACCTCGTCGATCGAGAGCACCGGGTGGAAGCTCATCGCCTCGCGAACCTCCTCCGGGACGTCCTCGAGGTCGGCGCGGTTGCGCTCCGGGATGATCACGTCGGTGAGTCCGGCGGCGTGCGCCGCGAGCACCTTCTGCTTCAGGCCGCCGATCGGGAGCACCCGGCCCTGCAGGGTGACCTCGCCGGTCATCCCGACCGTGTGCTTGACCGGGCGCCCGGTGAGCAGCGACACCAGGGCCGTCGTCATCGTGATTCCCGCGCTCGGGCCGTCCTTCGGGATCGCACCGGCCGGGACGTGGATGTGGAACTCGCGATCGCCGAACTCGCCGTCGGCGAGCCCGAGCTCCTCGGTGTGGCCGCGGACGTAGGAGAGGGCGATCCGCGCCGACTCCTTCATCACGTCGCCGAGCTGGCCGGTGAGCACGAAGCCCTCCTTGCCCGGCATCGACGTGGTCTCGATGAACAGCACGTCACCGCCGGCGCCCGTCACCGAGAGCCCGGTGGCGACTCCGGGGACCGCCGTCCGCTCGGCGGCCTCCTGGAAGAAGCGCTGCTTGCCGAGCGCGTCGCGGATCGCGTCGGCGTCGATCGTGATCGGCGCCTCGGACTCGCCGGACGCGATCCGCGTCGCCGTCTTGCGCAGCAGCTTGCCGAGCTCGCGCTCGAGCCCGCGGACGCCGGCCTCGCGCGTGTACTCGGTGACCACCTGCTCGATCAACACGTCGGAGATCACGACCTCGTCGTCGCGCAGACCGTTGCGCTCGATCTGCCGCGGCCACAGATAGCCGTGGGCGATCGCGACCTTCTCGTCGGTCGTGTAGCCGTCGAAGCGCACGACCTCCATGCGGTCGAGCAGCGGGCCCGGGATCGTCTCGGCGACGTTCGCCGTGGCGATGAACAGGACCTCGGAGAGGTCGAGCTCGACGTCGAGGTAGTGGTCGCGGAACGAGTGGTTCTGGGCCGGGTCGAGGACCTCGAGCAGGGCCGAGCTCGGGTCGCCGCGCCAGTCGGCGCCGACCTTGTCGACCTCGTCGAGCATGATCACGGGGTTCATCGTCTTCGCGTCCTTGAGCGCGCGCACGAGGCGCCCCGGAAGGGCGCCGATGTAGGTGCGGCGGTGCCCCCGGATCTCGGCCTCGTCGCGGACGCCGCCGAGCGACATGCGCACGAACTCGCGTCCGGTCGCGCGGGCGATCGACTCGCCGATCGACGTCTTGCCGGTGCCGGGCGGCCCGATCAGGGTCAGGATCGCGCCGGCGCCCCGGCCCTCGTCGGAGAGGCCACGGTCGCGGCGCAGGCCACGGACGGCGATGTACTCGGTGATCCGGTCCTTGACGTCCTCGAGGCCGGCGTGATCGGCGTCGAGCACCTCGCGGGCGGCGACCGGGTCCAGGCGCTCGTCGGAGCGCTCGCCCCACGGCACGCCGAGCAGCCAGTCGAGGTAGGTGCGGATCATCGAGGACTCGCCGCTCTGCTCGCCCATGCGCTCGAGCCGGCCGAGCTCGCGCTGGGCCTGCTCACGCACCGCGTCGGGCATCTTCGAGTCGGCGATCTTGCGCTCGTACTCGTCCATGATCGAGGCGTCGTCCTCGCCCAGCTCCTTGCGGATCGACTCCATCTGCTTGCGCAGGAAGTACTCGCGCTGCTGAGCGTTGGCGCCCTCCTCGACGTCGTCGCGGATCCGCTTGCGGACCTGAAGCTCCGCCAGCCGCGCGCGCTGGAGCTCGAGCGCCAGCTCGAGCCGTTCGGTGACGTCGACGGTCTCGAGCAGCCGCTGCTTGTCGGCGAGGCTGAGGTCCGGGCTGTAGCCGGACGTGTCGGCGAGCGCCCCCGGCTCGGAGATCGAGCGCAGGAAGGCCGCGACGCGGCCGTCGTCGCCGCGCAACTCGAGGATCTCCTCGACCACGGCGCGGTACTCGCCCTCGAGCTCGCGGATCCGATCGCCGGCGTAGGTCGAGTCGGGGAGCTCCTCCACCTCGATCACGAGCGCGCCGTCGGGGCCGGACTCGGCCTGGCCGGCGCGGCCGCGATGCAGGCCCGTGAGGGTGACGGCGTTGATGCCGCCGGGCAGGCGGCCCTTGTCGGTCACCTCGGCGATCGTGCCGACGCGGCCGTACTCGCCATCGGGATGGGGGAGCACGAAGACCTGCTCGGCGTCGCCGACGTCGGCGGCGATCGTGATCGTCATGCCCGGGAAGAGGATGCTGTCGTCGAGTGGAACGAGGCGCAGCTGCATCTGTCAATCCTTCTCTTTGCTTACCAACCGGAAGAAGCTTTACTTTCTGAAGTGATGATACATGGCCGCTGCGCGAACCTCAGCCGCTGCGACTCAGATCAAGGCACGATCAGGTGGCTGTCGCCGAACTCGTGCCACAGGTAGCCCCGCTCGAGCGCGGCCTCATAGCAGCGCGCCAGCAGCTCCGCCGATCCGGCGGCCGCCTCCAGCAGGCGCAGGTGCGAGGCCGCGGGCTCGTGCCAGCCGCTGATCAGACCGTCGATCGCCCGCAATCCGCGCTCAGGCGTGATCACGAGGTTGGTCCACCCGGAGCCGCCGCGCACCGACCCGTCCGGCTCGGCGACGCTCTCGAGCGCCCGGGCGACGGTCGTCCCGACGGCGATCACGCGCCCGCCCCAGCCGTGGACGGCGTTGACCGCGTCGGCGGTCGTCGCCGGGACCTCGAACCGCTCTGCCTGTGGAGCCTCGTCGCGCTCGGGGGACGAGAGACCGGTGTGCAGGGTCAGCGGGGCGATCAGGACGCCGCGGGCGACGAGCGCGGTGATCAGCGCCGGCGTGAACGGCCGTCCGGCGCTGGGCATCTCGGCGCTGCCGGGGATCAGGGCGTAGGCAGTCTGGAAGGCCTCGAGCGGCCACGGCGCGCTGACGTAGGAGTATTGGACCGGGTGCCCGTAGCGCCACAGGTACTCCGGCTAGCGGCTCGCCCGCGCTGACGGACGTCAGCCACAGCCGGTGCCCACCGGCGTAGGGCGCGACCAGGGCGGCGGTTGCGCCCCCGGGGAGCTCGACGATCTCGCCCGGGAGGTGGGAGTCGTGCGCGGGGCCGCCGTCGGCGGCGCGCCGCTCGGCGATCCACCAGCCTTCGGCCAGGCCCTGGGCCGGGCCGGCGAACCGCAGCTCGAGCTCCGAGCCGTCGGCGCGGCGGGCCGGGACCGCGGCGGGCAGCGTGGCCGAGTTGTTGATCACCACCAGATCGCCCGCATCCAGCAGCTCGGGCAGCTCGCGGAAGCTGGCGTGCGCGAGGCTCGCGGCGCCCCGGCTCGCCACCATCAGTCGGACCTCGTCGCGCTCGAGCCCGCGCGCCTCCGGCGGCTCGTGTGCCTCGAGCTCGGCCGGGAGGGCGAAGGCGAGAGCGCTCACGCGTGCGCCGGGACCAGGTCCGCCGCGCGATAGCGGCCGCTCGGCTCGTCGCCGTCGATCAGCGCGCGCAGGCCGGGCACGCTCTCCTCCGGCGCCGGACGATCCGAGATGTCCTCGCCGGGGAACGCCTCCTGGTGCATGCGGGTGCGCATGTCGCCCGGGTCGACGGTGTAGACGCGCAGCTGCGGGTGTTCGGCGGCGAGCACCGCGCCGAGCTGCTCGAGCGCGGCCTTGGAGGACCCGTAGCCGCCCCATCCGGGATATCCCTCGACCCCGGCGTCGGAGGTGATGTTGAGGACCCGGCCTGCGGGCGCGAGGTTGGGCAACGCGGCCTGGACGAGGGCGAGGGGAGCGAGCGCGTTCACCTCGTAGACGCGGCGCAGCTCGGCGAGCGGATAGCTCGCGAGCCGGGGTTGCGGGCTTGGTCCGAGGACGGAGGCGTTGTTGACCAGGAGATCGATGCGTTCGCCGGCGGCTCCGACGAGGCCGCGCCGGTGCCAGTCGTCGGCGACGTCGCCGGGAATGGCGACTACGTCCGTGAGCTCCGCGAGCGTCTCGGCTGCGCGGCTGAGCTCCTTGGGCCCGCGGGCGTCGATGATGAGTCGCCAGCCGTCGGCGGCGAGCGACCGGGCGAGGGCAAGGCCGAGGCCCCGAGAGGCTCCGGTGATGATCGCGTTGGGCATGCGCTCACCGTAGATCCGGTCCGGTCGCACTTCATAGGGGTATTTGGTCCTAGGACCTCCGGCGGGGGAGAGGCTCTAATCGTCCGCGAGGCCGGTGCGGACGGCGATCACCGCCGCCTGGGTGCGGTCGGTCACCCCGAGCTTCGCCAGCACGTGGCCGACGTGCGTCTTGACCGTCTTCTCGGCGATCCCGAGCTCGCGCGCGATCAGCTTGTTTGAGCGCCCGCGCGCGATCAGCCGGAGCACCTCGCGCTCGCGCGGGGTGAGGCTCTCCGCGCCGGCGACCTGGTCGCGGTCGGCGATCGACTCGACCACGCGGGCGGCGACGGCGGGATCCAGCAGCGTCTGCCCGGCGCTTGCCGCCCGGACGGCCCGCACGACCTCCTGCGGCTCGGCGTTCTTGAGCAGATAGCCCGCCGCGCCGGCGCGGATCGCGCCCAGCAGCCGCTCGTCGTCGGCGAAGCTGGTGAGCACGATGACCCGGCTCTCGGGTACCCGCCGGCGCAGCTCGCGCATCGCGCCGACGCCGTCGAGCCTTGGCATCACGAGGTCCATGAGGATCACGTCGGGGCGCACGCGTTCGGCCTCGCGCACCGCCGCCTCGCCGTCGGCCGCCTCGCCGACCACGTCGATCCCGTCCTGGAGCTCGAGGAACGTACGGAGCCCCTCGCGGACGACCGCGTGATCGTCCACGAGCAGGACCGCGATCGCCTCGCTCACCGTCCGACCCGCAGCCGCACCCGCGTGCCCCGGCCCGCGACCGAGTCGATCTCCAGGGCGCCGTCGATCCGCGCCGCCCGCTCCTCCATCGAGGTCAGCCCGAGGCGTCGCGCCCGAAGCTCCGGGTCGTCCGGGTCGAAGCCGATCCCGTCGTCGGCGACCTCGAGCTCCAGCCCGCCGTCCGGCGCGCGCAGCGCCACCTCAACCCGGGTCGCGGCGGCGTGGCGGAGGGCATTGTTGAGCGCCTCCTGCGCGATGCGCAGCACCTGGCGGTCGCGCTCGGCGTCAGCGGGCACCTCGTCGAGGTCCGCCTCGATCGCCGCCTGATGCAGGGGCGCCAGCACCTCGACGTGCTTGCGCAGCGCCGCCGCGAGCCCGTCGCGCTCCAGCTCGGGCGGGCGCAGCTCGTCGATCAGGGAGCGCAGGTCGTCGAGCGACTCGCGAGCGAGGGTCCCGACGCGCTCCAGCCGCACCCGGGCTGCGTCGGGGTCGCGGTCGAGCAGCGTCGCCGCGGCCTCGGCGGTCAGCACGACGCTGAACAGCTTCTGGCTGACGACGTCGTGAAGCTCGAGCGCCAGCCGGTTGCGCTCGGAAAGCGCCGACAGCTCGCGGCTCGCCTCGTACAGGCGGGCGTTGGTGATCGCGATCGCCGCGTGCGCCGCCAGCAACTCGATCATCTCCTGGTCGGCGGGCTCAAACCGCGGCCCGCTCTCCTTCTCGGTCAGATAGAAGGCGCCGATCACGCCCTCGGCCGCGACGATCGGCACGCCCAGGAACGAGCGCATGTCCGGGTGGGCTGCCGGCCACCAGCCGCGAAATCGCGGGTCGGTGTGGATGTCGTCGGTGCGGAAGGGCTCGGAGGCATCGAGCATCGCCCCGAGCATGCCGTGCGTGCGCGGCAGCGGCCCCATCTCGGCGATCAGCTCGTCGCTCATCCCGGCCACGAGGAAGCGGGTGAAGCCGCCATCGCCGTCCGGGATCCCGAGCGCCGCGTAACGCGCGCCGACGAGCTCGCGAGCGCGGTCGACCAGCCGCTGGAGCACCTCCTCGACCGAGAGCTCCGAGGCCACCGCGAGCACCGCGTCGCTGACCGCGCGCAGCGCCGGGCTCAGTGCCTCGGTCATCGCCGGCTAGCCCCCGCTCAGCTCCAGGCTCAGTGCCCGCAGCCGCGCGCGAGCCTCGGGATCGAACGCCTGCGGGTTGGGCGCGCTCTCGTCGAGCCGGTCGAAGAACCGGCCCGAGACGCCGTCGAGCGCCGGGTCGAGCGCCAGGCGCAGCGTCGAGCGCGTCCCGAGCTCGAGCGTGTCGACCGCGGCGCCGCGTTCCTCCAGCACCATCTTCGTCGGCATGAACGTGGCGGGGTGCAGGCTGTTGACGGTCAGCTCGTCGGGCGGAATCGACTCGGCGAGCTCGGCCGCGTACAGGATCTGGGCGAGCTTCGACTGCGAGTAGGCGCGCACCCCGTCGTAGGCGCGGTTCAGCATCGGGTCCTCGAAGTCGATCGGCGCCTGGCCGAGCGACGACACCTGCACGATGCGCGCCGGGGCGTTGCTGCGCAGCAGCGGCAGCAGGCTCTCGGTGAGCACGAACCCGGCCAGGTAGTTGACGGCGAAGCGCAGCTCGACCCCGTCGCGGCTCTCGCGGCGCTCCGGTCCCTCCGGCATCCCGCTGCCGATCCCGGCGTTGTTGATCAGCAGATTGAGCTCCGGGGCGGTCTCCGCCACGCGCTCGGCGAGCTCGCGCACCTCGGCGAGCGACGCGAAGTCGGCGAGCTGCGGCTCGACCCGGTCGTTATCGGTTGCCTCGCGGATCTCCCGCACGGTCGCCTCGGCGCGCTCGTGGTCGCGGCCGTGGACGAGCACGCGGGCGCCGCGCTTGGCGAGCTGGGTCGCGACGCTGCGCCCGAGCCCGTCGGTGGCTCCGGTGACCAGCGCCGTGATCTCTTCAGGAGGTCGCATCGCGCTCCAGCCCGAGCCAGCTTGCCAACGTGGAGAGCTCGGCGTCGAGCGCGTCCGCGGTCTCGGGTGGGGCGCCGGGCTCGAGATGGACGGCCGGCACCCGCAGCACTCCCGCCGCGCGGTCGGCCTTCAGGTCCACCCGGGCGACGAACCGGTCGCCGAGCAGAAACGGCAGCACGTAGTAGCCGTGGACCCGCTTCGGCGCCGGGACGTAGATCTCCAGCCGGAAGTCGAAGTCCCAGATCCGCCGCAGGCGGCTGCGCTCCCAGAGAACCGAGTCGAACGGCCCGACCAGTGCGGTCGCCTCGACCCGCCGAGGGATCCGGGCGCCGGCGGCGAGGTATCCCGGCGTGCGGCCCCAGCCCTCCACCTCGACCGGGAATCAGGTCGCCGGCCTCGACCAGCTCCGCGATCCGCACCTTCGCCGTCGCGGCCGCGAGCCGGAAGTAGTCGCGCAGATCGCGCTCGGCGGCGACCCCGAGTGCCCGCGAGGCGATTCGCAGGAGCTCGCGCTGTGCCTCGTCGGGAGCGGGCGTCGGGGCGGCGAGCACCTCCTTCGGGATGACCCGCTCCGGCAGGTCGTAGAGCCGCTCGAAGCGCCGCCGCCTGGCCGCCGTCACCTGCCCGATGAAGAACAGCCACTCGATCGCTCGTTTGGAGTCCGACCAGTCCCACCACGGCCCGGTGCGCCGCGAGCGCTTCTCCTCGAGCTCCGAGGCGGCGATCGGCCCGCGCTCGCGGACCTGATCGAGGACGCTCTCGACCAGCTCGGGCCGCTCGTCTTGGACGCGCAGCATGCTGCCCCAGGCCTCGTGCTCGGCCCGCTCCATGCGCCATCGCAGCAGCGGATGGAGGTCGACGCCGATCAGCGACGCCTCGTGCCCCCAGTACTCGAACAGCCGTCGCGGCGCCCGCTGAGAGAGCCGGTCGAGCGCGGCGGTGGGGTAGGGACCGAGACGGCTGAACGCCGGGCAGATAGTGCGCGCGCTCGAGCACGTTGACCGAGTCGATCTGCAGCAGCGCGACGCGCTTGAGGACCCGCCGCAGATCCCACCCGCCCGGCTCACCGTCCGGGCGCGGGTCGGCGAAGCCCTGCGCGCCGAGCGCCAGCCGCCGCGCCTCGGAGGAGGAGATGCGCAAACGGTGGCTATGGGTCGCTCGCGGCACGGCGGCCGATCCTAAAGAGCGCGATCGGCGACAATCCTGCGATGGGCAGGGCTCGGATCGGAGTGGCGGTCGTGATCGCGGCGATCACGGGGGTTACGTCCTCCGCGGTCGGGTCGTCCGGCTCGGCCGAGCCCTCGGCACCCGCGAAGGCCGGCGCCAAGCTCGGGCCGTGCCCAAAGCACGCGCGGCCACGGCGGCTGCGCTGCGGGACGATCAAGGTGCCGTACGAGCGCGCGGACCCATCGCTCGGCACCACGCGGGTCCGGTTCGCCGTGCGCCGCCGCGGTGACACCGACGCGCCGGCGAAGCGCCCGATCTTCGCCGTCGAGGGCGGGCCGGGCTACGGCTCGATCTCCAGCGCCCGCTACTACATCCACATGTTCGGGCCGGTGCTTCGCCGCCACGACCTCGTGCTGGTGGACATGCGCGGCACCGGACACTCGCGCGCGATCAACTGCCCGAAGCTCCAGAAGGGGTACGGCACCGACCGCGAGGGCGTCGCCCAGTGCGCCCGGATCCTCGGCGACCACTACGAGTCCTACCGGACCTCGGCCGCCGCCGACGACATCGACGACGTCCGGCGCACGCTCGGCCTCGGCCGGATCGACCTGTACGGCGATTCGTACGGCACCTTCCTGGCCCAGTCCTACGCCTACCGCCACGGCGACTCGCTCGCCGCGCTCGTCCTCGACAGCGCCTACCCGGTGCGCGGCGAGAGCCCCTGGTATCCGAGCCTGTGGCAGAACGGGGTCCGGGCGCTGCAGATCGCCTGCAACCGCGCCGCCGCGTGCTCGGGCAACGCGTACCGCCGCCTGGGCCGCATGGTCGCGCAGCTGCGTCGGACGCCCCGTGGCGTCGGGCCGCTGCTGGACGCGATCGCCTCCGGCGGCTACGAGCCCCCGCTGCGCAACTTCCTCAAGATCGACGAGGCGATCAGCGCCTACCTGCACGGCAACCGCCGGCCCTACAAGCGCCTGACCGAGGCCGACCCGGGTCCGTACGGCATCTACCGCGCCTACTCACGCGGCGACGAGCTCGCGGTGAGCTGCAACGACTATCCGATGCTGTGGGACAAGCGGGCGGGGAAGGCGGAGCGCCGGCGCCAGCTCCACGCGGCGGTGCGGAAGTACCCCCAGGGCGCCTTCAAGCCGTTCACGCCGCGCGAGGTCGCCCTGGAGTCCGTCGCCGGCTACACGGAGTGCCAGGCGTGGCCGAAGCCGAGCCCGCTGTATGAGCCCCCGGCCCCGGTAGGCGCGCCCGCGCCGCGGATGCCCACCCTGGTGATCTCTGGCGAGCTCGACAACGTCACCAGCCCGGTCGAGGCGGCGTCCGTCGCCGACCATTTCGCCGACGCCCGCTTGCGGATCGCCCGCAACGGCGGCCACGTGCCCTCGCTCTACGGCGGCCGCTACAAGGCCCGCGACTGGGTGCGGCGGTTCGTCGAGCGCCACGGCTGAGCCGCCGGGCTAGGGCCCCGGCTCGGTGACCGTCGTGGTCACCGTGCTCGTCTCGGGTTCCGCGGTCTCCGTCGTCGTCTCGGTGACCGTCTCGTCGGTGCTCGTCGTCGTGCTCGTGGTCACCGTGGTCACGAGCGTGGAGGTGGTCACGGTCGTCGTCGTGGGGGTCTTGGTCTTCGTCACGGTGTCGGTGACGAAGACCTTCTCGCTGGGCGGGTCGGAGACGATCAGCGCCAGCGCCACGCCGAGGCCGGCGGCGAGCGCCGCGAGCGCGATCAGCGCCAGGCGAGCGCGGCGGTCCAGCCCCGCGGCCGGGGCCTCAGCGTCCTCATCGGTCGGTTCGGAGGGCTCGCTCTCCGGCGGCGTGTCGTCGGCGCTCATCGGCGCGATGGTACGGAGGCCGCGATGGGTTTGAACCGGCGGCGATCGGGAATGGGACGCCCCGGCTGAGGTGTTGCGTGCGAGCTGACAAGGGGCTGTTCGGAGCGATCAGTGACCCCAAGCTGGGGTGGCCCGCCTATCTGATCGCGCTCGCGGTAGGCATGCTCACCGGCGCGATCGCGCTGGTGCTGCTCGTCGCGGTCGCGTAGCGCTCAGGCGCGCCGCCTGGTGACGCCTCCGTTGTCGCCGCCGCTACTCCATTTCGAGATTTCTAGCGCACGAGCAGGCGGCGGTCCCGATCGTCCACACTGGTGGTCGTGAGCTCGACGCTGCAGCCGATCATCCTCGTCGCCGATGACGACCCCAAGGCGCTGGCGCGCACCGAGGCCGAGCTGCGTCGGCGCTACGGCGAGGACTACCAGGTGTTCTGTGAATGCGACACCGGGACCGCCAAGGGCCAGCTCGAGCGCCTCCGGGACGAGCGGGCGGACGTGGCGGTCGTGCTCGCCGACGTTTGGATGGCCGAGCGGCCGGGCTTCGACGTGCTCCACCGCGCCCGCGAGCTGCACCCGCACGCCAAGCGCGCGCTGCTGATCGACTGGGGCGCTTGGGGCGACCCGTCGACGGCCGAGGCGATCCTGCACGCGATGGCCAAGGGGCTGGCCGACTACTACGTCCTCAAGCCGTCGCGGACCGGGGAGGAGCAGTTCCATCGCGCGATCTCCGAGTTCCTGCACGAGTGGTCGCGCGAGCACGCGCCCAGCTCGTTCGAGCTCGCGATCATCGCCGAGCCCGACGTCGCCGCGGACGCACGAGATCCGCGACCTGCTGCGCCGCAGCGGGGTGCCGCACGGCTTCTGCGCCCCGGACTCCGAGTGGGGGGAGGAGCTGCTCGCCGACGTCGACCAGGACGCCGCCGGGCGGCCGGTGATCCGGCTGCGCGACGGCACCGTGCTCGTCGACCCCGCCAACGAGGAGATCGTCAGGGCGTTCGGCGTCAACACCGGGTCCGTGAAACGCACCGACTTCGATCTGGTGATCGTGGGCGCCGGTCCGGCCGGTCTCTCCGCGGCGGTCTACGCGCAGTCGGAGGGCCTGCGGACCCTCGTGGTGGAGCGGGAGACGATCGGCGGCCAGGCGGGCTCGAGCTCGCTGATCCGCAACTACCTCGGCTTCGCCCGCGGCGTCACCGGGGCCGAGCTTGCGCAGCGCGCCTATCAGCAGGCGTGGGTGTTCGGGGTCGAGTTCGCGGTCAGCCGGGAGGTGGTCGAGCTCCAGCTCGAGAACGAGCCGTACGGGGTCCTGTGCGATCAGGGCTACGTCGCCACCGGGCGCGCGATCCTGCTCGCCACCGGGGTCACCTACGCCCGGATCGGCATCCCCGGGCTGGAGGCCCTGTCGGGGGCCGGCGTCTACTACGGCGCGTCGACCGTCGAGAGCCTCGGCCTCGACACCGGGGACGTCTACGTCGTCGGCGGGGGCAACTCGGCCGGCCAGGCGGCGCTGCACCTGTCGCGCTCCGCAGCCCACGTGCGACTGGTGGTCCGCGGCGCCTCGCTCGGCGAGGACATGTCGCAGTATCTGTGCGAGACGGTTCGCGCGACCCCCAACGTCGAGGTGCTGACGAAGACGGAGGTCGTCGACGGCGGCGGAAACGGGCGCCTCGAGTGGCTCGAGCTGCGTGACAACGCGACCGGCGAAGGCGCGGCGCGTCAGCGCCGCGGCGCTCTACATCCTGATCGGTGCCCGGCCGCATACCTCCTGGCTGCCGGAGGAGATCGCCCTGGCGCCCAACGGCCACATCCTCACGGGCGCCGGCGCCGAGGCCAGCGAGCACTGGCCGCTCGAGCGCTCGCCCACGCCCTACGAGACGAGCATCCCCGGCGTGTTCGCGGTGGGCGACACCCGCCACGGAGCCGTGAAGCGGGTCGCGTCGGCCGTCGGCGAAGCGTCGGTCGCGATCCCAGACGTCCACTCCTGGCTCGCCGCCGCTCCGCGCGTCGCCGAGCGCGGATGAGCGCTCGGATCGACGCGGGCACACGCGAGCGGCTCCTGCGCCACGTCGGGCTCGACCACGAGCCGTCCGCCGACGCCGACGGGCTGCGCGAGACCGTGGGCGCGTTCGTCACCCGGGTCCCGTTCGAGGACCTCGCCGTCCAGCTGGGCGAGTCGCGGCCGCTCGACCCGCCGGCGCTGATCGAGCGGATCGTGGCCGGCGGCCGCGGCGGCTACTGCTTCGAGGTCAACACGGTCCTGCTGACCCTGCTCGAGTCGCTCGGGTTCGAGGTCGAGCGCCGTGAGGCCATCGTGGGCGAGCGCACGGCGTTCGCCGACGGCGAGCCCACCAACCACCTGGCGCTGGTCGCGCAGACGCCCGACGGGCCCTACATCGCCGAGGCCGGATGGGGCGAGGGGCCGGTGGAACCGCTGCCGTTGACCGCCGGCCGCCACCGCGTCGGCGCGTTCACGTACGAGCTCGAGCGCGACGGCGGCGACGGCTGGTGGCTCGGCCAGCACGAGCACGGCTCGTCGCCCGGCTTTCGCTTCGGCGATCGGCGCGCGAGCCTCGCCGACTTCGCGCCCCACCACGAGCGGCTTTCGACCTCGCCCGAGTCGGGCTTCGTCCGCACCCTGATGGTCCAGCGCCCGGCCGCCGACCGCATCGTCAGCCTCCGCGCCCGGACCCGGTTCGTGGACGGACCGGGGCTGCGCGAGCGGGAGGTGGTGGGCGACGTCGACGCGTTCGCGGGCGCGCTGGAGGGGTTCGGGATCGATCTCGACGCCCTCGGCCCCGAGCGGCTGGAGCGCCTCTGGGCGCGCGCCGTCGCTCAGCACGAGGCCCACGCCGCGGCCGAGGCCGCGGCGGGACGCTAACCGTCGACGAACGCCTCGAGCTGGTCGAACGCCGACCGCCAGCCGGCCTCGGCATGGCCGCCGCCCGCGGGGTAGGGACCGTCGGTCAAGGTCATGCGCGTCTTGTCGCCGTGGTCGTGAAGCTCAACGCGGGTGACGGTGGGCTCGTGCATGCCGGCCTCCGGCATCGGATCCGAGCGCAGGACGAGCAGCGCGGGCTCATCGAGCTCGATGATCTCGTAGCCGACCGGGAACTCGCGGCCGCTGTCGCGCTGGACCATCGTGAGCTCGTAACGCCCGCCGACCCGCAGGTCGATTCGCACCTTGTCCGGGGGCGTGTCGAAGTGCTCCGGCCCGAACCAAGCGGCCACTTGGTCGGGGTCGGTCCAGGCCGTCCAGACCCGCTCCCGCGGAGCCTCGAAGATGCGCGTGATCAGGACCTCCTGCTCGGCGGCGGGCGCTGGGGTGGGGTCACTCACTTGGGTCTCCGTTCCGGCGCAGGTGCGCCTCGAGTTGGTCCATCCGCCCCTCCCAGGTTCGCTTGCGCGACTGCATCCAGTCCACCGCCTCGTCGAGCGGCTCGGCCTGCATCCGGCTGGGCCGCCATTGGGCGTCGCGGCTGCGGACGATCAGCCCCGCGCGCTCGAGCACCTTGAGGTGGCGCGAGATTGCCGGCTTGCTGACCGGAAACGGCTCGGCGAGTTCGTTCACCGTCGCCTCGCCCTCGGCGAGGCGGGTGAGGATCGAGCGCCGGGTCGGATCGGAGAGCGCGGCGAAGGTGAGGCTGAGTTGATCGGAGGGCATCTAACTGTGCGGTTAATTAACGTATACATTAAATACCATACTGGCGGGTCGATGGCCTTCGTCCCCCCGGCCCGACACCTCACCCGCGCCAAGGATCTCGCCGACGCGCGCTACGCGGACCCGCTCACCGTCGACGACCTCGCCGCTGCGGCCGGGCTGACCAGGGCGCATTTCAGCCGCGAGTTCCGGCGCGCGTTCGGCGAGCCGCCGCACGGCTACCTGCTCACCCGGCGCCTCGAGCGCGCCGCGGCCCTCCTGCGGAACACCGACCGCTCGGTGACCGACATCTGTTACTCGGTCGGGCTGCGCAGCCTCGGATCGTTCACCACCAGCTTCACGCGCACGTTCGGTGCCTCACCCACCGCGTACCGCGCGGCGCATCCGCCGGCGGCCGAGCGGGCGCTGGTCCCGAGCTGCGTGGTGCGCGCCTACGCGCGGCCGCAACACAGCACGTTTGGAGAAGTCAGGAGCGCGAACGGCGACTAGCTTGCGGAGCGTCAACTCCCACTCGATGCAAAGGAGACGCCCCATGATGAAGATCGCCAACGCACAGCTCTGGGTCCACGACCAGGAGGAGGCCCTCGGGTTCTGGACGGAGAAGGTCGGGATGGAGGTCCGCGCCGACGTCACCCTGCCGGAGCTCGGTGACTTTCGCTGGCTCGCGGTCGGGCCCCCCGGTCAGGAGGACGTGTCGATCGTCCTGATGGCGATCCCCGGCCCGCCCGTGATGGACGAGGAGACCAAGGGCCAGGTCGAGACCCTGATGGCGAAGGGCTTCGCCGGGACCGTCTTCCTCACCACCGACGACGCGCAGTCCGCCTACGACGAGCTCAAGAGCCGCGGCGTCGAGTTCACCGACCCGCTCGAGCAGCGCCCCTACGGGATCGACGCCGGCTTCCGCGACCCGTCGGGCAACTCGATCCGGCTCGCGCAGCTGACGATGGACCTCTCCGCCTAGCGGGAGAGGTCCGGAGGTGGGGTGCGGTAGCTCGCGGGTGTCGCCGAGAGGCGGATCGGGTTTCGTGTCAGGCGGGCGATGCTGCCGTCCTCGCGCGGGATCTCGACCACGGGCTCGAGCCCGAGTCGCCGCGCCAGCTCGAACGCCCCGCCGACGTCGTTGACCGTCCCGGCGGGCACGCCCGCCTCGTTGAGCGCCGTGGCCCACTCGCCAGCGCCCCGACCGGCCAGGGCGCGCTCGAGCGCGACCCGCAGCTCGGCCCGGGCCCCGACGCGGCCGGCGTTGTCGGCGAAGCGGGGGTCCGCGGCGAGCTCCGGGACGCCGAGCGTCTCGCAGAGGCGGGCGAACTGGCGGTCGTTGCCGACCGCGAGCACGAGCTCACCGTCGGCAGCCGCGTAGAGCTCGTAGGGGGCGATGCTCGGGTGGGCGTTGCCCATCCGGGTCGGGACGGCCCCCGTGAGGGTATGGGCGCTGCCCTGGTTGACCAGTGCCGCCAGCAGCGAGCTCAGCAGGTCGACGTCCACGCGCTGGCCCTCGCCGGACTCGTCGCGGTGGCGCACGGCAGCCAGGATCCCGACGGTGGCGAAGAGGCCGGCGAGCACGTCGACCAGCGCGACGCCGACCTTCTGCGGCTCCCCCTCGGGATCGCCCGTGATGCTCATCAGGCCGCCGAGCGCCTGCAGCAGCAGGTCGTACCCCGGCAGGGCCGCCCCGGCGCCGCTGCCGAAGCCGGTGATCGAGCAGTAGACGAGGCCGCGGTTGGTGGCACGGACCTCCTCGTAGCCGAGGCCGAGCCGCTCCATCGTGCCGGGGCGGAAGTTCTCCACCACGACGTCCGCGCCGGCGATCAACTCGCGCGCCCGGTCGCGGTCGCCGGGCTCGGCCAGGTCGAGCGCGACGCTGCGCTTGTTGCGGTTGACCGACTCGAAGTAGGTCGCGCGCCCCGCCTCGTCGAAGGGCGGGCCCCAGCTGCGGGTGTCGTCGCCCGCGCCCGGGCGCTCGACCTTCGTCACCTCGGCGCCGAGGTCGGCGAGCATCATGGTCGCGAACGGGCCAGCGAGGATGCGCGAGAAGTCGACTACCCGCAGGGGCTCCAGCGCGTCCATATAGGTCCGGGAGCCTAGATGGGTGATCCCACGGCATCGCGCACGCGGATGACGCGCGGATCCCGTCGCTGGATCGCGCCCGTCGGGACTCGCACATGCCAACCGGCATGCGCTTCGCCCGCCGGCCACGCCCAGCTCGGTCCCGCGCGCCCCCGCGCACGCGAGCCCGTGGAATCAACCATCACGCCGTGGCGGCGGCGCCCTCCCGCTCGGCCGCGGCGGCCTCGACCAGCTGCTGGTAGCGCACCTGCTGGCCGGCGGCGCCCCAGTTGCCGTCCGGAACGTCGCGGATCAAGGTCCAGACGCGCAGCCCCTCGCTCGCGGGCAGCTCGGCGGCGGCGAGGACGGCCTCGTTCACGGACTCGACGAGGATGCCCTTGCGGCGGTCCGACAGCGCCCCCTCGGGAACCGTGACCTGGACCCGGAAGCGCGGCTCGCCGCCGGGTCGGCCGCCGACCGCCAGCTGCTCGGCGTCGATCTCGTTGGCGTAGACCCACGTGATCGAGCGGAAGAACTCGGTGTCGGGCGCCTTCTCGGCGGCGAGCAGTCGGGTCGCAAGCTCTTCGAGCAGCGTCTCGCGGGCATCGGTGGCGATGGCCCCCTTCGGATACGTGACCTCGATCATCGGCATCGGTGATCCTCCTGGGTGGTGGGTCGAGTCTCGCCGCGGACCATACTATGATGATCGTCATAGTGACGGCAGCCGGTGAACGCACGAGGGACAGGATGGTCCGGGGGGCCGCCGAGCTCCTGCGCCAGCGCGGCTACAGCGGCACCGGCTTTCGCGAGGTGATCGAGATCACCGGCGCTCCGCGCGGGTCGATCTACCACCACTTCCCCGACGGCAAGGCCCAGCTCGCCGGCGAGGCGGTCGAGTACGTCGGGGCCATCGCGCGCGACGCCATCTCCGGGCCGTTCGACGACGCCGACCCGATCGGCGCCCTGCGCACCTTCGTCGCGCTCTGGCGGCGTGACTTCGAGCGCTCCGGTCACCGCGCCGGCTGTCCGATCGCCGCCGTCGCGGTCGAAAACCACGACGAGGCGCCGCAGTTGCTGGACGCCGCCGCGAGTGCCTTCGAGCAGTGGCGAATCGCGTTCGCCGATTGCCTGCGCCGCGCCGGCGTGGCCGAGGGCCGCTCCGAGTCGCTCGCGGTCCTGGTCGTCTCCGCGGTCGAGGGGGCAATCGTGCTCAGCCGCGCGGAGCGCGACTCGGCCCCGCTGCTCGAAGTGGCCGGCGAGCTCGAGCGCGCGATCGAGGTCGAGCTGGCTTAGGGCGTGACCGCCGAGCGATCCCATTGCGGCCTATGACGCCCACGGGCACGGGTACGCCAGCCATCGGCGCGCAGACCCCCGGATCGCGGCGACGATCGAGGCCGCGCTCGGCGGCGCGCGGTCCGTGGTCAACGTTGGCGCCGGGGCGGGGTCGTACGAGCCGGCCCACGCGGGCGTGATCGCGGTCGAGCCCTCGGCGACGATGCGCGCTCAGCGGCCGGCGCACCTACCGCCGGCGATCGTGGGGGTCGCCGAGTCCCTGCCGCTCGACGACAACTCGGTGGATGCGGCGATGGCGGTGCTGACCGTTCACCACTGGTCCGATCCCGAAGCCGGCCTGCGGCAGATGCGGCGCGTGGCGCGTGGCCCCGTCGCCGTGCTCAGCTTCGACTATCGGGCCGAGGCGCGTACCTGGCTCGTGCAGGACCACCTGCCGGAGCTGGAGGCATTCGACCGCGACCTCGTCCCCTCGCCGGAGGAGATCGCCGAGATTCTCGGCGGAGCGAGCATCCACACGGTCCCGGTGCCCGGCGACTGCACCGATCACTTCATGCTCGGCCTGCTGACCAGGCCCGAGGAGTATCTGCGCCCCGAGGTCCGCGCGGCCCAGTCGGGGTGGCGGCTCCTGGGCGCGGAGCTCGAGCACCGGGCGGTCGGCACCTTGGCGCGCGACCTCGAGACCGGGGTCTGGGACGAACGCCACGGCCATTGGCGAGAGCTCGACTCCTACGACGGGGGCCTGCGACTGATCGTCTCGTCGCCGGGCTGACCTGTTTGACTGCCCCGATGGGCCGCAAGCACGCCTACGAGGTGACCACGGTCTGGACGGGCAACCGCGGGGAGGGGACGGCCGACTACCGCGCCTACGGGCGCGACCATGAGAGCTCGAGCCCGGGCCGGCCCCCGATCCGCGGCGTCCTCCGACCCCGTGTTCCGCGGTGACCCGGATCGGTGGAATCCCGAGCTGCTCCTGGTCGCGGCGCTCAGCGAGTGCCACATGCTGGCCTACCTGCACCTGTGCGCCGTAGGGGGCGTGGTGGTGGTCGACTACAGCGACGAGGCCTCGGGGACGATGGTCGAGACCGACGCCGGCGGGAGCTTCACCGAGGTCGTCCTGCGCCCGGTGGTCACGGTCGCCGACGCCGCGATGGTCGACGACGCGCAGCGTCTGCACGCCGAGGCGTCCAAGCGCTGCTTCGTCGCCTCCTCGGTCAATTTCCCGGTGCGCCACGAGCCCGAGGCGCTCGTGGCGTAGCGCCGGCCCGGCTCAGCTGGACTTGTCCCAGCGGTGGAGCTCGGGCGCCGGGTCCACCGGCGAGCCGCCCTCATACCAGCCGGGGTTCGACCAGATCTCGAAGTGCAGGTGGCAGGCGGTCGCGTCGCCCGTGTCGCCGACGCGGCCGAGCTTCTCGCCCGCGGCGACCTTCTCGCCGACCCGCAGGCGCGAGCGGTCCTTGAGGTGCATGTAGGCCATGTCCTCGATCTTGCCCTTGCCGTCGATCACGACGTAGTTGCCCGCGGCCGCGTGGTAGGCGTTGCGTTGCACCCGCCCCGGCTCCGCGGCAACCACGGGCTTGCCGCACTTGGCCATCAGGTCCTGTCCTTCATGGCCGCGGCCGGCCCCGAGCCCGTCGCCGTAGCTGTGCTTGGCCCGGACCGGGAAGACGCCGTCCGTTGTGGACGCCGCGGGGCGGTCGCCGCCGGTATCACCGCCGGCCCCGCCGTCGCTGCCGATCCCGCCGTTGCCGCCCGAGGCCGTCGCCGCGCCGAGGCCCATTGCCACCAGCGCCGCCGCCAATCCCGCTACGCCCCTGCTTGCGCGTGTCGCGCACGTAGACCTGCCGATCACTTCCCATCTCCTTCGTCGGCCTACGGGGTTAGCTGACGGGCTGGCGCTGAAAGAGCCTGCGCCCCCACCGAGTCCGGTGGGTTAGCCCCAACGTTTGGTTCCCCCGCTCCCGCGCGCTGCGCGCCCGGGATTCGGCTTTACCGGTTATCGAAGGCGCGCAGGGTAGCGATCGGCGCCGACGTTCGCGCCGCTGTCCTGGCTGAGTAGCATCGCGACCGTGGCAGGGTCGCCGCGCGCCGCGGTTCGCGCGCTTCGCTCACTCTCCGCCGCCTTCCTCATCCACGCGGTGGTGTCCGGTGTCTGGGGGCCGCGCCTGCCCGCGATCAAGGCCGACCTCGGCCTGGACGACGGCGAGCTGGGCACGGCCCTGGCGGGGGTCGCGGTTGGCCTGCTGGTGGGAACACGCCTCGCCGGCGCCGCCGTCGACCGGCTGGGCAGCCGAGCGCTCATCCGCTTTGGGCTGCCGGCCTATTGCGCGTCGTTGACGCTCCCGGCGCTCGCCTGGGATGGCGCGTCGCTGTTCGCCGGGCTCCTTGTGCTCGGTGCCCTTGGCGGGGTGCTCGATGTCGCCATCAACAGTCAGGGGGTCGAGGTCGAGCGGGCGCTCGAGCGCCCCGTGCTGGGGCGGCTGCACGGCATCTGGAGCGTCGGGCTCGGCATCGGCGCCGCGGCGGCGGCGCTCGGGGCCGCCGCTGGCTTGACGCCGCTTGAGAACCTCGTCGTCGTGGGGGCGGTGCTCGGGGTCGCGGCGATCCCGCTGTCGGCGGGCCTGCTGCCCGGCGCCGACCGGCCGCCCGCGGCGGCCGCGGGCCGCGAGGCCGTGCGGCGCGCCCGCTGGCCCCTGCTGATCCTGGGCGCAATCGCTTTCTGCAGCTTCGCCGGCGAGGGGGCTGCGGCGGACTGGGCCGCGGTCTATCTCTCGCAGGAGCAGGGAGCCGCTGCCGGCCTCGCGGCGATCGGCTTCGTCGGCTTCGCCGTCGGCATGGCGGGCGCTCGATTTGCCGCCGACGGGTTGCGGTGGCGGCTCGGCTCGCTGCGGCTTGTCCGGGCCGGCGGGGCGCTCGCCGGGGTAGGCCTCGGCCTCGGGTTGCTGCTCGACGCCCCCGCCGGCACGATCGGCGGCTTCTTCGTCCTCGGGCTCGGGCTTGGGGCGATCGTGCCGATCGTCTTCTCAATCGTCGGTCGCCTCGGGCCCGACGGCAGCGGGCGGCTGGTGGCGTGGGCTGCGACGTGCGGCTACCTGGGAGCGATCGTCGGCCCGATCGTTATCGGCTGGGTCGCCGATGCGACCAGCCTGGCGCACGCGCTCGTCATTCCCGTGGTGCTGGCGCTCGCGATTCCGGTGCTCGCGAGCACGGTTCAGGCGCGAAGCGCGTTCGGGCGGCGACTGAGTCCGTGAGTACACCCGGCGTGGGTGGGTACCGGGCAGGTGTCCTAAACCCAGTCCGCGGGAGGAGCTGGACATGAATCAAGGGAGTCTCGGTGCGACGCACCGATGGGGGTTCAAGACTGCTGCGGGATTGATCGCCGGAACGGTGCTGCTGTTTTCGGCCACGGTCGGTGCCGCGGATGCGAAGCACCATCAGAGCAAGGCAAAGGGTTGCCTGCCGGGTCAGCCCGTCGGCGCCCCGGGCGTCGGGGACACGTACTACCCGACGTACGGCAACGGCGGCTACGACGTCAAGCGCTACGAGCTGGACACCAACTACAACCCGTCGACGCAGCTGATCGAGCGGGGCAAGGCGACGATCGAGGCCACCGCGACGCAGAGCGTCTGCCGGTTCAACCTCGACTTCGTCGGCTTCGACATCAAGAAGCTCACGGTCGACGGTGACCGCGCCAAGTGGACCCGCGACGAGCACGAGCTGACGGTGACGCCAAAGCACGCGCTCGAGCGCGGCCGGCCGTTCGAGGTCTTCGTCAAGTACTCGGGCGAGCCGACCGAGTTTGTGATCCCCGGTCTCGACCTGAGGACGGGCTTCATGGACACGACCGATGGCGCCACGGTCGCCGGCCAGCCGGAGGTCGCGGCGGGATGGTTCCCGGTCAACGACCATCCGCGCGACAAGGCCGCGTACACGTTCGACGTCAAGGTCCCGAACGGCTACGAGGTGGTCGCGAACGGGTCCCTACGAGACGTCGATGAGGGCGGCAGCAAGACGACCTGGAGGTGGGTCGCGCCGGAGCCGATGGCTTCGTATCTGGCGACGATCGACATCGGCTTCTGGGATGTCAACACCGGCCGCACGGATGACGGCGTGCCGGTCTACGACGCCGTCGACTCGGCGCTGACCGGCGACGTGCGCGACGAGATCGACTCGTCGCTCGCCAAGCAGAGTGAGATCCTCGACGTCCTCGGCGACGCGTTCGGGCCGTACCCGTTCAGCACCGTCGGCGGGATCGTCGAGGGCCAGGACGACCTGTTCTTCGCCCTCGAGACCCAGACCCGACCCGTGTACTCGAAGCTCTTCTGGATCGACCGGCAGGGCAACGCACGCAACGGGGACGGTGTGGTGGTCCACGAGCTCGCTCACCAGTGGTACGGCGACGACGTCGCGGTGCACCGCTGGCAGGACATCTGGCTCAACGAGGGCTTCGCGACCTACGCCGAGTGGCTGTGGTCCGAGCACGAGGGCCAGGGGACGCCGGAGGAGATCTTCCAGGCGACCTATGACGCGATCCCGGCCGACGACAATTTCTGGACGTCGGTGATCGCCGATCCGGGCGTGGAGCGGCTCTTCGATGATCCGGAGTACGTGCGCGGGGCGATGACCCTGCAGGTGCTCCGCGACGAGGTTGGCGACGACGCCTTCTTCCAGATCCTGCGCCAGTGGCACGCGAGCCAAGCTGGTGGCACAGGGACGACGGAGCAGTTCATCGCCCTGGCCGAGGACATCGCGGGCCGCGACCTGAACGAGCAGGTCTGGGATCCGTGGCTGTTCACGGCCGGCAAGCCCCCGCTCGCAGCAGCTCGGCGGCCAGCAGGCCGGCGCCGCCGCGAACTCGGCGGGCACGAACTGGCGCGCGGTGGTCGACGACCGGCTGAGCCGGTTCGGTCGCTACTAGGCGCTCGACGCGAGAGAGAACGAAAGGGCCCCGCGCCGTGCGGGGCCCTTTCACTTCCTGTCAGAGCTGAGCGCTAGTTCACGCCGGTGACCCGGGCGACCTTTTCGGCCTGGTCGAGCGTCACCCAGAGGGTGTGGTTTGGGCCGGTGGCGATCCGCCGCGGACCCGAGTTCGGACCCAGGCCGCCCAGGTGCGAGCGGACGCCGGCGGGCGTCAGACGCACCAGGTCGCCGGTGGCGAAGCGCGGGAACCAGTAGGCGTTGTCGTTGCCGAAGGCGACGCCGAACGGGTCGCCCGGCGTGTTCGTCTTCTGGATCTGGCCGCTCGACGAGACCCGGCCGATCTTCTGCGGCTGGGACGTCGGGTCGGCATAGGCGACCTGGCTCTTGGGCCCGCGGCGATCGCCTGCAGCCCGGAGCCGTCTCCGGTCGAGAAGGCCGTGGCGACACCCGCGGTGGTCACCCGGACCACCTGGCTGGCGAAGTCGGCGACCCAGAGCCTGCCGTCCCTGCTGGCGTCGATGTCGCGCCCCGCGACGAGCACCGAACGACGTCGCGGTCGTGGGGTTGGCGGGCGGGATCCGGATCACGTTCTCGCCGCTGACCGTCCACAGGTTCCCATCGGGGCCGGTGACGATCGGGCGCGGATCGCTGACGTCGGCGATGTCGAACTTGACCGCGCCATCGGGGTTGGCCGGGGAGAACCGGGCGACGCCGCCGGCCTGGGTCACCCAGATGTTGCCGTCGGGTCCCGCGGTGATGCCGACCGGGCTCGTGACGTTCGCTGGATTGAACTCGGTGACGACGCCCCGCGGGCTGATCTTGGCGACGTCATTGGTCTGGTCCAGCGTCACCCACATGTTCCCGTCGGGACCCTTGGCGATGTCGTTGTTCGTCCCGACGCCGGAAACGGTGAACTTGCCGTCCACGTCGGGCGCGGCGGCGGCCGGCGAGGCGGCGATCGCCGCAAGGCCAAGCGTCGCGCAGAGCAGCGCGAGGGCGCGGGATCGAAGGGGGCGGCGGCGAGCGGTGATCCAAGGCTGAGTGGTGTTCATGCGCCCACCCTACGCCCCGTGATCGTCCGGCCAACCAGACCTAGGTGATGAATCCGCTCACCCCTTGCCTAGCCCACCTTGCGGCAGATGACCAGGGCCTCGACGTAGTCGCGGCGAAACCGGTCCGGGTTCACGGCAACGCGCTCCTCGAGCTCGGCGAGGAACTCGGCGAGCAGGCTCCGGGCGCGTTCGGCGCCCTCGAGCGCGAACGCGCGGAGGAGCAGGGGCTCGCCCCACGCGGTGACGCTCCGCACGTAGCCGCGCGCGAACGTCGCGGGATCGTCGTCCCAGTAGGGGTTGTCGAGGCGGAACAGGTCGTCGCTCAAAAGCTCGAGTCCGGCAAAGCGCCCGTCGCCCGCTGCGAACGGGGCGCGGATCTCATCGACCGTCCGCATCCACACGGGGACGACGGCCGCGGCGACGGTGGCGGCGCCGATGCGCCCGGCGGCGCACCACTCGGCGAGGATCCGGTTCATATCGCCGATGAGCTCCACGTAGAGCCCCGACCGGTCGGGGTCGGGGTCGGGGGAGGCTGGAACGGCCGCGACCAACTGGCCGCCCGCGGCGAGCTCGACGCCCCGCAGCTCGAGCAGGCGCTCCCACTGGCTTGCCGCGGCCGCGGCCCAGGCACGCCGCTCGGCCTCGTCGGTGTGGTCCGGATAGCCCGGGAACACGGACCCGGTCGAGGCGATCCCGGCGGCCTCGGCGATCCAATGCATCGCGGTGCCGCTGACCGCGACGTGCACGCTGCCGGGCGGCAGGCAGGGAGCCTCCTGGAGCGGGATGCCCGCGAGGCTGATCACGGCAGCGGGGGGCGGCGTTCGCTCGAGCGCTCGACGGCAGGCCTCGCCGTGCGCCTCCGGCGACGCCCAATGCAGTCCGCTGCCGACATCCACGGCCCCGAGGTCGGCGTCGGCAGGGCCGGGCGTGACCACGACGTCCCGGGCCCGTTCGCCGAACGCGCGGCGCAGATGGTCGGCGGCCACGGCCCACGCGTTCGTCGGCAGGTCGACGAGCGCGTAGATCAGCGGCCGCCCGGCCCGTTCGGAGATCAGGTCGCTGATCAGGCCGTGCGAGTTGACCCCGTCGGCGGCGCCGAGGTCGGCCACGCACAGCGTCGGCGCCTCGGCGAAGGTCCGCGCGGCCTCGAGGGCGGCCGGGAAGGTTGCCTCGAACGCTCCGCGCTGCGAGAGCGCGTGGCGCGCGTAGTCGTCAGCCATGGTCGACAGCTCGGGACGGTCCGACATCGGGCTCAGCCGGGGAGCTCGCGGTTTGACCAGTACGGATTGGTGAACGGGAAATCCTCGATCACCCAGCGCTTCAGGCCGTCGTAGGCGCGCTCGTAGTAGCCCGCCTCGTAGGCGTCGGTCGTGACCCACCAGCTGACGTCGACGTCGTGGCGGGCGAGCGACTCGGTGAGCTCGCTGCGGCGCCCCAGCGGATAGAGGTAGGCGCAGCCGAGGTACCCGCCGTCGGCGTCTCGGAGCACGTACGAGAACGAATCCCCCTCGCGGAACTCGCACTCGTGCCAGACCAAGTCGACGAAGTTGAAGTCGGTGGTGACCGGCTCCTCCGGCCACTGGCCGCCGCGGGTGCGCCGGATGAGGTCGAGGCTGGCGTTGATCCCGCGGACGTCGTCGTCGAGGTCCGCACGGCCGAGCACCGTCGCCACGACGTCCTCGTGGGTGAGCCGACGCGGCGGATCGAACCCGTCCGGGAGGATCAGCTTCTTCACGTACCCTCTCACCGGCCGCATTCTCTCGCCTCGGTTGCTCCGGCGCGGAACGGTCGGGAGCCACACGCCATGAACGAAGGAACGAAGACCGGCCGGACCAGCGTTGGTGTGGCGATCGCGATCGGAGCCGTGGTCGGTCTGGCCCTCGGCATCGTGGTGAGCCTTGCCACCGACCTCCCGCTGGCACCGGAGGTGGGCGCGATCGTGGGCGGCCTCGTCGGCTGGCTTGTGGCCAGGGAACGGTCGTGAGCGAGGAGGCGGTCGCCGGGCTCGTGCTGATCGCGGTCCCGGTTCTGTTCAACGTCACCTTCACGCTGTTGGCGCAGCGCTTCGACTACCCCGACGTGCTGCGCCGGCCGAGCCACGAGGTCCTGGAGCGCTTCCGCGCCGGCGGCAGCTCCCTGATCCTGATCTGGTGGGTGTTCGCGCTCTCGGCGGTGCTGTTCGCGCCGCTCGCGGTGCTGCTCGGGATCGCCCTCGACGACGCAGACGCGACGGTGGTCATCCTCGGCGTGGTGATCGGCGTGCTCGCGTCGCTGGTTCAGTTCCTCGGGCCTGATCCGCTGGCCGTTCCTGGTCCCGTACCTGGCGCGGGAGGCGGCCGCCACCAGCCCGGAGTCGCCGCGCGGCGAGGCGATCGACGTCGTCTTTCAGGCCTTCAACCGCTACCTGGGCGTCGCCGTCGGTGAGCACCTCGGCTACGCGCTCACCGGCGTCTGGTCGATCCTCGCCGGCGTCGCGATCCTCGGCTCGGGCGCCGTGGCCGACTGGCTCGGGGTGGTCGGCATCGTGCTCGGGCCGCTCTTTTTGCTCTGCTCGCTCGAGTTCGTCGGTGGCTTCGAGCCGTCCGGCTGGAAGCTCGCGGGCGCCGTGGTCCCGCTGGCCTACATCGGCTGGTCGGTGTGGCTGTTGGCGCTCGGGATCGTGCTGCTCGTCGGCTGAGCTCGCCCAAGGTCGCTACGCTCGACGCGGAGCCGAGCGCTCCACATCTATGCGCGCTGACTGACCGCTCACCGACGCCCCCGTCCCCCGCCTCGAGAGGTGGTCAGCCCATGTCGTCTCGCCACGACGCCCTGATCGCGCGCAACATCACCAAGTCCTACGGGGAGACGCTCGTCCTCGACGGCGTCTCGCTCGTCGCCGGCCCGCGCAGCCGGACCGGCATCGTCGGCCCCAACGGGATCGGCAAATCGACCCTGCTCCGGATCCTGGCGGGGGTCGAGGAGCCCGACTCGGGCACGGTTGAGCGCCAGCCGCCCGGCGCCCGGGTCGGCTATCTCGCCCAGTCGCCCGAGTCCGGTCGGATGTCGGGCGGCGAGGCGGCGCGGGCGCGACTGGAGGCGGTGCTGGCTGCGGAGCCCGACGTGCTGTTACTCGACGAGCCGACCAACGATCTCGACTTCAGCGGGCTGGCGGAGCTGGGAGAGTTGCTCGGGCGCTTCCGCGGCGGCCTGGTGGCCGTGTCCCACGATCGCGCCTTTCTCGCCGGCATGACGAGCATCCTCGAGTTCGAGGCCGAGACGCGGCGCGTGCGGGCCTACGCCGGCGGCTGGGCCGAGTTCGAGGCGGAGCGACGGCGGGCGCGCGAGGCCGAGCAGGACGCCTACCGCGACTACGCGAAGGAGCGTGACCGGGTCGTCGAGCAGGCCCGCCGCACGCGCCAGTGGAACGAGCGCGGCTACGGCCAGGGCCGCAAGAAGAAGAAGACCAAGGACGCGCGCAAGGCGTTTGAGCGCAAGCTCTCGCGCGTGGAGCGGGTGGAGAAGCCGTGGTCGCCGTGGCGCCTCGAGCTCGAGCTGGAGGTCGCGTCGCGCCCGGGGGCGATCGTCGCCCGGCTCGAGCGGGCCGTGGTCGGCCGCGACGGCTTTCGCCTCGGCCCACTGGACCTCGAGATCCGCCACGGCGACCGCGTCGCGTTGCAGGGACCGAACGGCGTGGGCAAGACCACGCTGCTGCGGGCGCTCCTCGGCGAACTACCGCTGCTCGACGGCAACCGCTGGGTGGGCCCGAGCACCGTCTTCGGCGAGCTGCCGCAGGGCCCGGGGCCGTTCGCCGGCCCCGAGGCACTGCTGCGGGCGTTCGCCTCCGAGACCGACCTGAACGAGGGCGAGGCGCGCGGAGCGCTGGCGAAGTTCGGCCTCGGCGCCGACGACGTCCACCGCGCCGGCAACTCGCTCTCGCCGGGCGAGCGGACTCGCGCCGCGCTGGCGGTGCTCGCGGCCAACCGCGTGAACGCGCTCGTCCTCGACGAGCCGACCAACCACCTCGACCTCGAGGCGATCGAGCAACTCGAGTTGGCGCTGGCCGGCTACGAGGGGGCGATCGTGCTCGTCAGCCACGACCGCCGTTTCCTCGAGGCCTTCGAACCGACGATCACGCTCGATCTCGGCGCCGCTAGCGACGGAAGCCGCCCTCGCTGTTGAGGGTCTGGCCGGTAATCCATCGGCCGTCGTCAGAGACCAACCAGGCGATCAACCTGGCGGCATCGTCGGGCTCGCTCCAGCGGCCGCCCGGGAAGCGGTCGGCCACCGTGGCGCGAAGCTCCGGGGTCGGCCACCCGGTGTCAACCGGCCCGGGGTTGACGCAGTTGACCGTGATCCCGCGGTCGGCGAGTTCGTCCGCCAGCGTCGCGGTCACGGCCGCGAGGGCGCCCTTGGAGGCGGCGTACGCGATCTCCCCGGGCATCGGGCCGAGGTTCTGCCCCGACGTCATGAGCACGATTCGCCCTCCTGGCCGGCCGTCGTGCGCCCGCGCAAACGCCTGAACGAGCAGCAAGGACGACCGGGCGTTGATCTCCCAGTGGGAGTCGAGAATCTCCGCGTTCAGCCCGCCCAGGCCGGAGTCGGGTCCACTCGATGCGTGGTTGCAGACGCAGACGTCGACATGCCCGAGTTCGGCGAGCGCTTGGTCGAACAGGCGCTCCGGCGCCCCCGGCTGCACGAGATCGATCCCGGCGTCCGCGACGGTGGCGGCCGGATCCGCGAGCTCCTCACGCAGTTCGTCCAGGACCGCTTCGACGCCACCTGGATCTGCGCCCCAAGGCCGCTCGAGATCATGGGGCACGTGGTGGTGAGCGAAGATGCTCGCCCCTGCGGCGGCGAGTCGGCGGGCGATCGCGAATCCGATCCCGGCGCGTCGGCTGACGCCGGTGACTAGGGCTACTCGCCCGCCCAGTGGGAGGTCGTCGTTGCCGGGGGCGGTCACGCCGCCGAGGATCGCACCTCTCGCGTCTGCCGGGCTCGGCCGGGCATAGGCTGGCGCTCGTGGTGCTACGCAACGGACGAACGCTGGGAGCGATCGCGATCATCGGCGTCCTCGCGACTGCGTCGAGCGCCGTCGCCGGCGTTCGGAGCGGCTTCACCCCCGAGCAAGCGGCGCAGGTTGACGCGGCGATCCAGGGCGTGATGTCGAGCGAGAACGTGCCCGGCGTCAACGTCGGCGTGTACGCGCCCGGCAAGCGCTATGAGAACTCCTACGGCGTCTCGGACACGGTTACCAACGCGCCGATGAGCCCCGACGACACGGTTCGGATCGCCTCGATCTCGAAGACGTTCACCGCGGTCGCGGTCCTGCGGCTGATCGACCGCAAGAAACTGCGGCTGACCGACACGCTGAACAAGTACGTCAAGGGCGTCCCGAACGGCAAGCGGATCAACATCCGCAAGCTGCTCGCCATGACCGCCGGGATCTACAACTTCAGCGGCGACGATCAGTTCAACGCCGCGTTCTCGGCCGATCCGCTCTACCCCGGCTGGAAGCCGGCCGACCTCCTGCCGATCCTCGAACGCCACGCCCCCGACTTCCCGCCCGGGGAGATGGTCTCTTACTCCGACTCCAACTACATCCTGCTCGGGATGGTCATCGAGAGGGTGACCGGCCGACCGGCCCACAAGGTGATCGACCGGCTCGCGAAGGTCGCGGGTCTCGACCGGACCCGGTCTCCGACCACCGCGGCGCTGATCGAGCCGTTCGCGCACGGCTACTACGCCGGTGACGACGGGACGGGGCCGCTTCAGGACTACACGGCGGTCAATCCCGACGTCTCCTGGACCGCCGGCAACATGACCTCAACCCTCGGCGACCTGAGGCGCTGGGCGAAGGTACTCGGCACCGGGAGGCTGCTCTCACGGCGGCTCTTCGCCCGCCAGACCACCTTCCGCACGATTTCTGACACGGGCGGGCCGAGCCTCGCCTACGGCCTGGGGATGGTCAAGCTCGGCGATTGGCTCGGTCACAACGGCGAGATCTACGGCTTCAACACCGCGATGTTCTACCTGCCCGGCCAGGACGCCCGGATCGTGCTCTCGGCGAACAAATCGACCAACTTCTCAACCGAGACGATCGGCATGTTCCTCGCGATCACCAAGCAGCTGTTTCCGGGAACGTTGACCGCTTAGGGCTCGAGCCGCTCAGCCCGCGACCGCCGACCGGAACCGCTCGCCCAGGAGCTTGGTGACGGTGACGAGGTCGTAGCCGCGCGACTGGAGCGTGGCGATGATCCGGGGAAGGGCGGCCACGGTTTGCCCACGAGGGCCACCGCCGTCGTGCATGATGATGATCGCCCCGGGGTGCGCACCGGCCACGACCCTGCTGTAGATCGAGCTGGACCCTGGCAGGGACCAGTCCTTGGGGTCGACGTCCCAGATGACCGTCGACATCCCGTTCGCCTGCGCGGCGGCGACCGTGCCGGAGTTGTAGTCGCCGTACGGTGGCCGGAAGGTGCACGGGGTGAAGCCGGTCGCTGCCCTGATTCGGTCGCTGGTGGCACGCAGGCTGGCGGAGGAGGGGTGGAGCTCGTGGTTGAGCGAATGGTTGCCGAGCTCGTGGCCGTGGGCGAGCGCGCGCCTCAACTCAGAGGTGTCGCCCGGCACCTCGCTGCCGACGACGAAGAACGTGCCTTTGGCTCCGGCGCGATCGAGGATGCCCAGGACGCGCTTCGTGTAGGGGCTCGGGCCGTCGTCGAAGGTGAGCGCGATTCGGCGTCCGCGCGACGAGCCGGCGCGGTGAACGAGGGGACTCGCGACGCTGCAACCCACGCGCTGCAGCGGACGCAACCGCCCGCGAATGAGGCCGGCGTCGGGCAGGCGATCAGCGCACAGGTCCTTCTCGTCGCGGGGCTTGCGGCGCTTGCCGTCCCGGCGCGGGCCCCCGCCAGCGACGCAACTGTCGCCGCTCCACCCGCTGAGCGCCGCCCAGCGGATGCGCCCCGGACCGAGCTGCGAGAGGGGCAGGGTGAGTTCAACCGTGTCGGGATCCTGGCGGCGGATGCCGGCCCGAAGCTGGTCGCGCTTACGCGCCGCGCCCTGATCGCCGTAGCTGGAGACGCCGACGCCGATCCGCCGGTGGTGCACCTTTCCCGCCGGGCAGTACAGACGCCGGCCGTGGCGCCTGCTCTCGACCTGCAAGCAGAGGTAGCGCTCGTCCGTGGCGCCCACGCGGCTCGGAAAGCGGCTTAGCTCGCGCAGCGGTGGGAGCGAGTCGTGAACGCGAATCGTCACCTTCACGTGTCGATCCTGCTGGTCGACGCGGGCTTCCGCGAGGTCGAGCGGCCCCTCGACGTCGTTGGGATCACCGGGGGTAGCCGACCTCGCGCCCGGAAGGGCCGCGACCAGCAGGACCAAGCCCGCGAGCAGGCCCGCGGACGCGATCCGCTTATGCCTGGAAGAGGTCGTCATCAATCGACGACGCTCTACCGATCACCCGCAGCCGGTGTTGTTCCCGCAGCTCGAGCACGTGTAGCAGGAGCCCGTGCGCTGCATCATGCCCCCGCACTGCTCGCAGGCCGGGCCGAGGTCGCCGGTGGCGGCGACCCGCGCCGGGACCACCGGCGGGGTGTCGGTCATCGCCTCCGCGGCGGCGACCGTCTTGCCCGGCTGGTGCGTGGTCTCGGGGTGGCCGTTGCCCTTGCCGTTCCCGTTGCCGCCGTTGGCGGGCGCCGCGGTGTCGTCGGTGAACATCGCCAGCTGCGCCTCCTTGCGCGCCCGGACCTCCTTGGTGAGGATCCCGAGGTCCTCGTGGGCCTCGGGGTCGTCGATGAACCGGCTGGCGAGCCAGCGCATGATGTAGTCGGGCATCGACTTCGCGAACGGGATCTCCGGGTTCTTGGTGATCCCCTCCGGGTCGAAGCGCATGTAGCTGAACTTCTGCACGAAGGTCTCCAGCGGCACGCCGTACTGGAGGCCGATCGAGATCGCGGTCGCGAACGCGTTCATCATCCCGCGGAGGGTCGAGCCCTCCTTGCCGATGTCGGTGAGGAAGATCTCACCGACCGATCCGTCCTCGTACTTGCCGGCCGTGATGTAGCCCTCGTGGCCCGCGATCGAGAACTTGTGCGTGATCGATTCGCGCTCGCGCGGCATCTTGCGGCGCTCCGGCTTGGCCACCACCTCGGCCTCGTCCTCGTCCTGGGCGTCGGTGCGCAGCGCCTGTGCCGTCTTCGACCCGTCGCGGTAGATGGCCAGCGCCTTCAGACCGTGCTTCCAGCCCTCCGTGTAGGCCTCCGCGATGTCGTCGACCGTCGCCGTCTGGGGCAGGTTGACCGTCTTCGAGATCGCGCCCGAGAGGAACGGCTGCGCCGCGGCCATCATCTTGATGTGGCCCATGTGCGAGATCGCCCGCTGGCCGACGGCGACGTCGAACACCGGCAGGTGCTCGTCCCGGAGCCCCGGCGCGCCGATGATCGTGCCCTTGTCGTTGATGTATGCCTCGATCTGTTCGACCTCGCTCTGTGAGTAGCCGAGCGTCTCCAGCGCCATCGGCACCGTGCCGTTGACGATCGTCATCTGCCCGCCGCCGACGAGCTCCTTGAACTTCACCAGCGAGAAGTCGGGCTCGATCCCCGTCGTGTCGCAGTCCATGAGGAAGCTGATCGTCCCGGTGGGGGCCAGCACCGTCGCCTGGGCGTTGCGGTAACCGTGCTCGTCACCGAACTCGACCGCGTCGTCCCAGCTCTGGCGCGCGGCCTCGACCAGCTCGCCCTTGACGCCCTCGTCACGGAGCGCGTACGCCGCGTCGCGATGCATGCGCATCACGTCGTTGTGGGCTTCGCGGTTCTTGGCGTACTCGTCGTAGGGACCGACGGCCGCCGCGATCTCCGCCGACTTGCGGTAGCCGCGCCCCGTCATCAGCGCGGTGATCGCGCCGGCGATGTTGCGTCCCTCGTCGGAGTCGTACGGGACGCCGTCGGACATGAGCAGCGCGCCGAGGTTGGCGTATCCGAGGCCGAGCTGGCGGAAGGCCCGCGCGTTGCGGGCGATCCCATCGGTGGGATAGGAGCTCGGCGTGACGACGATCTCCTGCGCGAGGAAGACGGTGTCGACCGTGTGCTCGAACTCCTCGGTGTCGAAGGAGCCGTCCTCGCGCCGGAACTTCATCAGGTTGATCGACGCCAGATTGCAGGCCGAGTCGTCGACGTGCATGTACTCGGAGCACGGGTTTGAGGCGTTGATCCGCCCCGACGCCGGGGACGTGTGCCAGCGGTTGATGATCGAGTCGTACTGAACGCCCGGATCGGCGCACTGCCAGGCCGCCTCGGCGATCTGGTTCATGAGGTCGCGGGCCTTCACGGTCTTCGTGACCCGGCCGCCGTTGCGGGCGGTCAGGTGCCAGTCCTCGTCGTTTTCGACCGCGGCCATGAACTCGTCCGTGACCCGAACCGAGTTGTTGGCGTTCTGGTACTGGATCGAGGTGAAGCCCTCACCGTCGATCGACATGTCGAAGCCGGCGTCGCGCAGCGCGTTCGCCTTCTTCTCCTCCTTGGCCTTGCACCAGATGAAGTCCTCGATGTCGGGGTGGTCGACGTCGAGCACGACCATCTTGGCCGCGCGCCGGGTCTTGCCTCCCGACTTGATCGTCCCGGCCCAGGCGTCGGCGCCGCGCATGAAGCTCACCGGGCCCGAGGCGAGCCCGCCCTTGGAGAGGTGCTCGACCGAGCCACGGATGTTGGAGAGGTTGATCCCGGAGCCGGAGCCACCGCGGAAGATCTGGCCCTCCTTGGTGTTCCAGTCGAGGATCGACTCCATGGTGTCCTCGACGCTCAGGATGAAGCAGGCGGAGCACTGGGGATGCTCCTCGAAGCCGACGTTGAACCAGACCGGGCTGTTGAAGGCGGCCTTTTGGTGCAGAAGGATGTGGGTGAGCTCGGCCTCGAAGGCGTCGGCGTCTGAGTCGGTGGCGAAGTAGCCGCCGTCGCGGCCCCAGCCGGCGATCGTCCCTGCGACCCGGGAGATCATCTGCTTCACCGAGGCCTCGCGCTCGTCGGAGCCGAGCCGGCCGCGGAAGTATTTCTGGGCGACGATGTTGGTGGAGTTCTGCGACCAGGCCTTCGGGAACTCGACGCCGCGCTGCTCGAACGCCGGGTTGGACGGGTCGCCGATGACCGCGTCGCGGAGCTCCCACTCGACCTCATCGAACGGGTGCACTCCGGCGGTGGTGTGCCGACGCTCGCAGGTCAGTCCTCCCGCCTCAATTTTTTCCGTGTTTGCAGCGCTTTCCGACATCCTCAATCTCCTCTTTGTAAGTCTTTCCGCGTCCTCTCAGCCCGCTTGAGCGGGTAACTCTGCACTCTCGCGCGCCTCCCGGACGGAACCCGAATCGGCCGAACCCGCAAACTCCGCGTTCGGCGACGGGAGGGTCCCGAGGAACTGCAGATAGGCGCCCTCGTCGAGCCGCCGGAGCCCCGCGAGGCAGAGTTCACCGACGCGCTCCGCGTCGAGCTCGCCGCCGGCCGTCTCGATCGCGACCGCCACCTGGTCGACCAGCGACTCGACGTCGGCCGGGCTCACCTGGCGCTTGTGGGTCGAGCGCAAGAGCGCGGCCCGAAGCTTCGTCCGGTCGAAGCGCTGACTCTTGCCGTCGCGCTTGCGGACCCGCAGCGGCGGTCGCTCGCGGCGCTCGAAGGTGGTGAACCGGTGGCCGCAACTCGCGCACTCGCGGCGGCGCCGCAGGGCCGCGCCGGCCTCGGCGCGCCTGCTCTCGAGCACCCGGGTCGGACCTTCGCAGCGGGGACATTCCATCGCAAAAGATTCTACTTGGCCTAGTGTTCTCCTTCATCCGCTGAGCACTAGATGTAGTGGCCGCTAGGCAATCAGCGATCGGCCGACTCCGGGGCTTTACGCTTCATTGGTCGATGAGCCCCATGGAGCGATTCAACGAGGCGCGTGACGCCGCCGCCGAGCAGCTCGCCGACGCGAAGGCCGCGGTGGCGGACGCGCGCGACACCGCGGTGGAGCGGGTCGCCGACGCGCGCGACGCCACCGCCGAGAAGCTCGCGGACGCGAAGGCGGCGGCCGCCGAGCAGATCGCGAAGGTCAAGCCGCGCCTGCGCGGCGTCTCGCACGAGTACGCCTTCTTCGTCTCGCTCGTCCTCGGGGTCGGGCTGATCCTCCTCGCCAAGGGCGGCGAGGCCCGGGTCGCCGCCGCCATCTACGCGCTCAGCCTCTCGGCCCTGTTCGGAGTGAGCGCCCTCTATCACCGGGTGGACTGGAAACGGCCGTCCTCACGGCGGTGGATGCGGCGCCTCGACCACACGATGATCTTCTTCCTCATCGCCGGCACCGTGACCCCGTTCGCGCTCCTGGTCATGAGCGGCCCCCTGGCGACCGCGATGCTGATCGCGGTCTGGTCCGGGGCGGTCGCCGGGACGATCGTCGAGCTGGTCTGGGTCGAGCACCCGAAGTGGGTCTCGGCGATCGTCTACATCGCGGTCGGGATGATCGGCGCGATCGGCTTCCCGGCGATCGTCTCCGAGGCCGGGATCGTCGCCGGGGTTCTGATCGCCGGCGGCGGCGCGCTGTACGCGAGCGGCGCGATCATCTACGCCGCCCAGCGCCCCGACCCGAGCCCGGCCGTGTTCGGCTACCACGAGATCTTTCACGTGCTCGTGATCGCCGCGGCCGCGGCGCACTTCGCGGCGATCGCGCTGTTCGCGCTCCCCGCGGCTTAGCGCCGCACGACCAGCTGCGCGCGGTCGCCGTCACTCGTCCCGCCGAGCGTCGCCGTCAACCGCACCCGGTAGCGGCCCGGATCGTCGGGGGCGCGCAGGCTGAGCTCGCCGCGGCCCGCCCTCGCGTCGCGCGCCGCGCGGTCGACCACCTGACCCCGCCCTCGGATCTGGGCCTCGAGCCGCGCGTCGCGCTCGAGCTCGTAGGACAGCTCGAGCCGCTCGCCCGCCCGGCGCGCGCCGATGATCCGCACCCGCGGCTCCGTCGGCCTGACGACGATCCACTCGTTGCCGTCGGCCCGGCCGTCGTGGCGGCCGGCATCGAACGGATAGTTGTTGTCGTTGGCCACGAGGAGCCGCCCGTGGTCGAGCGGCAGGATGCTCTCCACGCTGCGCAGGAGAAACGAGAACGGGTTGCCGAGCCCGCGGTCGCCGGCGTCGGCCGGGCGCGGCGACGCCGTTGGGATTGCGCAGCGCGAGCAGGTCGACGAGCTCCCGCTTGTCGACGAACCCTTCGCCCGACCCCCGGCCTGAGTCCTCGGCCGCTCGCGTGAGGTCGATCTCGTAGACGCGTTTGAACACGGCCTGGGTGCCCTCGAAGTCGTCGCGCTCCATCACGAGCAGCCGTCCGCCGTCGAGCGCCTTGGCGTCCGCCACGAGCCAGGCGGGGTCCTCGGTCCGGTACGCCCACCGGCGGCCCGTGAAGCGGCCCGAGTCGAGGTCGAGCTCGTAGACGTAGCGGCGGCGCTGGTCCGGATCGGCGAGCAGGGCGCCCTCCAAGAAGACGAACGCCCGGCGCCCGTTCGGCGCCACGGCGGCGGCCTCGAACCCCTTGCTGCGGTCGAGCGTCGGGCTCTCCCCGGGGCCGAGGGTGGGGTTCTGCGGCGAGCGCACCCCGGCCAGCGACACCGGCGGATCGAGCAGGCGGCCGGAGCGATCGAAGTGCAGCATCCACGGCCCGAACTCGTCTCCGATCCAGAACGTCTGATCCCGCGCCTCGAGGATCGACTCCGGGTCGACGTCGGCGCCGGTGAACAGCCGGTCGGCCCTGACCATGGGATAGGGGAACTTGCCGTCGGGGTCGCTGAGCTCGACGAACCCGTCGACCGCGGCTGGCCCCGTGCCGCCTCCCGGCGGGTCGAAGTCGGTGCGGACCCGGTAGATGCGCAGGAGCCAGTCGGCCGAGTTCTCCTTACGCCCGTAGCCGTTGTCCGGAAGCGCCCACCAGAGCCCGGGACCGGCGCGCAGGACGCCGGAGAAGCCCTGCACCGGCTGGGTCGCGAAGGGCGGGCTCAGCCCGTTGAACGGCCCGGGGCCGAGCGACGCGCCCGAAGGCGGGCCCGGCGCGACGGTGTCCGCCGGCAGCACGGCGCGCGCGTCGAGCCGCCCGGTGAGTTCCGCCGCCGACGCGCCTGTCGTCGTCGCCAGCGCCGCAATTGCCACCCCCAGGCAGAGGCCTCCATGCCACCACCGTCTCATCTCGGCACAGCGTATCCGGGCGTCTCAGGCGCCGGCCTCGGCGAGCCCGCGCTCGCCCGGCGGGGCCGAGGCGATCGCCGCGTCGATCGCCGCTGGTGAGAGGACCCGCTCGATCACCATCACCGCGGCGCCGATGACGCCGGCGCGGTCGGCGAGCTGGCTGCGGACGACGCGCAGGTGACGGGTGGCGAGCGGCAGCGAGCGCTGGTAGACGACCTCGCGGACGCCGGCGAGCAGCTGCTCGTGCGCCTGGGCGACGTCGCCGCCGATCACGATCACCGACGGGTTGTAGAGGTTGACCGACGGCCGCGAGCACCTCGCCGATCAGGCGGCCCGAGTCGCGCACCAGGCGCACCGCGGCGGGCTCGCCGGCGCGCGCCAGCTCGACCACAGCGCGCGAGTCCGCGGCCTCGAGCCCCTCGCTCGCTCAGCCGGCGCGCCATCGCCCCGCCGCCGGCCAGCGCCTCGAGGCAGCCGACGTTGCCGCAGCTGCACGTGATCTCCTCGGCACCCTCGACGGCGACCCGGATGTGGCCGATGTCGCCGGCCGCGCCGTCGGCGCCGCGATGGATGCGCCCGTCGACGACGATCCCGCAGCCGATCCCGGTGGCGACCTTGATGAACAGCAGGTGGTCGACCTCGCGCCAGTCGGTCCAGTGCTCGCCGAGGGCCATGATGTTGACGTCGTTGTCGACGAGCACCGGGACGCGGTAGCGGTCGGCGAACCGCTCCGGGATCGGGTAGCCGTCCCAGCCCGGCATGATCGGCGGGTTGCGCGGCCTGCCGGTCGCGTGCTCGACCGGGCCCGGGACGCCGATCCCGATCCCGCGCACGTCGGCGTCCTCGCGGCCGATCTCCCGCAGCAGGACGTGGAAGCGCTCGTCGACCCAATCGAGGACCGGCTCCGGGCCGGAGGCGATCGCCATGTCGTCGCGCGTCCTCGGCCAGGACCGTGCCGCCGAGGTTGGTGACCGCGAGCCGCGAGTGGGTCGCGCCGAGGTCGGCGGCGAGCACCACGCCCGCGTCCTCGTTGAAGGCGAGCATCATCGGCGGCCGCCCGCCGGTCGAATCGCTCTCGCCGAGCTCCCGCAGCAGCCCCTGAGCGCGGCAGCTGGTCGAGCCGCTGGGCGATCGTCGAGCGGGCGAGGCCGGTGAGCGCCGAGAGGTCGGCCCGCGTGGTCCCGTCGCGCCTCGCGGATCAGCTGCAGCAGCGTCCCGGGACCCAGCGGGTGCGCGGCGGCGATGCCTGGGTCCCGCGTCATCGCGGCCAGTGAATCACCGCAATTTAGGCTTGTCAAGCGCGCAAAAGATGCGCTCGATAGCTAGCGAAATCCGGACTTGCTGCTGTCAATCCGCAAACTTTTGCTTGACAGTCCGCCATAAGTGGAATAGGTTCGCGGCGTGGAGAGGGAGAGCTCGATCGCGGTCGATCGGCAGGTTCGGCAACGGTGGACGGCACGTCGGCGCTCCGCGTCGGCATCGTCGGCACCGGCTTCATCGGCCGCGTCCACGCCCGCTCCGCCCGCCTCGCCGGCGCGCGCTTGGTCGGGGTGGCGGCCTCCTCGCCCGCGAGCGCCGCTGCCGCCGCGTCCGAGATCGGCGCCGAGCGCGCCTTCGACAGCGCCGAGGAGCTGGTCGCCTGCCGACGGGATCGACGTCGTCCACGTCTGCACCCCGAACCACCTGCACCTGCCGCTGGCGCTGGCGGCGCTCGAGGCGGGCAAGCACGTCGTCTGCGAGAAGCCGGTGGCGCTCGACTCGGCCGGGGCCGCGCGAGCTGGCCGCGGCCGCGGAGCGCGCCGGGCGGGTCGCGACCGTGCCGTTCGTCTATCGCTACTACCCGACGGTGCGCGAGGCTCGGGCCCGGGCTCGTGCCGGCGCGCTCGGCGACCTGCAGCTGCTCTACGGCGGCTACCTGCAGGACTGGCTGCTCGGCGCCGTCGGACGACAACTGGCGCGTCGACGCCGAGCTCGGCGGCGCCGTCGCGCGCCTTCGCCGACATCGGCTCGCACTGGTGCGATCTGATCGAGTTCGTCTCCGGCCAGCGCATCGCCTCGGTCAGCGGCCGGACCGCGGTCGCCCACGCCGAGCGTCCGCGCCACGAGGCGCGCTCGTTCGAGCGCGGCGACGGCGACGGCGCGCCGCGGCCGGTCGAGACCGAGGACATCGCCGCGGTGATGTTCGAGACCGACGCCGGGATCATCGGCTCGACCGTGATCTCGCAGGTCTCGGCCGGGCGCAAGAACCACCTCTGGTTCGAGATCTCCGGGACCGAGGCCGCCGTCGGCCTTCGACCAGGAGCAGCCCGAGACGCTCTGGGTCGGCCGCCGCTCCGGAGTCGAACGGGTGCCGCGTGACTTCGACACCCTGACCGCCGAGGCGGCCGCCTACGTCACCCTCCCCGGCGGACACCCGCAGGGCTACGCGGACTGCTTCGACGCCTTCGTCGCCGAGACCTACGCGGCGATCCGCGGGCGAGCCGGCCGCCGACGGGCTGCCGACGCTCGCCGACGGGCTGCGCGCGGCTGCGGATCACCGAGGCGGTGCTCGAGTCGGCGCGCGAGCGCGACGTGGGTGGAGGTGGCGGCATGAAGCTCGGGCTGCTCAGCGCCTGCATGCCCGAGCGCGAGCTCGAGGAGGTCGCGGCGTGGGCCGGCGAGCACGGCTACGAGGCGCTCGAGCTCGCGGCGTGGCCGCGGCTCGGCGATCGGCCGTTCGTCGCGCGCCACCTCGCCGCCGACGAGCTTCGACGAGGCCGAGGCCGAGCGGGTGCGCGCGACGCTCGACGTCAACGGGCTCGAGCTCTCGGCGCTCGCCTACTACGACAACAACCTGCATCCCGACCCGGCCCAGCGCGAGGCGATCCACGCCCACCTGCGCGCCTGCATCGACGCCGCCGCGGCGCTCGGCGGGTCCCGGTCGGCACCTTCATCGGCCGCGACAACTCGCTCAGCGTCGCCGAGAACCTGCGCGAGGCCGAGCGCGTGCTGCCGCCGCTCGTCGAGTACGCCGGCGAGCGCGGCGTGCGGCTGATGATCGAGAACTGCGTGATGGAGGGGTGGCACCCCGACGGCTACCCGGGCAACCTCGCCTACTCGCCGGAGCTCTGGGAGTGGATGTTCGAGCTCGGCTTCTGGCTCAACTTCGACCCCTCGCACCTGCTCTGGATCGGCATCGACCCGGTCGACGGCGCTGCGGCCCTACGTCGACCGGGTGATCCACGCCCACGCCAAGGACGCCGCAGACGTTCCCGGCCGAGCGCAACCGCTACGGCTTCTTCGGCCGCGTCTCGACCCGCGAGACCGACCCCTGGGACATGGGCTGGTGGCGCTTCCGCGATCCCGGGACTCGGCGACGTCGACTGGCGCCGCTACGTCGACACCCTCTACGAGGGCGGCTTCGACGGCGTGCTCTCGGTCGAGCACGAGGACCCGGTCTGGGGCGGCAGCCCGGAGCGGGTCGAGGCCGGGCTCGAGATCGCCCACCGCAACCTGCGACCGCTGGTGGTCGGCTGATGGCCGTGGCGGCGCCGCCGGCGGCGAAGGTGCTCGAGGTCCGCGGCCTGGTCAAGGAGTACCCGGGCGTCAAGGCCCTCCAGGGCGTCGACTTCGACGTGCTCGAGGGCGAGGTCCACTGCCTGCTCGGGCCCAACGGCGCCGGCAAGTCGACCCTGATCAAGTGCGTCTCGGGCGCGGTCGAGCCGACCGAGGGCGAGATCGTCGTCGGCGGCGAGCCGCTGCCCGAGGGCGATCCGGCCGGCGACGCTCGGGCGCGGGGTGGCGACGATCTACCAGGAGCTCGACCTGGTCGAGGACCTGACGGTCGCCCAGAGCATCTTCCTCGCCCACGAGCCGCGGCGCGGGCCGTTCCTCGACCTGGAGCGGATGCGGTCGCGAGTCGGCCGCGCTGCTCGAGCGCCTCGGCCACGGCGGCGATCGACCCGCGCGCGCGGGTGCGCGCCCTGCGCCCCGCCGCTCAGCAGGTGGTCTCGATCGCCCGGGCGCTCTCCCACGACGTCCGCCTGCTGATCATGGACGAGCCCTCGGCGATCCTCGACGAGGGCGAGATCGAGACCCTGTTCGAGGTCGTCCGCCGGCTCACCGCCGAGGGCGTCGGCGTCGTCTACATCACCCACCGCCTCGACGAGATCCGCCGGATCGGCGACCGGGTCACGGTGCTCACCGACGGCGCGCACCGCCGCCACCGGGATCTCGGCGTCGACCCCGACCGACGAGCTGGTCGAGCTGATGGTCGGCCGCAAGGTCGAGCGCCTCTACCCCGACCGCCCGCCGGGCACCGACCGGGTGCTGCTCGAGGTGCGCGACGTGCGCCGGCTGCCGATGGTCCGCGGCGTCTCGCTTCGAGGTCCGCGCCGGCGAGGTCCTCGGCCTCGGCGGGCTGGTCGGCTCCGGGCGCACGCGAGCTGCTGCGGCTGATCTACGGCATCGACGCGCCCGAGGAGGGCGAGGTGCTGATCGAGGGCAAGCGCCTGCCGCCCAACCGGCCCGACCGCGCGATCGCCGCCGGCCTCGGGCTCGCGCCCGAGGACCGCAAGTCCCAGGGGCTGCTGCTCGAGTGGAGCCTGACCAAGAACGTCAGCCTCGCCGACCTCGGCCGCTTCATCCACCCGCTGCTCAACGTGCGCGCCGAGCGCACCGCCGCCGCGGAGCAGCTGCGCGAGCTGAACACCGTCCCCGACGATCCCGACCGGATCGTCCGCGAGCTCTCCGGCGGCAACCAGCAGAAGGTCGTGCTGGCGCGCTGGCTGCTGCGCGAGTGCCGCGTGCTGCTGCTCGACGAGCCGACCCGCGGGCGTCGACGTCCCGACCAAGGCCGAGCTCTACCGGGTGATCGCCGGGCTCGCCGCGGCCGGGCTCGGCGTCGTGATGGTCTCGTCCGAGCTCGAGGAGCTGGCGGGCATCTGCACGCGGGTGCTCGTCATGCGCGAGGGCGAGCTGGTCGCCGAGGTCGCCGGCGAGCGAGGCGAGCGAGCGCGAGCTGCTGCGCCACGCCGTCGCGCCCGACCGACACGCCGGACCTCGTCGAGGAGGTTGAATGACCGCGCTGCGCAGCCCGCTTCGGCGCCCTCGAGCTGCAGGAGTACGCGCTCGCGATCGTCGTCGTGCTCCTGTTCGTGGTCGGCGCGATCCTGAAGCCGGACTCGTTCCCGACCTGGGACAACGTCCGCAACATGCTCACCCAGGCGAGCGTCGTCGGGGTGATCGCGATCGGGATGACCTTCGTGATCGCGACCGGCGGCATCGACCTCTCGGTCGGCTCGGTGCTCGCCGCCGCCGGGGTCTTCGGCGGCGTGCTCGTCGACCCCGACGGCACGACCTGGTCTTCATCCTCGGCGCGGTCGGCTTCGCCACCCTGCTGGGCACGGTCAACGCGACCGTCGATCGCCTTCGGCCGCGTCGTCCCGTTCATCGCCACCCTGGCGATGTTCTCGATCGCGCAAGGGGCTGGCCCTGCTGCTTGAACGACAAGCAGCCGGTCGGCCTGCTCGATCTCAACGGCGGCTCGTTCGGCGACCCGGCGCCGTTCTCGCTGCTCTGGTTCGGGACCGGCGAGATCCTCGGGATCCCGGTCTCGGTCTACATCTTCCTCGGGATCACGATCGCGCGGCTGGATCATGCTCAACCGCTCCCGCTACGGCCGCCACGTGGTGGCCGTCGGCGGCAACCGCGAGGCGGCGCGGATCGCCGGCGTGCCGGTGCGCAAGGTGATCTTCAGCGTCTACGTGCTCTCCGGCTTCCTGGTCGGGATCGCCACGGTCCTGCTCTGCGCGCGCCTCGGCAGCGCCTCGCCGGTCAGCGGCAACCTCTACGAGCTCGACGCGATCGGCGCCGTGGTCATCGGCGGCACCAGCCTCATGGGCGGCCGGGCGACGATCGTCGGCACCTTCCTCGGCGTCCTCACCTTCGCGCTCATCTTCAGCCTCATGACCCAGCTCAACCTCTCGACCGAGGTCCAGCAGGTCACCAAGGGGGCGATCGTGCTCGGCGCCGTGCTCCTGCAGCGCCCGGAGGCCCGCTTTTGATGACCGGACTCCCTGACTTTCGCAACGCGTTTCAACCAACCACAGGAGGAGAGGTATCCCATGTCGCTGAAGCGACTTTCAATCTCGATCGCGATGGCGGCGATCGTGGCGCTCGTCGTCGCCGCGTGCGGCGGCTGGCGACGAAACGACCACGGTGACCGCGCCGGCGTCCGGCACCGAGGCGTCGGGCACCAGCGGTGGCTCCGGCGAGACCGTGAGCATCGTCGCCAGCGTGCCGCCGACCGACCACGGCTGGCTCGGCGCGATCTCGAAGAACGCCCAGGCCGCGGCCGACCAGTACGACGACGTCGACTTCAAGCTGCTCGAGGCGGCCGACTCGGACTCGCAGGCGCAGCAGATCGAGCAGGTGATCTCGGACAAGCCCGACGCGCTGGTGGTCCTGCCGCAGGACGGCGAGGCGCTGACGCCGGTCGCCCAGAAGGCCGAGGCGGCGGGGATCCCGGTGATCAACGTCGACCGCCTGTTCTCCGAGCCCGACGCCGCGACGGCGACGATCCTCGGCGACAACTACCAGATCGGCGTGCTCGCGGCCGACTACATCACCGAGGAGCTCAACTGCGAGGGCAACGTGGTCGAGATCCAGGGTCTGGCCGGCATCTCGGTCACCGAGGACCGCACCCAGGGCTTCGCCGACGAGCTGAAGAAGAAGTGCCCGGACGGCGGGATCGAGATCATCGCCCAGCAGCCGGGTGACTTCAACCCGGACACCGGCCTCAAGGTGATGGAGAACATCCTCACCGCCGAGGACCAGATCGACGCCGTCTACACGCACGACGACGACATGGCCCAGGGCGTCGTCCAGGCGATCCGCAACGCCGGCCGCGAGGACGAGATGTTCCTCACCGGCGTCGGCGGCTCGCAGGACGCGATGGACCAGATCAAGGAGGGCGGCCTCTACCGGGCGACCTTCCTCTACAACCCGAACATGGCGGCGTCCGCGGTCAACATGGCCCGCCTGATCGCGCTCGGCGAGGGCTTCGCCGAGCTCGTGCCCGCCCGAGGTCCCGCGCCAGGTCGTCGTGCCGGCCGCGGTGGTCACCCAGGACAACGTCGACGAGTACGAGCAGTACGCGTTCAACTAGGCGTCGCACCCCTCCGCCGGGCGTCATCCACGAGCGCTCGCCGGGCGGCGCTCGCGCGTCCGGCGGGGCTTTGCGTCGACGCGTCCAGCCGCCTAGCGGTGCGTTGATCGCCCTCGCTCGGCGTACGCTCGCCGACGTCGTGCCAGGCTCGGTGACCGCGACGCCGTCCGAGCGCTTCGTCGATCGCCGTCAGGGTGTCCGGCGAGAGCTCGACCCCGGAGGCCGCGGCGTTCGCGTGCACCTGCTCGGGGCGCGAGGCGCCGACGATCGCCGAGGCGACCTCGTCGCGGCGCAGCACCCAGGCGAGCGCCGAGCTGCGGCCATCGTCAGGCCCGGCCTCCTCGGCGATCGGGCGCAGCCGCTGGACCGCCTCGAGCACCGCGGTCGTCGCATGTAGCGCTCGATCGCGCAGCCCATCTCCTCGCTCGCCGCGCGCGAGTCCGACGGCGGCGCGCTCGCCGGGCGCGTACTTGCCGGTGAGCACGCCCTGGGCGAGCGGCGACCAGACGATCTGCGAGATCCCGTTGTCGGCGCAGAGCGGGAAGACCTCGGCCTCGGGGGCGCGCCAGATCATGTTGTACTGCGGCTGGGAGGAGACGAACTTCGCCGCTCCCGCGCACGTCGAGCCCGGCGCGGATCTGCTCGGGCGTCCACTCGCTGAAGCCGAGGTAGCGCGCCTTGCCCGACCTCGACCACCTCGGTCAGCGCCTCCATCGTCTCCTCGATCGGCGACTCGGGGTCGAAGCGGTGGCACTGGTAGAGGTCGACGTAGTCGGTCTGCAGGCGCGCGAGCGAGGCGTCGATCTGCTTCGTGATCTGCTCGGCGCGAGAGCCCGGAGTCGGTGTCCGACATCGGGAAGTAGACCTTGGTCGCGAGCACGAACGAGCTCGCGGTCGTAGTCGGAGAGGATCTCGCCCCACGCCTCCTCCGCGGCGCCGGTGCCGTAGACGTTGGCGGTGTCGAAGAAGTTGATGCTCGGCGTCGAACGCCGCCCGGGTGCAGGCCTCGGTGTGCTCGCGCTCGACCCCGCCCGAGTAGGTCAGCCAGGAGCCGAGCGAGATCTCCGAGACCTCGAGGTCCGAGTCGCCGAGTCGTCGTCGCTTCATCCGCTCCTCCTCATCTCGTCGATCAACCTTCAAGCTCCCGGTCGTCGGCCTCGAGCAGCTCCTCGCGCAGGGCGTCGACCGCCCGCCTGTGCAGCTCGCGCTGGCTCTCCGCCCCGACCCCGAACGCGCGATCGAAGAAGTCCGCCGCGGCGACCAGCTCGCGCGCCTGCTCGGCGGACTGGCACTTGGGGTCGCGCAGTAGCGCCCATCCAGACCCCGATCGAGAGCACGAAGAGGACGAGCGCGCCGATCACGCCGATCGCCAGCGGCGGCATCGAACAGGTTAGCCGGGCTCAGTTGACGAACCGGTAGGCGCAGGCGTGGCACTTCGAGCGCCCGAGCTCGACCTGGGCCCCGCACTGATGGCACTTGCGCGTCGCGTAGTAGCGGTTGATGTAGACGCCGATCGACAGCGACCAGCATGACCGCCGAAGCAGATCGCGTAGATCCCGAGCGGCCGGCATCAGGCGGCGGCGCCCGCGGGCGGCCTGCGCGTGCCTTCGCGGCCTCGATCAGCTCGAGGACGTCGCGCTCGCGGCCCGTCGCGCACGAGCTCGACCGGGTCGGGATCGCCGTTGACGATCCCCTCGAAGAACTCCTTGCGGTCCTGGTAGGTGGGCAGGGTCGCCTTCGCCCAGCCGCGGGCGTCGTTGAGGATCACCGCCAGGCGCGCGTAGGGCTCGCCGAAGGACTCGGCGATCTCGCGCTTGATCCGCTTCGCGAGCGCCGGCGAGGCGCCCGCGGTCGAGATCGCGATCGCCAGCGGGCCGGTGCGGACGATCGCCGGGAGGATGAAGTTGCACAGCGAGGGGACGTCGACGACGTTGACGAGCATCGCCCGGCGCTCGGCCTCCTCGTAGACCGCGATGTTGACGTCGGTGTCGTTGGTGGCGGCGATCGCCAGGAACTTGCCCTCGAGGTCGGCGGGCTCGAACTGGCGCTGCTCCCACGTGATCGAGCCCTCGGCGGCGAGCTCGCGCAGCTCGTCGATCGGCCTCCGGGGCGACCAGGGTCACCTGGCCGTCGCACGCGAGCAGGCCCTCGACCTTCTCCAGCCCGACCTCGCCGCCGCCGACGACCAGGCAGTTGCGGCCGCTGAGTCGCAGGCAGGCGATGTAGAACGGCGTCTCGAGCATCCCGCGCACGCAGCTCTGATCGCAGATCCCCCGCTGGTACTGGCAGACGCATTCCTTGCCCGGGTAGGACTGGGCCGGCATCGCCAACAGGTTAGTGACGGGCCGCCAGCAGCTCCGGGAGCAGAGCCATCGCGGCGAAGGGCCTGGCGCCGGCCGCGGCCATCGCCTCGGCGTCGAAGTGGCCGCAGTAGCCGAACACGGTCATGCCCGCAGCCAGCCCGCTCTCGACGCCCACGAGCGAGTCCTCGACCACGGCGCAGCCCGACGGCTCGGCTCCCATGCGCTCGGCGGCGTACAGGAACACGTCCGGCGCCGGCTTGCCGTGCTCGACCTCGTGGGCCGAGAAGATCCTGCCCTCGAACAGCTCCAGCAGCCCCGTGCGCCCGAGCGTGAAGCGGATCTTCTCGACCGGACCGCTGGAGGCGACGCAGCGAGGGATCGGGATGCGCTCGATCGCCGCGGCGATCCCCTCCACGGGCTGCAGCTCCGCGTGCAGCGCCGCGTCGCGCCGGCTGCGATAGACGTCGCTGAAGTCGTCGGGAAGGGGTCGACCCAGGCGGCGCTCGATCTGAAACAGGGAGTCCTCCCAGCGCCGGCCCATGAACAGCTGCATCGATTCGTCGGTCGTCATCGGCAGGCCCGCCTCGGTGATCGCTGCGGCCAGGACCCGGTTTGCGATCACCTCCGAGTCGACGAGAACGCCGTCGCAGTCGAAGATCACGAGCTCGAACAAGCGGGCCAGGATATGCCCGACGGAGCCCTTGCCGGGGTGGCCCAGCCGTTTGGAGGCCTCCCGACCCCCTGCTACTCTCGCGCCGCGATGAGGCTGATCATCACCGAGAAGAACAACTCGGCGAAGAAGATCGCCGAGATCCTGTCCGCCGGCGAGGCGAAGGCCGACGCCACCTACAAGGTGCCGTTCTACACCTGGAGCGACTCCGAGGGCGAGCAGATGACCGTCGGGCTCAAGGGTCACGTGATGGGCGTCGCCTTCCCCGAGGGCTACTCGAACTGGCAGGAGACCGACCTCCACGAGCTGATCGACGCCGAGCTCGTGCCGGAGCCGACCGACAAGAACGTGGTCAAGGCCGTCCGCAAGCTGGCCAAGGAGGCGGACTCGGTCGTGATCGCCACCGACTTCGACCGCGAGGGCGAGCTGATCGGGCTCGAGGCGCTGCAGCAGGTGCTCGATGTCAATCCCGACGTCGCCGGGGGCGAGATCGGCGAACGCCCGCCCGGTTGCCCGGGCCCGCTACTCCGCGCTGACCAAGGAGCGAGATCGAGCGCGCCTTCTCGAACCTCGACGAGCTCTCCTACGACCTCGCCTACGCGGGCTCCGCCCGCCAGGACATCGACCTGATCTGGGGCGCGACGCTGACCCGCGCGGTCTCGCTCGCCAGCCGCCGCTTCGGCTCCAACTTCCTCTCCGTCGGCCGCGTCCAGAGCCCGACGCTGGCGCTGGTCGTCGAGCGCGAGCTCGAGCGCCGCGCCCACGTGCCGAAGCCCTACTGGGAGCTGTTCGCGAACTTCGCCCATCCCGACGGGTCGTTCGAGGCCCACCACGCGACCGACAAGTTCTGGGAGAAGGCCGAGGCCGACGCGGCGCTCGCCGGGACCAAGAGCCCCGGCGTCGTCAAGGAGGTGAGCTCGCGGCGCAACACGCGCAAGCCGCCGACGCCGCTCAACACCACCGCCTTCACCACCGACGCCTCGAGCCGGCTCGGGATCACCCCGGCTGCCGCGATGCGGATCGCCGAGGACCTCTACATGGACGGGTTCATCTCCTACCCGCGGACCGACAACACGGTCTACCCGCAGCTCGCTCAACACCAAGGAGCTCGTCTCCGTCGCTGGTGCGGATCCCGGACTTCTCGGCCGCCAAGGGCCTGCTCGACGGCCCGCTGCAGGCGACCCGGGGCAAGAAGGAGACCACCGACCACCCGCCGATCTACCCGACCCAGGCGGTCTACCCGAACGCGCTCGAGGGGCCGAAGCGCCGCGTCTACGAGCTCGTCGTCCGCCGCTTCCTCGCCACCTTCTCGCCGCCGATGATCACCGAGTCGACCCGGGCCGACATCGAGGCCGGCTCGGAGAGCTACTTCGTCCGCGGCTCGGTCGTCGTCGACCCCGGCTACGCGGCGATCTACACCTACGCCCGCTCCTCGGACGAGGAGATCCCGAAGCTCGAAGAGGGCCAGAGCCTCGACCTCGACGGCGACCCGTGGATCGTCGACAAGGAGACGCAGCCGCCGTCGCGGATCAGCCAGGGCAAGCTGATCGAGCTGATGGAGGAGCGCGGCCTGGGGACCAAGGCGACCCGCGCCGACATCATCCAGAAGCTCTACGACCGCGGTTACGTGTACTCGAATCCGCCCGAGCCCTCGGAGACGGGGATCGCGATGTACAAGGCCTTCCACGACTACGTCCCGCGGATGGCGACGCCGGAGATGACGGCCGAGCTCGAGAACGACATGGACAAGATCGCCGCCGGCAAGACCTCGAAGGAGGACGTGCTGTCGGTGAGCCGCGAGATGCTGCACTCGACGACCGCCGCGCTCGAGGATCAGAAGGAAGACTTCGCGAAGCAGATCTGGGCGGGGATGGACGAGGACAAGTTCCTCGGCCCGTGCAAGGTCTGCGAGGAGGCCGGGCGCAAGCACGAGGACGGCTCGCCGAACCGGCTGCGGATCATCGATCTCAAGGGCGGCAAGCGGATGTACGGCTGCGAGGGCTGGAAGCGCGACGACCCCGACGCGCCCGACTCCTGCAAGGTCAGCGGCCCGCTTCCCGGGCGCGGCTACGAGCTCTGGCGGCTCGAGGAGCGCTGCTCGGTGTGCGGCGAGCGCCCGCGGCTGACGGTCAAGGGATTCCGCGGCCGGCCCTGGAAGCTGTGCCTCAACGACGACTGCCCGACGATGGTCGAGATGCGCGCCAAGCGCGCCGAGCGCCAGGCGGCCAAGGAGGCCCGCGAGCAGGCGAAGGCCGCCGCCGAGGCCAACGGCGACGCCGGCCGGTCACGGCCGAGGAGGCCGCCGACGCGGTCACGTCGGCGAAGGCCAAGGGCGGGCGACGACGGACGCGCAAGAAGCCCTCTCCGCAGACCACGCGGACGAAGCGGGCGCGCTCGGGCAACTGACCCCGGCCACCGCGTGTTCATCACCCTCGAGGGCATCGACCGCTCCGGGAAGACCACCCAGGCGGCGATGCTGGCCGAGGCGCTCGGGCCCGGCACCGTCTTGCTGCGCGAGCCGGGCGGCACGCCCGCCGGCGAGCGGATCCGCGACTTGCTGAAGGACCCGGAGCTCGAGCTGGGCCCCGGAACCGAGCTGCTGCTGTTCAACGCGGCCCGGGCGGAGCTGTGCCGAGAGGTGATGCGCCCGGCGCTCGACGACGGACACGACGTCGTCTGCGACCGGTTCATCGACTCCACCGTGGCCTACCAGGGGGTCGCGCGCGGGCTCGGGGTCGACGTTGTCGAGCGGCTGAACGAGCTGGTCGTCGGCTCCTGCCTGCCGGACCTCACGGTGCTCCTGCGCGTCGACCCGGAGCTGGCGGGAGCCCGCGACGGCGACGCGTCGGACCGGTTCGAGTCCGAGGGGCTCGAGTTTCAGCGCCAGGTCGCGGGCGCCTACGACGAGCTCGCCGCGCGCCACCCGGAGCGGATCGAGGTCGTCGACGCGACCCGCGACCCGGCGGCGGTCCACGCGCGGATCATGGCGCTCGTGGAGGCGCGGCGATGACATCGGTGGCCGAGGCTTCGGAGGCGATCGAGGCGGCGACCGCCGATCAGCCGGCGGCGCGGGCCGCGCTCACCGTCGCGCTCGCCGACCCGTTTCACGCGTACCTGCTCGCCGGGCCCCCTGGCTCGGGCAAGCGTGCCGCCGCCCGGGCATTCGCCGCCGAGCTGCTCGCGGCCACCTCCGCCGACCCCGCCGACGCGCGCCGCCGGGCGCTCGCCGATCCATCGCCGCACCCCGACCTCGTCTGGCTGCGTCCGCCGGGGATCCAGCACCTCGTCGACGAGGTGCGCGAGCGGGTGATCGCCGCGGTCGCCTACCGGCCGTTCGAGGGCGAGCGACGGGTGTTTGTGATCGAGGCTGCCGACGCGATGGCCGAGGAGAGCCAGAACGCGCTGCTGAAGACGCTGGAGGAGCCGCCGCCGTTCGCGCATCTGATCCTCGTCAGCGACGAGCCCGAGGCGCTGCTGGAGACGGTGCGCTCGCGCTGTCGGACCGTGCGCTTCGGGCGCCTCGGCGCGGAGGCCGTCGAGGCGCGGCTCGCTGACCAGCCACCGGGCCCCGAGCGCACCGCCGCCGCCCGCCTCGCCGCCGGCGACCCCGAGCGGGCGCGCTTTCTGCTCGGCGAGGACGGGCGAGGGCTGCGCGCCGCCGCCGAGCGGCTCGCCCGCGCCGCCCGCGAGGGCGACCTCGCCGACGCGCCGTGGGAGGGGCTCGTGCGGGCCGCTGAAGCGGCGTCCGAGCACCGCTCCGGCGAGGTTCGGGAGCGCGCCGCCGATGCCGAGGAAGAGGCCGCCGACCGCAGCCCCCAGGCGGCGCGCCGGCGCGCGAAGGAGGCCGAGGACCTGGCTCGCCGCAGCGGGCGCCGGGCGCGAACGGAGACCGTCGACCTCGGCCTGGCGCTGCTCGGCTCGTGGATGCGCGACCTCGCCGCCGCGGCCGAGGGCGGCCCCGAGCTGGCGCTCAATTCCGACCGCACGGCGGAGCTGGCGGAGCTCGCCGACGGGCCTCGACGGGCGCCGCGCGCGGCGCGCTGGCGAGCTCGTGCTCGACACGCGCCGGCGCCTGACCGTCAACGTCTCGGAGCCGCTCGCGCTCGAGGCACTCGCGTTTCGCCTGGAATTCCTGCTTGGAGCTTAGCCGACTAGCGCCGCTGTTGAGCGCCTGGTTCGAGAGCGCGATAATCCCGAACATGCCGAGCCCGAGCGGCCAGCGTTTGTCGCGGCGCCGACCGTTCGGCGTCCGGCTGTACCTGGCCGTCGCCTTCGCGGCCGTGGCCTTGATCACGGCGGGCCTCGCCTACCTGCTGGTCAGCGACACCGGGACGCGGGCCGCCGACGAGGACCTGACCCAGATCGCGGTCGGGCGCACGGTCGGCCTCGCCGACGAGATCGGCAACCGCCGGCCGCGAGCTGCGTCGACGACCCTCGCCGGGATCACGGCAGAGGGCTACTCGGCCTGGGTGTTCGACGCCAACGGAGGCCTGGCGACGCCCAGCGCCTCCCACGGGGTCGACCTGCTCGAGGTCCCGGGCGCGCGCAGCGCGGTGCGCTCGTCGCTGATCGGCAGTCGCTACATCGACGACATCGGCGGCGGAGTGACGGTGGTCGCGGTGCCGATCTTCCGCGACGGCGCGATCGACGGCGCGATCCTCGGCCGGTCGGTGCGCGCGCCCGAGGTCCAGCAGGCGATCGAGGAGCTGCGCGGCGACCGGCTGACGGCGCTCGGCGTCGCGGTCGCGGTCGCGGTCCTCGTCTCGTTCCTGATCGCGAGCGCGATCACGACCCGGGTCAAGCGCCTGGCCGAGAGCGCAGCGCGCATCAGCGAGGGCGAGCTCGACGAACCGCTCGACGGCACCGGCGGTCGCGACGAGATCACCGATCTCGGCCGGGCGCTGGAGACGATGCGCGGCGCGCTGCGCCAGACGTTCAGCGCCCTGCGGGAGGAGCGCGACCGACTGTCGGCGATCTTCGAGGCGCTCTCCGACGCCGTCCTGGTGGTCCAGCCCGACGGCGAGGTGCGCTTCTCCAACGCCGCCGCCCGCGAGCTCGTCGGCCCGGACGGACGGGCGATCGACCCGCTGATTCCCTGGCTGCGACGGGCCTCGCGCCGCGCGGTGGCCGAGAACGACGCGCTGCGGGTCGGCAACCGCGTCTACTCGCTCAACGCCCGCGAGCTGCCGGCCGAGGGCGCGGTTCTGGCCGTGGTCCGCAACCGCACCGAGGAGCTGCGGCGCGAGGTCGCCGAGCGCGAGTTCGTGTCCAACGCGGCGCACGAGCTGCGCAATCCGATCGCGGGCATCTCCGGGGCGATCGAGGTTCTGCGGGCGGGCGCCAAGGACGACCCGGAGGCCCGCGAGCACTTCCTTCGCCGGCTGCAGGAGGACTCGGAGCGGATCAGCCGCCTGACCGAGTCGCTGCTGACGCTCGCGCGGATGGAGGCGGTGGGGGAGGGCGGCGCGGAGGCGCTCGACGTCAACCTCGTGATCGAGGAGTCGGTCGAGGCGGTGGCGGCGCCCGAGGGGGTCGAGGTCGTGGCCGAGCCGACGCCCGGGCTCGCGGCGCAGGCCGACCGGGTGCTGCTGCGCCAGGTGCTGATCGGCCTGCTGACGAACGCGTTCAAGAACACGCCGGCCCCGGGGACGGTGATCGTGCGCTCGATGCGGGGTCTGGTCGGCGAGGTGCGAATCGAGGTCATCGACACCGGCACGGGGATCTCCCCGGAGGAGATCAACAGGATCTTCGAGCGCTTCTATCGCGGCTCGGGGTCGCTGGAGCAGGAGGGATTCGGTCTCGGCCTCTCGATCGCCCGGCGGATGGTCGACGTGATGGGCGGCCAGATCGGGGTCGAATCCGTCGAAGGCGGAGGCAGCACCTTCTGGGTGCGCCTGCGGGCCGCGCAACCGGCCAAGACCCCTGTAGCGTGACCGCCGCATGGACCGGATCCTGATCGCCGACGACGAGCCCTCGGTGCGCGACGCAGTCGGTTACGCGCTGCGCCAGGAGGGCTTCGACGTGACCCTCGCGGAGGACGGCACCGACGCCGAGGACAAGCTGGGAGGCCCCGAGCTGGGCTTCGACCTGCTGATCCTCGACATCATGATGCCCGGCCGCAGCGGGCTCGACATCTGCCGCGACGTGCGCGCCCGCAGCCCGGTGCCGATCATCCTGCTGACGGCCAAGGACCAGGAGGTCGACAAGGTCGTCGGGCTCGAGGTCGGCGCCGACGACTACGTGACCAAGCCCTTTTCCGTGCGCGAGCTGCTCGGGCGCGTGCGCGCCCAGCTGCGCCGCCGCGAGCTCGACCGCACGAGCACGGTCAGCGATGCGAAGACGATCGACGCCGGCAGCGTCCGCATCGATCTCGCCCGCCACCTGGTCGCGATCCGCGGCGAGCCGGTCAACCTCACGCGCTCGGAGTTTCAGGTCCTGAGGCTGCTGGCCGAGCGGCCCGGCCAGGTCTTCAGCCGCCTGGAGATCATGGAGGAGCTCTGGCAGTCGGAGTTCTCAGGCGACGTCCGGGCCTGCGACGTCCACATCTCCAACCTGCGCCAGAAGGTCGAGCGCGATCCCCAGGAGCCCGAGCTCGTGCTCACCGTGCGCGGCGTCGGCTACAAGCTCGCCGAGGGCTGATCGACCAGCGCCAGCGCGAGCACGCGCTGCGGCCCGAGCTGGCCGCCGTGGTAGAGCTCGCCGGTGTCGGCGAATCCCGAGCGCTCGTAGACGGCCTGAGCGTTCGGGTTGACGATGTTGACCGTGAGCACCACGCGCGCCGCGTCGGGGTCGTAGGCGCGCGCGTACATGGGCAGCGCCCGCAGCGCCGCGGACCCGATCCCGCGCCCCTGGCAGGTCGCGTCGACGAAGAACGCGCGCAGCAGCAGGTCACCGGTGCGCGCCGGGGCGCCGCCGCCGCGGTCGAGGATCATGAAGCCGACCGGCACCCCGCGCTCGAGGATCGCGACCGGATGGCGCCCGGGCGTGCGCTCGGCGTCGGGCAGCGTCTGCGCCGCGACCCCCGAGAACGGTGCCTGCTCCGGCCGCGGGGCGAGCGCCAGCACCGCCGGGCGCAGCTCGTCGGTGACCGGCGCCAACCTGATCCCGTTCTCGTCCATCGGCCAGAGATAATGGCGACCTCGGTCCGCGAGCAAGGGCGTGCGGTCCTTCACCGGCTCACACCTGCACCCGACGGGCGTGCAGCGCGGCGTAGATCGGGCGGCACGCCTCGGCGACGGCGGCGTCGTGGTCGGAGAGGATCGTCTCCCGCGGGCGCCACGGCTCGAACCCGGTGGACGCCCTGACCGCTCCGTACCAGTGCGGTGCCCAGACGCCGTCGGACGCCCGCGGGCCTGGCGGCCAGGTCAGCATCCGGGCGGAGAACGGGATCTCCAGCCAGTCGCACAGGCTGCGCAGATGCGCCTCCGGCGCGCGCAGAAAGTCGCGCGCGTCGATGATCGGCACCTCGACTTCGCGTTCGTCCCAGAGCTCCATGAGCCACCCCTGCTGAGGGAAGCCGATGTCGTTGGGCTCGCACGATTCCCGGTTGCGCACGTACGAGGCGACGACCTCAACCGGATCGCGGATCAGCAACACGTTGCGGAAGCGCCAGCGTCCAGCCGAGGTCCATGTCGCGGGAGACGTGATGCGCCATGTGCTTGGCGTAGTGGACGCGGTGGTCGGGCGGCAGTGGCGCGGACAGCCCGGCAATGGCCGCGGAGAGGTCGGTGGGCTGGGAGGCGATGACCGCCTCGCGGACGGGGTGCTCGATGCCGGTTCGGGCGAGGTACGCCGCGTACAGGGGCTCGTCGACGACGACCGTGTCGGGGCGGTTCTCGAACGCGCGCATCATCGCCGTCGAGATGTTCCGAGGGCCGGACCACATCGCCACCCGGACGACGTCGCTCATGGCGCAATGCGGGCAGCGACGTCAGCGTCGACGAGCTCGCCGTACAGCGCCTGAAGGCGCTCGACCATCGGGCCGCGGCGGCCATCGCCGATCGTGCGGCCGTCCACGGACCGCACGGGCACGACCCCGGCGAAGGTGCCGGTGACGAACGCCTCGCGGGCGGCGTAGACGTCGGTGAGGCTGAAGGTCGCTTCCCGCGCCGGGATGTCGTTGGCGCGGCAGATCTCCAGGACGTTGGCGCGCGTGATCCCCGCGAGGCAGTAGCGCCCGTCGGAGGTCAGGACCTCCGGCGCGTCGTCAGGCCCGACCACGACGAAGAAGTGCGTGGAGTTGCACGTGGCCACGAACCCTTGCGGGTCGAGCATCAGCGCCTCGTCGGCACCCGCGGTGTAGGCCTGGATGCAGGCGGTGATGTCGTTGAGCTTGGAATGCGCGTTGAGCTTGGGGTCGAGCGTGTCGGGCGACGCGCGACGCACGTGCGTTGTGAACAGCGTGATGCCCTCGGCGAGCGTCGCCGGCAGCGGCGACTTGTGCTCGGCGATGATCACGACGGTGGGCGGCCCCGCCGTCACGCGTGGATCCTGATACGGCGTGCGCTTGACGCCGCGCGTGACCATCAGCCGCACGTGCACGCCGTCGGTCATCTCATTGGCCCTCAGCGTCGAGTAGATCGCCTCGGTCAGGTCACGGCGGCTCTGGCCGACGTCGAGCATGATGGCCTTCGCGCCTTCGAACAGGCGGTCGAGGTGCCGTTCGACGAAGGCGGGATGTCCCGCTCGCACGCGCAGCCCCTCCCAGACTCCGTCACCGAGGACGAAGCCCGCGTCGAACACCGATACGACCGCCCGCTCACGCGGCACCAGCTCGCCGTTGACCCAGATGAGGATGCCCTCGTTGCGCGGGTCATCCTCGAAGTCGTGCGTTCCGTGAGCCACTGCGCGGAACCCTACGGACCCGCGGCGGAGCTCAGTCGCTCTGAGTTAGCTGGCGCACATCGCGACGCCCGTCAGCTGCCAGTCCGGCGCGCCCGAGGTCGCTGGCCGCGGTCGCCATGCTCAGCCTGCCGGGGACGGCGCCATCGGCAAGCTCTGAGACACCGACCGCAGCTCCCCGCGAGGTCGTCGCCACGTCCTGCCGTCACGTGTCAACGGACTGGGCCTCACCAATCCGACTCGACAAAGGCGGGCCGGCTCGCAGACGGATCGGGTCTGGCGGAGTATTATTTTCACGGACCATCGCTCGCCGGGCAATGGTTCCCCAGGCCTCAAAGCACGCGGCACGCGGGGGGCGTGAACCGGGCTCGCAATTCGACCGAGGAGGTTCCTCGAGGCGATGTCCGCACGTCACTCCCTAGAGCGCCGCTCGACCGTCGACGGAGGGCTCCTGATCGCCGTCGGTCCGGCGCGCGAGACCTGTCTCGTGACCCTCGTGGGCGAGCTCGACTTAAGCAACGCTCCGACGCTGCGCAAGGAGCTTCACGGCCTCCTGGCGATGGAGCTCGAGACGGTCGTCCTTGATCTCGAGTCGCTCGAGTTCATCGATTCGAGCGGCATCAGGTGCCTGCTGGAAACGACACTCGAATCGAGAGCAAACGGGGACCGGTTCCGGATCCTCGACTCCCTGCATCCGCACGTCGACCGGATCCTCCGAGTCTCGGAAACCCGCGAGATGCTCCCTTTCATGGCGTAGAGGCCGTCTACCCCTCGATCCCGGTTGCGGTGGCGGACTCAAAGCGGAGACTCTGACGCGTTCCTCTCGCTAGGCGAGAACAACGCGTCGATCCGCCTCAAAACGGCCACGACGCGGGCGCGCTTCGACCCTGGAACGGCCGCGGTCTCGCCCCTCTCCGGCAGGGGTTGCCCCACAGTTGCCCCGCACGCGGAGCGACCCTCTATTGGGGCCCGCGAACCGCTTATCCTCGGGGTACGCCGGCGTAGCTCAGTTGGTAGAGCACTTCACTCGTAATGAAGGGGTCATCGGTTCAAGTCCGATCGCCGGCTTCGCATAGACAAGCGGAAAGCGGCTCCCGAGAGGGGGTCGTTTTTCGTTCAGGGGGCAAGGTTTGGGGCAAGGGTTGGGATCAAACCGGCTGCCAGCGCCCGATCGTTGCGCTCGCCCAAAGCGGCTCTTTCTCATCCTGCGCCGCCTGACGCTCGGCCTCCGTTCACCGCGCTGTGAGTTCGGCGAGGGCTTTCATGCGCGTTTCATCCTGGAGGTCCTACGGTCCCGTAAGAAGACGACCCCGGCGACGGCAGGAGGCACGATGTCCACCAAGCCCAGAGGATGGCTCTTCGCGTTGGCGACGATCGGCGTACTCGCGGCAGCGGGCGGCGCGATCGCCGCGACGAGCGGCGGCGCAAGCGACGCGGCAAAGCCAAAGTCGATCCCCTATGAGATCAACGATCTCTTTATCGAGACGAACGCGACCGACGGGGACATCGGACTGCAGCTGCTTGCCGACGTCGACGAGTGGGACAAGTTCACCCTCCGCGATCCGAAGGGGCGAAAGGTGATGATGCAGGCGCGGACCAAGGGGCGCCTTGCCGGCTGGGGACTCACGGAGCTCTTCTGGGAGACGGCAGAGCCCGAGTTCTCGGAGGTGCCGTTGAGCAAGTTCAAGAAGCGGTTCCCGGCGGGCAAATACACGTTCCGTGGGCGGGCCGTCGACGGCCGCAAGATCGTCGGCTCCGATCGGTTGACCCACGTGATTCCCGACGGGCCGGTAGTCACGAGCCCGACCAAGGGCGAGGCCGTGAACGCGAACGCCCTCACGGTGAGCTGGGAGCCGGTGACGACGCCGGCCGGCGTGGACATCGTCGGCTACCAGGTGATCGTGCTGCAGGAGCCGGTGGAGCGTGTGACGCTCAACCTCAATGCCGATGTCACGAGCGTCGGCATTCCGGCCGAGGCGCTGACCCCCGGTGCACCCGAGACCAAGGTCGAGGTGCTGGCGCGCGAGAAGAGTGGCAACCAGACGATCACCGAGGTGCCGTTCTCGGTCAAGTGAATCGCAAGGGGCGCGACCGCAGCCGTTGAGCTCGCAGAGGGCGGCGGCATGGATATGACGGCTCGGGCGCGAGCCGGACCCCAGGATGGTTCATTAGCCCGAGCCCGCCGCCCCTTCTCGGTTGCGCTTTGCATGGGAGGTACGGATAAACGCCCGGCCTCAGCCCAGCTCCGACCGCTAGCGGCGGAAAGCCTCAGACTGCCCGCAGCGCGTCGATGCTGGCCGTGGGGACGACCCCCTGAACCCGGCGCGCCAATTCAGGGTCGAGGGTGACGAAGGCGTCCGCCTGCAACTGAGTGGCGGCTAGTCAGCGCCTAGCGAACGGGCGTGGCGTCGGCTGTGCGCTCGCCGGCTTCAGCCCCGTTTGACGAGGGTTGGTGCTCGCCGCGCACCAATTGGTAGCCCAGGGCGCCGAGGGCGGCCCCGGCCGCGGGCCCGACGACGTAGATCCACAGGTCACCGAAGGTGCCGCTGACCAGTGCAGGCCCGATCGAGCGGGCCGGGTTCATCGACGCCCCGGTGACCGGGCCACCGAAGAGGGCATCGAGGCCGACGGTGCCGCCGATCGCGATCGCGGCCGCGGCGCCGACGGCCCGGGTGTCGGTGGCCACGGCCATGATCACGAACATCAAAAAGGCGGTCAGGATCAGCTCATAGACCAGGGCGTTGCCGGCGCCCACGGTCGGGATGGTGCTCCCGAGCTTCGCCGGCTCGTCAGGCCAGACGGCCAGTAGAACCAGGGCGGCCAGGATCGCTCCGGCCAGCTGGGCGGCGATGTAGGCCACGGCCTCGCGGGCCGGGAAGTGCCGGGTCAGCGTGAACGCCAGGGTGACGGCCGGGTTGATGTGGGCACCCGAGAGGTGGCCGGTGGCGTAGACCATGACCATGATCACCAGGCCGAAGACCAAGGACACGCCCACTGCCCCAAGCGCGCCGTCGTAGACCGAGTTGGCGACGATGGCCCCGCAGCCGGCGAAGACCAGGGCGAAGGTGGCCAAGCCCTCGGCCAGGGCCCGGCGCCCGAGATCAGGTCGTTGCATCCGGCGCCAGTTCGCCGAGCAGGATCCGCACCCGCGCTTGGATCTCGTCGCGGATCCGGCGCACGGTCTCGATGTCCTTGCCGGCCGGGTCCTCGAGCTCCCAGTCCTCATATCGCTTGCCCGGATAGAGCGGGCAGGCGTCTCCGCATCCCATTGTGATTACGGCGTCCGCGGCGCGGACGAACTCATCGGTGAGCGGTTTCGGGAACTCCTCGGAGAGGTCGACGCCGACCTCGGCCATGGCCTCGACCGCGGCCGGATTGATCTCCTCGGCCGGATCCGAACCGGCGGTGCGGACATGCACCCGGCCGTCGGCGAACTTGTTGAGCAGTCCAGCCGCCATCTGAGATCGCCCGGCGTTGTGGACGCAGACGAACAGGACCTCGGGGACGTCCTTGGTGACCATCTCGTTAGCCTGAGCCAAGGCCCTCAACCGCTCACGGGCGAAGCGGTGAACGAACAAAGGGACGAAGTCCTTGACCCGCGCCGCGCCAATCTCGGTCAACGACTCCGCCATGTAGCGCTCGATGGTCTCGGCCCCGAAGATCCCGGCGAACTCCTCCTCGAGCGACTCGAGCCCCCGTTCCAAGTGCCCCCGGGTGACCAGATCGACGTCGAGCTCGGCCAGCTGAGTAGCCATCTCTCTTCCCTTCACCTGCCCCGGTGTTGGACTGCCTCTCACGCACGGGCCCGAGACTACTCCATTGACAAATGCAATTTCAATCGATATATACAGATTGATGACTGTCGATTTGGAACTCACTCCGAAGACCAAGCGCCCCAACGGCCAGCCGTGTTGCGAGCCGGTGGTCTATCCCGACATCGAGCGGGCCCACGCCGAGCGGCTGGCCGAGGTGGCCAAGGCCCTCGGCGATCCGGTTCGGATGCAACTGGTCGATGTGCTCAGAAAGCACGCTGGCAAGGTCTGCGTCTGCGAGCTGGTGCCGCTGTTCGATCTCTCCCAGCCCACGGTTTCGCATCACCTGAAGAAGCTGCGCGAGGCGGGCATCGTCGGCTCCGAGCGCCAAGGACTGTGGGCCTACTACTACGTCAAGCCCGAAGCCCTGGAGGAGCTGAGCGCATGGCTGAGCTGAAGACCGTCGAGCAGGAAGCGGCTGACTCGAGCTGCTGCTCGTCCACGGCCCAGGAGACCTGCTGCGAGCCCGAGGCCAAGGGCAGCTGCTGTGGTCCTGAGCACGAGGCCGGAACATGCGGTTGCCGCGCACGCTCCGAGAGCGTCCCCGACGACGCGGGTGAGCTGAGGGAGCGAGTCCAGGGTCGCTACGCCGCCGCGGCCGAGGCGGCTTCGGCGGGGGAGGCCTCCTGTTGCGGCGACGCCGCGGTAATTACGGACGAGCAAAAGGAGCTCTTCGGCTCGAGCCTTTATGAGGCCAATGACCGTGACGCCCTGCCCGAGGCAGCGCAGTTGGCCAGCCTCGGCTGCGGGAACCCGACCGCGATCGCAGCGCTGCATGAGGGTGAGACCGTCCTGGATCTGGGGTCCGGCGGCGGGATCGACGTGCTGCTGTCGGCTCGCCGCGTCGGACCCAAGGGAAAGGCCTACGGCCTGGACATGACCGACGAGATGCTCGAGCTGGCGCGGCAGAACCAGCGCGAGGCCGGGGTTGAGAACGTCGAGTTCGTCAAAGGCACGATCGAGGACGTGCCGCTCGCCGACGACTCGATCGACGTGATCATCTCCAACTGCGTCATCAATCTGAGCGCCGACAAGCCCCGCGTCTTCCGCGAGGCGGCACGGGTTCTGCGCTCAGGCGGCCGCTTCGCCGTCAGCGACGTCGTCGCCGACGAGGGCATGGACGAGGAAACGCGCCAGAGCATGCAGGAGTGGACAGGCTGCATCGCCGGGGCGCTGACCCGCAAGGACTACGCCAGTCAGCTGGGCGCGGCCGGCTTCACGGACGTCGAGATCCAGGAAACGCACCGCGTTCACGAACGCGCCGCCTCGGCGATCATCCGCGCGCGGGTGGCGGAGTGACCCAGGGCGAGATCCAGCTCTTCGATCCCCAGACCCTCTACCGGCATTGGGAGGACTCGCAGTGGAACCCGTTCGAGATCGACCTCGAGCGCGACAAGGCCCAGTGGCCCGAGCTCGCCAGGCGAGGACCAGAAGCTCATCTACTGGGTCCTGGCCCAACTGATGGTTGCCGAGGAGCGGATCACGACCAAGTTCTCCGGCCTGGTCGGCGCCTACGGCTCGGAGGAGGAGGCGACCTTCCTCTCAACCCAGCAGGTCGATGAGGCTCGGCACATGCAGTTCTACGCCCGCTATCAAGACGAGGTCGTTGACTCGCCCGCGGCGGTGAGTGACCATGTCGAGCGGGCTCGCGCGCAGGTGACGCCCGCCTTCCGCAGGATCTTCGACGAGGCCTTGGTCCAGGCCCACGAGGCGCTGGTCGCCGCTCCGGAGGACCTCGCCGCCAAGGTCCGTTTCGTGACCATCTACCACGTGATCCTCGAAGCCACCCTCGGCCTGACCACCTTCCGCTTCGCCACCGAATACCTGAACCGGGAGGATCTGCTCCCCGGCTTCGTGGAGGGCTACTCGCGCATCCACCACGACGAGACCCGGCACATCGGCTACGGCGTCTGGTTCCTGCGCGAGAGCGTCCGCGAGCACGACGAGGCCGCCGAGGCGGTCCGCCAGGCACTGCGCGATCTCCTGCCGTCCGTGGCCGAGGCCCTCGGCGGCGCTGGCGACCGGACCGGCCCCGACATCGAGCGCCTGGGTGTGAGCACCGACGAGGTCAGAGAGTTCGCCCTCGGCGGCCTGACCCGCAGGCTCGAGATCATCGGCGTTCCGCTCTCCGACCTGACCGGCTGAGCGCGAACAAGGCCGTGAAGATGGCCAGGCCGAGCAGGTTGAGCACCAGCTTGTAGTCGAGCTCGACCGAGCCGAAGATGTCCTCGCGGGTGGGTCGAGGGCCATCGGGGATCAGGCCCAGCGCTCCGAAAAGCAGATCGACGATCAGGGCTGAGGCGACCATCGTCAGGAACATCAGCGCCGTGATCCGCCACGCGAACGAGGGGCCGTAGAACTTGCGGTAGGCGAGCACGATCGGGACGATGATCAGGTCGGCGAAGATGAACGCCAGCACCCCGGCGAAGCTGATTCCGCCCGACCAGAGCACCGCAGCCAGCGGGACGTTGCCGACCGAACAGACGAAGCTCAGGACGGCGACCAGCGGCCCGACGATGACGTTCTCGATCGCCTGGACCAGGTCTGGCGCGTCCTCGATGAAGAGGGCGTTGAAGAAGTCGTCGCCGAGCAGCCCGATGAACCCGGCGAGCAGAAAACCGATGGTGATCTCCTTCCAGAGCATCCGCCAATCGCGGACGAAGAACCGGCCGACCTCGCCCCATGCCTCGGTCGAGCCGAGGCGCTGGCGCCAGGCCAACGACGCCGCGGCGCTTCTCGGCTCGGCCCCGCCGAGCTTCTGGGCGTTGGCCCTGGCACGGGCCTCGAGCCGCGGAGACACGAAGAGCCGGAGCGTCGCCGCCATGAGCGCGATCATCACGAGGCCGCCGACGAACTCGGCCACGGTGAACTGCCAGCCGAGCAAGACCCACAGCACAAGGCCCAGCTCCCAGACGAGGTTGGTCGAGGCGAACTGGAAGGCCAGCGCGCCGGCTGCCGAGGCGCCCTTGGCAAAGAGCGACCGGGCGATGGCGATCGCGGCGTAGGAGCACGAGGACGAGGCGGCGCCAAGACCGGTGGCCCGGGCCAGGGGTCCCAGGCCCGAACCGGCCAGCGCGCTCTCGATCCGCTCGCGCGGTACCCACGCCTGGACCATGGCCGAGATGGCGAAGCCGAGAACCAGGGCCCACCAGACCTCATAGGCCATCAGCAGCGATTGCTTGAAGCCCTCGGCGACCGTGTCGATCACGTCGCCCACGACGTCAGACCCAGCTTCGGGCGCCTACTCGGCCTCGCCCAAGGACCCTGTCATCGACAGCAGCCTTCCCGGCAGGCTGCCGTCGGATCGAGGCTGGGCCCGGCTGTGCAGCAGCCCTCGCCGCGCCAGGTTTCGATCCCCTCGCGCACGGCCACGCCGGCGATGAATAGCGCCGCCATGGGGTCCAGCCACCAGGCGCCGAACAGCGCATTGCCGACGAGACCCGCCAGTACGGCCGCGGCCAGGTAGGCGCAGAGCAGGTTCTGCGTGCCCTCGCCGTGGGTTGCCTGAGAACCGAGCTTCAGCGCCACCTTCTGCTTCGCCCGGCCGAGCAGGGGCATGCCGATCAGGCTCGAGGTGGTCAGCAGCATGCCGAGCACGCTGACCTCGGGCCGCGCGGCGCTGATCAGATGAGAGATGGCCTCGTAGCCGACATAGGGGGCGAGCAAGAAGAACTGGATCGCCACCAGCTTCTGCGCCCTCTCCTCGGCGGCGTGAGAAAGCATCCGCGCGCCGGTGAAGCGCCAGATGATGATCACGCTGGCCACCCCCTCGATGGTCGAGTCGATCCCGAAGCCGATCAGGGCGATCGAGCCGGCGGCGATCCCGGCGAACAGCGCGATCCCGCCCTCGAGGCCCATCCAGACCAAGCTGAGCCAGGAGAGGAAGCGGGCGCGCTTGGCCGCGGCCAGCCATTCGAGGCTCGGGGCCGCCGGCTCGCGCCGCTCGATCTGAGGCAGTGTCGGGAGGGCGAGCTCACTCATGCCCGGGCCTCCGCGGTCACGGCCATCTCCACCAGCTCGCGGCCACGAGGGGTCAGGGAGTAGAGGACCATCTTTCCCTCGCGGCGGCTTGTCGCCAGTTCGGCTTGACGCAGGATCCTCAGGTGATGAGAGACCAGGTTCTCAGCACGCTCCATGACCCAAGCCAGATCGCAGACGCAGGCCTCGTCGGTCTCGGCCAGAGCCCACGCCAGGGTCAGCCGGGTCGGATCGCCGAGGGCCTTCGCCTGGCCGGCAGCACCGTTAGCTCGGGCTGGCTCAAGGCGGGACTGCCGCAGCGACTCGGCCTTCTCCAGGTCAAGGCAGAGCAGGTCGCAGCGATCGTCGGCCACGCACTCATCCTAACGAGCGTTGAGGTGAGAGCGAGGAGCTCGACTCAGCCCTCGATCCCGGTCGAGTCGTGCGGTTCGCCGACCGGCTTTGACTCGGGCGAGCCGCGCTGGCGCAGGTAGATCGCGAAGACCGCGAAGGAGCCGACGGCGAGAAACTCCGATTGCCAGTTCTGCAGGGTCGCCTCCCAGAAGTCGGCCTGGCCGAGGTAGCCGATCCAGCTCACCGCGGATTCGTGGTGTTCCGCCTGGGTCTGGTTGAACTCGGTCCAGCCGGTGACCGACTGCGCGACCCAGGAGCCGACGAAGATCAGGCTCATCACGATCAGCAGCGAGTTGGAGTAGACGCTGGTCCGCCAGTCGCCGGCCCGCGCCCAGCCCGGGGCGTCCGGCGGAGCGTGCCGTCCCAGCTTCTGGTCCTCGGCGCTCTCGCGCCCGGGTCGATCGAGTTCCTTCGACTCTGGAGAGCCCCGCTGGAGCAGCCACACGGTCGCGAGCATGAAGAGCATGAACTGCAGGTACTCCGACTGCCAGTTCTCGGCCACCGCGTTGGCAAAGCTCGAGGAGGTGACGTAGCGACCGAGCGAGACGGCGTGCTCTCCGTGGGCCAGCTGGTCCTGGTTGTAGGCGATGTGGCCGGCGATCGCCTGGCCGACGAGCGCGCCGAGGAAAAGCAGTCCGAAGAAGAGGCCGAGGGAGTTCTCGCGGACGAACCGCCGCACGTCAGTGGTGCGTGAGGCCGATGACGATGAAGTAGGCGAGACCGAGCGCGATCACGGTCGAATAGATCCAGAACAGCGCCCGCACGAACGCAACGTAGCCCTCGCTCCGGTCAGCACCGAGGCGCAGGTGACAACGACCCCTATTTCGGGTAAGAAGGGAGTGGGCAAGTTGGTCCCCCGCCTCCGGGAAGGCTTCCTCGCCCCATATAACGAGGCTGCTCAGCACGGCCCGGACCCCGGGCGGTGGAGCCGCCTCGGAAGGGAAACAAATGGATACGCAAGCGGCGCCGTGGACGCGGAGCGACAGTTCGTCCGGCTTCGAGATCGTCCTAGAGAGCGTGCCGAGTGCCGGCTCGAAAGCACGGCGCGAGATCGAGGGTCTCGCCAACGGCCTCCCGGACCTGACCCTTCGCGACCTGCAGATGGTGGTATCGGAGTTGGTCAACAACTCGGTCCTCCATGGCAGCGGTCGGCCGATCGAGGTGACCGTCGAGGTGACCGCGGGCGGCTGGACGCGCGGGACGGTCGGTGACCGAGGGGTAGGTCCGGTGGAGATCGCACCGCCACGGGACGCCCGCGACGGCGGCTTCGGGCTGCGGATCGTCGATACGCTGGCGTCTCGTTGGGGCGTCGATCGTCCTTCGAGCGACGTCTGGTTCGAGCTCGAGCCCGCGTCCTAGCTGAGTCCCACAGCCCCCAGCGCCTCCGAACGCTCGGCGAACTCTCGCTTGCGGACCACCAGCCCGTCACGGACGGTGCAGACGTCGTAGCTGAGCTCGTCGAACTCCACCCCGCTGCCGCGACCGCGGCCCGTGTAGCGGACGCGCACGACCACGTGCTCGCCGGCGTCGATGAACTCCTCCGGGACCGTCTCGAGGTCGTCGAACGAGCTCTCCCACCGCTCCCAGATCGCCCGCACGGCCGGGCGCCCGCGCGCCGGCGCCTCCTGCGCGACCCCGTAGACCACGTCGGGGTCCAGGCAGGCGAGCGAGCCGTCGTAGTCACCGCGGCAGTAGGTGTCGAAGAACCGCCGCACCAGCTCCATGTTGTCGACCGACATCGTCGCTAGCGCAGGATCTCGACCAGCAACACCCAGGCGTTGGCGACGGCGCCTACCAGCGAGCCGAGGATCCCGGCAGCGATCCAGTACAGGCCCCCGCCGCTCTCCGCAAGCACGCTGATCGCTCCAACGAGCAGGGGAACCACGGCGACCGCCACCACAAAGAGCCGGCCGATAACCCAGTGCTTTGGCGCCGGTCCCGACGGCAGGCTGCGGACCGTGAGCCGTCCGATCACGATCCCGAGCAGCGCGGTGAGGCCGAGCAATTCGGCGCCGAGCGCGACGTTTCCCTGGCCGGGTATCAAACCGACGATCGAGACGCAGACGGCCATCAGCAGCGTCAGCACCGTCGACAGCGCCCGGTCGGGGAGCCCCTCGCCGGCGAGGATCCGGTCGATGTTGATCGAGACGGCGACGAAGACGAGCCCCGCGAGCGCGGCGCCCGCGCCCGCCGCCGCGACGAACAGGTCGCTCCACTCGGAGGCGTCGTAAGCGGTCAAACGTCGTCAGCCGACGCCGGGCTGCTCGCACCGCGGCCGCATACCGGGCAGGCGTCGGGTCCGGGCACGCCCTGATCGCCGCAGTACGGGCACACGCCGATCTCCTCGAGCACGCCGAGCAGCTCGCCCACGCGGCACACGAGCAGCTTCTCCTCCTCGACCTCGACCCAGGCCCCCGCCGACGCCGGGAAGACGACGTGGTCGCCGGGCTTCACCGGCATCGCCACGCCGGCGCCCTCCCACCAGTCGAGGCCGGGCCCGATCGCCAGCACGATCCCGTGCTGGGGCGGCGGCTCGTGGCTGCCGGCGGGGACGACCAGGCCCGAGCGGCGGACCCGGTCCGGCTCGAGCTCCTTGATGATCACGCGATCGAAGATGGGGCGCAGCAGGTGCTTCATTGCTCGCCGGAATCGTAGGGTGCGTGCCGGTGTCCACGCTTTCGGTCGTCATCGTCGCCTACGAGTCGCGCGCCGCGCTCGCGCGCACGCTCCCGGCGCTTTGCGCGCAGCTGCGCGACGGCGACGAGCTGATCGTCGCCGACAACGCCTCCGCCGACGGCACGCCGGCCCTGGTGCGCGAGCTGGCGCCGAAGGCGATCGTGATCGAGACCGGTTCCAACCTCGGGTTCGCCGCGGCCTGCAACCGCGGCGCCGACGCGGCGAGCGGAGAGCTCCTCTGCCTGCTCAACCCGGACGCGATTCCGCAGCCGGGCTGGCGCGAGGCGATCGAGGCCCCCCACGCCGACGGTCGGGGCTGGTCGGCCTGGCAGGCCCTGGTCACCGCGGACGACGGTCGCACGATCAACACCCGTGGCGGCGTCCTGCACTACACCGCGATCGCCTGGGCCGGGCGGCGCGGGCGATCCCTACGACGCGAGTGGCGAGTGGCGAGTGGCGAGTGGCGAGCCGGGCTTCGTCTCCGGCGCCTGCCTGACGCTCCCCCTCAACCTCTACCGGGCCCTGAACGGCATGCCCGAGCCCTTCTTCCTCTACCACGAGGACGTCGACCTCTCGCTCCGCGTCCGGCTCGGGGGCGGCCGGCTCGGGGTCGCCGACGCCGCCCGCGTCGACCACGACTACGAGTTCGACAAGGGCGCCGGCAAGTGGCTCTACCTCGAGCGCAACCGGTGGGCGACGCTGATCCGCACCTACCCCGGTGCGCTCCTGGCCCTGCTCATGCCGGCCCTCCTCGCGACCGAGCTCGCACTGCTCGTAGCCGCGGCGGCCGGCGGCTGGCTGCCGCAGAAGGTCCGGGCGTGGGCCGAGACGCTCGTCGCGCTGCCGCGGCTGATGCGCGAGCGCCGCCGGATCCAGGCGGCGCGCACGGTCACGGCCGGCGAGTTCGCGGCCGGACTCACCGCGCGTCTCGACTCGGCCTACCTCGGGAGGGCCGGGCGCTCGCGCGCGCTAGCTCTCGTCCTCGGTGCCTACTGGTCGGTCGTGCGCGGGCTGCTCGGCGTCCGCGGCGGCTGAGTCGCCGTTGACGCTCGGCACCTCGCCCCGCGCGACCCGCAGCTCCTGCTCGAGGCGGGCGCTCTCCTGGGCGAGGATCTTCGTCTCCTCGGACAGGCGCGAGGTGGCCACGGAGAAGTTCAGCAGCAAGAGAAACACCATGCCGAAGGCGAGGATGAAGATCGCGTTGGCCGGCTCCTTGATTCCCATCGCGTCGGCGATCACGTCGAGGCCGTCGGACCAGATCGCCAGCACGAGCAGGAACACGGCGGCCGCCATCCAGAGCAGCGCGTAGCGCTCCACCAGACGCCGGCGGCGGACGAGCTCGAGGATCAGCAGGAAGATCGCCAGGGTCGCGATCAGGGCGATGATCTGCGCCTGGGTCTCGATCTGCGAGCCGCCGCTGGGCTCCGCCTGCCTCGCGGGCTCGACCGTGAGCCCCGAGTAGCTGATCTGGTTGAGCGCGTCGCCCCCGCCGCTCGGGATCACCTTGGTTTGCGTCACCCCCGCACCGCGGAGCACGTTCTGCTGCTCCACCAGCGTGTCGCCGTTTGAGAGCAGATAGGTGCCGGGCGGGATCCGGATCGTGTCGCCGGCGCCGGCGTCGAGGATCGTCTGCGCGAGCGTGCCGGGCCCGTCGTCTGACTGGCTGGTCACCGTCAGCGTGTCGGCGGACGCCGTGCCTGCGCACAACAGCGCGGCGACCAGGGCGAGCGCGAGGATCCGCAGGCGCATCGTCAGGCCTCCACGGCGGGGCCGACTCCCGGCTCCTCCTCGCCCGTCGCCTCGACCGGCGTCGGCCGGCGGCGGAAGAGGCCGACGAACAGCGCCAGCAGCACCTTGACCATGTAGTAGGCGCTGCGCGGGTAGTCGATCGAGCTGTCGCCGAAGCCCCGGGCGTTCATCTTCACGTGCACCTCGTGGATCCGCAGGTGGTGCGCGTGGAGCATGAGCAGCGCCTCGACCTCCGGATAGTCGTGCGGGTAGTCACGGGCGAAGAGCTCGATCCCGCGCCGGTTGGTCATCCGGAAGCCCGACGTGGGGTCGGTGATCTTCTTCCGCGTGAGCGCGGTGAGGACGATCGAAAAGATCATGTTCCCGGCGCGCCGGCCGAGCGGCACCTTGTAGCCCGGGTCCCCCCGGAAGCGGCTGCCGTAGACCATGTCGGCCGTGCCGCCGGTCTGCAGCTTCTTGAGCATCTTCGGCAGGTACTCGGGCTTGTGCTGACCGTCGCCGTCGACCTGCACCGCGACGTCGTAGTCGTTGCGCAAGCGCGTACTTGTAGCCCGACTGCACCGCGCCGCCGATACCGAGGTTGTAGGGGTGGCGGATCACGATGGCGCCCTCGGACTCGGCGTAGATCGCGGTCGAGTCCGTGGACCCGTCATCCACTACGAGCACGTCGAAGCCGGGCGCCTCGCGATGGATGTCGCGGACGACGCGGGCGACCATCTCGCCCTCGTTATAGGCGGGGACGATCGCCAGCTTGCGCAGCTTGCGGTCGGTTGTAGGCATGAGGCGAGATCGCTCAGGGTAGAGCCGAAAGATCGGCTGCGCGGGGAGGGTCGGCAGGTTGGGGCCAGTAATCGCATGAGATGACCAGCCGCCGCGAGGCCCGCCGGGAGGTCCACGACCGCAAAGATCAGGAGCTCGAGTTCGGGCGGGTGCTCGCGTTCACGGACGGCGTGTTCGCGATCGCGATCACGCTCCTGGTCCTGGCGCTCGACGTGCCGGCGAACCTCGACAACGTCGGCGCCGCGCTGCGCGACCGCAGCTCGGATTTCGTCGCCTACGCGATCAGCTTTGCGGTGCTCGGCTCGATCTGGCTCGCCCACCATCGCTTCTACACCCTGGTGGCGCGCTTCGACGGGCGGCTGATCGCGCTCAACCTCCTGTACCTCGCGCTCGTCGCGCTGGTCCCGTTCAGCGCCGAACTGCTCGGGCACTACTCCGACACCACCGACGGGGTGATCATCTACGCGATCAACCTGGCGGGGATCAGCCTGTCGTTTACGGCGCAGATCTTCTACGCCTTTCGCAAGGGACTGATCAAGGATGAGGCGCGCGACGAGGAGCGGCGTTACCTCGGCCCGGCGTCGTTCGTGGTCAGCGGCACGTTTTTGCTGTCGATCCCGGTCGCGTTCATCGACCCGAGCCTCTGCCCGATCATCTGGGTCGGGCTCCTGGTGGTCGGCGGCCGGATCATCGACGCGGTCGGCGACCGTTCGGTGCGCTAGTCGAGATCCTCGTCGCGGTTGGCGAGGATCTGGTCGCGCTCGGCGAGCCGGTTCGTGCGCCGCAGCTCGGCCTCGCGCCGGCGTCGCTCCTCGGCCGCCGTCTCGGTGACCACGCCCGGCACCGCCGCCGGGCGCCCCGCGTCGTCGAGCGCGACCATGGTCACGTAGGCGGTCGTCGTATGCCGCCGCTCGCCGGTGCGGGCGTCCTCGGCCTCGACCCGAACCCCTACCTCCATCGACGTGCGCCACGCCGCGTTGACGGTGGCCCGGCAGGTCAGCAGCTCGCCGATCGAGATCGGCTCGACGAAGGTCACCCGATCGACGCCGCGGTGACGACCCGCCTGCCGCAGTGGCGGATCGCGGCGATCGCGGCGGCCTCATCGCAGGTCTTCATGACCACGCCGCCATGCACGAACCCGGCCGCGTTGGCGTCCTGGACGCCCATCCAGCGGATCAGCTCCGAGCGCGAGGCCGACACCGGTCGCGCGGCCGGAGCCGCGGTCACTTGGAGCCGGAGGTGCTCGTGCTCGAGTCGGACCCGGCGCCCTCGATCGCGGCGATCGCCGCACCGAGCGCTGCCGCCGGGTCGTCGCCCTGCTGCCCGCGCACGACGATCAGGTGCTCGGCCTGGCAGCCCGCGATCTCGGCGCCGGTGGTCGAGAGGTCGACGCTGTCCAGCCCCGGCGCCTGGCCGACGTAGTAGCCGATCTGGGCCTCCTCCAGCTTCACCAGGTAGTCGAGGTACTGCTTCGTCCCCTTGAGGCCGTCGAGGCCGGAGAGCAGGTCCTTGAGGTCCTGCGTCGTGTAGGGGGACGAGGTGTCGTCGAGCCCGTCGACCTCGTCGAACACCGTGGTGTCGGAGGGGGAGTCGGGGGCGTCGGGCGGGTCAAAGCCGAGTTCGTCGAGCGCGCTGCGCAGCGCGCTCGCGTGCGCCTGCTCCTGGTCGCGGAAGGTCTCGAGCGTGCCCTTGAGCTTCGCGTCGGCCGCGTCGGCGGCCGTGGAGTAGGCGAGGGCCGTGATCTGCTCGAGGCCGATCGCCTGCTGGAGAAAGTCGCGCAGGTCGTCGTCGGCCGAAGATTGGGCGAGCGCCATCGCAGGACGGAGGGCGCCGGCGGCCGCGAGGGCGCCGGCCGCGAGGGCGCCGCGCCGGAGCGCGTCGCGGCGGCTGCTCGCGTCCTCGCTCACTGCGAGTCGGTGCTGGTGGAGGTGGTCGAGGTCGTGGGGGTCGAGGTGGTGCTCGTGGTCGTCGTCGCGGCGGCCTCGAACGGCTTCTGGGTCTCGCCGGTGACGAACGCGACCGGCGCCTGGTCCTCGCCAAAGAGGCCGCGGATCGAGGCCAGCTCGGCGGCGACCTGCGCGAGGTAGGAGGTGCAGGTGGCCCGCTGCGGGGTCTCCCCGAGCAGGCGCGCTCCCTGGCGGTAGGCGGCGATCGCGGCGTTGGCGGAGCTGACCGCGGGTTCGAGCCCGCTGCCAGCCGCGCCCGCGGTGTCGCCGCCGGTCGGCTGGCTCGCACCGAGGCTGGAGAGCTCCGCCTGGCGCTTCTTCGAGTCCGCCTGGCAGCGCTTGAGCACCTGCGCGCCCGGCCCGGACGAGACCTCGGGCCCCGAGAGGCCGTCGTAGGTCGCGCCGAGGGCGGCCTCGGCCTCGAGCGCGCCGTCGAGCACCTCGGCGTCGTCGGCGTCGTCGCGCTCGCTCACGGCGCTACCGCAGCCGGTGAGCACGACAGCGGCGCCGGTGCCGCCGATGGCGAAGAGGCCGCGCCGCGAGACCGTCAGCATGGCGGGCACCCTACCGGGGGCCGATGAGCCGCGATTCCGCAACAGCCGCTGACCTCGAGCGCCTCGCCGCGCGCGTCGCCAGTTGCGCGCGCTGCCCGCGCCTGGTCGCCTGGCGCGAGGAGGCCGCGGCGGACCCGCCCAAGCGGTACCGGGGCGAGCGCTACTGGGCGCGCCCTGTGCCCGGGTTCGGCGACCCTTCAGCGCGCCTGGTGATCGTCGGGCTCGCGCCGGCCGCGCACGGCGCGAACCGCACCGGGCGGATGTTCACCGGCGATCGTTCCGGCGAATGGCTGTACGGGGCTCTGCACCGCGCCGGGTACGCCACGCAGCCCGTATCCGAGCGGCGCGGCGACGGGCTCGAGCTGCGCGACGCCTACCTCACCGCCGTGGTCCGCTGTGCGCCGCCGGCCAACCGGCCCACGACGACCGAGCGCGACGAGTGCCTGCCCTGGATGGTCGACGAGCTACGCCTGCTCCCGCGGGCGCGGGCTCTGCTCGCGCTCGGCTCGTTCGCGTGGGACGGGGCCCTGCGCTCGCTGCGCGAGCTTGGGCATCCGACGCCGCGCCCACGCCCGCGCTTCGGGCACCTGGCCGAGGCGGCGATCGGGCCGTACCGGCTCGTCGGCAGCTTCCATCCCTCGCAGCAGAACACGTTCACCGGCAAGCTGACCAGGGAGATGCTCGACGCCGCGATCGCACGCGCCGGTGCGCTCTCGCGCGAACCGGCCGCTTAGCTGGACTCAGCCTGGATACTTGGGGAGGCGATGTTCCCGGTCAACGTGCCGAACGTGCTCACGATCATCCGCATCCTCGCGGTGCCGGTGTTGGTCGTCGCGCTGCTCGACGAAACGCCCGACGGCGACGTGATCGCCGCGATCGTCTTCGCGCTTGCGGCGCTCACCGACGGCCTGGACGGATACATCGCTCGCCGCCGCCAGCAGGTGACGACGTTCGGGAAGCTGATGGACCCGCTCGCCGACAAGCTGTTGGTGATCGCGGCCCTGATCTCGCTCGTGTCGCTCGACCGGCTCGCGGCCTGGGTGGCGATGGTGATCATCGCGCGCGAGCTGGCCGTCACCGGCCTGCGCAGCGTCGCCGCCGAGCGCGGCGTGGTGATCTCCGCGAGCTGGATGGGGAAGGTCAAGACGGGCCTCCAGGTGGCCGCGATCATTTGCCTGATCGCGTTCGACCCCTCGCCGGTCTGGGTCGACGTGCTGCTCTACGTGGCGGTCGCGATGACCGTGATCTCGGGGCTGGACTACTTCTTCGGGCTGCGCAAGCGACTCGCCGAGCACGAGCGCCGGCGCGACCGCTCGCCCGAGCCGGTTACCTAGGAGTCGCTAACCCTCGTCGGCGCAGGGGGCCTCGAGCCACTCGCGCCGAGTCGTGTGGTGGCGCGAATGCTCGCCCCGCTCGAGCTCGGCGACGATCTCGTCCAACAACCCGGAGCGCTCGGCGACCACGGAGTGCCTGTGGATCGTCTCCAGGTTCTCCTGGCGGGCGAGGACGAAGCCGGTCGCGCCGAGCTGCGGATAGGCGTCGGCGACCTGGCGGATCATCTCCCGCACGACGTCCTCGACGAAGCGGGGGTTGCGATGCGCCTTCTCGACCACCGCCGCCTCGTCGGAGCGCTTCATCAGCTCGTAGATCTCCGAGCTCATCGAGGCCTCGACGATGCGCAGCAGGTCGCGGGCGTCGATCGGCAGGTCGAGGCCCTCCGGGCGCCCGAGATGCAGGGAGCCGATCCCGCGCTGGTTGTGGGTGGCGACGGGGACGGCCTCGAGCACGCGCTCGACCTCGTCCTCGGTGAAGCCATCGTCCACGAGTCGCTCGCGGGCGCGGCCGGCGAGCAGCTCCTGGGCGCACGGGCAGGCCGTCATCCCCTGGGCCTCGACGCCGATCAGGGTCCGGGTGCCGCGCTCGGAGGCGACCGCGGTGCCGAACAGGGTGTAGATCTCCTGCGTCGGCAGGCCGGAGACGGGGGTGGGAACGGTGGTCGGGTAGCGAGCGGCGATCGTGACCTCGGCGCGGAGGCCGTTCTGGCGCTCGCGCACCTGCTCGGCGATCTCGCCGGCGAGCTCCTCGGCCCGCAGGATCTCGCCCAGGACCACCGCGTCGATCGCCTCGTTGACGACCTCCTCGAAGCGCGACATGTGCACGCCGGCCTGCTGGGGGTTGAGGTCGACGAAGCACTCGAGCTCGGCGAAGTACAGGCTGCCGGGCTCGTCGGCGGCGGCCCCGGGAGGAGCGGCGACGTGGATGACCTTCTCGACTCCGCGCACCCCGACGCGGGTGAGACTGACCGAGGTCGCGGGTCGGCCGGCCTGGACGTCTGGGACCGTTGTGGCTTGGGTGCTGGCCATGTGCACAGGTTAGGGGCCTCTGCGTGCCTATAATGCCCGGCGGCGCTCAGCGTGCAGAGGGGCGCGGCGCCCATACAGGAGAGGACGGGCGATTGGCTGACAAGGCGGACGTTCTCTTGGCGGAGGACGGGTCGGGAAATTCGGAGCCAAGTGGGGGGCCACTTGAGGGCCAAGACGCCTCGCTGCCCGACTCCGAGGACCTGCGCGGGCTGATTGCCCAGGGCCGCGAGCGCGGCTACCTCACCTTCGAGGAGATCTCCCAGACGCTCGAGGAGGTCGAGGTCACCAAGGAGCAGGTCCAGGGCCTGCACTCCTACCTGATCGAGCACGGTGTGGACGTGATCGCCGCGGACGGGGTGACCGCGTACACCGAGGGCAAGGCCGAGGCGACGCCCGAGTCGTCGAAGAAGGCCGAGCTCGACCTCACCGTGGAGCCGAGCCTCGACTCCCTGCGCCTGTACCTGCGCTCGATCGGGCGGGTGGAGCTGCTCACCGCCGATCAGGAGATCGAGCTTGCGAAGCGGATCGAGAAGGGCGACATGGACGCCAAGCGCCACATGGTCGAGGCCAACCTGCGGCTGGTGGTCTCGATCGCCAAGGGCTATCTCGGTCGCGGGCTCTCGTTCCTCGACCTGATCCAGGAGGGCTCGCTGGGGCTGATCAGGGCGGTGGAGAAGTTCGACTACCGCCGCGGCTACAAGTTCTCCACCTACGCGACCTGGTGGATCCGCCAGGCCGTGACGCGCGCGATCGCCGACAAGGCGCGCACGATCCGGATCCCGGTGCACATGGTCGAGAAGCTCAACCGGGTCGCGCACGTCGAGCGCCAGCTGGTCCAGCGGCTGGGTCGCGAGCCGGAGCCGCAAGAGATCGCCGCCGAGCTGGAGATCACCGTGCGCGAGGTGCGCGACATCCTGCGCGTGGCCCAGATGCCGATCTCGCTCGAGAAGCCGATCGGCGACGAGGAGGAATCGGAGCTCGGCGATTTCGTCGCCGACGATCAGACCGAGGAGCCGTTTGAGGCGGCGACCGAGAATCTCCAGCGCGAGGACATCCAGAAGGCGCTCGACGCGCTGCCGGAGCGCGAGCGGCAGGTGATCGAGCTGCGGTACGGGCTGCGCGGCCACGAGCCGCTGACGCTGGAGGAGGTCGGGCGGGCGTTCGGCGTCACCCGCGAGCGCATCCGCCAGATCGAGAACAACACGCTGAAGAAGCTCAAGCAGCTGCCGGAGGCACAGCGGCTGCGCGAGCTGGCCTGACGTACAAACACCGGGGGGAGGGTTCGAAGTGTCGAGTCGGATTCGTGAGCACCTGCGTTCCAACGTCGTCGGATACGTGGCGATCTTTCTGTTCGCGGTAGGCGGAACCGCGATCGCCGCGAACACCGTGCGTACGGAGGACATCGTCAACGGCGAGGTGCACAGCATCGACGTCGCCAACAACAACCTTCAGGGCGTCGACGTGCGCAACGACTCGCTGACCGGTTCGGACGTGGTCGAGGACACGCTCGGCACCGTTCCGAGCGCGGCGGGGGTGGCGAAGAACGGGGTCCGGGGACCGGCGATCGCACCGCGCGCGGTGACGCCGACGAAGCTGAGCGGCTTCCCGGCCGCCAGCGTGATGAGGCTCAGCCCGGAAACCTCACACACCGCGCAGGGAACGACGCTGCACGCGGACTACGAGTTCTTTGACACGGACGAACTCCACGGTGACGGATCCGAGACCCTGGTCGCGCCCGTGGCGGGCACCTACTTCGTCTCGGCGACGGTCGAGTGGGATCCGAACGGCACCGGCTATCGGCGCACGAGCATCGTCAGCGCAAACGGCGGCTCCTTCGCCTCGGAGGCCGGCCCGCCGCTGCCCGCCCCCGCGTACACGTCGCAGAACGTGAGCGGGTTCGAGCTGCTCCAGGCCGGTCAGTCAGTGCACGTGGAGGTGCTGCAGGGAAGCAGCGCGGACCTGAACGTGCGGCTGGCCCGCTTCCAGATGACCCTCGTGGGCAAGTCCTAGTCGCAGAAGGGCCGGCCGGCGCTCTGGTCGCGCCCCTCGATCCCCGCGCAGTCGCGGAGCTTGTTCAGGCGTCCCGCAAGGGAGGCCTGCCGCGGCGACGCGGTCTGCGTCGAAGGGTTCACGGCGATGCTCTTCAGCTGGTAGGGGTCCTTCTTTAAGTCGTACATCTCGAACTCGGGCCGGTCGCACTCGCCCGTCTCGGGATTCACGCGGTTGTGCTCGATGTAGACGAAGCGCTTGGTGCGCACCCCGTCGTAGAAGTTGCGCAGGCCACGCTCCGGAAGCTCGCCGCAGGTGCGGTTCTGACCGATCTGGAACAGCAGCGCGCGGCCCTTGGCCCAGTCGGGCTTGCGGCCGCGCAGCAGCGGCACCAGGGAGCGACCGTCGAGCGTGCGGCAATCGCCGGCGGCGGTGCACGGCGAGGCGTTCGCCAGGTCGACGATGGTCGCCGTGAGGTCGAGGTTGTTGACCAGCGCCGGGACGTCGGCCGGGGGGCCCTTCCGGCCCGTGAGGGCCGGAGGCATCCGGGCGAGGAGGGGAACGCGGAGCGCCTCCTCGTACGGATAGACCTTGTTGAGGAAGACCCGGTGCTCGCCGAACAGGTAGCCGTTGTCCGAGGTGACGAAGATCGCCGTGTCGTCGAGGTCGCCCTGCTTGCGGAGCTGGCGGACGATCTGGGCGACGCCGTCGTCGACGGTGGCCAGCGAGGCGTTCGCGCAGCGCCAGCCGAGCTTGAGGCCTTCGCGCTTGCGGTGGCCGAGGCGGGGACGCGTGCTGATCCAGTTCGGCTTGTCGGACACGTTGGCCTCGTCGAACGAGGGCGGCTTTGGCAGCGGGGCGTCGGTCCACTTGCCGAGCTTGCCGCCGTCGGGGATCGGCAGCCCACCGACGCCGCAGGGGCCCGGCCCGGTCGTCTGCGCCGCGTGCGGGGCCACGTGGGCGAGCATCAGGAAGAACGGACGGGGATCGGCCTTCGCCTGGCCGATGAAGTCGAGCGCCTCGTGGTTCATGACCCGGGTCGTGTAGCCGGGCTTGCCCTGGCCCTCGACCACCGGGCGTGCCGTTGTCGCTGAACGTGGCGCCGTTGTAGATCGTGGGCGCCCCGACGTAGCCGAACCAGTCGTCGAGCCCGGGCGGCGGCGCGAGGCCGCCGTCGGTCTCCCAGTCGCCGCCGAGCGGGGTGGGGCGGTCGTAGTTGAGGAGGTAGCGGCCGATGTGGCCGGTGCGGTAGCCGGCAGCCTGCAGCCAGGGGTAGATGATCGAGGTCTTGTCGAGCAGCGCGCCGAAGCCCGGCTCGTTGTCGAAGACGCCGGAGTTGTGGGGGTAGTCGCCGGTGAGAAAGCCGGCGCGCGACGGGCAACACAGGGGCGAGGAGACGATGCTCTGGCTGAACGAGGTGCCGTGGTCGCCGATCGCGGCCATGGTCCTCGGCATCGTGTCCTCGTTCATCTGAGCCACGGACTGGTCGTCGGTGAGCACGACGATCACGTTCGGGCGCTGGGCGGCCTTGGCGGTGGCCGCGGACGAGGCATGGCCCGAGGAGGTGAACGCGAGGGCGCTGAGCGCGATGAGCGCGACCAGGAGTACCACGGCGCGGAGCACAGTAGGTGAGCACCTCCGGGAGGTCAGAGTTTCGGCGGATGCTGAGCGGGAAGGTGCATAGTGCCGCCCTCAGCGGCGGCCTGAAAGCGACCGAAAGGAAGCACCGAAGATGGCTAAGAACGCCGATGAAGCGAAGGGCCGCGTAAAGGAGGCCACCGGCGATCTGACCGACAACCAGAGCCTCAAGAACGAGGGCAAGGTCGATCGGGCGACCGGCAAGGTCAAGGACAAGGTGGGCGACGCGGCCGACAAGGCCAAGGACGTCGTCAACCCCAAGAACTAGGTAGCTGACCCGGCCTCAATCCTCGCGCGCGTAGGGGTTGTAGCCCGGGTCGGACTCAGCGATCGCCGCCGCGTCGCCCTCCGCCTCGGCCTGGCGGCGGGCGGCCAGCGGCCCGATGCGCCCGCCCGCGAAGAGCGCGGCGAGCACGACGTCGACGAGGCCGAGCAGCACGAGCCCGAACCAGACGGGGTCGAGCGCGATCCCGAGCGCGATGCCCACCACGACCGTCACCGCGGCCGATAGATAGAGCCCGAGGACCAAGCCGCGCGCCTGGCGCGCGGGCTCAGCTTGGGCGGGTTGATTCGGCTCCACGAGTGGGGGAGACAGGATTCGAACCTGTGAAGGCAGAGCCAATGCGTTTACAGCGCATCCCGTTTGACCGCTTCGGTACTCCCCCGAGCGGGGGGATTCTAGTGCGGTCACGGCGGCCGGCCCGAGCGGCGTGTGCGCCTACTTGCTCTTCTTCTTGCGCTTGACCTTGGCCGTCCGCTTGGCCTTCGCCGTCTTGCCCTCGGCGCCAACGACCACCAGCCGCACCTTGTACTTGCCGGCGCGCTTGTAGCGGTGCTTGACCTGGAACTTGCCGTTCGCGCCCACGTTCAGGGTCTTGTGCTTGCCGTCGTCGAACTTCAGCGTCACGCTGTCGATCCCGGCGTCGTCGGCGGCTCGGCCCTTGACCTTCGACTTCTTGCCGAGCTTCACCGGCTTGATCTTCTTCAGCTGCGCGCTCGGATTCGTCTCGGCCGGGGGACCGGGCGGACCCTCGGCGGGCGGCAGTTCGAGCGAGTACGCGCCCCGGCCGTGCGTCGCCGCGTAGAGCACCTTGCCGCTCTGCGAGATCGTCAGCCCGTAGACGGCGACGTGGGGTAGCCCGCCGCTGCCCGCGTTGATCCATTGCGTCGCGCCGGCCGGCAGCTCCAGCACGCCGAAGTCGGTCGCCGCGAACAGCGAGCCGCTGTTGCCGTACGTCACCAGAGCGGTGATCGGCTGGTCGCCCAGGTTGTAGGACCGGTCCTGGAACGTCGCCTTGTGCGTGTTCGGGTCGTAGCGGACCTCGAACACATGACCCGGCGTGTCGGGCGTGTACGCGTTGTAGCCCGTGTAGGAGATCCAGGCGTGGTTGGGATCCTTCGGGTCGATCGCGATCCCGGTCACGAACCGCCCGGGCGTCTGCGGCGTGTCGATCCGATGGAACGACACCGAGCCCGGCGAGTCGCCCGCGTTCGAGGTCACGAACACGCGCCCGATCCTTGTCGCGGCCCACATCGTCTGGTCGTCGCTCTCCGCCCGCTCGACCGCGACCACGTATTCGCCCGCGTCGATCGGCGCCGAACTGGCCGCCGGTCAGGTTCGCCCCGATCGGCTTCCAGTCGCCGCACGGGGCCGTTCTGAACGGATCGAGCTCGTTCGCCAGGCACCCGTTGTCGATCAGCGCCTGCTCGTCACCGCCGTTGTCATCGGTGCGCCAGACGTGCCCCATGCCCGTGAACAGCCGCCCCGCGGTCGTCGGGTCGGCCTCGAACGGGGTGTAGAAGGACCGCGGCTCGGGACTCAGCTGCAGCTTGTCGTAGATCGCCAGCCACGTCTTCGGATCGTCGCCATGGAAGTTCACCTCGGGCGTCGCGTCGAAGTAGTTGTGGTACCTCACGTCGCTGCCGTCGGGTGCGAACCCGGACTGGCCGCCGTCGCCGCCCACCGTCTCGAACCAGCGCTGCTGCTCGGACCGGCTCGCGTCGAACGACCAGGTCCCGTTGTCCTGTGTCCCGCCGAAGACCTGACCGGACGGGTCCTGGGGGTTCGAGGTCAGCGACTGGAACTGGATCGTCCGCAGCCCGTCGTTGACCGGGGTGATGTCGTTGGGCACCCGCGACAGCAGCATCTGGCACAGCGCCAGGTCGTCGGGCTCCAGCGTCTCGGTGTCCTCCGTATCGCCGTTGTAGTCCCACGTCCGGCTGGCGCACGACTGCGACTGGTCCTGCGTGCTCGACACGTCGATCCGCACCACACCGCCGTCCTGGCCGATGAACGCCGTATCGCCGTTGTTGGCGAAGGCCGCGGCGCGCAGGTCGGGGTGGACCCCCACCTGCACGTCCCAATCGTCGGCCGGGTTGGCGAGGATCGCGGTCATGTCGTTCCACGTCGCCGCGCTCGGATCGCCGCCCGCGTCCGTGGACCTGATCACCGCGCGCCCGTTGGAGCGCGGCGGCACGCCGAGCCCGTTGCGGTCGTAGACCTTGAGCTCGTCGTAGTTCATCGAGCCCAGGTACCACACGGTTCCCGGCCCCGAGCCCGGCGGATGCGCGACCAGGCTGTCGTAGCTGCACTGGCCGTTCTGGCAATAGTTGTAGACCCCGAACCCCGGATCGGCCGGGTCCGAGCTCGACAGCTCAATCCACCCGTTGCCGGTGTTGAAGTTGTCGCCCATCGGGTCGCTGGCGGGCAGATGGCCGTTGGGATCGCCGACGATCGCGCTCGCGTCGTCGACGCGCCATGCCCGCGGCGCCGGGGTCGAGTCGTCGCCGTCGATCGCCCAGTCGTCGGAGGCGTCGCCGAGGAAGATCCGCGTCGTGGCGCCCATGTCGACGAAGTCGAACTCGGTCTCGTCCCCGCCCGAGTCGCCGATGAACTGGTTCGGGTCCGTGAAGTCGTTCTGGTTCATCGTGTGGAAGACCTGCCGCCAGGTCGGGTTGGCGCCCGACTGGTTGGCCCGCCAGAGCCCGTAGCCGAACACCGCCGCGTAGAGCTGGTCGGGATGGTTCGGGTCGATCAGCAACTTCGAGACCCCGCCGGCGAAGAAGTCGAGCCCCGTGTCGGGCGGGGTCGGATCCGGGAGGGCCTTGTTGGAGAGGTCCTGCTCGAGATCGAAGGTCTGCCCGCCGTCGGTCGACCGGTACACGCCCAGCGTCGGGGCGTCGGGGGGCGTGCGCCGGCCCCCGTTCACCGACGACGAGCCGTGCCGCGCCAGCGCCGTGCCGATGTAGATGTTGTCCGGGTTGTCGGGATCCACAGCGATCCCGCCGATCGCGCGGTTGGTCGCCACCGCGGCGCTCCCCGGCACGAGCGTCCACGAGTCGCCGAAGTTGGTCGACTTGAAGAGGCCCAGCCCGGCCTCCGAGTCGCTCGACCCGTTCGGCTCACCCGAGCCCGCGTACAGGGTGTCGTGCGCGGCGTCGAAATAGATCGAGCCGAACGCCGTCGTCGGCATGTCGCCCGGCGGGGGGTTCCAGTCGACGTGGTCGGCGAGCGCGTCGTCGGTGGTCCACACTCCGCCGCCCGCCGCGGCAACCGCCATCCGGCAGTCGCCCGCCGTGCAGGCCGGGTCGATCGCGATCTGCACCACGCGGCCCGACTCCTGGGTCGCCGGGCCGGTCAGCGTCTCGGGGTCGAAGAACTGCGACGGCTCGCCGGGCACGTCGGGATGGAACGGCCCCAGCTCCTGCCAGGACGCCGTGGCTTGCGCCTGCGCCGCACCGCCGCCCGCCTGTGACTTCGACAGCCGACCGGGCACGCGGTTGAACGCCTTGAAGGTCTTCAGCGCGAGCCGGTCGTCCACGTAGGCGCGGGGGTAGGCGCGGTTGGCCACGGCCTCGGCGGCCGGTGAGCGCGGCCCTCCGCGCGCCGCCTCACCGCTGCTCGGCTCCTCACCCTGGGGCGCGAAAACCGCCTCGCGCTTCTCGATCCCCTCCTTCGCGACCTCGCGCAGCGCGTTCTCGGCGAACTGGCCTCCGCAGGCCTCGCCCGCCGCTCGCTCTCGCCCTCGGCCTCGCGCTCCGCCTCGGACTCAGCGCTGTCGGCCTCGCAGTTTCCGGCCGCCGCGGTGGCCTCGGATTCATGCTCGGACTCCGATTCGCCGCTCAAGCCGATCGCGAGCGCTCCGCCCACGACCAGCAGCAGGACTGCGGCGATCGCCAGGCGCGCAGGCGTCGACCACCGTCGCAGCCCCCCCGCCAGTTTGGGCCACCACTCTCTCACTCGGCGGGCAACCTAGCACTACGCCAGCGGCCCACAAGGTGTCTCGATCACCTACTCGCTGCTGCCGCGATAGACGAGCCGCGAGAGGACGACCTGCGACCGCGTCCGCTCCACCAGGCCGCCGCGCTGCAGGTCGATGATCAGCCGCTCGAGGTCCTTGTTGTCCTCGGTCCGTACGCGGGCGAGCGCGTCGGCCTCCCCCGTCACGCTCCACGCCTCGACCACCTCGGGGAAATCACGCAGCCGCTCCGCGACCTCCGCAAGCGTCGTCCCCGGCCGGCAGAACAGCTCCACCAGCGCCTCCGTGTTCCACCCGAGCGCGGCGTGATCGACGACCGCCGTGTACCCGCGCAGCGCCCCCGAGGCGCGCAGCCGGTCGACGCGGCGCTTGACCGACGGTGCGGTGAGCTTCACCTGGCGGGCGATGTCGTCGTAGGTGCGGCGCCCGTCCTCCATCAGCAGCGAAAGAATTCTGCGGTCAGTTGGGTCCATACGCAGGATTCTTGCGCACAAGCCCCCTTAAATCAATATTGACGCGATCTCCGTCCTATCATTACCGTTGATAACCGTGACGGCCACGACCGAAAGACCCAGCCTGCCCGCGCCCGCCAAGCTCGCCCGCGTGCTCTTCGACGAGTCGCACTCCGAGGCCTGGACCATCAGGCCCGAGGTCGCGGCCCGGATGCAGTCCGCGCACCCCGGCGACTCCTCCCTGGTCCGCGCCGCCGCGGTGCTCGCCGAGCGCGAGCTCGAGGTCGCCGCGCACACCGAGGGCCCGCTCGACGCCGAGACCCTCGCGGACGCGTCCGTGCTCGTGATCGCCCACCCGTCCGACCCCAAGTGGGAGGCCACGGTCAACGGCGGCTCGCCGCTGCTCGCGCCGGCCGAGATCGACGCGATCGAGGCCTTCGTCCGCGACGGCGGCGGCCTGATCGTCCTCGGCGAGACCGAGGAGGACAAGTACGGCGCCAACCTCAACGAGCTCCTCGGCCGCTTCGACCTGTCGATCGACAACGCCACGCTCCAGGACTACGTCCACCACCTCCACGACGCGCCGTCATGGGTCCTGGCGGCACTCGACCAGGACGGCGGCCCGGCCGACGCCGACGTGCTCGCCGGGGTCGAGGAGGCCTGCTTCTATCGCGCCGGCGCCCTCGGTGCCGCGAACGGCGCCCGCGTCTTCGCCCGCTCCCACCAGAGCGCCTCGATCCCCGGGGCGCCGCTCGCCGCGGCCGCGCTGCACGGAACGGGGCGCGTCGTCGTCACGGCCGACTCCGACCTCTTCGGCGACGACTGCATCGACCAGCTCGACCACGAGCAGCTGTGGCTCAACCTCGTCCACTGGGTCGCGCGGCCGGCGTTCGCCGACGCCCCGGCGCGCCCCGAGTCGCCCGCCACCGCCGACCCCGCCTGGACCCGGCTGAAGGCCGCCGTCGAGGAGCTTCGCCTCACCCAGGCCGCCGACGGCTCCGTCGACACCGCCGAGCACGATCCCGACAAGCTCCGCAACCTGGTCGTCGCGATCGCCGAGTCGGCGCAGGCGCTGAAGCCCCACTTCCAGCATCAGCACGACTACATCGACGCGATGGCCGCCGACCTCCTCGCCTGGGCCGACGCCGGTTTCCCGCACCCCGCCTTCGACCGCTCGATGGAGGCCTTCCGGCCCGAGCGCGAGCGCCGCGACGGGATCGAGCACCTGTGCGTGTTCCCGATGTACAAGCAGAACGCGTCTCGGGACACCTGCTTCGAGGCGCTCGTGGTGCGCGTTCCGTGGCCGGATTGGATCGACCAGCTCGAGCGCCACGGCTACGACAACGCCAAGTTCCTCCCGGTCACCCTGGTCGACTACACCAGCGGCTACGACTCCGAGTGCGCCGTCCTCTTCCCGGAGACGTTCTCAACCGGCGAGCGGCCCACCGAGTACCACTTCGGCGCCATCTTCTGCGACCGCGAGGCCGAGCGCTTCCGCCGCATCTGCGGCGCCGCGGCCGAGACCCTGAGGCTCAACCTGCCCCCGGACGCGGCCTGCCTGCTCTCCTCGCGCGAGCTCTCGGAGTCGGCCTACATGTTGTGGGACCTGATCCACGACCGCACCCACATGCGCGGCGACCTGCCCTTCGACCCGTTCATGATCCGCCAGCGCAGCCCCTACTGGATGTACTCGCTGGAGGAGCTGCGCTGCGACCTGACCGCGTTCGGCGAGGCCGTGCGCCTGGAGCGCGAGGGCTTCGCGTTCGCGCGCCATGCCCAGTACGCGATCCTCCTCGATCGCCTCTTCCGCTTCCCGATCACCGGCTCGCGGGTGCGCAACTACGACGGGCTCGGCGGCCAGCTGCTGTTCGCCTTCCTGCACCGCGAGGGCTACCTGCACTGGACCGACAACCGGCTGACGATCGAGTGGAGCCGGCTCGCCGAGGGCGTCGGCCGTCTGCGAGAGCTGGTGCACGAGCTCTACCACTCCGGCATCGACCGGTCGAAGCTCGGCCAGTGGATCGCCGCCCACGACCTCGTCGCGACCTATGTCCCGCCGACCGAGAGCTCGGTCTGGACCGCCGATCGGCGCGAGCTGCCCGAGGTGGAGGAGCCCAAGCAGCTCGTCGACCTGGTCCGCGACGACGAGTTCCCGCTCAGCCTCTTCTACACCCAGCTGAAGCCGAAGCTCGAGCCCGCGCTGGCGCGCTGACGCACGGCGGGTGCGGAACCCGTGCCAAACCCATAGCTGACCTTTAGGACCCGCCCTAACCTCTTGGGGTCCATGGACGGACGCAGACTTCGCCTCGACCTCTTCGCTTTCTCGCTGGGCGCCCTGTCGCTGCTCACGCTGGGCTTCTTCGTCGCGCGCAACGGCGCCGCGGTGATCATGTGCTCGCTGTGCTTCGCCGGGTTGGTCGCCGCCCGCGTGGCGGGGTTCAGCAACCGTGCCCTCGTCCCGCTCGCGGGCGGGCTCGTCGCGATCCTGTTCATCCTCTGGGTGGGCGACCCGCTGCCGCTGACGTCGCACCAGGTCAGCGCCTTCGCGCACGCCAGCGGCGGCGTGCTCGTGGGTTGGGCCGTCTCGGAATGGCTTCGGGGTCGCGCCGACTGGCCGCTGTGGGCGATCGGCGCGGTCGGCATCGTCTTCGGGCTCACGATTCTGTGGGAGCTGGGCGAGTACGTGGGGGATCGCGTGCTCGACACGGCGCTCGAGACGAGCAAGACGGACTCCGCGCTCGACATCACCTTCGGCACCCTCGGCGGTGCCGTCGGCACCTTCATCGCCGCCCTCGTCCCGTCCTCCCTGCGCCGCGGCTGATTAAGTTCCGCGCGTGACTTCGCTCGAAGGGCGCGTGATCGCGATCGCCGGTGCAGCCGGCGGGCTCGGCCCTGTGGTCGCGGCGCGCCTCGCCGACGCAGGGGCGACCCTGGCGCTCACCGACCGCGACCAGGACCGGCTCGACGCGCTCGCGAGCGAGCTCGAGCTCCCGGAGGACCGGATCGACGACCGGGTCGTCGACCTGCTCGACGAGTCGGCGACGCGCGACTGGTGCGCCGCCCTCGTGGACCGCTTCGGCCGGGTGGACGGACTACTGCACCTGGTGGGCGGCTGGAAGGGGGGCGATCCCCTCGCCACCACGCCGCTCGAGGACTACGAGTGGCTACACGACCTGCTGGTGCGCACCGTGATCCACACCACGCGGGCGTTTTACGATCAGCTGGCCGCGAGCGAGCACGGGCGCTTCGTCTTGGTCTCGTCCTCGCAGGCACAGGCCCCGGGCGGGACCAACGCCAGCTACGGCGCGACCAAGGCCGCGGCCGAGTCGTGGACGCTGGCGCTCGCCGACAGCTTCCGCGCAGCCGACTCTGCGGCGACCGCGAACGTCCTCGTGATCAACGCGATCCTGACTCCGAAGATGCGCGCCGACGAGCCCGAGAAGCCGTTCCGCACCTTCACCTCGGCCGAGGACATCGCCGCGGGCATTCACTTCCTCTGCTCCGACGGGGCGCAGAAGATGAACGGTAAGCGTCTGCCGCTCTTCCCCTGACGGCGCCCGCGTAACCTGCCAGCCGTGAGCGAGGACGTCGCGGCCCAGGATCAGACAACCGATTTCGCCTCCGACAACCACGCGGGGGTTCACCCCGAGGTGCTCGAGGCGATCGCGGCCGCGAACATCGGCCACTCCGGCTCCTACGGCGCCGACCCCTGGACCGAGCGCGCCGCCGCGCTGATCCGCGAGCACTTCGGCTCCGACTCGCGCGCCTTCTTCGTCTTCAACGGCACGGGTGCGAACGTCGCCTCGATCGCGGCGCTCGCGCGGCCGTTCGAGGCCGTGATCTGCACCGACGTCGCGCACATGCACGTCGACGAATGTGGCGCCCCCGAACAGCTCGCGGGGGTCAAGCTGCTCCCGGTCGAGGCACCGCAGGGCAAGCTCACTCCCGAGGACGTCCGGCGGTGGGAGGCCAAGCGCGGCGACGAGCACCACGTGCAGCCGCGCGTCGTCTCGATCACCCAGGCGACCGAGCTCGGCACCGTCTACCGGCCCGACGAGATCGGGGCGATCGCGGACGCGGCGCACGCGCTGGACATGTACCTCCACGTCGACGGCTCCCGGCTCGCCAACGCCGCCGCCTCGCTCGACGCGTCCTTCGCCGAGCTGACCACCGAGGCCGGCGCCGACGTCGTCTCCTTCGGCGGCACCAAGAACGGCCTCCTGTTCGGCGAGGCGGTCGTCTTCAGCCGCTCGGAGCTCGCCCGCGATTTCGAGTTCACCCGCAAGCGCCTCGGGCAGCTGGCGTCGAAGATGCGCTTCGTCTCGGCCCAGTTCGAAGCCCTGCTGAGCGGCGATCTCTGGCTGCGCAGCGCGCGGCACGCGAACGAGATGGCCGCGCGGCTTGGTCGCGCGGTGAGCGGGATCGACGGTGTTCAGGTGCTCTACCCCGTGGAAGCGAACGGCGTCTTCGCCCGCCTGCCGCGCCCGGCGATCGACCGCCTGCTGGCCGAGCTCCCGGGTGAGGATCCGTTCTACATCTGGGACGACGACCGCGACGAGGTCCGCTGGATGTGCGCGTGGGACACGGCGGAGGCGGACGTGGACGCGTTCGCCGACAGCGTGCGCGAGGCCGTCGCCGCCTAGGCGACCGGTGGCGAGCTAGGCGCGCTCGCGGCTACGGGTGAGGCGCCTGCCCTGGGCGCGCTTGCGCGCGTTGACGAGCTCCGAGGCGCAGGCCAGGAGGGCGTCGAGTGACTCGCATGAGGAGGCGCGAAGGGCGACCACGCCGGCGCTCGACGAGGCGCGGTACGGGCGGTCGGGGTCGCCGCTCGACTCCAGCGCGACGGTGATCTCGCGATGCAGGTCGTCGGCGGTCTCCGTGCTCGTCGGCCTGAAGAGCGCAAACTCGTCGCCGTCCAGACGCCCGACGACGTCAGAGTCCCGGGCCACCTCGCGCAGCGCGTTCGCCACGTCGCGGAGCACCTCGTTGCCTGCCCCGTGGCCATGGTCGTCGTTGACCCGCTGCAGCTGGTCCACGTCGATCACAGCTGCCGCGCACTCACCTTCGCCGAGGGCGGCCGCGTCAAACGAGTCGTTGGCGCGCTCAAAGAACCCTCGCCGGTTGTGCAGTCCGGTGAGCTCGTCCACGCGTAGCTGCCGCTCGAGCCGGAGGTTCTCGAGCGCGACCGAGGTCGCGTCGGCGAGCGAGTGCAGCAGCGACATCTCGGCTTCACTCGCCTGGTGGCGAATCGACCAGTACACACCCACGGCGCCGATCGGGTCGTGGGCGCGGATCGGGACGATCGCGACGCTCTTGACGAAGGTCTGCGCGTAGGTTTCGCGGTCGACCCGCTGGTCGGCGAGCACGTCGGCGATCACGACCTGCGCGCGGGTGCGGATCGCCCAGCCGGCGAGATCGTCGTCGAGCGGCACCCGGCGGTCCTTGAGCAGTGGCGTGAGCGAGTCCTCGGCGACGTAGTCGGCGGCGTCGTCCGCGCGCATCACCAGCGTGGCTCCCGCGGCGCGGGTCATCCGGCGGGCGGCGGAGGTCACCAGCGCCTCGATCTCGGCGAGCTTGGGGACCCGGGCGAGCTCCCGGATCGTGTTGATCAGGGTCTCGGTCGGGCTCTCTTCGGTGACCTGGTCGGACGGGACTGCGACGAGCGGTTCCACGAACCAATAGATCGGTCCGCCTGGCGCTGTCCTTTAGCCGGGTCGACCGAACGGCCGTCCCGCCCGGCCGACTGGCGATAGCCTGGCCCGATGCCCGGTGAGGACACATCCGGGACCCGCGAACGGCTTGCCGCCGGCGTCGCGAAGGCGCTCGCGAAGCTGCCCGACGGGCCCGCGCGGCTGCTCGCCGGGCGCCCGGTGCGCCGCGACGGCCAGCAGCTCGACGTCCACGTGCAGCTCGCGCTGCGCCTCGAGCGCTTCGTCGGCGGCTGGGAGCCGCTCCCGGCGCCCGCCGCGCGCGCTCGCCGCCGCAGCGACGCCGCCGTCTTCCGCGGCCCCGTGATCGAGATCGGCTCGGCGCGCGACCTCGAGCTGCCCGGGCCCGAGGGTCCGATCCGGGCCCGCCTCTATGAGCCTGTCGGCCCCCGGCCTCTACCGCTCGTCGTCTACTACCACGGGGGCGGCCACGTGATCGGCGACCTCGACACGCACGACCAGCCGTGCCGCTTCCTCGCCCGCGAGATCCCGGCCCTGGTGCTGGCGGTCGACTACCGCCTCGGACCCGAGCACCGCTTCCCGGCCGCCGTCGATGACGCGCTCGCCGCGTTCAGATGGGCGCGCGCGGAGGCCGGACAGCTCGGCGCCGACCCCGACCGGATCGCGGTCGCCGGCGACAGCGCCGGGGGCAACCTCGCGACCGTCGTCGCCCAGCTGACGGCCGCCGACGGCGGCCCGGCACCTGCCTTCCAGGGCCTGCTGTATCCGGTCACCGATTACTCCTCGAAGCGCCGGTCATACGAGCTCTTCGGCGAGGGGTTCTTCCTCACGCGCGAGGAGATGGACTGGTTTCGCGAGAACTACTTCGGCTCGGCTGACGAGCACGCGGACCCGCGCGCCTCGCCGATCCTCGCCACCGACCTCGCGGGCGTCGCGCCGGCGCACGTGGTCACGGCCGGCTTCGACCCGCTTCGAGACGAGGGCGAGGCCTACGCCGATCGCCTGCGCGACGCGGGCGTGCCCGTGACCCTGCGGCGCGAGCCCGACCTGGTGCACGGGTTCGTCAACGCCGTCGGGCTGGGCGGCCGCGCGGCCGAGGCGGCCGGCGCCTTCGCCACCGCGCTGCGCGACGGGCTGCGCGGCGCGGCCGGCGCGCGCACCGATGGGGCAGCGGCGACGCTCCTCGACGCGCCCGGGTAGCTCGGCCACCGCGCCGGTTGAGACATCTGGGGCGGTCGCTCAGGCGCCGTCGGCGAGGACTGTCGCCCGACCGAGGTACTCGTAGAGCGCGTCGTAGATCGGGCCGGTGAGCTCAAGCATTTCGTGGTCGTCGCGGAGCATCGACAAGCCGCGGATGATCACGTCGAGGCCGCGGGCCTCGGGTGCGTCGAAGCGCTCGTCTTCGAGGTCGGCCTCGTGGATGATCCGTCCGATCTGGACCAGGGCGCGGTCCTCGAGCTCGTACGCGCCGAGGAAGGTCTCGAACGAGCAGTTCTCACCCTTGTGGGAGAGCTTCACCCCACGCATGTCGAAGCCGGTCACATCCGCGGGCACTTCCTCCGCCGTGGCGTAGAAGGAGAACTCGGCCTCGGGGTCGATGAAGCGCCGGATCAGCCACGCGCAGGCTGTGCGATCGACGTGGAGCCCCGGCCGGGTGGCCCACTTCATGCCGCCAGCTCCTCCACGGCCTGCGCCAGCGATTCGACCGCGGCGTGGGCCGCCTCGCGATCGGCCGGCGGGAAGTAGTCGCGACGACGGATACGACCGAGCTCGCGGCGCAGGCGAGCCAGCGTGGTGCGCCGCTCTCGGCTCGGCGCAGCGGTCGCGGCCAGGGCTTCCTTTTCGACCGCCCGGTATTGCTCGGCTATCGCTGCGCTCATGTCCTGGGCGATCTGGCGGCTCTGGGCCTGCGTCGTGGCCTCGGCCAGCCAGATCGCGGCCTCGCCCCCGGACTCGGTGACCTGCTCGCCCGTCCACTCGAGCTGCTCGCGGTTGCGGCTGTCGGCCGGGAGCGCAACGAGGCCGTCGAGCAACTGCGCGACGCCTAGGCGCCTTAGCCGCCGCCAGACGGCGAGCCGCGGCGCGGACGGATCACGCGGCAGGCGGTAGGAAAGGAAGACCCAGCGGTCGTGCGTCGTCATCGGGCGGGATCATAGAGACTGTAACCGTGGTTACAGAGGCAAGGCCCAGCGCTGGGGCGGAGGACGCAGGAGACTCGCGGGCGGCGATCTTCGCCCGCTTCCTGAAGTTCGGTTGCCTGGCCTGGGGTGGACCGGCGGCGCAGATCGCGATGATCAAGCGCGAGTGCGTCGACGACCTCGGCTGGATCTCCGAGCCCACGTTCAAGAAGACGCTGGCCGTCTACCAGATCCTTCCTGGCCCTGAGGCCCACGAGCTCTGCGTCTACTTCGGCCGCATCCGAGGCGGCAAGCTCGGCGGCTTTCTGGCCGGGCTCGGCTTCGCCCTGCCCGGCTTCGTGCTCATGCTCGCGCTCTCGATCCTCTACGTCGAGGCCAACCTGGCCGGGCACCTCGACGAGATCTTCTACGGCCTGAGCGCAGCAGTCGGGGCGATCATCGCCCGGGCCTTGGTCAGGCTGAGCCGCAACTTTCTCAGCGACATACCGCTGGTGGTGATCGCCGTCGTCGCGTTCGCCGTGACCGTCGGGCTCGAGGCCAACTTCGTGCTGGTCCTGCTCGGGGCCGGAGTGGTCTACGAGCTCTGGACCAACGCTGACCGCTGGCTTCACCGGGCCACCTCGGTCGCGGTCGGACCCGCCGGGCTTCTCAGCGTCCTGGCTGGCGCGATCACGATCTCGCTCACCGCCGCGATCTTCTGGGAGGGGCTCAAGGCCGGCCTTTTGACCTTCGGCGGCGCCTACACCGTCGTCCCGTTTCTGCAGCAGAGCGCAGTCGACACCCATCACTGGCTGACCGACAGCCAGTTCGTCGACGGGCTGGCCATGGGGGGAGCGCTGCCGGCGCCGGCGATCATCTTCTCGACCTTCGTCGGCTACATCGCCGGTGGGATGGCCGGGGCCCTCGTGATCACCCTCGGCATCTTCCTGCCGGCCTTCCTCTTCCCGATCTTCTGTCACCGCCAGCTGGTGGCCGTGGCCGAGAACGCCAGGCTGCATCCGTTCCTTCTCGGCGTCGCCGCCGGGGTGATCGGGCTGATCGCCGCGGTCACCGTCAGCATCGTCGAGACGAGCGTCGTCGATGTCTGGACCGCGCTCCTGGCCATCGGCGCCTTCCTGGTGCTCAACCGCTTCCACGGCAAGCTGACCGTGCTCTACGTCGTCCTCGGGTGCGGGGTGATCGGAGCGTTGCTCCAGGCGACCGTGGTCTGAGCGGGCGCGGTTCAAAAATTCGGCTGCCGAGGCCCTAGACTCGCCACCGCGCCCGGATAGCTCAGTTGGTAGAGCACCTCCATGGTAAGGAGGGGGTCACGAGTTCGAGTCTCGTTCCGGGCTCTTTCGTCTAGCGATACAGATACCCCAGGGGGGTATGGTAAGGTGGCCGCATGGAAGCCGCCGGCCACGCCCACCATCACGAGATGCCGACCTCGGGGAATGCGCTCACCGGGGTCGCGATCAGCGCCACCCTGCACTGCCTGACCGGCTGTGCGCTGGGCGAGATCGCCGGCGTCGCTCTCGGCACCGCCCTCGGGCTCAGCAACCTCGCGACGATCGCGCTGGCGATCGGCCTCGCGTTCGTCTTCGGCTACGGACTCACGAGCCTGCCCCTGCTCCGAGCCGGCCTGGCGCTCGGAGCGGTGATCCCGATCGCGCTGGCCTCCGACACCCTCTCGATCGCGACGATGGAGGTCGTCGACAACCTGATCCTGGTCGTGATCCCGGGCGCCATGGACGCGGGGCTGGGCGACCTCCTGTTCTGGGGCTCGCTGGCGTTCGCGCTGGCTGTCGCCTTCGTGTTCACGGTCCCCGTGAACCGCTGGCTGCTCAGCCGCGGCAAGGGGCACACCGCGGTCCACGAGACGGGGATCCACGGCGGGCCGTCGCCCCGCGTGGTCGGCGTGGTGCTGTCCGTCGCCGCGGTGTTCGGCACCGCGGTGCTGGTCGCCGAGGCGATCAGCGGCGACGACACGATGCACGGCGGCGACATGGCCGCCGAGGCCGGCCACGGCGAAGCGGGGGCCATGCCGGCGAGCGAGCACGCCGAGGGCGTGCGCGGCGTCACCTCGGCCGAGGCCGGCATGGCGCTGGAGTTGTCGCGCCGGGACCTGCCGCGCGCGGCCCAGACCGATCTGCGCTTCAGGATCGCCGGCGACGACGGCCGCGCGGTCACCGACTTCGAGGTCGAGCATGAGCGGCCGATGCACCTGATCGTGGTCCGCCGCGACCTGACCGGCTTCCAGCACCTGCATCCGAAGATGAACTCCGACGGGGTCTGGTCGACGCCGATCACGCTCTCCGAGCCCGGCGCCTACCGCGTGCTCGCCGACTTCAACCGCGCCGGCGAGGACCTCACGCTCGGTGGCGATGTGTTCGTCGACGGCAATGCCGATTACGCGCCGCTTCCCCACCAGGCCACCGAGACCGAGACGAACTCCGGCTACGAGGTCGGCGTCGAGGGCCATGCGCCACGTGCCGGCGAGACGAGCGAGCTGACGTTCAACGTGCTGCGCGACGGCAGGCCGGTGAAGGTGGATCCGTACCTCGGCGCGGGCGGACACCTCGTTGCGCTGCGCGAGGGCGACCTGGCCTTCCTGCACGTCCATCCGTCAGGCGGTCCCAGCCGCGACGGGATCCGGTTCGAGACCGAGTTCCCCACCGCCGGGAGCTACCGGCTCTTCCTCCAGTTCAAGCACGCGGGCGAGATCCACACCGCCGCGTTTACGCGCGAGGTGATCGAGTAGGCGGTCGATGATCACCCGACCCGCGCGAGCGGACGACCTGCCGGCCGTGGTCGAGGCCTACAACGCCGGGATCGCCGAGCGCATGGCGACCTTCGAGACCCGGCCGCGGTCGGTGCCCGATGTGGCGCCCTGGCTGGACGACGGGCGCCCGTTCATCGTCGGGGAGCACGCGGGCGAGGTCGTCGGCTGGGCGCGGGCGGGGAAGTACTCCGATCGCCGCGCCTACGAGGGCGTGGGCGAGCACGCGGTGTACGTGCATCCCGACGTCCGCGGGCGTGGGTTCGGGCGCGAGCTGCTGGACGCGCTCGCCACCGAGGCCGAGCGCCACGGGATCTACAAGCTCACGGGCCGTGTCTTCACCGACAACGAGGCGAGCCTCGCCGCGCACCGCGCCGCGGGATTCGAGGTTGTCGGCATCCAGCGCCGGCACGGCAAGCTCGACGGGCGGTGGAAGGACTGCGCGCTCGTGGAGCGGCTCCTGGGGGAGGCCGCCGAGACGTAGGCGTTGACCCGCCATCGCTACGCTGCGGCGACTTTGCGCGGCACGACGAGAGCACGCCGGATACGAGCGGACGCGGCCGACCGGCTCGCGCGGATCCGCGGCCGGCGCGATCCGACGCTGCCGCCGCGGACGCTGATCGAGACGATCGGCGGCGGCGACTACGTCGCGGTCGGAGACCGGTTCTTCGAGGTCTTCAAGGAGGCCGGGCTCGAGCCGACCGACGACGTGCTCGACATCGGCTGCGGAGTCGGGCGCATGGCGCGCCCGCTCGTCGGCTGGCTCGAGGGCCGGTACGAGGGCTTCGACGCCTCCAGGGCTACTCGAGGATCCACCACGACGAGCCCCGTCACATCCGGCTACGGCGTCTGGTTCCTGCGCGACACCGTGCGCTCCGCCGGCTGGAGATCATCGGGGTCCCGCTGAGCAGCGTCTGAACGCCCGCCGGGCCACCTCGCTGCCGACCGGCAGCCGAACGTCCTCGGCCTCTTCGAGTGCGACACCAACGCCCGCCAACCATGACGTCGACCGTGACCGCGCCGCCGCCCGCCGTCCCGCTGAACTCGAACTCGGTGTCGTCGTCTGGGGCGTCGAGAAGCGGCTGGGGCGACACGTACAACGCCGTCCGGGAGGGCTAGTCACCTTGACCTGACTAGGCGAAGATGCGTTGGCATGCGCATCCTTCACCTCTACCCCTTCGTCCCAGCGGGCCGGCACGGCGGGACGCTCCGGCTGAGCGCTGCCCTCGCTGCCTCGGCTGCGGTGGGCAGGCCCGAGCTGCATTTCTTCGATTCCGCTGCGAGGACCTGGCGGGTGGGCGAACTCGATCCGACCGCGGGGTCCCCCCCCGCCGCGGTCGCGACGCCCGGTCTCAAGCGGCGCATGTTCCCGTCGACGCTCTGGGAATCCGGCCGGGCCGCGGTTGCGGCGGTGCCACTCGACCGGCTCGCGCTTGGCTCGGCGAGAGTCATCGTCCTGCACACCACCTACCTCGCGCCGTTGCTCGCGCGCCTAACCGGTCGTCAGGCGCGATCGGTGGTGGACGTCTACGACCTGGTCTGGCGCGCGCATGCCCACGACGCCGCCAGAGCTCCGGTGGTCGCGCGACTGGCGCGCAGCGGCTACGCCGCGGCGGTCAAGCAACGCGAGCTCAGCGCCATCCGTCGTGCGGACACGGTGCTCGTCGCGGGTTACGGCGACTACGAATGGCTGACGGGGCGCCATGCCGAAGCCCACTGGGTCCCGACCCCGGCCCCGGTCGAGCCGTGCGAACCGCGCCCTGCGGGCGACCCGGTGCGCGTCGGGATGCTGGGAAACTTCGCTCACCAATCGACGCGGGCGTCCGCCCGGTCCCTACTGACATCGGAGCTCGCGGCCGATCCCGGGGTGACGATCGTCCTCGCCGGTCTCCACTCCGAGAACTTCCCGCGGCCGCCGGGTGTCAAGGTGCTCGGGACCGTCGCGCGGGTCGAGAGCTTCTATGCCGAGGTCGACTGCGTCGTTGCGCCGGTGCTGGGCGGCAGCGGAATGAAGGTGAAGCTGGCCGAGGCGATCCTGGCTGGCCGACCCGTGGTCACCACGCCGCTCGGCGCCGAGGGCTATCCAGCGCGGATCAGTCGCCACTTCACTCTCGCTGGCGCGCCGGCGCTCGACGTGGCGGTTGCGCGCCACGCGGTTGCCCGCTTTGATCGCCACGCAGCTCGCGCCGACCTCGAACCCGAGCTTTGCTGGGACGCTGTGCTTAGCCGCTACCTGGCCGCGCTTCGCTGACGCCGCTTTGCCCAGATGCGCTCGCGTGCTCAAACCAGGCGACGGTCTCGCCCAGTCCCTGCTCGATGCCCGTGGCAGGCTCCCAGCCTAAGGTCGCAGCGGCGAGGGTGGAATCGAGCGCGGTGCGAAGCACCTCGCCCGTCCGTGGCGGCGCGTGCTCGGGTGCGAGGTCCCTGCGCCCAAACGCGGCCTGCAGCGCTTCGATTAGTTCGAGCACCGAGGTCTCGCGGCCAGTGCCGACGTTGAAGGCGCCCGTCTGGTCGCAGGCCCCGGCCGCGATCACGGCATCGACGACATCGTCGACGTAGACGTAGTCGCGCGTTTGCCGACCGTCTCCGTACACGGCCGAAGCGACGCCGGACCCGAAGCGCCCGCAGAATATCGCGATCACCCCGGCCTCCCCCCGCGGATCCTGTCGCGGCCCGTAGACGTTACCGAGCCTGAGCGCGATCGTCGGGAGTTCATACACGCGGGCGAAGAGGGCGCAATAACCCTCGCTTGCAAGCTTGCTCTGACCGTAAGGCGAATCGGGAAACGCCTCATCCTTTTCGGTGAACGGCAACGCTCGACCCGTCCCCTCGCCGTAGATCCCGCCGCCGCTCGAGGCGAAGACGAATCGGGATCCCAAACCTCGGGAAGCCTCCAGGAGGTTGATGGTTCCGCCGATATTGACCGCGGAGTCGTACAGCGGATCGGCGATGGACTTGCGAACGTCCATCTGTGCCGCCAGATGGAAGACGATCTCCGGCTCATGCGAGCGGATGGCCGTCTCGACCGCTTCGCGATCACGAATGTCCGCCTCCATGACCGGCGCTTCCGACGCGGCGGCGTGGAGATTTTCGCGCCGACCGGTGGAGAAGTTGTCGAACACCAGGACGTCGTCACCGCGCTCGACCAAGCGATCGGCGAGATGCGATCCGATGAACCCGGCCCCTCCCGTAAGCAACGCCCTCATGAGCGGCGCAGGCTAGCGAGAATCTCACCCACGGTGCGACGGACACGGAGACCCATCGTTACTACACGACGGAGTCGGCACGGTACTCGTCGCCGGTTACGAGGACCACCACCTGGATCCCGGCGGTGCGCGGGATTCCGACCGCGACCCCGGTTGAGGCTTCGGCGCGCGGCGAGCGCGACGAGGCGCCATTGCGGGTCGGCATGCTCGGCGACTTCAATCACGCCTCGACCGTGGACAGCGCCCGGCTGCTGCTCGGTGCGCCGCTTGCGAGCGAGCCTGGGGTGAGCGTTGTGATCGCCGGGATCGGCTCGCCCCGTAGTGACGACGACGCTCGGGCTTGCCGGCTATCCGCCCGCCCTGCGGGAGCTGATGACGACCGCGGACCCGGCGCGCTTGGACGGGCGCGTGGTCCGCGAGACGATCGCGCGCTTCGATCCCGCCCGGGCGCGCGAACGCGCCGAGGCGCAGCTCGGCTGGGATCGGGTCGTCGACCTCTACGCGGAGGCGGCCGCCGATCTGATCGCGGGCCTGCCGGTTGCCGCTCAGCCCAGGGCGAGCCGCTCGACGATCCGCCGCCACTGAGGCGCGGCCGCGGTCGCGGTGAACCTCGCCCGTAGCGTTTCGAGGACCTGCGGCCGCCGGTGCTCGGACTGGGCCGGGCCGCCTTCCGACCACCAGCGAGCGAGCGCCGCGGCGAGGGCCCCGCGGTCGCGGCTAACCACGCCGATCGACCCGGGAAACAACGGCGCGAGATCGTCGACCCCGCCGCCGGGAAAGGCGATCACCCGGGCTCCGCTCGCGAGCGCCTCGAGGATCACGTTCCCGAACGGCTCCGGTCGCAGCGACGGGACGACGACGAGCGCCGCCTCGGCGAGTACCTCCTGCGGCCGCGGGCTCAGCTCGAGCAGGCGCCAGCCGGAGGCCTCGCAGCGGCGGCGAAGGCGCTCGGCGTTGGCGTAAAACGGGCTGCCCGGGCGGCTCGGCGCCGAGGAACGTGAGCGACGGCGCGGGCCTTGAGTTGCCGAAGGCCCGCTGGTATGCGTCGGCGAGGCGTCTCCTGCCCCTTCCACGCGTTCAGCCGGCCGACGAAGAGGATCCCCTCTCGCTCGCGCTCCGGCGCCGCCTCGAGCCAGCCGTCGTCGAGCCAGTTGTGGCAGACCTCGACCGGGATGCGGTCACCGGCGCAAGCGCGCCAGGCGCGCGCGACGCCATGCGAGGTTGCGATCACGCCCCGCGTCCGCATGGTCAGCCAGCGCGCCAGCGCCCGGTGGCGGATGGATTCGGGCCGCAGCCACTCGCGGAGAACCACCGCTCGCGGGGGCGAATCGCCGGCGCGGGCGACGACGGCCGAGGAGTTGTAGATCGTGACCACGGCCGCTTCGCCGGAGGGGCGCGCGCGGGCAAGGGAGAGCAGGCCGCTGACGCCGCGGCTCGAAGCGACGACGACCGGCGCCGGCTCGGCCGCGATCCTCGCAACCGTGGCCAGCCGGGACAAGCCGCGCTCGGGACGGGCGGCTGGAAACGCAAGCGCGGCGTCGAGCCCGAGCCCGGAGAGCAGGCTCGCGAGCCGGACCGCCGAGCGGTCGGAGCCGAACAGCTCGCGGCTCGCGCAGACGATCTCCGCCTTCATTCGCCGCCCGTCGCCGCCCGTCGCGTGGCGCCGACGGCGGCGAGCTCCTGCAGGAGGGCGAGATAGCGGTCGCAGACATCAGGCCACGAATAGCGCGTCCTGACCTGGTGCTGTCCCGCCCGCGAGAGCTCGCGGCGCAGCTGGGGGGAGCCGAGCGTCCGGCCCAGTGCCCGAGACAGCGAGGGGGCCGAGTCGTAGTAGGCGTCGAGCTCGCCGAGGACCTCGCGGTTGAACGCCGTGTCGAAGGCGAGCACCGGGGCGCCAGCCCCGAGCGCCTCGAGCAGGGCCGGATTCGTACCGCCGACCGAGTGACCGTGCACGTAGATCGCGCAGTGTCGATAGAGCTGGGTCAGGAGGCGCCGATTGGTGACGTGGCCGAGCCAGTGCACATCGGGGCGCTTAAGGGCGAGCTGCGAGAGCCTCCGCTCGAGCGCCGACGGACGTTGCGCGGAGCCGACGACGACATGCGCTGGGCGCTCGTCCGGGTGGAGCATCGCGAGCGCGTCGAGCGTCAGCTCGACGTTGTTCTCGGGGACCAGCCGGGAGACGGTGAGCGCGTAGGAGCCGGGCTCGAGACCGACGCCTTGGAGCTCATCGGCGCTGTCGTCGTCGACGAGATGGGCGCCGTAGGGGATGAATCGCGGCCGGACGCCGAACCTGCGATTCCAGACCTCGACGATCGCGCGGGAGTCGCCCACGAGCGCGTCGCCGTAGCGCGCGGCGAGCGCCGCGCCGGCTCGGAACAGGCCGCGACCGAGCCGGTTCCACTTTCGCCGCTCCCACTCGAGCCCGTCGACGTTGAGGGCCACCGGGACGCCGGCTCTTCGGATCAGCCCGAGCCAGTATCCGTTCGCGCAGTTGAGGACGAGCGCCGCATCGAGGTGGCGGCGGCGGGAGTCGTAGGCCGACGTCAGTCCGAAGGTCAGCGTCGACAGGTACTGGGTGTCGAGCCCGGGAGTGAACCGGCACTCGACCCCGTCAACCTTCCAGCTGCGGTCGCGGCCGGCGTTAGCGCGGCAGTAGACGATCACCTCGTGACCCCGCTCGACGGCGTGGGGGGCGAACTCGCGGACGAAGGTCTCGTAGCCCCCGTATGTGCTCGGGTACCCCCGACTGCCGATCAGGCCGATCCTCATCGGCCCCGCCGCGATCGGCTGGTGTGTCTAGGCGGCGCGTCGATCACCTGGCTCTTCCCGCCGTCAGGGAGGGCCCACCCTAGAGCATGCGTCCGCCTCGGGTTGTGGCGTTTTTTGGCGCGACGCTATGGTTCCCGAGCATGCACGTCGAGGACGCATCCGGCCCTGTTTGAGGAACCGCGCCGGACCCGCACGGCGCTGATGTCGGTCCATCCTTCGATCGGAGCTGAGCAGGTGACGGCGTCCGAGCGCAAGTACTTCTTCATCCATGTGATGAAGACCGCGGGCGCGACCCTGCGGTGGCACATCCGGTCCAACTACAAGCGGTTCCAGGTCTACCCGTTCAAGCAGGTCGACCTCGACGTCCAGGACGCCAACTACTCGATCGAGTACCTCACGTCGCTGGACAAGGGCCGGCGGAGGCGGATCCGGGTCTTCACCGGTCACTTCCCGTTCGTCGCCGTCGAGCTGCTCGGGCTGGACGTCACGACGCTGACGATCCTCCGCGACCCGGTCGAGCGGACCCTCTCGTACCTGCGCCACTGCAAGCGCTACCACGAGCCACATCGCGAGCTGGCGTTAGAGGAGATCTACGAGGACCAGTTCTTCTTTCCCCTCTTCATCCACAACCACCAGGCGAAGCTGTTCGCGTTCACGCCCGGCGACCATCCGAAGTCCTACATGGACGTGCTCGATGTCGACGCCCGCAGGCTCGAGATCGCGAAGGCGAACATCGAACGGGTCGACGCCCTCGGGATGCAGGACGATTTCGACTGGTTTCTGGCCGATCTCGAGCGGCGCTTCGGCTGGCAGCCCGCGAACGTCAAGGACGTGCACGTGATCCGCGGCTCGGACGTCTCGGCGTCGTTTCGGCGGCGGATCGCGGAGGACAACGCCGCGGACATCGAGTTCTACGAGTACGCCCGCTCGCTGTACGAGCGACGGCGCGGCGAGCGGACGACCACGGTGCCCCCGCGCCGCCAGGCCCGCCCGGCGAAGCCCCGCCCGGCGCCGGTCCCGGTCACGCCCGATGCGCGCTCGCTCGAGCGCGTCGGCCCCGACAAGCCTCGCTTCTTCTTCGTTCACATGCAGAAGACGGCGGGCACCCGGCTCACGCGGGCGATCCGCGACCGATTCCCGGAGCGGGCTGTATATCCCCACGACCTCGACGGAGACCGGATCGCTCGGGTGATCTCCGTCGATCACCTGCGCGCCGTCTGGGCCTCCCGCGGGGACGAGATCCAGGTCGTCTGCGGGCATTTCCCGCTCTGCACCACGGAGCTGCTCGGCGGTGGATTCACGACCCTGACGATCCTCCGGCATCCGCTCGATCGGACGATCTCCTACCTGCGACACCACCAGCGCCGCACCCCGACGGACGCCGATCTGAGCCTCGAGCAGGTCTACGACGACGAGTTTCGCTTCCACGGCCTGGTGCACAACCACATGACGAAGATGCTCTCGCTGGGCCCGGAGGAGATGACCGAGGGGGCGGTGACGCGGGTCGAGTTCACGCCCGAGCGGCTGGAGCTGGCCAAGGAACGCCTCGCGAACGTCGACGCGGTCGGGCTGCAGTCCGACTTCGAGGGCTTTTCCCGCGAGCTCTCCGAGCGCTTCGGCTGGGATCTCGGAGATCCCCTGCCACCGCGCGTCGAGCGTCCGCCGGCGGAGATCTCCGACAGCTTCCGCGACCGGATCCTCGCGGACAACGCGACGATCTCGCGCTCTACGAATTCGCTCAGGGCCTGGTCGCCCGGCGATCGCGGGTCGCGAGCTAGGCGCCCGTCGGTGTTCCCGCTCTGGAAGAGGGTCATCGAGCCGTTCCTCGCCGCCTCCGGCGCCCGGCGGGTGGTCGAGATCGGCGCCCTGCAGGGCGAGACGACGGTCCGGCTGCTCGACCTCCTCGGCCCCGAGTCCGAGGTGCACGTGATCGACCCGGTCCCGCAGTTCGATCCCTCCGAGCACGAGCGCCGCTTCCCCGGCCGCTACCACTTCCATCGCGACCTCAGCCTCGACGTGCTGCCGGAGCTGCCGCGCGGTCGACGCCGCGCTGATCGACGGCGACCACAACTGGTACACGGTCTTCAACGAGCTCGAGATGCTCGCCGCCGACCGCCCGCAAGGCCGAGCGCGCCGCTGCCGCTGCTGTCCTCCACGACGTCGGCTGGCCCTACGGCCGCCGCGACCTCTACTACGCGCCCGAGCGGATCCCGGAGGAGTTCCGGCAGCCCTGGGCGCAGAGGGGGCTGCGCCGGGCCGCGAGTCGGCGCCTGCTCGAGCGCGGCGGCGTTCAACTCGAAGATGAACAACGCGCTCCGACGAGGGCGGACCGCGCAACGGGGTGATGACCGCCGTCGAGGACTTCGTCGCCGAGCTACGATCGCCCGCTCCGGCTCCCGGTCGCTCCCGATCTACTTCGGCCTCGCGATCGTCGTCGACGAGCAGCGCATCGCGGAGCGGCCGAAGCTCGGGCGGGCGCTCGACCGGCTCGACGACCCGGCCGTGCTGCGCGAGCTGCTCGAAGCTCTCGGAACGCCTGCGGATCAAGGAGATGCGCTGGGGCCAGGTGGTCTTCTACACGTGGCAGGACCGGCTCGATCTCGTCGCCCGGCAGTACCTGGAGCTCCTCGCGGCCGACCTCGACGGCCCGCCGCGCGGATCTCGACCACCTCGCGGCCTGCCTCGATTCGATTCGCGAGGAGAAGGTGGACGGCGACCTCGTCAACTGCGGCGCTGACGGTCGGCGACGCCGCGTCTGCATGCGCGGCTACCTCGGCCCACGTCCTCAACGCGGCCGAGCGTCTGGTCGGTCGGCGAGTTGCCGGCCGCCGAGGCGCGCGCCGCGATCGACCTGCGCCTGCTCGACGACCGCGTCCAGGTTCATCCCGCAGTCGTCGGCCGCCGAGCTGGCGAGCGCCCGATCGAGAAGGCGCGCTCTGGTCGGGGGCGCCGACGCCGCGCCGGCGGAGGCGCTGTCGGCGCTCTACGACAAGGTCACCCTCGGCGGGTTCGTGCTTGTCGAGGGCGGCGCTGCAGCGCACCGGGCCGCGGTCGACCAGTTCCGCGAGGCGCATCGGCGTCGACGAGCCGCTCGAATCGATCGGCTCCGGCGGTCGGGTGGCGCAAGGTCGGCTGATGGTCCTTCAGGCTGCTGGGAGCTCGCGGTCGCACCCGGTCCTCCGCGCCGCCGGCGCCCAGCGGGTGGTCGAGATCGGCGCGCTGCGGGGCGAGACGACGGTGCAGCTGCTCGACCTGCTCGGCCCGAGTCCGAGGTCCACGTGATCGACCCGGTCCCGCACTTCGACCCCTCCGAGCACGAGCGGCGCTTCCCCGGCCGCTACCACTTCCATCGCGACATCAGCCACGACGTCCTGCCGGAGCTGCCGCGCGGTCGACGTCGCCCTGATCGACGGCGACCACAACTGGTACACGGTCTACAACGAGCTCAAGATGCTCGCCGCGACCGCCCGCGAGGCCGGCGCGCCGCTGCCGCTGCTCTCCTCCACGACGTCGGCTGGCCCTACGGCCGCCGCGACCTCTACTACGCGCCCGAGCGGATCCCGGAGGAGTTCCGCCAGCCGTACGCGCGCGGGGGATCGTGCCCGGGCCGGCCGGAGCTGCTGCGACCGCGGCGGCGTGAACCCGAAGTTCGCACAACGCGGTCGTCGAGGGCGGTCCGCGCAACGGCGTGATGACGGCGCTCGACGACTTCGTCGCCGAGCACGAGCGCCGCCCTGCGGCGCGTGGTCGCTGCCGATCCACTTCGGGCTCGCGATCGTCGTCGAAGACGCGAGCGCCTCGAGTCGCAGCCCGAGCTCGCCACGGCGCTCGATCGGCTCGAGAGCGCCGAGTGCCGCTTCGAGCAGGCTCGAGCTGAGCGAGTCGCTGCGGGTCGCGAGCTCGCGCGGACCCGAGCTCGGCGGCGGCGGCCGCGAGCGCCTCAGACCGGCCGCCGCGCCGCTACCTCGACGTGGTCAAGGCGGCGCTGCTCGACGAGCACTACCTCGAGAACGAGGTGCGCCTCGAGTACCTCGGCGACGTGCCGCGAGCAGCGGCACCAAGCCTGACCCGGTCAAGCTGCGGGATCCGCGGATGTGGCTTCGCGCGAGCTCGACCGGCTCCGGCAGGAGCGCCGCCGTACCGGATCTCCGCTGCGCATCCGCTCGGCGACCGGCCCTGTTACCCGTACACGACGATCGGCCGCACCGGCCTCGACCACCTCGAGCGCTGTCTCGACGCGATCCGCACGGAGGAGATCGGCGGCGACCTCGCCGCGTGCGGGGTCTGGCGCGGCGGCGGCGCGATCTTCCTGCGCGCGCTATCTCGACGCCCACGAGCTCGCACGACCGCCGAGTCTGGGTCGTCGACCGCTTTCAACGGTCCGCCCGACGAGCGGCGGCCGCGGAGGCGAACGGCGCGGCCAACCTGGTCGCCGACCTCAACACGGTGCGCGTCGGCTTCGCGACCGCTTCGGCCTCCTCGACGAGCGGGTCCGCTTCCTGCAGGGCCCGTTCGCCGAGACGCTCGCGACGCGCCGATCGAAGAGCTCGCGCTGCTCCAGCTCGGCGACGAGACGCGGGCGGGCGATCGCCGAGGCCCTCGAGCGCCTCTACGACCGGGTCGCAGCCGGGCGGCTTCGTGGTCGTCGAGCACTACGGCGCCGCGGGCTGCGCGCAGCGGTCGAGGAGTTCCGCGCGCGGCGCGGAATCGATGAGCCGATCGAGCGCGTCGACTGGACCGGGCGCCTCGCTGGCGGAAGCGACCGGCGCCGTGCCGTGCGGCCGCGCCCGAGGCTCGCCCGCGAGCGGGCCGAGCGCGCGCCGCTCGCCCGCCCGGCCCGGTGACGCGCCGGAGCTCTCGGTCGTCGTCGTCTTCCACAACATGCGCCGCGAGGCCGAGCGCACCCTGCACTCGCTGTCGCGCTCCTACCAGCAGGGGATCGATGACCTCGACTACGAGGTGTCGTGGTCGAGAACGGCTCCGCCGAGGACCAGCGGCTGGGCGCGGACTTCGTCGCGCGGCTTCGGGCCCGGAGTTCCGCTACCTCGACCTCGGCGCGATTCGACGCCGTCCCCGGCGCACGCGCTCAATCGCGGGATCGCGGCTCGCGCGGCGAGGTGATCGCGCTGATGATCGACGGCGCGCACGTGCTCACCCCGGGGGTGCTCCGCTTCGGCATGCTCGGCCTGCGCACCTACGCGCCGGCGATGGTCGCCACCCAGCAGTGGTACGTCGGCCCCGGGCCAGCAGGGCGAGGCGATCGACGCGGGCTACGACCAGGCGTACGAGGATCGGCTGTTCGACGGATCGACTGGCCGCTCGACGGCTACCGGCTGTTCGAGATCGGCCACTTCATCGGCGAGCGCGACTGGTTCGACGGGCTGTGGGAGAGCAACTGCCTGTTCGTGCCGCGGCGGCTGCTCGAGCAGGTCGGCGGCTTCGACGAGGCCTTCTCGATGCCGGGCGGCGGGCTACGCCAACCTCGACCTGTTCGAGCGCCTCGGCGCGACCCCCGGCGTCACCGTCGTCGACATCCTCGGCGAGGGCTCCTTTCACCAGCTCCACGGCGGCACGACCACCAACCAGGCCGACGTCGACGAGCGCCACGCCCGGCTGATCCCCTACCGCGAGCACTACGAGCAGCTGCGCAAGCGGCCGTTCCGGGGCCCGGCAAGCCGCTGCCACTTCGTCGGCACGATGTTCCGAAGCGGCGCTGCGCACCCGGCCCCGCTGGGCGACGGCGGGCGTTCAGACACGCGCAGCGGGTCGGGGCCGACGGGTTCCCGAGCAGCCGATGCCGGTTCCCGACGAGCTCCGCAGGCCGATCACCGACGCCTACTGGCGCAGCCTCGGCGTGGCGCGAGCGACCTGGCTCGGGCGAGCGGGTCGAGCGCTCCCCGACCGACCTGCTCGCCTACCAGGAGCTGATCGCGACGGTGCGGCCGGACTGGATCATCGAGACTCGCCGGCGGCGGCGAGCGCGCGCTTCCTCGCCTCGATCTGCGAGCTCGTCGGGTGCGGCCGCGTGCTGTCGGTCCGCGCAGATGCCGAGGGCAGGCGCGAGCAGCATCCGCGGATCACGTACGTGACCGGCGCGCCAACCGCCGAGGAGACGCGCCGACAGGTGTTCGAGACCGTCGGCGAGGGGACGAGCGCGATCGTGCTCCTGTCCCCGGCACGCCGGCGGTCGTGATCGACGAGTTCAAGGCCTACGCACCGCTCGTCCGTGTCGGCTCCTACGCGATCGTCGAGAGCACGGTCGTGAACGGCCATCCGGTCCTCCCCGAGATCGGCCCGGGCCCGCACGAAGCGCTGCCGACGATCCTCCGGGACCGCCGCGACTTCGCCCCCGATCACCGCCCGGAGGGTTCGGGCCTGACCTTCAACCCCCGGGGCTTCCTCAAGCGCGTCGGATGACGCCGCGGCTCTCCCGCGGTCGCTCGTCGCCCACGAGATGGAGCGAGAGCTGCCGCGCACGATCCGCTCGCTGTCGCCGTCGATGCAGCGTGGCATCGGCGCGCCGAGTACGAGCTGATCGTCGTCGACAACGGGTCCGCGAACCGCCAACCGCCGATCGAGCCTGCGAGCGCTTCGGGGCCCGGGTGCGCTGGCTGCGGATCGACGACGCCTCGCGCCGTCGCCCGTCGCGGCGGTCAACCGCGCCTTCGCCGCCGCGGCCGCGCCGCTGGTCGGCGCGATGGTCGACGGGGCTCGGCTCGCGTCGCCGGGGATCCTGCGCCACGCGCTCGCCGCCGCCGCTCTGCATCCGCGGCCGTGATCGCGACCCTCGGGCTGCACCTCGGCCCGGACGTCCAGCGGCGCTCCGTCGTCGCCGGCTACGACGAAGCCGCCGAAGACGCGCTGCTCGAGTCGATCGACTGGACGGGCGACGGCTACCGCCTGTTCGACGTCTCGGCGCTCGGCGGGTCGTCGCGCGCCGGCTGGTTCGAGGCGCCGGCCGCGAGCAACGCCGTGTTCATGCCGTCGCGAGCTGTGGGCGGAGCTGGGAGGCTACGACGAGCGGTTTCGCTCCTCCGGCGGCGGGCTCGCGAACCCGGATCTGTTCGGACGCGCCTGCCCGCTCCCGGGCTCGCAGCTCGTGATCCTGCTCGGTGAGGCCACCTTTCACCAGGTGCACGGCGGCGCGGCGACCAACAGCCCGCGCTCGGCTCGCGAGCAGCCGCTCGAGGAGTACACGCCGCCTGCGGGGCGGCGACTATCAGCGGCCTGAGGCGCGACCGCTCTGCCTCGGTACTCCGTCACCCCATGCGCTGGCGATGATCGCCACGTCCGCGCGTGTGGAGACCAAGCCCAGCCCACCGGTCGAAAAGCTCGCGCGTCGCTATATCAACCTGCTGAAAGGGAACCTCTGGCCGAGCCGAAATCGTCGACTCCAACGACCCCCCGCCGTCGCGACCCGGGCACGACTCAATAGCCTCGATCGCTGCGTTTCCGCAGCCCTCTTCGAGCACGTTCGCGGTGACCTCGTGGACTGCCGCCCGGGCCGCCGGCGGGACTGTGCTGATGCGTGGAGTCCTCGCGGCCTGGGGCGTGGACAATCGTGTGGTCTGGGCCGCGGACCCTTCCGCCAGACGACGTGGCCCGAGCCCGGCGGCTCGAAGCCTTGGGCTGCTCGACGATCGCGTCAGGTTGCCCACCCGGATGCGGAACCCCCGGGCGTGGAGTCGACGAGGCGATCGCGATCCTCCGGCTCGGGGCAGGCGCGACAGAATCGCTTTCGGAGCTGTATGACCGGGTTAGTCCCGGCGGTTTCGTCACGGTCGCCGCCACCGAAGCCGCGGATCGCGGGTGCCGCCGCCGCCAACCTTCCTCGCGGAGCGGTGGATCGCGATGACACCCGTGGAGGCGCGCGCGCGAGATCTGCTGGCGCGTTTTGCCTCAGGCAGCCCGGACCTAAGCCGGCGCCGGGGCGGTCGCCGTCCGCGAGCCCGCGCCGCCCCTCACGCGCCCGGCAACGCCGATCGAAACCGATCAGCGCGCTCGCGCTCCGGGATTGCCGCGAGGCGGCGGTCGAGCTCGCGGTTCGCGAGCCTGTGCAGCTCGGTGTCGCGGGCGTTGCGCCGCGCAGCTCCGCGGCGAGCGCCGGCCCGAGCAGCTCGAAGAAATCGCACCCGCTCGACCGCGGTCGCCGCCCGCGCCCGGTGACGTTGCGGCTCACGAACGAGAGGTCGATCGCGGGGAACGCTCGCCTCAGCCGTGCTCGGCGGCGAACATGCTCTCCGTCATACGCTCGACTACGCCGACCAACGCGCAGCCCCGAGCCGCCCGCCGCCAGTCCGACGTCGACGCCGCCCGGCTCGTCGCGGCCGACAACTCCGGTCTGGAAGTCCGAGATCACGCTGATCTCGCCTTGGTCCAGCCGCCAGCGCACGTAGCCGTCGACCGAGAGCTTCTTCGCGTGCTGCGCGCCGGGGCTGTCGGACCGCTGGCGGCGCTCGAACGACCACACCGACTGGGCGCGGTCGAGCGGCTCGCGAAAGAAGACCATCGGCATCAGCTCGATCCCCGGGATCTCGGGCAGCGGGAGCCTCAGCTGGTGGCTCGAGACCGCCGCCATCGATTTGCGTCCGCCGACCAGCTCGCGAAACTCGTCGGGCCGATCCGGTGGCGGGCCCGGCCGTCGTAGGAGACGAAACCGTCCCGAACCACGATCCGAGCGCCGAATCGACGGTGGTCCCGGCGTTCTTGAACATGTGCAGGTGCACGAGGAGCGGCCGGTCCACGGAGGGGATCGTAGGCGGATGGACGTGTGGCCGTGCATCGCAGCCGGGTCCCAGCTAGATTCCACGCGGATGGCGGCGGCGGGCTTTCTCTTCATCGGCGGCTGCGCGCGCTCGGGAACGAGCGCGCTGTGGCAGGTGGTGACCGCCGATCCCGGCGTCTCGCTCGGGCTCGAGCGCTACGTGCGGTTCGCGGCCAGGCCGGAGGAGTTCGGCCCGGACCTGTTCTCCGCAGAGCGCTTTCTCGACATCCGCGAGAGCGACACCTTCTACGACTCGTTCGACGCGTTTCCGAACACCCGCTACCCCGAGGTCGTCGAGCGGTTCGATCGTGCACGCCTGGTCGGCGACAAGATCCCTCGGCTCCATCCGCTCTACGCCCGGATCGCCGACTCGTTTTCGGGAGCGAGGATCCTCTACATCCTGCGCAACCCCTACGACGTTGCGGCCAGCTTCCAGCGCCGGGCGCTCAACACCGACGACCGCACCTGGACCCGGGCCCGCGATTACCGCGCCGCCTGTCGGGAATGGAACGGGTCGCTGCGCGCGACGCGGAAATGGCTCGACCGGCTGGCCTTCTATGTCGTCGACTACGAGAGCTTCTTCGCAGGACAGGCCGACATCGGCGGTCTGGCGGAGTTTCTCGGGCTCGACGATGTGGAGGCGCTGATGCGCGGCTACGGCCAGCAGCTGCGCCGCAAGCGCCGCGATCCCCCCGACGTCCTGCTCGGCTACGGACGCCAGCACGTGTCGCAAGCGGCCGACTTCGGCACCTATCGGGAGCTGCTGGCCCGGGCCGAGGCCAACAGGCTCCGGGGCTGGCCGCCCAGCCGTCCGGCGCCCCGAGACGGGCGCAAGTACGCGGACGAGGACGACCGGATTCTCGACTACCACTACTACGAGGCGGCGCCCGGCCGGTGGTTCCGGGGCCCGGAGCCGGAGCCGGGTCGGAGGGTGGCCTTTCTGGGCGCCGCCTCGACCTTCGGGCGCTTCGTCGAGCGGCCGTACGCGTCGCTGGTCTGCGATGCGCTGGAGATGCGGCCGCTCAACCTCGGTTACGGAGGCGCCCGGGCGCCGCTCTATTACAACGACCACAGACTGCTCGAGTTGATCAACGGCGCCGAGTGCGCGGTGATCGAGTGCTTCTCGGCGAGGGGGACGGGGACGCGCTGGGTCGAGACCCGAGATCACATCTCCGCCTTCCTGCGCCTGCGGGGGTCCGGCGCGAAGTTCGTCTTTGCCGACCGGTTCTTCGCCCGGCTGCTGACTCAGTGGTCCGAACGGGACCTGTTGCGGCTGCGGGCAGAGATCCAGGACGCCTACCTGGCCGAGATGCGACAGCTGTTCGAGTTGATCGAGGTCCCGAAGCTGCTGCTGTGGTTCTCCCAGCGCTCGCCCCAGCTGCCCGAGGGCCTCTCGCCGGTGTCCGAGTTCATGGGGGCGTTTCCGCATTTCGTCAACCCCTCGATGGTCGAGGAGCTGGCGCAAGAGGTGGACGAACTGGTGGAGGTGGTCACCGACGCCGGGATCCCGAACCCCCTCGTCGCCAGCGAGGATGGCGCACCCGTGCCGATCTTCAAGGACCTCCCGCAGCCCGCGGAGAACCGCTACTACCCGTCGCCGGAGATGCACGCGGCGGCCGCCGATTCGCTGACGCCGAGGCTCGGAGCGCTGATCGTCGCCCGCCGCCCGGACCTCGGGATCGCGGTCTCCTAGCCCTGCGTTGCGGACAGCTCCGCGTTGAGCCCGCGGATCGCCGTGATCGCGGGGCGTTCGGTCCAGTCGCGCGGGTAGCAGCCTTTAGTGAACACGTGGGCGTAGAGGGCAACCCTGCCGATGCGACCGCGGCCATCGCGGACCTCGATCCGGAGCGCGGGCGCCTTGAGCGCCTCGAATTCGAGTGTGCTGACGCCCGGCGAGGCGGTGGTCATCTCACCTCCCTGCGCTCCGCCTTTCGGAGGAGCGATACGCCCAGCGTCAGCGGCTCGCTGACCTCGGCTACCGTGAGCTCTACCCTCGCCCGGGCCATCGTCACCCGCGGACGGCGCTGAACCAATGTCGAGCCGCGGTGGACGGCGAGCAGACCGTCGCTCCGTGAGCAGCCCCCAGCGAACAGGGGTGCGGCGGCGCTGATCAGGTCGGGCAGGTGTTCCTCGTGAGTCGAGGAGAAGTCGGGGAACTCCGGGTTGTTGAGCTCGAAGTTGAACTGGTCGACGAACGGCCGCTCCACCCCAGCGACTGGTACTGGCAAAACGTCTCCTCGAGGTGGAGGAGGGCCGCCGCCCGCCTCCGCTTTCCGTGCCCGCTGGTGCGCAGGTCCGGGTGGTAGTAGACGAGGTCGCCCCGTGCGCCGGGGCGGATCAGGCTCTGCTGGTACCAATGATCGGTGCCCTCGTCGTCCACCCAGCGGTCGCCGTCGAGGCGGTGCTCGAACCGGAGGTCGATGCCTTTCCAGGCGGGGGCGGCGAGGGCTACGAGCCGATTGAGGACGACCTGCTCGTAGACGAAGCCAGGCCCGGTAGCCGGGCTCGTCGGCGCGGGGACGGCGCTCCGGCCTGAGTAACCGCTGAAGCCGGACGAGCCCGCCACCGTCGCGCGGATCTCCGGCCCCGGGCGGGGGCCCCGGAGGATCGGCCGTAGGAGTCCTCCTAGGAGAGAAACGCGAACTCGACTCCCTCCGCGCTCTCGGCCAGGGCGTGGTGGTACGCGGTCCACGCCGCCTCCATCGCGGCGCCGTCCTCGCTCGCGGCTCTGAGCACCGTCCGGTAGCGATCGAGGTGGAGATGGCGACGCGTCGCGCTCCACAGGTAGCCGAGGCGCAGCGCCACCTTGAGTCCATTCTCGGTGGCCTGCCTGATCAGCCACCGCAGACGCTCCAGATGGACGAACGAGGTGCACGGCGGATCGATCGTCGGCTGGAACGACGCCCAGGGTACGACGAGGATGATCGTGTCGAAGCCGTCGTTTGCGGATCCGCTCGAAATCGGCGGGGACGGCGCCCCGGCGAACGCCGTCCAGAACTTGGCGATCCCGGCGTCGGCGAAGTAGTGGACCGCTCTCAGGTATCCGCGCTCGGCCTGTTCTGGCTCCATCTAGCCCGAGGGCGCGGACGGCTTCCGGGCGTGGCGGCTTTCCGCGGCGTCGGGTGACGCGGACCGCCGGTGCCCGCCCGGCCGCGGCGGGCGAGCACCGCGCGCGCATCCGCCACGGAGGCGGAGACGTCCGCCAACGCGCCGCCGTAGCGCCGCTGCCAGGCTTGCTCGTCGCCAGTGTCGAGCGCCGCGAACAGCGGGCCGTCCGTGCCCAGGTACCGCTTGGCCACCGCGCGGTTCGAGGCGTCGAACTCCGCCAGCAGCGAGTCGCGCTGCGCGGGCGAGAGGTAGTCCGCCGCGACCTTGCGATTTCGATAGACGGCCGCAAACAGATGGCGCAACTCCGCGATCTCGTCCTCCGCCATGCCTCCGCGTCGCGCCAGCAGCACGCAGTTGATCACGTTGCGGGGGTAGGTGCGGTTGATCGGGTTGGGGGTAGCCCGGGTCGCGGCCGGCTCCCCGGGATCGACACCGATCTGCGCGCAGAAGTCGGCGACTACATCCCCCTCGGCGAGCGCCGGCTTCTCATACGGACGGACGATCAGGCTCTCGAGTCCGAAGGACCGCTCCCAGGGCGCCAGCAGGCGCTCGTAGTCCGGCTCCGTCTTTGGCGCGCGGCGATACTCGTCGAAGCTGCGCGTCTCGCCATGGAAGAGGACGTCGAGGCAGAAGTAGGAGTGAAGGAACTCGTCCTGGCGCCGTAGGTAGACGACGACGCTGACCTCGAACCCCGCGAGGCGCTCGCGCAGGTCGGCGATCTGCCCTGGCTCGCTCAGGAGGTCGAAGTTCTCCGAGCTGATCACCACCGTGCCCTGATCCGCTTCCTCGAGCTCCTTCGCCAGCGAGTCCCAGGCCCGCGTACCGCGCGGACCGGGCCGCCTGAGCTCCGGGATCAGTAGGTGCTGGCCGTCGGCGATCGCCTTCCTGGCCGGGCGGCCGCTGTGCGGATAGAGGACGTCCTGTTCGAGGAGCAGGTTCTCGCTGCGCGCCAGGAACCGCTGCACCGCGGTCGACCCCGTCTTGTGGATCCCGATGTGGAGGAAGAGGCGCTGAGGCAAGCGCGTAAGTCTATCCGCGGCCTCAGCCCTGGCCGACCGCTGTGTAGGGGGACCGCGTGCTCAATTGGAGGCGTCGCGCGTGTTCGTCGCCACGACCCCTGCAAAGCCATATTCGGGAGCGTCCTTCGGCAGCGGCTCGCCCCCCTGCGGCAGATTGTCGTCGCTCTCGCGCGCCATCAGGATCACGTAGTAGGCGCCCGGCCCGCCGAGGCCGTAGAGCGCGTAGTCGGCGTTGCCGCCGATCTGATCGACCTTCGCGTCGGGAAGCGCCTGGCGCACGGCCGCGACCTCGTTGTTGTCGGCGTAATCGCAGAGCGCCGACTGATCGAACGTTCCCGGACCGAGCGTGCGGTTGGCCGCCGCGAGCAGGGCGTCGCAGTCGTGGTGGCTGAGCGCCTTGACCACGTCGTCGGCCGCCTGCTTGAACTGCGGCGCCAGCTTCGTGCCGACGCTTTTCTCGCGCAGGAAGGGATCGATCAACGCGATCCGGTAGAGCCCGTCCTGGTCGACGACAAGCAAGACGCTGAAAACGGAGGTGCCGGTGTAGTCGATGACCCCACCGCCCTTGCCGAACGCCTCGCTGCCTTTCGCCTTCGCGTCCGCGAAGCGGGACTTCAGCTGTTCGCAACGGGTTTGAGCCGCAGCGCCCGCGGGCCGTCGAGCGATCGGCGCCAGCTCGATGATCTCGTCGCAGTCACCGCTGTCGAAGGCCTTCGCGATCCGCTTTTCGGCATCCTTGACGGACTCGGTCGGTTTCGGCGCCGCCACCGGCTTTGCCGCCGTGCCACCGCCGTTCTGGGCGCTGGTCGTCGTGGTCGCGTCGCTCGTCGTGCTCGTGCTGCTCGTCGTCGTGGTCGACTCGTCGTCGGAGCTTCCGCCGCATCCCACGACGGCGATCGCTGCGAGGGCGAACACGGTCAGGGCGATGGCGCGCGGGGCGGCCAAGAGGTCGGTCAGCATCCCATACCCCTACGAAAACGGATGGGCGCGGCTGACACCGGCGCCAGGATCCGCCGGTCGGGTCCACCACCGCCATCTCGCGCGCGAACCCGGCCTCGGTCAGATAGCCGAACCGGACCAGGTTCTCTCCGAGCAGCTCGAGGCTGCGGCGCCGCTCCTCGGCCGTGAACACGCTGTGCCAGTCCGATTCGCCGGCGCCCTTGCTGAGATCGCGGGTCGGGCCGCTGAGCGGTGTGCGCTCCACCTGCTGCGCCTCGCAGAAGCTGATCACCGAGTCGTCGATCTCGATCCCGAGGAAATCGAAGACCCTGCGGGCGACCCCGACGTCATCGGCGATCAGGTCCTCGTATCGGACCTCGCAGAATTGAGCCTCGGGCACCTCTGCGCCGAGCTCGTGTCCGATCGTGATGTGGGAATTCCAGACGTCGTGCGCCATTTCGAACGGGGCCCACGGGTCGCCGTCGGGGCTCGTCTTGCGCGTCAGCGAAGTGACCACGTCGCGCCCGTCGCGGAGGACATGGATAAAGCGTGCGCCCGGATAGAGCCGTTCGATGGTCCGCGGGCACCCGCGGTCGACAGGCGACGCGTAATGGGGGTTCTTGTCGCCCCAGTGCTCGATCTGCGGTCGCAGGGAGCGGTAGAAGTCGCGGATCAGGCCCGGGAGCTCGCGTTCCAGATGGTCGCGGATCTGCTCGCGGTGCGAGAGGACCACCTGGGGATCGTCGATCATCGCCAGCGCCCGGTGGGCCCAGACGAAGATCCGCGACTCGTGGGTGACGAAGACGCCGGGATGTTCGTTGACGATTCGGTTCAGGTAGGTGGTTCCCGAACGCGGCGCCCCGAGGATCACGATCGGGGGGCGGATGGCGTTGCTCGCTGCTCTACCCGGGAGTGCTCGCGGCCGCAGCGGCGCCGCGGGCCTGATCCGGGGGCCGCTCGATCTCAGGCGCACGGGATCGGTCTCCGGGTCCGCGGGCACCCCGTTGAGGATCCGATCAACGGTCCCGAGCAGGATCCCGCGCACGTGGTCGCGCGCGAAGCCGGCGGCGATCGCCTCCGGACCTACCGACCGCAGGCGGTCCCACTCGTCGTCGTCGGTCGCGATTCGGGAGATCGCTGCGGCGAAGGCTTCCGGAGATTCCTCGATCCAGACGCCCGCGCGGTCGTTGAGGCCCATGCCCTCGACAGCGGCCCCGGTGGCGATCGTCGGGGTCCCCGCCATCAGCGACTGGATCACCTTCCGCTTCGTGCCGGCGCCGTAGCGCAGCGGGACGATCGAGAGTCGCGCCGCGGCGAGATAGGGGATTACCGACGGCACCCAGCCGACCGGGACGACGCCGGGCGTCGCCCTGCACTTCTCGAGCGTCTCGTCCGCGAGCGCGTTGCCGACCACCGAGATCGGGTGCTCGCGGAGCAGGTCCGCGTTCAGGTGGGGGACGATCTCATCGCAGAGAAACTCGACCGCGTCCCGGTTGGGGGGATGCTGGAAGTTGCCCAGGAAGACGATTCCGCGGCGGGTGTCGGCGCTCTGCGGGTAGGTCGTCGCGTCCTCGCAGTCGGGGACGCAGTAAGCGCGGATGGCGCCGTTCGTGAGGTCCTCGAGCAGTTGCGCCTCCTTCGAGGAGACGGTGATCACCGCGTCGGCTCTCACATACGTGTTCATCTCGCGGATGTACTCGGATCCCACGGTCGAGTCGAGCGAGGGTTCCGCGGCGCCCGCCCCGGTCGTCAGCTGTTCGCGGGTTCGCCGGACGAAGTGCACGTCGACCGAGTCGAGGACGATCTTGGTCTCCGGCGACCGCGACCTGATCGCCGGGACGAGCCGTTCGGCCGTCTCCCAGAAGGCGATCAGGGCGACGTCGATCTCGTTGCCCGTCAGTACCTCGCCGAGGCTCTCCTCGGTGAAGATCGGCACCCCCATGCGTAGAAATCGCCGCCGATCCATGTGCCTTCCCGGATAGGTCGAAACCAGGGTCACCCGCCAGCCCCCCTCGACGAGCATCTCGACGATGTTGAGCAGGCGGAGCGAACCACTCTGGCGGGTCGCATCCGGAGCCTCCGGGACGCACAGCAGCAGATGACGCCCGGGTGCGCTCACCCGCCCGCATCCCCGCGCTCGGCCGCGCGCGCGAGCCCGTGCCAGGTGAGCTCGTCGTAGCGCCGCGGGGCCGGCGGGCAGCTCGCCAGTTCCGTGGCCCAGCGCTCCGCGAACTTCTCGCGGTTGATCGCCTGGTACCGCTTCATCCCGCTCGCCTCGTCGGTGCCGGCGGTCGCCCCCTCGAGGTGCACGATCGCGCTCTCGGGCTCGAACAGCACCCGGGCGCCCTCGCGCCGCAGGCGGAAGCAGAGATCGGTCTCCTCGTAGTAGCCGGGGCTGAAGTGGGAGTCGAAGCCGCCCATGCGCGCGAAGTGCTCCGCCCAGGTCGCGATCAGGGCGCCGGAGCAGTAGTGGACATCGCGCGGGAACGAGTACAGCGGGGCGTCGGGATTCGGATCCCCGCGCCCGAAGTTGGCGCCGCTGCCGTCCGAGAAGATCACGCCCCCGGCCTCCTGAAGGGTGCCGTCGGGGTAGATCAGCTTGCCGCCCACCGCTCCCACATCGGCTCGCTCGACCAGCGTCTCGACGAGCGGTAGCAGCCAGCCGGGGAGCGGGATCGTGTCGTTGTTGAGGAAGACCAGCACCTCTCCCGACGCCGCCGCGGCTCCGTTGTTGCAGCTCTCCAGGAAGCCCTTGTTCTCCGGGATTGCGGACCACCGTCAGCTTCGTCAGTCGCTGCTTCCAGCGCTCGAGCACCGCTTGCGTCTCATCGCCCGAAGCGTCGTCAACGACGACGACCTCGACCGGGATCGCGCCGGAGACCGTCTCGCGGATCGCCCGCAGGCACTGGTCGAGGATCGTCGCCGCGTTGTAGGTCGGGATCACGATCGAGGTCTCCGGCCGCCGACGTTCGGGCTCTCGCAGCCACTCGACCTCGAACCAGTTGGTCGGGCCCTGGGGGTCGGACGGGCGGAGGACCGCCGTCCCGGCCACCCTGCGCGCCTCGGCGACGGCCGCCGGGCTGGCACCCCGGTCGAGCGCGACCAGCTCCACGCTGTCGGACAGGTAGGGGAGGTTGTCGCCGTCGTTGAGCGGGCTGAAGACCGTGCACCCAGGCCAGCGGCGTCCGGCGAGCCCGAGGTCGGTCGACCAATCGAGCGCCGCGAACTCTGGCTGATAGCGGGCCGAGTACTCCTCGAGGATCTCCGACAGGTGCTGGGTCCACGGACGCTCGTTGTCCGGATCAAAGGCGAGCGAGTGGACGGCCCAGCCGTCGGCCCCGGCGAGCCTTCGATAGCGGTTCGTGAGGTGGACCATGAAGCCCTGCGTCTCGTCGAGCCACTCCTCGCTACCCGGCGGGAGGACGATGTGGGTCGCGCCGCGGGCCCTGAGCGTCTCGAGGGCCGCGATCGCGGCGGTCGGGCCGCTGGCCGCCTGATGCGATTCGCCCGCGATCGCCGGCGGGAAGCGGATCGGATCCGGGCCGCCGAGCGCCGCGAGCGCGTCGTAGCCGGCGCGGAGAACGATCGGCTGCGCCTCAGCCGTGAGCGTCTCGCGAAGGACTTCCGGGATCGGCTTCGCGGCGGGCGCCGGAGCGACCGGGGCGACCGGGGCGCCGCCAGTGGGGTGACCTCGGGCCGCGGCGCCGTTGCCACGCCTCCCGAGACGCCGGCGCGCAGGCGAGCGGCCTCCGCCCGCTTGACCGCTATCTCTTCTTTCAGGCGAGCGAGCTCATCGTCGAGATGAGGGTGGACGCTCATTCAGGCGGCCCGGCCGGCCGCACCAGCGGCCTCGGTACGGAGGAAGTGGGCGAATGGGTTCCGTCCCGACTCCGCCAGTTCTGGATGCTCGTTCAGATAGGCGCGGGTGTCGAAGTCAGCGTTCGGATTCATTCCCTCCGCCGCACCTCGCGAGACGTAATGCAGGGCCGGATGCCCTGGCGCACTGGCCGCCTTCGGGTAGCGGAGCAGGTAGAACGTCGCGTCGAACTGGCCCGACCGCCTGATCGTGCGGAAGTCCCGCGCGAGGCCCGTGCGGCCCGGGCGCAGCGACCAGCCGATCACGCGAAGCGCGGTACGCAGCCGGGCGCGCGGCCTGGCCTCGAGGTAGGCGAGCGCCGATTCGGTGCGCTCCGCTTGGCTGCGCTCGTGCAGCTCCGCGGCCTCGGCCGCGAGCCGCTCGAGCGCCGCGTCGAGGTCATTGAGCCGCGCTGCGAGGTCCGCCTCCGCTTCGTTGCGAACCGCGATCTGCATCTCGAGGCGCTGCTGTGTTCGGTCGCGCTCGCTCAGGTCGCGCTCGAGCTGGGTCACCTTACCCCGCAGCTCGGCCTTGGCCCGAGTTGCCGCCTCATCGGCCTTCGCCCGCAGCTCGGTCAACCGAGCTTCGGTCTCGGCCCGCCGCCGGGAGTGGTCGACGGCCTCCGCGCGGGAATGATCCAGCTGCACCTCCGCCGTGGCGAGCTCGGCCGCCCGCTCCGACAGTTCACGATCTCGCTCGGCCAGCGCCGCCTGCAGCCGCTCGTGCTCGGCCTCGAGCTCGGCCGCTCGACCCGCCAAGGCCTCGACTTCGCTGCGTTGCGAGTCGAGTTCGCCGTTGCGGGCGGCCAGCGCCTGCTCGCGGTCCGCGAGCTCGCGCTGCTGGGCCTCAACCCTCGCCCTGAGCTTCTCGACCTCGAGCCGGTCGCGTTCGCTCGCGACCCGGCGTCCTCTGGCCCCGGCTTCCTTGGCCCGGAGCTCCCGTCGCAGCCTCGCGACCTCTCGCAGGCCCTGATTTCGCTCCCGTTCGAGACGCCGCACCTCGCGCTGAGCCATGGTCGCGCGCGCGCGGCGCCCGTCGAGTTCGACGATCAGCGAGTCCCTTGCCTCGACATGCCCCTCGACCTCGGCCGCGAGGCGATCCAGATCCGCGCGGGCGCTCTCGAGCTCCTCGTCTTGGGCGGCGACGGTCCGCCGCTCGCCAGCGAGGAGGGGTCCGTAGGCGCGATCGGCGCGCTCCAGCTCGCCGGAGATCTCGGCGAGAACGTCGATCTGCGGTGTGTCGCCGGTCCGGGATGCTTCCTCGAGCGCCGCATAGCAGCGCGTGACCCAATCGACCACGGCCGTGTGATCACGTAGCTCCGTCAGGGTCGCGTGCTGGTGCCGGCGCCTGGGTTCGAGAAACCGCTCAACCTCGTCGCGGGCGCTGTGATTGAGGAGAGGCCAGGAGATCTGCAGGTGGTCGGCAATCGCCCGGGCCTCACCCTCCCAGTCTTTGAGCAGCCGCTCGTATGAGATGAAGACCCGGGGATGCCCTCGTGTCTGGTGCTCGGCCTCGAGCACGTGGCGAAGCCACAGCAGAAGGCCCTTCGGGGTTGAGAACCCATTGCGCTCCTTCAGCGACGCAGCGACCTCGAGCGGGTTGCGGACCGGCGTCACGAACACGGGGACAGCGCCAAACTCATCGAGCGCCGCCACCCAGAACGGCACCAGCCGACAGATGCGCGGATCCTTTAGCACGAAGAGCTTCGAGTCCGGGTACTGCTCCTCGAGTTGCTGAACGGCCCGCTCTCGGAATTCTCCCTCGGGCGGCGACCCATACCAGCTCGGCGGGGAACGCCGAGACGTCGTCCCATGCGCTTCCCGCGGAAGCGAGCAAGCCTCGTTGAGCTCCATTATCGGCTTCGGCTCCCAGAAGCCGCTCGGGTTGTCGTCGCTGGCGTCAAGCAGGTCGCGGGGTAGGTCGGCGCCGAGCAGGGAGAGGATTCGCGCCACGGCTGAGGTGCCGCCGCGGTGCATGCCGAGAACGGTGACGGCGAGCTTCGGCGCCGGCCGGTCTCGCTGAGTGGCCTCGAGTTCGACCCGGGAAGCGCGAGGGCGCATCCGCGCCTGGCTGATAGTGCTCAGTCAAAGCCCGGCAAGCTTACGTCTGCGCTGCGGTCGGCGGCGCTCGAGCTCGGGAGCGGTGCCGAAGGCCGCCACGTATCGCGTCCGGAACAGTTCGAGCGCGTACTGGTGCAACTCGATGTCGAGCGCGTTGAGCTCGGCGATCGTCTCCAGGACCTCGCTCGGGTAGCGCTGCATCCGGGTGCTTCGATCGTTTGCCGGAGCCGCGTTGATCCGGTTGACCTCGGGCTCGGCCTTCATTCCCACCGTCCTTGCGAACAGGCGTGCCGACGCCTCGAACGCCTCGGTGATGCCGACGAACTGGATCGTGTCGAGCCGCTGCTTGGCGCGCTCGAGCGCGTCGCGGTCGGGGTCGGGCATCAGCTTCTGGAGCTGACGGAGGGCCCGGCGCGCCGACAGCTCGCCGCTCGAGTAACGCTCGAGCACCGGCGCGAGGTCGAACTCAGCCCCGAGGAGCTTCGTTTGGCGGTTCCTCGCGACGCCGAGCTCGAGCAGGTCGAGCGGGGACTGCAACGTCCGCGTCCTTCCACTTGGCGAACAGGGGCTTCTCCGGCTCGCGGCGCGAGTACTCGAACAGTGAGAGCACGCGGGCGACGGGATCGCGCAGGAAGGTGAGGATCAGCAGCGGCTCGCCGAGGATCGCACCGACCGGGTAGGGGAGATGACCTTGGACGACGGTGTAGTCCCCGGCCGTGGCGAGGGCCGGGAAGATCTCCTCCTCGCCGCCGACCCGGAGCACGTTACGCGCCCCGACCTCCTGCCGCAACAGGGTCCCGAAACTCATCCCTGCGGTCTTCGGGATGTGCAGGAAAAAGGCCTTTGCATACCCGCCGAGGCCGTCGCCGTCGCGTCGCGCGCCTGCCCCCGGACGGCCCCGCCGCTGCCTCGCGCCGTCGCCGTTGTGGTCGCCGCCGCCGGCGCCGGCACGATGCGGAATCGCCGGCTCGCTGAAGTCGGCTGATTCGCCGAACGCCGCCTCGTACCGCCGCCCGAACAGCCGGGTCGCGAATCGATACAGCTCGTCGTCGAGGCGGTTCGCAGCGGCGATCGCGGCGAGCACTTCCTCGGAATAGCCGGCACGACCTGGATCGGCAGCTGTCGCGCCTACGTCCCGCTTCAGCGGGGGCGGTCGCCGCGCACCGAGGCGCCTGGCGAGTAGTCGCAGCGACGGTTCGGCCGCTCCGTCGATGCCGACGAACTGGATCGACCGGAGCCGCGCCTTGGCGCGCTCGAGATCCTCCCGCGTCGCCGGGCGTCGGGCAGCGCGCTGCAACTCGGCGGCGGCGTCCGCGGCGCTCAGCTCGCCGGTCTCGAAGCGCTCGAACAGCGACTTGACGTCGAGCTCCGAGTCCGAGCAGGCGGGTCTGATCGTTGGGCCGGGAACTCCCCGCTCTCGATCACATCGGCGATCGTCGCGATGCCGCGGTCGAACCACGCGCGGCGGCGCTCCGCTTGCAGCGGATGGTCGCTCTGCCAGGCGAATTCGAGCGCCGCGATCGTGCGCTCGACCGGCGCTCGAACGAGGGTGATCATGAACAACGGCCGCGGGAGAACCGACGCGACCTCGTACGGAGCCCGGGCCTCGAGAAAGCCCGAAGCCGGAGCCTCCGCCAGGGTCGGAAACAGGCGATCGTCGCGAGGGAGAGTTGTCACGCCGTCCGGCTCGGCGTCTTCGAGGAATCGGCGAACGCGCTGTCCGTCGGTGCCGGGGAGGTGGATGAACAGGCCCCTGCGGGGGCGCGCCTCGCCCGCCGCCGATCGGGGCCGCCGGCGGACAGAGGGCTGTACGGTGAGCCCTGGGGACCGGACGGAAGGCGCCTGCTCGAACGCTTGCCGGTAACGCTCTTCGAACAGGCTCCGGGCGTGGTCGTAGAGCTCGAGGTCGAGCCGATTCGCTTCCGCGATCGCTTCCAGCGTTGCGGCGTCATAGCGATCCGCGCGAGCGGCCCGTTCGCTCTCGGGCGCCGTGTTCGTTCGCTGCGCCGAGGGGTTGCCGGGCAGTCCGATCAGCCTGGAGAGGAGGCGAACCGAATCGTCGAAGCCCTCGGTCACGCCGACGAAGTCGAACGCGTCGAGGCGCTTCTTCGCCCGCTCGAGTGCGGCGGCGTCGCCGTGGCCGTAGCTCGAGCGCATCAGCGCCTCCCGCGCCTCTGCCGCGTCGAGCTCGCCCAGCTCGAATGCACTCAACAGCGGTCCGATCTCGAGCTCGGCGGCCAACATCATCGTCTGGCTGTTCGCGGCGTGGCCAGCTTCGACGAGGTCCTCCACCGTCTCGATCCCGCGCTCCCGAAAGCGCCCACGCTGCTGGGCGTGCTGAGGGTGGTCGCTGCGCCGCACGTACTCGAACTGCGAGATCACCCGCTCGATCGGCGAGCGCAGGATCGTGATCGTGAACACGGGTTGGCGCAGGGCTTCGATCACCGGATACGGCGCGTGCCCGTGAATTGCGCCGTAGCCGCGGGATTTCAGCAGGGCGGGCACCAGCCCCTCGTCGGTGGGCAGTCGCAGGACGTTGCCCAGGTCGGCTTCGTGGACGAGAAAATGGGCCAGGCTCTCACCGGCCGTCTTTGGGATGTGGAGGAAAAACGCCTGCCGGTAGCCGGGAATCACACTTCTTCCGCAATTCCCCCCACGAGGCGACGAAAGGCCCAGATCGCGAGGATCGTGATGATCATCGTCGTCGTGATCGGATAGACGAGGTCACTCCAGCTGCCGACCACGTCCGCCCAGCTGGGCGCGGTGGGATCGATGATCCAGACCCGTGCCTGGGCGAGGATGACGGCGAGCGGGTTCCACTCCAGCACGACGTCCCATGACTTCGGATAGGCCTCGATCGGGACGATCACCGGCGAGGCGAAGAAGAGCGCCCGGCCGATCGCTGCCCAGACCTGGCTGACGTCGCGCATGCGCGCATTCAGGACCGAGAACAGCGCCGTGGCGGGCGCCGCCACGATCACGATCAGGGCGACGATCACCGGTAGCAGGAGCCAGGTCAGCGTCGGCTGGACGCCGATCACGAGCGCGATCCCGAGCACGACGACGAGGTTGAAGCAGAGGGTGATCGTCGCCGTCGCCACGGCGGCGAGCGGAAGCACCAGACGGGGGATCTCGATCTGGCGGATCAGCGCGCTGCGGGAGATGAAGCAGACCAGCCCGCGGCTGATCGAGCCGGTCAGCGCCGAGAACAGCATAATGTCGAGGATCAGGACCGCCTGGTAGTCCTGGACGTCGCCCCCGAACCGCAGGACTCGAGAGAAGGCGAAGTAGAGGACGACGCTGTAGAGCAGCGGTCCAAGCAGGGTCCAGGCATAGCCGAGCACCGAGCCCTGGTAGCGGTTCGCCCAGTCCATCCGCGTCATTCGCTTCAGCAGCCGCCAGAAGCGACGCCAGTCGCGACCGATCGCCTCCGGCCCGCCGAGCTCGCGCAACCCTCCGCCGGAGAGGTCGGTGGGCGCGACGGTCGCCGCGTCGGCGTCCGGGGTCATCGCTTCTGCTTTCGGGTCGGTCCGCGCTCGCCGTTCGGAGCCGCCTCGCGGCTGACGCGGACGCTGTGTTTGAGGTCGACCATCCCGAGGGTCTCCTCGGTCCCGCGCGCGACAGCGAAGTCGATCGTCAGCGCGGGCGAGACCGCGCGCTCGGTGCCCTCGGGATTCGCGGTCACCGAGCAGAGGATCGTGTAGGGGCCGGGCGCCAGCCTGTTCTCGATCGCGGTTTCGACCTGGAGCTTCGCGCCGGGCCGAACTCCGCGTCCGTTCTGGCTCAACCCGAGGGTCGGCGGCGCGAAGATCTTCGCCGCGCCCCGGCGTCGGAGTTCGAGCCGCAGCCCTGGGTCGCGGATGCTCCCGGTGGCGTCGATCGTCGCGTGGACGATGATCTCCTCCCCGTAACCGATGCTGGTCGTCCGCTGACCCGACGAATCGCTGAGCCACACGTCGGTGATCTCGGCTCGCGGTTTCCTCACCGCCGGGACCTTGACGCTCGGCGGAGCATCGGGACCCTCCCCCCACTGCTCGAGCGACAGCTCGGCGTAGCGCCGAGCGACCTCGTCGGGGGCGCCGATCATCTCCATGCGACCGCGGTTCAGGAGCATCGCCCGGTCGCAGTAATTGAGCAAGTACTGCATGCTGTGCGTGACTAGGACGATCGTCTTCTCGTTGCGGAGATTCTCGAACGCCTGCGTAGCCTTCTGCTTGAACGCCCCGTCGCCGACCGCGAGGACCTCGTCGAACAGCAGCACATCTGCGTCGACGAGCATCACGGTTGCGAACGCGAGTCGGACCCTCATCCCGGTCGAGTAATTGCGCAGCTTGAGGTCCGCGAACTTCTCGAGGCCGGCGAACGCGAGCAGTTCGTCGAAGCGTCGGCGGACCTCGGCCGCCGAGACCCCGAGCAGCTCACACGTCATGAGGACGTTCGGAAGCGCGGGAAGATCGGCCTGAAAGCCGATTCCGAGCGAGATGATCGGTGCCACGCGCGGAGCGATGAACACCCGCCCGGTGTCCGGCTTGTAGACGTTGGCGAGGATCTGTAGCAGCGTCGTCTTGCCGCTTCCGTTGCCTCCGACGATGCCGAAGAACTCGCCCCGGGCGACGTCGAACGAGACATCTTCCAGCGCCGTGAACCGCTCGCGCCGGAACTGTCGCAGCGGGTCCTTGAGGCGTTCGCCAAGACCCTCGGGCGGCGGAGCCTGGATTGAGTAGGTCTTGCTGACCCCCTGGACGGAGATCGCAATATCGGTCGCGGGCACGCTCGCCTCATCCGCCGCCGACGTGACCTCCGTGATCCGAGCGCTGGGTTGCTCCCCGGCCACTCTGGGCACCGCCAGCCCGGTCGTCTGGCGACGGCTCTCGATCACCGCGGTGATCTCGCGGGCAGCCGTCTCGCCGGCCGCCGCCGCCCGACGGCGCAGCCGGCGGCGGCCGTTCGAGTCCTCCGCGGCGGCGTGCAGGGCGGCGAACGCCTGCGCGGCACCGGCGGTGTGATCGGTCAGCGTCTGCTTGGTGTGCCGTACCTGGCCCGTGGCCAGGGCCATAAGCGCCAGCCACTGGTCGTATCTGAGACCGAGCTCGTCGGGGAACGGCAGCGCGATTCGAAGCAGCTCGCGGCGAAACAGCATTCCCGAGCCGGGAACGAGGCTCCGTTCCGAGAGCGACGCGATCGTCAGCGGCGGATCCTCGACCTCCCGCGATGGCTGGATCGGGCTGCCGTCGGGTCGCAGGAGCCGGACGTCGCTGTATGCAAGGGCCGCCTCAGGGTCGAGGGCGCCGATCAGGCTGCTCAGCTTGTCCGGCCGCCAACGGTCGGTCTGGTCGGCGAGCGCGACGAGGTCGAACGGTTCGCCGATCGCCTCCAACGCGCGCTCGAAATTCGCGTCGCGCCCGGCGGTCTGTGGGGCCTGGGAGAGGACGAAACGGCTGTCATGGCGGATCAGCGACCGGATCGCCGCCAACCAGTCCGGTGGGGACGCGTCGTCGCTGATCACGGCGACCCAGCGGGGGTGGTCTTGGTCGCGGATCGACTCGATCGCCAGCTCGAGTAGGTCGATCGGCGGGCGGTGAGTCGCGATCGCGATCGCGACCAGCGGTTCGTCGCCTCCCTCGCTTCGCGCTCGCGATACGGCCGCGGTTACCGACGACTGCAGATCCGATCCAGCCGAGCCTGCCCCCGACGCCCCATTCTCCCGCTTGCGGTCCTCAATCTCAGCGTCCAAAGTGGGGCTCCCGCCTGATGGTCTCGCGCGAACGATGCAGTATTCTGCTTCCCTTCGGTCGGGCGGCGTGACGGTAGCAGCTTGAATGCTAGGGACACGGGGCTTTTGGTTCTGCAGCAACGAGGGCGCAAAGAAGGCAAGCCAGTCGGTGGCGAACAACGCGCTGGCGGGCGCAGACCCGGGGCTCAATCGAAGGCCCCGGCGGCGCCGAAAATCAAAGCCGCGCTCGTCAATCAGCGGCAGCTGAACTCCCGCCTGCGCGAGGAACTCGCCGCTGCGCGAGCCGACCAGCGACGCCTCCAGGGCGCTCAGAACGGTGGCCGCCGCGTGCAAGCTCTGGAGGCAGCCGCGACCGACCGCCTGCGCGAGTTGGCAAGCCTCGAGCGTGAGCTCGCCGCCGCGCGCCTCACTCTCGCCACGCTTCAGAACACGCTGACGACGATGGAGTCGTCGCGGTCGTGGAGGATCACGAGGCCGCTCCGGGCGTTGCGGCGTCTCCGCAGCGGATCACGGGCGACCGAGGCTAGTCCTCCCTCTCCTAGGATGCGGCCGTGAGCCGGAGGCGAACGAAGGGCCGCGCCGTGGTGGCGGACGGGACCATGGCGCCGACCGAGCCACCCCCACACGAGCCTCCTTATCCGCCGTGGCGACTCGCGCGTCGCATCGGGGGCAAGCGGATGGCCGACGACCCGTGGGAGAGCTACGAGCGAGTCGGCGCCGTTACGCGAGAAGCGATTCTGGGCCTGCTTCCCGACGACTGGGGATTTGAGGGTCGCCGGGTGCTCGACTTCGGCTGCGGCGCCGGTCGCACGCTTCGACATTTCCTCGAGGAGGCGCGAGTCGGCGAGTTTCACGGGTGCGACATAGACTCCGAGAGCATCGCCTGGCTGGAGGCCAACCTCTCGCCACCCCTGCACGTGTTCAAGGCCGAGCAGGCGGCCTACCTGGGGCAGCCCGACGGGACGTACGACCTGGTCTACTGCGCGTCCGTCTTCACCCATATCGCGCAGAGGTGGGCGGAATGGGCGCTCGAGCTCCGCCGCGTTCTCAAGCCCGACGGCCTGATGATCGTGACCTTCATCTCTCCTGCGGGAGGCGCCAAGCTCCCGCAGGCCGCACTCAGCGACGCAACCGTGGACTCCGATCATGTCGGGATGAACGCCTTCGGAGCAGGGCGGGTGAAGGCGGCGCCCGTCGTGGTCCACTCGGAATGGTGGTTGCGGGCTCACTGGGGACGAGCCTTCGAGATCCTCGAACTCGCCGAGACCGGCTTTCGTCACCCGGGCGACCAGGGCTATCTGTTGCTGCGCAAGCGCCCCGTCGAGGTGACCGCCGACGACCTCGAGGCGCCCGAACCGGGTGAAGCGCGCGAGGTCCTCGCGGCTCGCGAGAACGTGCGACAACTTGTCGGCGAGCTCGAGTACGCGTGGCAGGCGTGGGAGGAGCTCAACACCCAGCTTGCGGGCCGTTTTCGTTGAGCCGGGTCCCGGGCGCCGCTATGGCTCGCAGACCGCCCGCGCGGTCGCGTTCAGATAGGCCGCGCCGAAGTGGACGTCCGGTTCGAGGTAGGCCCCCTCTGCCCATTCGTTCCAGGCGTTGACGAAGACCAGCGCTCGCCGAGGACGGGATGGCCCGCGGCGCGTCTCGACGAGCGCGCGCAGCCAGCGCTCGTAGGCGCGCGGGCTCGACCGGTGCAGTGTCAACCCCGCGCCCTGCCGGCGCGCGTCGTTGTCCCACGACGGCACGGCCGTCCTTGATCAGCGGATAGGCCGGCTGCGCTTCGCGAACGCCGTCGGCCGACGACGTCTCGTAGTCGATGACGTGGCCGGCGAACGTCGGGATCCAGGACCGTCGGCTCCGAGTTGATCGCGCGGCCGTAGCTCGGACCAGCTTGTGCGGCGGGAACTCGAACGCGCCGTCGAGGCCGTACTGGCTGCGGGTCCGCGACCGAACGCCTGCGCGACGAAGATCAGGGGCTCCTCGCCGTGCGCCGTGTCAGAGCTCGCGCCAGCGCTCGAGTCCGACGGCGGCGTCTGGAATCCACGTCGGCGCGGTACAGCAGGAGCAGCGGCCGCCCTCGAAGCGGATGTAACGCGGATCCGCGAAGTGGCGCTGTAGATCGTCGACGAGCCCCACGTCGTCGCCGGGGTCGTACTTCTGGCGCAATGAGGATCTCGTCGTCGTGGCCGTCCCAGCGCCGCGTCCAGTTCTCGTTCGCCCAAGTGAGGCAGAACGGGAAGATCGATCGCGCGATCGTCGAGGAAGCGCTCGACGGGCCGCTCCAGCAGCCGCTTGCCGTCGAACCAGTAGTAGTAGAAGGCAGAACCCGTGGACGCCTGCGGCGCGGGCGAGCTCGACCTGGCGGCGAGCGTCTCCGGTCGCGTCGAGGTCGTAGAAGCCGAGGTCGCGCGGCAGCCGCGGCTGGTAGTGGCCGGCGAAGCGGGGAACGCCGCGCACACGTTGCGCCATTCCGTGAAGCCCTTCGCCCCACCATTCGTCGTTCTCGGGAATCGCGTGGAACTGCGGCAGGTAGAACGCGATCAGCTTCGCCCGCCGCGCCTGACCCGCGGCGATCGCTGGATCGAAGTCCTCGGCCCCTGGTCCCGGCGCGGCCCAGTAGCGGAGCTGCGCGAAGACGTCCTCGTCCAAGTCGTGGTCGCCGGGCACGGTGAGATAGCCGCGCTCGGCCCCGGTCTCGTAGTAGTGGACGAGTGGGTTGACCTTCGGATCGCCCGCGAGGTAATCGAGTGGTAGACGTCGTGCTGAACGAGCCACGGATTGCGACCCTCGCGGTGGCCGAGAGTCAGGTAGTGGGTCATCAGGTCGATGCCGCAGGCCACCAGCTCCGGGTACGCGCCCCGGTAGTGGCGCTCGTCGAGGAGGCCCGACCCGCGAGCGCGCATCGTCCCGCCGACGGCATCTCGACGCCCGCGGAGCCGTAGCTCAGCGGGAGCTCGGCCACCGTCAGCGGCTCGCCGCGTCGAGGTAGGCGTACGAGTTGAGCCCCCTCGATCGAGCCCTCGGGCAGCAGCGAGTAGGCCGAAGCAGGGCGTCTCGCCAGCTCTCGGGAAGATCGCCGGAGGTCGTCGGAAGATGAGCGGCTACCGCGTGTAGCCCGGACGCGCGCAGGAAGGCGACGATGCCCGGACCTCCTGCGTGGCGAGGAGCGCCAGCGAGTACGAGCGGCCGCCGTCGAGCTCGAGGTCGAGCCGGGTCCGTCCCTTCCGGATCCAGACTTCCCGGGGCCATCTCCCAGAAGCCCGGCAGTTGTTCGCCCCCCGCCTTCCGAGCCGCCCGCTTGAGCTGATTGCTGTGGGCCTCGAGGATCTCGGGCCGCGCCAGGTTCGGCTTCACATCATGCGAGATCCCGCTGTCGGGGGCACGGAGCTGAATCGCGTGGATCCCCGCGAACGGGTCGAGCACCCAGCCGGCGACGAAGACGCCGCGACCGGCGAGGACGACGCAGTGCTCAACGCAGATCGTGATGCGGGCCCCGCGGCGACGGGAGTCGATCCTGACCCGCTCTCCGAGCGCGATGGGCGTCGAGCCGTTCACCGGCCCGTCGCTCACGGCTTCAGATCGGGGTCGCCTCGTCCTGTGATGCCCCGGAAGAAGATCGCCGTACGCCGGTACGGCTTGGTGACCTTCCAGCTTCGCGATTGGCGCATCCCCTGGATTATCTGCTGATGCTGAGCGTCGCGAAACTGCATTTCCTCGCTCTGTTCCTGCAGGAACTGCTTCTGGGCGGAGAGTCGTGAGTCTCGTTCCTCGACCGCGGCCTTGAGCCGCTCCACGTGCTCGACGAGCTCGGTGAGCTCGGCCTGCTTGGCGACCAGACGCTGGTCGCGCTCGGCGACGTTCTCCAGCTCGCGGGCCGCGATCTCTTGGAGTTCGCCGGCCTTCGCGTCGGCCGCAGCGAGTCGCTGCTCGTTCTCCGTCAGGGCCCGGCGCTGGCGTTCCGTGACCGCCTCGAGTTCGCTCATCCGCGCGTCGGAGATCTCCGGCTCTGGAGGTGGTTCTGCTCGAGCTCGGCTCTCGCCAGCTCGAGGCCCTTCGCCTGGCCGCGCAGCTTCGCGAGCTCGTCCTCGCGCTCGGCCACCGCCCTCTGAAGATCTTCCTTGCGCTCGGACAGCAGCCGCTCGAGCTCTGCCCTCTGCTTCTGCCCCTTCTCAAGCTCTTGCTTGCGTCCGGCCAGCGCCCGCGCAAATTCCTCCTCTTGCTCTGCGTTCGCCCGTTCGAGCTCGGCGATCCGCTCCGCGGCCTGCTCGCGATCCGAACGGCGTCGGCAAGGAGGTTCTCGAGCTCCGAGATGCGCGCGGTCGCATACGCGCCGACGTCGGCCGACCGATCGCCATCGCCGCTGTCATCGCCGGCCGCGTCGCGTGTAGCAAGCGGTCGGCGAGTCGATCGACGGCCTGCCACTCAGCGGCCATCGCCTCGGGCTCAGGATCGCGGTCGGGGTCTCCCGGTCGGAGGCGCAGCAGTTCCCGGTAAAGCGTCGCGCAGTCGCGCGTCGTCAGCTCTCCGTCGAGCGCGATCTCCGCCGGGGTCCGAAACAGCGCCAGCGATGGATCGACGAACCTTCCCAGCGCTCGCTCGATGTCGGCGTCGGTGAGCTCACCACCGAGCCCCGCGAACCGGGCGAGCCGCCGCGCGGTCCTCACCGGCGTCGAGACGAAGTCGTCGTAGTCGATCACGATCCGCGGCTGGCCCGACGTGTTGATCATTGCCAGCGCGACCGTGCGCAACCAGATCGACATGTAGGGCTCGAGCTCCTGGCCGTCGTCGACCGCCCGCAGAGATTGAGCCGCGTCGAGCGGATTGCGGATGCAGATCACGTACCGAGTTCCGCTCAGGAGGCGCTGCCAGAAGGGCAGCGTGACCGCGTTGCGGGCGTCCTTCCAGGCCCAGATGCGGGCCTCGCCGAACGCCTCGTCCAAGGCGCTGCGCGCGCGCTCGCCAAGCGGTTTCAGCTGTGCGTCGCGCTCCCAGCCGCGCGGCGGAACGGGAGCGTCGAGTGATCCCAGATCCAGATGCTCGACCAGGGCGTCGTTGAGCTCCGAGATCCGCGGCAGTTCGAAGCTGCCGAGCGGGCTGGTCCCGTCGGGCGCCGGCAGTTCCTCCTCCTCCCCGAGGTAAACGCCGAGGCGTTGGAGGGCGCCGGCGACGAGTGAGTTACCGCCGCGAGGCGTGCCGACGACGCAGATCCCGTTCTCCGCCTGCGCGTTCTCCTGCTCGACCGCACCGTTCGATTCCCGCAGAGTCAAGTCTCCTCCCCGTGGCTCCATCGGCCCATGCGATCTACGAACGAGCCGTGCGCGGAGTGCCTGGGCACGGCGCGGCTCGACAGGGCTCGCGCGGCCCGTGCGCTGGGCCGGTTCCCGGTGAGCGCGAAGCGAAGCTCCCGAACGACCGAGCTGATCCAGAAGGCGAGCCCAGGGCGCGGCCCGAGCGCCGTCGTCGAGCTCGACCTTGTTGAGGACCAGAAGGGTCCACAGCTCCGGATCGGTGAGCGAATCGCCGCCGATATGCGTCGCCAGGGCGTCGGGCGCCAGCCGCGTCCTCAGCCCCCGATCGCGAGCGCGAAGCTGGTACTCGGTGTCCTCCGAGTAGAGGAAGAACGACTCCTCGAGGCTGCCGCAGATCCTCAGGCAGTCGCGCGAGATCATCAGGACCGCCCCGGAGGCCCACTCGGCGACGGTCGATCGCGAGTACGCACCGGGCGCCCGGATGGTCTCGCCGCATCCGAGCCGCGCCGCGGGCCTGACTCCCAGAGCGCCTCCGCGAGCGCCCGCGGCGCGGACGGCTCGTGGCGCAGGGTCCAGAGCAGCTGGCCCCGTTCGTCAACCAGTCGCGGGACGACGATCCCCGCGCCCGCGTCGGACTCGAGCGCGGCGTGCAGGCGCCTCGCGCATCTCGCTGCCAGGCGAACGTCGGGATTGAGAATCAGGACGGCGCGGTCCCGGTCGGTCTCGACCAGTCCGCGGTTCACTCCCGCGGCGAAGCCCGCGTTGACCGGCAGCTCGACGATCTCGGCGACGGTCGGGTGCCGACGGACCAGCTCGAGCGTCGAGTCGCGCGAGCCGTTGTCGACGACGATCAGTCTCCAGTCGAGCCCCGACATTCCCGTTGGGAGCGAATCGAGCAGGCCCGCGATCACCCCGGCGCTGTTGAAGGTGACGACGACCACGTCGACGGCCGCGTGGCCGGCCGCTGCCGGTGCCGTCGTCAGCCACCCCACCCCCCGAGCGCGATCAAGGACTTGGTCAGACCGGCGAACCGCTCGCGCCGCAGCGACGCGCCCGGAAACAGGCGCCGCATCTCGGCGGCGTCGAGCAGCCTGATCTCCCGCACGGCCTCCAGGGCCTCGTCCCGGTCGGGGAGCGCCTCGTGGTAACCGAGCGCGAAGCGGCGGACGAGCGCGACCCGGACCGCGGACGGGAGGAACTGAAACCCCGGGAATAGGAAGTGCGGCTCGATCGGGAAGTAGCGGTTCGGAGTCTGGACGAAGTAGCGCCTTCCGACCCGGCGCACCTCCCGGGCCATGCTCCGTCTGGTCGTCCCAGTCACCGACGTGCTCGATTACCGAGTTGGAGAAGACGACGGGATACTCCCCGGCCTCGATCCCGGCCAGCGCCCGCGCGTCGCCGACCACCGCCGAGATGTTGTCGGCCTGCGGGGACTGGGGCTTGAGGTTGAGGAGGACGATCTCGATGTCGCCGCGGTCCGCGAAGCCCATATGCCGCCAGAAATGCTCGACTCCGCCGAGATCGAGGATCCGCAAGCGGCCGCGGCAGCGACGCGCACAGCGCTTCGAAGATCTGCATCCGCTGTCGCCGAAAGCGGTTGGCGAGCGATTCCGGCCGGCGGTTGTCGGCGTACCTGAACAGCGGCCTCATCGTGTTCGGGCCTCCGGCGCGAGTCGCCGGTGCCGCCACCGGCGTTCGCGATTGCGGCGTCGCCATGCCACCGGCCCGGTCCACCGGAACGCGCTCTGGCGGGGCAGCCATCGGTGAGCTGCGCCGGGCTTCGGCGGCTGAGCCTCGAGCAGCCGGCGCCAGGCGAACGCGCGCAGCAGGCGGCCCTCGGCACCCAGCGTCTCGTCGTAGCCGGCGAGCCGGCGCGACTGGCGCACGACGAGCCACGCGATTGCCTGCCGGTGACCGCTCGGCTTCGGCCAGGCGCCGCAGCGATCCGCCGTCGTGATTCCGTCAGCTCCGTCGCCGCAGCGTGCAAGCAGCAGGCGGGCGATCACCGACCAGCCGGCAGTACTCCTGGAAGTAGGTCGTGCGCCAGTGCTCGTAGAAGTAGCTCGGATCCTCGCGGAAGTGGCCGCAGCCGCGCCGGCACTCCGCGACCCTTGTCCGCCCAAGCATGCGCGCGCTCGTGCCCGAGGAGCGCGTCATCGTGCTGCACGTAGTCGTAGAGGGGCCGATCGACGTAGGCGATCTCCCCCAGCGCCGCGCCGACGAGCGCCAGCCAGTGGTCGTGGAAGAAGCTTGCCGAAGGCGGGCGGAAACGGCAACGAGCGCTCGACCACGTGACGCCGGAAGAGCGCCGCCGAGCCCGAGACGGTGTTGGCGAGCAGGAGCGACGTGAAGTTGGAGCTGTTGTTGCGGCGCCGGTTCCAATAGGTCTCGGACAGCAACTCCGCCGTCCTCGGTGACGATCCGGGCGTCGCTGTAGGCGACGGCTGCGGGCCCGATTCGGTCGGCGAGCACGTCGAGCTTCTCGGCCTCCCATCGATCGTCCTGATCGGCGAGCGCGACGAACTCGGCTCCGGCGGGCGCAAGCCGCAGCGCGCGCTCGAAGTTGTGGAAGAAGCCGAGTCGGCGTCCGACCGCGCGCGAGGACGAAGCGCGAGTCGCCGGCGAGGAGGTCCTCGAGCGCCGCCAGCTTCTCCGGCGATGAGCCAGTCGTCGCTGATCAGGCAGATCCAGCTCTTGTTCGTCTGCTCGCGGATCGAGTCGATCTGGCGCTCGAGCAGCGGCAGGGGCGGATCGTAGGTTGCCATGCAGATCGCAATCCGCGGTTCCGATCTCAGCCGGGTGCGCCCGGCACGTCGAGGTGCCGGTCGACACCGCCGGCGCGAGCTTGATCGAGCCGATCCGCTCGGCGCAGCCGCGAACCATCGTCGAGCTCCACCACCAGCTCGAGTGCGATCGTCAGCGGTCGCTTGGCGGCGGGCACCGGCACGATCACCCAGAAGCCGCTGCGGTAAGCGCTCGTGCCGGCGCTCGCCGCGAGGTCGGGTCGTGGCATTGAATGGGCGATCGCCGGCGTCTGCCGACCACCGCTCGCGAGTGCCAGCGAGACCGCGGTTCGGCCCTCGGCGTAGCAGGCTCCGGAAACGAAGAGCAGGTTGCGGCGCTCCGCTGCCAACCGGTCCGGCAGCGGGGTGTCGATCCGGATCGTGAGTCGGCTGTCGGACTGCGGAGCGGTCATGCGCGAACGCGATCGGTTCCCGCGGCGCAGGCTACCGTCGGCCGGCAGCGCGGCGAACGCGGAAGCTGCGTGGACAGGCGTTCACTTGCGCTCGTGTCAGGGATCGGATAGCGTGGGGTTCGAGAATTTCGCGTTCGGGGAGAGCGCGGCAGGAGTCGGGGGACCGTTCGAACAGATGCAGCTCCCGGAAACCGGCGATGGGGAGTCTTCCTATTCCACTCAGGTCGAGAACGGACGCGAAGTCGGAGCAAGAACTCCACGAGGCGACCGCCTTTGAGGAAGCGGCGAAGCTCGATCTCGAGCTTCCCGGCAAAGGTGGTCAGCTTCGAGGACGGCAGCTTCCGGCAGCGGCGCGCGGCGCAGCCGGCGGTTGTGGTCGGTGACGACGAGCGGCCCGAGGCCGCGGTCGTCTCCTCGCGCATCGGCCGCCTCACCTTCGCCGGCGACGCTCGGGGCTTCGTCCTCCGACGGCTGCTTGCCCTCAGCGATCTGGTCGCGCTCAGCCTGGCCGCGGCCGTGGCGGTCGCCGTCTCCTCGTCACTGGGCCGTCCCGCGATCGCGAGCGAGACAGTCGTTGCCTTCGTCGTCTCGCCTCCCCGCGTGGCTTCTGATCGCCAACGCGATCGGTCTCTACCACATCCCCGATCGCCGCCTCGGCCCGTCCGCCGCCGACGAGATCGGGCCGATCGTCTTTGCGCTTGCCGCTGTGGAGCTGGTGCCTGCTGCTGGTCGAGGCGGTGATCGCGCCGGTGGCTCGCCCGAGCTTCTGCTCTCGGCTGTGATCTGGGTCGCTGGTCTTGCGGCCGTGCTCGGGCTGCGCGCGCTGACCCGAGCGCTCGCCCGCCGCCGACCGTGGTACGAGCAGCGCGTCGCGATCCTCGGCACCCCGATCGATGTGCGCCGGGTGGCTCGCCGGCTGAAGCGCCATCCCGAGCTGGGTCTGAAGGTGGCGTGCGTCGGCGAGATCGCCGAGAACGAGGCGCGTCGGCAACGGCGGCGTCCCGGCGGTGATCGACATCGTCGCGCCGGGCGAAGATCAACCGCGTGATCGTCGCCAGCTTCGCCCGGGGAGGTCGAGGAGCGCAGCGAGCTGATCCGGGTCCTGAGCGAGCTCCACGTCCACGTCGACGTCGTCTCCGGCGGACTCGGATGCGATCCCGGCGCACGGCACGCTCCACTACATGGAGGGTCTGCCGCTGCTGACGATCGCTGCGGTCCGGGCGCCGCGAAGCCGGGCGATCTTCAAGCGTGTCTTCGACGCAGCCGCCGCCGGCAGCGGCCTGATCGTGCTCTCGCCTCTACTCGCGTACTGCGCAATCCGCATCAGGCTCGAGTCCCCGGGCCCGGCGTTGTTCAGACAGATCCGGATCGGCAAGGACGGCAAGCCATTCGAAGTGCTCAAGTTCAGGACGATGGTCGACGACGCCGAACTGCACAAGCAGGATCTGGTCGCCCTCAGCCTCTACGCTCGCGGCGACACGCCGGGCATGTTCAAGGTCGCCAACGACCCGCGGACGACGAAGTTCGGCGCCTGGCTGCGGCGCTGGTCGATCGACGAGCTGCCGCAGCTCATGGAACGTCGTCAGGGGCCAGATGAGCCTCGTCGGCCCTCGGCCGCTGATCCCCGAGGAGGCGAAGCTGGTCAGCGGTCACCACCGAGCCCGGCTCACCGCGCGGCCTGGGATCACCGGGCCATGGCAGACGCTCGGCCGTAGCGACATCGGCTTCGAGGACATGATCAAGCTCGACTACGCCTACGTGATGAACCCGTCGTTCGCCGAGGACATGAAGCTGCTGATGCGCACCGTGAACGCGGTCCTCGCGCAGCGGGGCGCGTACTGATCCTCGGGCCGCCGCCTCGGCCCGCGCCGGAGATGAGCTCCGACTCACAGGACTTCGTCGCCGTCTACGACGAGCACGTGTGGGACGTCTACGGCTTCCTCGGCTATCGCCTGTCCTCCCGCGAGGAGGTCGAGGACCTCGTCCAAGCGACCTTCGAGCGCGCCCTGCGGGCCTGGGGTCGCTTCGACCCGGAGCGGGCCAGCGCCCGCACCTGGCTGCTGGCGATCGCCCAGAACCTGCTCATCGACCACTACCGCCGCGGCTCCCGCGGGGCCGAGGAGCCGCTCCCCGAGGGCGAGCCGGGCGAAGCGCAGCTCGGCACGCTACGACGACTACGACGTCCGCCTCGGCCTCGACCCCGAAGCTCGAGGCGGCCCTCGACGAGCTCAACGAGCGCGAGCGCGAGCTGATCGCCCTGCGCTTCGGCGGTGACCTCAACGGGCCCGAGATCGCGGACCTCACCGGCCTCTCGCTCGCCAACGTCCAGCAGATCCTCTCCCGCTCCCTGCGCCGCATGCGGGCGACGATGAGCGCCGACGAACGCACCCCGGTGCAAGACCGGGCGTAGGCCGCCGGGCTGGCGCGCCCTACGCCGCGAACGGGCCCGCGCCGGCGACCCCGACCGCGACCACGGCCAGGAGCACGGCGCCGGAGACGGCGTGGGCGGCGATCAGCAGGCGCAGCCGGCCGCGGGCCATCGGGCGCGCGGCGAGCGGACGAGCAGCTGGGAGCGGAGCTCGGCGCGGAACCCGGCGCGGGGGATCGGCCGGCCGCTTCGCAGGCGCGTCGGCGACGTCCTCGAGGTCGGGCTCGAACTCGGTCATCTCGTGGGTTCTCCTCGCGTCATTAGTTGAACAGCGGGGATCTCGGGTTCAGGTCGCGGGCATGGCGGTAGGCGGCGATCGCGCCCGTCGACGTTGCCGTTGCGGGCCTGCAGTCGCGAGAGCACGATCCAGTTGCGCCAGTTGGCGGGCTCGTCGTCGGTCGCCTCGCGGGCGGCCGCGACGGCGGACCGCAGATCGCCGGCCTGCTCGTAGATCAGCGCCTCCTGCAGGCTCGGGGTCGCCGCGTACGGCTGGATGTTCTTCGCCGTCGCCGCCGCGTCGAGCGCCTGACCGAGCTGGGCCGACTGCACGAGGTCCTGGCTGTCGCGGATCGAAGCGGCGCTCGCGAGCGGGATCGCGACCGCGATCAGGCCGGCGACCGAGAGCCCGACGAGGCCGAGGCGGAGTCCGACCCGGCGATCGCCGGCCTGCGGCGCGGTCGCCCGCGTCGCGGCGATCGACGCTGCCAGCAAGAGGAAGCTGACCGGGATCACCGGCAGCTCCCAGACCCAGTCGATCCCCGCTGCGACCACGAACACGGCGCACCCCGCCGTCGCGGCGGCGAGCATCGTCCGCCGCTGCGGGTCGGCCCCTCGGCATTGGGCCACGCCCCAGCCGAGCACGGCGATCATCAGGGCGACGATCAGCAGCGCGCCCGGGAAGCCGAGCTCGCCGAGCGACTCGAAGTAGAGGGAGTGAGCCGTCGCGGACGAATCCGGTCCGGGTGCCCTCACGCGCCCAGAGGAACTCGAACGTCCCCGGCCCGATCCCGGTGAGTGGCTTGTCCTCCGCCGCGTTGACGAGGGTCGACCAGTACTGGTAGCGGCCGTTGCCGCCGGCGCTCGAGAAGCGCTGCGCGGTGTCGTTCGGGCCGCCCGGATCCTTGAAGCTCTCCCAGCCGTCGGCGATCTTGCCCGGGCGCGCCGAACGCGAGCGCGCCGATCAGCAGACGATGGCGATCGCCGCGCCCGCAGCCGAGCGCCACGGGCTTCGCGACCGTGGGCATCCGGTAGAGCTCGTAGCGCTCGGCGAGCGCGATCGCCGCCGCGATCAGCCCGACGCCGGCGCAGACGACCAGCATCAGGGCGAGCATCTCCGAGGCCTGCGAGTCGGCGGCGGCGTTGGTGAGCCCGTCGGCGAGGGCCCCGCGCTGGGTGGCCGCGGCGACGGCGAGCGCGCTGCCGATCGCCGGCGATGAGCGTCATCGGCAGCAGCTGCAGCCGGCGGGGGTAGAGCGCGAAGAGGACGATCAGTCCGGCGCCGATCTCGATCGCGCCGCCGCGCGAGAGCGTGTAGTAGGTCGCGACGGCCATCGCCGGGAGCGCCGCCGCGGCGAGCGCGCGCGAGACCACGTGCCGGGCGCTGGTCGCGACCCAGAGGATCACCGGGATGCCGATCCCGATCAGCGCCGCGAGCCCGTTCCAGTAGCCGAGCGGGTAGTTGAGGCGCCGGCCCTGGGGGAGGACGTCGGCGGCGGTGTTGGCCGGGAACCAGTCCGGGTGCACGCCGCGAGAGCAGGGCGAGCACGCTGATCACGGCGATCGCGGCGCCGACCGAGATCACCGTCCGCCGCACCGCCTCGCCGCGCTGGGCGGTGAGCGCGAGACGAACACGCCGAGATAGGCGGCGACGCGCCCCGCCTCCGCCGCGCTGCGCTCCGCCGAGTCGGACCAGCTGATCCCGAGCGTCGTCCACACGGCGAACGCCGCGAGGAGCCCGAACATGACCCAGCCCGCGGCCGTGATCCGGGCCGCCGGGAGCGCGCCGACCGCGGCGCCGATCAGGACGACCCACCAGACCGCGACCCCGACCTCCCCGCGGACGATCGAGTCGTAGCCGCCGCCCTTCATGGCGAGGTAGAAGACGAGCAGGAACGGCAGCGCGTAGCCGGCGAGGACGGGCCCGAAGCGGCGAACGGCGTCGCCTGCCGAGGCGCGGGGGTGATCCATCGCCGCGGCTCCCGATGAGCGCGCGCTCTGCGGCCGTACGTCCATGCATGGCTTATTACGTCAGAGCGGGCGCCGCCGCTGACGCCGGGCGGATCTGTCAGCCCGTCGTCTCCCGGCCCGTATGAGAGGGCATGCGCAAACTGATGATCGTTTCCGTGGTGCTCGCGTCCCTCGCAGCGGCTCCCGTGGCCGCGCAGGCGCAGGCCGGATCAGGTGTCGACCAATATCAAGAGAACATCCCCGGAGCCGGGGGCAACCAGCCCGACGGCAGCAACGGCGGCCACAACGGCGGTAACGCGGCGGCGGCGGCCACCAGGGTGGTGGCGGCGGCGCGGCAGGCGGCGGCTCCGGCGGCGGAGGTTCCGCGGGCGGTGGCAACTCGCTCTCGCCCCAGGTGACGGACGAGCTCAACGCCCAGGGCGCCGACGGCGCCGCGACGGCGGCGATCGCCGACTCCACGGCGCCGCAGGGCTCGGGCTCCGGCTCGAACGGCGGCGGCAACGGCGGCTCACGGCGGCGGCTCCGGCAACGGGCGGCTCCGGCCCGACGCGGCGGCTCCGGCTCGGGAGCAACACGACCCTCCAGTCCGATGACGGCGGCGGCGGCGGGCTCGGCGGCGTCGTCGACGAGATCCTCGGCCGCAACGCCTCGAGCTCGGACGGCATGGGCGTGGCCCTGCCGATCATCCTGCTCGCCACCGGGCTGGGCGCGGTTGCGTTCTTCCTCCTCGCCAGGCGGCGCGGACCGAACGAGCCCGGAAACGTCTGAGCACCGACGCCTAGGCAAACGGCCGCGACCGCGTTGGTCGCGGCCGTCCGCGTTCCACGGAGGCGCGCTATCCTTCCGCAACCCCTCGTGCCGCGCCCAAAGCAGGGCTCGGCGGAGGTCTTTTTTCTGTCGGGGCTCAAAAAGGAAGCGCCCCGCCCGGAGTGATCAGAGGAGCAGATGGCTCGCGGAGACGTTCGAATCGCCGTAACCCTCGCGTGCGAGGAGTGCAAGCGGCGCAACTACCAGACCAACAAGTCGCGGCGAAATACGCCGGACCGGATCGAGATGCGCAAGTACTGTCGCTGGTGCGGGCACCACACCCCGCACAAGGAGACCCGCTGAGGGTGCTCGCCCGCGCCCCCGCGCATCACTGACCCTTGGCAAAGACGCGAGCACAGCGCAAGGCCGAGCAGCGCCGCCGCGCCCAGCAGCAGCAGCGGTCGCCTGACGACCTCGAGCAGGAGTCGCGCGCGCAGCACGACACGCAGGTCGGCGAGACCGCCGACGTGATCGAGGCCGAGCTCGCCGAGCGCGGCGCCGATCTCGACCAGCTCAAGGGCGCTCCCGAGGCCGCCGCGCCGCCCGAGGCGCCGGCCCCCTCGCGCGCCGACGTCGGGGCGCCGGCGCCGGAGACCGAGACCGAGGCGCCCGCCGACAAGATCAGCCGCCGCGCCCGCCGCCAGGAGGAGCGCGATCGCAAGCAGCGCGCCAAGGAGTCCGAGAAACGGCGCGCCCCCAAGGAGGCGCCCACCGAGCGTCAGCGCGGTGGGGTGATCGGGTTCTTCATCTCCTGCTGGGCCGAGCTCAAGCGCGTCCAATGGCCGGATCGCGAGACCCTGATCCAGGCGTCTGCGATCACGCTCGTGTTCATCACGATCATGGCCGCCTACCTCGGCGTCTTGGACGCTGTGTTCAACTGGCTCGTGCAGCGCATCCTCTGAGCGCCCTGCTCGTCCACCCAACCCTGAACCGAAAGCGATTTTTGAAATGTTCCGCTGGTACGTGATCAACACCTACTCCGGGCACGAGAACAAGGTCAAGGCCAATCTCGAGCACCGGGTCGAGACGATGGCCGCGCGCGCCCGCGTGCGGCAGGTCGTCGTGCCCACCGAGCAGGTCTCGGAGCTCAAGGACGGCCAGCGCGTCCAGGTCGAGAAGCGCACGATGCCTGGCTACGTGTTGGTCAACATGGAGATGACCGACGACGCCTGGAATCTGGTCAAGAACACGCCCGGCGTGACGGGGTTCGTCGGCTCGCGCAACAAGCCGATCCCGCTGTCCCAGCCCGAGGTCGACCGCCTCATGCACCGCGAGACCGCCGAGCGCCCGCGCACCCACGCTCAGTTCGAGGTGGGCGAGTCGGTCAAGGTGATCTCGGGGCCGCTCTCCGACTTCTCCGGCGAGATCGCCGAGATCAACGAGGACGCCGCCAAGCTCAAGGTGCTGGTCTCGATCTTCGGCCGGGAGACCCCGGTCGAGGTCGGCTACGACCAGGTCAAGAAGATCTAGACCGGCGAAGGTCGGCGCAACCGAGGCCCCGGCCGTGTGTTTCGGCAACCGATGAGCAGCCGGACGCCGTTTTCGACCCGGATCGCGCTGATCGCCGTGGCGGCGCTGGCGCTTCTCGCCACCGCCGCCGTCGGGTCGGCGGCCGCCCGTGTCGCGCCCGTCAACACGGTGTCGCCGACGATCTCGGGCAAGCCCCGGGTGGGCGAGTCGCTCTCCGCGAGCCAGGGCGAGTGGCAGGGCTCGCCGACGTCGTTCTTCTACCAGTGGCTTCGGTGCGGCGGCGATGGCGCCGCCTGTACTGCAATCGCCGGCGCCTCGCAGCCGACCTACCGCCTCGCAACGGCGGACCTCGGGCACCGGATCCGGGTCGAGGTCGTCGCCGAGAACGCGGACGGCGCTTCGCCCGCCGCGCGTAGTGCCGCCACGAAGGTGATCCGCGTTCCGGCACCCGCAAACGTCGCCAAGCCGCTGATCAGCGGCGTCGCCCGCGAGGGCCAGACGCTGAGCTCGACCACCGGCACCTGGTCCGGAGCGCCGGACGCCTTCGCCTATCAGTGGAAGCAGTGCCGCGGTGGCCAGTGCGCCCCGATCGCCGGGGCGACCGCCCCGACCTACCTGCTGACAGCGGCGGAGGTCGGCGCCCGGATCCGCGTCCGGGTCACCGCCTCGAACGACGGCGGCGACCGCGCGGCGCAGTCGAGCTCGACCGCTCCGGTGAGCTCGGCGACGGCGGGCTTTGACCTCGGTCCCCCAAAGCACGATCGCAAGCGAGGGCTCGCGCGCTTTCGGGTGAAGGTTCCCGCTGCCGGGCTGCTGAGCCTCGAGCGCACGGCCAAGGTGCGCCCCGATCAGCGTCGCGCCCTCGGGCCCGGCACGGTGAAGCTGACCGTCAAGCCCCGCAAGAAGGCGCGGCGGCGCCTGCATCGCCGTGGGCAGGTGAAGGTGCGGATCGAGGTCCGGTTCGCGCCGGACATGGGGACTCCCATCGTCCGCCACCGACACCTGAAACTGAAGAGCCGCTGAGCGGCGCTAGCCGGCCTCGTCGCGACCGAGCCGGCGGCCCGGGGCGATCGCGGGCCGGGCCGTGTTGGGCGTACGGGCGATCGCGATCGCGAATGCGATCAGGCGCGCGCCGGTGAAGAACCGCAGCCGGTCGGGCTGCGGAAAGTTCTCCCTCGCTCGGTCGATGATCCACGCGATCTCGGCGCACAGCTCGACGTACGGCCCCGCCTCGACCGCGCACGCGAGCGTCGCCAGCGCGAGCTGCTCGTCCGGGTCGCCGCCCGCGACCGCGACCCCGACCGCGCTCACGAGATGCGAGACGACGCGCTCGAGCAGCGGGTCCAGCGGCGCGAGCTCTGCCGCCGGTGCCGGAGGTTGCAGGAGCTCGTCCCGGGCGAGGATGCGCTCCATCTGCGCGCCGGCGATCGACCGCAGCGCCTCGTCGCCCAGGCCCGCCTCGACCGCGTAGCGGAGATGGATGGCCGCGGAAGGCATCGGTTGCACGTAGGGCGAGTCACTCGCCCAGAGGATCTGGCCCGGGGGCACGAGGCGAAAGAGCGCGATCAGATCGGCGGGGTTCCACCACGAGGTGTCGATCAGAAGGTTGGGGTGTGATGGCATCTCGCGCCAGAGCCAGGCGAGGTCGGAGACCGCGGCGTGAGCGAGGATCAGCCTCGCGTCGCAGAACTCCCCGGCGAGCTCGAGCGAGTGGCGGCCGAGGGCGGGAATCCCGCGCCCGGCGTGGATCAGGACCGGGAGGCGACGCTCGTGAGCGATCGCGACGAGGTCGCGCACCGCCGGCAGGTCGAGGGTGAACGCCTCGGCGCGCGGGTGGAGCTTGATCCCCCGGGCGCCGGCGTCGAGCGCGCGCTCGGCTTCCGCAGCCGCGGCGTCGTGCGGGTTGATGCGGCAGTAGGGGACCAGGACACCTTCGGAGTCCGCGGCGGCGGCGATGACGAAGTCGTTCGCCTCCCGGTATCCGTCCGGCTCCTGCATCGCGAACACCGCGGCCCGCGCGTCGACCGCCGCGAGCGCGGCGAGCAGTTCCGCGGGCTCCTGGCGGTAGCCGTCGGGATCGTTCCTGCCGATATGGGTGTGGGCGTCGAACAGCGCCAGCGGCCCGTGGGCGGCCTCGAGCGACTCCCACCAGGGCGGGCGACCGCGTCCAGCGGGTCGATCTCGGCTGCGTGTGCGTCCACCGCGCCGCTGACCGTATCGGTCCCGCGCCGAGCACCTCGCGCGCGCTACCGACGCTGCCGCGCGTGCTTCGAGCCCACACTGACTCACGTACCTATCGTACTCTCGGTGGTACACACAGAGTGAACTGACACTTTTGAAAATGGTGTTAGTTACACTTGAGGCGACCTCGACGTCGGAGTTCGGCGGCTTGGTCGACTTCGACGGCACCGCGCGGAACGATCCGAAGCTCACCGTGACGATGAGCAGCTGGGCCTGCCAGTCGGGTGGCGCGAGCACCGGCGACTGCTCGAGCTCTCCCAGCGCGACGTTCAACTGGCCGATCCGGTTCAACGTCTACCGCGTTCGCCCCACCGGCGAGCCCGGCAGGCTGATCGGCAAGGTCTCACACACGTACACGCTCCCGTACCGACCGTCGGCGAACTTCACGAAGTGCACCGGCGCGGACGCGGGCAAGTGGTTCTCGGCGCGCGACGGCAAGTGCAACAACGGTCGCGCCGTGAACATCACCGCGAACCTCGGCAGCCTCGATCTGCCGGAGCAGGCGATCGTCTCGGTCGAGTACGACACGACGCACTTCGGCTATGACCCGGTCGGCGAGAGCGCTCCGTGCTTCGGCACCAGCGGCGGCTGCCCGTACGACAGCCTCAACGTCGGCACGTTCGGGAACGCGCCGACCGTGGGGACGCAGCCGCGTCCTGACGACGCGTACCTGTACAGCACCTTCGCCGGCGCCTACTGCGACGGCTCGCTCGGGACCGGCACGTTCCGGCTCGACGAGGGTTGCTGGACCGGTTTCCAGCCGGCGTTCAAGGTTGCAGCGAGCGACTGACGCGCACCGCATCCGCGCTGATTGAGGACGAGGGCCCCGCGTCGACGGGGCCCTCGTCTGTTCGGCGCCTCTGTATCCTCGACCGCCGCTATGGCGAAGAAAGTTCTCACCCTGATCAAGCTTCAGATCCCCGCCGGCGCGGCAAACCCGGCGCCGCCGGTCGGCCCTGCGCTCGGCCAGCACGGGGTCAACATCATGGAGTTCTGCAAGGCGTTCAACTCCCGCACGCAGCAGGACGCCGGCACGATCATCCCGGTCGAGATCACGGTGTATGAGGACCGCTCGTTCGACTTCATCACCAAGACACCGCCCGCCGCGGTCCTGATCCGCGAGGCACTGGGGATCGAGAAGGGCTCGGGCGAGCCGAACCGCGAGAAGGTGGGCACCCTGAGCGCCGCCCAGTGTCGGGAGATCGCCGAGCGCAAGATGCCCGACCTCAACGCCAACGACCTCGACGCGGCGTCGAAGATCATCGCCGGCACCGCCCGCTCGATGGGCGTGCTCGTAGAGGGGGTCGACGCCTGATGGCCCGCCACCGCGGCAAGCGCTACCGGGAGGCGATCGGCGAGGTCGATCGCACCCACGCGTACCTGCCCGCCGAGGCGATCTCACTCGTCAAGCAGACCGCCGAGAAGACCAAGTTCGACCAGACGATCGAGGTGCACATGCGCCTGGGCGTCAACGTCCGTCACGCCGAGGAGCAGCTGCGCGGCACGCTGGCGCTCCCCAACGGGCTCGGCAAGTCGATCACCGTGGCCGTGTTCGCCGAGGGCGACGCGGCGCGAGCGGCCAACGAGGCCGGGGCCGACTTCGTCGGCGCGCAGGAACTCGCCGACCGGGTCGCCGAGGGCTGGACGGACTTCGACGTCGCGATCGCGACGCCCGCGCTGATGGGCCCGGTGGTCTCCAAGCTCGGGCGCGTGCTCGGGCCGCAGGGCAAGATGCCGAACCCGAAGGTGGGCACGGTCACCGACGACGTCGCCAAGGCGGTGGAGGAGTCCAAGGCCGGCAAGGTCGAGTACCGGACCGACCGCCAGGGGATCATCCATCTGACGATCGGCAAGGCGAGCTTCGACGAGCGCGCGCTGCTCGAGAACTACGCGGCGATCATCGACGAGATCGTCCGTGCCAAGCCGGCGGCCGCGAAGGGCCGCTACCTGCTCTCGATCACCCTCGCGGCCTCGATGGGCCCCGGGGTCAGGGTCGACGCCTCGCGCACCCGCGAGTCCGAGATCCTCACCGACGTCCCGTCGGGCGACGGGGCCGAGGCCGCGCCCGCCCCCGCGGCGGCCTAGCGCCAGCCGCCCTCGGTCACGCCGCTGCGGCCGCGGCGCCGAACCCCGCCGTTGCGCGACGCGGCAGGTTGCGGTGCTCGACCACCTTGTCGATGAGCCCGTACTCAGCGGCCTCCTCGGCGCTGAAGAAGCGATCGCGCTCCGCGTCCGCGTGAATCCGCTCGGCGCTCTGGCCCGTGTGAGCGGCGTAGATCTCCTCGGTGCGGCGCCGCAGCTCCAGCACCTCGCGGGCATGGATCTCGATGTCGGTGGTCTGGCCCTGGAAGCCGCCGCTCGGCTGGTGGATGAGGATGCGCCCGTTGGGCAGCGACATGCGCTTGCCGTCGGCGCCGCCGGCGAGGATCAGCGAGCCGCCCGACATCGCGATCCCGAAGCACACGGTCTGCACGTCGGGGCCGATGAACTGCATCGCGTCGTAGATCGCCAGCGCCGCGCTCAGCGAGCCGCCCGGCGAGTTGATGTAGATCGCGACGTCCTTGTCGGGGTCGTCGGACTCGAGGTGCATGAGCTGGGCGACGATGACGTTCGCGATCTCGTCGTCGATCTGCTGGCCGAGGAAGATGATCCGCTCGCCCAGCAGCCGGGAGTAGATGTCGAAGGACCGCTCGCCGCGCGCCGTCTGCTCGATCACCATGGGAATCAGGGGCATCGATGTCCTCCTCGGGATTGGCCCCCGCAGTGGGGGGTGGTCAGGTGCAACTCAACGGTTGCACTATATAGCAACCATCAGGTTGCGCTACGATGCGCCGCATGGATCGAGCCGAGAGCGAAGTGCTGGTCCCCGCGAGCCCCGAGGAGACCTGGGAGGCGATCACCGACCCGGACCAGCTCTCCGAGTGGCTGGCCGAGGACGCCGAGGTGGAGCTGCGCCCCGGCGGCGACCTGCGCATCGGGCTCGACGACGGCGAGCGCAGCGGCTTCGTCGAGGAGGTCGACGAGCCGCGCCGGCTGGTCTTCTGGTGGGCGCCGGACGAGGACGAGTCGAGCCGCGTGGAGATCGAGCTCGAGCCGGAGCCCGAGGGCACCCGCGTCCGGGTGATCGAGTCCCGCCCGCTGGCGGACCTCAACCCGTCCGACGCGCGCGCGCCGCAGCTCAGCGCCGTGGGCTGATGGCCGCCGACCAGGTGTTCGCGGCGCTCTCCGACGCGACCCGCCGCGAGGTCCTCGAGCTCATCGGCTCCCACGGCGAGGCGAGCGCGACTCAGCTCGCCCGCGAGCTGCCGGTCAGCCGCCAGGCAGTCAACAAGCACCTCGCCAGCCTCGCCGGCGCCGGCCTGGTCGCCGACCGCCGCAACGGCCGCGAGGTCCTCTACCGGCTGACGCCGGAGCCGATGTCCGAGGCGGTCAGCTGGATGAGTCGCGTGGGCGGCGAGTGGGACAGCCGCCTTGCGTCGCTGCGGCGTCACCTGGCGGGCTGAAAAACCGCTACTCCCGCCGTTCAATCGGTTTCTATTAGGCGATGAAACCGCGCACCGTGATCGCGGTTGCGGCGCTGGTCCTCGCGGTGCTGCCCGCGACAGCGCTCGCGGGTCCCGCACACTTGGACCCAACCTTCGGCGACGGTGGCCTCTTCGTCCGGCCGCCTTCCCCCGAGCGGTACTCGAGCGCGAGCGACATGGCGATCGGCCCTAACGGCCAGATCGTCGTCCTCGGCTCCCGTTACGTCAGCGGCGGCCAGGGTTCGGCCACGGCGTTCGGCTTTGATGCGGACGGACGTAGCGACCCGAACTTCGGCGGCCCGGACCCCGGCGTGACGGACCTCGTCGCCGGCAGCGGTTATGCGCGCTCGTTGGGATTCGCCGACGGGAAGCTTCTCGTTGCGACGGTTGCCTATACGGACAGCGGCCCGCCGAGCATCCGGCTGATCCGCCTGCTCGCGGATGGCGGTCTTGACCCGACCTTCGGCTCGAACGGCGTGATCGACACTGGGCTGGTCACATTCGGAGGTCTGTTCGCGACGCGACTGGCGGACGGGCGCATCGTCCTCGCGACGACGGGTCCGGACCAGCGGAACTATGCCTTTCCCGACATGATGGTGGCCCGGTTGCTCCCCGACGGGTCGCTGGATCCCTCGTTCTCGGAGGACGGCATGGTCCTCGTCACCTATCCGGGCTCCGAGTACACCTCCGAAGGTCCGCTCGTCGTCCTTCGGAACGGCGACGTCGTGGTTGCCGCCTCCGCGACTATCAAGCGTGGCACGGCCGATTACCGCACGCGCTCGCTCCTCATCAAGTTCAGTTCGAGCGGGACGCTCAAGCCGGGCTTCGGCAAAGGCGGCTTCGCGCAGGCTCCGGACGGACATCTCATCTCGGACCTCGCCATCCGGCGCGGTGGGGACCTCGTCGCGGTCGGCTCGGGCGGGACGGATTCGCTTGGCGTCGACTACCGGCCCGAGGCGATGGTCTTCAAGAAGGGGGGAGGCCGGAAGAAGAGCTTCGGCAAGAAGGGGATCGCCACAGTCCCCAAGGCCGGGTTCGGCGCGCTGAGCGCCGTGATCGTCCAGCGAAGCGGGGCGATCCTCGCCGCCGGGATCCGGCGACGTGCCCTCGTACGACTCGCTCGAGGAAGGGGGCGAGGGGGGCGACGCCCTCCTCGTGCGGTTGAAGCCCGACGGCAAGCGGGACCGCACCTTCCACCGGGGGGGCGCGATAACGACGGACGTCGAGAGCGGCACCGACGGCCTCGTCGGGATGGGGATCCAGCCGGGTGGGCGCATCGTGGCGGCGGGGACTCACGGCTACTACTACTTCCGCGGCCCGACCGACCAGCAGGCGATGGTGGCCGGCTATACGCGCTAGTCGCGGACGGCGCGGCGGAACGCGCCCCACGCCGGCTTGGGCTGACCGAAAGAGTCGAACAGGCCCGCGTACTCGCAGAAGACGCAGCCGTCCTCGATCGCGTGGCTGTCCTGCCACGCGTACCACTGGATGTCGGAGATGTGCCAGCCCGTGTCTCGCCGCGAGAGGAGTGCAAACGAGCGCTGCAGGAGGATGGCCTGGAGGCGGGGTCCAACGACGAGTGGACGCGGCCTCTCGCCGTCCGAGGCCCAGCCGATCTCCGTTACCGCGAGGCGAGTGCGGCGATGGCCGGCGCGGCTCAGGAGCGTCCGGATCCGCTCGATCTGCGCCCGGAGCATCGGGATGGTCTGCGAATACGGGTGAAATCCGACGAAGTCGAAGCTGTGTCTGATGCCGGGGACCGCGAGGAGCTGGCGCAGAAATGTCGCCCAGGGCAAGCCATCCCGGACGGCGGCGACGCCCGCGAGCACGACCTTCGCCCGGGGATCCACCGCGCGCAGCGCCTGCGCTGAGAGCTTCACCAGGTCGCCGTAGGCCCGCGGGGACTGCGGCGATTCCCAATAGGTGGCGAAGTTCGGTTCGTTCCAGATCTGCCAGCGCCGGATGGGCCACTCGTGCCCGCCGCCGAAGAAGCTGCCACCCGGGCCGTAGCGGCGCGCGAGCGCGGCCAGGAACTCCTGCCAGGCGCCGCGCTCGGTCGCGTCGTCCAGCGGTGGATGGTTCTCGTGCTGGTCGATCCACGAGGGAACGCCGTAGACGAACGGCAGCAGACGGATCCCGTGGGCTTGCGCCTCCGCGACTACGGGGTCGACGCTGCTCCAGTCGTAGACGCCCGGCTGTGGCTGCACCACACCCCAGCGGACGAGAAAGCGCAGCGTCTGCACGCCTCCCGCCTCCATGCGGTCGAAGTCGGCTGGCGCGAGGGTTCCTTGGTTGACGACCCCAAAGGCTGGCCTGGCGTGTGCCGGGCCGGCCGCCGCCATGAAACCGACGGCTCCGCAACAGATCAGGATCGCCAAGCGCTTCACTGTCGATTCAAACCGCGCGCCGGCACGTGGTTGCGGATTCGCTACCATCGCGCCTCCAATAACCCGCCCGAGACCGTCGGCGGGGCCCGCGAACCGAGCGGGCCCGGAAGACCGGCGCAGGTGAGGATCGAAAGCACGAGCTTCTCGAGCCTGCCTGCGCGCAGGCTCTTTTCGTTCGGCGGCGGGTGATCCCGGAGAAGACTTCACCAGAGATGGACAGAGCACAGAAAGAGGCGGCGGTCGCCGAGCTGACCGAGGACCTGAAGGGCGCCGAGGCGATCTTCGCGGTGGACTACCGCGGGATCAGCGTCACCGGCGCGGCCGACCTGCGCCGCAGCCTGGCCGAGGCCGACGCGGTGTTCAAGGTGGTCAAGAACCGGCTCGCCAAGCGCGCGGCCGAGGACGCCGGCACCGAGTCGCTCGACGAGCTGCTCGTCGGGCCGACGGCGCTGACGCTCATCCACGGCGACGCCGTGATCGCCGCGAAGGCGATCTCGAACTTCTCTCGCGACCACGGGGTGCTCGTCTACAAGGGCGGCTTCATGGATGGCGAGGACCTCGACCCCGATGGGTTCACGGCGATCGCGCGGCTGCCCGGGCTTGACGTGCTGCACGGCCAGCTGGTCGGACTCACGGCGAGCCCGCTGACCGGGCTGGTCGCAGGGCTCTCGAACATGATCTCGGGCCTCGGGCGCCAGCTCGCCCAGATCGCCGAGCAGGGCCTGGTGACCGGCGAGCCGCCGGCCGCCGAGGAAGCACCGCCCGCCGAGGAGGCGCCGGCCGCCGAGGCCGAGGAGGCGCCGCCCGCCGAGGAGGCGCCGGCCGAGGAGCCCGAGGAGGCACCGGCCGAGGAGCCGGCGGCCGAGGCTGAGGAAGCTCCCGCCGCCGAGGCGGAGGCTCCGGAATCTTCTGCAGACGAAAGCGAGGCGGACGGCGAGCCGTCGTCCGATGAAAGCGAGGACACGGACTGATGGCAACCAAGGTTTCAACCGACGACTGGATCGAGGAGCTGAAGAGCATCTCGGTGCTCGAGCTCTCCGAGCGCATCAAGGCGCTCGAGGAGGAGTTCGGCGTCTCGGCGACCGCGGTCGCCGCGGCGGCCCCGGCTGCCGGCGCCGGCGCCGGCGACGGCGCGGCCGAGGAGGAGTCGAGCACGGTCGACGTTGTCCTCACCGCGGCCGGTGACAAGAAGATCCAGGTGATCAAGGCGGTGCGCGCCGCGACCGGCCTCGGGCTCAAGGACGCGAAGGCGCTCGTCGACGAGGCCCCCAAGCCCGTCAAGGAGGGCATCGACCGCGAGGAGGCCGACAAGCTGAAGGCCGAGCTCGAGGAAGCGGGCGGTTCGGTCGAGCTCAAGTAAGCTCGTCTTTCGGCGTTCGTCGTTCGGGAGCACCCTCGGACGACGGACGGCGAACCGTGCCTGAGCGGTTTGGATTACTAGGCACGGTCTGATATATTGGTGCGTCGCGCGCCGGTGAGCCCTTTTGCTGCCTGAATCTCTCGCGCGGATTCGTCCCCTTTCGACCATCTGAGGAGTCGCCCAGTTGGCAAGATCCAACGCTGCCCCGGTTACCCGTAGGAGTTTCTCCCGTCTACCGCAGCCCCTTGAAGTTCCACATCTGATCGATATTCAGCGCCGCTCGTTCGAGGCGCTGACGAACCCGAAGAGCGGGCTGCTTCGGGAGACGATCAACGACATCTCCCCGATCGAGGACTACACGGGGAACCTTGCGATCGTCTTCGGCGATTTCAAGTTCGACGAGCCGACCCACACGATCGAGGAGTGCCGCGAGAAGGACATCACCTATTCGCGCCCCCTGAACGTCACGGTCGCGTTCCAGAACCGCGAGACCGGTGAGATCCGCGAGCAGACCGTCTTCATGGGCGATTTCCCGTGGATGACCGAGCGCGGCACCTTCATCATCAACGGCACCGAGCGCGTCGTCGTCACCCAGCTGGTGCGGTCGCCGGGCGCCTACGTGATGGAGCCGAAGGACCGCGAGAAGCAGGTCTTCATCGCGAACCTGATGCCGGCCCGCGGCTCCTGGCTGGAGCTCGAGATCGACAAGAAGGGCCGCGTCTACGCCCGCATCGACCGCAAGCGCAAGCTGCCGGTCACCGTCCTGCTGCGCGCGATGGGCTTTGTCTCCGACGAGGAGATCCTCGGCCTCTTCGACAACTCGGTCTACATCCGGCACACGATCGAGGCCGACACCGAGCCCACCCGCACCGAGGAGGGCGCGCTGATCGAGCTGTTCAAGAAGCAGCGGCCTGGTGAGCCGCCCTCGGTGGACGCCGCCAGGGCGCTGCTCGAGCAGCTCTTCTTCGATCCGAAGCGCTACGACCTGACCCGCGTCGGTCGCTACAAGCTCAACGCCCGCCTCGACCTCGACGTCGATCTCGACAACCGCACCCTGACCAAGGACGACATCGTCGCCCTGATCAAGGAGCTGACCTCGCTCCCGCGGCTGCTCGGCGTCCCCGAGGAGATCGACGAGGAGAACCCGATCAAGGACTACGCGGCGGAGGCGATCACCTACCCGCGCGATCCGATCTCGGATCACCTCGACGAGTACGAGCACTTCGGCAACCGGCGCCTGCGCACGGTCGGCGAGCTGATCCAGGACGCGTTCCGGGTCGGCCTCTACCGGATGGAGCGCGTCGTCCGCGAGCGCCTCACCACCGAGGACGCCGACGCGATCACGCCGCAGACGATCATCAACATCCGCCCGGTTGTCGCCGCGCAGAAGGAGTTCTTCGGCTCCTCGCAGCTGTCGCAGTTCATGTCGCAGACCAACTCGCTCGACGGGCTCACGCACCGGCGGCGGCTCTCGGCGCTCGGCGCCGGCGGCCTCACCCGCGAGCGCGCACCGATCGAGGTTCGCGACGTGCACCCGACCCACTACGGCCGGATGTGCCCGATCGAGACGCCTGAGGGCCCGAACATCGGCCTGATCGGCTCGCTCTCCTCCTATGCGGAGGTTTCCGAGCACGGCTTCGTCACCACCCCGTACCGGGTGGTCAAGGACGGCGTCGTCAGCGACGAGGTCGTCCACCTGGACGCGACCCAGGAGGAAGACCACGTGATCGCGCAGGCGACCGCGGCGATCGACGAGAAGACCGGCAAGCTGCGGGGTCCGCAGGTCCAGTGCCGCTCACGCGACGGCGAGTACGTCGTCGTCTCGCCGAAGGAAGTCGACCTGATGGACGTCTCCCCGACCCAGATCTGGTCGGTGGCGACGGCGCTGATCCCGTTCCTCGAGCACGACGACGCCAATCGCGCGCTGATGGGCTCGAACATGCAGCGCCAGGCAGTGCCGCTGCTCAAGCCGGAGGCGCCGCTGATCGGCACCGGCATGGAGCGCCGCGCCGCCGTCGACAGCGGCGACGTCGTCCTGGCGGAGAACGAGGGCGAGGTGTCCTACGTCGACGCCGAGCGGATCGTGGTCACCCACGGCCAGAAGAAGGACGAGTACGAGCTCAGCAAGTTCACGCGCTCGAACCAGGGCACGATCATCGATCAGGCCCCGATCGTCGCTTCCGGTCAGAAGGTCAAGGCGGGCGACGTGCTCGCCGACGGCTCCTCGACCGCCGGCGGTGAGATCGCGCTGGGCAAGAACTGCCTGGTCGCCTTCATGTCCTGGGAGGGCTACAACTTCGAGGACGCGATCATCCTGTCCTCGCGGCTGTTCAAGGACGACGAGCTCACCTCGATCCACATCGAGGAGTACGAGATCGACGCCCGGACGACGAAGCTGGGCGACGAGGAGATCACCCGCGACATCCCCAACCGTTCCGAGGAGTCGCTGCGCAACCTCGACGAGCGCGGCATCGTCCGCATCGGCGCCGAGGTCGTGTCCGGTGACCTGCTCGTCGGCAAGGTCACGCCGAAGGGCGAGACCGAGCTGACCGCCGAGGAGAAGCTGATCCGCGCGATCTTCAAGGAGAAGGCGCGCGAGGTCCGCGACACCTCGCTCAAGGTTCCGCACGGCGAGGGTGGCGTCGTCATCGACGTCATCACCTTCGACCGCGACGCGGGCGACGACCTCGCCCCGGGCGTCAACAGCCTGGTCCGGGTCTTCGTCGCCACGAAGCGCAAGATCGCCGAGGGCGACAAGCTCGCCGGCCGGCACGGGAACAAGGGCGTGATCTCGAAGATCGTGCCCGAGGAGGACATGCCGTTCCTCGAGGACGGCACCCCCGTCGACGTGATCCTCAACCCGCTCGGCGTCCCGAGCCGGATGAACATCGGCCAGATCCTCGAGACCCACCTCGGGTGGGTCGCGGCCAACGGCTGGTACGACGACGGTTCCGAGGCCTACAAGGAGGCGCACGCCGACGGCGGCTCCAAGCGCGTCAACGTCGCCACGTCGGTGTTCGACGGCGCGACGGTGGAGGACGTCGACAACGCCCTGGTCACCTGGTCGAAGGAGAACGAGTCCCGCGGCATCGACCTCGGGATCGACCCGAACGAGCGTCCCGGCAACCAGGCGACCGGGTCGGTGCAGCTCTACAACGGCCGCACCGGGGAGCCCTACGAGGGCAAGGTGACCATCGGTCACATGTACATCCTCAAGCTCCTCCACCTGGTCGACGACAAGATCCACGCCCGCTCGACCGGCCCGTACTCGCTCGTCACCCAGCAGCCGCTGGGCGGCAAGGCGCAGTTCGGTGGCCAGCGGTTCGGCGAGATGGAGGTCTGGGCGCTCGAGGCATACGGCGCCGCGTACACCCTCCAGGAGATGCTCACGGTCAAGTCCGACGACACGGTCGGCCGCGTCAAGGCCTACGAGTCGATCGTCAAGTCCGAGAACATCCCCGAGCCCTCGGTGCCCGAGTCGTTCAAGGTGCTGCTCAAGGAGATCCAGAGCCTGGCGCTCGACGCCAACCTGGTCGCCAACGACGGCGAGGTCGAGCTCGGCGAGGAGGACGACGAGCTCCTGCGCGCGGCCGAGGAGCTCGGCATCGACCTCTCCGGCGTGCGCGCCGACGGGGCCGACGGCGACGACGCCGCGGACGAGAAGGAAGAACAGGTAGTGGCCGAGGGCGAGTCCGGGACCACCAACGGGTCCGAGGCGAAGGAAGCAGAGACAGCGGCAGAGGCGAAGGAGTAGGGGAAACCCATATGGACATCAATAATTTCGATGCAATCGAGATCGGCCTCGCCTCTTCGAAGAAGATCCGGAGCTGGAGCCACGGCGAGGTCACGAAGCCGGAGACGATCAACTACCGGACGCTGAAGCCCGAGAAGGACGGGCTCTTCTGCGAGCGCATCTTCGGTCCCACCAAGGACTGGGAGTGCTACTGCGGCAAGTACAAGCGGGTCCGCTACAAGGGCATCGTCTGCGAGCGCTGCGGCGTCGAGGTCACCCGGTCCAAGGTCCGCCGTGAGCGGATGGGCCACATCGACCTGGCCGCGCCCGTCTCCCACATCTGGTTCTTCAAGGGCGTTCCCTCGCGGATCGGCTACCTGATCGACATGGCTCCGAAGGAGCTCGAGAAGGTCCTGTACTTCGCCGCCTCGATCGTCACCTGGATCGACGAGGAGGCGCGGACCAAGGACATGGACAAGCTCGAGAAGGAGGTGCGCAAGGTCCTCGACGGCTACTCGGCCGACAAGGAGCAGCGCACCCAGGAGCTGCGCGAGTCGCTCGAGCGCCGCACCGCGTGGATCGAGGGCGAGGGCGACCAGTCCAAGTTCGACCCGGAGGACGAGCTCTGGGCCGAGGGCCTGGGCGTGAACCCGAAGAAGCTCGACGACGCCGAGAAGACGAAGCTCCTCAAGGAGACCAAGAAGCTGGTCGAGTCGGAGATCTCCGACACCGAGGCCTACCTCGACGACGCGATCGAGCGCATGGACGAGGTCTGGCGGATCTTCACCGAGATGAAGGTCAAGGACGTCATCAACGACGAGGCCGTCTTCCGTGAGCTCAAGGACCGCTTTGGCTCCCCGTTCGGCTGGGGCGAGTACTTCCGCGGCGGCATGGGCGCGGAGTCGATCCGCGACCTGCTGGAGCAGGTGGACCTCGAGGCCGAGTGCGAGGAGCTCGAGCAGACGATCAACACGTCGAAGGGCCAGAAGCAGGCCCGCGCCGTGAAGCGGCTCAAGGTCGCCTCGGCGTTCCTGCACTCCGTCAACAGGCCGGAGTGGATGGTGCTCGACTGCGTCCCGGTGATCCCGCCGGAGCTGCGCCCGATGGTGCAGCTCGACGGTGGCCGGTTCGCGACCTCGGACCTCAACGACCTCTACCGCCGGGTGATCAACCGGAACAACCGCCTCAAGCGGCTGCTCGACCTCGGCGCGCCCGAGATCATCGTCAACAACGAGAAGCGGATGCTGCAGGAGGCCGTCGACGCGCTGTTCGACAACGGCCGCCGTGGCCGGCCCGTCACCGGGCCCGGCAACCGGGCGCTGAAGTCGCTCTCCGACATGCTCAAGGGCAAGCAGGGGCGGTTCCGCCAGAACCTGCTCGGTAAGCGCGTCGATTACTCCGGCCGCTCGGTGATCGTCTCCGGACCGTCGCTGAAGCTGCACCAGTGCGGGCTGCCGAAGCTGATGGCGCTGGAGCTGTTCAAGCCGTTCATCATGGCCCGGCTGGTCGAGCGCAAGGCCGTCCAGAACATCAAGGCGGCCAAGAAGATGGTCGACTCGATGATCCCGGAGGTCTGGGACGTGCTCGAGGAGGTCATCTCCGAGCACCCGGTGCTGCTCAACCGCGCGCCGACCCTGCATCGACTCGGCATCCAGGCGTTCGAGCCGGTCCTGATCGAGGGCAAGGCGATCCAGGTTCACCCCCTGGTGTGCCACGCCTTCAACGCCGACTTCGACGGCGACCAGATGGCCGTGCACGTCCCGCTCTCGGCCGAGTCACAGGCCGAGGCGCGACTGCTGATGCTGTCGTCCAACAACATCCTGTCGCCGGCCAGCGGCACGCCGCTGGCGACGCCGTCGCAGGACATGGTCCTCGGGATCTACTACCTCACCTACGGCCCCTCGGCCGAGGAGCTGGCGGGGATCGACGAGAAGCTGAAGCAGGCGAAGTCGCCGAACGGCAGCAGGCCCCACATCTACCGCTCCGCCCAGGAGGCTGAGCTCGCGTACGAGAACAAGATCGTCCAGCTCCACGACCACGCCGAGTACCGCCGGCCGGGTCACGAGCACTTCCTGACCACGGTCGGGCGGATCATCTTCAACGACCGGGTCGAGCGCGCGATCGCCGCGGCCCTCGAGGAGGACTGGGATCCGGAGAAGTACGAGTTCGTCAACCGCGCGCTGAAGAAGCGCGAGATCAACGAGATCGTCTTCAACCTCGTGGAGGCGTACGGCGCTCCGGCGATCGCCCAGGCGCTGGACGCGTTCAAGGAGCTCGGGTTCCACTTCTCTAGCCAGGCCGGGATCTCGATCTCGAAGAACAACGTCGTCTCGCCGCCGAACAAGGAGGAGATCCTCGACGGCTACGAGCAGCAGGTCAGCGAGATCGAGTCCCAGTACGACGACGGGCTGCTCTCCGAGGAGGACCGCAAGGAGCAGCTCCGGGTGCTCTGGGACCGGGCCACCGACGAGGTCGCCCAGGCGATGGAGGACAACCTCGACGAGCTCAACCCGATCTTCATGATGGCCAACTCGGGGGCTCGCGGATCGTTCAAGCAGATCCGCCAGCTCGCCGGGATGCGCGGCCTCATGGCGAATCCAAAGGGCGAGATCATCGAGCGCCCGATCAAGTCCAACTTCATGGAAGGACTGTCGGTGCTCGAGTACTTCATCTCGACTCACGGCGCTCGAAAGGGCCTCGCCGACACGGCGCTGCGTACCGCCGACTCGGGTTACCTGACCCGCCGTCTCGTCGACGTCGCTCAGGACGTGATCATCCGCGCGGACGACTGCAAGACGAAGGACTTCGTCGAGACGCCGCTCCGCAACGAGGATGGCGAGCTCAACCCGAACCTGATCGGCCGGGTCTCCGCCAAGAAGTTCGCGACCAAGCGCGGTCGCGAGCTGCTGAAGCGCGGTCAGGAGATCGACGTGCCGGAGCTCGAGGAGATCGCCGAGGCGTTCGGCGACGAGGAGGTCGCGGTACCCGTCCGCTCCGTGCTCAAGTGCGAGCTCGAGACCGGCGTGTGCCAGGCCTGCTACGGCCGGGCCCTCGCCACCGGCTCGGTGGTCGAGCTGGGCGATGCGGTGGGCATCATCGCCGCCCAGTCGATCGGTGAGCCGGGCACGCAGCTGACGATGCGGACGTTCCACACCGGCGGCGTCGCCGGCCTGGACATCACGCAGGGTCTGCCGCGCGTGGTCGAGCTGTTCGAGGCACGCAAGCCGAAGGGCATGGCCGAGATGGCCGAGGTCGACGGCAAGGTGTCGATCGAGGAGACCGACAAGGAGATCCGCGTCACGATCACCGACGCCAAGGGCGAGGAGCACGCGTACAAGCTCCAGCCCCGGGCCCGCATGCTCGTCAAGCACGGCGACCGGGTCGAGGCGGGGACGCAGCTCGAGGAGGGCTCGCTGTACCCGGCCGACCTGCTGCGGATCCGCGACCGGACGGAGACCGAGCTCTACCTCGTCACCGAGGTGCAGCGGGTCTACAAGGCGCAGGGCGTCGACATCAACGACAAGCACATCGAGCTCATCGTCAGGCAGATGATGAAGCGGGTCCGGATCGACGCCAAGGGCTCGACCACCCTCCTGCCCGGCTCGCTCGAGGACCGGCAGAAGCTCAAGGTGCTGAACAAGAAGGTCAAGGACGATGGCGGCACGCCGGCCAAGGGCGAGGAGGTGATCCTCGGGATCACCAAGGCCTCGCTCGCGACCGAGTCGTTCCTCTCGGCGGCCTCCTTCCAGGAGACGACCAAGGTGCTCACCGACGCGGCTCTGGAGGGCAAGCGAGACAAGCTCGTCGGCCTGAAGGAGAACGTGATCATCGGCAAGCTGATCCCGGCCGCCACCGGCCTGCGCCACTACCGCTCGCTCGAGATCGAGCCGGTGGAGCCCGCGCAGCGCCCGGAGGAGGACCTGCTCGACGAGGAGGAGCTCGCGGCCGAGCTCGGCCTCGCCGAGGACGGCGACGAGGTCACCGAGCTCGAGGGCTTCGGCCCCTCCTTCGCCGAGGAGCTGGAGGAGCTCGCCCAGGAGATCGAGACCGGCACCGGAGACGGCGACGGCTCGTAGCGAGCTCCGTTAGACGCTGAAGGTCCAGACGGCCGGGGCGAGAGCCCCGGCCGTTTGCATTCCGGCGCAAACCGCGCGCCACGTGCGCGGTCTTGGTGGCCGATCTCTGGCCCCCATGCCCGAACCGTGGAGATCCCGTAACGACAGTCGTTACTCGATCTCCACGGAACGGATCGCGAGGGTCGCGGGGCGCCAGTGGGGCGTGGTCTCGCTCGCGCAGCTGCGAGGCCTGGGCTACAACCGGATGGCGGTCGCGAGGCTCGTCGAGCGCGCCTATCTCCACCCTCTCTACCCAGCCGTTTACGCGGTTGGTCACTCAGAGCTCGCCACGGAGGGCCGCCTCATCGCGGCGCTGTTCCATGGCGGCCGTGGCGCGGCACTGAGCCACACGACGGCCGCGTGGTGGTGGGGCCTTCTGGATGCGACGGCCGCGGGTCGTCCACGTCGCGACGCCGCATCGCCCGGTCGCAGGGCAGGGCATCAGGTACCACCGGCCCCGTACGGTCGAGCGCGTCTTCGAGCGCCGCCTGCCGATCACGCCCGTGGCTCGCACCCTCCTCGACCTGGCCGCCGTTGTCGACCTCAGGCTGCTCCGCCGCGCTCTCGCCGAGGCCGACCACCGCAAGCTCCTCGATCCCGGAGCGGTCGAACGCGAGTGCGGGCGCGGGAGGCCAGGCTCCACGGCCCTCCGCCGCGCCGTCGCGCTCCATCTCCCAGAGCTCGCCCGGGCGCGCAATGACTTCGAGCGGGAGTTCCTGCTGCTCGTCGAGGGCGCCGGCCTCCCGATCCCCGAGGTCAACGCCACCGTCGACGGGCTCGAGGTCGACGCGCTCTGGCGCGACGCGCGTCTGATCGTCGAGCTCGATGGCCACGAAACGCACGCCAACCCGGTCGCCAACGAGGAGGATCGGCGCCGAGAGCTGATCCTCCGCCGCGCCGGCTTCCGCGTGATCCGCTACACGTGGCACCAGGTCACCGGCAACCCGGCGGCCGTCGTCACCGACCTCCGACGCGCCCTCGAACGACCACTCGCCCGCCTCGGCTCGGGATCATCGTGACGTTGCGGTGCACGGCCCTCTCCGGCTCCGGGTCGTCGGCTTCCAGATCGAGCCTCCGGGCCATCTCGGTGAGGACCACGCGCTGCTCGGCCATCGCGAGCGCCGCCCCGAGGCAACGGCGGATGCCGCCGCCGAACGGGATCCACTCGTACGTGCCCGGCTTGTGGCCGCGCCAGCGCTCCGGGCAGGAAGTCGAACGGGTTCGGGTAGACGTCCTCGCGGTGGTGGACGAGCAGGATGCTCATCGCCACCGGGCTGTCGGGCTCGACGAGGTAGTCGCCGAGCTGCCACGGCACCATCACCCGGCGGCCGATGATCGGGATCACCGGGCGCGAGCGCATGGCCTCCCAGATCACGCGCTCGACCTCATCCTCGGCCTCGTCGTCGGAGCGGACGGCTTCGCGCAGGCGCTCGTAGGCGTGCGGCGCGCGCACGAGTCGCTCCCAGGCCCACGCGAGCGAATTGGCGGTCGTCTCGTGGCCGGCGAGCACCAGGGTGAGGAGCTCGTCGCGCACCTCGCGGTCGGTGAGCGCCTCGCCGTCCTCGGTGCGCGCCAGCAGCAGCAGGGAGAGGATGTCGCGGCGCTCGTCGAGGTCCTCGGCGTGGCGCCGCTTCGCGATCACGGCGTAGGTCGGCCGGTCGAGCAGCGCCAGCCCGGCCTTGGTCGCGCCGACGGGCTCGTCGTTGCCCACGTTCATGAGCTCGGCGAGCTGGGCCACCGGCCAGGTCGAGACGGCCACGAGGCGCTTCACGGCCTGGCGCAGCCAGTGCTCCGGCGTCCCGCGCCCGGGACGGCCCTCGATCCCGAAGATCCCCGACATGATCACGTCGAGCGTGATCGCCTGCATCCGCGGCGCGAGCGCGAACGGACGGCCGAGCGGCCAGCCGTCGATCTCGCGCTCGGTGACGGAGGTGATCATGCGCGCGTAGCGGTCGATCGCGTCGCCGTGGAAGGGAGGGAGCAGCAGCTTGCGCTGGCGCATGTGGCGCGGGCCGACCGCGGTCAGCACCGAGTTCGGCCCCACGATCGGCCGCAGCGGCGACTCGCCGGTGATCGACGGCGCCTGCTCGGGCTTGGCGGTGAACAGCGAGCGCACGTGGTCGGGGTGGGAGGTGATCACCGGGTCGCCGCCGATCGTGCCGCGCATCCGGAACACGTCGCCGAACCGGCGGCGGGCGCGGAAGACGAACTCGATCTGGCGCTGGTTGAAGCGCAGCACCTGAACCGTGCGGGGGAGGGGGATCTCCGGCGGCGCGATCAGTCCGTCGACCGGGCCGTCCTCGAGCGGGCCGGCGGGCGACGGCGGGGCCTCGCCGATCGACCCCTCGACCGCTTGCCCCTCGGAGGGCCGCTCCTGGACCCGCACAACCATGACATCGCTAAGTGTTACATAGTCACGTGTCGATTACGCCCGGCTCCGGGCGTCGTAAGCTCCAGCCGTGGGAGCGGCGTCGGGCCACGAGATTCATGACTCGGTCCTCGACCTGATCGGCGAGACGCCGGTGGTCCGGCTGTCGCGGATCGCGCCCGAGGTGCGGACGCCGATCGTCGCCAAGGTCGAATACGTAAACCCGGGCGGCTCGATCAAGGACCGGCCGGCGCTGGCGATGATCGAGGCCGCTGAGCGCGACGGAACCCTCCGCCCGGGAGGCACCCTGATCGAGCCCACATCCGGCAACACCGGCCTCGGTCTTGCGATGGCGGCCGCCCTGCGCGGCTACAGGGTGATCGCGGTGATGCCGGACAAGATGAGCCGCGAGAAGATCGACACCCTGCGCGCGTTCGGGGCCGAGGTCGTCGTCTGCCCGACCGCGGTCGAGCCCGACTCGCCCCAGTCGTACTACCGCGTCGCCGACCGGCTCACCGAGGAGATCGACGGCGCCTTCCAGCCCAATCAGTACTTCAACGACGCCAACCCCGCCAGCCACTACGCGACGACGGGACCCGAGCTGTGGCGCCAGACCGGCGAGGGCCTCACCCACCTGGTGATCGCGGTCGGCACCGGCGGCACGATCAGCGGCGTCGGGCGCTTCATCAAGGAGCAAAACCCCGAGGTCGAGGTGATCGGCGCCGATCCCGAGGGCTCGATCTACTCCGGCGGCCCGGTCCATCCCTACCGGGTCGAGGGCATCGGCGAGGACTTCTGGCCCGGCACCTTCGATCCCGAGGTCGTCGACCGCTACGTGCGGGTCTCCGACCGCGACTCGTTCCTGATGGCCCGCCGCCTGGTCGCGCGCGAGGGCCTGTTCGCCGGCGGCTCGACCGGCACGGCGCTGGTCGCCGCCGTCGAGGTCGCGCGGGGGCTCGACGACCCCGACGCGCTGGTGGCCACGGTGATCCCGGACGGGGGCCGCCCGTACGTCTCGAAGGTCTTCAACGACTCCTGGATGCGCGAGCACGGGTACCTCGGCGACACCGGCGCGCTCACCGTCGGCGAGGTGATCCGCTCGCGCGGCGTCGACCGCCCGATGCTCACCGTCGGCAGCCACGACCAGGTGGGGCAGGCCCTGGAGCTGATGCGCGAGCACGGCGTCTCGCAGGTGCCGGTCGTCTCCGGCGAGGACGGGCGCGCCTTCATGGGCACGGTCAGCGAGCGCGGTCTGCTGATGGCCTCGGCGGACCAGCCAGGGATCCTCGGCGAGCCGGTCACCGAGGTGATCGAACCCCCGCTGCCGGAGCTCGACGCGCGCAGTCCGGCCAACGAGGCGATCCACATGATCCTCGACGAGCGCAAGCCGGTGATCATCGTCGAGAACGGCCGCGCGCTCGGCATCCTCGCCTCAGTCGACCTGATCGAAGCGTTGAACCAGTGAGCGAGAACAAGCGCATCGACACTCGCGTAGTTCACGCGGGGCTCGATCCCGACCCGAGCTTCGGCTCGGTGATCCCGCCGATCCACCAGACCTCGACCTTCGTCCAGCCGGCGCCGGGCGAGTTCGTGGAGGACTACGACTACTCGCGTTCGGCGAACCCGACGCGCGCGGCGCTGGAGCGGGCCCTCGGCGAGCTCGAGGGTGGCCATGGCGCCGCCTTCGCCAGCGGGATGGCGGCGACGCACGCGCTGCTGACCGCGGCGCTCGACGCCGGCGACCACCTGATCCTGCCGCTGGACCTCTACGGCGGCACCTACCGGCTGGTCGACAAGGTGCTCGCCCGCTTCGGCCTCGCCTATGACCTCGTCGACCAGACCGACCTCGACGCCGTCGCCGACGCGCTGCGCGACGAGACGCGCCTGATCTGGGTCGAGACGCCGACGAACCCGCTGCTGAACGAGATCGACATCCCCGCGGTGGTCGCCGCGGCCGAGGGGCGGATGGTGGTGGTCGACAACACCTTCGCGACCCCGATCGTCCAGCGGCCGCTGGAGCTCGGCGCGACCGCGGTCGTGCACTCGACCACCAAGTACATCGGCGGCCACTCGGACGTCGTCGGCGGCGCCACGATCACCGCCGACGCCGCGCTGCACGAACGGATCCGGTTCGTCCAGAACTCGGTCGGCGCGGTGCCGGCCCCGTTCGACTGCTTCCTGGTCCATCGCGGCCTGCGCACCCTGGCCCTGCGCGTCGCCAGGCACACCGACAACGGGCGGGCAGTCAGCGACTGGCTGCACGGCGCGCCCGGGGTCGAGGGCGTGCGCTGGCCGGGCTACGGCGGCATGGTCTCCTTCCGCCACCCGGACGCGATCGGGATCGCCACGCGGACGGAGATCTTCTCCCTCGCCGAATCGCTCGGCGGGGTGGAGTCGCTGATCGAGGTCCCTCAGGCGATGACCCACCAGTCGGTCGAGGACTCCGATGCCGCCGTCCCGGCCGACCTGGTCCGGCTCTCATGCGGCATCGAGGCCGCCGAGGACCTGGTCGCGGACCTCGAGCAGGCGCTGGGCTAGTCGGCGCCCGAGCTCAGTGCGCGCGAGCGCGGGCCGGCGTCGGCTCGTTGGCCACCCGCGCGCGCCCGCCCGGCGGGCAGTCGGGCAGCGGCAGGGCGTCGGGCCCATGGCCACCGCGCCGCGGGCCGCGCGGGCGCTTTGGCTCGCGGCGGAACCGGCGGAAGCGGTGATCGTCGGAGTCCGGCGGCGCCTCCTCCGGCTGGGTCTCGGCGTGGAAGGCCCACCAGACGAGGTAGAGCAGCAGCCCGACCGGGATCTTCAGGATCACCATGAGGAAGAAAATGGGCAGGAATCCGTGCACTTGGCCCTCGTCTCACATACCGGCCCGCCGCGACGGGCCCCTCAGCGGCGAGTGTACCCGTCGCGAACCCACGCCAACAGCTTCTCGGTGTGCTTCTCGGTGATCCCGATGTGCGGCTCCGTTGGGGCCAGCAGCGTCGGCGCTCGGCGCGCCATGGCCCACTCCTGGCAGCTCGAATCGAGCGAGTCGTCGATCCACGCCAGCGCCCGGTCGCCCGAGTAGCGATCGAGCGCCTCGAGCTTCCAGTGGGCGGTGCCGAAACGGGCGCGGCCGTCGAAGCGCAGGCACGGCAGCGTCCCCGGCAGGCCGAGGATCGTCGGCAGCATGTCGTTGGCGCGGTCCTCCCACCCGGTCGCCCAGATCAGTTCGTAGACCTCGCCCAGGCGCCGCAGCTCGGGGCCGGCGCGATCGGAGATGCAATGGGCCATCCCGTCGATCAGATGAAAGCGCCCACCGACCTCGTCGGGTGGCCCGTCGAAGCCGAAGATGCTGATCACCCCGTCGACGTCAACGGCCAAAACCGGACGATCTGAGGTCACGGATTGAGCGTACCGAGGCTGAGTTTCGCACTCTCCCTGCTATCTTCCGCCGCCGTGCCGAGTACGAACCAGCTGATCAGAAAGGGGCGCAAGCCCCCGCAGAAGAAGGTCGCCACCCCGGGCCTCAAGTCGGGCCAGGGGCGCAAGCGCCGGATCTCCGCCCCGCAGCGGCGCGGAGTCTGCACGCGCGTGTACACGGCGACCCCGAAGAAGCCGAACTCGGCCCTGCGCAAGGTCGCGCGCGTCCGGCTCACCAACGGGATGGAGGTCACCTGCTACATCCCGGGCGAGGGCCACAACCTTCAGGAGCACTCGGTCGTGCTCGTCCGCGGCGGCCGCGTCAAGGACCTGCCGGGCGTTCGCTACAAGGTGATCCGGGGCACCCTCGACGCCTCCGGCGTCTCGGACCGCAAGCAGTCACGGTCCATGTACGGCGTCAAGCGCTAGTCGATGCCCCGCCGCGCCCGCGCCGCAATCCGCCCGATCGAGGCCGACTCCGTTCACCGCAGTCGGCTCGTCCAGCAGGTGATCAACAAGGTCATGCAGGACGGCAAGAAGTCGACCGCGGAGCAGATCACCTACGACGCCCTGGCGATCGTCGGCGAGCGCAGCGGCCGGGCTCCGGTCGAGGTGCTCGAGGACTCGATCAAGGAGCTCACCCCGGTGCTCGAGGTTCGCTCGCGCCGGGTCGGCGGCGCCACCTACCAGGTGCCCGTCGAGGTTCCGCCCCGCCGCGCCAGGACGCTCGCCGTCCGCTGGCTCGTCGGCTTCGCCCGCAACCGGCGCGAAAAGTTGATGTCCGAGCGGCTCGCCAACGAGATCCTCGACTCGCTCTCCCAGCAGGGCGGCGCCTGGAAGCGCAAGGACGACATCTACCGCATGGCGCAGGCCAACAAGGCCTTCGCGCACTACCGCTGGTAGCTCCTCAACCGCGCTGACGCGTCCGCGGCCGGCGGGCCAGCCGCGCCAGCCGCCCCTTCTCCTCGGTCCCTCCGCTCGCGTGCGACGCGGGCGCCGGTGCCGGGTGTTCCGCCGGGTTCGGCCCGCCCCGCTCCTCGGTCGGCCGCTGGCGGCGCGGCGGCCGCAGGGCGCGCAGCTGATCCGGGTTCATCGTTGCGAGCGCGATCCCGGTGACCGTCAGCGCCAGCGAGCCCGACCATCTCGAGCCAAAAGCCCCCCTGCGGGACCGCCTTGGCGTCGATGAACGAGTCGCCGAGGGCGCCGCACCCCTCGTTCAGCGAGCCCTGAGCGTTGGCGACCCGCAGGTCGCCGATCAGAAAGATCAGCAGCGCCACCCCACCCGCGGCGGCGACCGCGATCGCGGCCGGCTTCGAGCCCGCGAAGATCGCGATCACCAGTGCGACCACGGCGAACACGGCGAGCACGATCAGCGCGTTCCCGTGCCGGTCGGCACCGCCCTGGGCGCAGAGCGGCTCGGCGCCCGGCGGGGTGAAGTCGAACACGGTCATGAGCTCGGACGCGAACAGGCAGATCGCCGCGGCGATCACCGCCACGCGGGAGCAGGCGGGTCGCCTTCGACAGCTCCGCCGTCTCGCTCACGTTCCGGCTCCCTGCACCTTGCGCTTCGCCCGCCGGCGAGCGGGGCGGCGGCGCGGCAGGCTCGGCATCCGCAGCCGGGGCCGCGGCACCCGCCCGGCCGCCGCCTTGACCTTGCCCGCGATCACCGCCGCGGGGCTGGGCCCGGTGACCACGGTGGCGCGGGCCGGCCGGAGGTAGAGCGGCAGCATCAGGCCGCACGCGATCAGCACCGAGCCGGTGACGATCTGCATCCAAAAGCCCTCGAGCAGGCTCGCGGTCGCCCCCTCGTAGGCGAGCGCGGCCTCGCCCTCGTCGAGGCCCTTCGGGGCGTCGACCGCGAGGCTGATCGCGAGCACCGCGATCCCGATCGGCACCAGCGCCAGCGCGATCCGCCGCCGGCGCCTGCTCGTCACCGCGAGCACCACCGCGACCAGGGCGAGCAGCGCCAGGGGGAGCATCACCCAGCCGTGGGCGTGCCCGGCGATGTCGCTGTCCACCTGCGGCGGCGGGGCGACGCTGCCGACGGCGTCCGAGTAGGCGTCGGCGCCGATGCTGATCGAGCGATAGTCGAGCCACTGCGAGGCCGCCAGCGCACCGATCGCCACGAGGCCGACCGCGGTGACCGCGCGCGCCGGCGTCACGTGGCGCTCGCCAAAGCTCAGGGCCGCGGCTCCCGCCCGCCCGAGGCGCGCGCAACACCGGGAGCACGAACCGCAGCCAGGCCCCGAGCACGACCCTGCCCGCGACCTCGGCGGCCGCCAGCCACAGCTGCAGCGGGATGACGACCATCTCGCGCGCGAGCTTCGCGACCTCCACCCCGATCGAGGCGACCTCGGACCCGACCTTGCGCGCGTCGCCGGACGCGGTGCGTCCCGGCTTGGTCGCGGCGCGCCGCTTCGGCTCCCCCTTGGCGAGCGCCTTCTGCTGGGCCGCGGCGGCGTCCGCGCGGGTGCGCTGGCGTCGCCGCGCATCGCGCTTTTTCCGCGCCTCCGAATCCCCCCCTCGCCAGCTTGAGATCCGCTGTCTTAGGCCCATCTGAGCGCCCGGGAGCCCCTCATGCCTCTGCTATAGTCATGCGTCGCCCGCGGCCCGCGCCGAGCGCGGCTCGCGGCGGAGATTCCTTCCATGGAGAGCCGCACAACATAGGGGCGTTTCCGGGCTAAATGGCGATCTGAGCGCTGGGCCCGCAGGGGCCTTTTTTGTGCGCTGAGACCGCGTCCTGCCTGGTTCTCCTCCTTCGGACACAGAATCGCCCGCCCGCCGAAAACTACAGCAACCAGAACCGGACTCTTTTAGAAACATGCCTCGCACCTTCCCCCTAGAGAAGACCCGCAACATCGGGATCATGGCCCACATCGACGCCGGTAAGACGACGACTACCGAGCGCATCCTTTACTACACCGGCCGCACCCACAAGATGGGTGAGGTCCACGAGGGTGCTGCCGTCATGGACTGGATGGAGCAGGAGCAGGAGCGGGGGATCACGATCACCTCCGCCGCCACCGCCTGCGAGTGGGAGGGGCACCGGATCAACATCCTCGACACCCCGGGACACGTCGACTTCACGGTCGAGGTGGAGCGCTCGCTGCGCGTCCTCGACGGCGCGATCGCCGTCTTCGACTCGGTCGCCGGGGTCGAGCCGCAGTCCGAGACCGTCTGGCGCCAGGCCGACAAGTACCAGGTGCCGCGGATCGCCTTCATCAACAAGATGGACCGCATCGGCGCCGACTTCGGCAAGGCCGTGCAGACGATGCGCGAGCGCCTCGGGGCCAACCCGCTGCCGATCCAGCTTCCGATCGGCGCCGAGGACGGCTTCAAGGGCGTCGTCGACCTGATCGAGAACAAGGCCCTCGTCTGGGAGGACGAGCTCGGGACCGAGTTCAGCTACCAGGAGATTCCCGAGGACCTCGTCGAGGCCGCCCACGACGCCCGCACCCACCTGATCGAGGCCTGCGCCGACTACGACGACGAGCTCATGGAGATGTACCTCGACGAGCAGGACATCCCGCACGAGCGGATCGCCAAGTCGCTGCACCGGGCGACGCTCGACCTCAAGGTCACGCCCGTGCTCTGCGGCTCGGCGTTCAAGAACAAGGGCGTGCAGCCGCTGCTCGACGCCATCGTCGAGCTGCTGCCGTCGCCGCTCGAGGTGCCGCCCGTCGAGGGGCACGTCGTCTCGGGCAAGGGCGACGACGAGGTCGGCGAGGAGGTCGAGCGCCACGCCGACGACTCCGAGCCCTTCGCCGCGCTCGCCTTCAAGGTGATGGCCGACCCCTACGTCGGCAAGCTGACCTATTTCCGCGTCTACTCCGGCAAGCTCACCGCCGGCAGCCGGGTGCTGAACGCGACCAACGGCCGGACCGAGCGGATCGGGCGCCTGCTGATGATGCACGCGAACCACCGCGAGGAGATCGACGAGTGCTACGCGGGCGACATCGTCGCCGGCGTCGGCCTCAAGCAGACCTCCACCGGCGACACGCTCTCGGCCCCCGACGCCCCGGCGATCCTCGAGACGATCGAGTTCCCGGAGCCGGTGATCGCGGTCGCGATCGAGCCGAAGACGAAGGCCGACCAGGAGAAGCTGTCGGCGTCGCTCGCGCGGCTCGCCGAGGAGGACCCCACCTTCCAGGTCGAGTCCGACGAGGAGACCGGCCAGACGCTGATCCACGGCATGGGCGAGCTCCACCTCGAGGTGATCGTCGATCGCCTCCTGCGGGAGTTCAACGTCGACGCCAACGTCGGCCGCCCCCAGGTCGCCTATCGCGAGACGATCCGCGACCGGGTCGAGAAGGTCGTGGGCCGCTTCGTGCGCCAGACCGGCGGCCGCGGCCAGTTCGGTCACGTCGTGATCAACGTCGAGCCGGCGCCCGAGGAGGGCTTCGACTTCGTCAACAGGATCAAGGGCGGCAACATTCCGACCGAGTTCATCCCCGCCGTCGAGCAGGGGATCGAGGAGGCCCTCGGGTCCGGCGTCAAGGCCGGCTACCCGATGGTCGACGTCCGGGTCGAGCTCGTCGACGGCTCCTACCACGACGTCGACTCCTCGGAGATGGCCTTCAAGATCGCCGGTTCGATGGCGGTCCAGGAGGGCGCCCGCCGGGCGAAGCCCGTGCTGCTGGAGCCCGTGATGTCGGTGGAGGTCGTCACGCCCGAGGAGTTCCTCGGCGACGTGATCGGCGATCTCTCGCGGCGCCGCGGCAAGGTCCAGGGGCAGGAGCCGCGCGGCAACGCGCTCGCCGTTCACGCCTTCGTCCCCCTCGGCGAGATGTTCGGTTACGCAACCGATGTCCGCTCCTCAACCCAGGGGCGCGCGACATACACGATGCAGTTCGAGCGCTACGAAGAGGTGCCGCAGAACATCGCCGAGCAGATCATCGAATCGACGACCCCCGAGCCGGTCGGGGCTGGGGCCTGAATTCTGTAAATATCCCGGGGTTGCCCGGAGCCAGAAACGAATTTTGAGAAGAACGAGAAGGAGCTAGAGGAACCAGATGGCGGAGAAGTTCGACCGCAGCAAGCCGCACGTGAACGTCGGCACCATCGGTCACATCGACCACGGCAAGACCACGCTCACCGCAGCGATCACCAAGGTGCTCGCCGAGCAGGGCGGCGCCGAGGCGAAGACATTCGAGGAGATCGACAACGCTCCGGAGGAGAAGGAGCGCGGGATCACCATCGCCACCTCGCACGTCGAGTACGAGACCGAGAATCGTCACTACGCCCACGTCGACTGTCCGGGCCACGCTGACTACGTCAAGAACATGATCACCGGCGCCGCGCAGATGGACGGCGCGATCCTGGTCGTCTCGGCCGCCGATGGGCCGATGCCGCAGACGCGTGAGCACATCCTGCTGGCGCGCCAGGTGAACGTCCCGTACGTGGTCGTCTACCTCAACAAGACCGACATGGTCGACGACGAGGAGATCATCGAGCTCGTCGAGGAGGAGGTCAAGGACCTGCTCAACGAGTACGACTTCCCGGGCGACGACACGCCGATCATCAAGGGCTCCGCCCTGAAGGCGCTCGAGGGCGACGAGGAGGGCAAGAAGTCCATCCTCGAGCTCGCCGAGGCGCTCGACAACTACATCCCCGAGCCGGAGCGTGACCTCGACAAGCCGTTCCTGATGCCGGTCGAGGACATCATGACCATCACGGGCCGCGGCACCGTCGCCACGGGCCGGATCGAGCAGGGCATCGTCCACACGGGCGACGAGGTCGAGATCGTCGGCATCCACGACACCACGAAGACCGTGGTCACCGGGGTGCAGATGTTCCACAAGGACCTCGACCAGGGGCAGGCGGGCGACAACGCCGGCTGTCTGCTGCGAGGCACCAAGCGCGAGGAGATCCAGCGCGGGCAGGTGCTCTGCAAGCCCGGTTCGATCACCCCGCATACGAAGTTCAAGTCGGAGGTCTACTGCCTCAAGAAGGAGGAGGGCGGTCGTCACACCCCGTTCTTCTCGGGCTACCGCCCGCAGTTCTACTTCCGCACGACCGACGTCACGGGCGTCGCCAACCTGCCCGAGGGCACGGAGATGGTGATGCCGGGTGACAACGTCGAGATGACGATCGAGCTGATTCAGCCGATCGCGATGGACCAGGGCCTCCGATTCGCGATCCGCGAGGGCGGACGCACCGTAGGCTCGGGGGTCGTGACCGAAGTAGTCGAGTAGCGACCCGTTTGAAGGGGCCGGCCCATTGGTCGGCCCCTTAGTAGGTAAGTAACGGATACGACCGGGGCGGCGCCCCCAGACTCAAGGGGCGGCGCCCTTTTGCGCCCTTAACGACGAGAGAACGAATTTCAGTGGCGACACTCGCAACAAACAAGATTCGAATCAGGCTCAAGGCCTACGACCACGACGCGATCGATCGCGCCGCGCGCGAGATCGTCGAGACCGCCCAGCGCACCGGCGCCACCGTCGCCGGGCCTGTGCCCCTGCCCACGGAGCGCAACATCTACTGCGTGATCAAGTCGCCGTTCAAGGACAAGGACTCGCGGGAGCACTTCGAGATCCGAACCCACAAGCGGTTGATCGACATCCACCAGCCGACCCCGAAGACCATCGACAGCCTCCAGCGCCTCGACGCGCTGCCGGCGGGAGTGGACATCGAGATCAAGATCTGATGGCGGCGATCGTTGGCAAGAAGCTCGGGATGACGCAGGTGTTCAAGGAGGACGGAACCCGCGTGCCCGTGACCGTGATCGAGGCGGCGCCGAACACCGTCACCGCGGTCCGGATCCCCGACCGCGACGGCTACGCGGCCGTCCAGGTCGCGGCGATCCCGGTCGAGGAGCGCAAGCTCAGAAAGCCGGCGCTCGGCCACCTCAAGAAGGCCGGCGCCCCGCCGTCGCGCGCCCTGAAGGAGTTCCGCGACGAGGCGCCCGAGGCGCAGATCGGCGAACAGCTCACCGTGGAGCAGTTCGAGCCCGGCCAGCGGGTCAAGGTCTCCGCGACCGCGATCGGCAAGGGCTTCCAGGGCACCATCAAGCGCCACAACTTCGGCCGCGGCCCCGTCTCGCACGGCTCGCACAACGTTCGCGCCCCCGGCTCGATCGGCGCCAGCGCCGACCCCGCCCGCGTGTTCAAGGGCGTGAAGATGCCGGGCCGGATGGGCGGCAAGCGCGTCACCCAGCGCGGCCTCGAGGTCTTCGATATCGACGCCGAGCGCAACCTGCTGCTGCTCCGGGGCGCCGTTCCCGGCCCCAAGGGCGGCACGGTGGAGGTGCGCACCGATGGCTGAGCTCAAGGCCACGACGCTCGGCAAGCAGGCGAAGACCGGCCTCCCCGAGGCCGTCTTCGGCGAGCAGTTTCACGAGAGCCTCGTGCACGAGGCGGCGCGCGCCGATCTGGCCGCGAGGCGTCGCGGCACCGCCTCGAGCCTTGGCCGCGGGGAGGTCTCGATGACCACCGCGAAGGCGTGGAAGCAGAAGGGCACCGGCCGCGCCCGCGCGGGTGCGCTGAGCGTCCCGCACCGGCGTGGCGGTGGCGTCGCCTTCGGCCCCAAGCCGCGCACGCACACCTTCAAGGTCAACCGCAAGGCCCGGCGGCGCGCGCTGCGCTCGGCGTTCTCGGTGCACGCCGCGCGCGACAGCATCGCGGTCGTCGACGGCGAAGGCTTCGCCGAGCCGTCGACCAGCCAGGCCGCCGAGGCGCTCGCCAAGTGGGCGCCCAAGTCGCCGACCCTGGTCCTCTGTGACCCGGAGGAGGTCGGCGTGTTGAAGAGCTTCCGCAACATCCCCGGCGTCGACGTGCTCCCGGTCGGGTCGACCGGCGTCGTCGATGTGATCGGCCACGCCTCGCTGATCGTGACCAGCACCGCGCTCGAGACGCTGGAGGCCCGCGTGGGCGAGGTCAGCCGCACGAGCGACGATGAGCGTCCCTCGGCGACCGAGCACCCCCGCAGGCGAAGCCGAGGAGGTGGCGAGCTGTTATGGACGCTCGACAGGTGATCATCGAGCCGGTCGTCAGCGAGAAGAGCTACGCGCTCATGGCCGACGGCAAGTACACGTTCCGCGTCGACGACCGCGCCCACAAGACCCAGATCCGCCGCGCGGTGGAGGAGGTCTTCGACGTCGGCGTGGTCGAGGTGCGGACGAGCAAGGTGCCCTCGAAGCCCAAGCGCCGCGGCGTCCACAGCGGCAAGACCCGGTCATGGAAGAAGGCGATCGTCCAGCTCGCGCCCGGCGACCGGATCGAGCTGTTCGAGGGCGCGGCGGTGGCCGAGTAGGAGATTTCGAACGATGGCGATGAGAAAGACCAAGCCGACGAGCCCGGGCCGCCGCTTCGCGACCTATCAGCAGCGCGAGGAGCTCACCGGCGACAAGCCGCTCAAGGCGCTCACCAAGGGCAAGAACCAGAGCGGCGGCCGCAACTCGCGCGGCCGCGTGACGGCGCGCCATCGCGGCGGCGGTGCCAAGCGGCGCTACCGCGACATCGACTTCAAGCGCCGCAAGGACGGGGTCGTGGCGAAGGTCGCGACGATCGAGTACGACCCCAACCGCACCTGCTACATCGCGCTTCTGCACTACGTCGACGGCGCGAAGAGCTACGTCCTCGCGCCGCAGGGCGTGCGGCCCGGCGACCAGCTGGAGTCCGGCCCGGAGGCCGACATCAGGCCCGGCAACTCGCTTCCGCTCAGCTCGATCCCAACCGGCACCGTGGTTCACAACGTCGAGCTCGTCCCCGGCCAGGGCGGCAAGCTCGGACGCTCGGCCGGCTCGGCGATCCAGGTGGTGGCGAAGGAGGGCCAGATGGTCACCCTGCGCCTGCCGTCGTCGGAGATGCGGATGGTGCGGGCCGATAGCCGCGCGACCGTGGGCACGCTCTCGAACTCCGAGCACCAGAACGTCAAGGTCGGGCAAGGCCGGCCGCAACCGCCACAAGGGCAAGCGACCTCAGACGCGCGGGATCGCGATGAACCCGGTCGACCACCCGCACGGCGGCGGCGAGGCGCACAAGACGCCCGGCGGCCACCCCGTGACCCCGTGGGGCAAGCCGACGCTCGGCTACCGCACGCGCAAGAAGGGCAAGCGCTCCGACGCGATGATCGTTCGCGGCCGTCGCCGGGGCAAGAAGACGAGGCAGAGGTAACCCGCACCGATGAGTAGATCTTCGAAGAAGGGCCCGTTCGTCGAGGAGCGCCTGATGAGGCGGATCTCGCAGATGAACGAGCAGAACCAAAAGCACATGATCAAGACCTGGTCGCGGACCTCGACCGTGTTCCCCGAGATGGTCGGGCACACGATCGCCGTCCACGACGGCCGCAAGCACGTCCCCGTGTTCGTCTCCGAGTCGATGGTGGGTCACAAGCTGGGCGAGTTCGCGCCCACGCGGAGCTTCCGCGGTCACGGCGGCAAGGAGCGTTAGTGGCGAAGTCCGCCGACAGCCAGCCCGAGGTGCCGGTCGTGCGCGCGAAGGCGCGCTACGTCCGCGTCGCGCCGCGCAAGGCGCGCCTGGTCGCCGACCAGATCCGCGGCATGCCCGTGGACGAGGCCCGGACGCTGCTGGCATTCTCATCGCGCGGCGCCGCCCGCGACCTCGCCAACCTGCTCGATTCGGCCGCGGCCAATGCCGAGGCCAACCACGAGCTGGTCGCCGACGACCTGCGGATCACCGACGTGCGGGTCGACGAGGGCCCGACGCTGAAGCGGTGGCGCGCCAGGGCGCGGGGCCGTGCGACCCGGATCGACAAGAAGACAAGCCACATCTCGGTGGCACTCACCCCGACCGACGTTTAGAGGAGCCGCTTACCGCATGGGACAGAAGATTCACCCGGAGGGCTTCCGCGTCGGCTACATCCACGACTGGAAGTCCAACTGGTTCGACGAGCGCAACTTCGCCGACCTGCTGCTCGAGGACATGGCGATCCGCGACCACATCGAGCGCAAGCTTTCGCACGCCGGCCTCTCCGACATCAACATCGTCAAGCAGCGCGGTGAGATCACCGTGGACATCCACACGGCCCGCCCCGGCATCGTGATCGGCAAGTCAGGCGCCGAGGTCGACGCCCTGCGCCGCGACCTGCACAAGATCACCGGCAAGCCGGTCAAGGTCAACATCCGCGAGATCAAGCGCCCCGAGCTCGACGCGAAGCTGGTCGCCCAGTCGATCGCCGAGCAGCTCCAGAACCGGGTCGCCTTCCGGCGCGCGATGAAGCGCGCCCTCACCTCCGCGATGCGCTCCGGCGCCAAGGGGGTCAAGGTCCAGGTCTCCGGCCGGCTCGGCGGCGCCGAGATGGCGCGCACCGAGGGCTACTCCGACGGTCGCGTGCCGCTTCATACGCTGCGCGCCGACATCGACTACGGCTTCGTCGAGGCCAAGACCACAACGGGTCGGATCGGCGTCAAGTGCTGGATCAACAAGGGCGAGGTCATGCCCGAGGGCTTCCGCGCCGGCGCCGACGAAGAGGATCTCGCGCCGCGCTCGTTCCGCCGTCGCGGTGGCGACCGTGGGGGCCAGCAGCGCGGCGGCCAGCGCCGCGGTGGGCGCGACGGTCGCGGCCAGTCCGGCGGCGGCGGAAGGCCGCAGCCGAGCCAGGGCTCGACGCCCCCGCAGCAGGCCCAGGCCCGGCCGCAGCAGGCGCCGCCGCAGCAGGCACCCGCGCAGCCGCCGCAGGCACCCGCGCAGGCCCAGCCGGCCCAGGCGCCGCCGCCCCAGCAGGCGCCGCCGGCGAGCCAGCCCCCGGCCGATGCGCCGCCGGCGGGAGGTGGCACCTGATGCTGATGCCGAAGCGGGTCAAGCACCGCAAGCAGATGCGCGGCAAGCGCCGCGGCAACACCAAGGGCGGCGCCACCGTGGCGTTCGGCGAGTACGGGCTCAAGGCGCTCGACCGAGGCTGGGTCACCAACCGCCAGATCGAGGCGGCCCGCGTCGCGATGACCCGCAAGATCAAGCGTGGCGGGAAGGTCTGGATCAACGTCTTCCCCGACAAGCCGTACACCAAGAAGCCCGCCGAGACCCGTCAGGGCTCCGGCAAGGGCAACCCCGAGGGTTGGGTCGCCGTCGTGAAGCCCGGCAAGGTGATGTTCGAGCTCGCCGGCGTCGACGAGGAGCTCGCCAAGGAGGCGATGCGCCTCGCAGGGCACAAGCTCCCGATCCGGACCAAGTTCGTCTCTCGCGAGGGGGTCGGCCAGTGAAGCCGGCGGAGGCCCACGCGCTCGGAGATCAGGATCTGGTGGAGCAGATCAAGACCGCCCGCCAGGACACCTTCAACCTGCGCTTTCGTCACGCGACGGGCGAGCTGGAGAACACCGCCGGGCTCGGCGCCTCGCGCCGCGACCTGGCCCGGCTAATGACCGTCGCTCGCGAGCGCGGCATCGACATCGACAAGGAACTGAAGTAAGTGAGCACCGAAGAGCAGAACGAGCAGAACGCCGACGAGGCACCGGCCGCCGAGGCCGCGGACGCCCCCGCCGAGGAGCCCGCAGCCGAGGAGGCCGCGCCCTCCGAGCCCGAGGCTCCCGCAGCTGAGGAGGCGCCCGCGCCCGCCGCGGCGGCGCCCGCAGCCGAGGACGCTGAGCCGGAGGAAACGCTGACGCCCAAGGAGCGGCGCCGGCGCGAGCGATCCCGCCACACCGGCGAGGTCCGGCCGCAGCGCGACGCCACGGCGCGCGCCGCCGAGCGCGCGCAGCGCCGGTCGAATGCGGCCGCGGCGCGCAAGCGCGCGCGTGCGCGGGCCCGTTCCAAGCACGAGGCCGGGCAGGGGACGCCGCCGGCCGAGCGCGTCCCGGGCTCGAAGAAGGTGCGCCAGGGGACCGTCGTCTCGAGCAAGGCCGACAAGACGATCACCGTCCGGATCGAGGTCGTCCGCCGCCACCCCGTCTACGAGAAGGTCGTTCGCCGCTCCGCGACGATCCACGCCCACGACGAGTCGAACACGGCCAACGCCGGCGACGTCGTGCGCGTGATCGAGTCGCGGCCGATGTCACGGACCAAGCGGTGGCGCCTGGTCGAGGTCCTGGAGCGGGCCAGGTAATGATCCAGCAGGAGTCCAGGCTCAAGGTGGCCGACAACTCGGGTGCCCGGGAGATCCTCTGCATCCGGGTCAAGGGCGGCTCGCACCGCCGTTACGCCGGCGTCGGCGACGTGATCACGGCGACGGTCAAGCACGCGACGCCGCACGGCGGGGTGCGCAAGGGCGAGGTCGTCCAGGCCGTGGTCGTTCGCACCCGCAAGCAGCTCGGCCGCGCCGACGGCACCTACATCGCGTTCGACGAGAACGCCGCGGTGCTGATCGATGCCCAGGGCGCCCCCCGCGGGACCCGCATCTTCGGCCCCGTCGCCCGCGAGCTTCGCGACCGCAACTTCATGCGCATCGTCTCGCTCGCCCCGGAGGTGCTCTAGCTCATGGCCAAGGGTTTGCACATCCGCAAGGACGACACCGTGGTCGTGATCGCGGGCAAGGACAAGGGCAAGTCCGGCCGCGTGCTGCGCACGGAGCCGGAGCGCCGCCGCGTCTACGTCGAGGGCCTCAACATCCACAAGCGGCACACCAAGCCGCGGTCGGTGAAGGACACGCAGAAGGCGCAGTCGAGTGGCATCATCGACCAGGAGGGGCCGCTGCACGTCTCCAACGTCATGCTCCTCGACCCGACCGACAACCAGCCGACCCGGGTGGGGGTCCGCAAGACGGATGGTGGCGTCCGCGAGCGCTACTCAAAGCGCACGGGCAAGGCGATCGAGTAAGGGCGAACCCATGGAAGCCGCGACGACAACTCCAGACGCACAGCAGGCGGCCCCGCCGCCGCGCATGCGCGAGCGCTACGAGAACGAGCTCGTCGGTCAGCTGACCCAGAAGTTCGGCTACTCGAGCCGGATGCAGGTCCCGCGTCTGCTCAAGATCACCCTCAACATGGGCGTCGGCGAGGCGAAGCAGTCGACCCCGACGCTCGAGGCTGCCACCGAGCAGCTCGCCACGATCGCCGGCCAGCACCCCAACGTGCGCCGGGCCCGCAAGTCGATCGCCAACTTCAAGCTGCGCGAGGGGATGCCGGTGGGCGTCTCCGTGACCCTGCGCGGCGCCCGGATGTGGGAGTTCCTGGACCGCCTGATCTCGATCGCGATCCCCCGGATCCGCGACTTCCGCGGGCTCAACCCGCGCGCCTTCGACGGTCGCGGCAACTACTCGCTCGGCGTCCGCGAGCAGCTGATCTTCCCCGAGATCGACTACGACTCGATCGACGAGGTCCGCGGCCTGGACATCGCGGTGACGACCACCGCGGCCACCGACGAAGAGGGCTTCGAGCTCCTGCTGGGGCTCGGGATGCCGTTCGCCCAAGAGGGGCGCCCCGGGGCGGTCGACACCGCCGCCGAGGACGAGGAGGAGCGCCGCAAGGAGGAGGCCCGGCTGCGGGCCGAGGCCGAGCAGGCGGCGCTCGAGCAGCTCAAGGAGGAGAACCCCGAGGCGTACGCCAAGCCCGAGCGTCCCGAAGAGGGCGAGGAGGGCGAGGAGGGCGAATCCGCGCCGAGCGACGAGGACACTTCAAGCGACGAAAGTTCCGAGGACTGAACCGTATGGCGAAGACGTCACAGAAGGTCGCCCAGCAGCGGGCGCCCAAATACAAGACCCGCGGGTACAACCGCTGCCGCCGTTGCGGCCGCTCCCGCGCCTACTACCGCAAGTTCGGCCTCTGCCGCATCTGCCTGCGCGAGGCCGCTCACAACGGCTACGTGCCGGGGATGAGCAAGTCGAGCTGGTAAACCAACTGCCCCCATGCTTACCGACCCAATTTCCGACTATCTGACGCGCGTCCGCAACGCGGCCGCCGCCGATCACACCTCGGTCGAGGTGCCCGCATCGCGACTGAAGAAGGAGCTCAGCCGGATCCTGCGCGAGCAGGGCTACATCTCGAGCTTCGACGTCGAGCCGACGGCGAAGGGCGAGGTGATCCGGATCGAGCTGAAGTACACCGAGGACCGCCGGCCGGTGATCAGCGGCATGCGCCGGGTCTCGCGCCCGGGGCGCCGGCGCTACGTCACGCACGCGGACGTTCCGCGGGTTCAGGGAGGCATGGGGACCTCGATCGTGTCCACCTCCTCCGGCGTGATGACCGGCCACGAGGCGCGCGCGAAGGGCGTCGGCGGCGAGGTCGTCGCCTACGTGTGGTGAGAAATCGATGAGCCGCATTGGAAAGAAGCCGATCAGCGTTCCCGAGGGCGTCAGCGTCAGCGTCGGGCCCGGCCGCGTGAGCGTCAACGGCCCGCGCGGCGAGCTCGAGCAGACGGTGTCGCAGCGAATGGAGATCGTCGAGCAGGACGGCACCCTGGTCGTGTCGCGCCCGACGGACCGCGGCACCGACCGCGCCGTCCACGGGCTCACGCGGAGCCTGGTGGCGAACATGGTCGAGGGCGTCACCAACGGGTTCGAGAAGGCGCTCGAGATCCAGGGCGTCGGCTATCGCGCAAAGCTCGCCGGCAAGGCGCTGGAGCTGAGCGTCGGCTACTCGCACCCGGTGACGATCCAGGCCCCGGACGGGATCGAGTTCGACGTCCCGCAGCCGACCCAGATCGTCGTGCGCGGGATCGACAAGCAGCTGGTCGGCGAGATCGCCTCGCGGATCCGCCGCGTGCGCCCACCCGAGCCCTACAAGGGCAAGGGGATCCGCTACGCGGGCGAGCAGGTCAAGCGCAAGGTCGGGAAGAGGGCATAACGATGAGCGTTTCCACCAAGCCACAGCAGCGTCTGCGCCGCCGCAAGCGCGTGCGCTCGAAGGTCGAGGGCACCGCCGAGCGGCCGCGCCTCTCGGTATTCCGATCCAACCGCGGCGTCTTTGCTCAGCTGATCGACGACCGGGGCGGCGTCACCGTCGCCGCCGTCTCGTGGATCGAGCCCGAGCTCCGCGAGCTGAGCCCGATGGACCAGGCGAAGCGGGTCGGCGAACTGGTCGCCGAGCGCGCGAAGGCGGCCGGGGTCAGCACCTGCGTGTTCGACCGCGGCGGCTACCAGTACCACGGTCGCGTCCAAGCGCTCGCCGACGGCGCGCGCGAGGGCGGCCTGAAGTTTTGACTCGCTACCTTGAGCGGCTGAGATGAAGACGAATCACGAGATTGAGCTGGTCAGCCCGCAGGGCCTCGACCTCCAGGAGCGGGTGATCGAGATCAACCGCGTCGCCAAGGTGGTCAAGGGCGGTCGCCGCTTCTCGTTCACGGCCCTGGTCGCCGTCGGCGACGAGGACTCCGTGGTCGGCATCGGCTACGGCAAGGCCCGCGAGGTCCCGCTCGCGATCCAGAAGGCGGTTGAGAACGCGCGCAAGAGCCTGATCCGGATCCCGAAGTACGGACAGACGCTCCCGCACCGCACGATCGGCCGCTTCGGCTCGGGCCACGTGGTCCTGCGCCCGGCCAGCCCCGGTACCGGCGTGATCGCCGGCGGCGGCGTGCGCGCGGTACTCGAGCTCGGCGGGGTCCGCGACGTGCTGACGAAGTCGATCGGCACCCAGAACCCGATCAACCTCGTCAAGGCGACGATGGACGGCCTCACCGGCCTGCGACGCCCCGAGGACGTCGCCAAGCTGCGCGGCCTCTCGGTCAAGCAGGTGCTGGGTCTCGACCTCCAGGAGGAGGCGGCGAAGGCCGAAAAGGGGGCTGCCGACGAGGCGGAGGCGCCCGTGGCGCCGCCCGTGGAGCCGGTAGCCGTGGCGACGGAGCCCGCGGAGGCTGCGAGCGACGAGGCGCCGGCCGAGGAGACCCCATCCGATGGCTGAGATCAAGCTTCGCCAGGTCCGCTCCGCCAACGGCGCGAGCGTCAAGCAGCGCGGCACCCTCGCCAGCCTGAAGCTCGGCCGGATCGGCCGGGAATCGACCTTGCAGGACACGCCGCAGTTGCGCGGCGCCCTCGACCGCGTCTCCCACCTCGTCGAGGAGGTGCAGGACTGATGGCCCGTCTGGACCCCGAGGACATCGGCCTGCACTCGATCCGGCCAAAGCCGGGCTCGCGCCAGCCGCGCAAGCGGCTCGGCCGCGGCAAGGGCTCGGGGACCGGCAAGACGGCCGGCCGCGGCCACAAGGGCGCCGGCGCGCGCTCGGGAGCCAAGGACAAGCGCAACTACGAGGGCGGCCAGAACCCGATCCACATGCGGATGCGCAAGCTGCGCGGCCCGAACAAGAAGATGTCGATGCCGTTCGAGCAGTTCCGGACGCACACCCAGCCGGTCAACCTCGCCGACCTCGAGGAGCGGTTCGACGACGGGGCCGAGGTGACTCCGGAGACGCTGCGTGCCGCGGGGCTGGCGAAGCGCGCGCACCCGGTCAAGGTGCTCGCCCGCGGCGACCTGTCCAAGAAGCTCACCGTTCGCGCTCACGCGTTCAGCGCCACGGCGAAGGAGAAGATCGAGGCCGCGGGCGGCGCCTGCGAAGTTATCGATAGCTAGTGCTCCAGACGATCGCCAACGCCTTCGCGGTTCCGGAGATTCGCCGGAAGATCTTCTTCACGTTGGCGATGCTGGCGCTCTACCGGCTCGGGGCCTACATCCCGGCGCCTGGCATCGACATCGACACGGTCCAGTCGATCGAGAGCAACTTCACGGGCAACAACGTCCTCGGGTTCCTGAACCTGTTCTCGGGTGGATCGCTGCAGCGCTTGTCGCTGTTCGCGCTCGGGATCATGCCTTACATCACGGCCTCGATCATCCTCCAGCTGCTGACGGTCGTCGTCCCCGCGCTCGAGCGGTTGCAGAAGGAGGGCGAGGTCGGCCAGCAGAAGATCACCCAGTACACGCGGTATCTCACCGTCGGGCTCGCCTTCGGGCAGTCGATCGGCTACGTCTTCCTCTTCCAGAGCTTCCAAGACAGCTCCGGCCAGAGCGTGGTCGGCGACCTCACCTTCGGCAAGCTCTTCCTGATCGTGATCTCGCTCACCGCGGGGACGGTGCTGCTGATGTGGTTCGGCGAGCTGATCACTCAGCGCGGTGTGGGCAACGGGATCAGCCTGATGATCTTCGCCTCGATCGCCTCGCGGATCTTCCCGGGGCTGAGCCAGTGGTGGAACAACCCCGACCAGGTCTTCGTCGTGATGATGCCGTTCATCGCCCTGGCGGTGATCGTCGGCATCGTCTTCGTCCAGGAGGGGCAGCGCCGAATTCCGGTCCAATACGCAAAACGGGTCGTCGGCCGGCGAATGACGACCGGGGGCTCGACCTACCTGCCGCTGAGGGTGAACATGGCCGGCGTCATTCCGGTGATCTTCGCCGCCTCGATCATGGCCTTCCCGCCAACGATCGGCCAGCTTCTCAACACCCCCGCGGCGCTCGACTTCGCCGCCTTCTTCAGCCCCTCGAGCTGGGCCTACGTCGTCGGCGAGGTGTTCTTCATCGTCATCTTCACCTACTTCTATACCGCGGTTACCTTCAACCCGGTCGACCAGGCGGACAACCTGAAGAAGTACGGGGGATTCATTCCCGGCGTCCGACCAGGGCGACCTACCGCCGAATACCTGGACCGGATCCTGTCCAGGCTCACCTTCCCCGGGGCGCTGTACCTGGGCGCGGTCGCGGCCCTGCCGACGATCCTCATCAACCAGACGTCGGCGAACTTCTTCTTCGGCGGCACCTCGATCCTGATCGTGGTCGGCGTTGCGCTGGACACGGTGAAGCAGCTCGAGTCGCAGCTGATGATGCGGAATTACGAAGGCTTCTTGAAGTAGCTCCGGGGTGTCGGAGCTCAACCTCATCCTTCTCGGCCCGCCGGGCTCCGGCAAGGGGACCCAGGGCGAACGCCTGCAGGAGGACCTCCACCTGCCGTACTACGCGACCGGCGACATCCTCCGCGCGGCGGTCCGCGAGGGCACCGACGTGGGCAAGGAGGCAAAGGACTACATGGACCGCGGCGACCTCGTCCCCGACGACGTGATCGTGGGCGTGATCGGCGAGCGGATCCACGAGCAGGAGGCCGAGGACGGCTTCATCCTCGACGGGTTCCCACGCACCGAGCCGCAGGCGGAGGCGCTGGACGCCAAGCTGACAGAGCTGGGGCGCGGGGTCTCGGTCGTGATCCTGATCGAGGTTGGGGAGGAGGAGGTCGTGCGCCGGCTCGGCGGCCGCCGCCAGTGCCCCAACGGGCACATCTTCCACGTCGACTTCGACGCGCCGGAGAAGGAGGGCGTCTGCGACGTCTGCGGGGAGCCGCTCGAGGTCCGTGACGACGACCGTCCCGAGGTGATCCGCAACCGCCTCGCCCAGTACCGCGAGAAGACCGAGCCGCTGATCGAGTACTACGAGTCGCGCGGACTGCTGAAGCGGGTCGACGGCGATCGCCCGCCGGAGGAGGTAACCGATCGCATTCGGGCGCTGGTTGCCACACTGAAGATGGAGGAGGAGGCCTGATGTATCGCGGCGGAATCATCATCAAGACCCCGGAGCAGATCGAGCAGATGGCTGCCGCCGGGGAGATCCAGGCGCGGTGCCTGAAGATGCTGCGGTCCAAGGTGCGCCCGGGGGTGACGACCGACGACCTCGACCGGGCCGCCGAGCGCTTCATCGCCTCGCAGGGGGCAACGCCCTCGTTCCTCGGCTATCGCGGGTTCCCCGGCTCGATCTGCGCCTCCCCGAACTCGATGGTCGTCCACGGGATCCCGGGCCCGTACGAGCTCCGCCGCGGCGACCTCATCTCGCTCGACGTCGGCGTCACCTACGAGGGCTGGGTCGCCGACGCGGCGATCACGGTCGGCGTGGGGGAGATCGTGCCCGCCGCCCGCCAGCTGCTGGAGACCACTCGCGCCGCGCTCTTCGCCGCGGTCGAGCAGGTGCGTCCCGGCAACCACCTCGGCGACGTCTCGCACGCGGTCGAGCAGCGGGTTGGCGACGGCCACCTGTCGATCATTCGCTCGCTGGTCGGGCACGGGATCGGCCGCGAGATGCACGAGGACCCCCAGGTGCCCAACTACGGCGAGCCCGGCAGGGGCCCCGAGCTCGAGCCCGGCATGGTGCTCGCGATCGAGCCGATGGTCAACGCCGGCGGCCCGGACGTGCGTTTGGGCGACGACAACTGGGCCGTTTACAGCGCCGATGGGTCGCTCGCGGCCCACTTCGAGTTCACGGTTGCGGTGACCGAGGATGGGCCCCGGATCCTGACCCCGTGGCACGTCGATTGACGACCGTGGGTTGCTATCCTCTTTTGTCGGCTTCCGGGCCGATGTCCTGCCCGCCGCCCGACTACTGGGGTGGCCGGGCTTTCTCACGTAGTTGTCCAACGATACGACCCAAGAAGGGCCGATGAAGGTACGAGCGTCCGTAAAGCCGATGTGTGAACGCTGCCGGGTGATTCGCCGGCGCGGCGTCGTGCTCGTGATCTGCTCGAACCCCCGACACAAGCAAAGGCAGGGCTAGAGAACCCAGATGGCACGAATCGCAGGCGTCAACCTCCCCCTCAACAAGCGGGTCGAGATCGGGCTCACCTACGTCCACGGCGTCGGCCGCTCGACCGCGGACAAGGTGCTCGACAAGGTCGGCGTCGACCCGAACACCTACGTCAAGGACCTCACCGAGGAGGAGACGGTCAAGCTTCGCGACGCGGTCGAGGAGCTCGAGGTCGAGGGTGACCTCCGCCGCGAGCGCTCGCAGAACATCAAGCGGCTCTCGGAGATCGGCTCGTACCGCGGCGTCCGCCACCGCCGTGGCCTGCCGACCCGCGGCCAGCGCACCAAGACCAACGCCCGTGGCCGCAAGGGCCCGCGCCGGATGAGCATCGCCGGCAAGAAGAAGCCGCCGGCGAAGAAGTAGGGAGAGAGCTTTGCCGCAGCCGAAGAGGGGCCGGGGTCGCACCCGCCGCCGCGTAAAGAAGAACGTTCCGTACGGGATCGCTCACATCAAGACCAGCTTCAACAACACCATCGTCACGATCACCGACCCCGAGGGGAACGTCGTGTGCTGGGAGTCCGCCGGCTCGGCCGGGTTCAAGGGCTCGCGCAAGTCGACCCCCTTCGCCGCTCAGGTGACCGCCGACGCCGCGGCCCGCAAGGGCATGGAGCACGGCGTCGAGCGGGTCGAGGTGCATGCCAAGGGCGCCGGCTCGGGTCGCGACACCGCGATCCGCTCGCTGCAGGCCGCCGGGCTGCAGGTGACCACGGTCAAGGACGTCAGCCCGCAGGCCCACAACGGCTGCCGGCCGAAGAAGCGGAGGCGTCCGTAATGGCACGCGACACCGGACCCCAGTGCAAGCAGTGCCGCCGCGAGGGCCAGAAGCTGTTCCTCAAGGGCGAGCGCTGCCTGACCGAGAAGTGCGGCGTCGAGCGTCGCTCGTACCCGCCGGGCGAGCACGGCCGCGGGCGCGTGCGCGCCTCGGAGTACCGCAACCAGCTGCGCGAGAAGCAGAAGGCGCGGCGCTTCTACGGCGTGCTCGAGCGCCAGTTCGCCGGCTATTACGACAAGGCTTCGCGCCAGGAGGGCGTCACCGGCGACAACCTGCTCCGGATGCTCGAGCGGCGCTTCGACAACGTTCTCGTACGCCTCGGCTTCGCCGCCTCGCGGCGCCAGGGTCGCCAGATGATCAACCACGGCCACTGGCTGATCAACGGCCGCCGGGTCGATATCCCCAGTTACCAGGTCCGCCCCGACGACGTGATCACGATCAAGCCGGACTCGAGCGCCGCCGACGTGGTCCGTCAGGCGACCGAGCTCACAGCCGTGGTCCCACCGTGGCTGCAGGCGGACCACGATGCCCTGACGGCGAAGGTGCTCAGGCTGCCGGAGCGCAGCGAGATCGCCGCGCCGATCCAGGAGCAACTCATCGTCGAGCTCTACTCCAAGTAGAGCTCATCCGTACACAACCCCAAGTGAGGAAGCAATGACCACCCTGCCCGAGTTTCAGATTCCGAAGATTTCCAGTGAGGACGCCGACGACACCCGCGGGACGTTCGTCGTCGAGCCCCTGGACAAGGGCTTCGGCTACACGTACGGGAACTCGCTCCGGCGCGTGCTGCTGTCCTCGCTCGGAGGCGCCGCGATCAAGAGCGTCCGGATCGAGGGCGTCGCGCACGAGTTCTCGACCGTCCCCGGGGTGAAGGAGGACGTCACGGACATCGTCCTCAACCTGAAGGACATCGTCATCCGCATGCACACGGACGCGGACGAGGTCGAGGCGCCCCTCGTGGCGACCGGCCCCGGCGAGGTCAAGGCCAAGGACATCGATCTGCCCGCGGGCGTCGAGATCCTCAACCCCGACGCGCCGATCGCGACGCTCGAGAAGCGCACCAAGCTCGAGCTCTACCTGACGATCGGCCGCGGCCGCGGCTACTCGCCGGCGGAGGAGAACAAGACCGAGGATCAGCCGATCGGCGTGATCCCGATCGATTCGATCTTCTCCCCGATCCGCCGCGCCTCCTACGAGGTCGATTCGGCCCGCGTCGGGCAGCGCACTGACTTCGACAAGCTGACGCTCGAGGTCGAGACCGACGGCTCGATCGAGCCCGGCTCGGCGGTGCGCGAGGCAGCCGAGATCCTGATCAAGACGATGGCGATCTTCACGGACGCCGATCGGGTCGAGGAGCTGACCACCCGCGAGGGCCCGACCGTCGACGGTGACGGGGCGTTCGCCCAGGTCCCGGGCGCGACCGAGGGCGACGACCGGCTGATCGAGGAGCTCGAGATCGGCGTCCGCGCCTACAACTGCCTCAAGCGGGCGGGGATTCAGACGGTGGGCGACCTCGTCCAGCGCTCGGAGTCGGAGCTGAACGCGATCCCGAACTTCGGCAAGCGGAGCACGGAAGAGGTCATGGAGGCCCTCCACGCGCTCGGGTTGAATCTGCGCGACGAGTAGCGATGCGCCACGGCAAGCAGCGAAACAAGCTCAGCCGCGACAGCGCCCACCGGCGGGCGCTGATGCGCAATCTCTGTCGTGACGTGATCGAGCACGAGCGGATCACCACCTCGCAGGCGAAGGCCAAGGCGGTAAAGCCCAAGCTCGAGCGGCTGATCACGCTGGCCAAGCGCGGCGACCTGCACGCGCGCCGTCAGGTGCTCTCGGAGCTGGGGCAGGACAAGTTCCTCGTCCACAAGCTCTTCGAGGAGGTCGCGCCCCGCTACGAGGGACGCGACGGCGGCTACACGAGGATCATCAAGCTCGGCCCGAGGCGTTCGGACTCGACCGAGATGGTCTTCCTCGAGCTCGTCTAGCCCTCGCGCCCCTCGCGCAAGCGCGCCAGACTGGCTGCCGCCCGTCTCATCGCCTGCGGTCGGCGCCGGCTCTCAAACGCCTGCCAGACGACGTCATACAGGGCGTGCGCCTCGAGGAACGGCTCCAGGTCTTCAACGCCCGCGTCGCCGTAGGCGGCGAGCAGCTCTTCGACGAACGTCGCGCTGTGCCCGCGGGCTCTGGCGCCGGCAACGAGCCCGGAGATGTCCCATGCGACCGGACCGAGGCAGACGTCCTCGAGGTCGTTCCAGACCAGCCCGCTGTCGGTACGCAGAAGATTCGACATCGAGACGTCGCCATGAAGAGCCTGAGCTGGCAGTGAGCTCTCGAACACCTCCGGGTTCAGTGCGTCCAGCTTGAAGCGAAGCCAGTCGATGTCCCGCTGCGTAAGCGAGGGCGATGGATCCAGCTGGGCCAGCAGGCGCTCGAGCCAGTCTCGAATTTCGCTGAGTGGCGCCAGGTCGCCCGGGAAGTCCGCGAGCTCAGCATGCAGTCGCCGCAGCGAGCGGCCGAGCTCCTGTGGCTCCGGCGGCGGAGCCTGGTCGTCATGGGGGACGAACCTCCACAGCGTCATCCACAGCCCGTCTTGCTTGTGCGGCCCCGGCGGCAGGAGGTCGCTCGGCGAAACGACCTGATCGGTCCGCTCGGCCAGGAAGGTGCCGACGGCTACCTCGCGCCCCAGCCATTGCTCGACGTCGTCGTGCAAGATCGCCGTCCCGGTCATCACCCGTGCCACAACCGGTGCGGGCTTCAGATGCACCAGCACGTTGCTGCCCGCCGCAATTCGCACAGCCTTGTCGCAGGCAACCCCGTGCTTACGCGCCACGGCCTGCGCGGCCGCGAGCGCGGAGGCTTCGCCGGTGTCGTCGGTCGTCACTGCCACGCGGCCAGCGTACGTGGCTTGGCCCGGTCTCCCTGTTCGTGGCTACCGTGGCGCGGTAAGGGGAAAGCTCGCGAAGACCGTCGTCCCAGAGTCATCTGACTCGATCCGAAGCTCGTCGGTGAGCTTGCTGGAGAGGCGGAGCCCAAGCCCAAACCCTCCGCCGTTCGTCAACGATGGCTTTGCCCCGTGGCCATCATCGGCAACCGAGACCAAAAGATGGCCCGGAGTCGATCGGGCCGTTACAAGCACGAGGCCCGGCTCGACGTCGCGGTAGGCGTGCGCCACGGCGTTTCCAACCAGCTCGCTGACCACCGTCTGGACGGCGAAGCAGTCGGCGCCGTGGTCCCGCGCGATCTCGGCGAGCTTTCGTCGTGCTCTCGGCACGGCGCTAGGCGTCGCGGGCATACGCAAGCGGAAGGGCTCGCCGGCCATGGTGTGTTACTTCCCGGTGCGGTAATCCACTAAGCAAGTGTTACAAGCGTATGACCAAACTTGGTCCCTGGCCGCGACCGGTCACACACACACCTGTCCGGGCGTGTCAGTCGGAACGGTGAGAGACGATGTTCACGATCGTGCCGCTCGGCTCGCGGAGCATGAAGCGCCGGACCCCCCAGTCCTCGTCACGCAGCGGGTAGGCGATCTCGAGGCCCAGCTCGACTGCGCGGGCGTGGACAGCGTCAACGTCGTCCACTCCCACGGAGATGCCGGGGGCGGCGGGATCGTCGTTGCTGATGATCGATACCTGGACCGACGGATCAGCCGGTGAGGCCACGGTGACGATCCAACCCAGGTCCATCGCCACCTCGAAGCCGAGCAGCCCGACGAAGAAGTCGCGCGTCTCAGCGGGCCGGTCCGATCTGATGTTTGGCACTGCTCTATCGATCGTCATCGGTCACCCGAGTGGGGCGAGCAGCGACTTCTTGCCCTCGAAGGCGAAGAGCAGGAGGTCGACCATCCGAAAGGTCGAGCTGTCGGGGCCAAGGGTCGGCCGCCACGCCGGGTCGCGCACGATCGACACATCGCTGCCCTCGATCGCCCGGTGGAAGGTCTCGGCGACGATCCGCGCCCCGACGCCCTTCAGGCGCCCGGCGTTGAACTCGGCCTCGCGCAGGGCGTAGAACCAGAGCGGGGTGTCCTTGAGCAGGGCCGCTCGCTGCGCGCTGGAGAGCCCGTCGAGCTCTGCCCCGTTGCGGCCATCGCGAATCTGGGCATCGGTCAGCTTGGTCAGCGTCACGCCCTTGTTCTTCAGGAACCTGGCCATCTGCTGTCCGGTGGCCAGACGGACCATGTTGGCTCTGGTCAGGTTGCGCAAGGCGAGGTTGTCCTCGCCGGGCGGGAACCCGGGAAGGTTGCGAAGCGGGTTGACCAGCGAGGTGTCGATGCGCATGGCCCGGTTGAACTTGTTGGCCGGGACCACCAGATTCGGCTTGTTGGCCTCGCCGAAGTCGTAGAGGCGGCGGAAGTCGGCGATCCAGGTGCTGAGCAGGCGCGGCGCGCCGCCGAGCTCACCGCTGCCGGCGGAGAAGGTGAACAGCAGATCGAGGCTGCCGGCCCCGTTGTCGAAGACCTTGTTCCAGTTGTAGGCGTCGCGAACCATCGAGTGCCCGAGGCGGAAGGCGGCGACCGAGAACTCGATCGGCATGGTCGGCACGTCGGTGGGCGGGACGCCCACCTCGAAGGCCTTGCGGCCGTTGGTAAAGACATCGTTGACCACCCCGGGAGCGCAGATGCGCGGCAGGTAGTCGGTTCGGATCATCCACTGGTAGTGGCGGGTGACCAACTCGCGGGCCGTTGTGAAGCGCAGAGCCGGCGGCACCGAGGCCGGGAGTGTGTCGACGACCCGGTTGTGGAAGCGGGTCATCGCCAGGTGCGTCTGCGCGACGGCCAGGTTCTCGTCGTTTCGCGGGTCCGGAATGATCGCGGTCCGCTTCTCGGCGGCGGTCGTACCGGCGCCGCGGTGAAGATCGAAGCCCTCCTTGACGGGAATGCCATCGGCGGCCTTCGTCTTTCCCATCTCGAGGTGGATGCCGTCGGCGGCGTAGAACCTCGCCGAGTCAGGGTCGGTCGGTCCGGCGCCGTAGAGCGAATCGAGGTCGAGGCTTGGCGAGCGGGCCTGAAGCAGTTGCGTCGGCGAGACCCTGTCGCCCAGCATGACGTTGGTCTTGTCGAAGGTCAGATCGTGATCGATGAACTGGCCGATGTAGGTGAAGCCCGCCGGAACCTGTGACTCGCCGCCGGTCGATCCGACCATGGCGCTGGCCAGCTTCTTGCGGTTCGACTCGGTGAGCTGGTGCCCGGTGCCCTTCGGTCCCATGCGCGAGAACCGAAACGGCGGTGCCGCCGCGGCAACGGCAGGCGCGAGCGTGGACTCACGACCGCCGACGCTCTCTCCCAGTAGCCCTTCGCCGACAACGAAGTAGCTCTCCGAGCCATGTCGTTCCATGGTGGCCTCCTGTCGTCGATCCGTGGTTGGCTCTCGGTCCACACTCTCACGGCCGGCGCCGAGCGTCAACGCCTTCTCTCAGGGCTGAGAAGCGGAGATACTGACCTCCGGAATGTCCGAGGGCGACGTCGAGATCGTGAAGGAGTTCACCCAGCGCTTCGCGGCGGGTGGCCATGTGACGGACGATTACTTCGATCCGGAGATCGTCTGGGACACCACAGCGAGCGAGATGCCATCGGCGGGCGTCTATCACGGCCGCGAGGGAGTCCGGCGCTTCTTTCGCGACTGGCTCGCCCCGTGGATCGACTACGAGCTCGAAGCCCGCGACATCATCGACGCCGGTGGTGCGGTCGTACTCGTCTTCCGGCAGGCGGGCACGGGCCGGGGGAGCGGAGTCAGGATCGAGCGGGACTTCTTCGGCGTCTGGGAGCTGGAGGACTCGAAGGTGGTGCGCTTCCGCCTCTTCGCGTCCCGCGAGCTGGCCTTCGAAGCCGCAGAGATGTCGGGGTAACGCAGCCGCTCGGTAGTGAGCGAGCCTGGCGCGTGGCGCGAGAGGTTGACGGCGACGCGTGGCTCGGCATAGGCTCGCCACCACGGTGCTAGCGAAGTTCAAGTGGAACCCCGCGCTGCTCCTCTGTCCCCTGGCAGCGGCGGCTGTGTTCACATTTGCGGCCGATCATGCCCACGCCCGCGCCCTGAAATGCGGGGATACCGTGAAGGCGGACGTCAAGCTCAAGGCCGACCTCGTCCACTGTGCTGACAACGGACTGGTCGTGGGCGCCGATCGCGTCGAGATCGACCTCAACGGGCACACGATCAGCGGCGATTCCAAGGAACAGCAGCACTGCTCGAGCGGAATCTGCGACTTCGGCGTCGCGATCGCGGGTCACTCGGGGGTGACCGTGGTCCGCGGGCGCCTGAGCGGGTTCGCTCTCGGCGTCGGGGCGCTCAGCGCGCGGGACGTTGCGGTTCGCCGCGTGCAGGCCAACCGCAACGCGTTCAGCGGGATCGTCTTCTTCCAGGTCGCCGGCGGCGCGGTCCGCGCGAGCACCGCCAACCGCGACGGCCTCGACACCGACCAGGCCGGGATGAGCATGCTGCAGTCACACGACGTTCGCGTCGCGCGCAACACCTTCGCGCACAACGGCGACATCGGCCTGTACACGGAGAGCAACGCCGACGTTCGCATCGCCGGCAACCGGATCACCGATAACCCCGAGGCGGGGATGTTCGCAGTCGGTGGCAGCAAGCGGGTCAAGATCCTCGACAACCGGATCTCCAACGCGGGCGACGGGGTTATCGTCGACGCTGCCCACAGCCGCGTTGCGCGCAATCGGATCTCGCGGATAGAGGAGCCACCCGGGTGCCCGAAGGGGGCCTGTGCGACCGGGATCGCGATCGAGGGGCCGCGGGACAACCGCGTCGTGCGCAACCGTGTCGCGCATGCGGACGGGCCTGGAATCAGGCTGGGGTTGAAGCAGCGATTCGTCCGCTCGAACTTCCGCACCCGGGACAACCTCGTCCGCGCCAACCTGCTGGTTCGAGACGGCGACGGCATCCTGGTGGAGCCGAACGCCGTCGACTCGTTGCTGCTCGACAATCGCGCCCGCCGATCCCACGACGACGGCATCGACGTCCGCCGTCCGGCCACGACGTTGATCGGCAATCGTGCCAACCGCAACCGCCACCTCGGGGTCGACGCCGTGGCCAACGTTCGCGACGGCGGCGGCAACCGAGCGCGCGACAACGGGAATCCGTTGCAGTGCATCGGCCTGCTCTGTGCGTCGTGAGCTCGCCTACGAGCGCCTGGCTCGACGACCTTGGTGACGACCCAGCGGTGCTTGCCGATCTTGCGGTCGCGAACGAATCCAAGCTGCTCGTAGGTCGACAGGGCGCCGTTGAAGAGAAAGCCGGCAGGAACCGAGCCCGCGGCCTCGGGATACCCCTCTACCTTGCCGCCGCCGAGATCTGCAATCAGATCGAGCGCCCCGTCGAGCGCGGCCGTGGCGACGCCCTGTCGCCGGTGCCCCTTGCCGACGAAGTTGCAGGCGATCCGCCAGTCCGGCAAGGTCGTGAGGCTCTTCTCATAGGCGGCCCGGTTCTTGAGCTTCGGCACCTCGTCCGGCGCGCCGAACTGGCACCAACCCACACAGCCCTCACCATCGAACACAAGGGCGGCATGCGCCCTGCCTGCCCGCACACGCGCGAGCTTGCGTTCCCGGTTCAACGCCGGCTCGCGGCTGTCATCCGCATGAAAGCCCATACACCAGCAACCCCCGAAGACGCCGTTATTCGCCTCGACCAGGCTGGCGAACGCATCCCAGCTCGACTCATCGAGAGCCTTGACCGTGTACCCCGACCCCACCAACCAACTCAGCCTAGCCTGCCAGGCCGCATAGCACTCGGCCATCCCACCATTAGAGAAGTCCCTCGGCTATCTGCACGGTCGGCGACGCGCGACTACGCCATTGCTCGGGTAAGCGCCGGTCCGAGCACGGCGAATCGCCACCGGCACGGGACTGAGGGCTCGCCGTTAGAGTCGCGTCTTCGTCTGCCGCTGGTCACCCAGCCGGGCTGCCGTGGCACTTGCGGGCTTGCTGGCCGCATTGGCGCTGTCCCGTCGGGGCGAGCAGACGATTCGTGACGACTGGGCCACGGTCTGGGATGGTCCGGGTGGTTTGCCAACTAATGGGAGGAACGAGATGAGCGTCACCGGTCAGGGCATGAGGATCCGAGGAGGACGGGCCGCGACCGTCGTGGCGGCCGTGATGCTGCTCGCCTCGGGGTGGGGTGCTGCGGTGAGCCGCGCCGACTCGACTGGCGTCTACTTCGACGCCGGGGCGAACGTGGGCGCTGGCCCCAACCCGTTCAACGCGACGTTCACCGGGTTCGAGAACGTCGGAGTCGGAATCGAGCCGATGAAGTCGTTGACCAACGGCGCGTACAACATCGGGATCGGAACCCGGCCGATGCCGGCGGTGACGAGCGGCAGGTACAACATCGGGATCGGCACCTTCTCGCTCGACGAGCTCGCAACCGGTTACTACAACACCGCGCTCGGCGCCAGTGCGTTGACCCACACCACGACTGGATACTCCAACACGGCACTGGGCGACGCCGCCCTGGCCGCGAACACCACCGGCGGCTCCAATGTGGCGATCGGCCACGCGGCGATGCTCAGCACCACCTCCCAGTCGGGACAGGTCGCGGTCGGAACGGACGCACTGCAAGGCAACACGTTGGGGCAGGGAAACGTCGCGATCGGCCTGGAGGCGATGAAAACCGGCGCGCGAGGGTCGAACAACGTCGCCCTGGGCTCGAAGGCGCTGCGGGTCAGCGACGGCGGTGACGCGAACGTGGCGATCGGATACGCCGCGCTGACCAACAACACGACCGGCGACGCCAACATCGCGTCTGGCCAGAGCGCGCTCGGGGTGAACACCACGGGCAGCAGCAACGTCGCCGCCGGCAACAACGCCCTCGGGTCCAACACCACCGGGCACGACAACCTCGCCGCTGGGACGTCGTCCCTCGGAGCGAACACGAGCGGCGTGTCTAACGTCGCGAGCGGCACGTCGGCGCTGGGCAGGAACACCCGGGGGAACTACAACGTCGCCAGCGGCATCAACGCACTGCTGTCCAACAGAGTCGGCGCCAGAAACGTTGCCATCGGCAAGTCTGCTCTGCTCAAAAGCACCGGCAGCGGCAATATCGCGCTCGGGTCTAGCGCCGGTCAGGACCTGACCACGGGTTCCGACAACATCTACATCGCCAACCGCGGCATTGACGGTGACGTGGGAGAGATCCGGATCGGCACCGCCGCAAGCCAGAATGCAACCTTCATCGCCGGGATCAGCGGCAAGTCGGTGACCACCAACGCCCAGCAGGTGCTCGTTAGCCCGAGCGGCAAGCTCGGGACCGCGCCGGCGGCTTCGGCGTCCACCGCATCGCTCACGGCGACCGTCGAGCGACTGCAGCGCCAGGTCGAGCGGCTGCGCAAGCAGGTGAAGGGTGGCTGATTGAGGAGGGCGAGCGCACCGCTGCGCCATTAAGGAAGGGCGGGCGGCCCCGGTCGGTGGTCGCTCATTGCTTCGGCACCAGGATCTGCGCGAGGGCGCCGCTCTGGAAGCGTTCCTCTTCGACGACGTCCAGCTTCAGGTGTTCCCCCAGCTCGGCGAATGGGCCGTGCCCCGCGCCGATCGCAATCGGGACCGTCGTCAGCTGGTATTCGTCGACGAGGCCCAGGCGGGTCAGCGACTTGGCGAAGTCGGGACCCCCGTGGACTAGGACCGTCCCCTCGTCCTCCCGAGCCTTAAGGTCCGCGATCTCTGCGCCCAGGTCCCCACCGAAGATCTCGGCCGGTCCCCATTCCGCCTGCTCCAGAGTGTGGGAGAAGACAGCCTTCGGCTTCTCGTTCATCGCGGTTGCGATCGGCCCCTCAGACGCGGCCCAGTGCGGCCCCATGATCTCGTAGCTACGGCGCCCCATTGCGTGAACGCCGGCTTCCTCGAGCGCGCGGCGGTTCCATTCACCCGAGTCGTCGCCGAACCACTCGAACATCCATTCATGGGTCCCGTCGGGGCTGGTGGCAAAACCGTCGAGGGACATGACCATCTTGAGAACTACTTTTCTATCGCTCATGTCGATAGAGACCTCCTTCCTTGCGTGAATTCATCGCCCATCGGTGGATTCGCGAAAAGGGCTGGCACGCGAGATACCGCTGCATCGAAACGATGCGATCCGCGAGATACTCGTGGGTGATGTCTCAGGAGAACATCGATTGGGCACGCCGCGCTTACGCCGCCTTCAACCGAGGCGATGTGGAAGCCGGAGTTGAGGACTTTGCGCCCGAGTTCGAGTGGGTGGCAACGGGCGTCGTTCCGGGCATCGAGGGCGTCTATCGCGGGCCCGGGGAGTACAGGCAGTTCCTCGAGTCGTGGTGGAGCGAGTTCGAAGACGCCCACCTCGAGGTCCACGATTTGACCGACGCTGGCGATCAGGTGCTTGCCACGCTGACGCTCCGCGGCCGTGGAAAGCAGAGCGGCGTGGAGACGAGCTGGGACATATGGCACGTTTGGACCCTGCGGAACGGCAAGGTCGTCGGCCACCAGGTCTTCACAAGCCAGAGCAAGGCCCTCGAAGCCGTGGGTCTATCGGAATAGCGCGGCAGTTACTGCTTCGGACGAGAAGCGGGACGATTCGCTTCGCATGGAATGCGCAACATTCGCGAGATACTGCGCGGGCGATGTCCCAAGTTGAAGTAGTCCGGCGCTTCATGGACCACGCCCGGACGGCCCCCGACTCGGTGTGGGGCATCTTCGACGCCGACGTGGTGTGGGAGGTCGACACGCTCGCGATACCGGACTTTCCTCCAACGTTTCACGGGCCGGATGGTGTCCGAGAGTTCTTCCGGCGCTGGATCGGCACCTTTGATGATTGGGGCTACGAGGTCGAGGAGGTGATCCAGGGTCGAAATGCGGTCCTGCTCCGCGTTCACCAGTGGGGGCGCGGTAAGGGGAGCGGCGCTTCGGTCGAGGGACGCTTCTGGCAGGTATGGGTCATGCGTGGCGACAAGGCTGTGCGAGTCAGGCATCTGCTTGAGAAGGACGAAGCCTTCGAAGCCGCCGGCCTGTCGGAGTAGTCCAGAAGTAGCGCGTTGGACGAGAAGCGGAACGATCGCTTTTGCTGGAAGCGCGCGTTTCAGCGGCCGATGATCGAGTGTCGTCTAGGATGGTCTAGCGAAACGGCTAGCGAAACTCGCCACGCCTACCGCCTCACTCGGCGAGCCGTTCGGCGGCAGCATGGACCTCGTCGACGTCGGAGTTGGTCGTCAATCGCACGAGGAGGCCATCGGCCGACCAGCGGATGGCCCATCCCTCCCGCTGATGGACTTGACCATCGGCGCCGACCGGACGACCCTCTTGGTTGACGACCGCAAGCACGACCCCGTCGTCGAGGACGACGAACTTCTCGACTGCCATGCGAAGCTCGGCGAAGGAGGCGAACCAGTCGTCCAAGAAGCCGACGAATTGCCGCTCGGCCTTCGTAGACGCCCCCCACCGCCCGCCCGTCAAGGACCGCATCGGGAGCGAAGAAGCTCATTACCGCGTCGATGTCACGCTGATTCACAGCCTCAAACGCCCGCCGCGTGAGCTCAGCCGGGTCGGGTGTCGTTGACTCCTCGGGCATCGTTGCGGGAGTATTGCGCCCGACGACGGGCGACGCCTTCGCTGCAAGCGGCACGACTCGCGCTCTGGCGAGGGCACACGCCGCGTTTCGGATCGCCTGTCGAAGGTGCGTTTTGGACGAGAAGCGCAGCGATTCGCTACGCATGGAAGGTCGGCCTTTCGCGAGATACTGGGCGCGATGTCGGAGGAGGCACTTGACACGGTCCGCCGGTACATGCCCGCCTTCGAACGGGCTCCCGTTGAAGCAGGTGCCGAGTTCTGGCACCCGGAGATCACCTGGCGAGCGATTCAAGGCGCACCGGATGACGTCGGGGTCATAAGCGGCCGCGAGGCGCTGCGCGATTACTACGAGCAGTGGATCGACACGTTCGCCGATATTCGGGCGGAGTTGGTCAGGGATCTCATCGGCGCCGGGGACAAGGTCGTTGCGGTGACACGTGTTGGAGCCCGGATGAAGCACAGTGAGGCATCGGTCGAGATGACCGTGGCGATCGTTTTCACGGTTCGGGACGGCAAGATCTTCAGTGGGCGGGAATACGCGACGCGCGAGGAGGCCCTCGGTGCTGCCGGCCTTCAGCAGTAGCGCCCTGGACGAGACGCGGCCTAAGCTCATCGCGTGTCAGACAAGTGGACCGACACGCGCCCATCGACGGACCAGCTTCGGGCACGCGATGCTCGTTCTGCGGGGATCGAGCGTCCTATGCACCTTCACAACTCGGATCGCCTCTGTCTCCTCGGTCCGCCTTGACCTCGTCCCGGCCCGCACCGCAGTGGACGATGTCGTCGCCGTCGTTGTCGGCAACGTTGATCTTGTCGTCGCCGTCACCGCCGAAGACCGAGTCCCTGTCGCCGGGGGCGGGATCGCAGCACGTCGTCGCCCTCGTTCCCGAAGACATCGTCGCCGCCGGCACCTCCCTCGGCCACATCGCTTCCCTGCTGCGCCTCGATCAGGTCGCCGTCCATGCCGCCGTCGATCTCGTCACCCTCGTTGGTCGCAGAGATGTCGTCGGGGCCCCGCTCACCCTTGAACTCGCTCGAGCGGGCACCCGGGGCGGCCACGAAGAGGTCGCTTCCCTCCCCGCCGGCCAAGGTCCCCCGCCGCCAGCGTCCATGACGAGCTCGTCGCCTCCGTCCTCCCCAGAAAGCTCGTCATTTCGTCCGTGGCCCGAACCCAGCGTGTCGCTTCCGTCTCCTCCGGAGATCTCGTCGTCACCGGCCCCGCCGTGAATGATGTCCCGCTTCCCGAGGCCACTGATCGTGTCGTCGCCGCCCCGACAGCCAGAAACCTCAGTCGAACCAACATGCCCCATCCCTCAGCTAGCCGGCAAGTGGCCGCACCGTACCCCTGCTGGCGGCGGCCCTGGATGTCGCCGATATGCGCGCCGCCAAGGCGAATTCATTGCTGCATCCTCGGGTCGTAGGTGGGGTCGGGGTACTCGGGCGGGCAGCCCTGATCGGTGGCCTCGGGCCGCAGTTCGAAGTGCCAGGGTTCGTTGCCGTAGATCTGGCACAGCCCATACGCGGAGCCGTGTTCGGACAGCCACGCCGTGGCATCGGACCCCATGTCGACCGCATCCCCGGACACGTGAGGGGACGTCTCGGGGCTCGCCACCCATCGGGCGGCCTCCTCTTCCGAGCCGTACTTGGCGACCGCCTTCTGGAGCAGGCGTTCCTGACGCCCCGAGGAGCGCCAGCCACTGTTGATCGAGAATTCGACCCCGTCACCGGCGGCGTCCATTTCCGCTTGGCGCAGGGCGCCGAGGAGGGCTGGATCGAGGTTCGCGATGGCCGGACGCGGACCATGGTGCTCGCCGCGAGCGGCGTCACCGGGGGCTGGCGCCGTCGAGAACGAGGACGCCAACGGCTGGTAGGCCAGGGCGATCGCCACGATCAACAGGCCGGCCAAGATGATCCGACGGGTCGCTGTTCGTGCTGGTCGGTAGATGGTCATGCCGCCAGTCAATGCAGCGTGGCGTTGCCAGCACGTATGCGGTTTTCGATATGCCGGCGATATGCGCCAACTCGTAGCCTCGGCGCATGCGTGTGTTAATCGTCGAGGACGAACCGCTCATGGCGGAAGCCATCCGCGATGGCCTACGGCTGGAGGCGATCGCGGCAGACATCGCCGGTGACGGCGACACCGCCCTGGAGCTGCTGAGCGTCAACGTCTACGACATCGCCGTTCTCGACCGAGACATTCCCGGGCCTACCGGTGACGAGATCGCCAAACGCATCGTCGCCTCCGACAGCGGCACGCCGATCCTCATGCTCACCGCTGCCGACCGTCTCGACGACAAGGCCACGGGGTTCGAGCTCGGCGCCGACGACTACCTCACGAAGCCGTTCGAACTCCGAGAACTCGTGCTCCGTCTCAGAGCGCTCGACCGCAGGCGCCCCCACCACCGGCCGCCAGTGCAGGAGATCGCAGGTCTACGGCTGGATCCGTTTCGCCGCGAGGTCTACCGCGACGACCGTTACGTCGCACTGACCCGAAAGCAGTTCGCGGTGCTCGAGGTCCTCGTGGCTGCCGAAGGCGGCGTCGTCAGCTCCGAAGAGCTGCTGACACGAGCTTGGGATGAGAACGCAGACCCGTTCACCAACGCCGTGCGCATCACGGTCTCGGCCCTGCGCAAACGGCTCGGCGAGCCCTGGATCATCGCCACCGTGGCCGGCGCCGGGTACCGCATCGACACGCAGCCGGACGCCGGGCGCGAGGGAGCGGACCGTGGATAGAGCCCCTGGCTTGAGCGTTCGCCTGAAGCTCACTCTCAGCTACGCCGGGCTCGTCATGCTCGCAGGCGTCTTGCTGCTCGCCGTCGTGTGGGTGTTCCTCCTGCGCTACGTACCCGAGGTCCTCGTAGGACCGGGTCCTCCCGCTCCCAGCCGCTCCGACCTCCTGGACGCTTTCGCTCCGAAGGCGGCCCTCATGTTGGCGTTCCTGCTTGTGTTCGCGCTCGTGGGAGGGTGGCTCCTCGCCGGCCACATGCTCTCCCCCCTGGCTCGCATCACAAATGCCACACGGATGGCCGCGACAGGGTCGCTCTCCCACCGGATCCAGCTGGAAGGCCGCGAAGACGAGTTCCGCGAACTCGCCGACGCCTTCGACACCATGCTCGCGCGCCTCGAGGCACAGGTCGCCGAGCAACGGAGATTCGCAGCCAATGCCTCCCACGAACTGCGGACCCCGCTGGCGGTCACGCAGACACTTCTCGACGTGGCCCGCAACGATCCGAACGGCGACAGTGGCCAGCTCGTCGAACGCCTCAACGTCGTCAACACCCGAGCGATCGAGCTCACTGAAGCATTGCTCCTGCTCAGCCGCACCGACCAGCGGTCGTTCGCCCGAGAACCCGTCGACCTGTCCCTGATCGCGGAAGAAGCCACCGAAACCCTCCTCCCCCTCGCTGAAGCGAGGGGCCTCACCATCGAGACCTCCGGCGACGTGACCCCGACCATCGGCTCACACCCGCTCCTGCTTGCAGATGACCACGAACCTCGTGCACAACGCGATCGTCCACAACCTGTCTGAAGAGGGCGCCGTGTGGGTGACGACCAGCGCTCACGCCGAGACGATGGTGCTCACCGTCGAGAACACCGGCAAGAAGCTCTCCCCACAATTGGTTGCCACGCTTGTCGAGCCGTTTCAGCGCGGCACCGAACGCATCCGCACCGACCACGCCGGCGTCGGCCTCGGCCTGGCAATCGTCAAGAGCATCACCCAAGCACACGACGGAACCCTCACCCTCACCCCCCGGGCCGCCGGCGGGCTCCGCGTCACGGTGCAACTACCTGCCGCGCCGCCGCACACCGGCAGCTGACGGCCACCTCAGTTGAACACCCTCCTCGCCTACTTACACGCGATGTGCGTGCACTGGCGGTGGTCGCCGTTATGGCGGGCGACGTTGCTCTTGCCAGCAGTCACGCCTCGGACCGCCCTGAAGCCGAGTTCCCCGTTTCGCACAGCGCGGTTCCCCCGCAGCGTCGTCCTGGGGCTCTCGACCGCAAAGCCGTCGCTCCCCGCGCCGACCGCGACGTTCTGCCTCAGGACGCTGTTGTGGTCCTTCTCATAGACGTGGAAGGCGTCGTTGTGGGCCTTTCGGACCTCATTTCGGGTGACCGTGTTCGCGGCGCCGCCGAGAGAGGGATTGCCGATCCCAAGCCGGATCCCCGTCCCGCCGCGGCTCTCGATCACGACGTTGTCCGCGACGAGGGTGTCCCGACCGACCTCAACCCCGATGCTGTCTGTCGCCCGGACCACCCGGTTGTGAGCGATCACGTTGTGCTTGCCCGGGGGGTTGACGACAATCCCGGCGCCTCCGACCACGCGGTTCCCGCGTACCTCGGTGCGGTTGGCCTCGATCAGGACCGCCGGGCCGTCATTCGTGAACTCGTTCTTTTTGATCAGGACGCGGGTCGACGAGTCCCCGACATGGATTCCGGGGCCCTCGTTGTCCTCGATCGAGTTGTGGAGGACCTGCATCCGCTTGCACCGAAACAGCGCGAGTCCGTCCCCCTCGGGAGGGGTGTTGCGGCTCAGCGTGCTCTTGCGAACCACGCCCCGGCTCGACTTGATGAAGATCGCGCCGAAGGACGCGTTCTTGGTCGCGGTGATGCCGACGATTTCGCTGCCGTCCGACCCCGCCATGGTCACGCCGAGATCGAACCCGCGGGTCGTGCCGTTCATAACTGTGACTCCGTCGTAGCGGTCACTCAGCACGCCAACGTCGCAGAACTCCCTCTTGGGGCACTCGGAGAACTCCTCGCCATCTCCCGTGATCACGTGACCGTTGAGGTTCACGGTGACGCCGTCGGCGCCGATCACGAGGCCGTTGTTCGGGCAGTCGACGAGGTCGCTGTCGAGCTTCGTGTCGGCGGTGATCGTGTCGCCGCACTCGGCTGCTTGTCCGCGGCCTCAGCGCCAGTCAGCGCTACCAGGGCACCGACCACGGCGGCCAGGAACACCAGGAGCGGGACGATCGGGGTGCGGCGGCGACGACAGGTGGCTGAGATCGTGTCCTCCTCGTCTGTCCGCCGCTGGAATGGCGGGCTCCAGCCGACCCTACACCGCTTTGCTCTTAGCGCCGTCCAAAGCGCTACTCCGAGAGCCCCGCCGCTGCGAGCGCCTCACTCCGATCGAAGAACCACTGGGTCCGGACCCATCGCCCCTGATCAAACGTGTGCACCCCCCACAGCCTGAACTCGACCTCCTCCACGCTCCCTCGGCCCTGTAGCGGAGTTCGTTGACAGGCGACGACCCGCTCACCAGCGTCGATCAGGTCGGTGGTCTCGAACCCAGCGTTCTCGTACAACTCGCTCCCAGCGATCGTTTCCCCGAACCGCTGGTAGAAATCCCAAGCCGCGTCCGGGCCAATCAGGGGAGCGGGTTCGGGGAACTCGGGGACGGGAACCGTTTCGAGTTCGGGGTCCATGAACCGCGCCCACCGATCCTTGTCGCCGAGGCTGTAGGCGTCCATGGCCTCCCGCACGATCTCCACGTTCTCCTGCGACATCGCCCGCTCAGTATCGCGGGAAGCTCAGCCTGGACGGCCTGGCTGCATCAACGCGACGCACCACGCAAGACCTCGGTTGACTACCGATGTACGCCAACCCGAAAGGCACGATCGCGATGTCACGAGAACTCATGATTCCTGCCGCCGACACTCGGCTCTACGCGGTGGACGACCCGGGCGGCACGCCGGCCGTGCTCTTCATCGGCGGCGGCTTTGGCACCGTGCAGAACTGGAGCCGCGTCATCCGTCTTCTCGACGGGAAGTACCGCTCGGTGCGGTTCGACGCGCGGGCGCGCGGGAAGTCCGGCAAATCGGACGACTACTCCATACAGGCGGCCGTCGACGATGTCGGCCGGGTCATCGACGCGACCGATGCCGATCGCCCGATCCTCGTCGGTTGGTCTCACGGTGCCACGCTCGCGGTGCGGTACGCGGCCCAGCACCCCGAGCGGGTCGCCGGACTGGTGCTCATCGATGGCGCTTACCCGATCACCATGTTCGACGAGGCCGGCAAGGAGAAGATCCGCAGCCAGTTCCGCCGGCTGGGATGGCTCATGCGCATCGCGGCGGCGCTCGGCCGCTCGGCCCGGATGTCTCCCGCCGAGTCAGCGGAGGTCGTGATCGAGATGGACGCCGTCAACGGCGAACTCGGCCCCGACTTCGCCGCGTTGGAATGCCCGACCGTGTTCGTGGTTGGCACCGGAGCCCACTCGGGCGCCACCGAGGACGAGATGCGCACGGTGCGCGCTGCTGTCACCGTCGCCGTTGAGAGCAACGAGCGCGTGTCCGTATTCGCAACGACGCCCCACAAGCACACTCAGATCCTCAGCAAGGCCCCCGACACCGTCGTCGCCGCGATCGAGGACGTCATCCACCGGTCTTCCTGACTCGCTGACGCCTGCCGTTCCGCCGTGCGTCGCGCTGACAGCTCATCACGCTCAGGTGCTGACCGCAGCGATCTGAATGAGGTTGCCGCAGGTGTCGTCGAGGACGGCGGTCGTCGCGGGTCCGGCATCCAGGGGCTCTTGCGTAAACCGAACCCCGAGCGCCGACAGGCGTTCGTACTCGCGCTGAACGTCGTCGACGGCGAACGACGTAAATGGGATCCCGTCCTGCACCAGCGCGTCCTTGAAGGGCTTGGCCGCCGGGTGTTCGTCGGGCTCGAGCACCAGCTCGACGCCGTCCGGATCCTCCGGGGAGACGACGGTGAGCCACCGGTGTTCGCCGAGGGGGACCTCCATCTTCTTCGTGAAGCCGAGAACGTCGGTGTAGAACCGCAGCGCCTTCTCCTGGTCGTCGACGAGCACGCTGGTGAGATTGATCTTCATGGTTTCTCCCTTTGGTCAGGCCTGAGCCAGCGGTCCGTGAGGGACTCCAGCGGCCCGGTCTGCAGATCGTGGAACTTGTAACGGCCCTCGCGTCGGCTCCTGACTAGCCCGGCGTCCTCAAGCACCTCGAGATGCTGCGAGATCGCCTGTCGCGTCATCGCCAGCTGATGCTTGTTCGCCAGTCGAGAGCACAACTCGAACAGGGTCTGGCCTTCCCGCTCTACGAGCTCGTCGAGGATCGTTCGTCTCGTGGGATCCGCCAGGGCCTTGAAGACGTCACCCACGCACGCCAGTATAGGCAAGTAGCTGCTTGCCTGTTGGCCAGCCCGACGGCGTGATGCTCATGAGCGGCGCGGGTTACATCGGCAGACGGTTCTTTCACGATCCCCGCAAGCAAGGAGTTCGCTCATGACTGGTGTGCAGTTGCCGCGATACGTCGTCTTCGTCCTCGCTGCCCTGGCGTTGCTCGGCGTGGCGGCCGTCGCGTCGGCCGCGACCGGCTTCACGGAGCGAGTTGCCTCCGCCCGCTGGTCGACCCCGTTCCAATGTCCCGATGGCTCCACGGCCCCCGACGGCCGCATGATCGTCGAGACGGACAACTTCGTCGATGCGGGGACGATGCCTGACCCCAACCCGCCCCTCAGGGTCGGATTCACGGGCCAGTGCCCCGACGGGACATACAGCTGGGGCTTCACCCAGGCGGCGCACACGCGGTTCGCCTCGGACCTCAAGAGGGTCCGTGTCAGCGGCACGTTCACCGGCGTGCAGGACAACCGGGGCGGAACGCACACGGTGTCCGTTCACGCCCTCTGGACGGGAACCGGTCCGGCCACGACCACAGTCAACGCGCCAGGCTCGTGGCGCAGGGAGCGCCCGGCGAGCGCGACGGCGAGGGTCGTCTTCGACGGCGACACGTTCGTCGACGGCGCCGCGAACTTCCCGTTCCCCGCGCCGTTCATCCGGATCGACAGGGAGAGGTAGGGTGGGACCTGCTCGATGAGCAAGGGGGCGCATATGACGGGCGAGCCGGTTGGCCGTGTGTCGGGGCGGCGCAGGTGGCCGCTCGCCATCCTCTTCACGGCGCTGGTCACGGCTGCGGGGATCTCGATTCCCAGCGCCGGGGTCGCGCGGACCGAGCTCGAGCCGCAGTCCACCGGGCTCGCGGGGTCGGTGCTCACCCACCCGAGCGCCGTGCGGGGCACCGACGGCCTCCTCCACATCGCGTATGAGCTCGTGGTCACGGATGCGACGCAATTCGCCGCCGAGGTCGAGCGGGTCGAGGTGCGCGACGCCCAAACCGAGCGAGTACTGCTCACGCTTTCCGGAGATGCGCTGTCTTCGAGGATGAATCCAGTGGGCGGCCAGCCGGCGGGGTCGGCGCCACACTCGACGACTCTGCTCGCCTCGTCCGGTCAAGCGGTGATCTGGCTCGACGTGGTTGTGCGACGGAAGGCGGACCTGCCCGAGGTCCTCGATCATCGAGTCGAGAGTGCCACCGTCCCTGCACCGGGCCAGGAATCGATCCCGTTCACGAGCGTCATCGGTGAGGTGCCGCTCGCCACCCGACCACCGTTGAAGCTCGGTCCGCCCGTCCGCAGCAACGGCATCTGGGGAGCCGGCGAGGGGTGCTGCGACAACGACACGCATCACCGTCGCGGCCTGCTCGTCGTGGACGGCAACGAGGTTGTGCCCGCAACGCTTTGCCATCGATTGGATGAGGCTCGACGAGCAGCATCGGGCCTGGGTCGGCGACCCGCACCAGCTGTCCAGCTACCTCAGCTACGGGCAGCCCTTGATCGCGGCCGCCGCGGGGACGGTGCTGGTCTCGCGCGACGGCTTCCCGGATCAACCGCCGCCGGACAACCCAACACCCCCGCCGTTCGCCGAGCTCCCCGGAAATCGTGTCGTGCTGCGGGTCGCGCCGGGAATCACCATGCTCTATGCCCACATGAAGCCGGGATCCGTGCGAGTCAGCGAGGGAGACCGGGTCCGCCGTGGCCAGCGGCTGGGAACGCTTGGCAACAGCGGCAACTCGGCCACCCCGCACCTCCATCTCCAGCTCCAGACCACGCGCAGTTTCGCCAGCGACGGCCTGCCGTTCGTCTTCGACCGGTTCCGGTTCCTGGGCCGGATCACCAGCCCGGACCTCTCTGACGAGGTCCTCGGCCTGCGGCCCAACGGACTGCTGCCCTTCGCCCCGGCGACCGATCCGGGTACGCGCCGCAACCAGATGCCGCTTGATCGCAGCGTCGTGCGATTTCCAAAGAATCCTTGACGCGCTCCCCGTCCGGGGGAGTGATTGATCGCGAGATACTGCACGGGCGATGTCGCAGGAGAACGTCGAGAGCGTCCAACGCGCCGTCGAGGCGTGGAATGCCGATGATCTGGACGCCTTCTTGGCCGAGCTCGACGCCGACGTCGAGTGGCACCCCGCGATCCAGCCGGGCCTCGAGGGAAAGGCGACGACCTACCGAGGTCATGAGGGCGCGCGAACGGTTTGGGGGGAGGACCGCGGCGAGGCGTGGGAACGCCTCACCAATCGGCCTGAGGAGTTCCGCGACCTCGGCGAGTCGGTCCTCGCGCTCGGTCACCTGGACTTGACCGCCCGGACGACCGGCATCGCGTTCAGTCAGGAGGTGGGGGAGGTCTTTGACTTTCGAGCGGGGAAGATCGTTCGCATCCGCGACTTTCTGACCCACGCGGAGGCCCTCGAAGCCGCGGGCTTGTCGGAGTGGCCGATGTGGGCGAGTACGACCGAGATTCCTGGAAGAGCGCTCGACGCGAGCCTTGCACGAGCACGGGGATCGCATCGCGCAGCGGCCCCCAAACGCTCATCTGACTGCCGAGCTCAGCGACCTGCGTCCGGGGCGCGCTCCCGATGCGGGCTGCGGCCACGGGTCGGACACGCTCTGGCTCGCTGCGCGCGGATGGCAGGTCACAGCGGTTGACTTCGCCGCAACGGCCCTGGCCTGGCCCGTCGACGGCCGACGCCATGGGGTCGGACGTCGCCGGGCGGATCGAATGGGTGGAGGCGGATCTTGCGACCTGGACGCCGCAGCCGGGCGAGTACGACCTCGTGGTCTGCCTCTACCTCCACGTAGCCGGGTCGGTCGAGGACGATCGTGCAGCGGACGGCGGCAGGGTCGCTCGTGGCGGGACACTTTTCCTGTTTGGCCATCGCCCAATCGAGAAGCTCAGGGGCGAGCCGGCGCGCTAAGCCGACAGCCCAGCGACTTCGAGGGCCCGGTCCCGGTCGGCGTGGACCGAGAGGCGCACGATCCTCCCATCACGAAAGGTCCAGACGTGGAGGAAGCGGTTCCACACCTCGGCGTCGGACCCTTTCATCCGCCCGCCATCGCGCACGGCGATGACCACTCGCCCCTCGTCGGCGTAGATCACCTCTTCGATCTCGACGTGGTAGGCCTCGAACATTTCCCAGTACTCGCGCATCGCCTCCTGGGCAGCTTCAAATCCCAGGACTTCGACGAGATCCGGCCAGAGCTCCGTGTTGTCGAACTCATAGTCCGGGTCGAAGAGCTCCCGGGGTGTCTCCAAGCGGGTGTTCACCCCTTCGTAGACCCGGCGTACTGTCTGGACGTTCTCCTCCGACATCGCTCGAGTATCGCGCGCCAGAGTTGAGCGCGGGCGGCGGGGCGAGCTGGCGGTCCGGCGAGGAGCCTAGATTGAGATCCGCGACACAGCGAACCGAAGAAAGGTCGGTGAGGTCTTGAAGCGGATGAACGTGGAGAAGACGAAGGATGGCTGGCGGGCCCAAAGCGGCGGTAAGACCGTGCGCGGCACAAAGGCTTCGACCAAGGCGGAAGCGGTCAAGAAGACGGCCGCGGTCGCAAGGGCTGACAAGGAAGCCGTCAGCGTCAAGATCCGCAAGGAGAACGGTCGAATCCAAGAGGAGCGGACCTACCCGCGAAAGGCTGATCCGGGAAGCAGCAAGGGCTAGCGGCTCGGGCCCCATCGTCCTCTCGGACCGCGACGAAGCGCTCAAGCCGCCGGACTTCCGAAATGATCCCGTCAGCGGTTGTGATTGACCGCCTCGATGTTGTTGCCATCGGGGTCCAACACGAAGGCGCCGTAGTAGCCGGCGTGGTAGATCGGTCGCTCGCCGGGCGCGCCGTTGTCGCGGTAGCCGGCCTCGATCGCGGCACGGTGGAAAGCGTCGACGGTCGCGTTCTCGTTCGCGCCGAACGCCAGGTGCAGGTTCTCGGTGGGCTCCTCGCCGGCGAGGAGCGAGAATGAGCCGCTCTCGCAGACGAATTGCGCCCGCTCGGGCGTGTCGTCCAAACGGATGCCAGCGTACGGCGCGACGGTCTCGTAGAAGCGCTTGGCGGCTGCGAGGTCGGCGACGCGGATCCACAGGTGGTCGATCGCGCCCGCCTCGCGCGCCTGCGTGGTGTTGACCGCTTCGACGCTGTTGCCGTCGGGGTCCAGCAGGAAGCCGCCGTAGTAGTCGGGCCCGTACTCGGGGCGCGGTCCGGGCGCGCCGTCATCGCGGTAGCCGGCCTCGGTCCCTGTGCGGTGGAAGGCGTCGACGAGCTCGCGGGTCGCCGCGTAGAAGCCAACGTGCAGCCCTCGTGTGACCGGACTGTCCTCTGTGGCCGCGTGGAGCGCGAAGTCGCCGAACTCGACGTAGCCCTCGGCGCTCAGGCGCTCCTTACCGATGACTGGCAGGACCGTGTCGTAGAAGCGCTCCGACGCTTCAGCGTCAGACGCGCGAATGTCGATGTGGTCGATCACGAGCGCAGCCATTTTCGCCGACTCGTCGTTTTTGCACCGTATGCGTCCTCTGGTGACGAGTCGGCGCTGAAGGTGATCTCGCAGGCGCGCGGCTAGGCTCGCGCTCGTGCCGACTCCACCCAAGGGACCGCCGCCCGGATCCTTCGGCCTGAAGGTCATGAACCGGTTCACGGGCTTGAACGTGTTCCTCTATCGCCGAACGGGGGGCCGCATCGGCGGGGCGATCGGCAACATCAAGCCGATCGCGCTGCTCGATCACGTCGGCGCGAAGAGTGGAACGAAGCGGACGACGCCCTTGGTCTACACGCGCGACGGCGACGACGTGATCATCGTCGGCTCGCAGGGTGGGTCGCCGAAGACCCCTTCCTGGGTCTTCAACCTCCGCGCGAATCCCCGCACCACGATTCAGGTCGGCAATCAGAGGTGGGAGGTCGTCGCCCACGAGGCCACCGATGAGGAGCGCGACCGGCTCTGGCCGATGGTCGTCGACACGTACGCCGACTTCGCGGTTTACCAGGCCCGGACCAAGCGCAAGCTCCCGGTGGTCGTGCTCGCGCCGGCGGGCTGAGAAGCGAGGGATAGCCGTTGTCTAGGCTCGGGCGGTGCCGACGGCCCGGTTGCTGATCTCCTATGACGGCTCGCGCTTTGCCGGCTGGTCGGCGCAGCCCGGCCAGCGGACCGTTCAGGCCGAGGTTGAGGGGGCGATCGAGCGGATCGTTGGCGAGTTGGTGGAGCTCACGGTCGCCGGGCGCACCGACGCCGGCGTCCACGCGCTCGGCCAGGTGGCGAGCTTCGCGCACACTCGCGAGCTGCCCGATCGCCCCGCCGAGCGTCTCAACGCCGTCCTCCCTCACGACATCTCCGTGCTGAGCGCGGAGGCGGCGCCTGACGGCTTCGACGCCCGCCACTCGGCGACCGCTCGCGTCTACCGCTACCGAGTGCTCGCCTCATCCATCCGCGAGCCGTTCGAGGAGCGCCGGGCGCTGTGGTGGCGCTACCCGGTCGACCGCGGACTGCTCGACGCGGCCGCCGCCGCCGTGGTCGGCAACCACGACTTCACCGCCTTCACACCGACTCAAACCGAGCACGTGCTGTTCGACCGCACCGTCGACGTGTGCGCCTGGGAGCAGGAGCGCGAGAACGTGCTGGCGCTGCGGATCGAGGCGAAGTCGTTCATGCGCAACCAGGTGCGCGTGCTCGTCGGGACGATGCTCGAGGTCGGGGCGCGCCGCCGCTCGCTGAACGAGTTCACGGCGCTCCTCGAGGGTGCCCCGCGCGACGCCGCCGGCGAGACGGCGCCCCCGCACGGGCTCTACCTCGCGGAGGTGCGGTACTAGTCGGCCTCGGCGCCGTCGAGCTCGGTGTCGGCGCCGAGGCTCGCCGGTCGGCCCGGCAGGTACATCGCCGTCCCGGTCGCGAGCATCACCGGCTTGCCGTCGGCGTTCTCGATCCGCGTGCGCGAGATCGCCAGGGTGCGGCCGGTGTGCTCGACCACCGCGCGGGCGATCAGGTCGCGGCCGTCGCCGGGCACCGGCCGCAGGAAGTTGGCCTTCAGGTCCAGCGCCGCGATCGCCGTTCCCGCGGGCGCCGTGGTGAGGACGGCGATCATCATCGCGGTGTCGGCGAGCATCACGATCGTGCCGCCCTGAAGCCGTCGGGCCGGGCTCTGGAGCCACTCGGTCGCCGGCATGCGCACCGTCGCGGTGCCCTCGCCAACCTCGGTCGGCTCGATCCCGGTGAGCCGGTGGACGCCGGCGGTGGCAGCTCCCCGGCGATGTGGCGGCGCGCGATCTCGAGCCCGGGTAGCTCTTCCCAGACCTCCTGTGCCAGCACCGCGTCGGCGGGCGGCGTGCGCTGGTACGGGTCGGGGCCAGGGCGCGGCGGGTGCACGAACGGCTCGCCGGGCGCGGTCGGGAGCCCGTCGTCGATGCGCGGCAGGATCGAGAGCCGCGAGGTGCCGTGCGCAATCAGCGTGTCGTCGCGCGAGTCGAGGACGAAGACCTCGGTGAGGCCCAGCGAGCGGCCGACGTGGATCGACTTGCCGTTCGCGATCGAGCGTCGAGCCCGGGCGGGCCGGGCGCAGGAAGGTGAGCGAGAGCTCGGCGGTCGTGAACGGGATCGCGGCCGGCAGCTGGGTCTCGAGCGCGACCCCGAAGGCGATGTCGGCGAGGATCGCCAGCGTGCCGCCGCCGAGCAGCGCCGGCGTCGTTCGCGAGCCACGCGGTCGCCGGCATGCGCGCCTCGGCGGTGCCCTCGCCGAAGTCCGTCGGCATCGCGCCGGTCAGGTGGGCGAGCGGCGGCGGCGGAGAGCTGCCGTCGCGGAACGCCTCGAGGCGCTCGGTCCCGGGCCGGGTGAGCAGCCACGGGTCCGGGTAGCCGCCGCGAACGGGCTCGAGCCAGATTCCGTCGTCGCTTGGGCTCAATCCGTCTCGCGCGGCAGCACGTCGGTGGGGCCGTCGACCCAGGCGCGGACCCGGTCGCCCGCGTGCCAGGCGGGGAAGCCGAGCCGGCGCGAGCGGATCGTCTGTCCCGACGCCGAGCCGCAGCTCGACCAGCTGGTCGTGGCCGAAGAAGCGTCGCCCGACGACCTCGGCGCTCGCGGCGCCGTCCGGACCGCTGATCCCGATCGCGATCGACTCCGGCCGCACGCAGCACGTCGACCGGGCCGTCGACGTCCTGCGTCGGCCGAGAACGAGCCCGAGCTCGCAGCTCGACCCGGCCGCCCGCGGCGTCGCCGGGGACGACCTCGACCTCGCCGAGGAACGCGCGCGACCCAGCGCGAGGCCGGGCGCGGAGTAGATCTCCTCCGGGGTGCCGACCTGCTCGACCACGCCGTCGCGCATCACGGCGACGGTCTCGGCGATGCTCAGCGCCTCGGCCTGGTCGTGGGTGACGAAGAGCGCGGTCACGCCGCGCGCGGCCGAGGATCTCGCGCACCTCCTGGCGCAGGCGATCGCGCAGGCCCGGCGTCGAGGTTCGAGAACGGCTCGTCGAGCAGGATCAGCTCCGGGGTCGGCGCCAGCGCGCGGGCGAGCGCGACGCGCTGCTGCTGGCCGCCGGAGAGCTCGTGCACGGGTCGCTCGGCCTCCGCGTCGAGGCCGACCAGCTCGAGCACCTCGCGCGACGCGCTCGCGGTCGGGCTTGCGGCCGAGGCCGTAGCCGACGTTGCCGGCGACGTCGAGGTGGGGGAAGAGCGCGTAGTCCTGGAAGACCATCCCGATCCGCCGCTCCTCCGGCGGGCACGAAGCTCTCCGGGCCCGCAGAGGACGCGGTCGCCGATCGCGATCTCGCCCGCGTCGGGCCGCTCGAGCCCGGCGATCAGCCGCAGCGTCGTCGTCTTGCCGCAGCCCGAGGGTCCGAGCAGGGCGCAGATCGAGCCGGCCTCGACCTCGAGCTCGACGCCGTCGACGGCGCGGGTCGCGCCGTAGTGCTTGCGCAGGCCGCTGAGGCGCAGCGGCGCGGCGCGCTGTCGCCGGCTCGCGCTCACTGCGGCGCACCGTGCCCGCGTTCGGAGAGCAGGTACAGCGGCACCGCCGCGACCGCAGCAGGATCAGCGACGGGATCGCGCTCGCCTCGTAGAAGCCGAATGTCGTCTGGTTCCAGATCTCGGTCGCCAGCGTTCTGAAGCCGATCGGAGCGAGGATCAGCGTAGCCGGAAGCTCCTTGATCGCGTGCAGGAAGACGAGCGCCGCGCCGGCGAGGATGCCGCCCCGCACGAGCGGCGCGGTGATCGTGCGAAAGACCTCCAGCGGGCGCCGGCCGAGCCCGCGCGCGGCCTCCTCCACCCGGGGCGAGACCTGGCGCCAGCGAGGCGCCGATCGGGCCGATCGCCAGCGGCAGGTAGTGGACCGTCAGCGCGAAGATCAGCAGCGTGAGGGTCTGGTAGAGCGGCCGGCGACCGCACGGGTCGCGAAGAAGACCAGCGCCAGCGCGACGATGATCCCCGGGAGCGCGTAGCCGGCGTGGCCGACGCGCTCGATCGTCCGCGTCACCGGGCTCGGGAAGCGCCCGACGAGCACCGCGACGACGAGCGCGGCGAGCCCGCCGGCGAGCGCCGCGCCGACCCCGGTCATCAGCGAGTTCGCCGGCGAGGCCGAGCGCGAGGTCGGTCGACATGCTGCCCGACGTAGATCCCCTTGGTCGCCCAGTAGATGAGCACGCCGACCGGGAGCACGAGCGCGATCAGCGACCAGCGCCGAGCAGAACGCCGAGCGCCGGCCAGCGCCAGCGGCCGAGCGCGTAGGGCTGCGGCGGGCGCGGCCGGGCCGGGGCCGAGCCGGTGGACGGCGCGCGCGTCGCGAAACCGCGCGTTGATCCAGAGCAGCGACGAGCATCAGCGACGACGAGGACCATGCCCAGGCGCGGCGGTCGCGCGTGCGGTCGAAGCTCGACTTGTAGGAGATGTAGATCTCGCGGGTGAAGGAGTCGAAGCGCATGATCGAGACGGCGCCGAAGTCGCTCATCACGAACAGCGCCACGAGCAGCGCCGCCGACGGCGAGCGCCGGCCACGAGCTGCGGCAGCACCACGGTGCGGAAGGTCTCGAACGGGCCGCGGCCCATCGCCCGCGCGGCGTCCTCGAGCTGCGGGTCGATCCGCCGCAGCGTCGCGCGCACCGGCAGCAGGACGAGCGGATAGGTGAACAGCGTGAGCACGAGCGAAGGCGCCGGAGAAGCCGTAGATCGACGGCAGCTGGTCGACGCCGAGGGCGTCCGCGAGCAGCCCGTTCGGGCCGAGCGCGGAGACGAACAGGTAGGCGCCGACGTAGGTCGGGATCACCAGCGGCAGCGTGCAGAGCGTCGCCCACAGGCGCCGGGCGGGCAGGTCGGTGCGCACGGTCAGCCAGGCCGACCGGCAGCGCGATCGCGATCGAGGTCGCGGTGACCGCGGCGGCGAGGCCGAGCGTGCTGACGAGGATGTGCAGCGGTGCCGCGAGGAGGTCGCGGTCTCGCAGCGCATGGCGCGAAGTCGCCGGCGAAGACGATCGACCAGGTAGGCCGCCGGGAGCAGCACGCGCGGCGCCGACGATCAGGCCGAGCGCGAGCAGCGCGAGCGGGCGGGCGCCGGCGGCCGAGAATCGACGGGCAGGCGCGAGGCCGGGGCGGGCGCTCTGCGGGGCGACGGCCTCGCCGGTCGCCGCCGCCATCAGAGCGCGCCGGCCTCCTGCATCAGCTGGATCGTCGCCTGGGTCTCGCCGATGTCGGAGAGGTTGCCGGGCGAGGGCGGGATGTCCGAGAGCGGCACGGTCGAGCGACGGATCCGGCCGCGACGCCCTTGGCGAGCGGGTACTCCTTCGAGCTCGAGGTGAAGAACTCCTGCCCCTCTTCGGAGAGCAGGCGAGCGGACGAAGTCGAACGCCTCGTCCTTGCGGTCGGACGACTCGAGCACGCCGACGCTGGTCAACAGCAGCAGCGAGCCGAGGCCCTTCGGCGGGAAGTAGACCTTCACCGGGTAGTCGGGGCCCTCGGCCGCGACGGCCTGGGCGACGTAGTAGTGGTTGATCAGGCCGACGTCGATCTCGCCGTTGGCGATCGCGTCGCGGATCGAGACGTTGTCGGGGTACTCCTGGGCGTCGTTGTTCGACCATCTCCCTCGAGCCACTCGCGGGCGACGTCGTCGCCGTACTCGAGCCGCAGCGCGGTCACGTACTGCTGCAGCGAGTCGCTCGCCGGGCGCCCAGCCGACGCGGCCCTTCCACTTCGGATCGGTGAGCCCGAGCGGCGAGTCGGGCAGCTCGGACTCCGCGACGTCCGGCGCCGTAGGCGATCACCCGGGCGCGGCCGGTGACCCCGACCCAGCGTCCGTCGGGGTCGCGGTACTGCGGCGGCACCCGGTCGAGGATGTCCTGCGGCAGCTTGGCGAGCAGCCCGCGCGTCGGCGACCGCGCCGATCGCGCCCGGCTCCTGGGCGAAGAAGACGTCGGCGGGCGAGTTGTCGCCCTCCTCGATCAGGGTCGCGGCGAGGTCGCCGGTCTCGCCGTAAGCGGACCTGGACGTCGCGGTCGGCCTGCTGCCTCGTACATGTCGACCGCGCCGCCGATCGCCGCCGGGATCCGGCCCGAGTAGAGCGTGATGCCCTCGGTGCTCGGCTCGCGACGGCCCGCCGCCGGAGTCCTCGGAGGTGGCGCTGCAGGCGCCGAGGCGCAACGGCGGCGACGGCGCCCAGGACGGCGGATCGAAGCTCGGCGACGGTGCATGCGCAGTTTCGGCGATCTCTCCCGATGCCGGATTAGGGAAGCCTAATCTTACGGGAGTGCCCGCGCCCCGGATCGCCGTGCCGGTCGCGATCGGCCGTGCTCGCGGCGCTCTCGCCTGCTCGCCCCGTTCGCAGCCGCTCTACGACCCCTGGGCGTGGCTGATCTGGGGGCGGGAGCTCGTCCACCTGGATCTCGACACCGGCGCCGGGCCGTCGTGGAAGCCGCTGCCGGCGCTGATCGACGCACGCTGCTCTCGTCGGCCGGCGGCGCGGCTCCGGAGCTGTGGCTCGTTCGATCGCGCGGGCGGGCTGGCTGGCCGCCGCCGCGCTCGCCTACCGCCTCGCCTGGCGGCTGGTGTTCCCCGGCAGCGTCGCCAGCGGCCTCGCGGGCCGCTTCGCCGCGCGGCGGGTCGGCGGCGCGCGGCCTCGCCGGCGCTGCTCGCCGGTGATCGGGCTCGTCCTGCTGTTCGACCCGTTCACCGCGTGGACGCGGCAGTTCGCGGGCGGGCTGTCGGAGCCGCTGCTGGTCGCGCTCGTCCTCGGCGCGATCGACCGCGGGCTCTCGCGCCGGCCCGGTCAGGCGCTCGGGCTCGGCCTCGCCGCGGCGCTGCTGCGCCCGGAGACGTGGCCGCTGCTGGCCGCTCTACGGGCTCTGCGCTCTGGCGCGGGCGCCTCGGCTGCGCCGCTGGATCGCTCGGCGGTCGCGGTCGCCGTCCCGGTCGCTCTGGCTGGTCCCCGACCTGCTCGGCTCCGGCGACGCGCTCACCGGCGCCGAGCGGGCGCGCGAGGCCACCGGCGACGCCCCTGCACGAGGCGGTCGAGGCGATCGGGCGCGCCCTCGAGCATGCCCCTGGCGGCGCTCTGGGTCGGGGCCGTCGCGTGCTGTGGCGTCAGCGCGTGGCGCCACGCGCGAGCGCGAGCTCGTCGGTGCTCGGCGCGGGCGCGCTCGCCTGGATTGCGATCGTCGCCGTGCTCGCCGGCGCGGGCTACGCCGGCCTGCCGCGCTTCGCCGCGCCCGCGGCCGCGGTCGTCGTGCGTGCTCGGGGCGGTCGGGCTGGTGCGCGCGGCGCGCGGCTGTCGACCGGTCATGCGGCAGCGGAGCGGCGCTCGCGCTGGCCGGCCGTCGCTGCTCGCGGCGCTCGTGATCCAGGCGCGGTCAGTGCTGCGCCGCGAGATCCCGGGCGAGCTCGACGGCGCGGCGGACTACGGTCGCTCGCGTCGACGGCCTCGAGCGCGCTCGCCGGCGACGGTCGGTGCCGAGCGCCTCGACGGCTGCCCGCCGGTCAGCGACGACCGACTTCCTGAGCGAGACCGCGCTCGCCTGGAAGCTGGACCTGCCGATCACCGACATCCACGTCGCGCTGTCCGACGCGTGCCAGCCGCCGGGATCGCGATCGTCGGCCGAGGCGGCGCCGACGCGGCGACGCGCGCGATCGAGGCGACCGCGACGCCGATCGCGCGCAGCGGCGAGTGGGCGGCCTACGCGATCTCGTGCGTGCCGCGAGCTCGGCGCCAGCGGCAGCGCCATCGCCGGCGTCTCCGGGCGCGTCGCGGTAGGGCGGCTCGTCGACCTCGCCCTCCTCGAGGTAGGCGCTGTCGGCGTTCACCGCCCAGATGTCGTGGGCGCGGCCGTCGCAGACGTTCTCGACCGCGCGCATCGCGGTCAGCATCGAGTGGTCGGAGTTGTTGTAGCGGTGCAGCCCGTTGCGGCCGACCTGGACCAGCCCGTCGAGCCCATCGAGCCAGCCGCGCAGCGTCGCGACCCGGTCGCTCGTAGCTCGGCGTCGTAGATCGGATAGGCCTTGGGCACGCGGACGACGTGCCCGGTGACACGGCCTCGCGCGCTCGCCGAGCCCGAGTCGTCTCGAGCTCCGCGGATGCGCGCGGCGACCAGCTCGGCGTCGCGGCGCGTCCCAGAGCTCGTCGCCCTCGAAGCAGAAGTACTCGAGCCCGAGGCAGGTGCGCTCGGGCTCCGGGACCAGGTCGGGGCTCCAGGCGCGGAAGTTCTGGATCCGCCCGACGCGGACGTCCGGGTCGTGGACGTAGATCCAGTTGTCGGGGAAGGGCTCGTCGTCCGTCGAGCACGAGGGCGACGGAGACGAAGTCGCGGTAGCGCAGCCCGGCGGCGGCCTCGAGCACCGGCCGCGGGGCGCTCGGCTCGACGATCCCGGCGACCGTGCGCAGCGGCAGCGAGGAGATCACCGCGTCGGCCGCGAGCCGATCTCGCCGCCCGCCTCGACCGCGACCGTGCCGCCGGTCCGCGAAGTCGATCCCGGTGACCGGGCGAGTCGAGCGCGCAGCTCGCCGCCGGCGCCGATCGATCTCCGTCGGCCATCCGCTCCCACATCTGGCCCGGGTCCGAGGCGGGGGTAGTGGAACTCCTCGATCAGGCTGCGGACCTCGCGGCCGCCGATCCCGAGCGCCGACCCGCGGCGGCGCGCCACAGCGACAGGCCGCGGATCCGCTGCGCCGCCCACTCGGCCCGGATCTCCGAGGTCGGGCACGCCCCAGACCTTCTCGGTGTACGAGCGGAAGAAGAGCTCGAACAGGCGCCGGCCGAAGCGCTGCGTGACCCACTGCTCGAACGTCTCGGCCTCGCGGCGCGGGCGCAGCCGTGCGCGCCGGCGTAGGAGGCGCCGCTGCGCAGCGACCTCGGCCGGGCCGACCTTGCGGACACGTCGCCCGCGGCGCAGCGGGTAGTCGATCAGGCGCCCGCGCCAGTAGATCCGCGAGAGCCGCCGGCGCACCAGCAGCTCGGACCCGAGCAGCTCCAGCCACAGCGCGCTCGACCTCGGGGCTCTTGGTGAAGAAGCGATGGCCGCCGAGGTCGAAGCGATAGCCGTCGCGCACCTCGGTTCGCGCGAGCCCGCCGACGCGCTCGGACGCCTCGAGCACGGTCACGCGGCTCGCCGCGCTGGCGAGCAGGTAACCGGCCGTCAGTCCAGCCGGGCCCGCCCCGAGGACGAGATGCCGGTGCGGCGATCTAGCCTTCGCCGTTCTTCGAACTCCGACCTCAGAGGTTTGGAATCCTAGTTAGGTATGCCTAACTTTCGCGCTCCGAGCCTCGCGGTGATCGTTCCCGGCCACCGACAGCCCGCCGACCTTGGCGCGCTGCCTCGACGGCGCTCGAGCGCCTCGAGCGAGCCGCCCGGACGAGCTGATCGTGGTCAGCCGATCCCGCGGGCGCGGGGCCCGGCGGCAGCGCGCAACGCCGGCGTCGCCGGGCCAGCAGCGAGCTGCGTCGCGTTCGTCGACGCCGACGTCGTCGTCGACCCCGAGGCGCTCGCCCGGCTGCGCGCGCGCGTTCGCCGCCGACCCGGGCCTCGCCGCGGTCTTCGGCGCCTACGACGACGCGCCGGCGGCGCCGGGCACGGTCTCGCGGTTTCGCAACCTTCTGCACCACCACGTCCACGCCGATGCTCGCCGGGGCCGGCGGAGACCTTCTGGGCCGGGCCTCGGCGCGGTCCGGCGCGAGCTTCGACGCCGCCGGCGGCTTCGACGCGGAGCGCTACGCCGAGGCCGTCGATCGAGGACATCGAGCTCGGCATGCGCCTGCGCGCGCTCGGGCGCCGCGATCGTGCTCGACCCGGGGTCCGGGGCACGCACCTGAAGCGCTGGTCGCTGCGCTCGATGGTGCGCACGGACCTGCGGCGGCGCGGGGTCCCGTGGATGCGGCTGCAGCTCGAGCGCCGGCGGGACTCGAGGGCTCGCTCAACCTCGGCTGGCGCCACCGGCTGAGCGCGCTGGCGGCGCTCGCCGCCGCGCTCGCGGCCGTCGCCCGGCCGGCCGGGCGCCGCGGTCGCGGCGCTCGCGCGGCATGGTCGCCCTGAACCTGCCGGTTCTACGCCCTGCTCGCGCCGCCGCGGCGGCGCCGCGGCTCGCGCTGGTCGGGGTGCCCTGCACCTCGTCCATCACCTGACCGCGGTGCCTGCGGTGCCGCGACCGCCGTCGGCGCCCATGCGCTCGCACGCGGCCGCGGGCGGCCGGTGAGCGCCCGTCACCCGCTGCGGCTCGGGCTGGTCGGCTGCGGTCGGCTGGCCGAGCTCGGCTACGCTGCCGGCGATCGCGGGGCTCGAGCGAGCGTCGAGCTCGTGGCCGTCGCCGATCCCGATCGGCCGAGCGGCGCGACCGGATCGCGGCGCACGCTCGCGCGCGGCGAGCGCGACCCCGCGCGCACGGGCCGTCGGCGAGCTCGTCGCCGCGGGCGACGTCGACGCGCTGGTGATCGCCAGCCCGGCGGTCGAGCACCTGCGGCAGGCGGAGCTGCGCGGCGGCGGCCGGGCTCCCGGCGCTGGTCGAGAAGCCGCCCGGCGCCGGCGCTCGACGGGCGCCGCGCGGCTCGCCGCGGCTCGACCCCGGCGCCGTGGATCGGCTTCAACCGGCGCTTCCAGCACGGCGAGCGGCTCGCTCGGCGCGGTTCCCGCCGAGGGGCGAGCTCGAGCTGCGAGCTCGAGCTCCGACTACCGGCGCGCGTCGTGGCGGCCGCTGAGCGTGGCCGACGACGGCGCTCGCCGACCTCGCGCCGCACCTCGTCGACCTGGCGCTCGTGCTCTCGGGCGTCGACGGCGGCGCGGGTGCGCGCTGCGCGGCTCTCGAGCACGACCGCGCCGAGCTCGTGCTCGACGACGAGCGCGGGCGCGGCGCGATCCGCTGCGCGACCGACCGCCCGCACCGCGAGCGGGTCGCGATCCGGGCGACGGCGGCGGCGGCACGGTCGCGCGCAGCGGCGCCGGCGGCCGGTGGCGGCGCTCACCAGCCGCCTGCCCGGCCGCGCGCACCCGCTGGTCGCCTCGCTGCGCGGCGCAGCTGCAGCGCCTTCGCGAGCGCGATCCGCGGCGGGGACCCCGGCCTGCTCGCGACCGCCGCCGACGGGCGCGCGCGGTGATGCGCGTGATCGACGAGGCGCGGCGCGTCGCGGGGCAAGCCCGAGCGACGTGATCTGCGTCCTGCAGTTCGACGCCGCGAGCGTCGCGGCGCTCGAGCGGCTGCTCGCGGCGAGGGCCGCCTGCCGAACCTCGCCGGCGCTCACTCGAGCGCGGCCGGCGGCTCGAGCTCGAGACGCCCGCGGCCGACTTCGCCGCCGGCGCCTTCTACACGCTCTACAGCGGGGTCGAGCTCGGCGACCACGGGATCTTCTATCCGTTCCAGTGGTCCGCGGCCGAGCAGCGCGCGCGCTACGCGACGGCGTTCGAGGCGCCGCCGGCGGTCTGGGAGCGCCTCGCGCGCGTCGGGCCTGCGGACGCTGGCGATCGACCCGTACGAGAGCCGCCCGCCGCCGCGACGCGCGACGGCACCTTCGTCTGCGGCTGGGGCTTCGCCGACCGGGTCGTGCTGCCGCGCTGGTCGCGCCCGCGGACGCCGGCCGGCGCGTTCGCGCGCCGTCTCGGGCGCGGCCCGCAGGCGACCGAGATCTTCGGCCGCCCGCGCGCCGCGCGACCTGCTCGCGCTGCGCGAGAAGCTGCGTCGCGGCGCCGGCCCGGGTCGCGACGCTCGCCGAGCGAGCTGCTCGCGCGCGAGCGCTTCGACCTCGCCTGGCTCACGTTCAGCGCCGCGCACCTCGCCGGCCACCAGTTCTGGGACCTCTCGCAGCTCGACGCCGGCGCGCTCGGCGCCGCGCGAGCGGGCGCTGCTCGAGCGGGCGCTCGACGGACGTCTACGGCGCCGTCGACGACGCGTTCGGCCGGGTGCTCGCCGCGCTGCCCGACGGCGCCGACGTGATCGTCACCTCGGCGGTCGGCATGGACGTCAACACGAGCCGCGCCGACCTGCTGCCGGCGATGCTCGCGCGGGTGCTCGGCGGCGGCCCGCTGCGCCGACGACGGCGCGGCCGGCGCGATCTGGCGGCTGCGGGCGGCGGTGCCCGCCGCGCGCTGCGGGCGAGCGATCGCCGCCGCGATCCCCGACCGCCGGCGCTCGAGCTCACCGCGCGGCTCGAGCTGCGCGGGATCGACTGGGCGACGACCGCGGGCCTTCGCCCACCCGGCCGACAACCAGGGCTACGTCCGGCTCAACCTGCGCGGCCGCGAGCGCGACGGGATCGTCGATCCGGCGCGAGGCCGACGCGCTGCTGGACGAGATCGCCGCGGGCCTGGCGACGTTCCGCGATCCGGACGGCGAGCCCGCCGTCGCGACGGTCGACGGTCGCGCGGCCGACCTCTACCCGGGCGCGCGCGCGAGCCGGCTGCCCGACCTCGTCGTGCGCTGGGCCGAGCGCCCGGCGACCACGCTCGCGTCGGTGACCTCCGCTCGCGTTCGGCGACGTCCGGCGCCAGCGGCGCGGGCTCGCGGCCGCTCGGGCAACCACACGCCCGGCGACGCGTGGGCGGTCGTCGTCGCCCGGCGCTCAGCGCTCGCGCCGAGCCCTCGCGCCCGCCGCGCCTCGTCGACGTCGCGGCGACGGTCGTGCGAGGTCACGGGGCGGACCGCTCCGGGCTCCCGGGCGAGCCGCTGCTGAGCCGCGCGCGCTAGCCGCGCCGCCCCGCGAGCGTCTGCGGCCGCCCCGCCGCCGGCGGTCGCGACCTGGGCCGCGACGACCAGCGCCCCGGCGCCGGCGCCCTCGTCGAACCCGCGGCGGACGAGCCCGGCGTAGAAGCGGGGCCGCGCGAGCCCCCGGCCCTCGCCGCCGCGCGATAGCGCGCCGCCCCGCGTCCGTAGCGCGTACTGCTGACGGACGAAGCCGCCCGCGCCGAGCTGCTGGCGGTGCACGACGACCGCGTCCGGCACGTAGGCGGGCCCGAGCGCCGGCGGCGCTTGCGCGCGCGCACCAGTCGCGGTCCTCGCCCGCCGCCGTCGGGAACGACTCGTCGAACGGCAGCCGCCCGAGCGCTCGCTCGCGTCAGCGCCAGGTTGCAGCTCGGGGCGAAGCCGAGCCGCCCGGTGGCCGCTCGAGCGACGGCGAGCGTCAGCTGCTCGACGATCGCCTGCGAGGCGCGGACCGCGGCGCCGGCGCCCCGGGCGGCGGACCGTCCTGCCCGCCGCCGCGCCGACCCGCCGGCGCATGCGCCGCGAGCAGCGTCGGCCCAGCCCGGGCCCGGCTCGCAGTCGTCGTCGGTGAAGCAGACGACGCGCGCCGGTCGCGGCCCGGGCGCCGAGGTTGCGCGCGGTCGCCGGCCCGCGCCCGCCGGCGTGCACGAGCCGTGAGCCCGGCGGCCGCCTCGAGCGCGCCGGCGACCGCGGCCCGGTCGCGGGAGCCGTCGTCGACGACGACGATCTCGAGCTCCGGCCGCCAGCGCGGCGAGGCAGCGGGCGAGCGCGCGCGGGGCGGTCGCGGGTCGGGACGACGATCGAGATCCGCATCGGGATTGACGTTATTGCCGTC
>CAVUKZ010000005.1:0-152221 GCA_963742205.1 uncultured Solirubrobacterales bacterium | reverse complement strand
CTTCTCGCTACTCGGCGGGCTGATCAGCCGCTGAGCGAAAAACGCGAGCACGATCACGATCAGGATCGGGAACGCCGCGCTTCGGAAGAACCGTCTCATCTGTTAATCGGTACTGGGTTCGGGGACCCGCTCGGGTTGGATCAGCGTACCAGGGGCAATCCGGCGGTTTGCAAGGCCTTTACTGCTGCAACGCAGCCACGTAGCGCAGGTTGCGGTACCTCTGTCCATGATCGAGCCCGTAGCCGATGGCGAACAGGTTTGGAATCTCAAAACCGACGTAGCGAATCGGCAGGTCGACCCGGCGCCGCTCGGGCTTGGTGAGCAACGCGCAGACCTCGAGCGAGCGGGGGTTTCTGGCTCTCAGGTTCTTCAGCAGATAGTGCAGGGTGAGGCCCGAGTCGACGATGTCCTCCACCAGGAGCGCGTCGCGGCCGTCGATGGACGCGTCGAGGTCCTTGAGGATGCGGACGACCCCCGAGGAGTCGGTCGAGGACCCGTAGCTGGAGACGGCCATGAAGTCGACCTCACACGGGACCGTCAGCTCGCGCATCAGGTCGGCGATGAACGGCACCGCCCCCTTCAGGACCCCGATCATCACCAGGTCGCGACCCTCGTAGTCGCGGCTGATCTGCTCGCCGAGCTCCGCCACCCGCCGCTGCAGGTCCTCGGCCGCGACGAGGATCTCGCCGATCGCGGGGTCGTTCACCGGCGAGAGGCTAAACAACGGCGAGGGCCGGGATGCGGCGGCCCGCTGCCGCACGCCCACTTCGGCTGTGCGCGGCCACGCGAGCCCTGGCTTTGGCAGGTGGGGGAGCAACGAGCGCGCCTTGCGTGACGTTCGTACCGCATCGCGTGCGCTCCGGCCGGCTGGTCTCCATCGAGTGAGCGATTCGGCACCCATACGGGCCCCAAGCTCTCACTCGACGCCCGAGCCGAGCGCCCGCGCAACAGGCGTGCGCCGTGCGCAACGATCGTGGTGCCTCGCGTGCGCCGTGGCCGGCGCTTCGCGCCGAGTGTCCGGATCCCGTGACGCCCGCGCCACACGGCGCGCGGGATCCGTCACACCGCACCCGTCCACGTCGCCACCAACGCCTCCCCCACTTGCCTAGCCGCGGCCGGCGGCGCCACGGCCGCCGACGGCCGGCCCGAGCTCCGTTACTCCAGCGCCCGCGCCGTCAACACCGCCACCCGCTCTGCGGCGGGGTCCAGGCGGAACGACTCCGAGACCGCCACCCCGGCCACCCAGGCGATCTCGTCGCCGACGGTCACCACGGGCAGCGTCGGGCGCAGCGAGCGCGGGACGCCGCGGTCGGCGAACAGGTCGCCGAGGGTCTTGGTCCCGGTCATCCCGAGCGGGCGGATCCGGTCGCCCTCGCGCCAGGTGCGCACCTCGAGCGGCGCGCGCAGGGTCTCGGCATCGAGGGTCGCGAGGTCGGGGCCGGCCGGGGTCACGGGGCCCGGATGAAGCTCGGCGCGGACCTCCCAGCCGCCGACCTGGGCCCGCCCCGGCAGGCGAAGCATCGCGGGGACCGGGGCCGCGTCCGCGGCGGCGGCGCAGAAGCGAACGAAGCCCGACTCGCAGACCGCGACGAGTCCACCGCCGAGCTCGACCATGCCCCCCTCCGGGCGCGCGGCGAGGCGCTCGATCTCGGCGACCCGCCCCCGGCCGAGGGCGATCTGGCGACCGGCGGCGCGCTCGGCGAGGGCGCGCAGCGCGAGTCGCCGCAGACCCGGTTCCCAGCGCTCGAGCGCCTCACCCGAGACCGCGACGGCTCCAGCGCCGGCGCCGGCCGAGGCGAGCGCGTCGAGCACGACGCGGTCGAGCAGCGCCGCCTCCTCGGCGAGCTCGGCCCGGGTCTCGGCAAGGTTGCGCTCCGCCGCCGGGCTCACCGACCGCAGCACGGGCAGCACCTCGGACCGAATGCGGTTGCGGGCGAAGGCCGGGTCGGCGTTGGTCTCGTCGTCGGCGAAGGGCAGTCCGGCAATCGCGACCAGCTCGCGCACGTGCTCGCGCTCGAGCCCGAGCAGCGGGCGGACGACGCGGCCGTTGCGCGGCGCGAGCCCCAGCAGGGCGCGGGAGCCCGGCGAGGCGGCGAGCCGGTAGATCGCGGTCTCGGCAACGTCGGTGCGCGTGTGCCCGGTGACGATCGTCTCGGCGCCGCTGCGCCGGCGCAGGCGCTCGGCGGCGTCGTAGCGGATCATGCGCGCCGCGGCCTGGAGGTTTCCGGGCGGCAGGGTGCCGGGGCGCTCAACGTGGAGGTCGATGCGCATCGCCGCGCACAGGCGGCGCGCGGCGGCCTCGCCGTCCGCGGCGTCCGTCGCGAAGGCCGTAGTTGACGTGCGAGGCGTGGACGGCCTCGGCGCCGAGCACCGCGGTCAGCCCGGCCGCCGTCGCCGCCGAGTCGGCGCCGCCGGAGACCATCACCACCGCGGAGGAAGAGGAATCGATCAGGCCGCTGGCGGCGATCGCGTCGGCGAGCTCCGCAAGCGCGCGCTGCTTGGCATTCACGCGAGGATGGTACGCCCGCGACCGCCGGATTCCTGCTTTCCCAAGCGGGGTTCGCTACTCCTCTTCGGGCTCCCGGGCGCGGACGACGAACAACTCCGCCGGGTTCGGGAACCCCTTGAGCTCCACCCGCCCGATCGGCTCGAACTCCAGGTAGGCGGACTGCCCGATCGCGTCGGCGACGCTCGCGGTCACCATCACCTCGCCGCCCAGCGCCCTCGCGACCACCCGGTGGGTGAGGTTGACCTCGGTCCCGAAGTAGTCCCCGTCGCGATACACCGCGGGCCCGAAGTGGATCCCGACGCGCGGCTGTGGCCGCTCCTTGAACAGGGTCAGGAAACCGACCGCCCACTCGGTGAGCGTCACCGGGTCGGGCGAGACGATCATCACCTCGTCGCCGATCGTCTTCACGATCAGCGCCTCCGATGGGAGCGTCGCCTCGACCGTCTCGACGAAGCGCTCGACCAGGTCAAGCGCCTCCTCGTCGCCCTCCTCCTCGGTGTAGCGGGTGAACCCGGTCAGGTCGACGAAGCAGAACGCCATCCGCACCCGGCCCATCTGCCGCAGGCCGCCGAAGTCGGCCTCCATGTGCCCGACGACGTCCTGCTCGATGTAGAAGCGCAGGTAGCGCTGGTGGATGTACTCCATCAGCGGCGAGGTGAGGGGCAGGAGCTCGCGCGCCAGGCCCTCCATCTCCTCGGCCATCTCGAGCGCGTCGACGCCCTGGCGGATCAGGGGCTCGTGGACGAACAGGTGAAAGAGCCGCACCTCCGCCTCGGCGATCTTGCGGATCGACTGCGCGTACACGCGGACGAGCTGCAGCAGGGCGACGAGCGGGAAGCCCGCCTTGAGCACCTCCGCCATCTGCTCGATCGCGACCGCGTCGGGCTCGCTGAGCGTGCCCTCGAGCGCGGTCGGCGTCCCGAGCAGCGTCATCACCCGCTCGATCAGCTCCTCCTCGAGCCCGCTGCGATCGGCCGCCTCGCCCGCGGTCGATCTCACGCTCGCGCGCGCCGGGCAACAGGTCCTCGACGTACCCGAACGCGAGCCGGCCGTCGCGGACGGCGCGCCGCAGCTCCTCCAGCGAGTGGCCGCGCTCACGCATCCGGGAGACCACCCGGGCCTGCGCCGCCGCCGCCGTGGTCCACTGGCCGTCCTTGACCGGGATCACCTTCGCCTCGGCCCAGCGCTTCAGCGTCGTCGGCGAGACCCCGGCGAGCTGGGCGGCGTCGTTGAGCGAGATCGCCTCCTCGGCCACGCGCCGATCCTAGGGCCGGCTCCGGGGCCGGGTGTGTGACGGGAGGGCCCGACACCACCCCTTACATGCGGCGACGGGGTCGGTAAGGCCCCGTCGCCCGCGGGCTTCACGGCCCGCTTCGCCGGCCATCGGCGCCAGTGGCGCCTTGCGAGCCTCGCCGCTCGAGCCCCAGTCGCCGGGGGGCTTGCGGCGGCGCGGCCCACTAGTGGCCTGTTGCCATCTCTCAGCGGTGAGAGTACGCCTGTGAAAGCCCCGCGTCAATGCGGAGTGAGGCATCCGTTTTGAGCCCTTTTCAGGCCGCGACGAGATCCGGAAAACCGGCCGCGATCACGCGCCGGTAGGGCTCGCAGATCAGCCGCGCGGCGGGCAGGTAGGCGAGCGCCGCGCGCGACTCGCCGCGGCAGCGGACCTGGCCGCGCGCGATCGCGATCGCCAGGCTCTCGCGACCCTGGAGGTAGCGGTTGGCGACCTCGGCGCTCATCTCGAGCTCGAGCCGCGGGCGCCAGTCGGGCGCCTCGTCGAACGACCAGACGAGGTTCGGCTCTGCCTCGCCCCCCGCGCGGACGTAGAGGACGATCGCTGCGTCGGGCAGGTCGAAGCGCATCCGCAGGCCGGTGGCCCGGATCCGCGGGCCGATGGACTCGTCGGCGTCGCTGGCCGCGAGCGCCTGGTCGAGCGCCGCCCGGAGCTCGTCCGGCCGCACGCCACCCCCCGTCTTCGAGCGGACAGTGGCCGTCGCGGCTCCCATCACCGACCAGCGTAGTCCTCAGAGGAAGGTCGAGCGCCGGTTGACCAGGTTCTCGTAGAGCTTCTGCTGGATCGTCTCGCGGACCTCCTCGGAGAGGTCCAGGACGAGCCGCTGGTCGTCCGCCGCCTCGGGCGGATGCGCGGAGAGGTCGATCGGCTCGCAGAACTCGATCCGCCACCGCGCCGGCAGCGGGACGAGGCCGAGGAGGCCGAGCCAGGGGAATGTCGGGGTCAGGGGCACGAACGGCGCCCCGACGGCGCGCGCGAGCGCCGGGCTCTCGCCGAGCTTCGGGTAGATCTCCTCGGAGCCGACGACGGCAACGGGGACGATCGGCGAACCGGTGCGCAGGGCGACCTCGACGAACCCCCCGCGCCCGAAGCGCTGCACGCGGTAACGCTCGCTGAACGGCTTCCCCGTCCCCTTGACGCCCTCGGGGAAGGCCACCACGAGCTCGTCCTCTCCGAGCAGCCGGGCGGCGTTGTGCGGGCTCGCCGGGACACCGCCGGCACGGCGCATGAACCAGGAGAGGAACGGGAGCACGAAGGCCCAGTCGAGGACCATGAAGCGCGGCCACCGCGGCAGTGGGTGCAGCTTCATGATCGCCATCGTGATCATCGTCGCGTCGAAGGGAAACAGCGAGCCGGCGTGATTGGAGACCAGCAGCGCGCGCCCGTGCGCGGGCACGTTCCTCACCCCGGTCGTCTCGACCCGCCACCAGGTCTCGTAGAGGAACTCGAAGATCGGGAACACGGCCTCGGCGAAGCCCTCGTCGAAACCCCACTCGTCCTCGTGGTAGTCGCCCTGAAGCCGCCGCACGATCGCGTCGACCGCCGACCGCAGTCGCTGCGGCAACGAGCTCGCCGCCTGCTGGGCGGCGGCCAGCGGATCGAGGCCCGATTCGACCCCGCCCCGCACACCGCGCAGGAACTCCGCCACCACCTCCGGCGGGACCGGCTCGTGCGCGCGCTGCTCACTCATCGACTCACCGCCGCGAGCCGCCCCGCGATCGTCCCCGGATGCAGGTCGGGCACCACGCGCCGCGCCGCGTCGGCCTCGGCCAGCGCGCGGATCGCGCCCGCGGCATCGTGGCGGGGGAGGAAGCCCAGCTCGCGCTTCAGGCGCTCGTTGTCGACGCCGCGCCCGTAGCGCAGGAGGCGTACGCCGTCGCCGGCCAGGCCGCCGGCGCCGAGCCGCTCGCCGAAACGCCGCATGAACGCGTCGAAGGCCGGGACGGGGACCGGGACGGTCGGGCGCCGCAGCAACCGCAGCGCCCGGCTGAGCGAGATCGAGCCGTCGGGCGCGACGTTGACCGGCCCGTGGACGGGTTTGGCGACCGCGGCGGCGAGCGCCCCGATCCCGTCCTCGGCGTCGAGCAATTGCATGCGAGGGTCGAAGCCGAGCTGCACCGGGACCACCGGGAGGGTCAGGTAGCGCACGAGCGGGCTCGGAAGGCCCGGGCCGACCTCGGGCTGGAACCGCAACATGCAGCAGCGGAGGTCGGGGTGGCGCCGGGCGAAGTTGTCGAAGTACTCCTCGAGCTCGGAGATGTCGCGCTGGAACCGGCTGCGCAGCGGCGCCGCCCGGGCGAGATCCTCGGTGAAGAACGCCGGCCCCGCCCCCTCGCAGCCGTAGATCGCCGCGGAGCCCCGGACGACCACGGTCCGCAGGGTCTCGGTTCGCTCGCAGGCCGCGAGCAGTTGCAGGGTGCCGATGACGTTGATCTCGTGGAGCACCCGCGGCGGGCGCCCCGGCTCCGGGTACCAGAGGATCCCGCAGTGCACGACGGTGTCGACCTCGGTGGAGGGCAGCAGGCGCGAGAGCGTGGAGCTGCGCAGATCCGCCTCGATGAACTCCGTCGCGACGAGCTCGGCCGGCGGCGGGCGGGAGTCGATCCCGGCGATATAGGACACGGTCGGGTCGCGCTCGAGCCGGCGGGCGAGCTCCGCGCCCCAATTACTCGAGACCCCGGTGATCGCGATCCGGCGCCCCACTGCTATCTAACCCTCAGCGGTAGGGTTAGCCTTGCGCTCGGGAGAGGTCTCATCCTCGGCTCGAGCCGCGCGCTCGGTGGCGAGGTTCGACTCGACCTCGGCGAGCCGCCGCTCGAGCGCCTCGAGCCGCTTGCCGACCTCCCCCGTTGCCTCCTGCCCGCGGCGGGCGAGCTCGGCGCCCGCTACCTGCCCCCGCCGCGTCAGCTGCGCCCCGGCCTCCTGGCTGCGGCGGGCGAGCTCAGCGCGGGCGTCGCGACCCCGACGCACGACCTCGTCGACGAGGTCGGCGGCGCGATCGCGAGTAGTTGCCGCGGAGCCCGCGGTGGCGCGCATCGTGCGCTCGACCGCGGCGCGGACCGAGTCGGCGACGCCGGCGTCGCCGGCGGTCGGGTCGGACTCGGGCGGCTGCTGAGAGTCGGCTGTCATGACCTCAGCTCAGCATAATCCGGCGCCCTTGGCCGCCTACCTACGTCCGACCGCCCCGATCGCCGCTGCGGCCCTGCTACCCGACGACCCCGGGCTCGCCCTGGCGGTGGCGCAGGCGACGCTCGACAAGCCGTTGATGTCGAACCATCACCACGGGCTGTGGGGCTATCACGGACGCGATGCCGGGGGGCGAGAGCTCACCGTGCAGGCGACGGGGATCGGCGCGCCGAGCGCCGCCGCTGTGTTGCGCGAGCTCGTCGGGTTGGGGGTCACGCGTGCCGTCCGCATCGGACGGTGCGCCGCGCTGGGCCCGGGTCTTGAGGCGGGCGCTCGCGTCCGCGCGGCGGGGGCGGTCGGCGGCGACGGGGTCAGCCGGGCGCTGGGGGTGGCGAGCGCCGCGCCGGACCCGGACCTCGACGCCGCGCTGGCGGCGGCGATCGGCGACGCCACACCGGTCACGGTCGCGGGCTATGACCTGCCGGCAGCGGCCGCCGATGGCGACGCGCGCGCCGCCTGGTCGGATGCCGGGGCGACGGTCGCCGACCTCGAGACCGCGGCGATGCTGGCCCTCGGCGAGCGGCTGGGAATCGCAATCGCGGCGTGTCTCGTGGTCGCGGAGGGTCCCGACGGGCAGGCGGCCGACGAGCAACTGGTCGGGCCCGGCGCTCCTGGCGCTCGCCGAAGACGCCGCACGGGCGCTGGGGAGCGTCGATGCGGCCGTCGCCGAGCGCTAGCTCGGCTGGGCGCTTTCGGAACGCGCGCGCCGCAGATCCGCGACCTCGTCGACGAGGTCGTCGAGCCGGTCCTCGAGCGCTTCCAGCCTGCCCGAGAGCGACCGCAGCCGCTGTTCGAGGCGCTCGACGTCCGATCCCGAGGCGAGGTTGAGCGCTCCCATCGCGTTCCGCTGCGCCGACATCGCCCTCTCCCCCGCGCCCAGCGCGTGGGACAGCGCGCCGTTGAAAAGGGGGTTCTCGATCAACGCCTGGGCGAGCTCGCCGACGGCCTCTTCACCACGGGCGCGGATGCCGCTGCGATCATCAGGGTCCATGCGGGCGAGGAGCGTAGTGCACGAGCAACAACCGGGCTTCAAGCCGGGAACGCGGATTGCCGATCATGAAGCCAGCCGCACGTCGAGTCGCACCGGGTTGCATCCGCCGATCTCGGGTACGGTGAACCACGCCTACGGTACGTTGCAAACAAGTCGCTCAACAAGTAGTTTTCGCCTGGCTCAGGAGGAGAGAGCTAGCCACTGAGCGTGGGCAGGGGCTGATGCTGGGCGCGGGCCGGTCCCAAGTGCGAAGCAAGAGGGTATGAGACGGAAGCTTCTACTTATGATCGGGCTCGCGGTTCTCGCCGCGTGCGTGGTCGCTGGCACCGCCGGGGCCCAGGGCGGTGGGGACGCCGGCGGCGGCGGGCAGAGCACCGTCGCAGCCCCGTCGCTCCCCCAGTGCTCGAACGAGGCCGACGACGACGCCGACGCGCTCACGGATGTAGACGACCCGGACTGCTCGGGACCACTCGACACCACCGAGTCCGGGACCACCGGCCCGCCTGAGCAGCCGTCCACATCGACCACGACCACGACGACGACCACGCCGCCGTCGACGACAACCACGGCGCCGTCGACCACCACGACGACCACGCCGCCGACCACCACGACGACGACCCCGGACGAGCCCGACAGCGTCGTCACCGGCCCCTCCGGCTCCGGCGGTCGCGGCCAGGAGGACAAGCCCAACCACGACACCCGCAAGCCTCCGCGGCACCATGGCGACCGCCACGGCGACCGCAACCACGACGCAGCCGACGACGAGACGGGCGGCACCCGCGAGCCGGTGGATCACCAGCCCGACCGCCGGCCGGACGGCGTTCCCACCGACACGAACCCGAGCCTCACCGTCGCCGACTTCGGCGCGGCGCCGATCGGCGTCCCCAACTTCGTCATCGACCAGTTCACGATCCCGCCCTTCCTGCTGCCGATCTACCAGGCCTGCGGGACCCAGTACGGGATCCCCTGGCAGGTGCTCGCCTCGATCAACCGGATCGAGACCGCGTTCGGCACCAACCTCAACGTCTCCACCGCCGGCGCGCTGGGCTGGATGCAGTTCATCCCCTCGACCTGGAAGATGTACGGCGTCGACGCGAACGGCGACGGGCGCAAGGATCCGTACAACCCGGTCGACGCGATCTGCGCCGCGGCCCGTTACCTGAAGGCCGCCGGAGGCGACACCGACCTCCGCACGGCGATCTTCGCCTACAACCACGCCGACTGGTACGTCGACGAGGTCCTGCTCTATGCGAATCAGTACGGCAAGCTTCCCGAGGCCCTGGTCAGCTCCCTCACCGGCCTCACCGAGGGCGCCCGCTTCCCGGTCGCCGCGAACGCCCGCTACGCGGACGACATCTCCGAGCGGCAGGCGCTCAAGCGGTCGAAGCCCGGCCAGGGCGCGGCCGGCAACGTCGCCGACGTGATCTCAGGCTCACCCACACGTCGAGGGATCAACATCTACTCGCGCGAGGGCGCTCCGGTGGTCGCGGTCAACGACGGCGTGATCACGAAGATCGGCAAGTCCGACGAGCTCGGCCGTTACATCATCCTGCGCGACGCCTACGGCAACCGGTTCACCTACGCCCAGCTCGGCGACGTCTCCGACGTCTACCCGGTGCCGAAGCCCCAGCAGCTGTCGGCCAAGGACTTCGAGCTCGTCACCCCCGACGACCAGGCGCCCGATGAGCCCGCCAGCGCGGGGAAGCAGGTCGACCGTAAGCAGGCGGCCAAGGACGACAAGAGCTCGGGCAAGGGCTCGGCCAGCGGCGGCTCCAAGGCCAACGACTCCGTGACCGCGGTCGACCACGCCGCGCCCGTCAACACCGAGGACTCCCGCGACCGCCTCTTCGCCTACCCGGAGCGCAAGAACAACAAGGACCGCGCGGACCTCACCGGCCAGCTCGATTCGCTGCTCGCGGAGAAGATGCCGGCGTACGAGTCCTTCAAGGGCTACCTGGCCCACGTCCTGCGCTTCGACCCGAAGACGATGGACATGGAGCGGCTGAAGGAGGGCTCGAAGGTCACCGCGGGCACCGTCCTCGGCCGGATCGGCAAGACCGACGAGCTCGCCCCGCACGTGCACTTCGAGATCCGCCCGGCCGGCCGCGGGGCGCCGAACATCGACCCGAAGCCGATCCTCGACGGCTGGAAGCTGCTCGAGGCAACGGCGATCTACCGCGCCGCCGGCAAGAACCCGTTCGACGGCTCGGCCGCCTCGGCCAGCCAGGTGCTGCTGATGTCGAAGTCGCAGCTGGTGCGCCGCACGCTCTCGGACCCGGAGCTCGAGATCTACGCCTGCGGCCGCAACGACATCCGCACCGGACAGATCGACCGGCGGGTCCTGGCGATGCTCGAGTTCCTGACCGCGCGCGGGTACCAGCTGACGATCACGTCGCTGAAGTGCGGCCACTCGATCCTCACCACCTCCGGCAACGTCAGCGAGCACTCGATCGGCAGCGCCGTGGACATCGCGATGATCAACGGGCAGCCGGTGCTCGGCAACCAGGGCCCGGGCACGCTCTCCGAGTCGCTGGTCAAGGACCTGCTGACGCTCCAGGGGACGATGAAGCCGCACCAGATCATCTCGCTGATGGACTACTTCGGTGCCGACAACACCTTCGCGATGGCCGACCACGACGACCACGTCCACGTCGGCTACGCCGCGCCCAGCGGCAGCGGCCCCGGCTCGATCTCGAAGCAGTTCAACCAGATCCTCAAGCCCGACCAGTGGGAGCGGCTGATCCAGCGGCTCGGCGAGATCGACAACCCGACCGTCCCCACCAGCCCCTCCGACGCCTCCCTCCCGGCCGGCAAGCACAAGTCGGAGCGCAAGTCGGACCGCAAGCGCGCCTCGAGCGCCCACATCGGCGAGTAGCCCGCGGCGCGCTTCCCCTTCGTCCAGCTCGAGCTCGCCGGGACGGTGGGGCTCGACGACGGCCGTTACCTCGGCCGTGATCCCGAGCGGGTGCTGGTGGTCAACGTCGCCGACGCGCCGCCCCCGCCCCGCCGCCGCCTCGGCCGCGCGAAGCCCAAGGACGCCGACCCCGAGGCCGCCGAGGCGACGGTTTCGCGCACCACCCTGACCGTGATCCGTCCGGAGGCGCTCGGCGAGGCCGACGAGGCCGAGGCGTGGCTCGCGGCCCTGCGCGCCGATCCCGACGCGCTCGCAGCGGAGATCGCCGACGCGCTCAAGCTCGTCAACCTCGCCGTCCACGCGCACCGCGCGGCGACGCTCGACCCGGCGCTTGCCGACGTCGCGGCCGGCACCGCCCTCGCCGTCCGGGTCGGGTTCGGCTCAGGCGAGGACCTTGCGGACGGCCGCTACGAGCGGGCGATCGACGTGCCGTACTCAGAGCGTCGCCGCCGCAGCGAACTCCTGCGCCCGCAGGAGCGGGTCGCCGAGGTGCTCGGGCGCCGGTCGTCGGTGGCCGCCTGCGAGCTGCTCCTGATCCGAGCGCGCTCGGACCTCGACGCCGGCCGCGTGCGCGAGGCGGCGCTGCAGGTCCGGGTCGGGCTCGAGGCGCTGCTGGCCGACCGCGAGGCCCTCGCCGCTCCCGACCAGGACAAGGACTTCGCCGCCCTCGACGAGCGGCGGGCGATCACGGGTGAGGCCGCCAACGAGGCCCTCGCCGGCGAGCTCTCCGACGAGCGCGCCGCCGAGGTCACCGAGACGCTGCGGATCGCCGAGCGCGTGCTGCGCCGCAAGCGCGCGCTGGGCTGAGCCCTACAGCGCCGCGAGGACCGCGCCCAGCTCATCGACGACGTCGCCGTCGAGCTTCAGCGTGGCCTCGGAGTCGTAGGAGGTCGGGCCCTGGGTCACGATCGCGATCCGGCCGCCCGACGCGAGCGTGAGCTCCGGCAGGCCCGCCACGGGGTAGACCTCGAGCGACGAGCCGACGCAGAGCAGGAGGTCGGCGCCGGCGCAGAGGCGCTCGGCCTCGGCCATCGCGTCGGCCGGCAGGAGCTCGCCGAACAGCACGACGTCGGGCTTCACCTTGCCCATGCAGCAGGCGCACGTGGCGACGCCGTCGGTGTCGAAGAGCTCGCCGACGTTCTCGAGCGGATAGCTCGTGTGGCAGGTCGTGCAGCTCGATGTCGCGATCGAGCCGTGGACCTCGATCACCTCGTCGGAGCCGGCCTTGGAGTGCAGCCGGTCGATGTTCTGGGTCACGATCGCGTCCAGGCGGCCGCGGTGCTCGAGCTCGGCGAGGGCCTCGTGCGCCGGATTGGGGAGCTTCTCGTCGAGCTCCGCGAACCGTGGCCGATAGAAGCGCCAGAAGCGCGGCGTATCGCGATGGAACGAGTCGATGTGCGCGACCTTCATCGGGTCGACCTTCTCCCACAGCCCCTTGCCGGGCGTACGGAAGTCGGGGATTCCGGAGGGCACGGAGATGCCGGCGCCGGTGAGCGCAACGACGGAATCGGACTCACGGATCAGCGAGGCGAGCTCGGTGGCCCGCCCCGTGGTCACCTCCCCTGCCACTTGGGCGCCCGCTTCCCGAGGAACGCGCTGATGCCCTCCCTGGCGTCCTCGCTGGTGAACGCCTTTCGGAACCCCTCCTTCTCCTTCTCGATCCCGGCGTCGAGGTCCGGGTCGTCCGAGGCGAGCTTGACCTGCTCGACCGCGATCGGCGCCTGGCCGGCGAGCCTGCGGGCCCAGGAGAGCGCCTCGTCGAACAGCTCGTGATCGGGCACGACGCGGTTCGCGAGGCCGTAGGCCTCCGCCTCGTCGGCGAGCATCGCGTCGCCGATCAGGTTCATCTCCAGGGCCTTGGTGTTGCCCACCAGCCGCGGCAGGCGCTGGGTCCCGCCGAACCCGGGGATGATCCCGAGCTTGATCTCCGGCTGGCCGAACACGGCCGATTCGGCCGCGATCCGGAAGTTGCAGGCCATCGCCACCTCGCAGCCGCCCCCGAAGGCGAGCGCGTTGACCGCGGCGATCGTCGAGATCCGGCTCAGGCTCATGTCGCGAAGGAGCGCGTGCCCCGAGTCGACCAGGTCCTCGCCCCCGGACTCGTCCATCTGCGTGAAGGCCTTGATGTCGGCGCCGGCGCTGAACACGACCGGCACCGACGACGCGATCACGAGCGCTCCGATCTCGTCCGTGGCCTTGACCCGCTCCCACACGGTCCCGAGGTCCTTGATCACCTGCGGCGAGATCGCGTTCATCGGCGCGTTGGCGAGCCAGGCGATCGCGACGTCCCCGCGGGTCTCGAGCTTCACGGTGTCGGTCTGGTCGCCCTCGTCGGCCTGCGGGTAGGCGTAGAAGCCCTGGCCGGTCTTGGCCCCGAGCCGCCCCTGGGCGACCAGGCGCCGCAGCACGGTCGGCGGCGCGAACCGCTCGCCGTGCTCCGCCTCGGCCGCCTCGAGCTTCTCGAGCACGACGTCGAGGCCGAGCACGTCGGCGCCCAGGAACGGCGGGAAGATCCCGCGGCGCGGGTCCATCCCGGCGCCGGCCATCATCCCGAGGTCGATCTCGCGGACCGTGCAGACGCCCTCCTGAAGCACGAGGCACGATTCGACGACGGCCTTGAGCTTGAGCAGGTCAGCGAGCGCCTCGCCGTCCGGATCCGCGTCGCCCTCGACCTGAGGCTCGCCGTTCTCGTAGAAGCCGCTGCCGCCGGTCTTCGCGCCGAGCTTGCCCTCCTCGACGAGCCGGCGCATCCCCTCGTGGACGTAGAACGAGTCGCCGTAGGACTCGCGCAGATGCTCGGCGACGTGGAAGATCGTGTCGAGGCCGAGCAGGTCGCCGAGGAAGAACGGCCCCATCGGGGCGACGTTCGCTCCGGTGATTGCCTCGTCGATCTTCTTGATCGAGAGCCCGCCCTCCTCCTGCGCGCGCCAGATCTCGCCGACGGCCGAGTTGAGGATCCGGTTGACCACGAAGCCCGGCACCTCGCGACAGGTGATCGGCTGCTTCTTGATCGCCTGGGCGAAGTTGAACGCCACCCGGACGACCTCCGGGTCGGTGTCCTCCCCCTCGATGATCTCGACGAGCGGCATCACCGACGCCGGGTAGAAGAAGTGGAAGCCCACGACCTTGTCGGGGCGAAGCGTGGCGTCGCCCATCTCGGTGATCGACAGCGACGACGTGTTGGAGGCGAGGATCGCGTGGCCGGGGGTGACCGCGTCGAGCTCGGCGTAGACCTGCTGCTTGATCTCCATCTTCTCCGGCGCCGCCTCGATCACGAAGTCGACGTCGCCGAACGAGTCGTAGGAGGTCGCGCCCTCGATCAGGCCCATGACCTCCTCGAGCCGGGTGTCGGCCTGCTCCTGGGTGAGCTTCTCCTTCTTCACCAGCCGGTCGAGCTGGCCCTTGGTCACCTCGCGCGCCTTCTCGAGCCCGTGGTCGACGAACTTCTGGTCGATGTCCTTGAGCACGACCGGGATGTCGGACGAGGCGATCGCCTGTGCGATCTCGCCGCCCATCGTGCCCGCGCCGACGACCGCGGCCTTGAAGACGAACATTGGGTTGGGAGCCTCCGGAGTCTGTGAGGGGGACTAGAGCGCGCCGGAGGCTAGCGATCGGCGCCCGGCGACGGCTCGGACGCGCGGCTCATCGCCGCCAGCTCCTCGACCTCGAGCCGGTAGCGAAGCAGCGTCCGCCGCAGCGACTTCGCCACCTGGCCGCGGACGAAGAAGCGCTCGGCCAGCCACGCGAACACGCCGCCCGAGGCCAGCTCGTAAGTGAGTTCGAGGCTGACGGTGGTCTTCTCGTTTCCGGAGACCTCGAACCTCGTCTGGAGCTCGCCGCTCGACTCCGGGTCCGCGAACGAGATCCGGTGGAGCTTGCGGGGCTCGTGGGTCGAGCACCTTCTCGGTCACCTGCCCCCGGCCGGCGGGCGTTGAGCTCCAGGTCAGGGTCCCGCCCTGATCCGGATAGCCATGGCTGGCAGTCGACGGCGTGAAAGCCGTCGACCCACGCGGGCCAGCCGCGCGGCTCGAAGTAGTAGTCCCAGGCGTCGGCGAGCGGTGCCTGAACGGTGATCGAGTCGGTGAGCGTGGGCACGACGGCAGCGTACGAGGGAGGGCCGGGCGACAGCGTGTCGCCCGGCCCTCACTGGTCATGGAATCGCAACCATCGTCTCGCAGTCGACGCCCGTGTCGATGCCCTGGTCGCCGCGGCACTCGTCGGTCTCGGAGCCGCCGTTCAGCGAGTCGTCGCCGCCTCCGCCACTGAGCGAGTCGTCGCCGGCGCCGCCGGAGACCGCGTCGGTGCCCACGTCGCCGCGGACGATGTCGCCGCCCTCGTGGCCATCGATCACGTCGCTGCCGTGGCCACCGTCGATCGTGTTCGAGAGCCGCGCTGCCGATCAGCGTGTCCTCGAACTCGCTGCCCACGATGCCCTCGACCGTCGAGGCGACGTTGTCGGCCTCGCACTGCTGCGGGCAGCCGCGCCCGTCGTTGGCGACGTCGTCCAGCGTCACCCGCGCCGCGCTCTCGTACTCGGAGTAGTTGACGACGTCCGAGTCCTCGCCGCCGGCGAACGCGTCGCCGCCGGTCGAGTCGTAGACTCGCGACGAGCGTGTCGTTGCCAGGCCCGCCGTCGAGCGAGTCGGCGCCGCCGCCGTCGCGGAGCTCGTCGTTGCCTTCGCCGCCCGCGAGCGAGTCGGCGCCGCCGCCACCGTCGAGCCGGTCGCGGTCGTCGCCGCCGTCGAGCGTGTCGACGCCCTTCTGGGCATCGAGGTTGTCGGCGCCCGCGTCTCCGCTGAGCGTGTCGTCGCCCTCGCCGGCGTCCAGGCGGTCGTCGTCGTCACCACCGCTGAGGACGTCGTTGTCGTCGCCGCCGTCGAGGTAGTCGTTCGCCGCGCCGCCTGCGAGCGTGTCGTCGCCGTCGTCGCCGTCGACGGAGTCGCGGTCGTCGCCGCCGGTGACGGTGTCGTCGCCGACCCCGCCATCGAGGTGGTTGCGCCCGGCGCCGCCCTCGATGCGGTCCGCGCCGGCGCCGCCGTCGAGGCTGTCGCGGCCGGCACCGCCGCTGAGCTGGTCGTCGCCCTCGTCGCCGCTCACCTCGTAGCGGCCCGAGCCGGTGCAGACGCGGTCGTCGCCCTTACCGGCGATGATCCGGTGATCGCCCTTGGGCGCGTAGATCACGTCGGCCTTGCGTGTGCCCTGGACCTTCTCCTTCTTGCCGGCGACGATCGTCGGCTTCTTGCCGAGGCACTTCGGCGCGGCCGCGCTCGCCGCCCCCTGCGCCCAGCGCGAGGACGAGCACGAGCGCCGCGCGAGTGCGATGGCTGCTCCGACGTACCGACGTTGGTGTGAATGCGGGTCATGCTCGGATCTCCCTTCCGACCCCGCTCTCAGGCGGGGCCGACTCTGATTGCCAGCCGAGCTTCGGCGCCAGCCGCCCTGCCGCCCAGGGCCCCTGGGTATCGCCCGGCGGACACCCAGGTGTGGACTCCATCCACCCTGGGTGTGATCGGCAGCCGGTTCAGGGGCTAAGTTGCCTGCGATGGAGAGCCCGGCGGCATCCCATGCGTCGACGCCGGCCGAGCTTGCGCAGCGGCTCGAGGCCGAGCGGCGCGGGCTCCCGTTCCTGTTCTGGCGTGGCCCCGAGGGCCAGCGGATCCTGACGCTCGAGACCGGCCGCGACCGGATCACGGTCGGCCGCGGTCCCGAGGTCGACATCGCGCTCGACGCCGACGAGCAGGTGTCCCGGCTGCACGCGGAGATCGAGCGCATCGGCGGCGAGTGGACGATCGCCGACGACGGGCTGTCCCGCAACGGCTCCTTTCTCAACGGCGAGCGGGTCGGCGGCCGGCGCCGGCTCGCGGACGGCGACGAGCTCCGCTTCGGGGCCACGATGGCGGTCTTCCGGGTCCCCGCGCCCTCACCGAGCTCGGCGACGATCGCCGCGCCCGACAGCGGCGAGACGATCACCCTCAGCGACACCCAGCGGAAGATCCTGATCGCGCTCTCGCGACCGTTCCGCGAGGGCAGCCACTACGCGACCCCGGCGACCAACCAGCAGATCGCCGACGAGGTCTTCCTCTCCCTCGACTCGGTCAAGGGCCACCTGCGGGCGCTGTTCGAGAAGTTCGGGATCGGCGACCTGCCGCAGAATCAGAAGCGGGTGCGACTGGTCGAGCTCGCCCTGCGCCACGGCGTGATCTCGGTCCGCGACCTCGATCGATGATCCCCAATCCGCGACCTAGATGAACGACGGCGCTGGCGGCCCGGCGCCGGGGGCCGAGTTCGCCGGCCACGTGATCGAAGCGGTGATCGGCGAGGGCGGGATGGGCGTCGTCTACCGGGCCCGCAACGTCGCGCTCGACCGCGAGCGCGCGCTCAAGGTCCTGAGCCCGGGTCTCTCGGCCGACGCGCGCTTTCGCGAGCGCTTCCGCCGCGAGTCACGGCTGGCGGCCTCGATCGAGCATCCGAACGTGATCCCCGTGCACCAGGCGGGTGAGGAGGGCGGCCAGCTCTACCTCGCAATGCGACTGGTCGAGGGGAGCGACCTCCGGCAGATGGTCATCCTCGAGGGCCCGCTCGAGCCGGGCGGCGCCGCTGCCGTGGTCTCCGCGGTGGCCGCCGGCCTGGACGCAGCCCACGCCGCCGGGCTCATCCACCGCGACGTCAAGCCGGCCAACGTGCTGGTCGGCGCCGAGGCCGACGCGGGGCGCGTCTACCTGACGGACTTCGGCATCAGCCGCACGACCACCGGCGGCGAGACCGTCACCGGCACCGGTGAGCTGGTCGGCACGGCCGATTTCATCGCCCCGGAGCAGATCGCCGGCGAGCCGGTCGACCATCGCGCGGACATCTACGCGCTCGGCGCCGTGCTCCATTACGCGCTCACCGGGCAGGCCCCGTTCCCGCGCGAGAACGAGCTCGCGACCCTCTTCGCCCACACCAACGCGCCGCGCCCCCGTCCCTCCGCGGTGCGCGCGGGCCTGTCGCCGCTGCTCGACCCGATCGTCGAGCGAGCGATGGCCGTCGACCCGGCCGACCGCTTCCAGTCCGCGGGCGCCCTGGCGCGGGAGCTCGACGCCGCCGTCGAGGGTGACGAGACGGTGCCGCTCGCGCCGTCGAGGCCGGCGCCCCCGCCGACGGCCGACGCCCCGGCGCTGCGGCCGCGGCGCTCGCGGCGCTGGCCCTGGTTCGCGGCGGCCGCGATCGCCGTCGCCGCGGCCGTGGCGGGGCTCGTCGTGGGCGCCGGCGGCGACGGCGACGGCGCACCGGAGCCCACCGCCGCACCGGCGCCGCAGACCGAGACGCCGATCGAGGTCGGCGCGGGGCCGGTCGGAGTGGCCGTGGGGCCCGAGCGCGTCTGGGTCGCCGCGCGCGAGGGCGGCGAGGTCGACGGCGTCGGTCAGGGCAGCGGGGAGCTCGACTTCACCGTGGACGTTCCAAACCCGGTCGCGGTCGCGGTGGGCTTCGACTCGGTGTGGGCCGTGAGCCGCGACGCCGACGCGCTGTACCGCCTCGACCCGCTCGACGGCACACAGCCCTTGGAGATCCCGCTCGGCGACGGTGCCGACCCCAGCGACGTCACCACCGGCGGGCGCTGGGTGTGGGTGGCCGAGGCCGGCGCTGAGGAGGTCGCCCGGATCGACCCGAGGACGAACGAGCTCGCCGGCAGGGTGCCGATGGGCACCGAGCCGCGCGCGATCGCCACCGGGAATGGCTTCGTCTGGGTCACCAACATCCGCGCCGCGTCGGTGTCCCGCATCGACCCGGACGGCCCGGAGCGGGTCGGCAGCCCGACCGCCGTCGACGAGCTTCCCAACGACATCGCGGTCGGCGAGGGCGGCGTCTGGGTCGCCAGCAACCTGAACGGGACCGTGACCGAGCTCGACTCGGACGGACACGTGATCGGCGACCCGATCGCCGTCGGCAACCAACCCCGCGGGATCGCGGCGGACCTGAAGTACGTGTGGGTGGCGCTCGGCGGCGACGACGCCGTCGTCCGCATCGATCCCGCCGCGCGCCGCCTCGCCGGCGACCCGATCGCGGTCGGCGACGATCCCTCCGACGTGGCACTCGGCCGCCATGCGGCCTGGGTGACGAGCGAGGGCGAGTCGACCCTGACCCGGATCAATCCATAGCTTCCCCGCCCGATGTCTCACGGCCGACACCGCACCGCGATCGCCGCGCTGGCGCTGAGCGCGCTGGCGCTCGCCCCGGCTGCCGCGAAATCCGCGCCGCGGCCCGTTGACGCCGCGACCACCGGGGTCAACTCGGAGCTGCGCCAGACCGTGCCGATCACCCGCACCGCGGGTGCCGCCCCACGGGTCGCGCTCTCGATGGGGCCTGGGAAGCTCGCGGGCCTGCGGCGCGGCGACCGGCTCGAGCTCTCCTCGGAGGTCCAGATCACCGTCGACTGCGACAGGCCCTCGCCGCGGTGCGCCGGCGATCCCTACGACTACGACCCGAACGTCACCGTCACGCTGGAGCTGGCCAAGCGCAAGTCACCGGGGGCGCGCTCGCGGGTGATCGCGCGGCGGCGGCTGCGCTGCCGCCAGCGGCTGCCAAACCGCCAGCACCACTGCCCGGTGGTCTTCGACCGGATCACACGGGTCGGCGACGACTTCCCGTGCGCGCTCGACCGCTGCTACGCGAACGTCGTCGTCTCCGCCTCGAGCCGCCACGCCCATGGAGACCAGCGGATGATCATCGGCGCCAACAAGCCCAACGGGCGCATCGTCCAGAACAAGGGCCGCCTGAACGCGATCCGGCTGGCCCCCGGGGTGAAGGCCGAGCGCCTGCGGACGTCGAAGCTGCGCCGCGGGTCGCTGCGCCTGCGCCCCCGGCGCAAGGTGGTGCTGTCGCAGAAGGTCGACGGGCTGAAGCGCGGCGACGTGCTCGCGGTCGCCGCGGCGCTGCGCTCCGACGTGCGCCGGCTCGGCTACAACGCCCTCGTCGGCGGCCAGCTGGTCGTCGCCCGCGGGCCGCGCGCGACCAGCCCGACCCGGCTGGTCCGCCGCTCGGTCTGGCTGCAGGGGATGGTGAGCCCGGTCAACGGCACCAACTGCACCCCCGCGCAGTCGCCGTGCGTGACGCGGAAGGTCGCCGCGGTCAAGGTCCGCCGCGACGTCCGCGGCGGCTCCGGAGGGTCCGCCCCGCTGTTCGTCAACCTCGTGATCCGCACGAAGCAAAAGCGGGTCGGCCGCGAGCACGGCGCCCGGCTGCGCCTGTTGCGCGGCAAGCTCGAGGTGCGGCGCTACCCGTAGAGCTCGCGCTTGACCAGGGTCACGGAGCGGATCACCGAGTCGAGGAACGGCTCGAGCTCCTCGCGCAGCCGCTGATACTCGCGCCGGCCCGCCGGCGTGATCGAGTAGTAGCGGCGCGTGCGCCGGTCCGGGTGCTCCCAGTCGCCGTGGATCAGCTCGTCGGCCTCGAGCTGGCGCAGCAGCGGGTAGATCGTGTTCGGGTTCGCCGAGATCGCGCCCTCGGTGATCGCCTCGATCTCCTCGATCAGCCGGTTGCCGTACTGGGGCTCGCGCTCGATCAGGTGCAGGACGAGCAGCGGGAAGAGGTCGCGACGGCGGATCTCGCCCCCGAACACATCCATCGTGCGCCCCGGGGTCCGCGGCGCGCGCTCGCCCCGGTCGCGTCTCGAGCGCGCCGCGTCGGCCACCGCATCGGCGACCGGCTTCTGGCGCGGCGCACGCTCGGCCATCGGGCGAGGATAGTTGCCGCCCCCGGCGTCGGCGCGGGCGCGAGAACGATCAGTCTCGCCAAGTGACTTCCGTGACGAGGCTCACTGACAGGGCGCGGGGCCGGGCATAGGTTCGTGGCGTCCCGGTTCCTTCGCCCAGGAGTGAGCACATGTCCAACATGACCGTCACCCAGCGCAGCCAGTTCGAGCGCGTCGACCTGAGCGTGCCTTCGACGGGTACCCGAGTCCGCGACCGGCGCCCGGTGATCGCCTACACCGTGCTGGCGACCGTCCTCCTCGGCGCCCTCGGCTACGCGACCGTGAACACGATCGACGGCTGGGCCCAGGCGATCGTGCTCGGCGTGATCATGCTCACCGCGGTCGGCGCGATGATCGCGGTCAACCCGCTGCGCCGCGGCTGACGCCGCCGGCGCGCGCGAGAAACGGGCGAACGACGAGGGGCCCCGCGACGGCGGGGCCCCTCGGGACGTCTTCAGCTGGGCGCGCGGCGGGTCAGGCGACCGCGGCGGCCTTCTCGGAGTCCTTGGTCGCGGCGTCGGTCTGCGAGACGGCCTCGGGCATCGGCTCGTTGACGTTGCGGCCCATCAGGACCTCCTTCGCGATCACGAGGCGCTGGATCTGCGACGTGCCCTCGTAGAGCTGCATGATCTTCGCGTCGCGCATCAACTTCTCGACCGGGTAGTCCTTGATGAACCCGTAGCCGCCGTAGACCTGCACGGCGTCGGTCGCGATCTCCATCGCCGAGTCGGCGGCGAAGCGCTTCGCGTGCGAGCAGGCGAGCGTGTTGCGGATCCCCTGGTCGAGCAGCGCCGCCGACTGCCACGTGAGCAGCCTGCCGGCCTCGACCTTGGTCGCCATGTCGGCGATCATGAAGGCCACCGCCTGGTGCATCGCGATCGGGACCCCGAACTGGACCCGCTCCTTCGAGTACTCGGCGGCGAACTCAAGCGCCGCGCGCCCGATGCCGACCGCCATCGCGGCGACCCCGGGGCGGGTGCGGTCGAGGGTCATCATCGCGAGCTTGAAGCCCTTGTTCTCCTCGCCGAGCAGGTACTCGGCCGGGATCTCGGTCTCGTTGAAGACGACCGTGGCGGTGTTGGAGGCGCGCTGTCCGAGCTTGTCCTCCTTCTTGTCGATGATCACCGTGTCGTCGCGGGGGACGACGAAGGCGGAGATCCCGCGATGGCCGGCGTCCTTGTCGGTCTTCGCGTAGACGGTGTACCAGTCGGCGTACTGGCCGTTGGTGATGAAGCACTTGGAGCCGTTGATGACCCACTTGTCGCCCTTCTTCGTGGCGGTGGTCTTCATCCCCGAGACGTCGGAGCCGGCGTCGGGCTCGGTGAGGCAGAACGAGGCCAGCTTCGGCTCCTCGGTGAGCATGCCGAGGAAGCGCTGCTTGACCTCCTCCGAGCCGCCGAGCGAGACCGGGGTCATGGCGAGCCCGTTCGCCGCCAGCGAGGTGCCGATCCCGGAGCAGCCCCAGCCGAACTCCTCCTCGATCAGACAGCCGGAGAGGAAGTCGAGGCCCGGGCCGCCGTACTCCTCGGGCACGTGGGTGTTCATCAACCCAACCTCCCAGGCCTTCTCGATGATCTCCTGCGGCCAGGTGCCGTCCTTGTCGTAATCCCAGGCGACCGTTCGGATCTCCCTCTCGGCGAAGTTGTGCGCCAGTTCGCGCAGATCCTTCTGCTCGTCCGTCAGCGTGAAGTCCACTGCTCAGAGGCTCCTTTGGTGAAGTCGAGTTACCGATTGACTGATCAGTCAATCACCCTGAAAGCGTAGCTGATCTACTCTTGTCGGGTGGCGGTTCTGGCCTCGTCCCTGGCGCCCGCGATTTCGAACGGCGACGTGATCCTGATCGTCGTCCTGGTGGCCATCCCGGTGGCCGCGATCGCCTTCATCGCCAACGCCGGGGACGCCTTCAAATCGATCGGCAAGGGCGGGCTCTCGGTGGAGTTCGAGTCCGACAACCCGCGCGGCATGCGCGACTCCAGCGCCGAGGCCGAGGGCGCCGGCGTCCGCGAGGACGAATTGCGCCAGATGCTCGAGGCGAAGGCCTACCGCCAGACCGCCCGGGGCGAGACCCCGCTCGACGTCGAGGCGGAGCTCGCCCGCCTGCTCACCGAGCAGAGCGGGAGCGCCGGGCTCGCCCTCCGACGACCCCGCCCTACGGGCCGAGGTCCGCCAGCTCGTGGTCGCCCGCAACGAGCGCCGCGCGCGCCAGGGCAAGGAGCCGCTCGACATCGACGCGGAGGTCGAGCGGCAGCTGAGGGAGCTCGAGAACCTCGGCCAGTAGGGTTCGGCTCGGATGACGGACGACAACCCGATCGTCGAGCTGGACGACCTGCTGGTCAGGCCCGGCACGTACTTCAACCCGCAGACCGAGGTCGTGGTGGTGGTCGACGACTCGAGCTCCATCGACCAGGAGGTCTTCAACATGGAGGCGTTCGAGGGCGCCGACTGGGTCCGGGTCTCCGACGAGGTCCCGGTCGACTCCGACGCCCTCGACACGGCGCTCGAGCGCTTCCAGACGCTGCGGCACGCGCCGGTCGGGGTATCCGCGGAGCCCACCGAACTGGAGCCGGACGCCGACGAGGTGGTCGAGGACGAGGAGGAGCTCGAGCCCGACCCCGACCCGGAGGAGTGACGATGGGATACGTGATCGCCGCTCGCGAGGAGGCCACGGACTGGATGGCGCAGTTCCCGGGCTTCGGCGAGATGCGCCACTACCCGGAGGCCCTCGGCTGCGAGCAGGTCGCCTTCTCCTGGCGCCTGATGCCGCCGAACACGGGCGGCCGCGGCAGCTACGGGCATCGCCACCCGGGCCAGGAGGAGATCTACTTCGTGGCCGCCGGCAACCTGACCTTCAAGGTCGGCGACGACGTCTTCGAGGCCGCGCCGCAGACGGCGGTGCGGATGACCGGCGAGGAGTTCTACTCGGTGCACAACGACTCCGACGCGGACGCCGAGCTGGTGATCATCTCCACCCGCCTCGAGCAGCCGCGGACCGAGCGGCAGGACGACTTCTGGCCGCGAGTGACCGAGCTCTCGGCGTTCACCGGCTTCAAGCGCGCGGCGTTCGAGTGGTTCGAGGGGATCGAGCGCAACAACTCCAAGCGCTGGTTCGACGCGCATCGCGAGACCTACGAGCGCGACGTCCGCGGCCAGCTCGACGCGATGCTCGAGGAGCTCACCGGCGACTTCGACGGTCGCGTGAAGCTGTTTCGCCAGCACCGCGACATCCGCTTCAGCAAGGACAAGTCGCCGTACAAGACCGCCACCTACGGCCTGATCGGCGATCGTCCGGGCAGCGACGCCGGGCTCTACGCGCAGCTGACCGCCGCGGGGCTGTTCGCGGGCACCGGCTACTACCGGCTCAGCCCCGACCAGCTCGAGCGCTATCGCGAGCGCGCCGCGGGCCGCGCCGGCGCCAACCTCGAGCGGCTGCTCGACGAGCTCGACGCCGATGGCTACGAGCTGATCGGCTTCGAGCTGAAGACGGTGCCGCGCGGCTTTCCCCGCGACCATCCTCGGGCCCGCGTGCTGCGCCGCCGCGCGGTTGCCGCCGGCCGGCGCCTGCGGGCCGCCAAGGGCCGCGGCATCTCGCGTGACCGCGCCCTCGCCCACGCCGGCGACACCTGGCGCGGGCTGGCGCCGCTGAACGCCTGGCTGGACCGCAACGTGGGTCCGGCCGAGGTCGAGCCCGCGCGCCGGTGAGCGACTCACCGCGCAGCGAGCGCCTCGATGCCGAGGTGCCGGATCCCCGCGCCCATCTCGACTTCGCCGACCACCAGCTCAACGACCCGGCCGTCGCCCCCTGGCACGGGGGCGCGCGATCCCGCGAGCAACTGGAGGCGATGCTCGTCGCCCAGGCCGCGCAGGTGGCGGAGACCGGCTTCGGCCTTTGGTGGTGGCGCGATCGCGCGACCGGCGAGTTGGTCGGCTACGTGGGGCTCAACCGCGACGAGGTGGACGGCGAGCCGGTCGTTGAGGTCGGCTGGTCGATTGCCCCGGCGCGGTGGGGCCAGGGGCTGGCCCCCGAGGCGGCGGCGGTCGTGCTCGACTGGGGGTTCGAGCGCTGCGGGCTCGAGCGAATCGTCTCCTTCACCCTGCCCGACAACGAGCGGTCGCAGCGCGTGATGGAGAAGCTGGGCATGGGCTACGCGCGCGAGTTCGAGCGCCGCGGTCTCCCCCATCTGCTGTACGAGATCCGGCGCGGCTAAATTCAGCTCATGCTCTCCCCCGGCGATACCGCCCCCGACTTCACCCTCCCCGACCAGGACTCCGAGGAGGTCACGCTCTCCGACCTCCGCGGCCAGACCGTGGTCCTCTACTTCTATCCCCGCGCGGACACGCCCGGATGCACGACCCAGGCGTGCGGGATCCGCGATCACCGCTCCGACTACGAGGCCGCCGGGGTCCGGGTGCTCGGGGTCTCGCCGGATCCGGTCGACGCGGTCGCCAAGTTCGCGGACAAGCACTCGCTCGGCTTCACCCTGCTCGCCGACGCCGACCACGCGGTCGCCGACGCCTACGGGACATGGGTCGAGAAGCGCAACTACGGCAAGACCTACATGGGCGTCCAGCGCTCGACCTTCATCATCGACCCCGAGGGCAAGGTCGCGAGCGTGATCGAGAAGGCCTCGCCCAAGACGCACGACGACGAGGTGCTCGCAGCTCGTCGCTCAGGCCAGCGCCACGTAGGCGACGAAGCCGCCGAACAGGACGATCCACGCGATCACGGGCGCGAGCTCGAACCGGTCGCGCAGCCGCAGGGCCCAGAACGCGATCACCCCGCCGACGAGCCCGAGCACCCCGGAGACGACCGCGAACTTGTCGAGGTCCCACTCGGTGAACGCGAGCCCGAACGCGATCGGGATCGTGGACTGAAAGACCATCGCCCCGGTGATGTTCCCGAGCGCCAGGCTGTCCTTGCCGTCGCGAACCCAGAAGAAGCTGTTCGCCTTCTCCGGCAGCTCGGTGGCGAGCGGCGCGAGCACCAGCGAGAGGACCAGTGGCTCGATCCCGATGTCCGCGGCCAGCGTCACCAGTTCCTCGACGAACAGGTGCGCACCGCCGACGATCGCCCCCAGCCCGACCGCGAGCTGCAGGATGATCGCGCCGCGCGTCGGCTCGTCCTCCTTGCTGCGGTCCATGTAGAGCGGGGCGATCTCATCGGCCTCCGGCACGGCGCCGCCGCCACGGAGCGTCCAGCGCACGTACACGAGGTACGCGCCCAGAAACACGATCGCGAGTGGCACCTGGGCCCCGTCGGGCAGCCCGAGCCCGGCGAGGATCCCGACCGCGAAGAAGATCAAGAAGAACGCCAGGTCGCGGTCGAGCGTGGGCACGTCGACCTCCAGCCGCGCGCCCTGCTCTCGCCGGCCGCTGAAGGCGAGGGCGGAGATGCCGACCAGCGCCATCGCGATCGTCGCGAGCAGGAACGGCGCGCCGATGATCGCGCCGACGGCGACGTCCTCCGAGCCCTGCTCGCCGCCGATGATCGCGACGATCGGGATCAGGGTCTCGGGCATCGCCGTGCCGACGGCTGCCAGCACGCTGCCGGTTGCGCCCTCGCCGAGGCCGAGCCGGTGGCCGGCCCACTCGATCGCGTTCGTGAACAGCAGCGCCCCGGCGAGGATCACCGCGAAGCTCGCGAGCAGGAAGACGACGTCCATCGCTGGCCCCTACCCCGCCCCTACGCGAAGAAGAACGCGATCCCGAGAATCGCGTAGAGGCCGAGCAGCTGTATGCCCTCGAACCAGGTCGACTCGCCGTCGCGGGTGGCGACGTTGGCGACGAGGATTGCGAACAACACTCCGCCCAGCTCGAAGCCGTTGAAGACGAGCGGCATCGGCGACGGCCCCACCACGTACGAGGCGAGCACGAGCACCGGGGCGACGAAGAGTGCGATCTGGGCGCTGGAGCCGATCGCGATGTTGACCGCGAGGTCCATCTTGTCCTTGCGCGCGACGAGCACGGCCACCCAGTGCTCGGCGGCGTTGCCGACGATCGCGACCACGATCACGCCGATGAAGAACTCCGACAGCCCGACCGCCTCCGAGGCCTCCGAGATCGAGCCGACCAGGATCTCGGACATCAAGCCGACGGCGACGCCGGCGATCGCGAGCATCCCCACCGAGCGGCGCACGCTCCAGCCGTAGGTCTCCTCCTCCTCGTACGGTGGGTTGAACATGTCGCGGTGCGTGCGCAGCGAGAAGATCAACCCCGCGCAGTAGGTGGCGATCAGGACCACGGCGACGGCGACCGAGAGGTGCTCGACGGTCCCGCCGTAGTCGACGATCTCGGCGCCGGGCGACGGCAGGCCCTGCCCCTCCACCAGCTCGAAGATCGCCGGCATCACCAGCGCCGCTCCGGCGAGGAAGAGCATCGACGCCTGCGCGGTCGCCGCCTGCGCTCGGAACTCCTGCTTCTCCCGACCGAGGCCGCCGACGAACATCGAGGCGCCGAGCACCAGCAGGACGTTGCCGATGATCGAGCCGACGATCGAGGCCTTGACCACCTCGTGCAGGCCCTCGCCGAGCGCGAAGAGGGCGATGATCAGCTCCGGGGCGTTGCCGAACGTGACGTTCAGCAGGCCGCCGATCCCGGGCCCAGAGCGGGCGGCGAGCTCCTCGGTGGCGAGCCCCATCAGGGCGGCCGTGGGGATGATCCCGAGCGCCGCCGTGACGAAAACGAGCCCGGCCGCGGCCCCCACGATCTCGAGGAGGACCGCGATGGGGATGAAGGGCGTTAGGAGGTACGGCCATCCCTGGGCGGTGCGCAGGAATCCCATCATCCCCCCGCGCCCGTTGCCCGCGGTGGTCATCGGCCAGAGCCTAGATGAGCGGCCGGGTGCTGACCCGGCCGCTCATCTGCCCTGCGAACGCTGTCGAGCTAGAGCTGGCTCGCGCAGTCGTTGATCTGGCTCGGCGACGTCGCCTGCTGGATGCAGTCGAGGTAGGCCGCGCTGTTGCCGCCGCCACCGCCCGAGCCACCGGAGCCGGAGTCGGCGCCGGGGATGCCGCCGCCGAGGCTGCCGAGGCCGCCCAGGGCGTCGGGGCTGACCCCGAGGTCGCCGAGCAGCTGGCTGATCGGCTTGGCGCCGGAGGGCGCCGAGATCGTCTGGTCCTCGTTGACGCCATCGATCTCGACCGAGAACGAGATCTGGATGTTGCTCACCGGGATCACCGCCCCGCCGGCGATCGCCGACGGGTCGATGGTCAGGGTGGCGTCGAGCTTGCGCAGGACGTGATCGTCAACGCCGGAGTAAACGTTGATCGATGCGTCGGTGACCGCGTCCGAGATGGTGCCCAGCTGCGAGGGATCGAACCCCTGCGCCGAGGCGCTCGGGACCGCGGACGCCAGGTTGCCGATGTCAGTGAGGATCGTGTTCACATCAGCGTCGCCGGAGATGTGCACAGTCTCCGCACCGCCCACGTCCTCCGTGCCCTCGTTGGTGAGGTTGGTGAGCCATGACTCGAGGTCGATGTCACACCCGGAGGTGTCAGTTGCACCCGCCTGCTGGAGTGCCGTCTGACACTGCTCCGTGAACCCACCGGTGCTCTGGCTGGAGCTGGACGCCTGGGACTCGAGTTGGTCGCGGAGGCTGCTGAACGCCTGCGCGCCGACCTCGTACGGCTGGTCCTTGTACTCGACGTAGGCGTTGTCGTCGGTGACCACGAGCCCGCCGGAGAAGTCGATGCTCTGGCCGGCGCCCTGACCGGACAGCGAAGCCGTCCAATCGAGCTGCGGAATCGCGTTCTCGTCGTTCGGATCACCCTGGAACGGGCCACCGAGGCTGACGTCGAGCTGACCCCCCTGGTCGCCCTCGGCGCTCAACGAGGCGTTCAGCTGCAGGTCACCGCTGGTGACGCTGGTGTCGTTGTTGAAGGTTTCGTCGAGGACCGTCTGCGGGTCCTCGTCGCTGCTGGATGAATCGGACCCCCCACAGCCGGCGATCGCCGCCGGGATCGGCAGCGCCAAGGCGCAGACCACGAGTGCGGTGCGGATACGGCTCAAAGTGGTGTTCTCCTGTTCTCGGTTAAAAGGCGCGGGCCAGCGTAGCGAAGTACTCTGAACGCGCCTAGGTGGTCACAGCCGCAAATACCGGGACGACGGGTTCGCCCCGGACGATCCTCTATACCGGCAAGGGCGGCGTCGGCAAGACGAGCGTCGCCGCGGCCACCGCACGCCGTTGCGCGGCCGCCGGGCTCCGCACCGTGGTGCTCTCCACGGACCCCGCCCACAGCCTCTCCGATTCGCTCGAGGCCGAGCTCGGACCCGACCCCACCCCGGTCTCCGACCTGCTCTGGGCGCAGGAGGTGCAGGCCGAGCGGGAGCTGGAGGCCAACTGGGCGGCGGTCCAGCGCTGGTTGGGCGCGCTGCTCGCCGACCGCGGGGTGATGGACATCGCCGCGGAGGAGCTCAGCGTGCCCCCAGGCATGGACGAGCTCTTCAGCCTGCTGCAGATCAAGCGCCACCACGAGTCGGGCCGGTTCGACGTCGTCATCGTCGACTGCGCGCCGACCGGCGAGACGCTTCGCCTCCTGGGCTTTCCGGACATCGCCCACTGGTGGCTGGAGAAGGTGTTCCCCTGGGAGCGGCGGCTGCTCGCCGCGGCGAAGCCGATCGCGCGGATGATCGACGTGGAGGTCCCGGACGAGGAGGTGATCGGCGAGGTCCAGCGCCTGGTGCGCCACCTGATCGCGATGAACGAGATTCTCCGTGACAGCACCAAAGCGACCATCCGCCTGGTCATCAACCCCGACCGGATGGTGATCAAGGAGGCGCAGCGCACGTTCACCTACCTCAACCTCTACGGCTATCTGACCGACGCCGTGGTCGTCAACCGCATGTTCCCCGACGAGCTCGCGGACGGCTACTTCGGCGCGTGGCACGCCCGCCAGCGCGAGCGCCTCGAGGAGGTGCGCGCGGGGTTCGCGCCGCTGCCGCTCCTGGAGGCGCGCTACTTCGACGAGGAGGTGGTCGGCCCCCGGATGCTCGACCGCCTCGGCGACGAGCTGTTCGGCGACTCGGTCGCGCCGGCGGACGTGCTCCACACCGAGGTCACCCACGCAATCCAGTCGGAGAACGGGACCGCCACGCTGCGGATCAACCTTCCGTTCGGCGAGCGCGGGGACGTGGGGCTGAAGAAGGTCGGCCCGGAGCTGATCGTCTCCGTCGGCCCTCGCAAGCGGACGATCATCCTGCCGACGGCGCTCGCCCGGCGACGCCCGACGGGGGCGAAGCTCGAGGACGGTGCCCTCGAGGTGAGCTTCGAGACCTCGACGCCGGCGGCCGCCCGTGCCTGAAGAGCCCGAGCACCACTGCGTCGAGCTCTGCCCGATCTGCCGCGGCGCCGAGGTGCTCCGAGCGACCTCGAGCCCTGAGCTGCGCGGTCAATGGCAGTCCGTCCAGCGCGAGGCCCTGATCACCATGCGGACCCTCATCGACCACTACCTCGAGCGCCTCGACGAGTACGAGCGCGAGGGCCGCCCGACGGTCGAAGAGATCCCGATCGACTAGACGCGGCGCGCGCAACACGAAATTCCCCGAATCCGGCCCGGTTTGGTCCTATTCTGGCCCCATGGTCTGCGCCAGCTGCGGTACAGAGAATCCGGACCGTGCCCGATTCTGCATGTCGTGCGGCGCGGGGCTGGCGGCGTCCTGTCCGTCCTGCGGGACCGAGAACCCACCGGGGGCGAAGTTCTGCATCGAGTGCGGCACCGCGCTCGGCGGCACCGCGGCGGCCCCGGCCCCGGCCGACGACAGCGCGCCGCCCGAGGAGCGGCGCACGGCGACGATCATCTTCGCCGACCTCTCCGGCTACACCGCGGTCTCCGAGCGGCTCGACCCGGAGCGGATCAAGTCGCTGGTCGACCGCACGCTGCGCCGGCTCGGCGAGGAGATCGAGCGCTACGGCGGGACGATCGACAAGTACATCGGCGACAACGTGATGGGCGTCTTCGGCGCCCCGGTCGCACACGAGGACGACCCCGAACGCGCCGTGCGCGCCGGGCTCGCCATGCAGGCGGCGATGGCGGAGATCAACGAGCGCATCGCCTCCGACGTCGGTGCCAACTTCGCGCTCCGGGTGGGAATCAACTCGGGCGAGGTGCTCGCCGGGCGGGTCGGCGACGGGTACACGGTGATCGGCGACCCGGTGAACGTCGCCGCGCGGCTGCAGGGCGCGGCCGAGCCCGGCACGGTCACGGTCGGCGAGCTGACCCACCGCCTCACCCGGAAGGCGATCGAGTACGTCGAGCTCGAGCCGCTCGAGCTCAAGGGCAAGGCCGAACGCGTCCCCGCCTGGGAGGCGGTTCGCGCCGTGGTCCGCGGCCGCAGCTCGCGGGCGTCCGCGACCTCGACCCCGCTGATCGGCCGCCAGGTCGAGTCCGAGCGCCTGCTCGCCCTCTTCGACCAGGTGGTGGGCGAGGATCGCCCCCATCTGGTGACGGTCATCGGCCAGGCCGGGGTGGGCAAATCTCGCCTCCTGCGCGAGCTGGCGCTCAACGTCGGAGGCCGCGAGCGACCGCCGGCCATCCGCCTCGGCAGCTGCCCCGCCTACGGCGCGGGACTCGCCTACTGGGCGCTCGGGGAGATCGTGCGCGGAACCTTCGAGATCGTCGACACCGACGACTCGAGCGCGGCCTGGCGCAAGCTCCGCGGCGGGGTCGAGCAGCTGGTCGCCGGGACCGAGTCCGAGGAGACGCCGGAGCGGCTCGCGAGGGCGCTCGGCCGGCCGCTGGGGATCGAGCCGCCCACGAACGGGGCCACTGACGGCGAGCTCGAGGACCCGCAGCAGATGCGCGAGCGCCTGTTCTCGGCGGTGCGCGCGCTGGTCGAGGCCGCGAGCCGGCGCGAGCCGCTGATCTTCGCGGTGGAGGACATCCACTGGGCCGACGAGGGGATGCTCGACCTGATCGAGTACCTGGCTCGCTGGGGCCGCGGCCCGGCGCTGCTGCTCTGCCTCGCGCGCGACGAGCTGCTCGACCGACGCCCCGGCTGGGGAGGCGGGCGCCTGAACGCGACCACGCTGACGCTCGACCCGCTCGGCCAGGACCAGGCGCACGAGCTGGTCACAGCCCTGCTCGGCGAGCGGGCCTCCGGCACGCGCGACCTCACCGGGCAGGTGGCGAACCGCTCGGGGGGCAATCCCCTGTTCGCCGAGGAGATGGTCAACCGGATCCTCGAGGAGGGGCCGGGCGAGGCCGAGGCGCTGCCCGAGACGGTCCACTCGGTGCTCGCCGCGCGGCTGGACTCGCTGTCGCGCTCGGAGCGCCGCGTGCTCCAGCGCGCGGCGGTGGTCGGTCAGACCTTCTGGGAGGGCTCGGTGGCCAACGCCGACGAGCCCAACCTCGACCTCCGCGGCACGCTCGAGTCCCTGCGCTCGAAGGACCTGATCGTCCCGACGGCCGGCAGCCGGCTCGCCGGCGAGCGGGAGTACGCGTTCAAGCACGTTCTGATCCGCGACGTCGCCTACTCGACCCTGCCGAAGGCGGTTCGGGCGCGCCAGCACGCCGACGTCGGCGCGTTCATCTCCGACCGCGCGGCCGACCGCTCCGAGGGCGTGATCGCGATGGTCGCCGACCACTACTCGCGCGCCGCCAGCCTGGGCGCGGCCGCCGACCTCGAGCGGGACGAGCTGCAGGTGATCCGGGCGCGGGCGCTCGAGGCGCTCGAGGCCGCCGGCGACGCATCGGCCGCCTTCTACTCCAACAGCGAGGCGCAGGGGCATTACGAGGCGGCGCTCGCCGTGGGCGGCGAGCTCGAGCGGGAGACGATCGCCCGCGTCTCGGAGAAGCTGGGCGACGTCGCGCTGCGCCTGGGGCGCGTCGATCGCGCGGTCCGCGCCTGGGACCGGTGCATGGAGTACCACCGCGGCGAGGAGAACCTCGCGCGCGTCGGCGACCTGCATCGCAAGATCGGCGCCGGCCTGTGGCAGAAGGGCGACCGCGAGGCCTCGATCGAGCACTACCAGCGCGGCATCGACCTGCTCAAGGACGGCCAGCCCTGCCTCGAGCTCGTGCGCCTCTACGAGGAGGCCGCCTCGCTCTACATGCACACCGGCGACAACATGCTCGCGATCTACGCGTCCGAGAAGGCCCTGCGGCTCGCCGAGCGCCTCGGCGAGGCCGGGGCCGCCAGCCGCGCCCACGGGATCTTCGGCCGCGTCTTCGGCCGCATCGGCGACTCCGAGCGCGCCCGCGAGAACCTCGAGCGCTCCGTCGAGCTCGCCCGCGAGACCGACCCCGCGGAGGCGGTGCGCGCGCTCTTCGCGCTCGGCTACCACCTGGAGGTCTCGGAGGCCGACTACGAGGGGGCGCGTGAGACCTACCGCGCGGCCCTCGATCTGGCGCTCGAGACGGGCGACCTCCCGTCGCAGGTGGAGGTCCACGCGGCCCTCGCCCAGATCGCCATCTACGGCGGCGACTGGGAGGCGGCCGAGCGAGAGACCGACGCGTCGCAGACGCTCGCCGAGCGCGAGGGTCTGGCCGGCAAGCTCTGCTTCCCCTACTCGATGCGCGGCGTCCTGCTCTGGCACGACGGCGAGCTCGACGAGTCGGTCGAGGTGCTCAAGCGCGCGTTTGAGATCGCCGATCAGGTCGGCCGCTCCGAGGTCGCCTACGAGTCGCTCGCCTGGCTTGCGAACACGCTGGAGACGCGCGGCGACTACGCCGACGCGGACCAGGCGCTCGCCCGCGCCCTCGACCTCTGCGAGCGAGCCGGACTGGTCGCGCAGTCGGTGGAGGCGACCGCGGATCGGGCCGTCAACGCGGCGATGTGGGGGAAGACGGAGACCGCGGCCGAGCTCGCCGAGGAGGCCGCCGGCCTCGCCGACCGCCTCCGCTATCCGGTCGGGCAGGCGTCGAGCCTCGAGGCCAAGGGCGCGGCGGCCACCGACCCCGAGGAACGCACCCGCCTGCTGACCGAGGCCTGCGAGGCCTGGACGCGCCTCGGCCGCCCGCTGGACGCCGAGCGCTGCTCGGCGCTCATGGCCCAGGCCTAGCACCTAGCGGCTGCTCTTCTACGCGAGGCCCTCCGCCTCGTACTCGCGGAGGAACCCCTCGAACAGGCGCTTGTGGCCCTGCTCGTCGTGGAGGATCGCGATCACCATGTCCTGGGTCACCGGGTCGATGCCGTCGGTCTCCTCGACGATGCGGCTGTAGTGCTCGATCGCGCCGGCCTCGGCCTCGATCACGCCCTTGATCACGTGGACGATGTCGACCTGCTCGTCCGGCGGCTGCAGATAGCTCTGCTCGGCGCTGAAGTCCAGGGACCCGGGGACGACCCCGTACAGCTCCTTGATCCGCGCGGCGAACTGCTGCGCGTGTCCGAGCTCCTCCTGGATGTCCTGCTCGAGCGACTCCTTGATCTCCTGCGCGCGGACGCCGTCGGGGTTGACCGAGTTCGCGATGTAGCTCATCACCGTCTCGATCTCCATCCAGTAGCCCTTGGTCAGCAGGGCGATCACCTGCTCGCGCTGATCGGCGTTGTCGGCGGCCATGATGTCGCCGCTCGCCGTCGCTGTCTCGTTCATCGGCTCTCGCTTTCGGTCGCTTGCAGAGCAGTTTCCCGGCTCCCCGTCGACGAAACGGGGCTGCGCAGCGCGAGCGCGAGCTCAAACCGCGCCGCCGGATCATCGAGGGCCGAGCCGAGGCGCTCGCGCAGTCTGGCGAGCCGGTAACGGACCGTCTGGGGGTGCACGTGGAGCTCCGCCGCCACCAGCGCCACCTCGCCCTGGTGGTCCAGCCACGCCCGCAGGGTGCGGACCAACCGGGCGCGGGAGGCCGGCGTCTCGCCGTCGAGCGCCGCCAGCCGCCGCCCGGCCAGCTCGGCGAGCGCGATCTCGTCGCCGTGCGCGACCAAAGCGGCGAGGTGGTCGTCGGCGAGTGTGAATCCCGGCGCCGAGACGACGCCCTCGGCGATCAGCCGTCGCAGCTCGCGGGCGCGCTCCGCGCTGCGCCGCGCCGCGACGAGCTCGACTGTCGGCCCGAGCACCAATGTCGCCGGACCCGCGGCGCGTCGCAGCGCGGCGTGCAGCCCGGGCGCCTCGGGGTCGGCGAGCAGCGCCATGCCGCCCTCCGCGCCGCCCGGCTCGGCGACCAGGGTTTCAGCGGGCAGCCGGGTGCGCAGTCGCCGACCATCGCCGCTCCAGGCGAGCGCCGCGACCCGGGCCGGCGGCTTCCAGTCGGCGTCCGCGGCGGCGGCGCGGATCGCCGGCTTCGTCTGGCTCGGCCTCGAGCAGCAGCGCGGCCAGGCCGCGGCGCAGGCGCTCGCGCTCGCCCGCGGCCACCGATTGCTCCTCCGCGTAGCCGTCGGCCGAGAGCGCCGAGAGCTCATCGATGTAGGCGAACATCGCCTCGGCGAGGACGGTCAGGGTCCGGCGGTCGACGCTGGCCTCGATCGCGAGCGCCGAGACCCGCCTCCACGCCACCCGGGCGCCCAGGCGGTACGCGCTGAGCAGGGCGTCGAGCGAGCGTCGCTCGCGGTGCTCGCCCCGGCCGAGGCCGCGGTAAACCGCGTTGCTGGCGCTGCGATCGAGGTCGGGGTCGGCGATCAGGTCGACGAATTGCGCCAGCGCCTCCTCGACCCCGATTCGGATCCCCGCCCCGAACCGACCGCTGAGGGGGCGGCTATAGGCCGGCACGCGCTCCCGGATCGCCTCGATGATCTCGTCGCTCAGCGCGGGGACGTGCGGCCGGATCAGCTCGCCGATTCGCGGTGGGAGCGCACGCCAGGGCTCATCGATGTCCAATTCTTGTACGTCGATGACAAAATCCTAGGCGACAACGTGGCGAAAGGCAAAGATGTTGTGGTCGCTCCCGGGTACGTTCAGCGGCATGAGCCGATTTCAGCGCATCACGAACCTCTTCGCCGTCGTCCTCCCCTTCTGCGCGTTCATCGCCGCGTGCGTCCTGCTGTGGAACAGCGCCGTCGGTTGGACCGACCTCGCGATCTTTGCCGGCATGTACGTAGTGAGCGCGCTCGGGATCACGATCGGCTATCACCGGCTCCTCACCCACCGCTCGTTCCAGACCTACAAGGCGATGGAGTACGCGCTCGCCGCCGCCGGCTCGCTGGCCGTACAGGGACCGGTGATCGACTGGGTCGCGGATCATCGCAAGCACCATGCGCACACCGACGAGGAGGGTGACCCGCACTCGCCCCACGTCGGCCACGGCAGCGGCCTCGCCGGCCTCTGGCACGCGCACGTGGGCTGGCTCTTCGACGCCAACGGCCAGGCCGACCGGCGCAAGTACGCGCCCGACCTGGTGGAGGACCGCGGCATGCGGCTGCTCAGTCGGCGCTTCCCCTCCCTGGTCGTGCTCTCGCTCGGGATCCCCGCCGTGCTCGGCTGGCTGCTCACCGGCACGCTCGCCGGCGCGGCGACCGGCTTGCTCTGGGGCGGGTTCGTCCGGATCTTCTTCGGCCACCACGTGACCTGGTCGATCAACTCGATCTGCCACTTCCACGGCAGCCGGCGCTTCGCCACCGAGGACATGTCGACCAACGTCTGGTGGCTCTCGCTCGCCTCCTTCGGCGAGGCCTGGCACCACAACCACCACGCCTTCCCCCGCTCGGCGATCCACGGCCTGCGCCGCTGGGAACTCGACCCGAGCGGCGCGATCATCGGCGGGATGCAGAAGCTCGGCCTGGCGTGGAACGTGGTGCGGATCACTCCGGAGCGCCAGGCGCAGAAGCTGGCCGACGCGAGCCCCGGCGACGCGGGCGCGCTCCAGGCTGGCTAGGGCACCCGCCCTGGGCATAGAATCGGCGCATCGCCACCTGGATCCTCACCGGCTCCGTCGAGAACTTCCGGATCAACGTCGAGCGGGGATTCGACGTGGTCGGGTTCAAGGAGCGGCGGCGCAATCAGGCGCTCGAGTTCGAGCCCGGCGACGAGATCGTCTTCTACGTCACCGGCGTGCAGGCGTTCGGCGGGATCGCGCGCGTGCGGTCGCAGATGTTCGAGGACCGGGAGCCGATCTGGCCCCAGGGGAAGAAGAAGCATCCCGAGGACTACCCGTGGCGGGTCGAGGCGGAGCCCGTTCTGGTCCTCGAGGAGGCGCAGTTCGTGCCCGCCGAGTCGCTGCTCGGTGAGCTCGAGCACCTGCGCAAGTGGCCGCCCGAGCACTGGCACCTTGCCTTTCAGGGCCAGCTGCGCACGGTCTCCGACGCGGACGCGGCCCTGCTGGGCGAGCGAATCGCCGCGGCTGCGCAGGCACCAGCACCGCACGGGTGATCCACGAGCGGCACTTCACCGTCGAGGAGGCGACGGCCATGCTGCCGAGGCTCGACGCGACGCTGCGGCGGCTGCGCGACGAGCGCGACCGACTTACCGACACCGAGGCGCACGAGCTGCTCTCCACCGCCGCCCCGGGTAACGGAGGCGGGCAGCCGGGACGCGAGGTCGGTGAGGCGTTCCTCGCGGTACGCGCCCTGCTCGGCGAGATCCAGGACCGCGGGATCGTGGTCCGCGACATCGACCGCGGCCTGATCGACTTCCCGGCGATCCTCGAGGGACGCGAGGTCTACCTCTGCTGGGAGCTCGACGAGGACGGCATCGGCTTCTGGCACGACCTCGAGTCGGGCTACGGTGGCCGCCAGCCCCTCGAATGACGGCCCGGCCCGGCGCCCCCTCTCGCCCGCCGAGCGGATCGTGGCCGCCGGGGCGATCGCGGTCGTCGCGAGCCTGCTCCTGCCCTGGTACGGGATCCCGTTCAGCCGCGAGCTCTCGGTAACCGGCCTCGACAACTTCGGGTGGGTCAACGCCGCGATTCTGGTGACCGTCGGGGCCGTCGTCGTCCTGGTCGCGCGCGAGGCGGGCGGGCTGCGGCTCGCGCGCCCGCTGCGGGCCGCGGAGCTGGTGATGGCCGGCGGGCTGTGGGCGGCGCTGCTGACCGCATACCTGATGATCGACCGCCCCGACGAGCTCGGCGACGTCGGCAGCGTGGACCTGCGCTTTGGGATCTTCGTCGCGCTCGGCGGCTGCGTGACGATCATCGTCGGCGGGATGCGAATGCGAGCGGAGCGCATCGCGGCCTGACGGAAACGAGAAGGCGGGACGCCCGCCCGGCGCCCCGCCTTCGTCACATGGGAGATGTGGTTTGGTGATGCCAGCCCGAAGGCTGGATGCGCATCACCTTCATCGGTCGGGGGCGGGCACGACTTGAGCGCAAATAAGAGCCGGAGCGCCAACGGCGCCCCGGCTCTGGCATCGGAGGTGCCCCCGTGGCGTGGCCTTGCGGCCTCGCCGCTGGGTTTTTATGGGGGGTATGGGTGCGACCGGAGTGCGCGCTGTAGCCAAACGCGCAACTCCACAATCGCTATCGGCACTCATGCCGAAAGCGCGAGCGGCGCTCCCGCGACCTGGACGTTTATTCGACCCCGGCGCCACCAAGCGCCGAGCGCACCAGGTCGCGGTCGTGGTCGTAGTCGAGCAGGCCGAGGGCAACGTCCACCCGCTCCCAGCGCAGCTGATCGACCTCGTCGTTGGGCTCGAAGTCGCCCCCGATCGGGTTCATCTCCCACCAGCGGACGAGCTTCAGGCGGCCCTTGCGGTCGCGATAGCTGACCGGATCGAGCTCGCGCCCGAGCTTGCAGCGCAGCCCGGTCTCCTCCTCGACCTCGCGCAGCGCCGCGTCCTCCCACGACTCGCCGGCCTCGAGCTTGCCCTTCGGCAGCGACCAATCGTCGTAGCGGGGGCGATGAACGATCGCCACCTCGGGCTCGTCGTCGGGCCCGCGGACCACCAGGCCCCCGGCGGCCCGGACCTCGGGCTCGGTCAACCGGACTCCTGCGAGATCACCGCGAACCCCTGCTCGCGCACCGCCTCCAGCACCTGCAGCCCATGCTCGGGGCCGTCGGTCTGCAGCACGAGCCGGATCCCGGTCTCGCGCACGTGCAGGTCGACTCCCTCGCGTAGGTGGACGACGTCGAGCACGTTCGCCCGCTGCTCCGCCACCGTGCCCACGAGCCGGGCGAGGGCGCCGGGCCGGTCCGGCACCACGGTGGTCAGCACCAGCCGGCGGCCCGAGGCGGTCTCGCCGAGACGGATGCACTCCACCAGCCGCGCGGCGTCGACGTTGCCGCCGGAGAGCAGGGCGCACACGTCGCCGTCCGCGGGCGGCTCGATCTTGCCCGCGAGCAACGCGGCCACCGAGGCGGCGCCCGCCCCCTCGACCACCAGCTTCGAGCGCTCGAGCAGGAGGACCATCGCCTGGGCGACGTCGTCGTCGGAGACCGTGACGATCTCGTCCACGTACTCGGAGACCAGCGGCAGGGTGAGCTCGCCGGGGCGCTTGACCGCGATCCCGTCGCAGATCGTGCTCACCGCCCGCGCGCCGATCGGCTGCCGGGCCGCGAGCGAATCCGGGTACGGCGCGCAGCGGTCGGACTGGACGCCGACCACCCGCACACCGGGGAGGCGGTCCTTGACCGCGATCGCGACACCCGGCCGCGAGTGCGCCGCCGCCGATCGAGACCACGACCAGTCGCGTACGCGGCGCCTGCTCGGCGATCTCAAGCCCGATCGTCCCCTGGCCCGCGAGCACGACCGGGTCGTCGAAGGCGTGCACGAGCGTCAGCCCCTCGTCGCGCTCGGCCGCGGCCGCGGCCGCCGCGGCCTCGTCGTAGGAGCCGTCCACCAGCCGGACCTCGCCCCCGTAGGCGCGCACCGCCTCGATCTTCGCCACGGGCGCGTCGGCGGGCATGAAGAGCACCGCGCGCGAGCCGCGCGAGCGGGCGCCCAGAGAGACCGCCTGGGCGTGGTTGCCGGCGCTCGCGGCGACGACGCCGACCTCGAGCTCAGCGTCCGTGAGGGCGGCGATCCGGTTGCGCGCGCCGCGGATCTTGAACGACCCGGCGCGCTGCAGATTCTCGGCCTTGAGCGCGACCTTCGCCCCGACCCGCCTCGAGATCTCGCCCGCCGAGACCACCGGGGTCATGCGAACGTCGCCGCGGATCGTCTCCGCGGCACGCTCGATCTCGGCCACCCCCACGGCCTTGGTGCTCGGCAAGGTCGCCATGGGGTCAGGCTAGCGCCGTGCCCCTAGGCGGGTACTTCGAGCGAGGGCCCGCCGGCCTCGGGCGGCGGGACGACCTGCGACGCGCGCCGGTAGTCGCGCCACTCGCGCCAGATGATCTGCAGCGTCGCCGCCGCGGGGATCGCCAGCACCGCGCCCAGGATCCCGAACAGGGTCGAGCCGAACAGGACCGCGACCAGGACCGTGAACGCCTCCACCTGGACCGCGCGCTTCTGGATCTGCGGCTGGATCAGGTAGTTCTCGACCTGCTGATAGACGATCGCATACACGGCCCAGACGATCACCCCGACCGGGAAGTTGACGAACAGCAGCACGACCCCGATCAGGACGGCGCCGATCGTCGCGCCGACCACCGGGATCAGGTCGAAGAAGGCGACGATCAACGCCAATAACCCGGCGAACGGCGCCCCGAGGATGGTGAGGACGATGAACGCGGTCACCCCGGCGAGCGTGGCCTGCACGAGCGCCCCGGCGACGTAGTTGCCGATCGCGTTGGCGACGTCGCTGAACGCGCGCTCAACGCGCCCCGCTCGCTCGGGTGGCTGTGCGCGCACTACCGCCTGAGCCCAGCGGGGACCGCCGGAGACCATGAAGATGCTCAGGATCAGGATCGTGACCGCGGCGAAGATCGAGTTGATCACCCCCACGCCGATGTCCTGGAGCACCCCGGCGGCGTCGCCGATCTTGCTCGGTAGGTCGTCGGCGAGGCTCTGCAACTCGCCGGTGAAGTCGTACTTGTCGTTGAGGTCGTTGAGCGTCTGGTTGTTGTTGACGAAGTCGGTGACGTCCTGCGCGTACTGCGGGACGTTCTCGCCGAAGTTCTCGATCTGACCGACCAGCGAGGGGATGAACAGCGCCCCGAGGCCGATCGGGATCAGGACCAGCGCGCTGTAGACCAGGGCGATCGCCAGCCCGCGCTTCATACGTCGCTGCAGCAGGTTCACCGGCCCCGAGACCGCGATCGCGATGAAGGCGGCGATCACCAGCCAGGTGATCGGGGTCCGCAGCAGATAGATCAGGTACAGGCAGAGGGCGACCGAGACCACGATCAGGACCACGCGCAGTACGGCGCGCCCAAGCGGGTCGCGCGGTGTCATGACCGCCATCACAGCCTTCCCTATTCGGCGGCTCACATCCCTTTCCTCGCCCGCCGCCCCGGGGTCGGTAGGTTCCGGTCGATGAGGCCGGAGGTCGAGGCGCTACTCGAGCCGCTGGCCGAGATCTCGGATCTCGGCCGGGCCAGCGCGCTGCTCGCCTGGGACGAGCGCACGCAGATGCCTCCCCGCGGCGGCCCGATGCGCGCCGAGCAGCTCGCCACCCTGGCGTCGCTCCACCACCGCCGCCTCTCCTCCGACGAGCTCGGCATCCTGCTCGATGCCGCGGCCGACGCCGTGGACGAGGGCGAGCGCGAGAGCTTCGAGGCGAGCCTGGTTCGCGTCACCCGGCGGGACTGGGACAAGGCCCGGCGGGTGCCCACCGAGCTGCGGGCGGAGATCGCGCGCGCCACCTCGATCGCCGAGCACGCGTGGGAGGCGGCCCGCGAGGCGTCGGACTTCGCCGCCTTCCTGCCCGACCTCGAACACCTGGTCGAGCTCAAGCGCCGCTACATCGAGTGCTTCGAGGTCGAGCACCCCTACGACGCGCTGCTCGACGACTTCGAGCCGGGGATGAAGACGGCTGCGGTGCGCCCGGTGCTCGAGCGGCTGCGCGACGGCGTGGTGCCGCTGCTCGAGGCGATCGTCTCCTCCGGCGTCGAGCTCGACCCGTCGCCCCTCTTTGGGGACTTCCCCGTGGCCGACCAGGAGGTGCTCGCGACCGAGATCGCGGCGAGCCTGCCGCTCGAGCCCGACGCCTGGCGGCTCGACTCGACCGTGCACCCGTTCGCCGTCGGGATCGCGATCTCGGACCTCCGGATCACGACCCGCTTCGACCCCGAGTTCGTCGGCTCCTCGCTCTGGGCGGTGATCCACGAGGTCGGGCACGCGCTGTACGAGAACGGGCTCGACCCGGCGCTGGAGCGCACGCCGCTGTGCCGCTCGGTCTCGCTCGGCTTCGACGAATCGCAGAGCCGGCTGTGGGAGAACTGGGTCGGGCGCGGGCGCCCGTATATGACCCGCCTCCTCCCGATGCTGGCGGACCGCTTCGGCGACCCCTTCGCCAGCCTCGATCCCGAGGACCTCTACCGAGCCGCGAACGCCGTCAGCCCCTCGCTCATCAGGGTCGAGGCCGACGAGGTCAGCTACAACCTGCACATCGTGCTGCGCTTCGAGCTCGAGCAGCAGATCTTCGACGGCACGCTCGCGCTCGCCGACCTACCCGAGGCGTGGAACACGCGGATGCGGGACTACTTCGGGATCGAGGTGCCGAGCGACGCCGACGGCGTGCTGCAGGACGTGCACTGGTCGAGCGGCGCCTTCGGCTACTTCCCGACGTACTCGCTCGGCAACGTGATCGCCGCCCAGGTCTGGGACCTGGCGCGCGAGGAGCTGCCGGACCTCGATGCGCAGCTCGCGGCCGGTGAGCTGGAGCCCCTGCGCGGCTTCCTCGGCGACCGCATCTACCGCCACGGCGGCAAGCTCGAACCGGCGGAGATGATCGAGAAGGTCACCGGCGGCCCGCTCGACCCGGAGCCGCTGCTGCGCCAGCTCGAGTCGAAGTTCGGCGAGCTCTACGGACTTACGCAACAACAGGAGGAAGAGTCATGAGCGAACGCACCGAGTACGCGCCCGGCACCCCGAGCTGGGCCGACAACGCCTCGGCCGACCCCGCGAAGGCGGCCAAGTTCTACTCGCAGCTCTTCGGCTGGGAGACGGTGGACCGGATGCCACCCGAGGCGGACGGCGAATACCACGTCGCGAGCCTCCGCGGCAAGGACGTGGCCGCGCTCGGCTCGCAGCCGATGGAGGGCGTGCCCGCGGTTTGGAACACCTATGTCACGGTCGAGGACGTCGAGGCCACGGCCGAGAAGGTCAAGGAGGCGGGCGGGACGGTGATGATGGAGCCGTTCGACGTCTTCGATGCCGGGCGCATGGCCGTGTTCGCCGATCCCTCCGGGGCCGTCTTCATGGCGTGGAAGGCGAATCAGATGATCGGCGCCTACATCGTCAACGAGCCGAACACGATGTCGTGGAACGAGCTCGCGACCCGCGACGTCGAGGGCTCGAAGGAGTTCTACGGCAAGGTCTTCGACTGGCAGACGAACGACATGGAGTTCGGCGGCAGCACCTACACGGTGTGGTCCCTGCCCGGCGTCGAGGTCGGCCAGGGCAACGGCATCGGCGGGATGATGGAGATGAACGAGCAGTTCCCCGCTGACGCTGCCGCCGCACTGGCTCGTCTACTTCGCGGTCGAGGACGCCGACGCCACCGCCGCCAGGGCCGGCGAGCTGGGTGGGACCGCGATCGCCGAGCCGTTCGACGTCGAGGGCGTGGGCCGGATCGCCGTGCTCGGCGATCCGAACGGGGCGGCGTTCGCGGTGATGACCCCGGCCTCGGACGCCGCGGACGACGCGAACTGACCCCTGAACGCACGAGGGGCGGCGCCAGGCGCCGCCCCTCAGAGCTTCGAAAAGCTTGTGGGCTCTTAGATGGTGCGCACGTTGGTCGCGCGCGGGCCCTTGTCGCTCTCCTCGGAGTCGAACTCCACCTTGGCGCCATCGGCGAGGGCGGCGCCGCCCTCGACCTGGCTCTGGTGAACGAACAGGTCCCGTCCAGCCTCATCGGGAGTGATGAAGCCAAACCCCTTCTCGTGGTTGAACCACTTAACTGTGCCTACGGCCATTGTCCCTCCAGGGAACTCGGGTGCTCGCGGTACGAAAGATCCCGTGAAGGGCGCCTCGAACTGCTACGCACGTTTAACGTCGCGAAAGCCTAGCCGAGCCGGGGGCGGCGCGTCCGCGCGGGTTTGGGCCTGCACGATCAGCCCGCGCTGGGCGACTCGGCGGCCGCGCCGCCAAGCGCCACGTGGGCCTGGCTGTCGCGGCGGCGAACCAGCACCAGCGTCGCCACCACCCCCAGGAGCGCGATCGCGGACCCGACCATGAACGCGTCGGCGTACCCGTCGGTGAGCACCGCGGGGCTCGGCGCCCCGCCGGCCGCCGCCGCGGCATCGTCGATCTGCGTGAAGGCCACGGTCGCGAGCAGCGCGAGCCCGAGCGCCCCGCCCACCTGCTGGGAGGTGTTGATCAGCCCGCTTGCGAGCCCGGCCTCCCGTTCCTCCACCCCGGAGACAGCGGCGATCGTCTGGGGCACGAACGCGAACCCGAGGCCGACCGCCGCGAGCAGCGAGGGGCCGAGGATGTCGCTCAGGAAGCTGCCATCGGGCGAGATCTGGCCGAACCAGAACAGCCCGGCGGAGATCAGGAGCATCCCCACCGCGAGCACCGGCTTGAAGCCGATCTTCGTGACGAGCTGCGACGCGACACCCGCCGCGATGATGATCGAGACCGCGAGCGGCAGGTAGGAGAGCCCCGTCTTGATCGCGCTGTAGCCGAGCACGTTCTGCATATACAGCGAGATGAAGAAGAACATCGAGAACAGGGATGCCCCGGTGAGCACCCCGACGACGTTCGCCCCGGTGAGCGTTCGCAGGCGGAAGATCGAGAACGGGACCAGCGGCGATGCCGAGCGCCGCTCGATCCCGACGAACGCGGCCATCAGGACCACGGCAGCGGCGAGCAGGCCGAGCGTCCGGGCCGATCCCCAGCCCGCGTCAGGGGCTTCGACCAGGGCGTAGACGAGCAGCGCGAGGCTGGCCGTGACGGTGACGGCGCCGGCGGCGTCGAACGCCCGGGTCTCGGACTCCGAGCGGCTCTCGGCGAGCAGCCGCGGGGCGAGGAAGGCCGCTCCGAGGCCGATCGGCACGTTGACCCAGAGCACCCACTCCCAGCCGGCGTACTCGGTGAGCACGCCGCCGAGGAGGACGCCCGCGGCGCCGCCCGAGCCGGCGACGGCGCCCCAGGCGCCGAGGGCCTTGTTGCGCTCGGCGCCGTCCTTGAAGGTGGTGGTGACGATCGAGAGCGCGGCCGGCGAGAGGATGGCGGCGCCGAGACCCTGCACGGCACGCGCCGCGATCAGCGTGCCGGGGGAATCGGCGAGCCCGCCGGCGAACGAGGCGATCGCGAACAGGATCAGGCCGCCGATGAACACCCGCCGGCGGCCGAGCAGGTCGGCCATCCGGCCGCCGAGCAACAAGAAGCCGCCGAACGTGAGCACGTAGGCGTTGACCACCCAGGACAGGTCATCCTGCGAGAAGTCCAGCGCGTGGCCGATCGTCGGCAGCGCTACGTTGACGATCGAGGCGTCGAGGACGACGACGAACTGCGCAACGCACAGCAGCGCCAGCCCGATCCATCGCTTGCGTTCGTACTCCTGGGCGTCCGTCATCTCCTGACCTTCCTCTTACTATTCGGAGTCTCGGTTCCGGTTAACGGTGTACGATAACGGAACCGCGATTCCGTTTGCAGTCCGATCGCGTCCCCCTTGGCCACCACGACAGCGACACCCGCCCGCCCCCAGCGCGCCGACGCGAGGCGCAACCGCGCGGCCGTGATCGAGTCCGCGCGCAAGCAGTTCGCCGCCCGTGGGCTCGACGCCCAGATCGACGAGATCGCGCGCGGCGCCGGGGTCGGCGTGGGCACCGTGTATCGCCACTTCCCGACCAAGGAGAGCCTGCTCGAGGCGCTCGCCCAGGCCCGGTTCGAGCGCCTCGCCGAGGCGGGCCGGCGCGCGCTGGCTGCCGAGGACGGCTGGGAGGGCTTCGTCGACTTCATGACCTACTCGGCCCGGGTGATGGCCGAGGACCGCCTGCTCTCCGAGGCGATGGACGAGCACGGGCAGATGTGCGGCAAGGCCGCGGAGTCGGTCGGCCTGATGGACATCACCACGGCCCTGGTCGACCGGGCGAAGGCAGAGGGCAAGCTGCGCGCCGACACCGAGCCCTGGGACGTGCCCGGGCTGATCTGCGGCATCGGCCGCGCGGTCCGCACCGCCCCCGGCGCGCCGGCGCTGACCTGGCAGCGCCACCTCGAGATCATCCTCGCCGGCCTGCGGGCGTAGCCGCCGCGCGAGGCGTCGCGCTCCCCGCGCCGAGTGACACCTCAACCACCTCTGAGGTGGCTGTGATGTCACTCGGCGGGGTAGGTTGCCCCGATGCCGGACGCGCTCACCCCGCAGGAGGCCGCCGGGCGGCTGGAGCCCACCGACACGCTCGGGATCCCGCTCGGCACCGGGCAGGCGCCCGCCTTCATGGCTGCCCTCGGCGAGCGCGACGACTGGGCCGACCTGCGGATCTACGGGGCGCTGCTGCTGGCCTGGTCGGACGCGTTTCGCCATCCGCACGTGCACTACCTCTCGGGCTTCTTCGGGCCGGTGGAGCGGGCGCTGCGCGACCAGGGGGCGAACATCAGCTTTGCCCCGGCCGACTTCCGGCGCTTCGAGCCGCTGCTCGAACAGCAAGCGCCGCGGGTCATGGCGACGGTCGCCGCGCCGCCGGACGAGGCCGGCTGGTGCAGCCTGTCGCTGCACGCCGGTGGCACGGTCAAGGAGTTGCGGCGGGCGGGCGCCGACCCGGCGCGGCTGCTCGTGGTCGAGGTCTCGGAGCGCTTCCCGCGCACCCGCGGCCTGGCGCCCGACTACCCACACGCTCTGCACCTCGACGAGATCGACGTGCTCGTCGCCTCGGAGTCGGAGCCGTTCGCGCTCCCTGAGCCCGACCCAGGCGAGATCGACGCCGCGATCGCTGAGCACGCGCGCCGGTTCATCGAGGACGGCTCGACGCTGCAGACGGGGATCGGCACGATCCCATCGGCGATCGTCGGCCGCCTGGCCGAGGGCGACGGCGGCGATTACGGCGTGCACTCGGAGATGTTCACCAATGGCCTCATGCGGCTGCACGAGGCGGGCAAGGTCACCAACCGCAAGGGCCAGTTCGACGGCGTCTCGGTCGCGACCTTCGCGGGCGGTTCCCTCGAGCTGTACGCCTGGTTGGAGGACAACCCCGAGGTCGCGTTCCTGCCGGTCGAGGTCGTCAACTCGCCGGACCTGATCGGACGCAACCGCATGATGGTCACGATCAACGCCGCGCTCGCCGTCGACATCCACGGCCAGGTGGTCGCCGACACGATCGACGGCAGCCAATACTCCGGCATCGGCGGGCACGAGGACTTCATCGCCGGTCCCGCGCTATCGCTCACCGACCGGGCGCTGCTCTGCCTGCCGTCGACCGTGACCGTGGGCGGCGAGGTCCGGTCGCGGATCGTCCCCTGGTTCGACGCCGGGGCGGTCATCACCACCCCGCGCCATCAGGTCGACGTGATCGTCACCGAGTACGGCGCCGCCGAGCTGCAGGGCCTGACCGTCCACCAGCGCGGGCTGGCGCTGGCGGAGGTCGCCCACCCGGATTTCCGGGACGAGCTCCGCGAGGCGGCCGTGCGCGCGTCGCACGGCCGCTCCGCGGTCGGCTGAGCCGAGGTCAGCTGCTGGAGCGCGCCCGGCTGCGGGTCGAGCGGCGCGGCTGACCCACTGGACCGCGCTTGCGACCCGGCGGTGCGGCCGGAGTGGGAGCGCGAGCGCGCTCGACGCTGCGGTCCGCGTCGTCGTTGCGGCGCTCGGACGCCGGGATCTCCTCGCTGACGACGGCCTTGGTCAGCACCGGGATCTGGGTCGCCAGGTACTTCGCCATCCGCTCCTCGTCGCGGCGAATCGCGCGCGCGAGCTTCGCGGTGTCGCGTCGCCGACGCTCTCGGCGAGCGTCTCGATCGCCGTGTAGGTGGCGATCTCCTCGTGCTCGTTGCAGTACTCGGTCTTCGCGTTCTTGAGCATCTTCTCGGCCTCACCCGTACCGCGGACCATGTGCAACGGGCCCTTGGCGAGCGACTTCGCCTTCGCGAGCGGGGTCCCGGCGACCTTGTCGACGACCTGCGGGCCGCCGCCGCCGATCTTCTTGATCCGCCGCTCGAGCTCGCGCGCATGCGACTTGGTCTCCTTCAGATGATCGCGCGCAGGCGCTTGCGGTACGGCTTGCGCGTGGTCATCCCGATATGGGCCTCGAGCGCTGTCTCGAGCTCCTTCTCCTTCGCGTAGGCCTCGCTCAGATACTGGATGAGCTTCGCCTGCTTGATCGTTTCGGTCATCACTATCTCCTCGAATTTTGGGGTTCACCGACGGCTACCCGGCCACCCGGTGTCCAACCGGCCAACCGGTCACACTCCCGGCGTGCTCGAGGCGGCGTTCTGGGGACTGGTCGGCGGGCTCGCCCTGGTGATCGGCGCGGTTGTCGCGCTATTGCGCGGGTCGCGAATCAAGCCGGCCACGGTCGGCTTCGTGATGGCGTTCGGGGCAGGCGTCCTGATCAGCGCAGTCGCCTTCGACCTCACCGAGGAGGCGATCACGATTGGGGGTGGTGTCGCAGTGGCGATCGGACTCGGCGCCGGCGCGCTGATCTACTTCGGCTTGGCGACCGGCTGGTCGGCCGAGGCGGCGGGGACGACGATCCGCCAGGGCATCGTGCTCGGCGCACTCTTGGACGGGATCCCCGAGTCCGCGGCGATCGGGCTCACGCTTCTGGCGGGCGGCGGAGTCAGCGTCTCGTTCATCGTCGCCGTCTTCATCTCCAACCTGCCCGAGTCGATCGCGGCCACCGCGGAGCTCGACGGCAAGCACTCGCGCAGCTGGATCCTCGGCCTGTGGGGCGGGATCGCGCTCGCTTCGGCGCTTGCCGCGGGGCTCGGCTACGAGCTGCTCGGCGGCGCCCCCGACGACGTGGTCGCGTTCGTGAAGGCGTTCGCCGGCGGTGCCATCCTCTGCATGCTCGCCGACACGATGGTGCCGGGCGCCCTGCGCAAGGCCGGCGACAGGGTCGGTCTCGTGACCGTCCTCGGGTTCGCTCTCGCGGCGCTGCTCTCGACCGCCTAAGTGGCGGCCTTCTCGCTCTCGCGCTCGGCGTCCTCGTCGAGCGCCGGCTCGGAGTGCGCGGCCCGGTGCTCGTACGCGGACCGGGCGTGAGGGTCGGCTTCGGCGAGCACCTTGTCGGCCTTCAGGAAGCGGCCGATGCCCTCGCGGGCGCCGCGCGGCAGCAGCTGCATGAACTTGTAGATGCCGACGCTCTCGCGCGGGACCCAGACGTCGAACTTCGGGCGCTCGAGCGCGTCGACGATCGCATCGGCGACGTCCTCCGGCTGCAGCACCTTGATCGCCCGGGTCTCCGGCAGGCCCGAGCCGAGCTCGGTGTTGACGACGGCGGGCATCACGACGGAGATCTCGATGTCGGTGTCGCTGAGCTCCGCGCGGACGGCCTCGGAGACGCCGACGACGAAGTGCTTGGTGCCGCAGTACGTCGCACCGCCGGGGAACCCGGCCTTGCCCGCCTGCGAGGCGAGGTTGACGATGTGGCCGCGCCCGCGGCGCTCCATGCGCGGGAGGGCGAGCTTCATCCCGTACATGACGCCGTGCACGTTGATGTCCACCAGCCGCTGCGCGGTCAGGTCGTCCTCGTCGACGAACCGCCCCAGCGGCATGATCCCGGCGTTGTTGACCAGCACGTCGAGCGAGCCCAGGCGCTCCTCGACCTGGTCGAGAAAGCCCTCGAACGAGTCGCGGCGCGTGACGTCGAGCTCGAGCGCGATCGTGTCGGCGCCGATCTCGGCGGCGGTCGTGTCGGCCAGCTCGCGATCGAGGTCGCCGAGGGCCACCTTGGCGCCCTTGCGCACCAGCGCCCTCGCGGTCGCGGCGCCGATCCCGCGGGCGCCACCGGTGATCGCCACGACCTTCCCACTCAACGAACGCGCCTGCGCTGCCATCGAAACTCCTCCTCGTGGATTGGGCGCCGCTCGCGGACGCCTGCGAGGGCGGAGCCTATCGCGGCGAGACTTCAACTGGCACGCGCGTACCGTTAGTTTTGGGGCGTCGTGGCAGCCGTCGAGCCCTCAACCCGCGAGCCGGCCTACGGACCCGGCGCACGAGCGTCGGGGATCGCCGCGGCGCCGCCGGCGCTGTCGTCCAACCCGGTGCGCCGGATCGTCGACGACGTGGTGGCCGAGCGCCGCGCCGGGACCTTCCCGCCCGGACCCGGTCGGGGGAGCATCGCCCGCGCCCGGCTGATGGTCCGGGACCCGCTCTCGGTCCTGCTCCCCCTCTACGAGCGCTACGGCCCGATCTTCAGCACCCGCCTCCTGCACTCGCGGATCGTGTTCATGCTCGGCCCGGAGGCCAATCACTACGTCACCGTCTCCCACCCGCACAACTTCCTCTGGCGGGAGGGGAGCTTTGGCGACCTGATCCCGCTGCTCGGCGACGGCCTGCTGACGATCGACGGCGCCTACCACGACCGCGCACGGCGGATCATGATGCCCGCCTTCCACCGGGAGCGGATCGAGGCCTCGATCTCCACCATGGCCGCGGAGACCGAGCGCGCCGTGGCGGCGCTGGAGCCCGGGGCGATCGTCGACGTCTATGACTGGGCGCGCAATCTGGCCATGCGGATCGCGATGCGCGCGCTGCTCGGGCTCGACCCCGACGACGGCGGCAAGGGCGCGGCGGCGGCGCATCACTTCGAGCGCGCGCTCGGCTTCTACGGCATCGACTACGCCCTCCGCCTGCTTCGAGGCCCGCGGTCGCCCTGGAGGAAGCTGCTCAACTCGCGGGCCGTCCTGGACGAGATCGTGTTTGGCGAGATCGCCGAGCGGCGCCGGCACCCGGACGCCGAGCGCAGCGACGTCCTCAGCCTGCTGATCGAGGCGCGCGACGAGGACGGGTCGACGCTGTCGGACCGGCAGATCCGCGACCAGATGATGACCCTGATGTTCGCGGGGCACGACACCTCGACCTCCACCCTCTCGTTCCTCTTCTACGAGCTCGCCCGCAATCCGCGGGCGCTCGAGCGGCTCCAGGCCGAGCAGGACGAGGTGCTCGGCGACGGACCGCCCACGGCGGCGCAGCTATTTGGCGGCATGCCGCAGCTCGACATGGTCCTCGACGAGACGCTTCGCCTCTATCCGCCGGCGTGGATCGGGCCCCGGCGCGCGGTGCGGGAGTTCGAGTTCGGCGGTTACACCGTGCCGGCCGGCGCGTACGTCAACTACTGCTCGTGGGCCAGCCACCGCCTGCCCGAGGTCTTTGAGGACCCGGAGGCGTTCGTGCCCGAACGCTTCGAGCGCGAGCGCAAGGTGGCGCTGCCGCGCGGCGCCTACATCCCGTTCGGAGGCGGCTCGCGGATCTGCATCGGCAAGCGATTCGGCCAGACCGAGGTGAAGCTCGTGGCGGCGATGGCACTCGCCCGGGTGCGCTTCGAGCGCCTGCCGGGCCGCACCATGACGGTCCGCCAGATGCCCACGCTCTCGCCCGACGGCGGGCTCGAGATGCGGGTCCTGACGCCTGAGCTCGGCTAGATGTCGACGTGCTAGTCTCTTTGCCTACCAAAACGCTAGGCAAAGGCGGGTACGACGATGATGCTCAACGGAAACGGCGCCCTGGACACCTCGACCTACCGGCTCGTCAACCGAGTCCGCGACGAGATCGCCTCGCACCGCCTCGATCCGCTGCGCGCGCAGGCCTCCGAGGCACCCACCGAGGAGCTCCGCCCCCAGGCGCCGGCTCCGGCTCCGGCTCCCGAGAAGGCCGACCCGACGTATCGCTACCCGCGGGTCTGAGCTAGCGCTCGATCGAGGCCCGCCGCTCGCACTCGCGGGCCTTGTCGTTTAGCTCGCCCCCGTCGCACGTGTCGCTCCCCGGCCCGCCGGCGAGGAAATCGAAGCCGTCGCCGCCGAACAGCTGGTCGTCGCCGAGCTGGCCGTAGAGCTTGTCGTCGTTGCCGTCGCCCAGGATGCGGTCGTTGCCACCGGCGCCGTAGACGGTGTCGCGGCCGGAGAGCCGCTCGCCGCCGCGGATGTTGTCGGCGGCCTCCGAGCCGTAGATCGTGTCGTCGTTGCCGCCGCCGTCCATCACCGCCGGGGCGACCTGAGGCGTGCGGGTGAGGAGCACGTCGTCGTGGGTGAAGCCGAACAGGCTGTCCGCGCCTCCGGCCTCGATCACGTCGTCGTTGTAGCCGCCGTTGAGGATGTCGACGCCGTCGTCGACGATCTCGCCGCCCCGCTTGCCCCAGCCGAGGATGCGGTCGTTGCCGGCGCTCCCGAGCACCTTGTCGGCGCCGGGGCCGGGGATGATCCGGTCGTTCTCCTCCTCGCCGTAGATCGTGTCGTCGCCGCCACCACCGTGGATCACGTCGTGGCCGCGTCCCCCGCAGAGGACGTCGTTGCCGGGGCCGCCCTTGACGATGTCGTTGTTGCGGCCGCCGTTGACGAAGTCGTTGCCGCGGCCGCCGTTCATGCGGTCATGACCCCGCAGCCCGTTGACGCTGTCGTCACGCCGGCCGCCGGACCAGTCGTTGGAGCGGTCGCTGAGGCGCTGCCTTTCCTTGGTGCAGATCGGGGCCTCCTGAGCCGAGGCGGCCGTTGGGACGGCGACCGCCGCCACGAGGGCCACGACCGCGGCCAGTGCCCGGATCGAGCACGCACGCTTACCCTGCATCGCAGCCAATCTACCCGCCGGGCGGGCGATTGACACGCCCGGGCTAGCGCTCGATCGAGACCTTCGAGTCGCACTCGACGGCGCTGTCGCGCAGCTCGCCGCCGTCGCAGGTGTCGTCGCCGGGGCCGCCGTCGAGCACGTCGAACCCATCGCCGCCGAACAGCTCGTCGTCGCCGAGCTGGCCGAAGATCTCGTCGTCGTTGCCGTCGCCGTAGATGCTGTCGTCGCCGCCGGCGCCGTAGATCTTGTCGCGACCCGAGAGCCGCTCGCCGCCGCGGATGTTGTCCGCGGCCTCCGAGCCGTAGATCGTGTCGTCGTTGCCGCCGCCGTCCATGATCGTCGGGGCGATGTCGGGGGTGCGTGTCAGCAGGACGTCGTTGTGCGTGTAGCCGTAGAGGCTGTCGGCGCCGCCGGCCTCGATCACGTCGTCGTTCCAGCCGCCGTTGAGGATGTCGATCCCGTCGTCGACGATCACGCCGCCCTGCTTGCCCCAGCCGAGGATGCGGTCGTTGCCGGCGCTCCCGAGCACCTTGTCATCGCCCGGGCCGGGGATGATCCGGTCGTTTTCCTCCTCGCCGTAGATGATGTCGTCGCCCGGACCGCCGTACAGGGTGTCGCTGCCGCGGCCGCCGCAGAGGACGTCGTCGCCGGCGCCGCCCTCGACGACGTCGTTGTTGCGCCCGCCGCTGACGAAGTCGTTGCCGATGCCACCGTTCATGCGGTCCTCGCCGCGCAGGCCGATGACGCTGTCGGGGCGCGGGCCGCCGTTCCAGCGGTTGCGACCGTCGTCGAGCCGCTCCTTGGCCTTGGTGCAGATCGGGGCCTCCTGCGCGGAGGCCGTCGCCGGCACGAGGAGTAGCGCGCCCACCGCGGCCGCGATGACGGCGTGCGTGCGGACGCGGATGCGAGCATCCATACCCGGCTTATCGGTGCTTGTTGCTTCGCACTTGAGCCCGTTGCGGTCTCCCGGGGGAACTGGCGCGGGCTCGAAGGCCGTCTGGCAAGCTCCGGCGCCGTGGCCCGCCGCACCGTATTCGCGCTCGCGCTGCTCGCGCTCGCCGTGCAGTCGAGCGCAGTGGCCTGCTGGTCGGAGCGGTCGACGTCGCACTGCGCCCACAGCCCCGAGCCGCACCGACAGCACCGTATAGGTGCCCGCGGGCGGTTCGCGCGGGCCTCCGGCGCGGCGCCAGCTCGCGACTCGCCGATTGACAGCGCTATTCGCGGTCTAGCGGCGCTCGCAACCTATCGCCCCACCGCGGCCGCGAGCGCTCAGCGCACGCCCGCGCGCCGCACGTAGCGGCGAGCGTGCGCCGGGCCGCGGCGGCGCCGCGCGACGCGACGCCCACGAACCGCACCCGCCCGCGCGAGCCGAGAAACGCCGCGCCCTGACGACGCGAGGCGCCTTGCCGAGCGCGGGTCGGCGTGGCAAGCTCGCCCGGCGATCCCGACCCGCACGCCGGCGGCCGGCGCACCGAAGCGGCGCGACGTACGTCAGGCCAGGCGTAGCCGTCGCCGCCCTTCACCGCCGCCGGCCCCCCGGAGGCCGACGCCAGCGAGTAGCAGCCATGGACGATCGAGTACCGGTCGAGCTCCTTCGCCGCCGCCGGCGATGCGGCCACGGCGACGATTGCGAGCACGGCCGCAACCGCGCCACACGACGCCAACGCTCTGCTCCCGACACCCCCGACCATGGTCGGCGGCGACCTTAATCAATCCCGACGAGCCTGGCGCCGGTTAGATTCACAGGCGGATGGGAAGTTCGAACGGAGCCACGCGGGATCTTTCGGTCGGCATCGTCGGCGCCGGCTTCGGCGGCGTCGGGGTCGGGATCAAGCTGCGGGAGGCGGGCTTTGAGAACTTCGAGATCTTCGAGCGCGGCGACAGCGTCGGTGGGGTCTGGCGAGCGAACACGTACCCGGGCGCCGCCTGCGATGTCCCGTCCCACCTGTACTCCTACTCGTTCGCCCCCGGGCATCGATGGTCGCGCCGCTACGCGCCTCAGGCCGAGATCCTCGACTACCTCGAGGGGGTCTCCCGCAGCTACGGCATCGATCCCCACCTGCGGTTCGGCGCCGAGATCGCCGACGCCGAGTTCGACGCGGAGACCGGGCGCTGGACGCTGCGCAGCGCCGAGGGCGGCGAGCGGCAGTTCGACGTCCTCGTCACCGCCTGCGGGCAGCTGACCCGTCCCGCGATCCCCGCGATCGAGGGCATCGAGGACTTCGACGGGCCGTCCTTCCACTCGGCCGAGTGGGATCACGACGTCGATCTCGCCGGGCGGCGGGTCGCCGTGGTCGGCACGGGCGCCAGCGCGATCCAGTTCGTCCCCGAGGTCGCCAAGGTCGCCGAGCGGACGACCATCTACCAGCGCTCGGCCCCCTGGATCCTCCGGCGCATGGACCGCGGCTACCCGGCCTGGGAGCGCCGCCTGTTCGAGCGTTTCCCGCTGCGCGTGACGGCCGCGCGGGTCACCAACTTCGCCCTCTTCGAGCTGCTCGCGCACGGGTTGACGGGTCATCAGGGCGTGCTCAAGGCGATCGAGGGGCTCTCGAACATGGAGCGCCGGCGCGCGTTGCGCGGCCGCCCGGACCTGATCGAGGCGTCGACCCCCGACTACGAGATCGGCTGCAAGCGCGTGCTCGTGACCAGCGACTGGTACCCCACCCTGCTCCGCGACGACGTCGAGCTGATCGCGGGTGCTGCGGAGCGGGTGACGGCGACCGGCGTCATCGGTCCCGACGGCGTGGAGCGCGAGGCCGACGTGATCGTCTACGGCACGGGCTTTGCCACCCACAACTTCGTCGCCCCGATGGAGATCCGCGGGCTCGATGGGCGCGAGCTCAACGCGGTGTGGGGCGAGCGGGCGGAGGCCTATCTCGGCACCACCGTCTCCGGCTTTCCGAACATGTTCGTGCTCTACGGGCCGAACACCAACCACGGCTCCGGCTCGGTCCCGTACACGCTCGAGTCTCAGTTCAGCTACGTCATCGACGGCCTCCGGCGGCTTCGCGACGGCGGGTTTCGCTGGCTCGATCTGCGCCCGGAGACGCAGAACGCGTGGCGGGAGGAGATGGCGCGCCGCAGCGAGCACACGGTCTGGACCACCGGCGGCTGTCACAACTGGTACGTGAACTCGCGCGGCGAGAACACCAACAACTGGCCCGGCGCCTGGCTGGAGTACCGGCGGCGGACGCGGCGGCTCAACCCGGGCGACTACCGGGTCGCCGTCTAAGTCGTCCGCCTACTCCAGCGCCGCCCGCGCCGCGTCGGCAGTCTCGTCGCCGAGCCAGCCCTGGGCGAGCGGATCGTCCTCGACCCCGGCCCGCATCGCCTCCAGGTCGGGGCCCCGAAGCTGTGCCTTCACCGACCGATACGTCGAGGACGGGAGCGCTGCCAGCTCGTGGGCGACGGCCTGCGCGCGAGCCAGCACGTCGGCCCGGTCGGCGAGCTCGTCGACGAGGCCGAGCTCGAGCGCCGACTCGGCGTCGACCAGCTCGCCGCCGAGCATGAGCCTGCGCGCGGGCCCCGGGGCGAGCTCGGCGCGGACGACGGCAAGGGCGGCCACCGGGTACGGCGTGCCCACCCGGACCTCGCTCAGCCCGTAGCTCCCCGCCCGCGAGCCCACCCGGTGGTCGGCGCAGAGCGCGAGGATCATCCCGCCCGCGACCGCGTGGCCGTTGACGGCCGCGACCACGGGCCCCGGAAACCCGTACCACTCGTAAAAGAGCCGGTTGATCCCGGCGACCATCCCGCGCTGCTCCGGCGGCGACAGCGTCGGCGCCAGCTTCAGGTCAACACCGCCCGAGAAGAAGTCGCCCGACCCGGTGATCACCACGGCCGCGGGACGCGCGGCCCGCAGATCCGCGACCACGTCGGCGCCCGCGGCGAGCAGGCCCGGCTCGAGGGCGTTCGCCGGCGGACGCTGGATCCGCACGACGGTGACGTCGTCCGCCGCCTCGACCGCGATCAGCTCGCTCATGGGGCGCCGATGCTATCGGCGCGAGGGCGAGCCGCTATCGTCGCCGCGTGGCCGTTAGGGAAGGGGCACCAAGCCGGGCGCGACAGGTCCGGATCCTGGCGGCCGGCGGCACGATCTCGATGACCGGCGAGTCGGGGGCGACGCCCGATCTCGACGCCGAGGGTCTGCTGGCGAGCATTCCCAGCCTCGCCGACCACGACGGGCTGCAGGCGGAGACCGTCACCAACCTCCCCAGCGCCCACCTGACGCTCGACGACCAGCTGCGCATCTGCCGCCAGGCGCGCGACGCGGCCCGGCGCGGAATCGGCGTCGTCGTCACCCACGGCACCGACACCCTGGAGGAGACGGCGATGCTGTGCGACGTCATCCACGACGCCGAGGCCCCGATCGTGTTCACCGGCGCGATCCGCCCGGCCTCCGCCCCGGGCGCCGACGGGCCGGCCAACGCCGTCGACGCGGTGAGCGTGGCGGCCGGCGACGCGGCTGCCGGGATGGGCGTACTGGTCTGCTTCGGCGGTGAGATCCATCACGCGCGCTGCGCGCGCAAGACGGACACGACCTCGCTCGTCGCCTTCTCCTCGCCGCAGACCGGACCGCTCGGGCGCGTCACCGAGGGCCACCCGACGATCTGGTCGCGGATCCCTCGCAACCCACCCCTCGATCCACCGCATCTCGACGGCCGCGTCCTGGTGATCGGCACCGGCGCGGGCGACGACGGCGCGCTGGCCCGTGCCGCCCTCGACACCGACCCGGAGGGCGTCGTCATCGGCACGCTCGGCGCCGGGCACCTGGCGCCGCCCCTGCTCGAGGTCTGGGCCGAGGCCGCCGAGCGGATCCCCGTGGTCGCCTACTGCCGGCCCGAGCGCGGCGTGATCCTCAGCGCGACCTACGGCTACCGCGGATCCGAGCGCGACCTGCGCGAGACCGGGATCATCCCGGCGGGCTTCCTCTCCCCACAGGCTGCGCGGATGAAGCTGCTCGCCTGCCTCGGCTCCGGACTCGAGATCAACGAGATCCGGTGGGCGTTCAGCCAGGACGACGGCTGACCGCGACGGCTCTCGAGCGCCGACCACAGATACTGGGCGCCGTAGGCGCGGTAGGGCCGCCACTCCTCGGCGCGCCTGCGGAGCGCATCCGGGCTCGGGTCCTCGCCCAGACGCTCGAGCGCCCGGCGCAGCCCGAGGTCCGTGGCCGGCAGCGCGTCGACGTCGCCGAGCGCGCGCATCGCCACGTACTCGGCCGTCCACGGGCCGATCCCCGGCAGCGCCAGCAGGCGCCCCCGCGCCTCCTCGAGGTCCGTGCCGGGCTCGAGCGCCAGGTCGCCCGCGGCGAGCGCCGCGCAGAGGCCGAGCAGCGCTCGCCGCCGGGCGCCGGGCATCGCGAGGCGCTCTGGGTCGGCCGAGGCGAGCGCCGCGGCCGAGGGGAAGAGGTGCGTGACGGTGCCGACGGGGCGATCGAGAGGCTCGCCGTAGTCGGCGACCAGGCGCGCGGCGAGCGTGACCGCCGCCTCCAGCGAGACCTGCTGGCCCAGTACCGCCCGGGCCGCGAGCTCGGCCGCGTCCGCGCTGCCCGGCTGCCGCCGGCCGGGCGCCGCCTCGAGCAGCGGCGCCAACAGCGCGTCGCGCCGCAGCACCGACGCGATCGCCTGCGGGTCGGCGTCGAGGTCGAAGAGGGCGCGGGCGATCGTGATCGCGCGCTCGCAATCGGGGGCCGCGGGCGCCTCGATGCGCGCCCGGACGTAGCCATCGGCGAGGCTGAGCTCGACGGTGCCCGGTCCCGAGGGCAGCCGCAGGCTCCGCCGGTAGGTCTCGCCATCGACCTCCTCGACCCCCGGGATCGCCCGCCGGGCGAGGAACCGAAGCAGCGCCGCGCCGTCGAACGGCGGGCGGTAGGCCAGGCGCTCCTCCACGACTAGCCAACGCTTGCGGGACCCGATCCGTGAGCCGCTCCGAGGCGTTCGGCGGGAGCGGCGCCCTGGGGATAATCGGCGAGTCGCAAGTTGACAGCGGTATACGCGGTCGATCGGCGACTCGCCGCGCATCGCGCGGCGGCGGCATCGCAGGGGGTGAGCTAGTCGACGCGCGGCGGCCCGGCGTCGATGCGCTCGCGCGTCGCCGCGAGCGGGCCGCGGAACCAGCCGAGGCTCTCGATCCACCAGGTGAGCCCCGCCGCGCGCAGGCCGTCGACTCGCTCGCGGTCCGCCGCGCCCCCGTCCCCGGCGGTCTGGCCCTCGATCACGAAGTCGAACGGCGAGTCGGACGCTCGATGCGCGCGGGTGTAGGAGACGATCTCGCCGAGCTGCTCGGGGCTCATGGTCTGCGTCTGGGAGACCTCGCGGTGGATCGCGAACACGCCGTCCCAGCGCGCGGCGCGCCGAAACGGCCGCGGCGCCGGCCAGCGGCCCGCGATCCAGACCGGGATCCGAGGGCGCTGGAGCGGCGTCGGGAGGAAGGTCGTCTGCGCGACCTCGTAGTGGGTTCCGCTGTAGCGAAACGGCTCGCCGCTCCAGAGGCCGGAGACGATGTCGAGCCCTTCGTCGAGCCGCGCCGCGCGCACCCGCGGGTCGGGGTCCTCGCCGAACGCCGCGAACTCCGCCTCCCACTCCGAGCCGAGGCCGGCGCCGAACACGAGCCGACCGCCCGAGAGCACGTCGAGCGAGGCGGTCTCGCGGGCGACCTTCTGCGGCCGGCGCCGGGCGAGGATGCAGACCATCACGCCGAGGCGCACGCGCTCGGTGCGCGCCGCAACCGCCGCGATCGCCATCCACGGGTCGGCGACCGGGGCATCGGGATCGCTGTAGGCGAGGTGGTCCCAGACGAAGAACCCGTCCCACCCAGCGTCCTCGGCGGCGCGCCCGAGCTCGAGCAGGAGCAGCGGGTCGCCGTACTCGCGGACGTTCGGGACGCCGACGGCGAAGCGAATCGGCGCGTCGACGGTCAGCCGGCCGCGCGGCGGCGGTTGGTGAGCGCGTCGATCGTCACCGCGCCCAGCAGCACCGCGCCGGTGATCATGAACTTGATGTCGGAGTCGAGCGCGAGCAGGTCCATGCCGTTGGAGATCGAGCCGATCACGACGGCGCCCAGCAGGGCCGACCAGACGTAGCCGCGGCCGCCGAACAGGCTCGTGCCGGCGATCACCGGGCCGGCGATCGCGAGCAGCAGGACGTCGCCGGAACCGGACTGCTGGTTGACGGCCAGCAGGCGCGACGCGGCGAGGATCCCGCCCGCGGCTGCGAGCAGCGAGGCGAGCGTGAAGACGCTGACCTTGATCTTGGTGACGCTGATCCCGGCCCGGCGCGCGGCTTCCTCGTTGCCGCCGACGGCGAAGATGTGGCGCCCGTAGCGGGTGCGCTCCGTGATGAACGTGAACAGGATCATCAGCGCGACCACGATCACCGCCGCCAGCGGGACACCGCGATCCTCGTTGAGGATCGCCACCGCGGCGAGAATCGCGACCGCGACCACCACCACGCGCAGGATCACCAGGGACATCGGTCCGACCTCGAGGCCGGCTTTCTCTCGACGTCTTCGCACCGCCAACAGGCTCGCGACGATCGCGACGATCCCGAGGATCCCGAGGACCCAGCCGATGACCGGGTCGAAGAAGGTGCTGGTGAGGTCGGTGATGATCGACGGCGGCAGGTTGACCGAGCCGGTGTCGCCGAGCACGTATAAGAGCGCCCCCTGAAAGGCGAGGAGTCCCGCGAGCGTGACCACGAACGAGGGCACGCCGAACCGGGTGACGATGAAGCCGTTGAAGGCCCCGATCGCGATCCCCGACGGCGAGGCCGGCGAAGATCCCGAGCAGCGGCGCCCAGCCGTGTTGCACGGTCAGCACCGCCATCACCCCGGCGGCGAGACCGCTGACGGCGCCGATCGACAGGTCGATCTCACCCAGCAGCAGGACGAGCACGACGCCGATCGAGATCGTCGCCGTGGCCGCGATCTGCAGCGTCAGGTTCGAGAGGTTGATCGCGCTCAGGAAGCGGTCGTTGGCGATCTGGAAGATCGTCCAGATGACCGCGATCCCGAGCATCACCCTGACCGGCGCGAGGTCGCCCCGAGCCAGCGCGCCGAACGCCTTGCGGATCGAGAACCCGTCGACCGCCTCGGCCGGTGCGGTACCGATGGTCGTTTCTGGCGTGCTCATAGGGGAGTCTCCTCGGTCGACCTCTGCTCGACGTCCGCCCCGGTGATCGAGGCCACCACGTCCTCGCGGGTCACGTCGCCGACCTTGTGCTCTCCCGCCACCCGCCCCAGCCGCAGGACCGCAATGCGATCGGCGACCTCGAAGACGTCGGCCAGGTTGTGGCTGATCACGATCACGCCCAGCCCGCGCTCGCGCAATCGCTGGATCAGCTTCAGGATCTGCGCGGTCTGCACGATCCCCAGCGCGGCGGTGGGCTCGTCGAGCATCACCATCTTCGGTTCGCCGAGCAGCGAGCGGGCGATCGCCACCGCCTGCCGCTGGCCGCCGGAGAGCGAGGCGACCTCGGTGCGCACGCTGCGCAGCGTCGTCACCCCGAGCGAACTCAGCAGCTCGACCGCCTTCTGCTCCATCGCCACCTCGTCGAGGACGTGGATCCCCGGGACCGAGGCCGACACCTCCTGCCCGAGGAAGAGATTGGCGACCACGTCGAGGTTCTCCGCCAGCGCCAGGTCCTGGTAGACGGTCGCGATCCCGAGCTCGGTCGCCTCGTGTGGGGTCCGGAGCCTCACCTGCTTGCCGTCGAACGATGCCTCGCCGGTGTCCGCTGGCTGGGCTCCGGAGATCGCCTTGATCAGGGTCGACTTGCCGGCGCCGTTGTCGCCGACGAGCCCGAGGACCTCGCCCGGATACACGTCGAGCGAGACGTCCTTCATTGCCTGGACGGCGCCGAAACTCTTCGTGAAGCCCTTCAGCGTGAGGAGGGCCTGGCCATTCGAATCGGCCGCTGGGCTCGGCGAGCTGGTCTGACTTTGACTCATCTCAGTCCCTCCTCACGCGTCAGGCTATTCGTTATTACTGGATGCCTGCGTCCTTGCAGTCCTGCGCGAACTGCTGCGTGCAGATCTCCTGCGCGCTCCAGTACCCGTCCTTGACGACGGTGTCCTTGACGTTGTCCTGGAACACCGGGATCGTGTCGGTGATCGCCGCCGGCACCTGCTCCATCTCGTTGTCCTCCGCGCCGTTGATGACGTCGGAGGAGGCCGGGTCCTCACCGTTGATGACCGCCACCGCGAGCGTCGCGGCGTTGTCGGCGAGCGGCTTGATCGGCTTGTAGACCGTCATGTACTGCTCGCCCGCGAGGATCCGCTGGATCGCGGCCAGCTCGGCGTCCTGACCGGTGACCGGGATCGTCGACGGGTCGATGCCGGCACCCTTGAGCGCCGCGATCGCGCCGCCCGCGGTGCCGTCGTTGGCCGCGAGGACGCCGTGGAACCCGCCGTCACCCACCGCGGTGATCGCCTGGTCCATCTCCTTCTGGGCGTTCTCCGGCAGCCAGTCGGGGGTGTCGTACTCCTTGGCGACGTCGACCCCCTTGGCCTGGAACACCGAGGTGGCGCCCTCCTTGAACAACTTCGCGTTGTTGTCCTTCGGGTCGCCGTTGATCTGGATGATCGGACCGGTCGGGTTGCCGTCCTCGGCGAGCTTCTTCGTCAGGGCGTCACCCTGCTGCTTGCCCACCTCGGGGCTGTTGAACTCAGCGTACGCAGCCAGGTCCGCATTCAGGATCAGCCGGTCATAGCTGATCACCGGGATGTCGGCCTGCTGGGCGCGGGTCACCATGCCCGCGGCCGAGGTCGAATCGACCGGGTCGAGGACGATCACATTGGCGCCCTGGGTGACCGCGGCCTCGACCTGCGACTGCTGCTTGGTCGGGTCCTGGTCGGCGTTCTGGTACAGGATGTCGCAGTCCGGGCAGAGCTCATTGACCTTCTGCTCGAACAGCGGCTTGTCCTGGGTCTCGTAGCGCGCCGTCTCGGTCTCGGGCAGCAGGAATGCGATCGTGCCGCTCCCACCGCCGCTGCTGCTCGACGTGCTGTCGCTCGAATCATCGCTCCCGCACGCGGCCAGCCCGGCCGCCAGCACGAGCCCGGCGAGCGGAGCGAGGACCCTCGTCCGCTTGCTTCTCCAACTCATCGCATCCTCCTGATCGAAGAATCCATTTGGTTACGCGTCTCCTCTCTCGTGATTGTCCGCTCGCGCGGGCTGTCCTGCTTTAAGTGTTTGCGCATTACGCGGCCTCCATCAGGGGCGACGGCGTCGTGAACCGATCCGACTCGTGCATGACGAGCGCGAGCGCGCCCAGCAGCTCGGCGCGCTCGCCGAGCACGCCGGCGACGATTTCGACCTCGTCGGCGGCGCTCGGGATCGCGTTTCGGCGCGCGGCCTCGCGCAGCGGGGCGAGCAGGACCTCGCCGGCCACCGCCAGGTCGCCGCCGACGATCACGCACTCGGGGTTGAGCAGGTTGCAGAGATTCGCGACCGCGATGCCGATCGCCCGCCCGGCGTCGCCCACGAGGCGCTGGGCCGCCGCGTCGCCCGAGGCGCACAGCTCGAGCGCCCGCCTGGTCGTGACCTCCTCGGCCCGGCTCGCGCTCAGCAGGGTCGCGATGGCCCGGGTCGACGCCAGCGTCTCGAGGCAGCCGCGGTTGCCGCACCGGCACACCGGGCCGCTCTCGGCGATCAGCATGTGGCCGATCTCGCCCGCCGTCCCGCCGACCCCGTGCTGGAGCCGGCCGGCCGGAGATCAGCCCGGCGCCGACGCCGGACGAGGCCTTGATGTACGCGATCTCCGATCGCCCGCGGCCGGCGCCCCAGACGAGCTCCGCGAGCCCGCCCAGGTTGGCGTCGTTGTCGACCTCCACCGGGAGCCCGAGGCGGGCGCTCGCCTCGGCTGCCGCGTCGACGCCGACCCAGCCCGGGAGGATCGAGGAGCCCTGGACGGCTCCGGTGGCGCGATCGATCGGCGCGGGGAGGCCCATGCCGACGCCGATCACGCGGGCGCGATCGGCGCTCGCCTCGGCCAGCACCTCGTCGACGAACTCGACCGCGGCGTCGAGACCCTGGTCGGCGGAGTGGTCGACGTCGAGCTCGCGCCACGTCTCGGCGAGCACCGTGTGCGAGAGGTCGGAGACCGCGACGCGGAGGTGGCGGTGGCCGAAGTCGATCCCGACCGCGAGCCCGGCGGAGCCGTTGAGCGACACCATCACCGGGGGGCGGCCCGCGTGCGTCCCGCCGTTGGGCTGACCATCGCGCTCGCCCGCCAGTCCGCTGTCGAGCAGGTCGGTGACGATCGTCGACACGGTCGAGCGCGAGAGGCCGGTGATCCGCGCGACCTCGGCCCGGCTGGCGACGCCGCGCTCGCGCAGCGCATCGATCACCAGCTTGCGGTTGGCCTCCCGCAGCGAGGCCAGTGAGCCCTTCCTCCTCACGGCGCGCGAATCAATTCCACATCGCCGCCAATTTGTCAAGTCTTAGGCCAAATTAGGCGTAAATCGCGCCGAGTTATGTGCGGGTCTCGGCCTTTTCCGCCCGCGGCTTGTGCTGATCAGAACAGCAAATCAATCCGAATCCGGCCGAATGAGCTCGTAGTGGAACTCCGCCATCTCGACCAGGTCCGCGATCTCGATCGCCTCGTCGTTGGCGTGGGCGGCGTTGAGGTAGGCGTCGAGGTCGCCGAAGAGCACCGGGGCGAAGCCGTAGGCGACCGTGCCCCAGGCCTCCCGGATCCAGTGCGAGTCCGTGAACCCGGCGGACAGCAGCGGCAGCAGCTCCGCGTTCGCGCGGCTCGCCGCGTACTCGCGCAGGGCTTCGAACAGGGGCGTGTCCGTAGGCGACTCCGTGCCGCCGGCGAGCGGTTCGAGCAGCTCGAGCTCGTACTTGAAGTCGGCGCCGAGCGCCCGGCCGACGTAGTCGCGGATGTCGTCGACGTTCTGGCCGGGGAGCGTGCGGCAGTCGCAGATCACATCCGCGAAGGGCGGGACCACGTTTGGGGGCTCGTGGGTCCTCAGGCCCGTCGGGGTCACGGTCATCCGGGTCACCGCGGGCAGCTCGTCGGCGAGCACCGGGTGCTGGCCGGACGCCCAGGTGATCATCTCCTCCGCATCCCCCGGCGGCGCCCCGATCACCTCCAGCGCCGCGGCGACCGACGGAACGACGGTCGCCGGCTCCGTGTGGTCGAGCAGACGGTCGACGGCCGTGGCCGCGTGGCGCAGCGCGTTGTCGTCGCGGGGTGGGATCGAGGCGTGGCCCGCCCGGCCGAAGACGCGGATCCGCAGCGAGGTGACCTGCTTCTCACCCACCGAGACGGTCAGCACCCGGCGCCCGGACGCGAGCTCGAGCAGCAGGCCGCCGCCTTCGTTGATCGCCAGGTCACAGCGCAGGTCCGGGCGCTCGCGCGCCAGCCATGAGAGGCCGACGTCGGAGACGTTGCGTTCCTCGTCGGCCTCGGCGATCAGAACGACGTCGCCGGCCGGGCGCGCGCCGCTGCGGGCGAGTGCCGCGACCGCGACCACGCGCGCCGCGAGCTCGTTCTTCATGTCGACGGCCCCGCGGCCGATCAGCCGTCCGTCAGCAAGTGTCGCCGCGAACGGCGGCACCGTCCAGCCGTCCGAGGGCGCCGGGACGACGTCCGTGTGGGCGAGCAGCATGATCGACGGTCCAGTGCCCGCCCCCGGCACACGGGCGACGAGGTTGAGGCGCTCGGGATCGGGGCCGACGAGCTCGCACTCCACGCCGGCCTCGCGCAGGTGCGCCGCGATCAGCTGAGCGGCGGGGGTCTCGTTCCCCGGCGGGTTGGACGTGTCGATCCGGAGCAACCCCTGGGCGAGCTCCACCACCTCGTCGTGCAGTGCTCCGTCTGGCATCGGCTCGATCATCGCGCAGGGGCGAGGCGGCACCACGCCGTCGAGCGAAGGCGAGCGCGATCCCGAGTCACGGGTTCTCTACCCGGCGCGGCGGACGAGATCGACCGGAAACTCCTCCTGCATCGTGCCGTCGAGGCGCTCGGATGCGCGCCCGGCGACGAGGCAGTTGTAGACCGCCTCCTGCGCGGCCTCGTACGCGCCGGCGAAATACGGGTTGAGCGCCGAGTTGTCGAGGCTCGCGGTGAGCGAGGTGGAGAGCGCGAGCCCGATCTCGCCCGAGCCCTCGTGGGCGTAGGAGCCGGTGCGCGCGAGCCCGAGCAGCGGCCGCAGCGCGAGCCGGCGCAGCTGGTGCGGCGCCAGGGGCGCATCGGTCATACAGACGGCGATGCACGACCCCTCGCGCCCGGGCCGCGCGTCGGGGGCCGGCAGGCCCTCCAGGAGGTCGAGGTAATCGCGGTCGCCGAAGTTGCACAACAGCAACACGCCGACCGTGTAGCCGTCGACCAGGCGCGACGCCGTGCCGATGCCGCCCGGGTATCCGTAGCAATCCATCCCGGTGCCGGCCCCGACCGTGCCCTCCGCGACCTCCGGCCCGAGCGCCTCGAGCGCGCGCTCGACGTCGGCCGCTGTGACCGTCCGCGAATCGGCCATGTCGCCGTCGTCGCACTCGCCGACGATCGGGATCGTGACGTGGTCGGGCCCCCGCCCGGAGGCCGTGATCGCCGCCTGGTAGACGGTGCCGACGGCGTGGGTCCCGCAGAGGTAGACCGGGGTCTCCATCCCACCCGACTCCTCGATCTCCAGCCATCCGGTGAGCTCGCCCATCCCGTTGACGGTCCGCACCCCTGCGTAGGCCGGCAACGAGGGCGGCGCGATCACGGTCACGCCGGTGCGCTCGCCGCTCTCCGCCTGCGACTGGCCCACCCGCACCCCGGGGACGTCGGTGATCGCGTTGCGCTGGCCGGGCTCGAGCCGCCCGACGGGGCCGGCCGACGTCGCGCCAGCGCGTCGTGAGCCGCTCATCAGCACCGCGCGCGCCGCCTTCGGCGCCTGCTCCGGATCGTGCAGCAGGCAGGCGGCGCGCTGACCGGGAGCGCCGGCGTCGAGCAGCGGTGGATCGACCTTGTCGCACGGCTCGAAGCGTCGCGGGCAACGCGGATGGAAGCGACAGCCCGGAGGGCACCGCGGTCGGCGTCCGGGAGCTCGCCCCTGAGCAGCTCGCGGCGGCCGCCCCCGCCGGGCGTCGGGACCGGGATCGCGCTCACGAGCGCCTGGGTGTACGGGTGCTGTGGCCGCTCGATGACGTCCACGGCCGTGCCCTGCTCGACCACGCGGCCGAGGTACATGACCACGATCCGGTCGCAGAGCGTCCAGGCGAGGCTCAGGTCGTGGGTGATGAACAGCAGCGCCAGCTCCGCGCTGGCGCTGGAGCTCGAGCAGCACGGCGAGGATCTGCGCCTGGACCGAGACGTCGAGCATCGAGACGGGCTCGTCGCAGATCAGCCCGTCGGGCTCGAGCACGAGCGCCGCCGCGATCGCCACCCGCTGGCGCTGGCCGCCGGAGAGCTGGTGCGGGTAGCGCTCGCGAGAAGCGCTCAAGATCCATCCCGACGTCGTCGCAGCGCTCGGCGCACGCGCTCATCGTGCTCACCCTTGGCGACGCCCTGCACCCGCAGCGGCTCGGCGACGATCGTCCGCACCCGCTGGCGCGGGTTGAGCGTCTGGTAGGGGTCCTGGAAGATCATCTGCAGGCGCCGGCGAAGCTCGTCCATGTTCCGCTTGCCGTTCGCCGTCCTGGCCGTCGAGGGCCAACTCGCCGGACGCGGGCTCGACCAGGCTCAGCATGGCCCGCGCGAGGGTCGACTTGCCGCAGCCGGATTCGCCGACGACGCCGAGGATCTCGCCCTTTCGCCACTCGAACGAGACCCCGTCGACCGCCCGCGCGACGCTCTTGCGGACGCGGAACTCCACCGCCAGGTCGCGAACCTCCATCAGGGTCTCGGGATTCATTCGGCGACCTCGGTGGCGGTCACGGCGGGCGCGGTGATCTCGGGCCACTCGGTCCAGGGCGCGTAGTGGCACGCCGCGGACTGCCCCGGGCCGACCTCACGCAGGGCCGGGTCGGTCGAAGCAGCGGTCGGCCGCGTACGGGCAGCGGGGTCGGAAGCGACAGCCCTCGGGCAGGTCGCCCGGATCCGGCGGGCCACCCGGGATCGGCGCCGCCAGGCCGCGCACGCCGCCGATCACCGGCAGCGTGTCGAGCAGCCGCTTCGTGTAGGGGTGCTGCGGGGAGTCGAAGACGGCGCGCACCGGGCCGGTCTCGACGATCCGGCCGGCGTACATGACCGCGATCCGGTCGCAGGTCTCGGCGAGGACGCCGAGGTCGTGCGAGATCAGGATCAGGGCCAGCCCGAGCTGCTCGCGCAGGCGCTCGAGCAGCTCCAGGACCTGCGCCTGCATGACCACGTCGAGCGCGGTCGTTGGCTCGTCCGCGATCACGAGCGATGGCCGGCAGGCCAGCGCGAGGGCGATCATCACCCGCTGGCGCTGACCGCCGGAGAGCTGGTGGGCGTAACGGCGCCCGACAACGGGGGTCAGCCCGACGGTCTCGAGCAGCTCGTCGATCCGCGCCGCGGACCTCGTCCGACGAGGCGCGCGGCGCGTGGAGGACGATCGCCTCCTCGAACTGGTCCTCGACCCGCTGGACGGGGTCGAGCGAGTTCATCGCGCCCTGGAAGACGAGCGAGATGTGACGCCAGCGGACGTAGCGCATCCCGGTCTCGGTCCGCCGGTCGAGCCGGATCGGCTCGGCCTCGGCCTCGACGTTCAAGGTCATCTCCCCCGACTGCTCCAGGCCGCCCGGCAGCAGCTTCATCAGCGCCAGCGCCGTGGTGGTCTTGCCGCACCCCGACTCGCCCGCGAGCCCGAGCGCCTCGCCGGGCTCGATCACCAGATCGACGCCGTCGACGATCGGATTGCCGCCGGCGCGCACGTGCAGGTCCTTGACCTCGAGCAGGGGCACCGTCATGAATCACCTGCGGCGGCTTCGCCGCCTGACATGCTGCTTTCGGTGCTAAAGCACCTCACTGTCATGCTGGCACCTGCTCCTCGTCCAGCAGTCGCGGGTTGACGTACTCCTCGAAGAGGTAGCCGAGCACCGCAACGGAGAGCACCAGCAGGGTGATGCAGAGGCCGGGCGGGATCACGTACCACCACGCCTCCGCGCTCGGCGCGCCGGACGCGAACGCGTTCTCGAGCATCGTGCCCCACGAGATGTGGGTCGGGTCGCCGAGGCCGAGGAAGGACAGCGCGGCCTCGGAGAGGATCGCGACGGCGACGATCAGCACCGTGTTGGCGAAGATCAGCGGCAGCGCGTTGGGGAAGATATGCGTGCGGATGATGTACCAGTGGCTGGCGCCGAGGGCGCGGGCGCGCTCGACGAACGCCCGCTCCCGCAGGGTCAGGACCTGCGAGCGCACGATCCGCCCCGTCCCCGCCCACGAGGTGATCCCGATCACCAGAATCAGGACACCCAACGAGGGGTTGAGGATCCGGGAGAGGACGACCATCAGGGGCAGCGTGGGGATGACGAGGAACCAATTGTCGAGGGCGTCGAGGATGCGGTCGGTCCATCCCCCGAAGTAGCCGCTGAACAGGCCGACCGCGGCGCCGATCACGGACGAGATGACGGCCGCGGCAAAGCCGACCACGATCGAGATCCGCGCCCCGACCAGCAGCTGGGAGAGGACGTCCGCGCCGCTCTCGGTCGTGCCCAGAAGGTGCGAGCTGCTGGGCGGTTGCGAGCACCTCGAGGCTCGAGGCCTCGGGGTCGTAGGGGGCGATCGCGCTGCCGAAGATCGCCATGAAGATGAACAGCCCGAGCACACCGAGCGAGATCCGTCCCCGCCAGGTCCCGAACAGCAGCTCGCGAGTTCGTGCCCCGGTCATGAGCGCGGGCGGGGCGTGCTCGGCCGAGCGAAAGGGTCATCGTGTCTGCACCCGCGGGTCGAGGGCGAAGTAGAGGCAGTCGGCGACGAGGTTGGCGAAGATCACGCCGACCGAGAAGACGAGGAAGGTCCCCTGCAGCATCGGGAAGTCCTTGTCATTGATCGCGTTGAAGGAGAGCTCGCCCAACCCGGGCCACGAGAAGATCGTCTCGATCGTGATCGCGCCCCCGGCGACGGCCCCGAACTGGATCGCGGCGATCGTCACCAGCGGCAACAGCGCGTTCGGGACCGCGTGCTTGTTCACCACGCGGCGCCACGGCAGGCCGGTCGCGCGTTTGACGGTGATGAAGTCCTCGGTCAGCACGTCGACCATCGACGAGCGCATGATCAGGAAGTACTGGCCCAGGATCAGCAGGGTCATCGCGATCGCCGGCAGGACCAGATGGTCGGCGACGTTGAGCGCCTGCGAGAACCAGTTCGAGAACTCCACCCCGGGAGTCATCTGCTGGCCCGCGGGGAAGATCGGGATCGCGACCGCGAAGACGAGGATGAGGATGATCCCCAACCAGTACTCGGGCGCCGCGTAGGTGAACAGGCTGAAGCCGAGGAAGCCGTCGTCCGTCTTCTTGCCGCGCCTGGTCGCGGCCACCACCCCCATCCAGGCGCCGAGCACGGTCGCGAACAGCGTTCCGGTGCCGACGAGCAGGAGGGTCCACGGGATCGCGGCCTTGATCTCGTCCCAGACCGGCTCCCGGGTCGTCTGGCTGATGCCGAGGTCGAGCGTCAGGGTGTCGCCGACATAGTCGGCGAACTGGCCGAGGACCGGCTTGTCGAGGCCGTAGTCGGCCTTCAGCTTCTCGATCTCCTCGGGGGTCGACTGCGGGAGCCGGGCGAGCTGGGTCGTCGGGTCGCCCAGCCCTCGGAAGAGGAAGAAGTTGAAGACGAGCACGAACGCCAGCGTCAGCAGCGCCGCGGCGAGCTTGCCGGCGAGCCAGCGAGCGTTCATGCGCCGTCCCCCCCGGTCAAGCCTCGAGCTCCAACGGCTCGGTCTCGCGCCGCCCCCGGGCGCGGCCGAACACGAAGGCCGCCACCGCGACGATCAGGGCGCCGATCGCCGCTACGCCGCCGGGCACACCGCTGACCGTCTCGTTGCCTCCGCCGCTCTCGCCCGGCTGGAGCGTGAGCAGCGGCTCGTACGAGACCTGCTGGCAGAGCACCTCTCCGGTGTCCGCCGGACAGAGTCGCTCGACGTTGCTCAGGGCGTCGGAGTTGTAGGCCTCCAGATAGGGGTCGTAGGTGAGCACGATGTAGGGCAGGTCCTCCTGCAGGACCGCGATCATCTCCCTGACCACCGCTTGGCGCTCCTCCGCGTTCTCGTCACCGACGAGGGTCAGCTGCTTCTCGTACAGCCGGTCGTACTCCGGGTTCGAGTAAAAGGCGTCGGAGGATGCGCCGATTTGACCCGTGGTCAGGAGGTCGAGGAGCGCGCTCGGGTCGTACGGATCGCCTCCCCATCCCCAGATGAACGAGTCGAACTCCGGCGCCGGCTTGCCGTCGACCTTGCGGACCGTCAGCTCGGTGAGCTTGTCGGTGCTGACCACTTGGACGTTGAACTCGACGCCGATCTCCTTGGTCTGCTCGGCGATCAGCTTCGCCTGCTGGATGTCGGCCTGCGCCTCTGAGCGCACATAGAGGTCGAACGAGGCCACCTCGCCGTCCTTCTCCCTGATCCCGTCGTCGTTGAGCGTCCAGCCGGCCTCGTCGAGGAGCTGGTTCGCAAGCTCGGGGTCGTACGGGTAGTCCTGCTCCGGCACCTCGTAGAAGTCCTTGTAGAACGAGGGCAGGAGGCCGTGGGCGACGAACGAGGTTCCCTGGTTCGCGATCTCGTTGTTTCGCTCGCGGTCGATGCTGTAGGCGATCGCCTGCCGCATCGTCGTGTCCTGGATGGCGGGGTTGAACTTGGCCTCCGGGCAGTTCTCCGCCGAGCAGAGGTTGAAGGCGAGTTCGGTGAACGAGTACGTGGGCGCGTTCACCGTCTCGATCCCCTCCTGATCGCCGAGGCGGTTGAACGTCGCCGGTTGGACCTCGGGGATGAAATCGATCTCGCCCAGGGTGAGCGCGCGCTCCACCGCGTCCGCGCTCCCGTAGCGGATGAACTGGATCTCGTCGAACGATCGGCGTTTCGCCCCGCCACTCCGGGTTCGGCTCCATGTGCAGGATCCGCCCCCGCTCGAAGTCGGTGACGATGTAGGGGCCGCTCCCGACCAGGGGCACCTCGGGCTGGTAGCTGGTGGTGAGTTCCTTTTCCGGCACCTTGTCCCAGACGTGCTTGGGCAGGATGTAGACGAACAGGTCGCCGATGAGCCGAGCGTTGGGCTTCTTCGTCTCGAGCACGACCGTGTGTTCGTCCGGCGTCTTGATCGCGGTGACGCCCTCGGTGTAGCCGGTGAACAGCAGGCCGTTCTCGCCCAGCGACTCGAGGGAGAACTTGACGTCCGCGGAGGTAATCGGCACGCCGTCGGACCACTTCGCGTCCTTGATCAGGTGGAAGGTGACGGTCTTGCCGTCCTCGGAGACATCCCAGCTCTCCGCGATCGCCGGCGCCGGGGTGAGGTCCTCCGGGTTGAAGCCGACGAGCAACTCCCAGTTGATCGCCCAGATCGTGAACTCCTCCTCGTTCACGCCGACGTACGGGTTCAGCGTCTTCGGGTCCTGCGACCAGCCGATCCGCAGGACGTCCTTGCCGCCGGAATCCTGCGCCGTCGCCGGCCCGGAGACGGCGAGCGCGAGCGCGACCGTCGCCGCCAGCAGGCTGAGCCCCATCGAGATCCGTCGCAGGTTCATCACACGCCTCCGTTTCGCGTCGTGTCAGTTCTTGGCTCCACCGCCGGCTCGAGGACCTCGAGCGTCTTGGCGTCGCCGTCGATCCGCGCTCGGACCCCGAGCGGCACCGTCGCCATGTGCTTGCCGTGCCCGACGGGCACGTTCGCGATCGCCGGGATCCCCAGCGGCGCGATCAGCTCGTCGAGGACCTCTTCGACCGAGAGCGTCGACTCCGACCCCTCCGGCGGGACCCGAGAGTGCAGGTTGACGTCGGTGCCGACCACCACCCCCGCGGCCTCGGAGAGCTTCCCCGACCGAACCAGCTGGTTGATCGCCGTGTCGACCAGGTACTCGTCCTCGTTCAGATCCTCGATCAGCACGATGCAGCCTTCGGTCTGGATCTCGTACGGGGTTCCCATGCTCGCCGTCAGCAACGTGATGCAGCCGCCGACGAGCGTGCCCTCCGCGACGCCGCCGCCGACCGTGAGCACGTAGGGGTTCTCCGGGTCCTCGAACACGCGGCCGAGCGGCTCCGGCTGAAAGGCCCGATGGAACCAATCCTCGGTCTCCTTGGTGAGCTCGTCCTTGCGGCGCGTGAAGCGCAGGAAGTTGGGCCCGTAAAAGCTCACCCATCCGTGGTTGGCGGCGAGCGCCAGATGCAGCGCCGTGATATCCGAGAAGCCGCAGACGATCCGCGGCTCGCCGACCGCGTCCCAATCGATCAGGTCGTAGAGCCGCGCGCAGCCATAGCCCCCGCAGAGCGTGTGCACCATGTCGATCCCGGGCTCCGAGAGCGCCCACTGCAGGTCCGCGGCGCGCTCCTCGTCGGTGCCGGCCAGGTAGCCGTGCACCTTCCGGTGGTTGGGGCCGAAGACGACCGCGTGGCCGCGGGACTCGAAGTAGGCGGTCGCCTGCTCGATGTCCGAGCGTGTCTGCGGCGGGCTGGCGGGGGCGACGACCGCAATCGTGGCCGCGTCCGGGAGTGCCGGCGGCTTGATGCGGGCGCTCATCGAGGGGCCGCCTCGCCGCGCGAGACGCTGGCGATCGCCTCGGCGATCAGCTCCCTCGAGGCCGCCAGGGAGCCGAGCACGAGCTCGACGTGGAGCTCGGCGACCTGCTCGAGCTGCAGCGGTCCGGCCGGGTCGAACCACAGCGCGACCCCGGTGCACTGGAGCAGGATCGCGTAGGTGGCGACGTGGGCGTCGGTGGCTCGCAGCGAGCCGTCGCGGATCCCGTCGCGGATCTGCTCGCTGAACATCGCCTGGTAGTCGTCGCGCTTTCCGATCAGCGCCTCGCGCGGGCCGTCCGTGAGCGCCCGGATCTCGCTGTCGGTGACGAACGCCTCGAGCCGGTGGATGCCGTGGAAGACCACGTGCTCGCGGACGGCCGCCGCGAGGCGCAGGGCGGGCCGGTCGTGGCGGGCCATGGCGGCGACCACGCGCTCGGTGAGCTTCTCCATGAAGTCGTCCTGGAGCTCGACCAGGATCGCCTCCTTGCTCGCGTACCAGTGGTAGATCGCCGCCGGCTGCACCTGCGCCTCGGAGGCCAGCGCCCGCATCGAGGTCGCGTGGTAGCCACGACGCCCGAAGAGCTCAATCGCAGAGCTCAGGATCGCCTCGCGGGTCTCCGAGCCCCGGCGAGCGGGAATGGCGACGGCTTCAGCCAAGCCCCAGCAGCCCCTTGGTCTGGTCCTGCGTGGCGACCTCGCGGCCGAGGCTCCGCGCCATGCCGACCGCCATCTCGACCAGGGCGGCGTTCGACGGCGCCAGTTCGCCCTTGGCGATGTAGGCGACGTCCTCGAGCCCGGTGCGGATTCCCGGCGCCCCCTTGAGCAGCGCCAGGCCGAGCATCCGCTGGTGATGACGGCCGATGCAGGTGACGGTCCAGAACGTCTCGGGAGGCAGCGGGCGCAGCATCGCGTCGAGCGCCTCCGGCGAGGCGTCGATCCCGCCGGGGACGCCGAAGACGAGGTTGATCCGCAGCGGCCCATCGAGCAGGCCCTGCTCGAGCCAGCGCACGGCGCTGACCACGTGGCCGACGTCGAAGGTCTCGACCTCCAGCGCGATCCCCATGCCCTGGGCGCGCTCGACGATTCCGCGCCCGGCCGGCGGCGGGGTGATGAAGGTCTCATCGCCGAAGTTCATCGAGCCGGACTCGACCCCGGAGATGTCCGGCTTCGCCTCGAGGCCGGTCGTGCGCTCCTCGATCGTCATGTCGTTGGCGCCCCCGGTGGAGACCATGGTGAGGATCTCCGAGCGGGCGCGGATGCGATCGATCGCGTCCACGAACAGCTCCGGCCGGCCGCTCGGCGTGCCGTCGTCCTCGCGGACGTGCAGGTGGGCGACGGTCGCGCCCGCCCCGGCGGCCCCGATGGTCGAATCGGCGATCTCCTCGGTCGTGTACGGGATGTTCGGGTTGTTCTCGCGGAAGACGTCGGCGCCCGTGATCGCGCACGTGACGACTACGGGCTCGCTGTTCCAGGCGCTGGCCGGGCTCATGTCCCCTCCTGTCCGGAGCGCGCGAGCAAGGCACGCTCCTCGTCGGTGATCGGTCGCGACGCGCGGCGATCCGGGTCCCACAGCACGATCCCGAACTCGGCCTCGACGATCGCCTCCCCCCTGCCGTCGACGATCCGCTCGCTGGTGGTCACGCTCTTGTTGCCAAGCTCGCGAACGGCGCACTGGACGGTGACCGCCTCGAACGCCGGATCGATCTCGCCGTTGAACTCGACCGAGCAGCGCCCCACCACGTACTCGTCCCGGGAGATTCCGCACGCCTTGAGGAACGCGTCGCGGCCCTCCTCCAGGTACGTCAGGACGACCGTGTGGTTGACGTGGCCGAGCCCGTCGAGATCGCGCCAGCGCATCTGCACCGAGTGACCCGCGTTCACGCCGGCTCTCCGACGACGAGGCCGAGGGCGCGGCGCAGCGGCTCCGAGCCGCGGACGAGCTCGAGCGCGTAGGCGCCGCGGTCGGGCGGATACCCGCTGCCGATCAGCATCCGGGCGCTGGTGCCGATCCCGTCCGCCGCCAGCGCCGCGGCGCCGAACGAGGTCGCCATCGAGAAGAAGAGCACGGTGCCGCTGTCGGCGGTCAGCAGGATCGAGGCCGGCTCGCAACCCGTGGCGTTGACCACGACCACCGTCAGGTCGGCCGGGCCGACGCCCGCGGCGCGGACCACGTCGAGCGCCGCCAGCGGGTCGCGCAGGTCGGTGGCGACGCCGACGTCGCACAGGCCGAGCTCGGCGACGCGGTCGACCGCGGCCTGATCGACGTCGATCGCGACGACCGTCCCGCCCTCCATCTCCTCGCGCGCGCAGGCGAGCGCCAGCTTGCCGGCGTGCCCGGCGCCGAGCACGCAGACGGTGCCCTCGCGCGGCATCAGGTCGCGAAGCTGCGAGGCGGCGGCGCAGACGTCGAACAGCTCGAGCGCCGTCGTGCGACGGCAGGTCGTCGGGGAGCGGTGCCCAGGGCGCGCGCTCGAAGATGTAGGCGGACCCGCTGACCTCGACCTGTGGCGAGTCGGGGTCCAGCCCGGTGACCTCGGCGAGGCGTAGCGGGGTGAGGGTGAGCGACCCCAAAGCGACTATCGGCGCTCCGGTCGACGGCGGATCAGCAAGGCGATCGCCGACGGCGGCGACCGTGCCCATCAGGATGCCGCCGGAGTCGGTGTCGGGGTTGTGCATCTTCCCGCGCGTGTCGACGATCTCCTCGATCCTGGCCGCCATCCGCCCCGGGTCGCCGTCGCAGCGGCGCCGCAGGTCCCGGTGCGAGGTCGAGTCCAGGCAGAGGCGCTCGACCGCGACCTCGAGCTCGTACGGGCGCACCGGACCGGTGGCGTCGAGCCGCTCGGCGGGCTGGGGCAGGGCACCCGGCGGGTCGATGACCCTGTCGGCGCCGAGCTGCTGGCGGATCTCCTCCCGACCATTCATGAACGGACGTTCGGAAACCTATGCCGCGAGACCCACCTGCGTCAATGGGCACCAATGGAGCAAACGCGACGTAATGGATGTGCCGATTTGTACTAACGAGCGAACGTTCGTTCGGAGGACGGTCGGAATCTCGCACCGAGCCGGAAGCGAGCGGCTAGGCTCGCGCGCCGTGAGCCTCTCGATGCCGCTCGTGTGGACGGATCGCCACCGCCGGCACGAGCCGGGCGGCGAGGTCTGGGTCGGGGTCCGGACGCCGGGGACGGAGGTCCCGGAGCGGGCGGACCGGATCCGGGCCGCGCTCGAGGACGACGGCGCCCGCCTCGTCGAGGCCGCGACACACGACGATGACGCCGTCCTTGCGGTTCACGACCGTGAGTTGCTCGACTACCTGGCGGGAGCCTGGGCGCAGTGGGAGGCCGCGGGTCTCGATCGCGATCCCGGCCAGGACCGCGTCGTGCCCTACGTCTTTCCCCACCCGGCGCTCATGTCCGGGCTACGCCCGGCGCTGGCGACCGCGGTCACGGCTCGGGCCGGCCAGTTCGCCTACGACACGATGACCCTGATCGGCCCGGGCACCTGGGAGGCCGCCAGGGCGGCGGTCGACGCGGCGCTGACCGCGGCCGACCTGGTCGCCGACGGTCAGCCCGCCGCCTACGCCTGCTGCAGGCCGCCGGGGCATCACGCAACGCGGACCGGCTTCGGCGGCTCCTGTTACCTCAACAACACCGCCGCCGCGGCCGCCCGCCTTCGCGACCGTATCGGCGCCCCCGTGGCCGTCGTCGACGTCGACGCGCACCACGGCAACGGGACCCAGTCCATCTTCTATGCCGACCCCGAGGTCCTGGTCGCCTCGGCGCACGTCGACCCGGGCGCTGGCTGGTTCCCGCACTTCCTCGGCTTCGCCGCCGAGACGGGTACCGGGGCCGGCGCGGGAGCGAATCGCAACCTGCCGCTCACCCCGGGCTCCGGGGATGAGGCGTGGCTCGAGGCCGTGACCGAGCTCGGCGAGTGGGCGGCGCGCGGCGGCGCGCGCGCGCTCGTGGTCGCCCTCGGGGTCGACGCGGCCGAGGGCGACCCGGAGAGCCCGCTCGCCGTGAGCCTCGAGGGCTACGAGGCTGCCGGACGCATCCTCGGCGCCCTCGGTCTACCGACCGTGGTCGTCCAGGAGGGCGGCTACGAGCTCGAGTCGATCGGGTCGCTGGTGCGCGCGACGCTCACCGGGTTCGAGTCGGCTAGCCGCCCGCGCTGACCCGGCTCACCGTGAACGTCGCGCCCTCGGGGTCCGCGAGGGTCGCCTCCCTCCCGATGGCCGTCGTCGCCGGCTCGACCGCGACGCGGCCGCCGAGGCTCGCCGCGCGCGACGCGACGTCATCGACGTCGTCGACCCAGAAGTCGACCGACCAGGCCGCAGGGGCGCCCTCCGGGGCCGGGGCCATCACCGCGACGACGTCGCGCGGGACCGGCTGCTGGGGCACGCCGCCGAGGTAGCCCGGCAGGCGCCAGAGCCAGAACCGGGCGCCGTCCATCTCGAAGCCCTCCGTCTCCCAGCCGAACACCTCGCGGTAGAACGTCGTCGCGCCCTCCGGATCGCCGGTGACGAGCATGCTCATCGACCACGCGCCGGGTTCGTTGATCGCCTGGGCCCCCTCCCGATCGGCCGCCTCCCAGACGCAGAACGAAGCGCCGGCGGGGTCGGCGAGCACCGCGAGGCGGCCGGCCGGCGGCGCGTCGAACGGGCCCACGAGCACCTCGCCGCCGGCGGCCCGCGCCCGCTCAACCGCGAGATCCGCGCTGTCGACTCGGATGTACGTGTTCCATGCCGGTCCGCCGCCGGGCCCGGCCGAGCCGACGCCGGCGACGTCGCGGTCGCCCACGCGGGCGACGAAGTACTCGCCGGGCGGGTCGCCCGGCATCTCGCCGGGGCCCTCGATCGCCCAGCCGAAGAGCTCGCCGTAGAAGCGAGCCGCCGCCTGCGCGTCGGGCTGCAGCGTGTCGACCCAGCACGGGACCCCCGCCGGGTACGCATCTCGATCGCTCATCTCTCCTCCTGGTCAAGTAGTTGGATAAACCAACTATATAGATGGAAAGTCCGATGTGTCGTCTAACATTTGTCGCATGAGGACGTACGGCGACGGCTGCGGGATCGCCCGCGCGCTCGACCTGGTCGGCGAACGCTGGGCGCTGCTCGTCGTCCGCGAGCTGCTGCTCGGCCCGAAGCGGTTCACGGACCTGCGCGCGGGCCTCCCTCACATCGGGCCGGACGTCCTGGCTCAGCGCCTGCGCGAGCTCGAGCGCGACGGGATCCTGACCCGCCGCAAGTTGCCGCCGCCCGCGGCGTCGCGCGTGTACGAACTCACGGAGCGCGGGCGTGAGCTGGAGGGCGTGGTGCTCGAGCTTGGCCGCTGGGGTCGCCGGGCTCCGTTTCCGCCCGGGGCTCCCGCGCTGGGCGTGAACTCGGTTGTGATCGCCCTCCGGACGCAGTTCGATCCCGGGCGGGCCGGGGACGGGGACGGGACCTACGCGCTCCGGCTCGACGACGAGGACTTCACCGCGACCGTCCGCGACGGGCGGTTCGACATCGCGCGCGGAGCCGCCGAGGACCCCGACGCGACGATCGCGACCGACCCGATCACGCTCGCGGAGGTCCTGTGGCAGGGGCGCCCGCTCGCCGAGGCCGAACGCGCGGGGTCGCTCGAGCTCGCGGGGCGCCGGGCAGCGAGACGCTTCCTCGGCCTCTTTCCCGCGCCAGCGCTCGCCTAGGCGCCGCGCTACTGCTTGACGAGGTGCTTCGGGCCCTTGGGGGCCTTGCCGGCGACGCGGATCGAGCCGCGCATGTACGGGTGGATCCGGCAGAAGTACGTGTAGGTCTTGCCCGGCTGGGTGAGCGGCGGCGTGGTGTACACGTTCGAGCCCGTGGTCACCTCGGAGCTGGTGAACGATCCGTAGCCGAGCTGACCGGAGTCGAACTTGACCTTGCCGCGCGCGAGCGGATAGCCGATCCCGGCGCCCAGGTTGCACGGCGCCGAGCACGACGTGATCGTGTGCCAGGCCTGCTCGTTGTCGGTCATGTCGGGCAGCGCGTCGAAGTTGGTGAACGTGACGCTCGACCCCGGCTTGACCACCGGCGGGCGCATCTCGCCGACCGGGAACTTCTTGAAGGCCGAGAAGCCGCCGGGCGAGTAGCCGAAGCCGTTGATCTCGATCCCCGAGGCCGGCACCCGCTTGCCCTTGCTCTTGACCTTGCGCGGATCCGTGATCTTGAGGTCCTTGCGCGCCTTCTTGTCGACGTTCTCGGGCAGGCGCCCGTGGGTCAGGATGCCGCCCTCGTCGTACATCGCCTTGACCGCGGCAGCATCGTCGAACGGGTCCTTGGCCGCCGGGTCGTCGTACTTGGTGACCGAGAGCGGCAGGATGCCCATCGACTCGTACCAGGACGCCTTGCGGACGTCGTAGGTGACGTTGATCGATTGAGCACGTCGCCCTCCTTGAGGCTGATCCGCCAGTCCGGTCGGGTCGCCTCCATGCTCACGTCCCAGCTCACCGCGCCCGCGGGCTCGTAGTAGTGCGCGTGGACTTGAAGAGGGGCTTGGTCTCGGCCGGATCGTCGCCGGCCACCGTGCCGGCGTCGGGACCGTCGCGGGAGACCTGGAGGTCGACGCTCTCGCCGCCCGGGTGCAGGTGCCCGGCGCCGAAGACGAGCGTCGCCCCGCCCTCTGGCACGGTCCACTTGCGCGACGGGCTGATGTTCTCGCGCTCCTCGTACCCGGGCACGTTCGGGTCGGTCGGCACCTCGTCGGGGAAGACGTACTTGCCGTCGCCGTTGAGGTCGAAGCCGCGCTCGGCGTCGAAGACCGGGTAGATGTGGGGGAACCCGGCGACGTCCATCCACTGAACCTTCGTCTGGTGGATGTCGGTACGCGGCGGGTTGGTTTCCGGCACCCAGTCGATCTCCCACGTGATCTCGACCGATCGCCCGCCCTGGGCGGTGAGGTTGTGGATCATGTAGTTGAGGCCCCACTTGGCGTCGCCGCCCACCTTCAGTCCGTAGCCCTGCGGCTGCATCGCGATCGTCTTCTCCTCGCCGGAGGCGAAGGTCGGGCCGCCGTCCGGCGCGAGCCAGACGACGTGATGGAGGTGCAGGTCCCAGACGGCGGGCGTCGTGGTCGAGCCATCGGGGTGAATCTCGACCATGCTCGGCTTGAAGCGCGTGACGTACCCGGTGGCGGTCGAGCCGGGCGCGAACGGGCTCGTGTCGCCCGGGCCGCTGACCTTCTGCGCGTTGGGGCAGGTCTTGGTGATGCCGACGAGGTTGGTGTTCTGCCCCGGGTAGATCGGGATCGGGTTCGTGTGGCACGAGTACGTCGACATGTCCGGATAGCTCGCCGGCTGCAGCGTCTCGTCGTCCGCAAACGCGGGCACGGCGCTGGCGAGCAGCGCGCTGGTTGCAACTCCGAGGGCGACTAGAAAGAAACGCCCGCGTTCCCTGCGAGCACGGATCACGCCGCCATTGTGCCTGATTCTGTCGATGGATGCCACTCCCATGCCTCAACACGGGCGGAAGCCCAGGGTTTCTCGGTCGCGAAAACGCAGACGCGGGCATATAGTCGGCACGGTGATCACGGCGGGTGATCGGAGGTTCGGGCTGGCGGGTTTCTGCGTCGTCGCCTTGGTGCTCGGAGTGGCCGTGGAGCCCGCCTCCGCCGCGCCGGGGCTCGCGAACGACTGCTTCGCGGTCGCGACGCCCGACCGCGGTCGGGCGCTCGAGTTCGTCGACGGCACCTACCGCGCCGGGACTCGGAACGCCGCCGAGCCCTTCTGGCTCAAGCCGACCACGCTCGGCTCTCGCTACATGCTCTCCGACTCCGCGGGCCGCCTGCTGACCGCGAGCGGTGGCGGGGTAACGGCCGGTTCGATCCCAGGATCGAGCGCCGAGTGGAAGGTGGTGACTCAGTCGCGGAACTCGTCCGCCACGCTACGCAACGGCAAGCGGGAGCTCGCGATCACACAGGACGGGTCGCTGCGTCTGCGGCGACACGGCTCAGCGTTTCGGCTGCTCGCCACCAACGGCTGTCGCCCCTATCCAGAGGCCGGGCCCGGGGCGACCGGCCGGCCGTTCCGGGGCACCAACCCCGACGGGACGGTGTTCGGGTTCGCCGACACGCACCTCCACATCACCGCGGACCTGCGCGCCGGCGGGCGCGTCATCCACGGCGAGCCGTTCGACCGCTTCGGGATCACCGAGGCGCTCGGACACGACGAGGACGATCACGGCGCCGACGGCAGCGACGACGTGACCGGGAACCTGCTCCGCACCGGGCTCCCCTTCGGCACGCACGACACCCACGGGTGGCCGACGTTCGCCGGGTGGCCGACGAACGACACCAACACCCACCAGCAGGTCTATTACACGTGGCTCCAGCGCGCCTACGACGCCGGCCTGCGGCTCGTGGTCGCGCAGACGGTCGAGGACGCGCCCATCTGCCGGATCGAGCCCGTGCGCTCGCACTCCTGCGACGAGACCCACACGATCAAGCTCGAGATCCAGGAGCTCCAGGACCTGCAGGACTACGTCGACGCGCAGAGCGGTGGCCCTGGCAGCGGCTGGTTCCGGCTGGTCCGCAACCCGCGGCAGGCGCGGGAGGTGATCGAGCGGGGCAAGCTCGCCGTCGTGGTCGGCGTCGAGTCCTCCGACCTCTTCGGCTGCTCGGAGCCCGCCGGATGCGATCGCGCCGACGTCGACCACGGGCTGACGAGGATGCGCCGCCTCGGGGTCAGCACCCTGTTCATCGCCCACTGGGTCGACAACGCCTTCGCCGGGTCCGCGCTCGAGGGCGGCACGAAGGGCGTCTTCATCAACATCTTCAACCAGGTCGAGACCGGCCACTACTTCAACACCGGCCCCTGCCCCGACCCGAGCCAGGGCGAGGAGGTGAACACGATCGGGCCGGTCGAGACCCAGATCCTGGGCCAGTTCTTCCCGGCGGCGGCCGACATCCCGCCGATGCCGGAGTACCCCGAGGGCAAGCAGTGCAACACCAAGGGGCTGACCAAGCTCGGCGCCTACCTCGTCCGGCGGATGATCGACGCCGGAATGCTGATCGAGGTCGACCACATGAGCGAGCTCGCCCGCGACCGGGTGCTCGAAGATCGCTGCCCAGCACCACTACCCGGTCGTCTCCGGGCACACGGGCACCGGCGGGTCGTGGACCCCGAAGGAGCTCCGCACCCTCTATCGCAACGGCGGCCTGGGATCGGCGACGCCCGACGCCGCCCCGGACCTCGCCCGCAAGCTGCTGGGCTTCCGGGCCTACCGCAGCCCGAGGCACTACTTCGGGGTCGGCCTGGGCACCGACACCGGCGGCTTCTCCTCCCTGCCCGGCCCGCCCGACGATGCGGCGCAGAACCCGCTGGCGTATCCCTTCAAGTCGTACGACGGCAGGATGAGCTTCACCCGCCAGCACAGCGGCGATCGCTTCTTCGACCTCAACACGGACGGCGTCGCCCATTACGGCCTCTTCGCCGACCTGCTCGCCGAGATGCAGCGCGGCCCCGACGGGCCGGCGGCGATGAAGACGCTGTTCCGCTCCGCGGAGGCCTACCTGCAGATGTGGGAGCTGGCCCGCGCGCGGCGCTAGGCGGCGGCGATCTCCGCGGCCGCGCGCTCGCCCGATGCGACCGCGCCCTCCAGGTAACCCTGATTGGCGAGCGCCGTGTGCTCGCCGGCGAAGTGGATCGCGCCCTCGGGCTTGCCGACGTACCCGTAGTAGCGCGTGTACTGGCCCGGCAGGTAGGCGGCGTACGAGCCGCGCGCCCACGGGTCGGAGACCCACCGGTCGGTCCACGCCCGGCCGCCGAAGCCGCGGCGGATGCCGCCCAGCCCCATGGAACCGTCCTGGCCGAGGCTGGTGAGATTGCGGCGGACCTCGCGCTCGACGGTCGGCGCGTGCGGACCGCTGGCCGCGAGGCCCGCGGCGCCGGAGCGGCCGCCGAAATAGGTGGTGACGATCGAGCTCCGCCCGGGCTCGCCCAGGGTGCTCTCCCAGGTGTAGAGAAAGGGCGCGTCGCTGACCAGGTAGCCGTTCCAGTCGCCGAAGGCCTGCGGCCGGCGCTCGAACTGCATCAGCACCTTGGCGTTCGTACCCATCCCGAGCTCGTCGATGCAGCGCCGCTTCTTGGCGCTGAGACCCGCGCCGCCTAGATCGACCCGGCGCAGGGTCGTGAACGGGATCGCGAGCACGACCCGGTCGGCGACCACCTCGTCGGCCACGCCACCGAAACGCATCCCGTAGCTGCCATCGGCCCGCTCGAAGAGCGCCTCCAGCACCGCCCCGAGCCGGACCGTCCCGTCGGGCAGCTGCCCCGCGAGCCCGTGGACGATCTGGTCGTTGCCTCCGCGGACGTGGAAGCGCTCGTCGGCGCCGGGCGTGTTCTCGACGAACTCGTAGAAGAGGTTGAGGGCGCTGAGCCGGTCGGCGTCGAGGCCAAACTCGCTTGCCATCTCGGCCCACACCAGCTGCCCCTGCTTCCCACGGCTGCCGCCCGGGCAGTTGTCGTCGAGCCAGTCGGCGACTGTGAGCTGATCGAAGGCGCGGGCCGCCGGGGTTGCGTCGGAGTAGCCGTACGGCCCTACGCGGCGTGCCGCCGCCTCGATCCGGCGCTGGAACACGCTGCGGCTCGAGCGCAGCTCGCGACGATGGCGCCGGGCGCCGTTGAGCCACAACCGCGGACTGCCGGGGTTCGAGTCGCGCGATGACGCGCCCGTTCAGCCACAGCGCGGATTGCCGGATTGAAACTCGGTACAGATCGGTGAGCTCAAACCCGAATTGCTTCGCGAGCGCGCGGATTCGCTTGTGGCGCGAGTCGATGAACTCCCCCCCATGCTCGGCCGTCTGTCCGCCCGCGAACTCGCGCGCCGTCCAGCAGCGGCCGCCGATCCGCTCCGGGTTCGCCTCGTACACCGAGCACGCGAGCCCGCGCTGCTGCAACCGGTAGGCGCAAGAGAGGCCGGCGAGGCCGGCGCCGACGACGACGATCCGCGGCGCCGACCGCTCGGAGTCGCCGCCGCACCCGAGCAGGTGCGGCCCCAGAACGAGGCCCGCTCCGCCGAGCGCGCCGAGCCGCAGCAGCTCGCGTCTGGAGAGCGCCTCGGCCATCTGCGACGACCTCAGTATCGGCGTTAGGCTCGTGCCATGGCAAGGGGAGCCGACCTCGACGGCGATGCGGACGACGACCTCGTCGTCAGCGACAACAACGCCTCCGAGGTCACCGTGCTCGAGAACCGTTAGCGCCGCCCGCCGAACGCCCCGGAGTGGACCCGACGAGGGTGACTCCGGGGCGTTCGGGGCGGGCCGGCTTAGGCGCGGGCGCCCTCGACCTGCGGCTCGGCGCTCACGCGCGGCAGCCAGCCGAGCCAGCTCGGCAGGTACCAGTTGCGGTCGCCGAGCAGCTTCATCGTCGCCGGCAGCAGCACCGCCCGGACGATGGTCGCGTCGATCAGCACCGCCACCGCCAGCCCGACTCCCATCTGCTTGAAGTCGAGCAGCCCGAGGGTCGCGAACACCGAGAACACGGCGATCATGACCACGGCGGCGCTGGTGACCACGCCGGCCGTCGACTTGATCCCGTGGGCGACGGCGTCGTCCGTGCTCATGCCGCCGTCGTACGCCTCCCGGATCCGGCTGATGATGAACACGTGGTAGTCCATCGAGAGGCCGAACAGGAGCACGAACAGGAACAGCGGCAGCCACGAGACGATTCCGCCGTTGGACTCGAAGCCCAGCAGCGACTCGAGGTGGCCCTCCTGGAACACCCAGACCAGCACCCCGTAGGCCGCGGCCACGGAGAGCAGGTTGAGCACGATCGCCTTCAGCGCGATCACGATCGAGCGGAAGGTGGCCAACAGGAGCATGAACGCGAGTCCGAGGACGAACGCGAAGACGAGCGGCGCGCTGCTGCTCATCTGCTCGTTGAAGTCCTCGGAGCCGGCGGTGACCCCGGTGACGTACGCGTCGACGCCGTCGACCTGGCCGAGCGTTGCCGGGATCACGTCCTCGCGCAGCGAGGTCAGCGCCTTGATCGAGCGGTCGTCCGTGCCCGATCCGGCCATCGGGATCGTGACCACGGCGACATCGCCGCGGTCGTTTGTCCGTCACGTTCACCGGATCGTTCATGAGGCCCGTGTCGATCGCCTGCCCGCGCAACTCGCGCACCGCGCCGGCGACCTCGGGTGTGTTGACGTCGTCGGCGGAGACGACGACCTCGGCCGGCAGCGGGCTGCCGGGGAACTCGGCCTGGATCCGGTCGTAGGTCTGCACGATCGGCAGATCCTGCGGCAGGCCGTCCGAACCGGACTCCTTGGTGTTCATGTGCAGCGCCGGGATCGCGAGCGCGACCAGCAGGCCGGCGGCCGCGACCGCCGAGACCAGCGGGCGGCGCAGGACGCGATCGAGGATCGCGTTCCAGGCCCGCGACTCGCCGTCGGCACGGCGGAGGCGGTGTAGGAAGGGGATGCGCCCCTTCTCAACGCGGTCGCCGAGCTTCGACAGCACCGCCGGCAGCACGGTGAGCGACCCGAGCACGGCCACGCCGACGACCATGATCGTGCCGATCGCGAACGACATGAAGGTCGCGCTCCCGGTCAGGAACATGCCGGCCATGGCGATCGCGACGGTCATCCCGGAGACGAGCACGGCCCGGCCGGAGGTCGCGGCGGCGATCTCCAGCGCCCGGTCGTTGGAGTGCCCCTTGTGGCGCTCGGCGCGCTGGCGGCGCAGGTAGAACAGCGAGTAGTCGACGCCCACGGCGAGCCCGACCAGCAGGATCACCGAGCTGATCATCTCGTCGACCGGGAACAGCTGGCTCACGGGGGCCAGGAGCCCGAGCGTCGCCATCACGGCGGTGAGCCCGAGGAGCAGCGGCACGCCGGCCGCGACCAGGGCGCCGAAAGCGACCACGAGGATCAGCAGCGTGAGCGGCAGCGACAGGAACTCGGCGCGCTGGAAGTCCTCGTCGAGGCTCGCCGAGGCGGCCTGTCTCGAGGCTGGCGTCGCCGAACTCCTCGACCCGGAGCTCGGGATGCGCGTCCTGGACCTCGGCGACCGCGGCCTCCGCCGCGTCCACGCGCTCCGCCGTCTGGTCGTCGTCGCCGCGGAGCTCGAACGTCACCAGCGCCGCGCTGCCGTCGGCGGAGATCTGGTCGCCGTTGCCGGCCTCGAGTGGAGACTTCACCTCCGCCACGTGGGGAACCTCCGCGAGCCGGGACTCGACGTCGCGGATCGCGGCCCGGAACTCGGGATCGCCGGCGTTCAGGTCGCCGCGCGACTGGATGAACACCTGCTCGGAGGCGTCGTCGGGGAAGCCGGCGTCGGCCAGGATGCGGTCGGCGGTGCGGGAGTCGCCGGTGCCCTGGTCCTCGTCGGCGATGTTCTGGGTGCCGATCGCGCTGCCGATGCCGAGCGAGAGCACGACGAAGGCGATCCAGCCGAGGATCGCCGCGCGACGATGCCGCGCGCTCCAGCTGGCGGCTCGTGATGCGATGTTGGTGCGGTTCATGGTCACTCCTCCGGGTCGGGTGGTCATCGCCGCCAGCGTCCCAGCGGCCGGGCCGCGCTCCAATGCGGACAGCAGGCGTTTGCCGGGGCGGACGACCGATCCGGGGGGTGCGGCTACCCGTATGGGAATCGACTCCGAGCTGCGCGACAATCGGCCCATGCCGACCGTCCTCGTCGTCGACGATCACCAGGGGTTTCGCTCCCGCGCCCGGCTGCTGCTCGAGGCGGACGGCTACGAGGTCGTGGGCGAGGCGGCCGACGGACGGTCGGCCGTGGACGAGGCGCGGCGCCTGCACCCGGACCTGGTGCTGCTCGACGTCCAGCTTCCGGACCTCGACGGGTTCGAGGTCGCCGCGCAGATCACGGGCGCGGACGGCGGACCCGCCGTCGTGCTCACCTCCAGCCGCGACTGGTCGGACTCGCGCGAGCTGCTCGCGCGCAGCGGCGCGAGCGGCTTCCTCCCCAAGGACCAGCTCTCCGGCGCGACGATCGCGGAGCTCCTCATTTGAGGTCGCTGCGCCTGGCGCTGATCGGCCTCGGCCTCGCGGGGCTCGCCGCCGGCGTCGTCGCCGTCGCCGCTCGTCGTCTCCAGCGACCACCTCGACTCGGTCCAGAGCGAGGGCGTCGTGTTCACGCCGTTGATCGGCTGGTCGTTCATCGGCACCGGGCTGTTCGCGTGGTGGCGGCGGCCCGAGAACCGCTTCGGCGCCCTCATGACGGCGGTCGGCTTCGTCTGGTTCGGCGCCGCGCTGATCGCCTCCGACAACCCGACCCTGTTCGCGATCGGCGGGATGGTCAACGCGCTCCCGTACGCGCTGCTCCTGCACATGCTGGTCGCGTTCCCCTCGGGACGGCTGCGAGACCCGGTGGGAGCGCGTCCTCGTCGGCATCGCCTACTTCGACACCACCGTGATGCTGCTGCTCGGGAACCTCTTCCTCGACACCACCGATCCGGACGTCTGCAACGGCTGCCCGCAAAACCCGCTGATGATCAGCGACCAGCCCACGGTCGCCGGAATCATCTTCGGAGTCCAGGCGCTCATCGGGGTCTTCGGCCTCACCGCGATCGCGGTGCTGCTGATCCGCCGCTGGCGCTCGGCCTCCTCGGCGACCCGCCGCGCGCTCGCGCCGGTGCTGCTGGCCGGAACCGCCACCGCGTTTCTGCTCGGGCTGAGCCTCGTCGGTGATATCAGTGGCTTCCCGGACGGCACCGCCGAGGACGTGGTCGACGCGCTCGGCTCGGCCGCGATGGCCTCGGTCCCGTTCGCGTTCCTGATCGGCCTGCTGCGCTCGCGTCTGTCGCGCGCCGACGCGGTCAGCGATCTCGTCACCCGCCTCGGCGAGGTCGACCAGCGCCGGGACCTGCGCGACGCGCTCGCCGAGGCCCTCGGCGACCCTTCGCTCTCGCTGGCCTACTGGGTCTCCGAGCAGGAACGCTACGTCGACGGCGCCGGGCACCCGGTCGAGCTGCCCGCGCGTGGGGGCGACACGACGTGCACGCCGGTCGAGCACGACGGGCGCCCGGTGGCGATGATCTGCCACGACTCCGCGCTCGACGCCGAGCGCGAGCTCGTCGAGACGGTCGGCGCCGCCGCCAGCCTCGCGCTCGAGAACGAGCGCCTCAACGTCGAGCTCCGCGCGCGGGTCGAGGAGCTCCGCGCCTCGCGGGCGCGCATCGTCGAGGCGGCCGACGAGGAGCGCCGGCGTCTGGAGCGCGACCTCCACGACGGCGCCCAGCAGCGGCTCGTCTCCCTGGCGCTCAACCTCCGCCTCGCGTCCTCCAAGCTCGACACCGACCCGGCCGCCGCCAAGGAGCTGCTCGAGGAGAGCGCCACGGAGCTCGCCGACGCGACCGGCGAGCTGCGCGAGCTCGCCCGCGGCCTCCACCCCGCCGTGCTGAGCGACCGGGGCCTGCAACCCGCGCTCGAGGCGCTCGCGGGCCGGGCGCCGCTGCCGGTGCGAGCTGGAGGCTCCGTCGGCGGAGCGCCTGCCCCCCGCGGTCGAGTCGGCCTCGTACTTCGTCGTCGCCGAGGCGCTCACCAACGTCGCCCGGTACGCGAACGCGTCCCGCGCCGAGGTCAGCGTCAGCCGCGTCAACGGCCGGGTGGAGGTCGAGATCCGCGATGACGGCATCGGCGGCGCCGACCCCGCCGCCGGCTCGGGCCTGCGCGGGCTGGCCGACCGCGTCGCGGCGCTCGACGGACGGCTCGAGGTCACGAGCCCGCGCGGCGCCGGGACCGTGGTGCGGGCGGTGATCCCGTGCGCGTAGTGGTCGCCGACGACTCCGTGCTGCTGCGGGCGGGCGTCGTCCGCCTGCTCGAGGACGCGGGCATGGAGGTCGTCGGCCAGGCCGGCGACGCCGAGGAGCTCGTGCGCAAGGTCCGCGCCCACAAGCCGGACATCGCCGTGGTCGACGTGCGCATGCCCCCGTCGAACACCGACGACGGCCTCCGCGCCGCGCAGGAGATCCGCGCCGAGCTACCCGGCACGGCGGTGCTCGTGCTCTCCCAGTACGTCGAGGAGAGCTACGCGATGGAGCTGCTCGCCGACGATGCCGAGGGCGTGGGCTACCTGCTGAAGGACCGGGTCGCGGAGGTCGACCGGTTCATCGACGCCGTGCGCCGGGTCGCCGACGGCGGCTCCGCGCTCGACCCCGAGGTGGTCTCGCAGCTGCTCGGCCGGCGCCGGCGCGAGGACCCGCTTGCGGAGCTGACCCCGCGCGAGCGCGAGGTCCTGGAGCTGATGGCCGAGGGACGCACGAACCAGGCGATCGCCAAGCAGCTCGTCGTCTCCGAGCGCGCGGTCGAAAAGCACGTCACCAGCATCTTCTCCAAGCTCGGGCTCGCCACCAGCGCGCAGGACCATCGCCGCGTGCTTGCCGTGCTGGCCTACCTGCGCGCCTGAGGGGCGGACCGTTCAGATCGCCGGCAAGGCCGCGGGCTCAAGCGCGGCCTCGGCCTCCTCGAGCAGTCGCCGCTCCGCGCGGGCGTAGAGCTCCTCCGCCTCCGCGTGGCTGTCCGCGATCGCGGTCAGACCAAGTTGACCGGTCTCAGCGAGAGCGCTCATCTTGTGGAAGACGATCCCCGTCTGGTTGATCTGGCCGAACTGGAGGTGATCGCGTACGACGACGTCGAAGAGGTCCACGTGCCGTAGCCCTCGCAGCGACGGGGACTCGAGGTGGTCGGTGGCCACGAGGAACTTCTCGCTCTCCCCCAGGAGCCCTGAAGACACCCGCGCCGGCGTCGTAGGTGCCATCGGTTAGGAACTGCAGCGTCAGGTAAGGGTGCGTGGTCCCGCCCTTGCGGAGATTGATCTCGATCGCGTACGAGCGCCAGCCGCCGGACTCATCACGGACCGCGACGAAGTCGACCGCGAACCGCCCGAGCACGCCCTCGCGGGCTAGACGCTCGCCGAGCCTTGCGGCCTGTTCGGCGATCGTGCTCGCGTACGCCGCGTCCGCCGGGAAGCGGCAGCCGAGATAGCGCTGGCCGCTCGGCCCGCCGAGGACCTGGTCGTGGGTCGAGAGCAGGTCGACCTCGCCCAAGGGCGTGACCCGAAGCTGCACGCTCGGGCTGCGGAATTCAACGCCCAAAATCCGCTCCTCGACCACACCGCCCTGCCCGGCGAAGTTGTCGAGGTAGGTGTCGAGCGCCAGGCCCTCCTTCTCCAACGACATCCCCATCACCCGCCGCGAAAGCTCGTCCGCTTCGTCCGGCGCCCCCGGTGCCGGAAGATCGGTCAGGTCGACGGTCGCGTTCCCGGCGCCGGCGACGCCGTCGTTGAGCTTCACGATCGCCGATCGCATCGATGGCTCCGCGCGCCGCAGCGCGGCGAGCGCCGTCTCGATCTCCTCCCGGCTTCGCAGGTCCTCGGCACCACGGGGGTGGGCGATGCCCTCCTCGCGAAACAGCTTCCGACAGCCGCTCTTGGTCCCGAAGACGAGCAGACTTGGGTCGGCGCCGTACATCGGTATCCCGAGGGCGAGGGCGAGGTCTCGCTCCTCGGACGTGGTCGCATAGGGAACCAGATGGCAGAGTGAGCAATCCGGGATCAGGTCACGGATCTCACCGATCAGCTTCGGGCGTTCGAGCAGCTTGCGGGTGAGTGGGATCGAGCGGCCGTCGCTGGCGCTGACAACCGTCAGCCGCGCCCGCGCGTGGGCCGGGATCACCCCCGGGAGCATCCCCAGGTAGTAGTCGACGATGTCCGCGTCGATCGACTGCGAGGTCACGTAGATGACCCGCAGCCGCGGCTGGCGGAGCAGCAGCAGCAACGACAGCAGCCGCTCCTCGAACGACTGGGATGCGGTCGGGGGCTCGTGGGGATCCGCGATCACCCGCGACGGGACGATGACCACGGACTCGCCTTCGCGCTCGGATCTCATCGCCTCCCAGACCGCCGGCATCCTCGCCTGCAGGGCGGCGAACCGCCGCTCGCGCTCGTCCTCGCTCAGGTCCTCGAGCAGGATCGCCGGTTCGGGGGGCGTGGTCACGCTGCCTCCTTCGCGGCCAGGCCGATGACGCTGTGCGCCCGGACCGGCTTCGAGAGCCCCTTCAAGATCAGGTCGTCGCGGGGACGGGCGGTGAACTCGTCCTCGACCGCCGCGTAGACGCGGTCGCTGACCAGGATCTCCCCTCCCTCGGCCTCGGCGCAGAGACGGGCCGCGAGATTGGTCACGGTCCCGATCGCCGCGTAGTCCGCACGGCCCTCGAACCCGATTCCGCCGACCGTCGCGTATCCCTGGGCGACCCCCATGCCGAAGTCGAGGTTGTGGCCGAGTCGCTCCCACGCGCCCTTCAGCGCCTCGACCCGGGACCGCATCGCCACCGCCATGCTCACCGCGGCGCGCGGCGCGTCCGGACAGGGCAGGGGATCGTTGAAGAAGACCATCACCCCGTCGCCGGTGAAGCGCTCGAGCGTCCCGTCGTGCTCGAAGATCAACTCGCCGAGCTCCGCGTGGTATTCGCGCAGGACGGCGTGGACGTCCTCCGGCTCGGCCGACTCCGCGAACGAGGTGAAGCCGCGAAGGTCCGCGAAGACGACCGTGATCTCGCAGCGATGGCTCTCGAGCAGCTTCGGGTTGGAGAGGATGACCTCGCTCACCTGCGGCGACAGGAACCGCTTCAGGCGACCGACCCGCTCGATCTCGGCGACCTGCTCCGCGACCCGTGTCTCCAGCGTGCGGTTCCAGCGCTCGAGCTCCGCGGCCTGAGTCTCGATCGTCGCACGGTATTCGTGAATCCGCAGCAGCGAACGTACACGGGCAAGGAGCTCGGCCTGATCGAACGGCTTGGTGATGAAGTCGTCGGCACCCGTCTCGAGCGCGCGGACCTTTTCCTGCGCCCCCGAGGCGGTGACCATGACGATCGGCAGAAATTGCGAGGCTGGCTCGCTGCGCAACCGCCGGCAGACCTCGTGGCCGTCCATCCCCGGCATCATCAGGTCGAGCAGGATCAGGTTCGGCGGATCGGCGGCGACTTTCTCGATCGCCTCCTCCCCGGAGCCCGCGGTGGTGACGTCATAGCCCCGCGGTACGAGCACCGCCTCGAGCAGCCGCACGTTCTCGGGGACGTCGTCGACGACCATGATCGTCGCCCTATCGGCCATTCTGTCCCGCCCCCGATCTCGGCCCCAGCATGGCCCGCACCCGGGTTCGCAGCTCGCGCACGTCGACCGGCTTCTCCAGGTAGTCGTTGAACCCGGCGGCGAGGAAGCGCTCGCGATCCTTGTCCATCGCGAACGCGGTCAGGACCATGACCGGGATCGCGGCCGTCCGCTGTTGAGCACGGAGTTCCGCGAGCGCGCTGATTCCATCCATCGCCGGCAGTTGCACGTCCATCAGGATCAGGTCGGGAACCTCGGCCGTCGCCAGCGCCAGTCCGGCCTCGGCGGTGACCGCGGCAATGGTCCTGTAGCCCTCGAGGTCCAGCACATCGCGCACGAGCTTCAGGTTGAGCGCGTTGTCCTCGATGATCAGGATCAGCTCGCCGCCCACGCCGACCCCTCTCCGCCCGAGCGCGTGAGCGAGCCGACGAGATTGACAAGCGCGTCACGATCGAAGTCGCCCTTCTCGGCGAGGTAGCTGATCCGGCCGTTGAGACGCTCCTTCTGCTCGTCGCTCAGCTTCTCGGCCGTCAGAATCACGATCGGTATCGAGGCGGTGATCGGGTCGGTCCGCAGCTCCTCCACCAGCGCGAAGCCGTCCATTCCCGGCATCAGCAGGTCGAGGAGGATGATCGCCGGAGGCTCCGCACGCGCCTTGTCGAGTCCCTCCTCGAGGCCGGTGGCGGTGAGCACGTCATACCCCTCGTCCTCGAGCACGTTCTTCACGAGCCGAACGACCAGTGGATCGTCGTCGATCACGAGCACCAGGCCGCCGGACGCCTGCCCGGGCATCGCGCGGCCGAGCGCGGTGAGCAGATCGTGACGACGGACCGGCTTGACCAGATACTCATCCGCCCCGAGCGCCATCCCGCGGCCGCGATCGTCGAGCATCGAGACGATGATCACCGGCAGGTGGCAGACGTCGGGGTGTTCCTTCAGCTCCACCAGCACATCCCAGCCATCCATCGTCGGCAGGACGAGGTCGAGGACGACGGCCGCCGGCATCAGCTGGTGGACCCGTTCCAGTCCTGCGGCGCCGTCTCGCGCCACGGCGACCTCGAACCCGTCGCTCTCGAGATAGAGGGTCAGCAGGTCGATCGAGCTTTCGTCGTCCTCGACCACGACGACGGTCCCGCGCGGGGCGGGCGCCCGGGCGGGCGGGGTCGTGACCGCGTCGGTCGCCGCGCGTGTGTGCCGCCCGGGGATCGCGAACGTGAAGGTGCTGCCCTCGCCTAACTCGCTCTGCAGCCAGATCCGCCCGCCGTGGAGCTCGACGATTTGCTTCGAGAGCGTCAACCCAAGCCCGGTTCCCTCCTCGGCGCGCGGGGAGCTGTCGCGACCTCCCTGCTGGAAGGCTTCGAAGACCCGCGCCTGGTCGTCGACGCTGATCCCGATCCCGGTGTCGGCAACCGAGACCTCCGCCAACTGGTCGACGACGCGCGTTGCGACGTGAATCCGCCCTCCTTCCTCCGTGTACTTGATCGCGTTGGTGAGCAGGTTCAGCAGCACCTGCTTCAGCTTCAGCTCGTCGGCGATGACGGAGATCGGCTCCGGGTCGAGCGCCGCTTCGACGGTGAGTCGCTTGCGCATCGCCCGCTCGCGGACCATCGACAGCGCCTCGTCGAGACGGATGTTGAGCGGGATCTCCCGAAGCTGCAGGTCCATCCGCCCCGCCTCGATCTTCGACAGATCCAGGATCTCGTTTAGAAGCTCGAGCAGGTGGCGCCCCGCGCTGCGGATGTCCCGCAGGTATTCCGCCTGCTTGTCGGTCAGGTCGCCGAACATCCGCTCGAGCAGGACGTCGGAGAAGCCGATGACCGCGTTGAGCGGGGTCCGTAGCTCGTGCGACATGCTCGCCAGGAAGTCCGACTTGTGCCTTCCGGCCACCTCGAGCTCGGCCGTTTTCGTCTCCAGCGCCCTGAACAGCCGCGCGTTTTGAATCGCGAGCGCCGATTGAGCCGCGAATGCGCCCAGCAGCGCCTCGATCCGCTCGGGGAACGAGCCGGGTGCTTTGCACCGCACGACGAGTGCACCGAGGATCCGATCGCGGTCGAGCATCGGCAGAACCAGGACCGACCGCCAGCCCGCGTCCCGGAGCGCCTGAAGATGGGGGTCGCCGGCATCGCGCTGCAGGTCGGCGACCTGGGCCGGCGTCCCGCTGTGCGCCGCCCGGCCGATCAGCGTCTCATCGAGCGCGATATCCGTCTGGCGCAGCGCCTCGATCAACTCCTCCGAGGTTCCGGTGGCGGTCCGCAGGTCGAATTTCTGCGCTTCGGTGTCGTATTCGAAGATCGTTCCCCCGTCCGCGTCGGCGAGCTTGACCGCATGCCGGACGATCGTGGAGAGCACGTTCTCGAGGTCGAGTGAGGAGCTCACGGCGCGGCCGACCTCCCGGAGCTCGCTCAGCTCCTCGACCGAGTCGCTGAGCTCCGCCGTGCGCGCCTGGAGCTGATCGAGCAGCCGAATGTTGCGGATCGCGATCGCTCCCTGCCTGGCGAAGGTCTCGACGAGCGCGATCTGTCGGTCCGCGAACGGGTCCACGTGCGTTCGCAGCAGTGAGATCACGCCGATGACGTCGTCCCCGGCGAGCATCGGGACGCCGAGCATGGTGCGCTGACCTCCCGCCTCCAGCGCCTCTGCCCAGCTGTAGTCGGGGTCGGCGACGACGTCGGGAATGTGGACGGTCCGTCGCTCGAGCGCCACCTTGCCCACCAGCGTGCTCTTGCCGGCCTCGATCGGATTGCCGGCGAGCAGATCGCGGTACTCGGGCGAGCCGCCGATCGCGACGCCCACTCGGTACGTCCCGCCCTCGCGGATGTAGATGTGACCGGCGTCGGCTCGGCAGAGCTTCGTCGCGTGCTCGACCACCGTGTCGAAGACCACTTGAAGGTCGACCCGAGACTCGCCCATGAGCGCGAGCACCTCGCTGGCGGCCGCCTGCTGCTGCCTGGCTTCCGCCAGCGCGGCGACGAGATCTCCGCGTTCGTCGCGCGGCCGAGACGCGTCCGCCCGTGACTCAACGTCCATGTTCGGCGGACCTCGCTTCCGAGTTCGTGGTCCACGTCCACCCTAACCGCAAAAAGCTATCGGCCCGATTTACACCCCATGCAAACGGCGGGTCAGACGTCGAGCCTTGGGACGAACGAACGGCGGCGGCCCGAGGGCCGCCGCCGTCAAAACGCGGGTGCTTCAGTCGCGGATCACTGATCGACGCAGAGGATGACGACGCTCCAGTTGTCGGTCTGGTTGTTCTTGTTGATCCGCGCGCTCCAGCCGTTGGTCGTGCCCGGGCTCGGGAAGCTCTCGAGCAGGGTGCTGGTCGCGTTGATGTTCGCCGGGCCGCCGGAGAGCAGCACGTCGCCGGGGTCGCAGTTCTGACCCTTGACGAAGGTGCCGTCGCCGATCATCTGGCCGGCGTCGACCGCGGACTCGCGCTTGTAGACGGAGCTCGAGAGGAACTGCGTGGCGCTCTTGCCCTGCAGCTTCGCGGCGTCGGGCACCTGGCCGAGGGTCGACTCGTCGACGTCGTCGCCCGTGAGCGAGTTGTCGGCGACGTCGGTCCCGGTGACCGAGGCATCGGCGATGTCGGTCCCGGTCAGCGAGGCGTCGATGACGTCGTCCGTCGAGACGGCCTTGCCGTCCTTGAGGTCGACGCTCTTGAGCTTGTTGTCCTGGACCGTCTTCGAGTTGACGCTGTTCGCCGGCAGCGTGGACGCCGCGAACGCGGCGCCGCCGCCGATCGCCAGGAACACGGCCATCGTCGCGACGACGTTGGCGTAGCTCAGCCGACGACGCGGGCGCTGATCCTGATCCTGGTCCTGACGGGTGTTGCGGAACATCTTGGGCCTCCTGTGGGCGGTTCGATTGACCCGGTGATCGTCCGCTGCGGGCGGCCTCCCAGGTAGGGGCCCAAGGGGTGGTTTCGACAACCCCGCTAGGTGGTCGGAACGCTGGCGGCCGTGATGTGCTCGTGCACGGAGCGCACGACGGCGGCGCCCTCGCCGACCGCGGTGGCGCAGCGCTTGGTGGAGCCCGAGCGCACGTCCCCGGCGGCATACACGCGCGGGACGCTCGTCTCGAGCGACGCTTCGCCGCCGGCCGCCTCGCCGGTGACCACAAAGCCGTGCTCGTCGCGCGCGATGCAGTCGCCGAGCCAGTCCGTGCACGGCTTCGCGCCGAGGAACAGGAACAGGAACGAGAAGTCGAGTCGCGTGCCGTCGGTGAGCGTCACCGCCTCAAGCCGATCGTCGCCGCCGTGGAGCTCGGCGATCTCGCTGCGGTCGCGCACAGCGACCCCGAATCGCTCGAGGTCGGTGATCAGGTAGTGCGACATCGTCTCGGCGAGATCAGCGCGGCGGTGCAGCAGCGTCACCAGCGCGCCGCCGCGGGCGAGCCAGATCGCCGCCTGGGCCGCCGAGTTGCCGCCACCGACGACCGCGACGCGCTGGGCGCCGCAGAGACGGGCCTCGGGCGGGCCCGCCGCGTAGAAGACGCTGATCCCCTCGTACCGCTCAAGGTCTGCCACCGGAAGACGCCGGTACTCGGCGCCGGTGGCCAGGACGACCGCGCGGGCGGCGATCTCGTGACCGCCCTCGAGCTGTACGAGGTGGCGCTCGTCGCCGGGCTCGAGCGCCGTCGCCCTGTAGGGCGTCGCGGTGCGGGCGCCGAACTTACGCGCCTGCGTGATCGCGCGGCTGGTGAGCTCGGTGCCGCTGATCCCGGCGGGGAAGCCGAGGTAGTTCTCGATCCGTCGGGAAGTTCCGGCCTGGCCGCCGAGCACGGTGCTCTCGATCACCAGGGTGTCGAGGCCCTCGGAGGCGCCGTACACGGCCGCACCGAGCCCGGCCGGGCCGCCGCCGACGACCACCAGGTCGACCTCCTCGCGCGGCCCCAGCTCGAGGCCGATTCCGAGTGCCCGCGACAGCTCACCGTTCGTGGGGCGCTCCATGTCGATGCCCCCGGGCAGCCGGACCAGCGGCAGGCGCTCGTGATCGAAGCCCTCGACGAGGGCCGCAGCCTCGGCGTCGACCTCGGTCTCGCGCCAGTTGTGCGGCAGCCGCGCGCGGCGGGCGAAGTCGACCAGTCGGCGCGTCTCCTGCGAGTCGCGGGACCCGACGATCTCGATCCCGACCCCCTGGCGCTGCTGCAGCAGCTCGCGCCGGCGGACGAACGCCGAGAGCAGCAGGTCGGCGATGTCGCCGTCCTCGAAGAGCAACCGCCTGAGGACGTCGCGGTCGACCGCGATGTAGCGCATCGGCTCGGAGACGACCGCAGTGAGGAAGACCGTCTGCCCGGACAGCAGGTTCATCTCGCCGAGGAAGCCGGACGCCCCGTGGCGAACGACAACCTCGCCGGCGGCGTCGAGCACCTCGGCCTCGCCCTCGCGGATCGCGATGAACGGATAGGTCGGATCGCCGACGTCGAAGAGGTGCTCGCCCGACCGCCGCCGTGCGCTCCTCCCCGAGCTCGGCGAGCCGGTCCAACTGCGACGGTGAAAGGACGTTGAATGTCGGGCGGTCGGCGATGTCGACGAGGGTAACGCGGGCCGATTGGGCGCCTAGATCCCGGTGCGCTCGCGGGCACCGCGGACGATGTCGCGGGCCTCGCGCGGCTCGGTCCCGATGGCCGCGAGCAGGTCGGCGGCGATCGCCCGCACCTGGCCGGTGATCATGTTCGCGGAGAGGTTCCCGGTCACGTCGAGGGCCGCGGTCGCGTGCGCGGCGGCCCGCAGCAGCTCCTCTTCGAGCTCCGAGGTCCGCGCCTCGTCGGCGAGGTCGAGCGCGAGCTCCTCGACCGCGTGGGCGAGCTCGCGGACGGCGGCCAGCGCTGCCTGCGGCACCCGGTCGTCTTGCTCGATCGCCGACAGCGCCCGCCGCGCGAGCACACGGGTGTTGCGCACGGCGTGGTCGATCGAAGTCACGGCGACCGCGTACGGCGCGATCTCGGTCCGGGCGCTGCGGCGCGTCGGCGCCCACACGGTGGTCTCGTGCCCGACGTCCAGCGCGTCGCGCAGGCGGTCCGTGCCGGCATCGAGGGCGCGCGCCCGGCGCACCGCCGCCTGCGCGTCCTCGACGTCGTGCGCCTCAAGCGCCGCCGCCACGTCCTCGAGCGTCGCCGCCAGCGCGCGCAGCAGCGGCTCGGCCTCGCGCCGCACGATCCGCAGCGGGTCGACCGGGACCAGCGCGTTCGCCAGCAGCGCAACCGCGGAGCCGATCAGCGCGTCGGCGAAGCGTGCCCCCGATACACCCCCGGTCGCCGACTGCAGGGTGACGACGAGCACCGCCGAGACCGCCGCCTGGTTGACGAGCAGCACCCCGCCGCCGACGAGCACGGCCGCGACCATCGCCAGTCCCACGACCACCGCGAGCTGCCAGGCGCCGGTGCCGATCCCGATCACGAGCAGGTCGGCTACCGCGATCCCCACCGCCACGCCGACGCCGATCTCAAGCGCGCGGCGCCCCCGCTGGCCGACGGTCAGCCCGAGGGTCAGGATCGCCGCGACCGGGGCGAAGAACGCCTGGCGGTGGCCGAGCAGCTCGCGGGCGATCAACCACGCCACCGCGGCGGCGACCGCGGCGAGCACCAGGCTGAGCCAGTTCGCGCGCAGCTCGTCGACGCGATCCCGAAACGCGGCGCGGGACCGGCTCCGCGTAGCGGTCAGCAGCTCCGCGGGCCGGCGTCGAAGCTCAAAGGCCATCGGACCTTCGTAGCAGGGACGACGCCGAGTGTCATCGAAACCACCTCTGAGGTGGCTGAGATGTCACTCGGCGGGAGAACGGCCGACTACTCCAGCCAGGCGCCTTCCTTCATCAGCTGGCGCCCGGGGAGCTCGTTCGCCTCCCGCCACGCCTGCATCTCCTGGGGTGTGATCCGCAGGTAGGTGTACTCGGCCGTCAGCGTCCGCGGGTCGAACCCGGTCGTCGCCGCATGGGCGTCCTCTCGCTCGGGATCGACTCCGATCGGAATGGCCTCAACCGTTCCCTCGATGATCAATACGTCCCGGGTCGGACCGAGGGCGACGCGGGCCCAGCCGGCGGCGGTCAGATTGCGAGCCGTGGGGCTCGCCAGTGGTGTCGCGAGGAGGAGGGTCGTGCCGTCCCAATGAAAGGAGAGCGGGATCAGGTAGGCACCCCCGTCGCCGGCGGACGCCACCCACAGGTCGACCTGGTCGCGGAGCTTCGCGAGCGCGTCGCTGCGCCGCTGCGACCGGGAGCGGGGCTCGGCCATCACGCCTCCAGCTCCGCGAGACGGCGCTCGAGCAGGCGACGCTCCGGCCCCGAGCTGACGAGCTCGAGCGCCCGCCCGTAGGCGGAGCGCGCGTCGTCGGTGCGGCCGAGGCGGCGCAGGAGCTCGGCCCTGGTCGAGTGCAGGTAGTGGTAGCGGTCGAGCTCGAGCCGGTCGACGAGATCGAGCGCTGCCTCGACGTCGCCCGCCTCGGCGATCGCGACCGCGCGGTTGAGCTCGACCACCGACGACCCGGTGAGGCGCGCGAGCTCCCCGTAGAGCGCTGCGATCTGCGGCCAGTCCTGGGGCTCGTCGGAGTGCAGCACGGCCAGTGCCGCCTGGACCACGTAGGGCCCACGGCCGCCGAGCGCGATCGCGCGATCGAGCTCCGCGCGCCCTGCCTCGAGCTCGTCGCGGTCCCACAGCGACCGGTCCTGGTCGCGCAGCAGGACGACCGAGCCGGCGGCGAAGCGCGCCTCGCTGCGCGAGTCGTTGACCAGCATCAACGCCAGCAGCCCGCGCGCCTCGGCCTCGTCGGGCATCAGCTCGGCGAGCGCCCGCCCGAGCCGGATCGCCTCATCGGCGAGCTCGCCGCGCCCTCCGTACCCCTCGTTGAAGATCAGGTACACGACCGCGAGCACCGCGGCGAGCCGGTCCGGGAGCAGATGCGGTGCCGGGACCCGGAACGGGATCCCGGCCGCTTTGATCTTCGCCTTTGCGCGCACCAGGCGCTTGGTCATCGTCGCGTCGGCGACGAGGAAGGCGCGGGCGATCTCCTCCGTCGTCAGGCCGCCCAGGGTGCGCAGCGTCAGCGCGACCTGCGCGTCGAGCGCCAGCGCCGGGTGACAGCACGTGAACAGCAACTCGAGCCGCTCGTCCTGGATCGTCGTGTCGTCCACGCTGTCCTCCACTGGTTCGGGCCGGTCGAGCAGACGGGTCTTTTCGGCCAGCGTGCGCTGGCGCCGGATGCGATCGACGGCGCGGTTGCGCGCCGTCGTCACCAGCCAGGCGCGCGGGTTGTCGGGCACGCCATCGCGCTTCCAGCGCTCGGCCGCGATCGCGAACGACTCCTGCGCGGCTTCCTCGGCGAGGTCGAAGTCGCCGAGGAAGCCGATCAGGTTCGCGAGCACCACTCCCCAGTGCTCGCGAAACGCGTCTTCGAGCCCTACGACCACGATCCGATCGGGCGGACCTCGATCGCGCCGCCCATGCGGGCCGCCGGGATCTGAGACGCGATCTCGATCGCCTCGTCGAGGTCATCGGCGTCGAGCACCAGGTAGCCGCCGAGGGCCTCCTTGACCGCCACGAAGGGACCGTCGGTGGTCAGCGTCTCGCCGTTTTCCACGCGGACCGTCGTCGCCGTCTCGGGCGGCTGAAGCTGCATGCCCGGGGTGACCTTCGGGTTCTCGTTGAGCGCCTGATAGTCGCGGTAGATCGCCTGCTTGGTCTCGTCGTCGACGGTCTCCCAGTCATCGCTGTACGGGGTCGGGGTGGAGCCTTGGTGGATCAGCAGCAGGTACTCCATGTTTCCTCCTCGGTAGGGGTTGGTCGGCTCATAGACGAACGGCGAACGCCGAAAAGGACAGCCCTCGAAGAAATCTTCGCAACCGGCTCACGATCTGCCCCCCTCGGCCGTTTCAGAGATCGAGATGGCAGTGGACGCAGTCAGCGAGCGGATCGCCCGGTTCGACTGGGAGGGGCTCGTCGCCCAACTCGATGAGGGCGGCTTCGCCCTGACCCCGCCCGTGTTCACGGCCGGGGAATGTCGCGAGCTCGAACGGCTGTTCACCGACGACGCGCGGTTTCGGAGCACGGTCGACATGCGCCGCCACCGGTTCGGCGAGGGCGAGTACCGGTACTTCGACGCGCCGCTGCCGGGTCCGGTCGATGAAGCCAGGCGGGCGCTCTATCCGCCGCTGGCGGGCCTGGCGAACTCCTGGGCGGAGCGGCTGGACCAACCGACCCGGTTCCCCGGTCACCTCGAGGACTTTCTGGAGCGTTGCCACCGGGCGGGTCAGACCCGGACCACGCCCCTGATCCTGCGCTACGAGGAGGGCGGCCACAACACGCTCCACCAGGACCTCTACGGCGAGATCGCCTTCCCGTTGCAGGCGGTGACGATCCTCAACCGCCCCGGCCGCGACTTCGACGGGGGCCAGTTCGTCCTCGTCGAGCAGCGCCCCCGGGCGCAGTCGCGCGCCCACGTGATCGACCTGCGCCGCGGCGCCTTCCTCATCTTCCCGACCCGAGAGCGGCCCGTCCAGGGCACCCGCGGGTGGTACCGGACCAACATGCGCCACGGCGTCGCGACCGTCCAGCGAGGCGAGCGGACGACGCTCGGCGTGATCTTCCACGACGCCGCCTGAGCGCCGGATAAAGTCGCCGGCCATGCGCACGGCCAGACGACCGGTGCGGTGGGCCCTGGCGGGGGGCGGCGCCGTCCTCGCGCTCGGCGGCGCGGCGACGATCGGCTGGGCGCTGGGCGCCGAGCGAGCCGACCCCAAGCCGCCCGTGCGCGAGGCGCGCCTCGGGTCGGTCGGGCGTACCTGCGCTGGGGAGGCATGACCGCTCGCCCGGGCGCCGCCGCCGCGACTCTCCCGTTCACCGGCCTGACCGTGCCGGCGGGTACGGTGGGCCGGGCCCTGCACGTCGGGATCGGTGACGGCGAGCCGTTCGCCGACCCCGCGATGCTGTTCCAGAGCACGGCGATCACGCCAGCGAACTTCTGGTCGGGCACCGAGGGTGCGTTCTGGGACGACGGGCGCATCACAGTGCCAGGCTCGGCCCTCCCTCGGGCACCACGTCTCGCACCAACAGCCAGGGCGCGACGTCGGAGTGCCTGACCTGGGGTACGCCGCGCTCACTTACCAGAACTGACTCCGGGCCGTATCGCTATCACTAGTGGGCGTGTCCGCCTACGCCAAGCTTCTGCGCCTCCCCGGCGTCGCCGTGCTCACGGCGGCGGTGACCCTCGCGCGGCTGCCGATCGGGATCGAGGGGCTCGCCGTGGTCCTCTTCGTCCGCGACGTCACCGGCTCGTTCGCGACGGCCGGCCTGGCGACCGGGGCCCTGGCGCTGGGAACGGCGGTCGGCTCGCCGCTCGCGGCGCGCCTGGTCGACCGGCGCGGAACGCGGATGCTCTTCCCGCTCGCGCTCGTGCACGCGATCGCGCTGGTCTCGATCTGGGTCCTGGGCGACGCGGGCGCGCCGGTCATCACGCTGGCGCTGGCGGCGCTGCTGGCCGGCTCGACCTTCCCGCCCGCCGGCGCGGTCCTGCGGTCGCTGTGGCCCACGCTGGTCGCCGACCCGGCGCTGCTGAGGACCGCCTACGCGTTCGACTCAGTGACCATCGAGGTCGCGTTTGTCACCGGCCCACTGCTCACGGCGGTCGTCGTCGCGCTCGCCAGCGCCGAGCTGGCACTGGCGATCTCTGGCGGCGTCGTGCTGGTCGGGACCCTCGTCTTTCTCGCCGCCCTGCCCATGGAGGCCGTCAAGGCGCGGCCGCACCGGCGAGAGGAGCTCGGGCCCCTCGGACCGCTGGCGGCGCCGTCGGTGCGCCTGATCGCGCTGACCACACTGCCCATCGGCTACTGCCTCGGCTCGATCGAGGTCGCGCTGCCCGCGTTTAGCTCCGACCTCGGAACGCCGGCGCTCGCCGGGCTCTTCCTCGCCCTGTGGTCGCTCTCGAGCGGCATCGGCGGTCTCGTCTTCGGCGCGCGGGAGGCTCGCGCGGGGCTCGTCGACTCCTACCTGCGGCTCGCCGTGCTGCTGCCCCTTGCCTGCCTGCCGCTGGTGGGTGCGACGACCCCTTGGATGATGCTGATCCTCGTCGTCCTCGCCGGGCTGCCCCTGGCCCCCGTGATCGCCAGCCGCAACCAGCTCGTCGGGGTCGCGGCGCCGGAGGGTGCGGCCACCGAGTCGTTCACCTGGCTGTTGACGGCGCTCGTCGCCGGCTCCGCGGCGGGCGCAGCCATCACTGGCTCGCTCGCCGAGGCGGACAACTGGCGCGTGGCGGTCCTCCTCGGCTGCCTCGTCGCCGCCGGAGGCGCGGCCACCGCCGTCTGGCGGCGCACCGTCCTCGACCGCGCGGTGGTCTGCGACTAGGGCTCCGCGTAGAGCGCGTGCTCGGCGGTCTCGACCAGCAGCTCGATCACCCGCTTCGTCGACAGGCCCTGGCCCGTGTAGAGGACGTCGAAGCTCTCGAAGCTCGTCAGCATCATCAGGATGTGCTCGGCGTCCCTGGCGCGGAGCTGCGGACGGAGAACGCCCTGCTCGCCCAGGTGAGCAACCAGGCTCTTCATCCCGGCCGCCCGCTCGGCATCCATGCGGCCCACCACCCCCCCGACCGCGGCCTCGTCGAGCTGGGCCATCGACCGCAGCGCGCGGTAGATCTCGCGGTTCGCGGCGAACATCTCCGTCGCCGCCCTGAACCCGGCGCGTAGGCGGGCGCGCGCGTCCGGCTGGTGCTTGGCGTCGACCAGCTCCTCGTAGCCCGACCGCGCTGCCAGCTCGCGGCCGACCGCGTCGAAGAGCCCCGCGCGTGTGCCGAAGGTCGCGTAGACGGTGGATCGCGCCACCCCCGCCTTGCGCGCGATGCGGTCGATCGCCACCGGCTCGGCGGGCGCCTCGCGCAGGCGCTCGAAGACGGCTTCGATGATCCGCGTCCTCGTGCGCGCGGCCTCCTCGGCGCGGGCGCGCTGCTCGTACGGGCGCGTGGCCATCGGCGCAGTCTACTTCGCCGGACATGGTGTCTGGCGAATTGGTATATTGACGAGACACTATGTCCGCTGAAAGGAAGCACCGCATGGAGACACGCCAATTCGAGGTAGCGATCGTCGGCGCCGGGCCGGGTGGGCTCGCCGCCGCCGTGACGCTGGGGGAGCATGGCGTCAGCACGCTGGTCGTCGAGCGCCGCACGTCCCCGTCGCCCCTCCCCCGCGCCAACGCCGCCAGCACCGGGACGATGGAGCTACTCCGGCGGTGGGGGCTGGAGCGCCGCGTCCGTGAACGGGCGCTGGACGTCGAGTTCCGCGCCTGGGCCACCCCGTCGCTGACAGCCGGCACAGGCGAGGCCGTGGACGTCGGCTTTCCGAGCCGCGAGCAGGCCATGCTGGTCAGCCCAACCGCGCCGGCGGCGATCGGACAGGACGACCTCGAGCCGCTGCTCGAGGCGCGCGCCCGTTCGTTCGCGAGCGTCCGGGTCGAGCGGGGCGCCGAGCTGCTCGGCCTCGACGCCGACAACGACGGCTACGCGCTCACCGTGTGCGATCCGAGCGCCGGTGCCAAGCCCGTCCGCGCCCGATACGTGATCGGCGCCGACGGCATGCACAGCGCGGTCCGAGGCCTGCTCGGCATCGCGACCACCGGCTCGGACGATCTCGCAACGCGGGTGGCAGTCCATTTCCGCGCCCCGCTCTGGGAGCTGCTCTCCGAGCGGCGCCATGTCATCTACTTCCTCACCGGCGACTTCGCCGACCGGGCGTTCATCCCCGTCGGCAGACCCGACCGATGGGTGTTCGCCATGAACCCGGATCATGCCGCGGCGGACGAGCGCGGACTCGCGCGTCAGGTGGCCGACGCGGCGGGCGCGCCCGATCTCGAGATCGCGATCGACCGGGTGATGCCGGTGACCTACGGCACCAGCCTCGCCGAGCGCTTCCGGGAGGGCGACGCGTTTCTGATCGGAGACGCCGCACATCGGGTCACCCCCCGCGGCGCGACCGGTCTCAACACAGCCATCCGCGACGGCTTCGACATCGGGTGGAAACTCGCCTGGGTCCTGCGCGGCTGGGCCGGCCCGGCGCTGCTCGACAGCTACGAGCGCGAACGGCGACCGGTCGCGGAGTTCAACACGCGGCGGTCGAGCCTCGCGGACGGCTCGGTGCTCGGGAACGGCCTCGGGCTCAGCGCGGACATCGGTGGCCGCATCCCCCACCTCTGGGTGGCGCGGGGCGAGCGACCGGTGTCCACCCTGGATCTGCTCGGCCCCGGCCTCACGCTCTTCGCCGGGCCCGAGTGGGCGGGCCCGGCCGACGCCGACGACGCGGACTCACCGCCCGTCACCGTGGAGCGTCTCGACGCAATCGCGGCTCGCGGCCTCGGGCTGACGACCGACGGCTGCCTGCTAACGCGACCCGACGGCCATCCCATCGGCCTGTCCAACCCCGCGGACGGAGTCGAGCACTCCTCGTCGCCGATTGGCGCGACGGCGCGTGAACGTGGTCATCGACCCTCGCCGTTTTCCGACAGGACCTCGCGCAGGGTGACGGCGAACGCGTCGGGGTCGCCCTGATACCCGAACTCCCCGGCGAGGAAGCCGCCGTGGCCGCCGGGGAAGATCACGGGATCGGTTTCGAGCCGCTCGGCGACCGCCGCTCCGGCGCGGTAGGTGAACATGTCCTCGGACTCCGCGCCCACCGCCACGACGACCCTGGTCGAGCCCTCGCGCACCGCGTCGAAGTCGTGCTCGTAGTGCGTGCAGCTGATCATGTTCTGGGCCAGCAGCGGGTCGTCGCGCGTTCCGTCGTCCTCGGTCGGCATCCCGAAAGCCGCGGGGTCCGGAGCGGGCTGGTCGGTGTAGTCGGCCGGGATCGGTCCCTGCACGGACGTGAGGGCGATGAACTTGGCCATGCCCGGTCCGGTGCCCTCGCGCATGTAGGTCTCGTGAACGTCGGCGGCCGCAGCCAGCGCCTCCTCGCGGTCGGGAAGCGCCTGGGCGGCGGGCGGCTCGTGCGCGACGAGGGTGCCGACCTGCTCCGGGTGACGCGACACCAGGGCCAGCGCGTTGACGGCACCGCCGCTACTCGCGAACAGGTCGACCGGGCCGGCGTCGAGATCGGCGATCACACGATGAATGTCATCCGCGTGCTCGTCGGGCGTGGACCGGTTGGCGTCGTCGGTGCGCTTGCTGCGGCTGACGCCGCGCGGGTCGTAGGTGACCACGGTCCGGTCGGCGAAGTGCTCGGAGAGGCTGCGAAAGCCGCTCGCGTCCATCGGTGAGCCGATCATCATCAGGATCGGGGCGTCGGTGTCGGTCTCGGCGTCCCGCACGTCGTAGGTGATCGTGGCGCCCGGGGCGTCGATGGTGCGTGTCGTCGGCTCGGTCATGGGGTCCCCTTTCGGTCGTGGTGTCGCCTATATAGACCTGCGGAGCCGGCGCGATTCATCGCTTCGACGCAAGCGAAAAAGGCGTCAGCCCGCGACGGTGCTATTCGCGGATCGTCATCCGGGCCAGCCGGTCGCCCGTGACGTCGAACGTGAAGTGACTCTGGCCGTTGAAGCCCGTCCCGCCCACGGTCGCGGTCACGGTCGTGGCGCCGTCGGCCTGTTCGACGCCGGTGACATCGAGCGAGACCTGCACGCCGATGAACTCGCGGTCGCTCCAGCCGCGGATCTCCTCCGCCCCGTGGAACTCCCGTCCCCAGTCGTCGACGACCCCGTCGGCCGCAAAGCAGGCGAGGAAGGCATCGGTGTCGTTTGCGTTGGCCGCCTGAATGGCCGCGGAAACGGGCTCGGGAAGGTCGTTCACGTCAGCGGGCCTAACCCAGCAGCGCGCAGACGGCCTTGCGGTAATCCCGTCGCAGCTTCGCGAACACCTCGGGCGCGAACTTGCCGCTCGCGGTGGGTGCCAGCTGCCGGCTGGCCGACACGGTCACGGATCTGCGGCCGCTGCGCGTCGCGGCCGTGAATTGCGTGTAGCCGATGAAGTTGCCCGTGTGGCCGAACACGGTTCCGCACTTGGTGGCGTAGCGGAACATCCCGAGCCCCGCGGAGTTCGCGCCGGGCCCGGGCGGCTCGGAGTGCCCGCCGGCGACGAACTGAAATTGCTGCGCGCGGACCGCATCGCCGAACAGGCTGCCGTCCACGTAGCCGCGGACGAACCCGGTGAGCTCCTGCGGCGTCGAGTACAGGCCGCCGCTCGCCCACAACGCGCCCATCGTGCAGCACTCCGTCAGATCCTCCAGTGGGTTCGTGTCGTACCCGTGGATCCGCGGCCCTGGGAACTTGACGCCGCTCGGCAGCCCCGTGCGCTTGAGGCCCAGGGGATCGAAGACGAGCTCGGACAGCAGCTGGTCGTATGGCTTTCCGGTCGCCGCCTCGGCCATCAGGGCGATGATCACGTTGTCGGTGTTCGAGTATTCGTAGGAGGTGCCCGGCGGGAACCTGAGCGGTTGGTCGGCCACGAAATCGACCAGCATCCGGTGCGTGTAGGGGCCGTCCAGATGGGCCGCGAAGTACTGCTGGTACGCCGCCGATTCCGAGAAGCTGGGCACCCCGCCGGTGTGCTGAAGCAGCTGCCGCAGGGTGACGGCACCCCAGGCGGTCGGCATGTCCGACAGGCGGGAGGCGATCGTGTCGTCCAGTGACAGGACGCCTCGATCGACGAGCGAGAGGGCCACGGCTCCGCTGAAGGCCTTGGAGACGCTGGCGATCCGCATGTACGTGCGGGTCTTGATCGGACGCCCCGTCTCGGCGTCGGCGACGCCGGCCGTGATGAACGTCTCGCGGTCGCCGCGGCGCAGCAGCGCCGAGACGCCGGGCGGGCCGCCGCGCTCGTCGACGAGATGGTTCAACGCGCGCTGCAGGCGCTTCTCCTCCGCCGGCTTCGCGCCCGCGGCCTGAGCGGGAACGGAGAGCGCGAGCGCGAGCAGCAGCCCGACGGCTCCGACGATCAATCCCTGGCGTCGCGTCTCGATCATCTCCCTTCCGCCCCCGCCGTGGCTGAGGTCGAAATCTAGCGCCGAACGACGGCCGCTCGGTCGAGGGGTTACGGTCGGGCGGATCCACGAAAGGAAGAGGTACCGATGGCGACACTGCTCGTTCTTCACGAGGTCGACGACGTCGATCACTGGCTGGCTTCACCGAAGCGAGACGAGTTCTTCGGCGGGATGGGGGTCACGCCGCGCACCTTCAGGGACCCCGAGAACGCGAACCGAGTCGGCCTGATCCTCGACGGCGTGCCCGACCTCGCCAGCCTTCGAGGAGGCCCTGCAGTCCGCCGAAGCGGCGGAGACGATGAAGCACGACGGCGTGCGGCCCGAGACGATCGTGACCCTGGTCGAGGCCTAGCGCCGAGGAGACGCCCGTGCGGGGTTACGACTGCGTCGTCGTCGGCGGCGGGGTCGCCGGGCTGAGCGCCGCGATGGTGCTCGGGCGCGCTCGGCGGCGGACCCTGGTTGTGGACGAGGGACACCAGAGCAACCGTCCCGCGCACCACGTCGGCGGGCTCCTCGGGCACGACGGCATCCCGCCGGCCGACCTCTACCGGCAAGCCGCCGACCAGGTCAGGGCCTACGACTCGGTCGTCCTGCGCGACGGGCGGGTGGTCGAGGCGCGGTCAGAGGGCGGTGGGTTCGCGGTCAAGCCGAGCGACGGCGGCGAGATCCGCGCACAGGCCCTCGTCCTCGCGACCGGCATCGACTACGAGGTTCCGGACGTCCCTGGCTTTGCCGAGCTCTGGGGCGACGCGGTCTTTCACTGCCCGTTCTGTCACGGCTGGGACGTACGCGACCGCCGCGTGGTCGTCTACGGGGCCGGCGAGATTGCTGATCGACAGGCCACCTTGCTGGCCGCCTGGACCGGCCACGTGAGCAGGGTCGATCCCGAGGACGTGTCCGGCGTGCGCGTCGAGGACGGGACCCTGCGTGCGCTCGTACGACGCGACGGCTCGGAGATCGGTTGCGACGCCGTCCTCGTGCACGCAGCCTTGCGCCGCCGCGATTCGCTGCCCGAACAGCTCGGGCTCGAGCTGACCGAGGATGGCTTCGTACGGGTCGACCAGGAGGCGCACACCAGCGTGCCCGGCGTCTACGCGGCCGGCGACCTTGCATTCGCACCGCAGCAGGTCGCGATCGCGCTGGGCAGCGGCCACCTGGCGGGGCTGGTCGCGACCCGCGAGCTGTTGCTCGGGCGTCCCTGAACCGAGCGTCGGACACTCGTCCAGTGGCCTTGCAGCCTGGGTCGCCGGGCATAGGGTCGGTCTGAGGACTCGGGGGCGAAAGGAGTTCTGATGGGCCAGAAAGTATTCGTAGGCGGAAGCGTCGACGGTAGGCGCGGGCTCGGGTGGCTGCCGGACTACCCGGATCTGCGCGACTACACCGCGGCAAGCCCGGAGGTGAAGCCGCTGCTGGCGAAGACCGCGGTTAAGAAGGCCGCCAAGGCGGCGCCCGCCAAGGTCGACCTGCGGGAGTGGTGCTCACCGATCGAGGATCAGGGCCAACTGGGCTCATGCACCGCCCACGCGGGCGTTGGCATGCTCGAGTACTTCGAGCGCAAGTTGCACGGCAAGCACCTCGATGCATCGCGGCGCTTCCTCTACAAGGTGACCAGGGCGCTCGGCCAGTTCGAGGGCGATTCCGGCGCCTTCCTGAGGACGACGATCGGGGCCATGGTCCTCTTCGGCGTCCCCCCGGAGACCTACTGGCCCTACTCGGTCGACGAGTTCGACGAGGAGCCGCCTCCCTTCTGTTACGGCTTCGCGCAGAACTACCAGGCCGCGAAGTACTACCGCCTCGATCCCCCGGACACCGAGCCCGACGAGCTGCTCGGCGCGATCAAGTCGCATCTCGCCTCGCAGCTGCCGGCGATGTTCGGATTCACCGTCTACGGCTCGATCGCCCACGCCGGCGAGGACGGCAAGATCCCGTTCCCGGCGAAGGCTGACAAGGTCGAGGGCGGCCACGCGGTGATGGCGGTCGGCTACGACGACTCGATGTCGATCGACAACGCCGACGGCAAGACCAAGGGCGCCTTCCTGATCCGCAACTCGTGGAGCAAGACGTGGGGCGAGGACGGCTACGGCTGGCTGCCGTACGAGTACGTGCTCCAGAGCCTCGCCGACGACTGGTGGGTGCTGCTCGAGGCGGAGTGGGTCGACACGGGCGAGTTCGCGTAGCCGTAGCGAGAATCAGCTCTGGCGGCGGGTCGCCAGCACCAGGCGGGTCACGAGCCCGCCCACCAGCGCCAGCGGCGCGCCGATGATCATGCGCACGGGGGTGGCCACCGCCGTCGCCATCCTGCGGACGGTGCCTTGCGCCGGGACCGGCGCATCGCCCCCATCCGACGGCTGCGCCCGTCGCAGCCGTCTCGCCGCCAGCCGCCTGAAGAAGCGCGCCCTGCCCGGACGCAGCGCCGTCGCCAGCCCCGTCTCGCTGTCCGGTCGGCCGAGCCTTGCCAGCACCTCCGAGAACGGCCAGCTGACGTCTCCCTCTAGCTCCGGGTCGGATGCCACGGCGTCGCCGAGCGCCTCGCCGAGCTCGACCCGGGTCATCTCGTAGCCGGCTGCCATCAGCGAGTAGGCCTCGTCGTCGGAGAACGCATCCAGGTCCGTTCTCAGCTCCGCGAGCGCGCGCTGAGCCTCGGGGTCGATCCGGTATCGCGGCTCGGCGTCGGCATCGGGGGCGAGCGCGTCGTCCTCCGGCCGATAGGGCTCCTGGCAATCGATCCAGTCCCGCGGAGGCGCCGGCAAGCCCTTTTTCAGGTGGACGATCATCAGGCCGCGGAGCGCGTCCGAACGCCGCAAGCTCGTGAGCTCGGTGATCTGGGCGCTGCGCACGCGGGCCATCAGCACGGAGTTCGAGCGGCTTGCGACACCGAGCAGGTCGCGCTTCGGATGCTCGGCGTCGCGCATCTGCCCACTCGCGTCGCTGACCAGGACGAGGGTGCAGTCCTGGTCGAGGAGGCTGGCGATGCCCTGATTGTCATGGACGCCCCCGTCGACGAGCTCGACGTCGATCCCCTCGTAGAGGCCCTGCATCGTCACCGGCGGGAACAGCGCCGGGACGCACGCCGATGCCCCGACCGCCTTGCCGAGCGCCGGTGGCGATTGTCCGGCGGGGAGGTCGCGGTAGTAGACGCGCCGCAGTCGCCGGCTTGCATCCACCTGCGCGCCCGCCCCCGTCGGCGGCTCGCCCATCCACGAGGCCGTGAACTGCCAGTTGTGGCCCGTGTTCAGGGTGGTCGCGTTGAGGACCAGGATCGGCACCTTCGCCTCGCGGAGCCAGTTCTCGTACCGGAGCGAGAACCCGTCCTCGCGCCCACGTGGCCGCACGTACAGGTCGGTCATCCGCCACTCCCGGATCGCGTCCGAACCATCGCTCGGGATCCGGGCAAAGAACATGCGCTCGAACAGGGTGGCGGCGCGGTCGGTGCGCGAGTAGCGCGACCAGAGCATCTTCCAGTTGTCGCCCACGTTCGTGAACAGCCGGCCGCGGAGGTCACCCCTGACCGCATCGAGGAACTCCTCGGCGAGCTCGCGCACGAGGGTGACGTAGTCGGCATCCTGAATCTCGGCGTCGGCCTTCGACTCCAGCAGCCGGCGGAGCTTGAGGTAGTAGTACGCGCCGAGGATCGAGCCGCCGGAGACGCACGAGAGCACCTCCACGCGGCGCAGCATCCTGCACTCCGCCAATCGGGCGAGGGTCCCGATGTGAAACAGCGAGGCGCGGAAGCCGCCACCGGAGAGCGCCAGGCCGACCTTGCCGGTGGCGGCGCGGAGGACCGCACCCTCCCGGTCGCCTACCAACGCCTCGAGCGCGGCCGCGGCGCCCGCCGAGTCGAAGCGGCGCAGCCGCGCGAGCGCGCCGAGCTGCATTGCCGTCGTCTCCAGTCGCCACAGCTGTCCCCCCTGCGCCGCCCGGAACGCGGCCAGGTGGTCGGCGGCCTCCTCGAATCGCTCGAGGCCGAAGAGCGCCTGGCCGAGGGTCGCGTCCCCCCATCCGCCCTCGTCGCCAGGGGTCGTCGCGGCGATCCGGCGCCGGATCTCGTTCGCGCGCTCGCGCAGCGCCGCCGCCTCGCCGGAGATCCCGGGCGTGCGCTCCTCGAGCTCCGCCAGCTGGTCGCAGACGAAGGCCGCGTTAACCCCCGCGTAGGCGTGATTCGGATCCGCGTGCTGCTCGTAACCGCGCTGGTAGCACCACTCGGCGCTCTCTAGATCGGCGCGTTTGGCGTCTCCCTCCCACTTGCTCTTATAGATCGCCCCCGCGATCCCGAGCGTCTCGGCGCTGCTGCTGTCCTCCAGGGAGCCGCCCTCGGTGAGGATCTCGAGCGCGCGGTCGAGCCTGCGCGCCGCGGGCAGCTCGATGTCCTTGTACGTGCAGAGGGCGTCCTGCTGCCGCAGCTCCTCGCTGTCCTCTCCCGAGACGCGAACCCGGCCGAGCACCCGCCGCGCGTACCCGAACTGCTGATGGTCGCGCAGCAGCCACGCCAGAGCGACGAGGTTCCCGTGCTCCCAGTCGTCGTAGAGCGCCCGACGCGCGACGGCGACCAGCATCGGCGCGATCGGGGCGACGGGCCCGTCGCGGCGCAACTCCTCGGCGATCTGGCCGACCTCGGCGACCGAGGCGTCGGCGCCCTCGATGATCCCCTCGGCACGCTGCTCGGCGTCCATCGGGCTGCCTTCAGTCCGAGCTCGCCGCCCGCAGCAGTTCGGCCTCGAGCTCGTCGGCCCACTCGACGGTCTCGCCGCGTGCAGCGCGCGCCTCGCGGATCAGCGACAGGTTGTAAGCGGTGCTCTCGGGCTCCCAGGGCTCGCGCACCGCTGCCAGCGCGGCGCGCGCGCCGGCCATCGCCTCTTCGCGGTCGCGGGCGATCACGCCGAGCTCCAGCCGCGTCGCCCGATCCCAGTAGTCGTCGCCATGCCCGGCGAGGCGGCGACGGTTCGCGTAGCGCACTGCCGGCAGCAAGGCCTGCTGCGGCTCACCCCCCGGGTCGCGGATCTCCATCAGGGTGACCGCGTTGATCCCGGGGTAGGCGTCGCGCCAGTCGGCCTCGAAGCCGCGGCGGTAGGCGTCGATCGCGTGCTCGAGGTGGCCCTCGGCACGCAGCACCGACCCCCCGCGCTCGGCCTCCCAGCGGTCCTTGTAGACGCGGCCGAGCAAGCCCAGCGTCTCGCTGCTCGGGCCGCGGTCGTCGAGCACCTCGAGCAGTACGCGCTCGGCGTCCTCGCTGCGCCCCGCCCGGTTGAGCGCGAACCCGTACTGCTCGCGCACGAGCACGGTGCGGCGCACCGGTTCGGGCATCGCCTCGACCAGGTAGATCATCTCCTGCCAGCCCTTGGCCGCCCGGTAGGAGAGCAGCAGGTCGACCAGCACCCCGGCCTCGACGTCCTCGAGCCGGCCGAGCTCGCGCTCGATCTCGCGCAGGGCCGGCACCCCGTCGGCCCGGGCGGCTGCCAGGCGCTGCTTGAGCTCCGCCGAGTAGGCGGCCTGCTCGCGAAAGACGTCGGTCTTCAGCCGGTCGATCTGCGGCGCGGGCAGCTCGTCGATGAGTTGGAACACGGGGCTGTCGGTGGCCGCGGCGCGGGCGGCGCGGAGGGCAGCCTCGAGGGCCTTGCGATCGTCGTCGGGGTTCGCCGGCGCGCCGCGCTCGTCGAGCGCGTAGGCGAGCACCCGGTCGGGGGCGAGGTCGAACGGCGCCCCCTTGACGTCGGCGCTGACGAGCACGGTCGAGTACGGACGCGCGGCGTGGCGGACGCCGAGCTCGTAGAAGACGTTCGCGTTCGCGGTGGTCAGATCGGCGACCGCGTAGTCGGCGAGGATCAGCCGCTCGAACATCGGCTTGTGGATCATCCCGCCGACCAGGTCCTGGTCGGCGCGGAGCGGCTCCAGCTCAGCAGCGGCGATCGCGGGTGCGAGCAGCTCCGCGTACACCGCGTCGAAATCGACCGATCCGCCGAGCCCGTCGGGCTTGAGCCCGAAGGGCATGACGACGAAGCACAGCGGCGCTCGACCCGAGGCGACGGGGTCCTGGGTGTCAGGCTCGGGAGACACGAGACAACCCTAAGCCCACCGCGCGGTCGTCATTGGCCCAGGAAATCCTGAAGCTCGGCCGCGGTCAGGTCGCGGGTCACATGGGCTGGCGCCGCGGCGCGCAGCTCGTCGAGAGAACCGCACACATCGCAGTCGTAAACGCGAGCGGTTCCATCGATCCCCACGGTCACGAAGCGCCTCCCTGTGGAGTCGAAGCCAACGTCGGTGAGCTCGGGGCGCCGACGAACCTGGCGATTGACCTTGGTGAGCTGGGCCACATCCCCGGTGTTGAGCGCTTGCCTGAACCTCTCCAGTAGGTCGGGGACGGTCACGGGGTTGGGGTCACTGGGATCGGTGGGCACGCCCGCGTTGCGAAGCTCGAGGACCTGCTCACCGGTCGCGACGTCCCACAGGCGCGCGGTCCCGTCGTAGCTCGCCGTGGCCACGTACCGGCCATCCGGGCTGAACGCCACGGCGGAGACGACATCGCGGTGGCCCTTGAGCACGACTCGACTGCGGCCCGTGGACAGGTCCCAGACGCGCGCCGTATTGTCGCCGGAGCCGGTGACGGCCAGCTCGCCGTCCGGGCCGACGTCCACGGAGGTGACGATATTCGAATGTCCCGCGAGCAGCCGCAGCTGGTCGCCGGACGCGACGTCCCAGACACGCGCTGTGTCGTCGGACCCGCCGGCGGTCACCACGATGCTGCCGTCCGGGCTGAACGACCCGCCCATGACGTCGCCGGAGCCCCCGCTGAGCACCCGACCCTCACCCGTGCCGAGGTCCCAGAGCTTCGCCTCTCCCTCATCGCCCGTGGTCAGCACCGTGTTCCCGTCCGGGCCGAACCTCGCTGAGTTCAGCGGCTGGTTCCCGGGAAGGGTCCGTTCGAGCTCGCCGCTCAGGCTCCAGATGCGCGCGGAGCCGTCCTGGTCCGCGGCGAGGATCAGGTGTCCATCGGGGCTGAGGTCGGCGTCGTTGACCGCGGTCGTCACCGGAACCATCGCGTCCTGGGAGTCAGTCCCGACATCCCAGAGTGTCAGTGACCCCATGGCGGCGGTGAGCACCGATTTTCCGTCCGGGCCAAACGTCGCGCTCGTCGGCGTAAAGCCTGCATAGAACTCCTCGCTCGGGCGCCCCGGGGCCGCGTCCCAGATGCGGGCCGTCCCGTCCTGGCTCGCGGTGAGGACCGTGCGCTCGTCCGGCGCGAACGCCGCGGTCGACACCCAGCCACGGTGACCGAGCAGGTCTTCGGCGAGCCGATTCGCGTCTAGATCCCAGAGCTTGGCGGTCGTATCGCCGCTTGCCGTGAGCGCCCGGTTCCCCCGCGCGTTGAAGGAGACGTCCGTGATCGGCCCCGTATGCCCTTGGAGCACCGCGAGGCGGGTGCCGGTTGTGGCATCCCAGACGCTCAGGATCCCATCCGACCCGCCGATCGCGAGCCGTCGCCCATCGACTGAGTAGGCGGCGGAGAACGGCGCCACCCCACCGGGGACCGCGAGCCGCCGGAGGGGTTCGCCCGAGGTCGGATCCCGGACCACGACCCCACTCCGGCGATTGTTGCCGCCCGCGATCATGACCTGGTGGCCGGTGGGGTCGACCGCGACCGCCGTGAGCCGCCCGAACGGGGCGGGCATGACCGACTTCGGCCTACCGGACCTGGCGTCCCAGACGATGACCTTCCCGTCGTCGCCGCCGGTGACGATCGTGCGACCGTCGTCCGTGTATAGGCGTCCGTGACCGCCTTCTTGTGCCCGCGCAGGACGACCAACTGCCTCCCGGTCGACGCGCTCCACACCCGCGCCGTCGCGTCCGCGCTCGCGGTCACGACGTGACGGCCGTCGGGGCTGAACTCAACCCGCGTGACAGCGCCGCGATGGCCCACCAGCCGCGCCTGCGGCTCGCCCGTCTCGCCGTCCCAGATTCTCGCCGTCCGGTCCCGGCTCGCCGTCGCCACCAGATCGCCCCGGTCGCTGAACGCGGCCCAGGAGACGCGCCCGTCGTGAGCCAGCCAGGCGATGTTCTCGCCCGTGCGGGCGTCCCAGAGGCCCCCGCGGCCGTCGCGGCTGGCTGTCACGATGCGCGTCCCGTCAGGGCTGAACGCCGCGTGCCCGATCCACGCTCTGTGGCCGCGAAGGGTGAGCTCGACGTGCGAGACCCAAAGTGCCCTGCGCAACGACCGCTCCGCCTCGACCGTCGGGCTCTCCGCCGCGGCTCGGTCGGCGAGCAGGACGCTGAGCTCGGGGTCGATCGGGAGCTGCAGGTCGGCCGCTGAGGCGAGTCCGCGCGACTGCGCGATTCGCGCCTGCTGCTCGCGGTCGCGCTGGGCGTCGCGGCGCTGCAGCACGGCGACGATCGCTACCGCGACGATCGCTACCCCGGCGACCGCCGCCGCCGCGCCGATCCACTGGCGCCTGGTCGCCGCGGTGCGGCTGGCGAGGATGTACTCGGCCTGCAGCGGCGTCGGCTGCGGCTCCTTGTGCGCCGCCTGCTCGGCGAGCCATGCCTCCGCCTCGCGCAGATCGGCACCGCGAAGCAGCGAGCCGCTCTCGCGGCCGGCGTGCTCCCACTCCTCGGCCCGCTCGAGCAGCCGGGTGTGCTCGCGCGCCCATTCGGGGAGGTCGTCGATCGCCGCGAGCAGCGCGGCGAAGCCGGGTTGGTATTCCTCGTCGGTGCGGAAGAAGACGTAGTTGCGGCTCCCGAGGTCCTCCGGGACGGGTACCCCGTCGGGCTCGTGGCGCAGCAGCGGCACGATCCGCTTCTTCTTCGCCGCCGCATGGGCGAGCTCCCGGCCGCAGGCCTCGGAGCGCAGCGCGTCCGGCGAGATGACGAAGGCGAAGATGTCGGACCCCTCGATCCCGAGCTCGATCTCGCGCCGCCATTCGACCGCCGGCCCGATGTCCTCGCGGTCGAACCAGACGTCCTTGTCGCGCTCGGCGAGCGATTTCCGCAGCCGCTCGACGAACTCCTCGTCGCGGCGGGAGTAGGAGATGAAGATGTCGGCCATCGCGGCTCAGGGCGAAGCGCGGGCCGCCCGTGTCGCTTGGGAGTCCGCCCACAGCAGCGCGCCGAGGGTGACGCTGATGATGATCACGGCGCGGATGGCGACCAGCAGGGTCGGCACGTCGCTGCCCACGGGAACGACGAGGCCGACGAGAACGCCTCCGGCGATCCCCGCGCCGAGTCCTGTTCCGGGGCGCCGCGGCACCCAGAGCAGGCCCATGAGCCCACCCATCCCGGCGCCCAGGACCGCATAGGCCGGCACCGTGACCGCCAGTTCGGAGGGCTTTTGCTCCGGGTAATACGAGATCACGCCGGCGAGCGCGGACGCGACCGCGCCGATCCCGAGCGCGAGCAGCATGTTGCGGGCGATGGACCGCTGGCCAAAGCGGACCGTGAGCCAGATCGCGATCCCGAGCGCGACCGGCATCCACGTCGCCATGCGCTTGAGCACCTGGTCGGGGTTGGAGAGCTTGTCCGGCAGCGCGTTTGCGAGCCCGCCCGCCACCAGCCCGATCACTGCCGCGACCAGGATTCCCTCAACCACGATCCTCACCGGGCTGACCTGGGCGGCGGCTCTCGCCGGCGCCGCCGCGGCCGCGGGCTCGGCGGCGGCGCCTCCGTTGCGGTGCGGGACCACCGTCTCGTGGATCGCCGTGGTCCCGGCGAGCAGTTCCTTCAGCCGGCCCAGCAGCCGCCGGACGTCGTCGCGCCAGCGCCCGTCAGTGAGCTCGAGCGCGTTGCGCCGGGTGAGCGGCCGCAGATCGGACGGCAGGTCATCGCCGTCGGGCATCCGCGCTCCCGAGACGAGGACCGGGATCACGGTCACGTCGTCGCGGCGCAGGGCCGTGCCCACCTCGAGCCGGACGAAATCCTCGGCGTCGGCGATCCGAACCCCGCCGTCCTCGTCGGTGACCGTGGCCCAGCGCGGCCCCATCACGACGATCAGCACGTGGCAGGCCGAGACCGCATTCGTGATCCGTTCGACGAAGTCGATCCCCGGGGCGAGGTCGACGTCCATGAACACGTTGGCGTCGCCGAACTCGGCGGCCATTGAGTCATAGAGTCGCCCTGCGTAGGCGGCGGTCTCCTCGCGCCGATAGCTGATGAACACCTTCGGCTCCGGCAGCTCGGACCGCGAGCCGGCTTCCGGCGTCATCCGTCGGCGTCCGTCTCGTGGCCGGCGTCCTCGCGGTTCGCCACCCAGGCGGCGTTCTCCTGTGAGACGAGTCCCTCCACCCGTGCCGCGAGCACAGCTTCGGCGCCACCGGCCGCGTAGGGGCCGGCCCGGCTGAGGTACAGGTAGCGCTCCGCGCGCAGCCGCTCGCAGGTCGACCGGTAGGTGATCCAGTTCTCCTGGTACTGCTGCAGCTGCTGCAGGCCCTCGAGCACCACGATCAGCGCGCCGCCCGCTCCGAGCAGCGTCAGGGGCGCCGAGGCGGCGGCCGCGACCGGGATCGCCGCCGCGGTGACGATCTGGACGATCTTCAGGCCCTTGAACCAGCGCTGGCTCTGGGTGCTCTCGCGGTCGTACCACGCGATCTGCTGCTCGAGCCGATCCCAGGCCGGCGAGGCGGCCACCAGCGCGCCGTCGCCGGGCGCAGCGGTCGCTCGCTCGTCCGTCCGCTGCTCGTCCATGAGCCCTCCCGAGGGAACTCGCTGGGAGTTGGTCTAACCCACGTTCCGGACGCTGTCAAGCGCTGTAGACGGTTTGGCAGCTCAGTCCGGGCGCTCGCGCAGCAGTGAACGCAGGAGGGGGCTCGTGAAGACGCCGTGCGGGTCGAGCCGGTCAAGGGTGCGCACGGCGGCGTTCCACGTTTCATGCTTGCGGCGGGCGCCCCGAAGGAGCGCGGGATCGTGCGCCTGATCATCCGCTGGTTCGTCCATGCGCCGCGCTCGGTGTAGGCCCAGCCCTTCGACCACTCCGGGCGGACCGTGGCATAGGGAGGCCGGTAGTTCGCGAAGAGGAAGCGCTCGATGTCGCGGTAGGCCTGGTCGGCGGCCGGGGTGCCGGGGAACGACAGGATGTCCAGCCACACCGCCACGTCCCAGCCCGGATGGTCGGCTCGAGGGGCGAGCGCGGAAAGCAGCGCGCGCTGGGCGCCGTCGACCCCGACGTCGCGCGGATGGTCGAGCCCGGTGACGCGGATCTCGAGCGGCATGTTCAGCGGATACAGGCCCTGGGCGCGGTAAGCCGCCACGACCTCCCGGTAGCGGGCGACGAACTCGCTGATCACGCGTTGCACGTCGCGGCGCCTCGTCAGGATCGCGTACCCGTTCGCGGTCACCCTCAGGGTCGCGGGCCGTACGTAGAGGAACACATCCTTCGCCGCTCCCCAGATGTCCCCGGACCTCTCGCTGGCCAGCCCCGCGACGGTGTCGGCGTAGGACTCCTGCCCGAGCGGCACCGCCTCGCTCGGGTCGGACAGGATCCGCTGGCGGACCTCCTCCTGCTCGGCGTCGGTGAGCGTGTCGGAGAACGGATAGTTGTACGGCTTCGTCACCTCGCGCGAGCCGGCCGGCCGCTCGGCGCTCACGGTCCAGACCTTGAGCCACGGCGCGTCGGTGAACGGATAGAGGATCGCCTCGACCCGGCCGCTCCCCTCGAGGAAGCTCGCGAAGGTCCTGCCCGAGGATCCGGGGGGCGCGAACAGCTCGTCGCCGGGGACGTCCGTGAGGCTGACGCAGCGCAGATGACGCAGCGGCCCGGCGCGCAACGTCACCCTGGTCACGAGGGCCCGCCCGAGATGCGTCAGCAGGCTCGCGCACGCCGGATCGTCGCGTTCGAACGTCCGCAACACGAATCGGCGGCGGCGCTCGCTCCAGACGACCGCCTTGAGCGACAGGATCAGGTTGCTGACCGAGCCGAAGGTCTCTCCGCGCACCCGACGCTCACCGTGCGCAGGAATCGCGGTGCCGTGGCCGTCGATCGCAAGCACGCCCCCGATCGTCAGATCCCCCGGGGCCGGGTGGGCCACCCAGCCGAGGCCGCCGGCTTGGAGGAACTCGAGCACGTCCTCCATCGCGGCGCCGGTCTGCGTGACGACGGCGCGCGGACCGGAGCGGGCCAGGCGCATCCGGGTCAGGTGCTGCGTCGTGTCGACGAGCAGAACGCGCTGCGCGCTCGCACCCTGGCGCCAGGGCGAGCGGCGACCAGGTATGGGCATGACCGAGCGCCCGCACCCGGTATCCGTGCCGCCACGCCCAGTTGACCGCGGCGACGACCTCGTCTCCCGTACGCGGGGCACAGGTCCAGACGCCGTCGACTTCGATCGCCTGCGCCCAGTTCTCGAATCGCTGCCGGGCGACGACGATGTCCCGCGGAAATCCTCGCGGCGCGGCCGTGCCCGCCGCGGTGGCCGCGCTCGGCGACCACAGCTTCGAGTTCCAGCCGGCGGCGGCCCCGGCCAGCGCGGCGCCGGACGCGATGAGGCGGCGTCGTGAGAGGCGTTCCACGTCAGGCCCTGCCATTGCGGAAGTCCTATCGGTTGGCGCGGGTCGGCGCGTGTCGACCAGACCTTCGTCCGGGTGGACGCGCTCCCAACGAGGTCTAGGAAAATAGTCTGATATAAGACTATTATGAACCGCACCACCGTCCAGCCTGCCGCGCCCGGCAAGGCGACCCGAGCCAACCTCGGGTTCCTGTTGGCTAAGGCATCCCAGCGCTGGAACGAGCTCCTCTACGCCCATTTCAGCGAGCGCGGCTACGGCGAGGTCCGGCCGGCCTACGGCTCGCTCCTGCTTCCCCTGTTCGAGGACGACGGGCTGCGAATGGGAGAGCTCGCTCGCCGCGCCCGGCTGGCCAAGCAGACGATGACGACCATGGTCAGGCTGCTCGAGCGCGACGGTCTTGTGCGGCGCGAAACCGACCCCCACGACGGCCGGGCCACATGCATCTTCCTCACCGACCGCGCTCTGAGTTTTCGCCCCATCGCCGAGCGTGTCCTGCGCGATCTCGACGAGCTCGTTGTGGGAGCCCTGGGCGCGCGGCGGGCGCGCCAGCTTGCAATCGACCTCAAGGAGGTAAGCGACCTATGAGAAGCCAGACCGTGACCACTGTCCTCACCGCCTCAAAGGGCGAGGTCTTTCGGCTACCTCGCCGACATCGAGAACCTGCCCGAGTGGGCGACGGAGTTCGCGCGTGAGTTGCGCCATGACGAGGCCGGCTACACGGTGGTCAACAACCTGGGCGAGTTCCGGTTCGAGATCCGCGCCGACGAGAACACCGGCGTGATCGACATGATCGCCGGCCCAGCCGCCGGACCAGATGGCGGTATTCCCGACGCGAGCGATCGAGCTTTCGGACGGACGCACGGCGTACTCGTTCACGATGTTCCAAGCTCCCGAAATGCCTGACGAGTTGTTCGAAAGCCAGTACGAGTCGTTGAAGCGCGAGTTCGCCAACATCGAGGCCCGGTTCGAATAAGGATCGTTCGGCGCCGTCAGCCCGAGCGGCGGTACGTGACGAACAGGGTCCCAGCCTGGCTGCGACGGACGTCCTCGAGCGCGAGTCGCTCGGGATCCCCGCCGTCGGTGAACAGCCGCCGGCCGCCGCCGGCGAGCGTCGGCGCGATCACGAGCCGGAGCTCGTCGATCAGGCCCGCGGCGAGCAGCGACTGCGCGAGCGAAATGCTGCCGTGGATCCCGATGTCCCCGCCGGACCCGCCCTTCAGGCCCTCGACGTAATCCACGACGGACTCGCCGACCAGGGTCGAGTTCGCCCAGCTCTCGTCGGGCTCGGACGACGTGACCACGTGCTTGCGCACCCCGTTGATGAAGCTGGCGAACGGTTCCATCTCCGACGTCGGCCAGTACCCGACCCAGTAGTCATACGTGCCGCGGCCAAGCAGGACGTCGTCCTGCGTCTCGATGATCCCGCCGAGGTTGTCGATCACCTCCGGCCCGCCGTCGGCGAGCCAGTCTCCCGGCTCCTCGGCAACGCCGTCGAGAGACAGCAGGGAGTAGAGAACGACTTTTCGTGAGGCGGCGGGCGTCACTCGCGAATCTCCAACGGCGTGAGGTCGAGCTCGCGCAGGCGGGCGGGGTCGGCGAGCCAGTCCATCTCGACGATTCGTCCGCCGCGCACCGTGAACGCACCCACCGAGAACGGCCGGCCGTTCCGCGTCGTGACCAGTCCCACCGCGCCGTTGATGAGCGCCGGCTTCATGGCGAGCCCGAACTCCGAGTAGAACTTGGCCTGGCCGATGACCGCGGTCGCCCCCCGGACCTCGCGCGATCCGGCGGTGCCGAAGTCGGCCCTCAGGACGACATCGGGGTCGAGGACCGCGACCAACCGGTCGAAGTCCCCCTCGCGCGCGGCCGCGAGGAAGGCCTCGACGACCTCTCGCTGCGCGTCCACGTCGGCGTCGGGGACGGTGTTTTCAGCCCGCACGCGTCGGCGGGCCCGGCTGGCCAGTTGGCGGGCCGCCTCGGGGGAGCGGTCGAGGGTCTGCGCGATCTCGTCGAAGGGCACCGCGAAGATGTCGTGGAGCACGAACGCGAGGCGCTCCGCGGGACTCAGCGTCTCGAGCACCACCAGCAGAGCGAGCCCGACGGAGTCCGCCAACAGCGCCTCGTGCTCGGGGTCGGTCCCGTCGGCGCTGTCGACGATCGGCTCGGGGAGGTGCACGGCGAACGGTTCCTCGCGCCGCGACTTGCGTGAACGCAGCATGTTGAGCGACACGCGTCCGACCACGGTCGTCAGCCAGCCGCCGAGGTTCTCGATCTCGTCGGCATCCGAGCGGTTGAGCCGGACCCACGCCTCCTGGACGGCGTCGTCAGCCTCGCTCAGCGAACCGAGCATCCGGTAGGCCACCGCGCGCAGGTGGGTCCGGTGCTCCTCGAAGCGCTCCGCCAGCCAGTCACGGTCATCCATCGTCACGTTCCTCCGTTCCATTGGGTCATAGCACTAGACCCCCGAGATCGAGTCGATGTGACCGAAAGGAGACATCATGCGAGTCCTAGTTGCAGGAGCGAGCGGTGCGATCGGAACGCGGCTCGTTCCCCAGCTGATCGACGCAGGACATGAGGTGATCGGCACCACCAGAACGCCCGCGAACGCTCAACGCATCCGTGAGCTCGGCGGCAAGCCGATCGCGCTCGACATTCTCGACCGCCGCGCCGTGCGCAAGGCCGTCCTGGCCGCCGAGCCCGAGGCGATCATCCATGAGGCGACCGCGCTGGCGAACGTGAGCGACCTCAAGCATTTCGACCGCACCTTCGCGCAGACCAGCAGGCTGCGGACGGAGGGGACCGACGCCCTGCTCGCCGCGGGCCGCGAGGCGGGCGTGCACCGCTTCGTCGCCCAGAGCTACGCCCCCGCCCGCTACGCGCGTGAGGGCGGGCCGGTGAAGAGCGAGGACGACCCGCTCGACCCCGCCCCGGTGCCGGCGGCCCGCGAGGCCTTTGCCGCAATGCGCCGCCTCGACGAGACCGTGACCGAAGCCGGCGGTGTCGCGCTCCGCTACGGGACCTTCTACGGCGCGGCCAACGACGGGCTCCTCGAGCCGGTCCGCAAGCGTCAGTTCCCGATCGTCGGCGACGGAGCCGGCGTTTGGTCGTGGATCCACCTCGAGGACGCCGCGGCGGCGACCGTGCTCGCGCTCGAGCGCGGCGAAGCGGGCGTGTACAACGTCGTCGACGACGAGCCCGCCGCGGTGCGCGAGTGGCTGCCCGTGCTCGCGGAGGTGCTCGGCGCCAAGCCGCCCCGCCACTTCCCCCGCTGGCTCGCGCGGCTGTTCGCCGGCGAAGCCGTGGTGATGATGTCGACGGAGTCCCGCGGCGCCTCCAACGCCAAGGCCAAGCGCGAGCTGGGCTGGGAGCCTCGCTACGCCGAGCTGGCGCGAGGGCTTCAGGGCCGCCTACGCGTCGGGCGCGCCACGTTGAGCGGCGCGGTGTTGCGGTCCCGGTGGCGCGACGGACGTGAGCTCAGTCGCCGAACGGGACCGCGTCCTGCGCGCACGTGGTCCCCTTCGGCGGCAGGACCCCGCTGACGAAATATCGACCCTCGTATCGGTTCACGCAGGCGCTCGCATTGAGCAGCGCCGTGTGGCCGTAGCCGTCCATCGTGAGCAGGCGCGCCCGGCCGAGTTTCTGCGACATCGCGACCGCTCCGCGCAGCGGGGTGGCGGGGTCGAAGGTGTTGCCGATCACCAGCACCGGGGTCGCCGTGCGGTGGTTCCACGGCCCGGTGTAGCGGTGGGCGCTTCGCACCGGCCAGGTGGAGCAGGGCTCATAGTCCCAGGCCCAAAACGGCCCGACCACCCCGGAGCGCTGTTGTGCGAAGGCGTCGAGGGCCGGGAAGGCGCTGGCCGGCGGGGATGGAACCTCCCCACAGGCGATCGCCATCTCCTGCTCCTCCCCGCGGCCGGCCGGTGGGGGGACGGCCGCCGGTCCCCCCTCCCACAGTTGCTGGAGGGCGACCGCCTGAGCCCCCCAGTTGGCCAACACGTAGAGCGCGCGGACCGTTCCCGAGGTCGCGCCCGCGTAGGTCGTTTGCCCGGCCGTCAGCTCCACGGGCAGCCGCGACAGCAGCTCGGCGAACTTCTGTCGAGTCGCGTCCGGGCTCCCGGCCGAGAACGCGCAGTGCGCGGTGTCCGTGCTTCCGCACAGGTCGAGAAAGGCATTGAGGGTCGCTGCCGTTTCGACGTCGGACTTGAAGCGCAGCCCGCCGGAGAGGAAGCGGCCGCCGTTTCTCGGGATCTGCGCGTGCGACCAGCCGCTTGGGTTGAGGACCCCGTCGAGCGCCATCGCCCGTACGCGGGCGGGGAACACGTTCGCGTAGACGGCGCCGACGATGGTCCCGTAGGACGTGCCGACGAAGTTCAGCTTGCGCTCGCCGGCTCGCCGGCGCATCAGGTCGAGATCGCGGACGGTGTCAAGCGTGGATACGTGTGTGAGCAGGCGGCCGTTGCGGCGCTCGCAGCGTTCCCCGAAGCGGCGGTAGTGGTCGATCCAGGTCGTCATCTGGCCCTGCCCAACCGGAAAGCCCTCGACGTTGCGCGTCGGCGATCCGGCGAAGAAGCGGTCCTCGGCATCCTGGCTGGCGAAGCACTCCACCGCGGTGCTCGCGCCCACCCCGCGCGGGTCCCAGCTGACGATGTCGAACCGCGCCTGCACCGCGGCCGGGAAACCATCGAAAGCCAGGGCGGGCAGGAAGTCCGTGCCCGGCACGGCCGGCCCGCCGGGCTCGTAGAAGAGCGTGCCGATGCGCCGTCCCGGATCGTTCGCGCGGTGGCGGATCAGGGCGAGCTTGATCTCGCCCGCGCGCGGCCGCTCGTAGTCGAGCGGCACGCGGATCTTGGCGCACTGAAAGCCACGCTGTGCGGACTCGGTGCACTTGTGCCACGGGATCGCCGGCGCGGCGGCCGCCGCGTTCCCCGCCGGCCCGAGCAAGGCCCCACCCGCGACCAGCGCAATGATCAAACGTCGAACCGAGACCCCCCTCACGCTCGCACCCTCTCACGGACTCGCGATTTCTCCTAATCAGTCCGTGCCGATCGGGCTCGATTGGGATGCTTCGGCTGTGCCGCACCTGATCTATCTGCTCCGCCACGCCAAGTCGAGCTGGGACGAGCCCGAGCTCCTCGATCACGAGCGCCCGCTCGCCAAGCGGGGACGGAAGGCGGTCGCCCTGCTTCGCGAGCACCTCCGCGAGTCCGGGGTCGCGCCCGACCTCGTCCTCTGCTCGTCCGCGGTCCGCGCGATCCAGACGCTCGAGGGGGTGCGCGCAGGACTTCCGCCAGAGACCCGAGTCGAGACCGAGGCCGATCTCTACGCGGCGAGCGCCGCCTCGCTCCTGGGGCGGCTTCGTCGGCTGCCCGAGGAGCTTGGCTCGGTGATGCTCGTCGGCCACAACCCGGGCCTCGAGGACCTCGCCGCCGAGCTCGCGGGCGGGGGCGATCCCGAGGCACGCGCAGCGATGGAGGCCAAGTATCCGACGGGCGGCCTGGCGACGCTCGCCTTCGAAGGGCGGTGGCGCGACCTCGACCCCGGGGGCGCGACGCTGGAGGCGTTTGCAGTGCCGAGGCAGCTCGGATAGGCCCGATAGGATCGGCGCCCGGGACTCGACGAAGGGGGCTAGGCAAATGGGATCCGAAAGGTCCCGCAAGGGGAGTCGTGCGGTGGGCGCGTTTGGGGTGCTGCTGGCACTCGTTCTCGTGCTGGCCGGGCCGGCCGCCGCCCAGTTCGAGCGTTCGAATTCCAGGACCACACGCCTGACCACGGCGATCAAGCGGGTGATGCGGCAGGCATCGCTGCCCGGGGCGACCGTCGGTGTGTGGCAGCAGGGCGCCGACCCCTACGTCAGGGCGTTCGGCGTTCGCAACGAGGCGACGGGTCAGCCGATGACGACCGATCTGCACGTGCGCATCGGCAGCGCGACCAAGCCATTCATCGGCACGGCCGTGCTGCAACTCGTCGATCGGGGAAAGGTCGGCCTCGACAGTCCGATCGGCAAGTACCTCGAGGGCGTCCCGCACGGAAACGAGATCACGGTTCGTCAGCTCGCCGAGATGCGCAGCGGGCTCGCCAGCTACACGGAAAATCCGGAGTGGCAGGAGTTCTGGCTGGCCCACCACCACCGCCAGTGGACACGCCGGCAGCTGCTCGGCTACAGCTTCGACCAGCCGTTGCGTTTTGCGCCGGGCAGTCGCTTCCACTATTCGAACACGAACACCCTGCTGCTCGGTCAGCTCGTGAGGAAGGTGTCCCATCAGCCGCTGAGCGCCTACATCAGGCGCCACATCCTCAAGCCCGCGCACCTGACCGACACCAGCATCCCGACCGGCGCCGCGCTCCCGACCCCTCGAGCCCAGGGCTACACCGACCTCACGCCCGACCGCGCGCGGGCCAACGCCACGCGCTGGAACCCCTCCTGGGCCTGGGCGGCCGGAGCCATGGTCTCAACGCTCGGCGATCTCCATCGCTGGGCCCGCGTCGTCGCGACCGGCAAGCTCCTCAGCGCAGCCACCCAGAAACAACGCCTTCGGTTCAAGCCCATCCCCAATTTGGCGGGGTACGGGGGCTATGGCTTCGCCCTCAGCAACATCCACGGCTGGATCGGTCACCCCGGACGCCTCCCCGGCTACGAGACGCTCGCCGCCTACCTGCCCTCCCAGAAGGCCACGATCGTGGTGCTCATCAATACCGACATCAACACCTTCAACCGCTCTCACCTCAGCACGCTGATGGCAAAGGCCGTCACCAGGGTCGTGACTCCGGAGCACGTGTACGTGGACTGGGGAGCCTAGGCTGCGGACCGGGAATAGATCCGGCCACGAGCCGCCCGGGACTAACCTCAAACAGAACCTCGAAGGAAGGACACCGCGATGAGCGACAACCACGAGACCGCGATCCTCGCCGGCGGCTGCTTCTGGGGCGTCCAGGATCTGCTGCGCAAGCGCGACGGAGTCATCTCGACCCGCGTCGGGTACACCGGCGGCGAGAACGAGAACCCGACCTACCCCAACCACCCGGGTCACGCCGAGGCGGTCGAGATCGTCTTCGACCCCGAGCGCATCTCCTACCGGGACATCCTCGAGTTCTTCTTCCAGATCCACGACCCGACGACCCTTGATCGCCAGGGCAACGACATCGGCTCCTCCTACCGCTCGGAGATCTTCTATACGAGCGACGAGCAGCGGCAAGTCGCCGAGGAGACGATCGCCGACGTCGACGCCTCGGGCATCTGGCCCGGCAAGGTCGTGACCAAGCTCAGCGAGGCCGTCCCGTTCTGGGAGGCTGAGCCGGAGCACCAGGACTACCTCCAGCGCATTCCGAACGGCTACACGTGCCACTACCCACGGCCGGGATGGAAACTGCCGCACCGCGAGCCCGCGGCCTAGGTCGCGGTCTCAGCGCCGCTTGACCAACCAGACCCGCGTCGACTCCGCCCGCGGCTCGCCCCCGAACGGGGAATAGAGGACCCGCGCGCGGACCCGGGCGCGAGCCGTGTCCGGGGTTCGCGCCGCGATTCAACCTGTGCTTTGCGAGCCCCCGCGGGCGCACGGGAACGCGCACCGTCCCCGCCTCCTGCGGCCATAGGACAGCGCGCTTGACGGAACCGTTCTGCTCCAGAAGCACCTGGCCTCGCCCTGGGACCCGCACCGTCAGCCTGGCGGTCGCCGTTCGCGGCCGGTGGCTCACGCGACCGAAGCGGAAGCGGTTCGAGGGCAGCGCATCCGAGCCGACGATGTCGACGCCCGCGACCCGCAGGACTCCCTCCTGCAGGGCGCCGCGAATCGGGTCGTCGGCGAGTCGCCCGTAAACGCCCGGGTGTGTCGGGGAGTCCGCATCCGTTGGCGAAGCTCGTGTCGCCCACCAGGCGGTAGCCGCCCCCGGCGATCGGCACCACCAGCGGGCCGCCGCTGTCGCCGACGCAAACATCCACGCCGCCGGCCAGATCGCCGGCGCAGACCATGACTTCAGGCGCCAGGATCGGCCCGTAGACGGAATCGCAGCCGGAGTCGGAGATCATCCGGATCCTCGCCTGGCGAAGGGTGTCGCTTTGCTTGCGCGAGATCTCGCTATCGGTTCCGGCCTTTGTGGAACCCCAGCCGGTGACGAAGGCGCGGCGTCCCGGTGCCCAAAGGGACGTCTCGCCGGGACCGGCGATCTTGATCGTCCGCTGCGTCGAGCTCGAGTCGAGGACGGCGAAGACCGCGTCCCACTCGAGGGTCTCGCTGTTCCAGAGCGGGTTCCCGTTCCCGTCCACGAACCAGTAGTACTCGGCGACGCCGTGGACCCGCCCGCGCCTGCTCGAGAGCTTGGTTCGCCCGGTAACCACCTGAAACTCCTCCGGCGGCCTGAAGGTGTCCCCCCCGAGGGTGAAGCAGTGCGCGGCGCTGACGATCACCGTCGGCGCGACCAAGGTTCCCGCGCAGTGGTGGTTTCTGTAGGCGTTGGTGGCGCTGAGCGGCACGTAGCCAATCGAGACCTGCCAGGGCCATCGTCCGATCTTGGAGTCGTGTCCCCCGACGACCCTCGGGCTGGCGCCGAGCCGGCTCGACCCCGTACGAGCCGAATCGACCCCTGACGACTTGGAGCTCGCGGCCGGAAGCTCGGCCGATGACGCCAAGAAGACGCCCGGCGCTACCTCGAGCGGCGGCGCTCCACCCCGTGCGCCGGGCGATGCCGCGGCCGCTCCACAGAGAGCGACCAGCACCACGAGCAAGAGGCAGGGGCCGGCGAGGCGCACGCCCACGAACCTACCTCAGCCGCATTGACACGCGACGCCCAGGCGACTAGCGTCGGCGGCCTGGCGGACTATCGGTAACCGGAAGGGACTCCACGAACTCATCGACCACGAGCCGCGTCGCGGGCTCCGTGTGCAAAGTGCTCCTCGCCGCCGCCGCGTTGGCCGCCGTCTCCCTGGTCGCGCTCTCGGCGGGCGCCGTCCGGCGCGCCGGACCGGGCCGCGCGGGCAAACGGCGTCGGTGCCCCGATCGCCTGGGGCGAGTGCGATCCCGCTGGTGAGGACCTGCAGTGCGCGAAGATCCGCGTGCCGCTCGACTGGGATCGCCCGAACGGCCGCACGATCCGCCTCGCGCTGATCCGCCACCTGGCCAGCAGGCCCGAGGAGCGGATCGGCACGTTCTTCATCAACCCGGGCGGGCCCGGCGACACCGGCGTCGGTCTGGTGAGCGGCGACCCCGACGGGGTCGACGCCTTCGGCGGCGGTCGCTTCGACGTCGTCAGCTGGGATCCGCGCGGCACCAACCGCCAGCACCCGGGTGCGCTGCTTCCGCAGCCAGCGCAGCGAATCGCGCTTCTGGGCCGGCGCCTCGATCCCGGCCACCAACGACGCCTCCGAGCGCTTTTCGCACAAGATCGCCGACCTGGCGCGGCGCTGCGGCGAGGTCAGCGGCTGGCTTCTGCCCCACATCTCGACCGCCGACACCGCCCGCGACCTCGACCACCTGCGCGTCCTGATGGGCGAGGAGAAGCTCACCTACGTCGGCCTCTCCTACGGCACCTTGCTCGGCCAGACCTACGCCAACCTGTTCCCCGACCGCATCCGAGCGATGCTGCTCAACGGCGTCGTCGACGCAACCAAGGACTCGAAGGGGGCCGAGGCGAGGACCGCCAGCGACGTCAGCTCGGCCGACCCGGTCTTCGCCCGGTTCCTCGCCCTCTGCGACGCAGCCGGACCGGAGCGCTGCGCGCTCGCCGGTGGCCGCCACACCGCGGCCGAGCGCTTCCAGCGACTGGTCGAGCGGGTAAAGCGCGCGCCGATCCCGGCCCCGGGCGCGAGGCCGCCGCTCTCGTCGCGCCAGGAGCTCAGCTACGGCGATACGTTGCTCTCGCAGTTCCAGCCGCTCAGGGCTCCACGGCTGTGGCCGGCAAACGCGGCGGATATCGATGCCGCGCTCCGCGGCGACGGATCGGCGCTCGAGAACGGGGCGAGCGGCTTCACCGCGCCCGGCGGCTGGGCGGGGACGACGACCTCCGCGGCGATCTCCTGCGCCGACGCGCCCGCCCACCGGGAACTACGGGCCTGGCCGTCGGTGATCAAACGAATCGAGCGGGCCGGGCGACTCTCGGGCCGCGTGCAGGGCTGGTGGCGGTGGGCTCCCTGCGCCGCTTGGCCGGTGCGCGGCGAGGACAACTACCGCGGCCCCTGGAACGCCTCGACCCCGAATCCGATCCTGTTGATCAACTCGACCTTCGATCCCAACACCGGGTATGCCAAGGCCGTGCACGCAGAGCAGTACCTCGGCAACGCCGTCCTGCTCACCCAGGAGGGCTACGGTCACCTGTCCTTCCAGAACCCCAGCGCCTGTGTCGACCAGGCGATGGTCGACTACCTGACCGAGCTGATCACCCCGCCGCCGGGCACGGTCTGCCAGTCCGATCAGCAGCCGTTCGATCCGGATTTCCGCTAGGTCGCGGCCTCGCTCGGGCAACCAGCGCCTTACAAAGAGCCCGCGCGAGCGTTTCAGGGTGGAGACGTTCCAACGCTAGATGCCCGAACCGGGGGATCTGCCGGGATCCATGAGGCCCGTGACCACGATCCGCGCGCTCATCCTCGCTGAGGTTGCTGTTCACCGCGAGGCGCTGGCGCGAACGCTGACGCGTCGTGACGGCTTGGAGGTCGTCGGGGTCGCGGCCGGGGTCGAGGAAGCCGTCGTAGGGGTCGAGAAGACAGGACCTGAGATCGTCCTCGTGGACATGCCAACGACCGCGGCCGTGGTGCGGACGCTCGTGGCGGCAGCGCCCGAGGTCAAGGTGATCGTCCTCGCCGTCTCCGAGGCCGAGAGCGACGTGATCACCTTCGCCGAGGCCGGGGCCGCGGGCTACGTTGCCCGCGACGCATCGATCGGCGACCTCGTGGCCGTGGTCGAGAGCGTGTCGTGCGGAGAGGTCCTCGTCACGCCGGCGATCGCGGCGAAGCTGTTTCGCCAGGTGGCGACCATGGCGCGTGCTCCCCGGCTTGAGCCCATCGACGAACGGCTGACCGCGCGCGAGCGTGACGTGCTGCGGCTGCTCGAAGAGGGCCTCTCGAACAAGGAGATCGCCCAGGCGCTCTCGATCGAGCTCCCCACCGTCAAGAACCACGTCCACAGCGTGCTCGAGAAGCTCGACGTTCACGGCCGCAGCGCGGCCGCCGCCCGGGCCCGCAGGCTCGGTCTCCTGGACTGAGCCACCGGCGCCTCAGGCGAGGGGTGGATCGAATTTGGATCCAACGATCCATTGCCGACTCGCGCACGTTGCGGAGAGGGTTGAGCAACCGAGCCAGATCTGACGAAAGGGGCTCCCATGCGAAGCGTTAAGAACTCGATGCGACCGGGTCGGCGGTTGACGCTTGCCTTCGGTACGGCCCTCGTCGCCGGACTCGCGTTCGCGATCATCGCGACCGGGACGAGCCTGCCGGGCAGCAGCTTCGAGATCGACAACGACGCCAACCTCAGGGTCGATGGCACATTCGGCGCCGCCTCCCTCGACTGGGCAAACGTCACAGAGACCCGCAAGGCGGACCAGCCGAGCGGCGCGACCGACGACTCCTTCGGTAACGGCACCAAGGAGGACACGGCCGTTCCGAGCGTCGTGAGCGGCAGCATCCCCCCGAACAAGAGCGACCTCCTCAACTTCGGCGTCTACCTCGAGACCACGTCGTCGGGCGCCAGGTTCCTGAACCTGTTCTGGCACCGCGTGCAGGAGCCAAGTCGGCACGACCAACATGGACTTCGAGTTCAACCAGTCCAGCACCATCTCGGCGAACGGGGTGACGCCGGTCCGCACCGCTGGTGACTTGCTGATCCAGTACGACCTCTCCCAGGGTGGCACCAACCCGCAGTCCTGTTCCTCTCGCGGTGGATCACTGCGGGTAACCCGGCCGCTCATGCCAGGCGTCGAACTCGCTCCCCTGCTGGTCAACGAAGACCAACCTGACCGCGGCCGGGCGATGCCACCGGATCGATCAACACCTCGCCGATTCCGGCGGCGCAGGCCGACGGGCTCGGACCGATCTCGCCACGCACCTTCGGCGAGGCCCAGATCGACTTCGACGCCCTCACGGGGGGCAGCGACAGGTGCACCTCGTTCGGCAGCGCCTACCTGAAGAGCCGATCCTCGGACTCGTTCACCTCGGCGCTGAAGGACTTCATCGCCCCGGCGACGCTGAACCTCAACAATTGCGCGAGGGTCGTCATCCGCAAGGAGACCACTCCGGAGGAGGATCCAAACACGACGGAGTTCGGGTTCACGAAGAACTTCCCGACGGACCCGGCCACCGCCAACACGTTCACGCTGATGGACGACGGGGTCAAGGACTACGGCCAGACGGTGAGGCAGGGCGCCAACTACGTCGTGGACGAAAACGTGATCCCGACTGGATGGGACCTGCAGAACATCAATTGCGATGTCGTCGGCCACCCGAGCAGCGGCGTAACCCCAGCGATCGACGTCGCCGCGGGGACGGTGACCTTCGCCATCGACAGTCCGTCTGACGTGCTCGACTGCACGTACCGCAATCGGGCGCGCGCCACGATCGTCGTGGAGAAGATCACCGACGACGGGAGCGGGTCGTTCGAGTTCACGTCGAGCACGCTGGCGCCGTCCCCGTTCACGCTGACCACGACGGCGGCCGGTGCGGGCGGCAAGGACTCCCGCACCTTCGACGACCTGTCTCCGGCCATTACGTATGACGTCGCCGAGACGGTGCCCGCCGGCTGGAACCTGGTCTCCGGGACGTGCGACGACGGCAGCGACCCCGCGGCCATCGACCTGAGCCCCGGCGAGCTCGTCACGTGCACGTTCCACGACGCGCGGCAGACTGGCGCGATCCGGATCATGAAGCTGCGCAAGCACGCGGCCGAGGGACCGGGCGACCACCCGCACGCGGGGGTCGATTTCACGCTCACCGGCGGCGAGTTGCCGGCTGCGGGCGTGACGGGGACCACGAACGTCAACGGACGGATCTGCGTCGATGGGCTCGTGCTGAGCAGCTTCGTGGGCGACTACACGGTCCACGAGGTGCTGCCGGCCGGATACCACGGCGAGGCCGACAAGACGGTCACCGTCGATGCGGAAGGGAGCTGCCCGAGCACCAATGTCAAGGAGGTCGTCTTCCACAACACGCCGTTGACCAACATCGCGTTGTCGGTCGACTCGCAGGTTGACGGTGGTACGGCCTCGACGATCGACTGTGGCCAGCCGAATGCGCCGGCCTCGACCGGCCCGAACGGCGACGGATCGGTGACCCGGAACAACCTCGAGCCGGGCACGTACACGTGCACGGTGGTGGTTGATCCGTAACCGGCAGAGCGAGACATGAACGCGAGAGGCGGCCCCCGGGCCGCCTCTCGTTTGCTATGCGCCGGGAGGCGCGACGCTGGAGGCGTTTCTGCTGCCGAGGCGGCTCCGGGCAGAAGCCCGGGCCCCGCTAGATCTCCAGCCGCTTGAGCGCTCCCCGGATCTGCTCCTGGCTGTCGGCGTCTAAGACCGGCTCGTTCTCGAACCACATCACGAGCGCCTGCACCCAGAGCAGCCGCATGTCGATGTCGAGCTCGCTCGCGTAGGCCAGCAGCACCTCCTCGGGCTTGCGCGGCCAGGCGCTGCCGTCCTCAAAGCGCGCGATCGTCGCCTGGTTTACCTCGATCGCCGCGGCGATCTTTACCTGCACGACCCCCCGCTCCTCGCGCGCCAGCCGACAGGCGCGACCCAGCCAGGGCAAGAACGGACGCTCGACCTCCTCGGCCTCCACGCCCGCAGTTCTATCCGACCGGCGCGCCATCAGGTTGGTGGCCGGCAGGTCGAGAGCCTCATTATGCGTTTCATGTATTCGTCCCTGCCATATGCATAGAGTTGCATTGTTCTAAAGATTATGCTACAACATTGAACGCAGCAGCACTAACGAAGCACGCATTCGCTGCCGCGGTCGGGCAATCCCGCCCGATCAAACCGGAACACGAAAAGGAACAAAGACCAATGCTCAGCAAACTGTTCAAGTCGCGAAAAGGCGTCACGGGCGCTTCGATCGCGGCGGCCGTGGGCGTCAGCGCGCTGTTCGCGCTCGCGAGCGCGTCGGCCGCCAATGCCGCGACCGTCTACGACAACGGGACGCCGCTGCCGGGGAACGTCCCCAGCCAGGGGTTCGAGGCGACGTCGACCTCGGAGCTCGGCGGCCAGGTCGCCTTCGCCGGGACCGCAAAGCACAACCCGAGGCTCACGGTGACGATGAGCAGCTGGGGATGCCAGAGCGGCGGGGTGGGCACCAAGGACTGCTCGACGATGCCGCGCAGCAAGTTCTCGCTCCCGATCAGGTTCAACGTCTATCGGGTGGCCAACAACGATGAGCCCGGGCGGCTCCTGGGCGCCGTCACCCACACGTATGACGTCCCGTACCGGCCGAGCGCGAACTTCAGCCACTGCACCGGTGTCGACGCCGGCAAGTGGTACTCGGTGAAGGACGACCACTGCTACAACGGCCGCGCGTTCCGGATCACTGGCGGCCTCGGCAGCCTCGACCTGCCCGCGAAGGCGATCATCTCGGTCGAGTACAACACCACGCACCACGGCTACGAGCCGGTCGGCGAGAGCGCTCCGTGCTTCTCGAGCTCCGGCGGTTGTGGCTACGACAGCCTCAACGTCGGCCTCGGTGATGGCGACGCGAGCACGCCCGTGGGCGAAGCGACCATCGGCACGCTGCCGACCCCGGACGACGCGTACGCGAACAGCTCGTGGGACGGCGCCTACTGCGACGGTTCGCTGGGCACTGGCACGTTCAGGCTCGACGCTGGCTGCTCGACCGGCTACCAGCCGCTGTTCAAGGTCACCGCGACCAACTGAATCGCGACGCAGGCGTTTGACGGAGGACGAGGGCCCGCTTCGGCGGGCCTTTGTCTTTCCACCGCTATCCGCTTCCCAGGTCGCGCTACGCCGTCACGGGCACTCCAAACCAGGTGGTGAGCGCGACATCGAGCCCCTGCCGGCCGCGGTCTCCAACCCAGGCCACGTATCCGTCGGGCCGAATCAACACCGCGGCCGGAGCAGTGACCTCCCCGAGCGCCGGAAGCTCCCACGCACCGTCGTACTCGGCGTCGATCACCTGAACCCGATCCGCCCATGCAGCGAGGTCGAACGCGTCGGGCTCGCCGAGGTTGAGCAGCGTCGGCCGGGCGTCGTGCAGCAGGGCGAAGACCCGCAGCGGACCGTCAGCGGTGACCAGGTCGAGATCGGGCATGCGGCGTCCCAGCAGGGGGTGCCCCTCGCCGAGGTCGTAATGAATGCCAAGACCGGACATCTCCGCGGCCAGCCGCCTGCGCGGCTCGTCGCTTTCGAGGAGCTCGGCGATGGTCTCGCCCAGGGCCTTCGTGCGTTCGTCCGGGCGGCGAAGCGCGACCATCGCCATCGTGTTGCGCAGCACGCGGGCGCCGACCGGGTGTCGCTCGGCGTGGTAGGTGTCCAGGAGGATTTCCGGGGATGTCCCGTTCACCACCTGGGCCAGCTTCCATCCCAGATTCACCGCATCCTGCACGCCGGTGTTGAGGCCCTGCCCACCGTCCGGGGCGTGCACGTGTGCGGCGTCGCCGGCCAGCAGGACCCGTCCCTGGCGGTAGGTCGCGGCCTGCCGGGTCGTATCGGTGAACCTGGAGAGCGAGGTCGGGCTGTGAATCCCGTAATCGGTCCCGTACACGTCGATCAGCGCCTCGCTGAGATCGCGCAGGGTGGGCTCGCTCGTGTGCTCGGGGTGCGCTTCGGTCACCATGACCCGCACCGGACCGCTGTCCGCGAAGACGACCTCGCCGTCGCGGATCTCGTACTCCGCCCTGCCGATGCCATGGGTACCGCGGTCGTCGTGGCGGACGCCGAGTTCAGGCTCCTCGGCCATCTCGGCCTCGGCGATCAGGGCGCTGGTAGTCGGATCCCAGCCGGGGAACTCGATCCCGGCGGCCTTCCGGACCAGGCTGCGTCCTCCGTCGCACCCGGCGAGGTACTGCGCCCGCAGCGACTGGCCGTCGGACAGCTCGACGTCGACGCCGGTGTCGTCCTGCGCGAGCCCGGTTACCTCTCGTCCGCGGTAGAACGTCACCGGCAGCTCGCCGACCCAGCCGGCCAGGATGCGCTCGATGTGGTTCTGCCAGAGCCCGAGCCCGTATGGATGCCGGGTGGGGAAATCGCTGATGTCCAACTTCGTCCCGGCGAACGCGGCGACCTGGACCTGCTGTCCCTCCGAGAGGAACCGATCGGCGATTCCGCGCTGATCCAGGACCTCGATCGTGCGCGAGAGCAGGCCGCCCGCGCGCGAGCCGGCCAGCTCCTGGCTGGCGCGGCGCTCGACGATCGCAACGTCGACGCCCGCCAAGCCCAACTCGCCGCCCAACATCAGCCCTGTCGGACCACCGCCGGCGATCACCACTGCGTGTTCGTTCATTTCAGGCATATAGCGTCCTTCCGTTTCCCTGGTTCCGGTGCTTCGGCGGGCGATTATGCGGAACGATCCGGGACCTCATGAGGGCCTCCGAAGCGGTATAAATTGGGTACGGCGGGGAGCGGGGGCTTTCACTTTCGGTCGCCGTCAGCGGCCGACACCTGGTAGCTGAGGATCACGACGCCGTTCTCGAGGCGCGACGTGTCGGTGAGCTCCAGGCTGGCTCGGCGGACGTGAGGCTGGAGGAGGTCGTCGGGCCCGGTGTCCCCCACGAACAGGGGGTACACCCAGAGGCGCAGCTCGTCGAGAAGTCCGTGTTCGAGCATCGTGGACGACAGCCGCCCGAAGCCGTATTGGACGATGTCGCGGCCGGGCGCTTCCTTGAGGCGTCTGATCTCGTCGACCGGGTTCCCGCTGATGACCGAGGTGTTGGCCCACTCCGGATCGGTCAGGTTCGAGGAGACGACGTATTTCTTCATCGAGTTGATGCGGTCGCTCACCGGGTCACCCGAGCGCGTTGGCCAGACCGGCGCGAAGCCTTCGTAGGTGCGGCGGCCCATCAGCAGGGCATCGCATGCAAGGAGGAGCTCGGCCTGAATCTCGTCGCCCTTGGTTCCGCGGTCACCGACCGACGGCCACTCGTGCGGACGCTCGACCACACCCTCGAGGGAGATGTACGTGGAATTGATGATCTTTCTCATGGTCGGACAACTGTGCGCCGCCGCAGCCGCCCTGTCCATCCCAGATTCCTGGGCACCGTGAGCGCGACGCCGGCCAGGCCGGCTACATTCCGCGCGATACTGCGCGGGCGATGTCGCAGGAGAACGTGGAGATCGTGAAGCGTGCACTTGACTTCTTGGGGCGCAGGGATTGGCCCGGGATCACGGATGCGGATCTGATCGATCCGAACGTCGAGCTGCATGGGAGCGTCGGGGGCCTCGAGGAAGGGAAGATCCTGCGTGGACCAGGCGAGATCAGTCAGGCCTTCGACATGGAGGACCAGGACGTATGGGATGAGCACCGGATCGAGCCGCGAGAGTTCATCGATGCCGGTGACCGGGTCGTTGTCCTCCACCGCGAGTACCAGCGCGGCAAGGGCAGCGGGGTCGAGATCGTGATCGACACCGCGGCCATCGTCGATCTGCGCGACGGGCGCATCGTTCGCATGCAGGGGTACGTCAACCCCGCCGAAGCCCTCGAGGCCGCGGGGCTTGAGGAGTAGCTCAGGCGAGCTATAGGTCGTAGGAGATCCCGTCGATCCCGTTGACTCGCATCCGCGCCTGCAGGGCGGCGAGCTTTGGGCTGGTCGGCGCCAGCGCCTCGGCCACCTGCATGGCCGAGTAGACAGCTGTTTCCTGAAGGTCGGTGCCGGTCGTGTGCGTGCCGCTGAAGTAGAGCCCATGGCGGCCCTGCAGTGGACGCAGCGCTCGGGCGGCCGCGATGGCGCGCGGGGTGATCAGGGGGTGCTTGAAGCGCCGCTCCAGAACGATGCGCTTGGGATCGGCGCGCCGTCGCTGGGCCCAGGACTTGAACACGTCGACCGTCGCGCCCGACGGCAGGGGATCGTGCAGGGCCCCGACCCACACACTGCCCTCGCACTTGCGTCCGTCGACCCCCGCGTTGTAGGCGGTCCAGTACGTCCGCTCGCGGAACGCGTAGGCCGGGTCCTTGTGGATCAGCAGGCGCGACTCGAAGTACCTGTACCGGTCGAGCAGCGCGGTGACGTCGCGGAACGCGGACAGCGGCCGCAGCAGCTTGCGACTGATGCGCGGCGGCGCGTTGATCACCACGTACCGGTACGGACCCCGCCGGCCGCCGGGCGTGCGCAGCGTCCAGCCGTCGCTGCTCCGGGACAGGGCACGCACCGATGAGTTCTGGTGGACACGCGCCGCGGGCACGCGATCCAGCAGCCGCCGAAGATTGCCTTGGAGGCCGATCCTCGAGTTGTACGTCGTGGCGCCCGAGGTGGGCTCGGGCGGGAACGCGAGCGCGAAGGTCTGCAGGATCGAGCGCGCCGAGACGCGCTCGGCGTCGGCCCGCGAGCACCCGATGGTCGCGGTGATCCACGGATACAGCACGTCTGCCTTGAACGCCGGGTCCAGCGGCAGCGCCACGATCCACTCATCGACGGTGGTCTCCCAGGCCAGCCCGTCGAGGATCGCCTGCCGCGCGAGCTGGGTGAAGGAGGCGAACCCGAGCGCGTTGGGCAGCGTGTCGAGCGGACGGGTCGACGTGAACCGCGGCGGGCCGCCGCCGGTCATACCGAACACGCACAGGCTGCCCGGCGACACGCGGCGTCTGGCGCGAGTTGGGGTTCGCGGGGTCGTACAGGCCGACCTCCTCGAGCAGCGTGACGTAGAGCGGGTGGGTGTCGGGATGGAAGAACTGCGCCCCGAGATCGACGGTGACGGGATGCCCCTTGTAGTCGATGGTCCGCGAGTCGCAGTGTCCGCCGATCCGCGAGCGCGCTTCGAAGACGTCGACGTCGTATTCGCCGGCGAGGAAGTACGCGGCGGCAATGCCGCCGGCGCCCGCGCCGATGACGGCGACGCGGTCTCGCTTGGCGGCTCGGGCGGGTGCGGCCAGAGTCGCGCCGGCACCGAGCGCGCCCAAGCCGACCGCGGCGCCCTTGAGGATCTCCCGGCGGGTCAACGGCGAGGACACAGGCGCCGAGCCTAGGGCACCGAATATCGATCCGGGCGCCGCGGAAGGCGCGCTTTCCGTGCGGGTGCACCACATTGCGTCGCCGTGCCTGACCGATTACCGTAACCCGCGAGGGTCGACGAAAGGGAGGCGCATGCCCCGGCTAAAGCTTGTGGTGATCGGTGGGACGGCCACTGTCGCGCTCTATGTGGCGGCGGTCGCGGGCGCAGCCAGCATCGAGTGCAGTTCGGTGCTGTGTCTGGGGACTTCCGGTGGCGACGAGATCTTCGGCAGCACCCGCGCGAACACGATCGATGGCCTGGGCGGCGACGACGCGATCATGGCCGGCGAGGGAGATGATGCCGTCACCGGCAACCTCGGCAACGACGTGCTCTTCGGAGGGTCCGGCGACGACCAGATGGTGGACGGCAACGTCGACGAGTTCAACAAGCTCGACGGAGGGGACGGAAGGGACAGAATCACGCTGATGGGCCAGGGCGTCGTCGCCGGGGGCGATGACGACGATTCTCTCGTCGGCCGGGCCGCCGTCAGGCCCGCGCCCGGGGACTACAGCGGCGGGCACGGCGACGACGCGCTGCGGGGTGAGCGCAAGGACGATCGCCTCGAGGGCAACGCGGGCGATGACAAGGTGCAGGCGGACGCCGGCGACGACGTGGCCGACGGCGGTGCCGGCGACGACGTCCTCGAAGGTCAGGCCGGGGACGACCGGCTTCGCGATCCCCAATCCGACGACAAGGACGTGGTCCGGGGTGGTGCGGGCGCCGACAGGATCGACGTCGACGACAACGACGGCGAGGACGTTGTCGAGTGCGGCGAAGGTCGCGACGAGGTCAAGGCCGACCCGAATGACGACGTCGACCCGCGCTGTGAGGGCGCCTGAGCCAACCGCGCTCGGCCCCGAGCGATAGCCTCGGAACGCCAGGAGACCACGGGGCCGAGGGAAGGGAATCTCAGATGAACGCCGTGACGCGTTTGTGCTGTCTCATGAAGGTGAGCGCGTCGACGGGCACGCGGCGGACCGTGGTCGCGGTCTCGACCTCGATGCTCGGGATGCTGGCTCTTGCGGCGCCCGCCTCGGCGTTCACCGAGACCTTCGGCTACAGCGGCGGGCCGCAGACCTGGACCGTCCCGCGCGGGATCACCGAGGCGACCTTCGATCTCTATGGGGCATCGGGTGGCGGCTTTCACGGGGACACCATCACCGGCCCGTCCCTCGGCGGTCGGGCCATGGCGACGATCACGGTCACGACAGGCACCTCGATCCAGGTGACCGTTGGCGGTTCTCCGCCGTTCACCAACTACAACCAGGTCCCGGGCTTCAACGGTGGCGGCGCCGGCGGCTTCGTCGACTACGCCGGCGGCGGTGCCACGGACATTCGCATCGGCGGCACGGCGCTCGCGAACCGCGCGCTCGTCGCGGGCGGCGGCGGGGGATCGGCAAACCTCCAATGCGACAGCACCCCGGAGCGCGGGGGTAATGGCGGCGGACTGCTGGGTCTGGCCGGGGACAACGGGTGTCAGGGCGGCGCGGCCGGCGGTGGCGGCACGCAGACCGCCGGGGGCGCCAGCACCGTGCAGGCGGGCCAGTTCGGCCTCGGTGGAAGCGCAAGCACTGGCAACAACAACAGTGGTGGGGGCGGCGGTGGCGGCTGGTACGGCGGCGGCGCCGGTGTCAACGGTGGTGGTGGGGGCGGCGGCTCGGGCTACGGGCCTCCCGGCACCCTCTTCGGGACCGCGGTTCAGCCCGGCGCCGGCCTCGCCACGATCACCTACACGCCGACGATTGCCACCCTGATCGGATCGGTCGTGGACCTCAATCTCCCGCCGTCGGTCGAGCCGGTCCTGCTGAAGCCGCTCGCCAACGCGCAGCAGGGCCTGAACGCGGGCACGCCCACCCGTGCCTGCAACCAGCTTGCGGTGTTCATCAACCGCGTCAACGCCCAAAGCGGAAAGGGGATCCCGACCGCCGACGCCGAGCAACTGACCGCCATGTCCGATGACGTGCGTAAGTCCCTGAATTGCGGCGGCGCGCTCAGCTGCGCCGGCCAAAGGGCGACGATCGCCGGCACCAGCGGACCCGACAAGCTGCGTGGAACGCCGGGTGACGACGTGATTGCCGCCAAGGGCGGGGACGACAGCGTGCGCGGACTGCGCGGCGACGACATCGTCTGCGCCGGCGCGGGGGCCGACCTGGTCCGAGGTCAGGGCGGCGACGACACGCTCAAGGGCGGCAGCGGCAAGGACGAGCTGCGGGGCGGCGCCGGCTCGAACCGGTGTCGTGGCGGGGGCTCGGACAGCCAGCATCACTGCTGAGCAGGCACCACCGCACTGGGATGAGATGTCGGAGGAGAACGTCGGGATAGTGCGGCGGGCGATGCAGGCCTTCAACGAGGGTGGAATCGGCACGGAGACCTCGCTGAGCTTTTTCGATGCCGCCGTCGTGTTCGAGGAACCACCCGAGCAGCCGGCTCCGAGAGTGGCTCGCGGGCGAGACGAGGTGGCTCGAATGTTCGGCGAGTTTGACGCCGCGTGGGACGAGCACCGCTCCGAACTGGAGGAGATTCGGAGTCTCGATACGCAACGAGTGCTGGCGCTCAGCATCGAGCATTTTCGAGGCCGCGACGGGATCGAACTCGACCAGCCCGCCGGAACCATCTTCACCCTCCGCGGCGGCAAGATCGTCCGGATGCAGGCCTTCTGGGATCGCGAGAGTGCCCTGCGAGCCGTCGGCGAGCCGCCGTAGCGCTGAGGGCAGGTCGCAATGAGTTAGGGTCGGGTCGGGCCCTCGGCCGGCCCGGCCTCGCTCTCAGTCCGAGCGCCTGATCCTTAAGGGGGATCCATGTCAGCAGCTAGCGAAACGCCCACGGGCACCACAGAGATCCGTCCCTTCCAGGTTGAGGTCCCGGAGGCGGATCTGGAGGACCTGCGTCAACGAGTCGCCGCGACGCGCTGGCCCTCCAGGGAGCTCGTGGACGATCGGTCGCAGGGCGTCCAACTGTCGACTACCCGGGCGCTCGCCAGCTACTGGGAGACGGATTACGACTGGCGCACGTGCGAGGCGAAACTGAACGCGCTCCCTCAGTTCAAGACCGAGATCGACGGAGTCGACATCCACTTCATCCACGTGCGCTCGCAGCACGAGAACGCTCTGCCGCTCGTCATGACGCACGGCTGGCCCGGCTCGGTCATCGAGCTACTCGAGACCGTCGGACCGCTCACCGACCCGACCGCGCACGGTGGCGACGCGGCGGACGCCTTCCACCTGGTGTTGCCCTCGCTGCCCGGGTACGGGTTCTCCGCTGAGCCGGCCGAGCTCGGCTGGAACTCCGGCCGTACGGCCCTCGCCTGGGGGGAGCTGATGCGCCGCCTCGGCTACGACCGCTACGTCGCCCAGGGTGGCGACGTCGGCGCCGCGGTCACCGACCTGATGGCCCGGCTGGTCCCCGAGGGCCTGGCCGGCATCCACCTGAATCTGCTCACGGCAGCGCTCGGAATCTTCGAGCAACTGCCGAAGGAGTCCGACCAAGAGCGCGCTGCGGTCGAGGCGTTCGGGACGTTCCGGGAGAGCGGCTTCGGCTACTTCCTCGAGATGGCGACGCGCCCGCAGACAGTCGGCTACGCAACGCTCGATTCACCGGTCGCCCTGGCGGCCTGGCTGCTCGACCACGACACCGACAGCTACTACAAGATCGCGGGCGCCTTCGTCGACGGTAACCCGACGGGCAACCTGACCAGAGAGCACATCGTCGACAACATCAGCCTCTATTGGCTGACCGGCACCGGCGCCTCGGCGGCGCGGTCGTACTGGGAAGACCAACTGGCTCGGGCCGCAGCGGCCGAGCAGCCGCCCCCGCCGGTCAACGTTCCGGTCGGCTTCACGACGTTCCCCGGCGAGATCTGGGCTTCCCCGCGCAGCTGGGCCGAGGCCGCGTATGGCAGCGACCTCAGCTACTTCAACGAGGCCGACAAGGGCGGTCACTTTGCGGCCTGGGAGGAGCCCGGCCTATTCGTCGACGAGGTGCGCGCGGCGTTTCGGTCGCTGCGCTAGATGCGTCCAGGGCCGCGGCGACGCGTCCGTCCCATGGGACTCATCGCGACGCCACCACTCCCTTGACCTCGGCCATGTACCGATCGGCTGTCGCGGTGGCCGCCTCCGAGTCGCTTCCGTCCAGACGGGCGTTCAGATATGCGGCGTACCAGTCCCACCAGTCGTGCGGCGGAGAGGCCTTCTCGAACGCGTCGTGGTGCTCAGCCGTCTCGTGCAGCAGGGCTGCGAGTTGCGCTACCTCCATCGTCAGTCCTCCCAGTTCGGTCAGCCGGTGCTCAGGCATGAGACCGTACATCGCATGCCTCAGCTAAGTGGACAGACCGTGCTGTTGATCGGCGGCAGCGCCGGCATCGGCCTCGAGACCGCCCGACGCGCCCGAAGCGAGGGGGCCGAGGTCGTCCTGACGGGCCGCAACCCCGAGCGCCTCGAGCAGGCATCGCAGGAGGTCGGCGCGAAGAGCACCGCTGCCTTCGACGCGACGGATCCCGGATCGATGAAGCGGTTCTTCGAGGACCTTCCGGGACCGATCGATCACGTGCTGGTCACCGCGGGTGGCCCGCATTACGGACCGCTGCTCGAGATGGACGCGGACGCGGTGAGCCTCGCGCTCAGCGACCACATCGTCCTGGCGCTCGCCGTCGCGCGCAACGCCGTCGGCAAGATGAGGCCCGGCGGCTCGCTGCTGCTCATGGGCGGCACCGGCGGGCGCCGGATCCGCCCCGAGCTCGGCATCGTCTCCGCGGCCACGGCCGCGCTGCCCCCGTTCACGGCCACGCTGGCGCTCGAGCTGGCGCCCGTGCGCGTGAACCTGATCGCAGCCGGCTTCGTCGATACTCCCCTGTCCGCCTCGCTGCTGGGCGACGACCTGGACGCCAGGCGCGACGAGCTGCGCGCGACCCTCCCGATCGGGCGCGTCGTCGGCCCGGAGGACGTGGCCGCACTCGCCGTGCACCTGATGAGCAACACCGCGCTCACGGGCGCTACCTACGACATCGACGGCGGGCAGCAGTTCGTCGGTTAGAGGCGGGCGGGCACGCCGGTCCCGCTCGTGGTCCCCTTGAATGCGGGCATGAGCCCCATCCGCCCGTGGCGTGATGACGAGCGCGACGCCATCCTCGCGATCATCAACGCCGCGCCTGAGGTCTATCGCGGCGTGATCCCCGCGGATCGGTGGCGCGAGCCCTACATGGAGTCGCGCGAACTCGAGCGCGAGATCGCCGCCGGGGTTCGGTTCTGGGTGTACGAGTCCGAGGGCGAGCTGATCGGCGCCATGGGAGTCCAGCCTGTGCGCGACGTCGATCTCATTCGCCACGCATACGTCCTGCCCGAGAGCCAGCGTCGCGGGGTCGGCGCGGCGCTGCTGGGGCATCTGCGGGACGTCACCGGGCGGCGCATGCTCGTCGGCACCTGGGCCTCCGCCGACTGGGCGATCCGCTTCTATCGCCGTCACGGATTCGAACTCGTCTCGCCCGAGCGCAGGACGTCACTGCTCCGGACGTACTGGACGATCCCGGAGCGCCAGATCGAGACCTCGGTCGTGCTCGCTCATCCGCCGCTCGGCGAGGCGTGTTAGCCGATCCGCTCCGCCAACTCGACGATGATTCCCGCCGGGCCGCGGACGTAGCAGAGGCGGTAGCTGTCCTCGTAGCGCACCAGCTCGCCGACGAGTTCAGCGCCATGGGCTCGCAGGCCCGCGAGGACGGCGTCGATGTCCTCGACGGCGAACGCGAGGTGACGGATACCTCGGGCGTTCGCCGGCGCGAGCCCGTTGTCGCCCTGACTTGACGGCGAGTGGAACTTGATCAGCTCGAGTCGTCCGTTGCCGTCCGGCGTCTGCATCATCGCGACGTCCGTCCGCACGCCCTCGAGCCCCACGATGCGCTCCACCAAGCGGCCTTCGCCGGCCCATTCGCCCTCCAGCACCAGTCCGAGCTCAGCGAAGAACTCGATCGCGGCCGCGAGGTCGTCGACCACGATGCCGACGTGCTCCATCCGTTGGAGGGTCACGCGCTCGATGGTAAGGAACGAGAATTGCGCCACGCCGATACCACTGATCGATGCGCGGGCCGCTAAATGTGCGGTGGGTCCACGTAGCGAAGCGCGGCCATCCCGGCCTACGGTCGACGCGCACGCTGTCCACGTCACCACAGGAGGATCGGACCATGATCCGCGAGCATCTGCGCTCCAACGTCGTCGGCTACGTCGCCCTGTTCTGCTTTGCGATGAGCGGAACCGCGGCCGCGCTCGACGGCAGCGACACGGTGTTCAGCGACGACATCGTCGACGGCCAGGTGAAGACCAACGACATCTCTGACAGCAACGGGGTGCGCTCGGCCGATGTCCGCGACGACACGCTCGCCGGTGGCGGGCTCACGGCGGCGGATCTCGGCCCGAATTCGGTCGCCGCCTCGGAGATCGCCCTCGGCGCCGTGGGTGCCTCGGAGATTGCGATCGAGAGCGTCGGCAGTCCCGAGATCGAGAACGAGAGCATCGGCAGTGGCGATATCGCCTTCGACGCGGTGGGCAAGTCGGAGCTCGACGACAACGCTGTCGGCGCACGCAACATCGTCGAGCTCCACGAGCATGAGGGGACCACGGAGTTCGTCCAGGACGGCACGGCGCACGACGGCGCCTACGGGGTGGCGACCGGGGCCGTGAGCTGTCCGCTCACGGAGAAGATGGTCTCGGTCTCGCTCGATTGGGTCGAGACCAACGGCCACAACGAGACCTTCGTGGCCAACGTTCCGGAGATCGACCGCTCCGGCGACGACACGGCGAGGATCACCGGCGCCTACGACGGCGGCGGCGGGGTCGGCAACTCGGCCATCTTCCACACCGTCGCCACCTGCCTAGGCCCATAGAGCCATCGGAGGTCGAATCATGATCCGCGAGCATCTGCGCTCCAACGTCGTCGGCTACGTCGCCCTGTTCGTCGCCCTTAGCGGGACCGCGATCGCGCTTCCGGGCCAGGACACCGTGTTCAGCGGCGACATCGTCGACGGGCAGGTGAAGACCGACGACATCTCTGACACCAACGGAGTGCGCTCGACCGATGTCCGCGACGACACCCTCGGAGGCGGCGGGCTGGCACCCGCCGACCTCGCCCCCGACAGCGTCGGCAGCTCCGAGCTCGCCACCGACTCTGTAGGGAACGCCGAGCTCCTCGGCGGAGCGGTGGGCACGAACGAGATCGCCGTCAACGGGATCCTGAGCCGCAACATCGGCTCGGACGAGGTCTTTTCCCGCAACATCGCCAACGAGGCCGTGAACAGCAACGAGCTCGCCACCGACTCCGTCGACCGGCTCGAGATCTCCCAGGACGCGGTCGGGGTCGCCGAGATCGCGACCGGCGGCGTCGGCGCCGGCGAGGTCACGGACGGCTCGCTCGGGGCGATCGACGTCGACTCCATCGTCGAGCGCCAGGGCGGGATCGGCGTGATCGAGGACGCGACGGCCCGCGACGGAAACTGGGCGATGGACACTGAGACCGTCGAGTGCGACCCAAGCGAGGACATGCTGAGCGTGACGATCGACTGGACCGACGCCGGACAGGACTTCGGTCAGGCGGAGAAAGCGCTCGGTGACGTACCGGAGATCGAGCGCGAAGGCATCGACTCGGCGACGGTTGTCGGCACCGCCGATGTCGGAGGTGGCTCCCTCGACAAGGCCACCTTCGTTCCCGTCGCTACCTGCCTCGCCCCCTGACACGCCGGGGCGAGGTGGACCTAGCGGAAATCGGGATCGAAGGGCTGCTGGTTGGACTGGCAGACCGTGCCCCTCGGCGGGGTGATCAGCTCGGTCACGTAGTCAACCATCGCCTGGTCGACACAGGTACTCGGGTTCTGGAAGGAACAGGTGACCGTAGCCTTCGTGGGTGAGCAGGACGGCGTTGCCGAGATACTGCTCGGCTCGCACTGCGTTGGCATAGCCGGTGTTGGGGTCATGGCGCGAGTTGATCAGCAGGATCGGGTTCGGGGTCGCGGCGTCCCAGGGGCCGCGGTAGATGTCCTCGCCGCGCACCGGCGAGGCGGCACAGGTGGCCCACCGCCACCAGCCCTCCGCGCGACCCTCGAGTCGGCCGACCCGGACGAGTCGTTTGATCACCGACGGCCAGGCCCGCAACTTCCGGCGGGCGGGCGCGTCGGCGCAGGAGATCGCCGCCGAGGTCGTTGAGCCGGCCCAACCCGCGGGGGTGCTGAAGCCGCTCGCGCCGATCTGGAGTGTCGATCCGTCGCCGCGCATCGCGGCCTCGAGGTTCGCCGCGTTGTCCGGCCAGATCCTCGGCCTCCGCATCGGGTCAAACTGTGAGAGCAGCAGATCGCCGAAGCTGAGCTCAACCGGCGACAGGAGGGGCGGCTGCACCCCTGGAGCCGGGATCGCGTTGCGCCTCGTCCGCGCGAACAGCCGGTTGACGCGTTCGGCCGCGGTGTGTCGGCCGCCCGCGAGCGCGCAGCGTTCCGGTCCCGCCTTGTCGCAGAGCGAGAGGAACTGGTCGAAGACCTCATCGGCCGAGGAGGCCTCGTTGGCGGCCCTCGCCTCGGCCCCCTTGGTGGCTTTGGGCGCGTCGATGTTGCCCATGAGCACCATCGCTCTGACCCGATCGGGGAACAGATTGGCGTAGGTCTGGCCGATGAGGGTGCCGTAGGAGAGGCCGAGGTAGTTCAGCTTATCCTCGCCGAGCAGCGCGCGCAGGTGGTCGAGATCGCGGACGGTGTCGGCGGTGGAGATGTGGGGCAAGAGCCAGCCGCTCTCCTCGCCGCAGCGCCGCTCCAGCGCGGCGGTCTGTCGCGAGCAAAGCGTTCCGAGGCGGCGTTGGTGATCGGGATCCCCTCCCGACCGGCCAAGAACCGCTCTTGGCTTCGCTGGTCGCGGAAGCAGCGCACCCGGGTGCTGGCGTTGGTGCCGCGCGGGTCCCAGCTGACGACATCGAAGCGGCCGTCGCCGAACGCGTCGAACCCTTCGGGATCGCCCCCCAACACCCCTACACCCGTGTCGCCGGGACCGCCCGGGTTCATGAACAGCGTGCCGATCCGCTCCTCGGGCTTGCTGGCGAGGTGGCGGATCAGCGCGAGGCGGATCGTGCGCCCGTTCGGGTGATCCCAGTCGAGCGGCACGCGGATCCGGGCGCACTGCAGATCCGGTCGGGGGGGATCGCAGACGCCCCAGGCGATCGGCGCGCCGACTCCGTTGGCCCGGGGGGCGGCGCGGTCGGCCGCGCCGGCGGCGCCCGCGTCGCCGGCCGAGAGGGCCACTAAACACGCCCCAGCCAACGCTGCGGCGGCGAGGAACACTTTCCGCACCGAGCCCGCGACGGGCCCAGTGATCGATGAGTTCGTGAATTCCTTCCGGTTACCCGAGAGTCCGGTCTCCCTGTCGAACCTAGTCGGCATGGGGCCCGCGTGTCAACCGAGTCGCCCCAGACCGTCGTCGTCAAGCGCCCGGTATTCGAGTCGATGGCGAGAAACGACGGAGGGGCGGCCGCCCGGCCGCCCCTCTTATTGCTGATATCTGCGCCGGTTAGCGCGGTCGCGCCAGCTGGTGGCCCTGGTACTTGAACTGCGAGCTTCGCCTCGTCATCCGAGCGTGAAGCTTGCGGGTCGCGCGCGAGCTCGTCGCGCGGTCGGGCAGCGGGTTCTTCGCCTTGGCGAAATGCCAGATGGCGTGAACCATTGCCGGCAGGAACTGGCGCATCGAGCGCTCGCCGCCGCCCTCCATCGCCGCTGCTGCGAGCGGGTCGGCGAGCACCTCCGGCGGAGGTGAACCGAGGATCGACCCGAGCCGGTCGCAGAAATCGTGGTAGCAGGGGTCGTACTGCTCGTCCGCCGCACCGCCGTAGATCGCCACCTGCGCCTCTGTCTTCGGCACCTCGGCGCCGGAGAAGATGCCGCCGGCGGGAATGCCGAGGTTGGTGAACCCGACGTAGTCCGAGCGCCCGTCGAACGGGATCGTCTCCGAGGAGAGACCCTGGGACTCCCAGAAGTCGGCGAACACCCGCTCGACCTCACCGGACCCCGGTGGGCCGGCCGGGTTGCCCGGATCCGAACCGTCTCCGTCGTAGACGAACCTCGCGAAGTTCGGCGAGGAGATCATGTCGGTGTCGATCATGACCATGATCTTGCTCGCCTCGGCGGGGGTCAGATGCTCGGCGTAGTACTGCGAGCCGACCAGGCCCTCTTCCTCGCCGCCGAACCACATGAAGCGGATCTTCTGGCGCGGATTGAGGTCCTTGCGCGCGATCTGCTGGGCGATCTCGAGCTGCCCCGAGGTGCCCGAGCCGTCGTCGTTGACGCCCGGGCCCGCCAGGACCGAGTCGAGGTGCGCGCCAGCGACCACGACCTTGTTCGGATTCCCGCCAGGCGTCTCGGCGAGCACCTGCGGGAAGAAGCGGTCCTCGATCTCCGCGTCGATCGTCATGCTCACGGTCGGGTTCTCGCCCGCCTGATAGGCGTCGTAGAGCTCCTCGCCGACCGCGAAGCTCGAGAGCACCGCCGGGATGCCCAGCCCGGGCGGACCCGAGCGGAAGAGCGCGTTCACTCGGTCCGCAGTGTCGCCCTCGTTGAAGAGGATCACGCCGACCGCGCCGGCGTCCTCGGCGTTGGAGAGCTTCTGAACGAATGCGCAGGTGCCGCGCTGGATCAGCGCCACCGCGCCGGTGGTGGCCGGCTGCGGGAAGTCGCCGGGCTCACAGCCACTCGTCGTGCCGCCGGGGCTCGGGATCGTCACGTCGGTTGTCGGCACAACCGGCACGTCGGTCAGCGTTCCAGACGGCGAGAGCTCGAAGGTGATGAAGTCGACGCTCGGACTGTCGTCGTCGGCGGCCGATCCCGGCACGTAGGCCTTTTCGTGGCCGAGATCCGTTCGCGCCAGCGCGGGCACACTGTTCTCGACCCATTCCGGAAGGTTGAACTCGGTGATCTCGGGGTCATAGCCGTACGACTCAAGCTCGTTGACGACGTAGTCGACCGAGTCCAGATAGCCCGGTGTCCGGGTGTCCCGGGTGCCGTTGTTGCCCGGGGCATCCGCGATCGCCTCGAGATCCGCCTGGTTGTGGAAGACGTTCTCCGCCTTCACGGCCTTGCGGAGACCGTTGGTATTGACGTCGGCCGCCGAGGCCACCGATGTGCACGCGAGCACGGCGAGCAGAGCGGCCCAGGCCGACAAATGCTTGAGATTCAACTTCTCTCTCCCTTTCCCCCCGGACAAGACTTCCCCGGTCCGACGGGCGGAAACGCGCTCCGCCACGAGCGCCTATACCCATTCGAGCGATCCTTACTCCCGTCCTGACTCCCGCTCCGAGCGCGGAGCCGGGCAGCTCCATACTGCTCCCGTGGGAGCCGAGGCCGAGCGGTCCGTGCGGGCCCTCGCGGAGGCGATCAATCGCCGCGACGTCGACGCCGCGGTGGCGGTGTGCGACCCGGAGATCGAGTTCCTCTCGGTGCTGGCCGTCAGCGGCAAGGCCTACCGCGGCCACGCCGGCATCCGACAGTACTTCGAGGACATCGCCTCGGCCTGGAAGGAGTGGACGGTCGAGGTGCATCGGGTGGTGCCGAGGGCGGACGGGCGCGTCGTGATCGAGATGACCATGCACATGACGGGGAAGGAAAGCGGCGCTCCGCTCTCGGAGCGGACCGCCCACATCTGGACCCTCCGGGGGCTCGAAGCTGCTGCGAAACGAGCCGCTGCGTGGGTCCGAGTATCCGGTCGGCGAGCCCGATCGCTGAGTTCCGACCCGGGGCGCGCCCCATCAGCCGCGTTAATAAGGTCGCCCGGTGTTGCTGCTCAGTCGGGCTGAGGTCGAGGAGCTTCTCGATCTAGACGCGCTGATCGACGCGCTGGCGGAGGCGATGGCCGACCTGAGTGCGGGCCGAGCGTCCGTGCCCCAGCGCGTCGCAGCGCTCGTTCCCGAGCATGATGGCCTGCTTGGGGCAATGCCGGGTTACACCCCCTCCGCGGGAGCGCTCGCGAGCAAGCTCGTCACGCTGTTCCCCCGCAACGCCGGCACCACGGCGCCTACCCACCAAGCTGTGATCGCGGTCTTCGACCCGGAGAATGGACGGCCCACGGCGCTCCTGACGGCACTGCGATCACGGCGATCCGCACCGGGGCCGGCTCCGCCCTCGCCACGCGGCTTCTCGCCCGCGAGGATGCCGCGGTGGTCGCGATCCTCGGCACCGGGGTCCAGGCCCGCTCGCACGCCCGGGCGGTGACGCGCGTCCGATCCTTCCAGGAGCTGCGCGTTGCCGGACGCGACCGCGCAAAGGCCGACGCACTCGCCGAGGAACTGTCGGGCGAGCTCGATCTGGAGGTTCGCGCGGTGGGGTCCTGGGAGGAGGCCTGCGACCGCGCGGACGTCGTCTGCGCGACCACGCACGCGCTCGAGCCGGTGGTGAGGCGCGAGTCGCTTGCCCCCGGCACCCACGTGACCTCGGTTGGCTACAACGTGCAGGGCCGCGAGGTCGATGACGCAACCGTCGTCGACTCGCTTGTCGTCGTCGAGTCGCGCGACGCCGCTCTGGCGCCGGTGCCCGCCGGCTCGAACGACCTCCTCCAGCCGATCGAGTGCGGGCTGATCGACGCGGACCACGTGCGGGCTGAGATTGGCGAGCTGGTCGATGGCACCAAGCCCGGTCGAACCACGTCGGACCAGATCACGCTCTACAAGTCGGTCGGCGTCGCCGTCCAGGATGGCGCCGCCGCAGCTCTGTGGTTCGCGCCGCCCGCGAGCGTGGCGCAGGTCGCGAAGTTGAGATCTGACGGTGCCGGGCCTGATCCCGCAGGCGTGAAAAGACGCCGCGGCTAGCCCGCGGC
>CAVUKZ010000004.1:0-438363 GCA_963742205.1 uncultured Solirubrobacterales bacterium | reverse complement strand
GGGCGTCAACTACGACCTCGACGACATGTTCATCCACTGGACCGGGCGGCGGCTCATCGACGAGTACCCGGCAGATCCTGGTGGACGAATTCGACGGCCTCTATCGCGACGGCGCGAAGAGCGGACGACTGATGGTCGTCAACCTTCACCCCTGGATCATGGGTTGGCCATGGCGGTCGAAGTACCTGGATGAAGCCATGAAGCACATCAGCAAGCACCCGAATGTCTGGAAGGCGAGCCCGACGGAAGTGGTGGATTGGTACAAGGCGAACGCCAACATGTGAGCCGTGTCGCGCGCACAGTGAACCGTCACAGCGTATTCGACACGGTGTATCAGCGTCGTTATGGGGTCGACACAACCATGTTCAAACTGAAAACGACACGACTGCTTCTTCTCCTCGCCATCCTCGCTCCGCTGGCGTCGGCGCCGTCCGCGCGTCAGATAGGCGGCGGCCCGGCGCCATTCCAGGTCGAAGAAGCGACCATCGCCAGCGTCCACGCCGCCATTCGATCCGGACGGACCACGTGCCGGCGGGTCGTGCAGGCGTACATCGATCGCGCCAAGGCCTACAACGGCGTCTGCACCGCGCTCGTGACACCCGACGGCGCGCCGGTGCCAGCCTGCCAAGGGCTACGTCCGCGCCGGCGCCCCGCTCGTGTATCCACCGCCGACCGTCAAGGCGTCGACCGTGTTTCCGAACCTCGACCAGTACAAAGGGCTGCCGCTCGACTACGGTCGCATGGAGCCGACGATCTCCGATCCGAGTGTGCGGCACCAGATGGGCATGCGGGTCGGCATCCCGAACGCCGGCCAGCTCAACGCGCTCGAGACGATCAACATTCGTGGTGAGCGCTCGGTCACATGCAAGGGCCGCTTCGATGCACATCCGTCGACGGGACCGCTGCCGCCGGATGCGCCACCGGCGTGCGAGGCGTTCCGGCGTCAACCGGACGCGCTCGAGCGCGCGGCGGAGCTCGACGCGAAATACGGCAGCAATCCGGACCTCGCAGACGCTGCCGATGTACTGCGTCACGGCCTCGTTCAAGGATCCGTACGACACCAAGGACATGCGCACGACCGCGAACAACGACGTGAACTTCGCGATGGACGTCCCGCCGTTCGACTCGACCATCGTCGCGCAGCTGCGCGCCAAGGGCGCGATCATCTACGCGAAGTCGGTGGCCGCCGAGTTCAACGGCGGTCCCGGCAATCCCGGCGGCGACGCCAAGGCGCACGACCGTGCAGGTCAGCGGCGGGCAGCAGATGAACTCCTGGAGTGGCCAGCCCTGCAACCCGTACGACACGACCCGCGTGCCGCGCGGCACCAGCAACGGTTCCGGCGTCGCGGTCGGCGGCGAACCTGGTCGCCATCGGCATCTGCGAGCAGACGGCCGCGTCGTGTCAGGGACCCGCATCGCGCAACGGCATCACGCTGATACTGACGACCAAAGGGCTCACCCCGGACAGCGGCGGCATCGGCAACCAGTTCTTCCAGGATCGCTCGGGCATCCACGCGCGCACGCTCGCCGACGCGGCCAAGGTGCTCGATGCGATCAAGCAATACCTCGAGTGGCTACTTCGATCCGCACGACCCGTTCACCGCCATCCCGAAGGCGCTCGTGCCCAGGATCCCTATGCCAGTTTCGCGGTCGACGACGCCGCGCTCAGCCAAGACCAGCAGCCGCTGAAAGGCATGCGCATCGCCATCCTCCGCGAGCACATGGTGAAGCGCACGGCGAATCACGTCGGCCATCTGCCGACCAGACCGACAAGGAGTTCAAGACCATCCTGCGCGACAAGCTGGGCGCCGAGCTGCTCGAAACCGTGACGCCCGACTATCCGGACGATCCTGACGGTGCCGAATCTGAAGTACAGCTTCTCGGACGCGCTCTCAGAGCTCCTGCCGCGCATGATGCCCGAGATCTTCCTGCGCAAGAACGCCGACGGGAAGCTGGCATTTGCCGTGCCCGGCTACGACGTGACCTCCTACGACTACCTGCTCAAGTTGAGCCAGCGCCAGGCGCCGCTGACGCCAGCCATCAACATGACCAACTTCGCGACGTTCGCCGCAGTACCCTGCTTCTCTCCGGCGTGCAGCGACGTCAGGTTCGACATCGATCGCTACCTGCTGGAGCGCGGCGACGCACGGATCACGAGCTGGAAGGCATGGGTCGCCAACGCCAAGTTCGAGGACTGAGTCGCGAAGGCCGGGGCGGAGAACTGGGCCAACCTGAAGGCGCACGCCGAAGAAGGCAAGAGCGACCGGATCGCGCGCAGCTACGTCGCGCGAATGGCGCTGATGAAGGTGATGTACGAAAACCACATCGACGCCTTCGTCCACGCGGAGAACACCGTCCCGACGCCAAAGCTGCTGGGCCCGAACGTCGGCACGACCAGCCTCGACGGCATCACGCCGTTCTTTCAGATTCCGAAGATCGTCGTCCCCGCCGGCTTCACCGAGGTCGAGGTGGCGCCGGTCTTCGCCTTGAACCCCGCGGAACCGAACTACACCTCGGTCCTGCCGCCGGCGGCGAAGCAGACGCCCTGGAGCACCCGATGCCGATCGCGATCACGTTCTTTGCCGGGCAGGGCGAGGAGCCCACGCTCATCAAGATCGGGACGGCGTACGAGTCGGCGACGCACCATCGCAAGCCACCGCCGGCGTTTGGCCCGGTTGCCGAAATCCAACTGAGCCGCCGCCGCGGCCGACGGCATCGCCGGCGCGACCCAGGGGGTCCGGCCGGGTCGCCGCGTCGGACGGCCTGTCTGGTCTCCGACGCGGCACCCTAGCGGATGCGAGCCTGAAGGCCGGCCCATGACCCGATGGCTCATGGACCGCATGATGCGAGGAGTGGCTCTTGTTCCAGTCGATGATTTCCAGTGCGCCCGGGTTCCCGCCGCGGGAAGCGCGCGACCGGATGCTCGCGCGTCGCCTCGCCTCGGCGGTGTTCCTGATCGCGCTGGGCGCGGCCTCCGCCCGGTGCGGACAAAACGAGTCGGCGCAGGCGAAAGGGACACGAACCCGACGCACGAGAAATCCGCACGGAGTCCGTACGGCTGGACACGGTGCGGCGGACGCTCGACGTCACCGGCACGCTGGTCGCCGAAAGACGAGGTCAGCGTCTCGGCGCAAACCGATGGCGTCGTGACGCGGATTCTTGCCGATCTTGGCGACGCCGTCACCGCCGGCCAGGCGCTGGTGGAGCTGGACGCCGAGAAGCTTCGTTACACCGTGGATCAGCAACGCGCCGCGCTTCTCCGGTCGCTCACGAAGTACGGCGCGACCGACGCCGGCAGCCTCCCGGCGGTGGAAGACACCGCGGACGTGCGCAAGGCGGCCGCGGAGCTCGCGCACGCGAAGCAAGCTGCCGCCCGCTCCACCGAGCTCATGGGCCGCGGGCTCATTTCGCGCGAGACCTTCGACGACGCGCAGGCGGCCCTGCAAGCGCGGCAGGCGTCGTACGACGCGTCGGTGCAGACCGCCAGGAACATGGCCGCCGACGTCGAGCTGGCCCAGGCGACGCTCAGGCTGGCGGAGCGGCAACTGCGCGACGCGGTCATTCGTGCGCCGCTTCTCCGGCGATATCCAGAAGCGGCTCGTGTCAGTCGGTGAGCTCGTGAAAAGCTCAGACGCCAGTGATGACCGTGGTCCGGGTCGATCCGCTGAAGGTGAGGGCGGACATTCCCGAGCGGATGGCTCCGTGGATTCGGATCGGTCAGGCCGTGGCGCTGAAAGTGGATGCCTTCCCGGAGCGGAGCTTCAACGCCACCGTCACGCGCATCAGTCCATCGGTCGAGACCGCCACCCGGACCTTCGCGTTCGAAGCCGACACGCCGAACGACGGCGCCATGCTCAAGCCCGGCACCTTCGTCCGCGTCCATCTCGACACGGCGCTCGACGAGCAGGTGCTGACCATTCCCTATGCGGCGATGCAATACCGCTACGGCGTCAATCGGGTCTTCGTCGTCACGGGCGACACGCTGGCAGCGCGCGAGCTGAAGCTGGGCGATCGTCAGGGCGACCGCATCGAGATCGCCGCCGGCGTCAAGGCCGGCGAGGTGATCGCCGTCACCGATGTCGACATTCTCGTGAACGGCGAGAAGGTGTCGCTGCGCCGAGCGCGGCGGCGAAATAGCCCATGCTCACCGAACTGTGCGTCCGTCGTCCGGTCTTCACCACGATGCTGGTGATGGCCCTCGTCGTCCTCGGCGCGTTCTCGTTTCGCGATCTCGGCGTCGATCTGTTCCCGAAGAGCCGACCCGGCGACGGTCAGTGTGACGCTGCAGCTGCCGGGCGCCAGCCCGGACGAGATGATCACGTCCGTCGTCATGCCGCTGGAGAACGCACTCAGCGGCATCGCCGGCGTCGATCAGATGTCGTCCACCGCGTCGAACGGCTCCGCCACCATCACGATCCGGTTCGTGCTCGAGCGCGATCTCGAAGACGCGGCCAGCGCGGTGCGCGAGAAGGTCTCCGGCGCGCTGAAGAACGTCCCGCCGCAGGTGCTGCCCCCGATTATCCAGAAGGCCGATCCCGACGCGGCGGCGATCATGAGCCTGGTGTTGTCGTCGAAGACGATGAGCCTCCGGACGCTGACCGAGATCGCCGAGATCCGCGTCAAGCGGATCCTCGAGTCGGTCGACGGCGTCGGCGAGGTGTCGCTCAACGGCGGCCAGCCGCGCGAGATCCACGTCGTCGTCGACATCGAGAAGCTGAATGCGCACGGCCTGTCGATGGCCGAGATTCGCGACGCGATTCAGGCCGAGAACGTCGATGTGCCGGGTGGCACCCTGGAGCAGGGCGACTGGGAGGTGGGGATTCGGACACTCGGCCGCATCACCGCGTCCAGTCAGTTCGAGAACATCATCATCAAGACCCGCGACGGCGTGCCGCTGCGGATTGCCGATGTCGGGCGGGTCGAGGACACCGTCGGCCAGACGCACCAGCGCGCAGTTCCTCGGCGACGGCAATCCGGCGATTCAGCTCGATATCCGGCGCGCCTCCGGCGAAAACACCATCGCGGTCATTGCCGCGGTCAAGGACAAGCTGCGATCGATCAGACAGGGACTGCCGAAAGAAGCGTCGCTCGTCCTGACCAGCGACGACTCCGGCTTCATCAACGGGTCGGTCAACTCTCTCGAGGAGCACCTTCTGTGGGGAAGTCTGCTGGCCTCGCTGATTGTGTGGATCTTCATCCGCGACATCAGGGCCGTCATCATCTCCGCCCTCGCCATCCCGATCTCGATCATCGCGACCTTCACGCTGATGCGGCTGATGGACTTCACGCTCAACAACATGACGTTGCTGGGCTTGACGCTCGCCGTCGGCATCGTGATCGACGACGCGATCGTCGTCCTTGAAAACATCTTCCGGTACCTCGAAGAAGGGCGGATGATCGCCCTTCGAGGCGGCGATTCAGGCGACCAAGGAAGTCGCGCTCGCCGGTCATGGCGACAACGTTGTCGCTGGTGGTCATTTTCCTGCCGGTCGCCTTCATGACCGGCTACGCGGCCCGTTTCATCTACCCGTTCGGGTGGACGATGGCCTTTGCCGTGATGGTGTCGATGGCGGTGAGCTTCACGCTGACCCCGATGATGAGCGCCAGGTTCCTGCGGGCGTCAGCCGAGGGCGCGGCCTGCGCTCGCGCGAAGGACGGCGCGGTCCTGCTCGGGCCATCGATCGCTGGTACAGCGCGTCGCTGACATGGGCCATGGCCCATCCGGCGCTGATCATCGGCGCCTCGGTCGCCGTGGTCGCGATGACCATTCCGCTCAATCGCGCCATCGGCCGCACGTTCGTGCCCGACGAGGACATGGGCCAGGTGACCGTGCATCTCGACACGCCGCAGGGCACGTCGCTCGAAGGCACCGCCAGAATCGCCCAGGACGTCGTCAAGCGACTTGACCGGCATCGAGGGCGTTGCACAACTGCAGTATCTCGTGGGGGCCGGACGGTTGAATCACATCCACCTGTTCGCATACCTGAAGCCGCTCGACGAGCGGGACGGTCGGGCAGGAGGACGTCGTCGCCGAGATCCGCAAGCGGCTGGCACCCCGGCCGGGCATGGCGCCATTCGTCACCGGCCGGTCGGCGCTCGGCGGCGGCGAGGGCAGCTTCCCCGTGCAAGCCACGCTGCAGGGCCCGGACGTCGAGTGAGCTGTACCGCTATTCGCAGGCGCTGCTGGACAAGGCGGAGCAGACGCCCAGCCTGATCGAGGTCAAGACGACCTACAGCACCGCGAGCCCGGAGACCCACGTCATCGTCGATCGCGCGCGCGCCGCCGACCTCGGCGTGCGTATGTCGACGGTGGGCGGACTGCTGCGCCTGATGGTGTCCGGGCGACGACCAGATCTCGACGTTCCGTGAAGGCGCCGAGCAGTACCCCGTGAAGATCCGGGTGTCCGAGGAGCAGCGTCGTGATATCGCGGCGCTCGGCAGGTTGACGATTCCCTCTGCGTCGGCAGGGCTGGTGCGGATCGACAACATCGCGCGGTTCGAACGCGGGCTCGGCGCGACCCAGATTCGACGGGTCAATCGCCAGTTCAGCATCGATCTGCAGAGCGACGTGGCGCCCGGGCATGCGCTCGACGAAGCGTCGAACGACGTGCGGCGTCATATCTCGGCGCTGCAGATGCCGGCCGGGTACTCGGGCCGTCTTGCCGGACAGACCCAGATTCTGGACGAGACCACCGCCAACCTGATGATGGCGATCGGCCTGGCCAGCATCTTCGTCTACATGGTGCTGGCGGCCCAGTTCGAGAGCTTCATGCAACCGCTGATCATCATGCTCGTGCTGCCGGTGTCGGTGCCGTTCGCGCTGTTCACGCTGTGGGCCACCGGTCGCACGCTCAATCTGTGGAGCGCGCTCGGCATCCTGCTCCTGTTCGGCATCGTGAAGAAGAACTCGATTCTCCAGGTGGACTACGCCAATGTGCTGAGGGCCCGAGGGGCGTCGGCCGAGCAGGCGATCGTCGAGGCCTGCCGCACGCGGCTGCGTCCGATCCTGATGACGACGCGGCGATCATTGCCGGTCTGGTGCCGACGGCCATTGGCGTTGGGATTGGCGGCAGTCAGCGCTCAGCCGTCGCGCTGACCATCATCGGCGGCCAGTCGTTGTGCCTGTTTCTGACGCTGCTGCTGGTGCCGGTGGCGTACGCGCAAGTGGCGGCGCTCGAAGAGGCCCTGCGCACGCAGCCGCTGATGTCACGGATGAAGGAACGAGTCAGGCTCCTCAGGTTCGCGCCTTCGCTGCGGCATCGGGAGCGATAGCCTCGAGGCGAGCGTTCCGGCCCACGATTGGGTGGACGCCACCTGCTGTCATTCCCAACTCCATCGCTTGGCCTCCGACTCCCAAAACGCCCAGCAGTCCTGGCTCACGCCGTTGTCCAATAGCTCAATTGGCAGGTTCGACTCCCGGCCCCTCGGTAGGACCGGCTGGTCATTCACATACCAGGAGGACTTGACCGTACCTTTGTAAGGCTGCTTCTCGTCGTTGTTCGGTGCTATCACGGCCGAGTCGATATGGATGCGCCATTTGGCCTCGTCACCAGTACCAGAAGGTCGCGGAAAACAGCAGTTCGTCACCCTGGCGCTGGAAGCCGCGAACGAAGCGGTTCGACGCGATCTGTTGGGCGAACGAGTCCCGCAGGCTGTCCACGCCAGGCTGTCGCGCATGCCGCGAGGGGCAGAGCAGCGACGAGCAGCGCCGCACGCAGAAGTCGAAGTCTCCGCGGCGACGTCCGTCCGGCGCGTCGCCACGTTGTCGAATCCGAGAGAGACAAAGTCATCACGCGTTGGGTCATCACGGAGAGGGACGATAACACGGATTCGAGACCTTCGGCGCTAGTGCCTGGGCCCGGCTGGCGAGACGTCTCGTCCCCGACCTAAGGGCGTACGCGGGCCCCGTGACATGGCCCGAATTCCTGCACCCGGTCGGTTCCTCAACGCACGGTGATTGGTGCCAGACAGTCGTCGACCGCCCGCCGCTGAAGGGGCAGCCATGTGCTGAAAGCAGCATCGGAGGCACCGACGATCAGTACCGGCGACAGCGCGGCGGGATCGAATGCAGTAGCTGAACCGCCAGCAGACAGACGCTGCGCGAGTTGTCTTCGGAACTCGTCGAACGCCGGCGATTCGAACCGAACGAAGTACACCTGCCTGCGTGAGACCGGGCTCGCTTACACGCCGATAAGCCATGCACCGGGGCTCGAATGAGGTTGACTCGAGGCCGCTGTCACGCGCGAGGGCCAGGAGCGCGTCCGGTGTGAGTGCGCCCGGTGCGGCGCCATCGAGCTCGCCCTCGAGCACCAGCGGCATCGCGGCCGGATTCGGACCGTGCAACGACTCTCCAGCCCGCAGGAAGACTTGCCTGAAGAGGTCTGCTGCCAGATCCGCTTCCGGCCTGAGTTCCAGCAGGGCGCCCGGCCGGCTTGGCATCGCGTCGATGGCCAGTGTCCATCGCACCAGGCGGTCTCGCGCTATTTCATAGGGCTCCGCCCGAGTGCTCCGCGCGGAACGCACGAACAGGACACCGAGGACGCCCAGGACCACGATTCCGACGAGTGTCTTGATGACCGTTCGACGCCGCACACATACTCCTATCAGCCGCGCCACGGCCGCCGAGTTCGAGCCGCCGCCGGGTATCGGCCGACCGAGGATCTCGGGTGCTTCCGACTACTCGGGGCCGTAGGACATCCGCGAGGCCCCGAGTTCAGTGAGCATCGCTGACGCCACACGCTTTCAACTGGGTGCGAGGGCCGTGATCAACGGTGGGGCAGGATCCGCACCTCGCGCCACATAGGCCGGGGATCGCTGAGCGCTGCACGGTCTTTAGCGCACAAGCAGATCCAATCGACGTGATCCGGTAATCACTCCTCCCCAGGCCCTACAGGGGTACACCGTTCACACGCAGCCGCTGCCAATAAATCAGCGACGGTGGTCAACTTCTCCCGCGGCTTGCCTTTCTGCTTCCCGGCCACAACTTCAGCATCGTTGATCCGCTGCCACCCCTCAAAGTTGACGCTGCGCACTTGTTTTCTGGCAAGCAGGCTTGAGATGAAGTTCGCGTCCGGAGAGAGTCCGGTCAGTGCGGAGTCGCGGTCCGCATCGGCGAGCATCGCCTGTACGGTTTCGCTGGCGTCCGCCTTGTTGGTTCCGATCACGCCAGACGGCCCGCGCTTGATCCACCCCGCAACATACACGCGCCCGACGGGCGCCTTCGTCGTCGGATCGATGACACGACCATCGTGGTGTGGAATGACGCCCTTCTGCTCATCGAATGGCACGCCAGGCAGTGGGTGGCCTTTGTAGCCAATCGAACGAAATATCAAGCCGCATGCAATGTCGTCGTACACGCCGGTTCCTCGGGCGCTCACGTCACCTTTCGCATTTTCGACGAGTTTGTTGTGTTCGAGTCGTACACCGTCCACACGGTGTGCGCCCAGCACCTCGACCGGCGAGACGAAGAACCGTGTGCGAATCTTTCGACGCTGCGTTCCTTCTCCCCTGGCGCTCTGCGCGGTCAAGAGGTCCACGTTGCGGTTGTGAGTCGGGTCGCTCACAGGTCGTGTGAGGCTCGCGCGCACCGCTGCGTCCTGTTCGAGATCGTCCGGGCGGACGACGAAGTCCACACCCGCCAATTGCGTCAGCTCGCGAAGCTCCGGGGGCGTGAACGCCGCCTGTGTGGGCCCGCGCCGCCCGAGCAGATATACCTCTTTGACTCTGCTGAGACGAAGAGCCTCCAGAGCGTACTCGGCAATGTCAGTCCGCTCCAATTCTTCGACCGAGCGGGTGAGGATGCGGGCGACATCCACGGCCACATTGCCGTTTCCGACTACGGCCACCGTTTCGGCGTCAAGGTCGAAACGCGCATCGCGGTAATCAGGATGGCCGTTGTACCACGCGACAAACTCGGTCGCCGAATGACTTCCTGGCAACTCCTCCCCGGGGATGTCGAGTCGTCGATCCCCCTCGGCCCCGGTGGTGATGAGCACCTGGTGGTAGTGGGCCAACGCCTCCGCGAGCGTGAGGTCCACCCCGAACGTGACATTGCCGAAGAAGCGAAAACCTGGCAGCGCGGCGGTTTTCTCGTACCGTCTGATGACGGCTTTGATGTTCTGGTGGTCGGGGGCTACGCCACCTCGAACAAGGCCGTAGGGCGTCGGCAGGCGGTCGAAGAGATCGACGCTGATCGCACGCCCGGACGTTTGCAGCAACTCCTCGGCGGCAAAGAAGCCGGCTGGGCCGGCGCCCACAATGGCGACGCGCAGTGGGGTTGGCGCTACCTCAGGATGGTCCACTCGGTCCTCGAATTAGAGCCCCCTGACGCACGCGCGAAGCAGCACAACTGCGAAGCACGGCGTGGAGTATATCAACATACATATAGTGCTCCGGGTGGCCTGTCCTAGTCACGTGCACAGCGGCTTGCGAGGCATCTCGGTCCGCATCGTTGCTTCCCCCTTACATGATCCCGAGATGCGCGCTCGTCTCGCAGACTCGGGCGCCGCGAGGTGGAATCCGCGCACGACCAGGTAGGTACCAGGCGATGGCCACGGGCCGTGCCATGTGGTTTGGTCGAGCGCCCAATACAAGGCGGGGGGGGGGGACACCTCTGGCAGAACCACAACACTGCCCAAAAATCGGTAATGGCGAGCGCTTGTCGCCTGTTCGATGACATGCGGGGCGGATGTCGCCCGGGCCGTCTGTCTCTGCGTTTGGATGTTACCGCAGAGTCGACGAAGGCGGGCTCAGTTTGCCGTAGGAATGGCCGGCTCAGTCTGCCGTAGGATATGACAGACTCTGGTAGCGTTGCGCGACCGGCGCATTTCGATCCAGCACTGAAGGGATGAAATATCGTGGCGGATTTCTGTGAACATTGTGAGGGTCAGCGATTCGATCGGGCGCAGGTGCTCCGCACGCTGCGGCGGGTTCGACACGAGCTGCGGCGCCAGCGCTGCGGGAAGAGGGTCGACGAGGCGATCGTTGCGGCGCTGACTGCTGTCGCCAAGCTCGAACTTCCCCATCTCGAGGTGGAGGATCAGGGTGGCGAGGTCGTGCACTAACGAAGCCCCACTGTTCAGGACACCCGTCGTTTCAGCCCCTCACCATGGTCGCTGACCTGGCGTGAGCTGGCCCTCCCTCATTTCACGGCTGGCGCAAACACCTGATTGGGGTAGGGATTTGTCGCCGGCCGCTGCACGACATTGAAGCCGAAATTCGTCGCCTGATGACAGTCGTTGCAAGCTTTGGTGAGCGCGTCGAATGCGGGCTCGAACGCGACGGCGTCTTTCTTCTCGACAACCCCCTGCAGATTCGCAACCGGCGCGGCGACCATCCGCGGGATGGCATCCTTCGGTGCCACGGGCGATTCTTCATGGGTGGGATGGTACGCGACGATGTCGTCGAAGCCCTCCCCAAGCTCTTTGATTTCATACGCGGCCAGATCCCAGTTGCCGGCTTCTCCTGCGAACCAGAGCTTGGTATGTCGCATCTGTTGCAGGGTCATGAGTTCGCCGAGTCCGGGTGTGTATGGCTCGGCGGCTGGCGGCGCGGGACGACAACCCGGACCCAGAAGGGCGAGCAGGACCATGCCGGCGAAAAATCTTGTTGTCATGTCAATCTCCTTTTTATTAGCGTTTCCAGACGACATCACGATGCAACGCGCTGATATGATCTCGCGGGCCTCGGAGCGCCTTGGGGCCCTTCATGTGAGCCTGTAGAGGCGTCGCGCGTTCGGCGACGCCGACGCAATCGGCCGTGGCGCCGTGCGCAGGCAGTCTCCGCCGATGAGACGTTCGCCGGCGTGATGCAGGATGTAGACGTTCCAGAAGGCCAGGTGATGTCGCGAGAAATCGGATTCTGTCATCGACATGAATTGCACTCGACCGCCATTGAGGATCGTCGTAATGTACACCGGAGAACTGAAGGTGCGCAGCCTGTACACTGCCTGTGTTGTCCTCATGATGCTGACCGCGTGCCGCCAGAACGACAGTAGGCAGGCGGTCGCTGGGACATCTGCCGCCACAACGGCTCCCGCCGCCGAAACCCAAAGCGTGCCGCAGTCGCTCGCCATGGGCGGCAGCAAGTCTCGGATGACCTTCTTTATCACGAGCGTTGGAACGGGGAGGGGCGGAGACCTGGGCGGAGTGTCCGGGGCGGACGCCACTGCCAGACCCTGGCGACCGCTCAAGGGGCCGGCGATCACACCTGGCATGCCTACATCAGCACGATGGCCACCAAGACAAATCCAGCCATGAATGCGCGCGACCGGATCGGGCGGGGGCCTTGGTACAACGGCGAAGCCGAACTCGTTGCCGCGGACGTGGCACAGCTACATGGCAGCGGAAACAAAATCTCGAGAGACATGGCGCTGACCGAGAAGGTCGACCAGGTCAACGGCGTGTCCGACAGGCCCAATCAACACGACATCCTGACGGGCTCACGGCCGGACGGGACGGCGTTTGATGGCGATCAAGATCTCACGTGCGGCAACTGGACGTTCGAGCACGACCGGGCACGCCCAGCTGGGGCACCACGATCGTCTGTGTCAGGGAGAGGGCGCGAATTCATGGAACTCGGCACACGCCTCGCGGGGATGCAGTCAGCAAGACCTGCAAAGCACGGGCGGCGCGGGACTGTTTTATTGCTTTGCCGTCGACTGAAGAGATCGCCAACCCCAATTCAACGCGTTCTGCTCGTTGCCTTCCCTTCCACGACCTCCATTGAGGTCGTCGGCGCACATTGCTCACGAGTTGGATCGATCCGTGGAGCGTGTGGATGCAGCCGGTTGTTGCCTGTTGCAGCCTTGACGGTTGCCGATCGATGGGCTACGCTCCGCTCCGCTCCGCTGTTGGCCCCTTGGCGGTGGGCGAAAACCTGCGGCAGTCCGTCGCCGCGGTTTCACGATGTCACGGTGAAGTGAAAATGTCGTCCCGTCTTTCCAGCCGAGTGTCGCGAGCCCGAAGACCGTGGATGGCCCTGCCGCATCGCTCCTGTTCCAGGGCGTAGGATACCTCACCGACATTGGAGCGGACAGGGCACCGACAGGAGATCCAGCACATGAAAATGCGTCATGTGAGCGTGGGAATCGCAGCGCTCGCGATGTTGACGGCAGGATGCGGACGCGAACCGGAAGTCGTGAGTCAGTCGCCCGACGCCCTCAGCGTGACAGCGCTCGGAAGCCCGCACGCGTACGACGACATTCCGAGCGCGCATCGATTCTCGGCGTCGTGCGCGCTCCACGACCCCAGCACGAGCAAGGACTATCTCCTCATGCTCGGGGGGCTCGATGCCTCGGGCGCCGAAACGCGAGACTGGTTCTTGTTCGATCCGTCGCGGCCGAACAATCAGAGTCCGAGCCGGCAATGGATCGCCAGAGGAGGATTCGGTTCGAGCCGCGAAGCGCGCGCGTTTGCGAAAGCGTATTCGCTCTTCGACGTCAACCACCACCCGATCGCGTGCGTGCTGGTCGGAGGCTTGAACAGCGCCGGCAATCCTCTGGCCACGTACAAGTTCGACTACGATTCCGGCCGCGGCAGCTCGATGCAGACCATCAACGCGGGGTCGATGAACACGGCGCGCGGTGCGTTCGAATTGCTGCCGTGCGGAAACGGCAGACTCATCGCGATCGGCGGCGCGACGACCCTGTCGGGCAATCCGCCCAGACCGGGCGGTGCGACCACGTCGGTCGAGATCTGGAACGGGATCAACGCGTGGACCACGGCGTCAAGCGTGCTGAATACGGGCCGCTTCCTCTTTGGCGCGGCAAAAGATGCAGCCAGCGATCGCTATTTCGTTGCAGGCGGCATCGCCGGGGACGGGCCCTCCGCATCGATCGAATCCATCGTCGTCGCCAATGCGTGCGACCCGACGCAAGTGACGACGCAGCACGATGCGTCGATCGTCCTGCCCGCGGCCGTCGCGGGTAACGTGGGGCTCTTCGACGCCGCCGCAAGCGGCAGCGTGACCACGTTCTACTCCGCGGGTGGCGAAGAGGCGGGTGCCGGCCATGCGACGGCGAACGTGCACCGCATCGATCTCGATTGGAGCACGTTCACCAACACCGCGATCGATGCGCGCACGGCCCCGTCGATTCCTGACGCGGTCGCCATTCCGACGATCGCCAGGACGGGCGACCTCGCCACCAGTCCGTATCTGTTCATCGGCGGCGCCGACAAATGGGACCATGCAGGCTCGGCGACGTCGAAAAACGTCGTCAACAAGTTCACGCCGGGGAGCGGATGGGCGCCGAAGGCCACCCTCTCGCATGATCGGCTGGGTGCGGTTGCGACGTACCTCCCGACGCGTGCCAGGGTCTACACGACTGGCGGCGTGGCAGTCTCGACCGGGACGCCCGGTGCCTCTCCCGTCACGACTGAGGAAATCGTTCCGTAGACACATGCGAACCCGGGACCGATCTCTGTCGTCGGGCGCGCGCTGTTCGCGATTCGTCGCGAGGGAGCTCGGCCCCTCGAGGAAAGGCGGTATATGAAGCGTCCAAGCGGTCGACTTCTCGCAATCGTGGTGGTTGTCGTGGTTTTTGGAATCCTTGGCTGGGGCGTGCTGGCTTTCAAGAACTCCGACCGTGCCCGGAACATCCGGGCCAATCAAGGGACACCGTTCTACGGGTTCCGCGACGTGCACTTTGGACTCTCCGGAACCGTTGTCACCACGCCCATCACCGATTGGTCGTTTACAGACGCATTTCCGCTGGTGCAGATCGAAACGCGTCCGTGGTACTTGATTCCGTATACGGTCACGATCAACTTTGCGAGGGACGACGACCAGCTGTATGTGTATTCGAGCTACAACCCTCCGATGCCCGGGAAGCCGGACTTGCGGGACCGTTTCCCTGAAGGACGCGCCTGGAACAGACACCTGGTACGGGACCCTCGTCTGCGCCTCAAGATCGGCGACCAGATCTTCAATTGTCTGGCGGTTCACGTGACAGACCCTGCTGGCAGTACCGAACGCGCGCAAAAGGCTTTTGCCAGGAAGTTTCCCGGCGGGGGTGCGGCGAACCAGAGTGTGCCTCCCGAGCAGCGTAGCAAGCAGCATTTTTTCCATCTCATCCCGCAATGGGGTTGAGCGTCGTGGAATGGCTGCACCGATCACCATTCTCCAGGGTCGGATTGCCAAGTCCGGTCTGCGCGTCACGTTCTAGCCGGCCTCCGGCCCAGCGAGTGCCTCGGCCCGCCACAGTTCACTCGCGAGCCCTGAAAACTGACTCGCTGCGTCCGGTTTCGGGCTCTCGAAGGCTCTCGTCTCTGACCCGGCGTTGACACGTTGCGGCGCTTGGGGCAGACTCCCGTGCAAAAGGCGGCCGGACGCGTGACCGGCAGGGTGTATAGTCGTCGACTATGACGACGGTGCTCTGGGGCCTTCCCTCCTGGAGGAGGCCCCACGCTTCGGAGGTGTCTCCAAAACAGCGTCCCAGGATCCCATCGTGTGTGACGCTGCAGGTGAAACGTGTCAGGGAGGAGCGTTAATATGCATTCGCGCACATGGGTCACTTCGGCCCTCGGGCTCATCGTCCTGATCGTGGCGACCGACTGGGTCCTGGCGCAGGCCCCCGCACCATCGCCCGCCCCCGCGCCGCAAGCCGCCCGCCGGAACGACAAAGATCTGCTCTACGTCGGCGTGCACGGCACGCAACGGAACCCGGACGCTTATGGCGGCGGGCTGCTGGTGTTTGACGTCGCCAACAATTTCCGGTTCATCAAGCGGATCCCGACCTGGGATTATCCAGCCAGCCAGCAAAACGAAGGCGTGCGCGGAATAGCCGCAAGCGTCGTGACGGGCCTGCTGTACGTGACGACCGCGAAGCGCATCGGCGCGTTCGACATGACGACGGAGAAGAAGGTCTGGGAAGGCACCTACGACGGACATTGCTGCGATCGGATGGCGATCTCGCCGGACGGCAAGACGCTCTACATCCCGCAATGGACGGGGCCGCGCGAGAAGTGGTACGTAGTTGACGCGATTACGGGAACCCTGCATCAAGGACCTTCCCACGCCCCAGGCCATCGGGTCGCACAATACGATCTACACGCTCGACGGTTCGCGGGTGTTCATGGAAGGCATCTACTCGCATTACATCAACATTGCCGATCCCGCGACGCATACGGTCGTCCGCCAGATCGGGCCGTTCAGCGATAACGCGCGCCCGTTTACCATCAATGGGCGCGGGACGATGGTCGTCTCGACCGTCGACAACCTGCTCGGCTTCGAGATCGCCGATGTGCGTACCGGCAAGATGATCCACCGCGTCGAAGTCGCCGGGTTTGGATGGAGCCCGGACCGCATCACGGGCCATGGTATGCCCAGTCACGGCGTCGCGTTGTCCCCCGACGAGAAGGAAATCTGGGTATCCGACGGGGTCAACAGCTTCGTCCATGTGTTCGATGCCACCGTGATGCCCCCCAAACAGATAAAGAGCATCAACGACACGCACCTACCCCTACTGGATCACGTTCGGCCTGGACGGCAAGTACGTCTATCCGTCCTCCGGAGACGTGATTGACGCGGCGACCAAGCAGGTCGTCGGGGGCCTGCAGGACGAGTATGGCCGGGCGATCGAAAGCGAAAAGATCATCGAAGTTCTCTTTAGCAACGGGAAAGCCACGCGCGTCGTCGATCAATTCGGTGTAGGCCTCGTCCGCGGGCCTTCCACGAACTAGGCCAGCCGCTCCGATAGCGAACAGGAGTGCCTGATGATTGCGAATATTCAGCAGTTGGTTGCGTCCTTCGAGAAAGGCCGGCTGACGCGCCGGGAGCTGATCGGCGCGTTATCGGCCCTCCTCTTCATGCCGCGACAGGTCTCGTCCGCGGAGGCGCTGGTTCCCGCGAGCACGCTCAATCACGTCACGCTCTCGGTCAGCGACCGGGCCCGGTCGAAGAAGTTCTACGAGGAAGTGTTCGGGTTGACGCTCGCCGCTGCGCACGCAAACGGCGACAACATGACGGTGGGGAAGGCGCCGTCGTTTGCGGCATCTACAGGTCGCCGCCGGGCGGGCGCCAGGTATCGGGCACATCTGTCTGGGTGTCGAGAAGTTCGATGCGGAACGCGCCCAAAGCTGCTTGGATGCCCGGGGCCCTCAAGACGCGGCTGAGCGAGCTGGAAAAAGATGCGACGGGAAAACCTGTCAAACAGCTCACCTTCCAGGACCCGGACAACATCAGCGTCCAGCTCGCGGACGTCAGCTACGTCGGGTAACGTGGAGCGCTGACGCTCGATCGGTCCCGGCCCCGGTTACTCGAAGAAGAGACCACCTACGGTGGCGGCGAATGGGAGGACAATCATGCGCGGTAGGACGCTCGGTCGGTGGTCGGCGATTGCGTGGCTGCGGCGTCGCGATCAGCGCGTCGCTCGCCGCGCAGCGCCGATTACGAACAAGACCTCCTCGATGGCCTGGCGAACCCGTCGCGGTGGCTGACCTACTCGGGTGATTACACCGGCCGACAGCACAGCCCCCTCACCGCAGATCACCCCGGCGAACGTCGATCAGCTCGCCACCCAGTGGACTTTTCAGACTGGCGACCTCGATAACCCGGGGCCCCGGCCCGACGAAGTTCGAAGCCTCGCCGATCGTCGTGGACGGCGTGATCTACGTCACCGGCGAGATGGACAATGCGTGGGCACTCGACGGCAAGACGGGCAAAACTGCTGTGGCGTCACCAACGCAAGCTGCCCGGCCCGTTTCAGCGGTGACCCAGGAACCTGGGATCCAGTCGTCGACACGCCGGTCGCAGTTCGCAGCTGTTGCGGACCCGTGAACCGCGGCTTTGCCGTCCACGGCGACCGGCTCTACAAGCTGACGCTCGACATGCACCTGCTGGCGCTCGAGATGAAGACCGGCAAGGTGCTCTGGGACGTCGAGGTGGACTCCTGGCGAAAGGCGAACGCCGGCACCGGCGCGCCGCTGATCGTGAAGGACAAAATCCTCGTCGGGAACGCCGGCGGCGATATCGCCAGCCGCGGCTTCGTCGACGCCTACGACTTCACCGGGCAAGCGCGTGTGGCGATTCTGGAGCGTGCCGCTGCCGACGAGCCGGGCGGCGACGCCTGGCCCGCCGCAGAGCGGCCGACGCGGCGGCGCGGCGGGCTGGCTGACCGGCACCTACGATCCCGACCTGAACCTGGTGTACTGGCCGCTTGGCAACCCGAACCCGGACTACGACGGAACAATCCCGCCGGGGCGACAATCTCTACAGCAACTCGCTCGTGGCGCTTGACGCAGACACGGGCCAGCTGCGGTGGCATTTCCAGTTCACGCCGTGGGACGAGTGGGACTACAACTGACCGAACACCCGTCCTGGCCGACCTCACCATCGGTGGCACGCCACGCAAGGTCGTCATGCACGCCAACCGCAACGGCTTCTTCTACGTGCTGGACCGCACCAACGGCCAGTTCCTGCATAGGAAAGCCCTACAGTCTCGAAAGTGACCTCGGCCAGTGGACTGACGCGCGACCGGCCGGCCAATAGAGACGCCCAACAACCGGCCCACGCTCGCCGGGAACGTCGTCTGTCCCAACTCCGGCACGAACTGGTTCCACCCGTCGTTCGACCCGGCGACGGGACTCTTCTACGTGAATGCACGCAGGGCTGCCGGATGGCCACCAATTCCGAGTCGCCACGTCCGAAAACCTTCCAGGTCGGCGAGCGGCCGGTCTCGAGAGGCAACTCCGTGCCCCTGCCGAAGGAGTACGCGACGAACACCGGGCTGATCCTCGCGATCGATCCGACGACGGGCGCGCGCAAGTGGGAAACCCGGTACAGAGCGGCCAGCAGGTTTTGGGCGGGCGTCCTCACGACAGCGAGCGGTCGTGCTGCTTACCGGTGACAACGACGGTCACGTGCTGGCGATCGATTCGCGCACGGGCAAAGAGCTCTGGCGCCAGCAGCTCGGCGGGGCGAATTTACGCCGCCCCAACAACCTACATGACGATGGTCGTCAGTACGTGAGCATCTCCGCAGGCACGACGTCACGACGTTTGCCCCTGCCGGTCCCTCGACAACGGGAAAGTCGATGACGCGTCGTCGCAGACCGCTGCTTGCCAGCGGTCTTAGTCCTGGCACTCGCGTGCGGGAGTATCTGCCATACAGCGTGCACACGCCAGAACCGTTCGGCAGCGGTGACGCCGGCGGACTATCTCCGGTGGCGGACCACTGCGCAACTGGGGACGGTGGGGTCCAACGATCGAAGGGCACGGTAAACCTCATCACGGCCGACAAAATCCAGCAGGCGGCCAAGCTGGTCAAGGCCGGCATTACCGTGTCGATGGCCCGTCCGGTGCCCCAGAAGGTCGATGCCGACGTGGGCGCAGAACGCCGTTCTTTCACCGAGCACAACCCGCATCAGCGCACGGGCACCACCGACACCTACCAAGTGAGCTACCACGACTCCGTGGTGAGCCACATGGATAGGCTCCTGTCACGTGTTGTTCGACGGCCAGATGTCGCAAACGGCCATCCGGTGAAGGACAGCGTCACGCCTGAAACCGGGTGCAAGACGGGCGACGTCATGAACTTGAAAGATGGCATTACCACCCGCGCGGTCCTCTACGACATCCCGCAGTTGAAGGGAGTCGACTGGATCGAACCCGGCGCGCCCATCACGCGCGCCAATCTCGAAGCGTGGGAACGGAAAGCCGGCGTTCGCGTCGGCCCGGGGGATATCCTCGTGCTCTGCGTCGGCCGCTGGAAGCGGCGCGAGGCCCTCGTCCCACCGCCGCGGGGCGGTCCCGGGCTACTTTTGGATACCATCCCGCTCTTCAAGGAGCGCGACATCGAGTTTGCCGCGCACGATTTCAACGTGGACTGGGGGCCCCGGCACCGAGTGGGGCGCCGCGCAAGGCCTGCCGAGCAGTCCGATTCACGAGGCCCTCATCAGTGGATGGGCGCGGGCGTCGTGGAGAACCTCAATCTCGAGCAGGTCGTCAGAGACCGCCAGGCGCCTCAAACGCTACGAGTTCATGATGACGTTTGCGCCCATTCCGGTGGAAGGCGGGACTGGGTCTCCCGTCAACCCCTTGGCAACTCTTCTAGAACGAGACACTCACTTTCCGACTCTGAATCCCCGACCCGACCGACCGCCACGGTGCCGGCGGGCGCGCTCCGGCTGCGGCCAGGAATCGGAACATCTTCCTGCCGAAGCAGGACCAGGTGAACTGGCACGACATCGTGCCCGGCTGGGCGCGGCTCCCCCGACGCTGACAGACAGCCTGCGCCATCGGCCGGCGCATTCACCACCTTTCCCGTTGGAGACTCCCGTGACATCCGTCTCGCCTGTGCGCATCTTGACATGCGTGGCGTCGATTCCGTCAGAGTGGCCGGCCTACCTCACGAAGGAGGACATTGTCATGTTGTTCGCGGTCCACTATGCCAACAGATGTCACGGGGACGAAGCGCGCCGACGGCACAGACAAAGCTCCTGGCTGCGTGGAAGCCTCCGGCCGGGGTCGAAATGAAAGCCTGGTACGACTATGCGGACGGCAGCGGCGGCGTCGCCATCGTCGACGCTGCCTCAGCCGAGGGGCTGATGGAAGCGGTGGCGCCCTGGGCCACGTTCTTCGACTTCTCGGCGAAACCAATCGTGTCGGTTGAAGTGTCGACGCCGATCTTCGCGAAGGGCATCGCGTGGCGCGATCTCGGTGAAGTAGTCTGTTTCAGCCGGAGTTGGAAGATCGCGCGGAACGCGTGCGCGACGGAAGCGCCGGCGGACGGATCGGGCCGCGGCGCGGCCGCGAGCAGCGTCTTCGAATACGGGTGCAGCGGATGGCGGTAGATCTCCTCGGCCGGTCCGATCTCGACGATGTTGCCGAGGTACATGACGGCGATGCGATCGGAGATGTGCCGGACGACCGAGAGATCGTGGGCGATGAAGATGTAGGACAGGCCGAACTCCTCCTGCAGATCCTGCATCAGGTTGATGACCTGCGCCTGAATCGACACGTCGAGCGCGCTCACCGGCTCGTCGGCGATGACGATCTTCGGATTGGTCGCGAGCGCGCGCGCGATGCCGATCCGCTGGCGCTGCCCGCCGGAGAACTCGTGCGGGTAGCGGTTCACGTGCTCGGCCGACAGGCCGACCTTCTCGAGCAGCCAGCGGACGCGATCCGCCCGCTCGGCGCGCGACATCCTCGTGTGGATCCGCAGCGGCTCGTCGACGATCTGGCCGACGGTCTTGCGCGGGTTCAGCGACGAGTACGGATCCTGGAACACCATCTGGATGTCGGCGCGGTACGGCCGCATCTGCCTGCGCGTCGAGCGGCGGCGAGATCGACGACGCCCGACGGCGTGGTGATAGAGGATCCTGCCCGTCGATCTCCACGCGATAGCTCATCGCGCGCAGGATGTTGACGATCGCGCGCCCGACCGTCGTCTTGCCGCAGCCCGACTCGCCGACCAGCCCGAGCGTCTCGCCGCGGTCGCAGCGTGAACGAGACGTCGTCCACGGCGCGACCTCGCCGACGCGGCGCAGCAGGACGCCGCCGAAGACGGGAAACCGGACCGTGAGGTCCTGGACGTCGAGGAGGACGTCGCTCATCAGCTGCGGCCGGTCCGGATGGCGACCATCGACGGCGTTGCCGCCGTGCGGATACAGATGGCAGCGCACCCAGTGGCCGGGTGCGTCCTCGATGAGCGGCGGCTCGATGTCGGGGCACGGCTCGAAGCGCGTACGGGCAGCGCGTGACGAACTTGCAGCCGACCGGCAGGCTGATGGATGTCCGGCACCGATGCCGGGGATCACCGTGAGGCGCTCGCGCCTTCGGCGCCGTCGACGCTCGGAATCGATCCGAGCAGGCCCTGCGTGTACGGATGGAGCGGGTTGCGCGAAGAGCGCCTCGACCGGCGCGACCTCCTGAATCTTGCCGCCGTACATCACCGCCACGCGGTCGCACGTTTCGGCGACCACGGCCAGGTTGTGCGTGATGAGCAGAATCGACGCGCCCGGCGCGGCGCGCCTTCATCTCCAGCATCAGGTCGAGAATCTGCGCCTGAATCGTCACGTCGAGCGCCGTCGTCGGCTCGTCGGCGATGAGCAGCGACGGGTTGAGCACGAGCGCCATCGCAATCATCACGCGCTGCCGCTGGCCGCCGGAGAGGTGGTGCGGATACTGCTTCATGCGCGTCGGCGGCGTCGGGGATGCCGACTTCGGTGAGCATCGTCGACGGCGCGCGCGGTGCGCCTCCTCGCGGCTGCACCGTCTCGTGCGCGAGGATCACCTCCGTCACCTGCATCCCGATCGTGAAGACCGGGTTGAGCGACGTCATCGGCTCCTGGAAGACCATGCTGATGTCGTTGCCGCGGATCGTGCGGATCTCGTCCCACGACAGCTTCAGCAGATCGCGGCCCTTGAAGAGGATCTCGCCGGCGACGATGCGGCCGGGCGGATCGGGAATCAGGCGAAGGATGCTGAGCGCCGTGACGCTCTTGCCCGAGCCCGACTCGCCGACGAGGCCGAGCACCTCGCCTGGCGCGATGTCGAGGTCGACGCCGTCGACCGCCTTGGCGACGCCGGACTCGGTGTAGAAGTACGTCCGCAGGCCGCGAATCGAGAGCAGAGGTCGTCGGTGGCCGCGATGGTCGTCATCGCAGCCGCGAGTACTCCTTCGGGTCGAACGCCTCGCGCACCGCTTCGCCGATGAAGACGACGAGCAGCAGCGTGAGGAACAGCACGCCGAGCGGATAGAACACGAGCCACCACTTCGTCAGGTTCTCCATCCCCTGGCCGATCAGCTCGCCCCAGCTCGGCGTCGGCGCCGGCAGGCCGAAGCCGAGGAAGTCGAGCGCGACGAGCGAGCTGATGTTGGCGACGATCGTGAACGGCGCGAACGAGACGACGGGCGTCAGCGCGTTCGGCAGGATGTGGCGGAACATGATGCCGGCTCGGACACGCCGGTCGCGATCGCGGCGCCGACGTAGTCCTTGGCCTTCTCGCGGTAGAACTCGCCGCGGATGTAGTAGGTGATGCCCATCCAGTCGAACGCCGCGAGAATGACGACGAGCAGCCAGAACGACGGCTGCAGCAGCTGGTTGCGGCCGGGCAGGTAGATCGGCACGACGACCGAACTGATGATGATGATCGTGTAGAGAAACGGCAGCGACGACCAGATCTCGATGCCGCGCTGGCCGAAGATGTCGATGCGGCCGCCGAAGTAGCCGAGCGCCGCGCCGACGGCGATGCCGAGCAGCGTAGCCGACGAGCATGACGAGGATCGCGAAGGTCATCGAGATGTTGAAGCCGTAGGCGAGGCGCACGAGCACGTCGCGGCCGCGGTCGTCGGTGCCGAACGGGTGTGCGCGCCGACGGCGGGTGCGGCGGGGTGCCCGGCAGATCGAGCAGCGACTCGTTCGGCCCGTACGGGATAGGCGGCATCAGCACCCAGTTGCCCTGCGCCTCGCGCGGCGAACTGCTGCTTCAGCGCCCGATAGTCGGGCTCGCCGAAGGCGTTCTGGCCGAACTCGGTGGCCGCGTGGTAGCGTGGCGAGCGGAAAGAAGTACTGCCCGTGGTACTTCACGACCAGCGCGGATGTTGTTGGCGAGCAGCGGCAGGAAGAACGAGACCACGTAGGCGACGGTGATGATCAGGAACGAGTAGTAGCCGCGCTTCAGGCGCCGGAACTTCCGCACCGTCGCCGAAACAGCGACTCGGCGGCTCGGCGATGTCAGCGACGTGAGGCGACTCGTGCGACGGCAGACGCCGCGGATCGGTGGCGGATCGGCTGCGGTGCGCGAGATGCCGCGTCGGCGGCACGCGCTCGACCGGCCGACCGGATCGCTCATTTGAAGCGGATGCGCGGATCGACCACGCGCGTAGATGATGTCGGACAGGATGTTGCCGACGAGCATCAGCAGGCTGCTGATGACGAGGATGCCGAGCGCGACCGGGTAGTCGCGCTGCAGGATCGCCGTGTAGCCGAGATAGCCCATGCCGTCGATGTTGAAGACGCGCTCGATCAGGAACGATCCGGCCAGCACGAGGCTGATCACGTGGCCGAGGCCGGTCACGAGCGGAATCAGCGAATTGCGCAGCGCGTGCACGAAGATGACGCGCCGCTCGGTCAGTCCCTTGGCGAAGGCCGTGCGCACGTAGTCCTGGCCGAGATTCTCCATCAGCGAGTTCTTCGTCAGGATCGTCTCGGTCGCGAACGAGCCGACCATGTAGCAGACGCACCGGCAGGAACATGTGGTGGAGCTGGCCGGTGATCTTTCCCCACGACGCTCAGGTACTCCCAGTTGTCGGGGCGGAAGCCGCCGAGCGGGAACACGCTCCAGAAGCTGCCGCCGCCGAGCAGCACGAGCAGCGCCGTGCCGAGCGCCCAGCCGGGAATCGAGTAGCCGAGGAAGACGAGCGCGCTGCTGATGAAGTCGAACTTCGAGCCGTGGCGGATCGCCTTGAAGACGCCGAGCGGAACGCAGACCAGATAGCTGAGGAGGAAGCCCGTCAGCCCGAGGAAGATCGAGACGGGAAAGCGCGACTTGATCACGTCCCAGACCGGGTCCTGGTAGATGTACGGACGTGCCGAGATCGAGGTGGAGGACGTTCCAGAGCCACTGCGCGTAGCGGATGTGCACCGGCTTGTCGAAGCCGTAGTAGCGCTGCGGATCTCCTCGATGGCGTCCTCGGGCAGCGACTGCGCGCCGCGGCGCGGCGCCGCGCCAGCGCCGCCCTCGCGCGCGCGGCCATCTGGATACTGCATGATCTGCCGCTCGACCGGTCCGCCCGGCACGAAGTGCATGATCACGAACACGGCGAGCGTGATCCCGAGGAACGTCGGGATGATGAGCAGGAACCGGCGGATGAAGTACGCGGTCATCGTTCGCGTGCCGCGGTGGCCGTCACTGAGTGCTGCTCTCGGCGCCGGGTGCTGCTTCGCGTAGTCCTGCCAGTAACTGCACGTCGATCGGCGCCGACCGGCAGCTTCTGCGCTGGTGTCGCCCATCGCCTTCGTCAGCGTGCTCTGTCCTTCTGCGGATCGATCCACCACAGCGACGGCATGTCGCGGTAGTCGCCGAAGCGCGTGAGATAGCCCTCGGGCATGCCGAACTTGTTCCAGTAGGCGATGCGCTGGATACGGCGGCTACCACTCAGGATGTAGTGATGCGAGTTGGCGAGGATGCCGTCGATCTCGCGGATGATCGCGATGCGCTTCTGCTGGTCGAACTCCTTGTCGTAGATCGGCGAGCAGTTCGTCGACCCGCTTGTTCTTGAAGCCGGTGATGTTGTTGTGTGTTCTGCAGTCGGCGAGCGACGAGTGGAAGGACGTCTCCGGATTCGGGAACAGCAGTCCGCTCCAGCCGATCATGCACCAGATCGAACTTCCGCTGATCGATCAGCTGATACAGCGTCTCGGGCGTCACGAGCCGGAGGTTCAGGCTGATGCCGACCTTGCGCAGGTCGTCCTGGTAGATCGTCAGCGCCGGCTCGGACGTCTTGTCGGCGTAGAGCAGCTCGATCGTCAGCGGCTGGCCGTTCTTGATCAGTCGTCCCTGCGCGTCGCGATCCTTCCAGCCGGCCTCGGCGAGCAGCGTCAGCGCCGCGCTGCGGGTCGTACTCGCATCTTCGGATTGTCTCGGGTTCTCGTAGAGCGCTGCCCGGAGTAGTACGAGTTCGATCGGCGTATACTCGTTGAAGAAGAGCTTCTCGATCATCAGCTGACGGTTGAGCAGGTGGCGCCAGCGCCTTGCGCACCGGACGTCGTCGAACGGCGGCTTGCGCGTGTTGAAGGCGAGCCCTGAGCGTCCGATGCGGGTTGTCGTTGAAGATCTTCCGCTTCTGGATCAGGCCGCGCTCGACCTTGTCGAAGCTTGCTAGCTCCTCGACCCACTCGCGCGCGATGTTGACGGAGTAGAAGTCGAGATCGCCCTTCTTGAACATCTCGAACGGCGAGCTTCTGGTCGCGGACGACGATCTCGCGGATTTCGTCGAAATTGTTCTGGCCGACGTTGCGCCGGATGCTTCTCGGCCCAGTAGTCGTTGCGGCGCGCGGATCGTCACCGACTTGCCCTTTGACGACGTCGGCCTCGTCGCACCTCGTACGGGCCGGTGCCGGGCAGCAGCTTGAAGTTGTAGTCCTTCACGTAGCGTGCGCCGTCGACACGTCTTCAGGACGTGCGACGGAAGATCGGCAGCGCCTGCGCAGAAGTAGAGGAAGTTGCGCCAGTTCAGGTCCTTTGCTCTTCACGCGGACGATGTACTTGCTCTCGGCGACCGGCTTTTCGAACTTGCCGAACACGAGCGTCGTTGGCCGGGTCCTGCAGTCCCTTGTCCATCACGAACTTCCAGGTCGCGACGACATCGTCGGCGACGACGGGCTGGCCGTCGGACCAGCGCGCGTTCGGATCGATGCGGAAGCGGTACGTCAGCTTGTCCGGCGAGATCTGCCAGTGCGTCGCGAGCGCGGGCATGTACTCGAGCGTCGTGCGGATGCAGGGTCAGCAGCGTCTCGTAGACCATGCTGCCGATCATCAGATTCAGAACCGTGTTCGATTCGGGCCGTTCAGATCCGCAGCGTCGCCGGGAAGTCGAGCTGATATTCGCGGAACACGCCGCCCTTGACCGCGCGCGGGTCGCCGATCAGGTCGTAGTCAGTGTTGGTCTCCCACCCCTCGCCCTTGAAGCCCTTGCCGCCCTGCTCGGCGGGGACCGCAGCGGATCGGCGCCCGCGTCGGCGTTCGGGAACACCGGATAGGCGTTCTTGTCCGTCGACACGCTGGCGGTCGAGGGGGTTCCGGACGCCGCTGGCGCCGGGGAGCCGGAAGGGGGCGGGCTGCCGCCGCCGCAGGCGACGGTAACGACCGTGGCCGCGACGACGACGAGGTGCAATGATGACACGCGCACAATATCTCCTTTGTGCGCGGCCCGAATCAGCACGGGAACGCGCACCCCATTCTGGCTGAGACGGCCGGACCACTCAAGCGCGGGTAGAAAGCGGACCCGCACCGGTGTCGCCTGCGCCAGCCGCCTGTACAGCTCGTGGCGACGAGTCGTTGCTGTACCGCGTCGGACCGACGCCCACTCCCCGGCGAGATCCAGCGCACAGGGTCCGTCGGACGCACACGACCGCCGGCGAAAAGGTCCGGATCGGACTCCACGATTACCATTGTCGCGCGCCGTGGCGAAATGCGCCGATCGATTCGGCCGCATGGCTCACTGGTGCGACATTTGGAGGGTAGTTCTGGACTTGATCCCTCACTCCAAGAGCAGCGGCTCGCCGCGGCTCCTCGCGCATCGGCACGAGATGATGGTCGCTCATGATGAGCCGCGCGCAGGCGTTCCACCGGAGGAGCGCATCGTCGTTGTTGGGCGGCCGAAGCGCTTCCGCCTTTTCGTACCAGTGCCATCGCCTCGCGGAGCCACTCGTAGGCGCGAGGACCGCCGCGCGGCGTGCCGTGCCGCGAGGATGCGCCTTCGCCCGCCGCTCGTAGATGATGCCGCGTGTAATAGGCGCGCTCGTACTCGTCGTGCAGCCGGTCGACCGTCTTCCACGCGTCGGTGACACGCGGTCGGGTCGGCGTCCGAACTGATCGGTGATGGCCAGCAGCAGCATCGCGATCGCCTCCTGGTTGTCGGGTCGATCGTCGAGCGCGTCGAGGCAGATGCTCTCGGCCTCGCCGGTTCGTTCAGCAGGCGGTAGCGCTCGGCCTTGGCGAGCGCCCTGGGCACGGCTTCCGGCGAGAGCGTCTTGAGCTCAAACATGGCGACCTCCGCGCAACGACGCCGAAACACCTTGGCGATGGGATCGTAGAATTGATCGATCACCCGCTCCTTCAGCGGGATGATCGCGTTGTCGGTGATCGTGATGCTCTCCGGGCAGACCTTGGTGCAGCACTTGGTGATGTTGCAGTAGCCGATGCCGTGTGTGCTCTTCAGATCGCGCGTGCGGTCCTCGGTGTCGAGCGGGTGCATCTCGAGCGCGGCGGCGTAGACCAGGTGGCGCGGGCCGATGAACTCGTCGAACATGTGGTGGTCGCGCAGCACGTGGCAGACGTCCTGGCAGAGGAAGCACTCGATGCACTTCCGGAACTCCTGCACGCGCTCGACGTCGACCTGCTGCCATGCGCCAGGTGCCGTCCGGTGGCGTCGGGCGGTCGCGGCTTGAATTTCTTGATGCTCTTCTTCGCCCGGAAGTTCCACGACACGTCGGTCACGAGATCCGTGATCGGCGGAAACGCGCGCATCGGCTCGATCGTGACCGGCTCGGACAGGTCGAGCTGGTTCAGCCGCGTCATGCACATGAGCCGCGGGTTGCCGTTGACCTCGGCCGAGCAGGATCCGCACTTGCCCGCCTTGCAGTTCCAGCGGACGGCCAGATCGTTGGCCTGCTCGGCCTGAATCTGGTGCACGGCGTCGAGCACGACCATGCCTTCGGAGACGTCGGTCGTGTAGTCGTGGAACTCGCCGTCCTGGGCGTCGCCGCGCCAGACTCGAAACGTTGCCGTCCGCCGCATCAGCGACCTCCTTGGATCGGTACGCCGGTCGCCGTGCATCTGCTTCATCTCCTCGATGATCTGCTTCAGCTCGGCCGGCATCTCCGGAATCGGCGCGCGTGACACCTCCATCTCGCCGTCGCGCGCCCTTGCGGACGATGAAGTTGAACGTCGCGAAGGCCGGGTCCTTGTCGGGATAGTCGTCGCGGAAGTGACCGCCGCGGCTCTCCTTGCGTTCGAGCGCGCGAGCGCGTGATCGCTTCGGAGACCGTCAGCAGGTTGTGCAGATCGAGCGCCGTGTGCCAGCCCGGGTTGTACTCGCGATGCCCGCCGACGCCGACGCGGCGCGCGCGCTCGCGCAGCGGCTCGAGGCCGTCGAGCGCCTGCTGCATCTCCGGCTCGTTTCGCGACGATGCCCACCAGGTCCTGCATCATCTCCTGCAGCGCGTACTGCACCTGATACGGACCCTCGCCCTCGGTGCCGCGGTCGAACGGCTCGAGCGCCCGTCGCGCGGCCTCGTCGACCTGCTGCGCGTCGATCGATCCGCTGCCGTCGGCTCTTCGCGAACTTCGCCGCGTACTCGCCGGCGCGTTTGCCGAACACGAGGAGGTCCGAGAGCGAGTTGCCGCCGAGGCGATTGGCGCCGTTGATGCCGGCGGCGCACTCGCCCGCGGCGAACAGGCCGGCACGGTCGACATCTGCGTGTCGGCGTCCACCCGCACGCCGCCCATGATGTAGTGCGTCGTCGGGCCGACCTCCATCGGCTCCTGGGTGATGTCGATATCGGCGAGCTGCTTGAACTGGTGGTACATGCTCGGCAGCTTCTTCTTGATGTGCTCGGCGGCGTTCGGGATCCTCGCCTTGATCCAGGGATGTCGAGAAACACGCCGCCGTGCGGGCTGCCGCGGCCGGCCTTGACTTCGCGCATGATGCAGCGGCTGACGTGGTCGCGCGTCAGCAGCTCCGGCGGCCGGCGCGCGGCCTTGTCGCCCTGCGTGTAGCGCCAGCCTTCTTCTTCGTTGTCCGCGGTCTGCGCCCGGTAGTTCTCCGGGATGTCGTCGAACATGAACCGGCGGCCCTCGCTGTTCCTGAGCACGCCGCCTTCGCCGCGCACGGCTTCGGTGACGAGAATGCCGCGAACGCTCGGCGGCCAGATCATGCCGGTCGGATGGAACTGGACGAACTCCATGTCCATCAGATCGGCGCCGGCGTCGTAGGCGAGCGTGTGGCCGTCGCCGGTGTATTCCCAGCTGTTGCTCGTGATCTTGTAGGCGCGGCCGATGCCGCCGGTCGCGAGCACGACCGCCTTGGCCTTGAACAGCTTGAACCGTCCGCGCTCGCGCTCGTAGCCGAACGCGCCGACCACGCGGTCGCCGTCCTTGAGCAGCGGGATGATCGTGCACTCCATGTGCACGTCGATGCCCTGATGGATGCCGTGATCCTGCAGCGTGCGGATCATCTCGAGACCGGTGCGGTCGCCGACGTGGGCCAGGCGCGGATAGCGGTGGCCGCCGAAGTTGCGCTGCAGAATCTTGCCGTCCGCTGGTCCGATCGAACATCGCGCCCCAGGCTTCGAGCTCGCGCACGCGGTCGGGCGCTTCCTTCGCGTGCAGCTCCGCCATGCGCCAGTTGTTGACGTACTGGCCGCCGCGCATCGTGTCGGCGAAATGGACCTTCCAGTTGTCGCGATCGTCGACGTTGGCCAGCGCGGCGGCAATGCCGCCCTCGGCCATCACGGTGTGCGCCTTGCCGAGCAGCGACTTGCAGACGAGCCCGACGGACACGCCGGCCGGCCGAGGCTTCGATCGCCGCCCGCAGCCCTGCTCCGCCTGCGCCGATGACGAGCACGTCGTGTTCGTGTGTCTGATACTCCGGCATCACCAGATCCTGAAGTCCGACCACACGCCCATCGAGCAGAGTCGGACGTACAGGTCAGCGAAGCCCACCGAGAACAGACTGCACCACGCCCACAGCATGTGCCGGCGGTTCAGGCAGCTCACGCAGGAGTACGCCCGAGCGCCCATGCGGTCGAACGCGACAACTCGTCGACGCAGCCGCCCACGAGATGACGCAGCGAATGACAGCCGAACAGATACGCGCTCAAGAGCGACGCATTGGTGGCCAGAACGAGCGTGCCGACGCCGATGCCGAACGACACCGTGCCGGTCGCCGGATCGGTGAACCACAGCGCCTTCCACACATCCATGTACAGGAGGAACAAGACGCGCCAGCGACAGAAACAGCATGTAGCGATGAATGTTCTGCAGGATGAGCGGAAACGAGTGCTCGCCCCGATACGTCGAGCGCGGCTCGCCGACCGTGCACGACGGCGGATCGGCCCAGAACGCTTTGTAGTACGCGCCGCGGTAGTAGTAGCAGGTCAGCCGAAAAAGCCGGGAATCGGCAGAATCAGCAGCGCCGGCGAGAACGGCAGCCACGCGGGCCACGCTTCCGGGCGGCGGCCCGAACCAGCTGTGCGGCGAGTTGCCGAAGATTTCCGGCGAGTAGAACGGTGAGAGGTACGGGCCGTACGTGTAGTGATCGCCCTGGAATGCCGCCCACGTCGAGTAGACGAGGAAGGTCGACAGTCCGAGGAACACGACGAGCGGCTGGATCCACCACGCGTCGTGACGCGCGGTTTCGCCAAACCGACGAACCGGCAGCCGGACCGGTGCAGTCGATACAGACATGCCACAGATCCTCGAGTGAACCGCGTTGAGAGATCGCCGAAGTTCCGCCGACCCTGGGCTCCGCCGCCGAACGACTTGTGAGGCTAACCGATGACCGCCGCGAAATTCAAGCGTGCCCCGAATCGTCACCGCCCGTGCCTACCCGCCGGATTCCAGCGCCCGCGTTGAAAGAGTGTTTGGCAGCGCTACACTAGTGGCCGTCTCGGCTGATCAAGGGCGACCTTCCGGCGGGCATCCCGGCTGGCTGCGTTGCCCCTCGCTCAAGTACTCCCGGTAACTCCCGGTATTCTCGGTCGTCGCGCCTTGCCGTCCCGGCGCCGCGCTCCAGAATCTCGTGCTTGTTCAACCGGGACGGGCCATTAGTGGCCTGTTGCCGCACAAGGAGAAGAGATGCCACTGCCTGCCATGCCGTCTGCGGACCTCATTTTCGACACGCTGTTTGCCTACCAGAAGTCCGCGGCGCTCAAGAGCGCCATTGAACTCGACATTTTTACGGCCATCGACGAGGGAGCGCACACCGCGGGTGCTGTGGCGCAGCGCAGCGGCGTCTCCGAGCGCGGTGCGCGGATGCTGTCCGATTACCTCACTGTCCTCGGTCTGCTCCAGAAGTCCGACGGCATGTATCAGTTGACACCCGAATCGGCCGCGTTTCTCAGCAAGCGCTCGCCGGCGTATCTCGGCACGACAGCAAAGTTCCTCCTCCTCCCGGAACTGAGAAGGAATTTCGACGACCTTACCGAGGCCGTGCGGCGTGGCGGCGTGGCGCCGGCAGGCAACACCGTGGCGGACGAGAACCCGATCTGGGTGGAGTTCGCGCGCGCGATGGCGCCCATGATGATGCCGGCGGCACACGCCATCGCCGATCTCGTGGCGGTGTCGTCAACGGGTGCTGTTCGAGTGCTCGATATCGCGGCGGGTCACGGGATGTTCGGCATCACGCTCGCCAAGCGCAACCCGCACGTGGAGATCGTGGCGGTCGACTGGGCGCCTGTGCTGAAGGTCGCGGAAGAGAATGCGGGCGTCCACGGCGTGAAGGATCGATACCATACGCTGGCAGGCGATGCCTTCAAGGTGGACTTCGGCGACGCGTACGATGTGGCGCTGGTGACCAATTTTCTGCATCACTTCGATCAGGACACGTGCACGAAATTCCTTCAGAAGATCAACGCGGCCCTGAAGCCGCGCGGACGGGTGGCGGTGCTGGAATTCGTCCCCAACCCCGATCGCATCTCGCCGCCGATCCCGGCCGGATTCGCCGTCACGATGCTTGCGGGCACGCCGAGCGGCGACGCGTACACGTTCGTAGAACTGCGACAACAACTCGAAGACGCGGGCTTCACCAACATCACGGCCCATGCGCTCCCGACGCCCCAGACGATCCTGCTGGCGCAGAAGTAGTTGTGAGGGGCTGAAGGAAGCGCACAATCGTCTGGATCATCTCGTCTCCGGCCAGCAGTTCGTCGTCGTTATGGTCGCCGTCGGGAAGCACGAGGAGCTTTTTCGGAGCCGCCGCGGCATCGTACAGGCGGCGACTATTTTCGATCGGCACGATTCGATCCTGCCCCCCGGCAATGACAAGCAGCGGCGCTCGGACCCGCTGAATCAGATCGATCGCCTCGAACCGGTCCCGGAGGAGAAGGCGCACCGGCAGCAACGGGTAGTGATGCCGCCCCAGGTCGGTCATCGAGGTGAACGGCGACCGCAGGACGAGCGCCGCAGGCGGGTGTGCGACCGCAAGCTTGACAGCCACTGCCGTTCCGAGCGACTCGCCGAAGTACACGAGCCGCGACCGATCGACGTCGGGCCGGCCGGCCAGGTAGGCTCGGGCGGCCCGCGCGTCTACGTCGAGCCCCTTCTCCGTCGGAGTCCCGGGATTTCCGCCATAGCCCCGATAGTCCACGAGCAGAACCTGCAAGCCGTGTCGATGGAGTGCCGTGGCCAGCGGACCGCGGTGCGCTCGATTGCCGGCGTTTCCGTTGAAGACCAGAACGGTGACGCGCGGCGGTGGCCCGGATGTCGCGAAGAACCAGCCGCCCAGCACGAGTCCATCGCTCGTCTCGAACGTCACCGGCTCGACGTCGGTCAGACCCGCTTCACCGGGCGTCGGCACACCACCGGACGGGAAGTACATGAACCGCCGCTGCAGCGTCCCGATGAGTGCCAGGACGGCCGCGACGACGACGACCACATATCCGGCCGCGATGATGATCGTGCGGCTCATCTCAAGCGCCCCCGCTTCGAGCCATTTCAGGTGCCGTGTGCGGCATGACGGAAGAACGTTGTGCCCCTGGCGGCGCCGCCCCGGGTCAACGGATCCGGGACGAGGAACTGTCGTGGCGCGCAGGCGCGTTCGCCAGCGGCGTGCCGAGCGTCGCCTTGAGCTTGTCGAACGGATCGACGAGCGGATCGCGCTTGGTGACGTCGATGCCGACGATGCCGTAGAGCCACGCCGGCATGGAGACCGGTTCGATCACGATCGGAATCAACCGGCGCTTGCCGATCGCCCATGTCGAGCACCTTGCAGATGATGGCTTCTTCGATGCGTGTTGCCGCTCTCGAGATACCGCGACGAGATCGACGCCACCGTGAAGCGGCTCTCGCGAACCGAGCGTTCCATTTCCTCGAGGAAGCTGGCGTTGGCGCGGGAAGTCCCGCTCGTCGATCGCCACCCGGTAGCCGTCGGCTTCGAGCGCCGAGACGAGCTCGGTGGCAAACGTCTTGTCGACGCCGCCGTGCCGATAGCTCACGAAGACGTCGTAACGCGTCGGCGCCTCCGTCCCAGACCTGCTGGTGCGGGCGCGCTCCAGCTCACCGGCAGACAGGATTCGCCGTCGGCACGGCATGAGCGAAGAAGCCAGCAGACATACGCGAGAAACGGTATCCACAGAAAGTAGGTGCCCGCGACGAGCGCCCTGCAGCGGCCGATCGAACGATGGCGTCCAGATTCGCTCCGGGACGCCGGCAGCATCGAACAGGAGATCGTCGTTCGAGAGTTCCGGGTTCTGCCTGCCTGTAGGTCGCTCCGAGCGACGTCAAGTCTCGGCCGATGACGACGGCCGTGTCCGCGTACCGCGCGGTGCAGGTGCGCTCGACGTATCCGCTCGCGAAGAACGAGCCGACTCCAAGTGCCAGCGCCACGAGCGCCGCCGCCACCCAGATCATCGGTCGCGCGGCACCTCGCCACAGCATGAACGGCAGGATCGCGAAGGCGACGATCGCCGCCGAGGCGAAGGCCGCAAACGTCCGATCGCTCCACCGCGTCGGCCTCCAACTGCGGCCGGCGGAGGCGCAAGAGCGGCGGCGATTCCCGCGAGAAGAGACGCGGCAACGGCAAGCCACATGCGTCGATGGCGCCCGAGCAGACGGGCGCCGTCAGTCATCGTGGCGGTGCCGCTGGCACGGGCAGATCCAGGAGCAGCTCCTTCTTGCCTTCGCCGACCTTGACGACGGTCCGTTCGCCGAGCCGTGCCGTCGCCGGATCGCGCACCCACATCACGTATCGGCCCGGGAACGAGCGTTTCCTCCGTCGGGCTGCTCAACTGCGGAAACAAATCCGGGCTGGCATTGCGTGGCCGCTTCGAAGATTCTCGGCATGTAGAACACCTGCCAGCTCTTGCGCTCCTCGCTGCCCTCCAGCGTCCGCACGCGAACGATGACCGACCCACCCAGCGTCCCGCCGCTCTTCGTGCAGTGTTCGAGCTTGATCTCGAGATCTTCGGCAACGCGACTCGAGCGTTGCGGCCAGACTTTCGATGCTCGCCGGCTTTCAGCGCGCTCTTCGAGCGCCGCCACCTGTCCCGCAAGATTGTCGCGGTAGTCGTCCGGCGAGTTCGGCGGGCCATTTCGCGGACAGCGCCTGGAGTTGTGACAGCGCGGCGTTCGCTCGTCGCTGGGCCGTCCGCAACGGAGCGGACGCCGGAGGAATGCGCGCCAGGACGCTGGCGAGCGTACTCAAGGCTGACCTTCACCTGAGGCGACTGGAGCGGCGCCGCTCGGGCGAGCGGCCGCCTCTGGAGATGCCGCGGTCGAGCAGAAACGCCATCACGTACTTGCCGGTCGTCGGCGACAGGCTCCGCCCACTCGACGACCGTCTTTCCCTGGTTGTCCCGGACGGACGCGTCCGCGCCTCTCGACAGGAGCGCCTGGAGCACGCCGAGATCTGCCGTTGCGCGCCGCCATCATCAGGGCGGTCTCCCCGCGCTCGTCGGTGACGTTGACCGGCGCGCCTGTCGCGAGCAGCTGCCGGACGACCGTATCGTTGCCCTCGGCCGCCGCCTGCAACAGCCGTGCCACCGAGCATTTCGGCGCGCTCGAGCAGCGCGACGATCTCGGATGTCCGCGATCGAATGCGCAAGCTGACGCGCCTTGACGCCGGCCCTGGCTGCGGTCGACATCCGCTCCGCGAACGAGCAATGCGCGGACGACGTCCGTGAACCCGTTCGCCGCGCCAGCATCAGGGCGGTGGTCCCGTCGTTGGCTCGCCGGTCGACGACCGCCCCACGCTCGAGCAGCTGCCGCACCACTTCCAGGTGCCGCTCGCAGACGCCCACATGAGCGGTGTCAGGCCGCGACGGTCTGACGTATTCACCGCGGCGCCCTTGGAGAGCAGCTCTCGGACCCGCGCGAGTTCTCCGAGCTTTCGCCGACTCGATCAGGTCGGCGTTCGCACTGCTGGGCGGAGCCGGCAGCGTCGCCTGACTCAGCAGCAGACCGACAAGGACAACCGAGAAGAACATGCTGTGTTGTGACTGCCCCGCACACTACTTTTTCGGCCAGGTCCAGAAATAGACCGACCGTCCGTCGACATCGACCGTCTGCTCCGGCCGCCAATCGCCCATGTCGAACGAGTGCGAGACGATGCGCGTGCCCGGCTTGAGCTCCTTCTCGAATTTCGGAATGAGCTTCAGGTTCAAGCTGGGCAACAGATACAGCGTGACGACGGTCGCTTCGCTGATGTCGGTGGTGAACAGATCCTGATTGAGAAACCGCACGCGATTGTCAGTGATGCCCGAGCTCTTCAGGTTGGCGTTGGCTTCCTCGATCCGCTGCGGATCGATGTCGATGCCGATCGCGCGCGCGGCGCCGAAGTCCTTGACGGCGGCAATGGGAATGCGGCCGTCGCCGGAGCCGAGGTCGTAGACGACATCGTTCTTGCCGACCTTGGCCACCTTGAGCATCGCCGCGACGACCGTCCGGTGGCGTCGGCACGAAAATGACGTCGGGCGTGCGAAGCGGCGCCTGGGTACCAGCCTGCTGTCCGGCCGTGACGGCGACACTGATGGCAAGAGCAACGTGACAAACACGAAGACGTCATGCGCATCATCGAACCACTCCTCCCGCGAGCGTCACTATAACCCGTCGGGCCCGGCGGAGTGCGGCCAATTGTCGTTGCCACAGTCCCCTTGTCCCGTGTCACGAATCGTCGTGCCAGTCGCAGCACGTCGCAGCCGAGGCAGCGTGTCGACGACGTGGATCTCTGGTGCCGCGACACGCTCGATCGCAAGGGTCGTCGCAGTTGCGCTTATCGCAAACCTCGACCCTCTGTGAATGCGCAAAGGGCCGCCTGCGATCCGCGACAACATTGGAAAGACTACGTCGCCGACCGACCACCCGAGCTGGCGGGCGAAGCCAGCCGGCGTCCCGCCGCGACCTGAACGTCCGCACGCTTCCACTGCTCGGCGAGCCGCGCCTTTACCGCTGCCGCCTCACTCGCTCTGCCTTGCTGCTCGAGGCTCGCCTGCAGCCCTGACAGCGACCAGCCGTTGTCCGGGAATTTCTTCATGTCAGCCCGGAACGCCGCCTCCGCATCCTTCGCGCGACCGAGCTCGAGGAGGGCTGCGCCCTGTAGCTGGCGCACCGGGATCGGCCAGTCGGGTGGCTCCATGTAGATGAGATCGTCCTCGAGGGCCACGGCGCTTGGCAAAATGACTGCGCGCGCTCGCCGCACGGCGGCGCTTGGTGTCAATCTCCCCTGCCAGCACTTCATCGCGCGATCGCGACGATGGACGAGGCGGTGTTGACGCTCGAGACGTACAGCGTCTTGAGCGACGGGTCGTGCCGGATGCCGGCGACTGCCGTGTGCTCCGCCTCCGCCTCTTTCAAGCTTGCCCGTTGCGAGATACGCGCGCCCGCGAGCCGTCATGCCACATCGCGGTCAGAAACGGAATATCTGCTGGCGGCACGGGCTCGGCCAGCACCTGATCCCAGAGTCCGAACCACATCCTCGTGTACAGCGGCGACAGCGACATGTGCTGCACCATGCCGCCCATGGACGGGTCGCGCATCATCTCGGCCGGCGCCTTCGACCGCACTTGCTCCGCCGCCTTGAGCGCATCGGCCTGCCGCCCTTCCATCGACGCGGACGTGACGAAGAAATGGAAGTTGTGCGGAACGTAGCCGACCTCATACGTCATGTTGCCGGCGACCGGATTGCTCTTGAAGTACGCCTCGTCGGCCTTCACCGCGTTGTCGTTGGCCACCGAGGCATCGTTGTAGCGGCCGGTCCTCAGATAGATGTGGCCCGGCATGTGGACGAGGTGACCGGCGCCTGGAACGAGCGCCGCCAGCTTGTCGGCGTAGACTTCGGCGCGCTTCGGATCGGGAGACGCTTCGACGGCGTGGATGTACAGGTGGATCGCGCCGATGTGATCGGCTGGCGCTTGAGCACCGACTCGAGGGAGGAGAGAACCTCGTTCGTGAACTCGCGCGGATTGCCGTTCTTGTCCCAGTAGTTCCACGGCGCGGTGTCCATCAGCGACTGCGCGAACAGGGTGGCGGCGTCGAGATCGTCCGGGAACCGTTCGTCACCTCTCGCATCGCGTCCGTGTACGCCTTGTCGAGCGGCGGCCGTTCCGACTTCGGATCGGCCGTGTAGCGTTTGGCCAGCGCCTCGATCAGCGCGCGTTCCTTGTCGGTCGCGCCGCTCGCCGGTCGCGGGCCTTGCCGATCGCCTCCCAGGCGCCCTTGGCCGCATCCTCGGTGATCGGCGCATTGATGTTGGGGCCGAGCGCAAACGCGACGCCCCAGTAGCACATCGCGCACTTGGGATCGAGGGCCGACGCCTGCTGAAACGCGCGGATCGCCTCGGCGTGATCGAACGCGTACGACAGCGTCATCCTTGATCCGCTCGAAGATGACGATGTTCGAGTCGGCCGCGACGCCGATGGTGAGGATCAATCCCGCGATCCCCGGCAGCGTGACCGTGATCGGCAGCGCCTTGATCAGGGCGAAGTAGAAGAGCGCGTACACCAGCAGCCCGAGCGCCGCGATCAGCCCGAGGAAGCGGTAGTAGAAGAGCAGGAAGAGGACCACGAGGCCGAGCCCGATCAGGCCCGCCTTCAGGCCCTGGTCGAGCGCCTGCTGGCCGAGCGTGGCCGAGACGGTCGACTGGCTGATCAGCGCCAGCTTGATCGGCAGGGCGCCGATCTTCAGCACCTCGGCGAGGTCGTTGGCCTCCTGGGCCGTGACGCCGGAGATCTGGGCGCCGGTGCGCCCGTCGATCCCGTTCGGGTTGTCGATGAAGTTGATGATCGGGCGGGAGATCAGCTCACCGTCGAGGACGATCGCGAACGAGCCCGAGAACTGGTCCGCCTGGTTGGAGGCGATGCCACCGCACGGGGTGCTGGTGGCGGCGAAGCAATCGGCGGCGCCGCGCTGAGCGATCTCCTGGGTGACGCTCGCGAACGCCTCCTGGCCCGAGTCGGTGAAGTTGAAGTCGACCGTCGGCTGGTTGAACTGGTCGGTGCCGGGCTTCGGGTCGGTGATCTGGTCGCCCGTGAGGCTCGGCTTGTCGTGAAGGACGAAGAACTGCGATCCGGTCGCCGACTCGTCGACGTCGGTGGTCGGGTCGTCCTCGGGCTTGTCCTCGAGCACCACCGTGCCCTGCGGGACCGCGAGCAGCTTCGTGTTCGGCGGCTGCTTCTCGTTCGGCGAGCTCGCGAACAGGTCGACCTTCTTCTCCGACGGGTCGCCGATCGGCTCCAGGGTGTTCGCGTCGAAGAGGTAGTAGGTGTCGCCGCTCGCGGTACACCCCTGCTTCGCACACTGCTCGTCCGAGACCGGCGCTTGCTTGGACGCGGCCAGCACCGCGTCGTAGAGGCGGTTGTAGGGGCGCTCCGCCGGGTCCTGGACCGACTTGTTCGGCGGGATGACGTTCGGTTCGAAGTCGTACAGGTACAGCTGGGCGGTCGTGCCGACCGACTCGGCCGCCCGGTCGGCGTTCGAGACGTTCGGGAGCCCGATCTCGATCTGGTCGCCGCCGACGCGGGAGATCTCCGGCTCGGAGACGCCGAGGGAGTCGACGCGCTGGCGGATGATCTCGATCGCCCGGTCGATGTCCTCCGGGGTGACGTCGGGCACCTGCGGCGTCGGCCGGCCCTGGTAGACCAGCTCGGTGCCGCCCTTGAGATCGAGGCCGAGGACCGTCGGCTTCTTGGCGATCACGTAGATCGAGGTCGCGAGCAGGACGACCACGAGTCCGAGGATGATCAGGCTGTTACGACGCTTGCCCATCGGGGCTTCTTACTGGGGGGTGAGCACGAGCAGCAGCCCGCCGTCATCGTCGTAGGCGGGGAACAGGTCGCAGACGGCCTCGGCCGGCAGGTCGCCCTCGGCGTTCACCGCCACCCGCTTGCCCAACGAGCGCACGCCCCACTCCAGAGTCGTCTCGATCGGGTCCGTGACCCCATTGCCATCGGTGTCGGCGGTTCGACCGCCGTCGCCTTCGTCGATCCACTCGAGCCCGAGCACCTCGCGGACCGGGCGGCCGATCACCTGCTCGTCCTTGAGCCCGGTGAGCTCGAAGCCGTTGCGACCGACATCGAGCAATCTCCCCTGCTGGTCGCAGATGAAGAACGCCGCGTCGGGTGCCGGGTAGTAGTCGTCGAGCAACTCGAAGAGGAACGGGGCGCCGCATTTCGAGCACGCCTTGGGCCGCGGGCTGAGTCCGGTCCGCTCGCCTGATAGCTCGCGGTTCCCGCAGTTCGGACAGATGAAGAACGGCACGCGTCGAAGCCTAGCGATGGTGCTGATCGCGGACGAAGCGCCCGTGCTCAGAAGAGCGAAGCCGCCCGCTCGGGCACCGGGAGCCCCAGATGCTCGAAGCCGCGCTCGGTGATCACGCGGCCCCGCGGGGTGCGCTTGATCAAGCCCTGCTGCAGCAGATACGGCTCGTACACGTCCTCGATCGTCTCCTGCTCCTCGTCGACCGCCGCCGCCAGGGTCGAGAGCCCGACCGGCCCGCCGGAAAACTTCACCGCGACCGTCTCGAGGATCGTGCGGTCGTGGCGGTCGAGTCCGGCCGAGTCGACCTCGAGCAGATCGAGGGCCTCGCCGGCGACCACGGCGGTGATCACGCCACTGCCGCGGACCTGCGCGTAGTCGCGCACTCGCTTCAGCAGCCGGTTGGCAACGCGCGGGGTGCCTCGCGAGCGCTCGGCGATCACATCCTCGCCGCCGGGCTCCATCTCGACCTCGAGGATGCCCGCGGAACGGCGGACGATCCGCGCCAGGTCGGCGGGGCCGTAGTGCTCGAGCCGCTGGGTGACGCCGAAGCGATCGCGCAGCGGCGTCGTCAGCAATCCCGCCCTCGTCGTCGCGCCGATGAGCGTGAACGGCGGCAGATCCAGCGTGACCGTCCGCGCACCGGCGCCCTGACCGAGCACGATGGGCAGCTGCCGGTCCTCCATGGCCGGGTACAGGGTCTCCTCGATCGCGCGGTTGAGGCGGTGGATCTCATCGATGAAGAACACCGACCCCGGTTCGAGCGCCGTGAGGAAGGAGGCGATGTCGGCCTTGCGCTCCAGCGCCGGGCCGGCCGTCTGCACGAACGGCGCCTCCAGCTCGGCGGCGACGATGTGGGCGAGCGAGGTCTTCCCGAGCCCCGGGGGCCCGGCGAGCAGCACGTGGTCGAGCGACTCCTCGCGCCCGCGCGCCGCCTCGATGAACACCTCGAGCTGGCCCGTCACCTGAACCTGGTTGACGAAGTCCGCGAGGCGCCGCGGGCGCAGCGAGCGGTCGAGCTCCTCGTCCGAGCCGGCCAGGCGAGCCTCGGCCATCGGCTCCGGCCCCTCGGCCCCGCCGCCGATGCCCGGGTCGCGGGAGATGCTCACGAGCCGCTCCCGGTCCCGGCGCTTCGCAGGGCCGTCCCGATCAGCTCCTCCGGGGTCTCACCGCTGGCCTGTTCGAGCAGGCCCTCGGCCTCGACCGCGGTGTAGCCCAGGTTCACGAGGCCCTCTCGGGCGAGGGCACGCGGGTCGTCCTCACCGGCGGCGCTGGCCGTCGTCACGACCTCGTTGAGCTCGCCGGCGACCTTCTCGCGCAGCTCGACGATCAGCCGTTCGGAGGTCCGCTTGCCGACGCCGGGCACGGCCTGGAAGCGCTTCGCGTCGCCGGCCGCGAGGGCACGGCGCAGCTCGCGCGGGGCGCCGCCGGAGAGGATCGCGACCGCGACCTTCGGTCCGATGCCGGAGACGGAGGTGAGGTGGCCGAAGAGGTCGCGCTCCTCCTCGCTGGCGAACCCGTAGAGGGTCATCGAGTCATCGCGGGCGACGAGCTCGGTGTGGAGCGTCGCCGCCTTGCCCCGGGCGGGAACCGCCTTGAGGGTCTCGGCCGACACCGTCAGCCGGTAGCCGACGCCGGCGGCCTCGATCACCACGTGATCGGGGCGGCGCACAAGGACCTCGCCGCGGACCGAGGCGATCATCCGACGGGCACCGGCCGCTGCAGCGCGGCCTCCGTTGCGCTGTGTGCGCGGGCGTGGCCCGCGTGGCAGATCGCAACCGCGAGCGCGTCCGCCGTGTGATCGGATTCCGGCGGGCGGGCGAGCCCGAGCAGCGCGCCGACCATCTCCTGCACCTGGCGCTTGGGCGCTGCGCCGCTGCCGCAGACAGCCATCTTGACCGCCTGCGGCGTGTAGTCGAAGCACCGGATTCCCCGCTGTCCGGCCGCCAGCATCACGACGCCGCGGGCCTGGGCCACCGCCTGGGCGGAGCGGGCGTTCTTGTTGAAGTAGAGGTCCTCGAGCGCGACGGCCGCCGGCTCGTGCCAGGCGATCAGCTTTTCGAGCTCGGCGTGGATGGACGCGAGCCGGCTCTCCAGCGGGGCGTCACTCTGGGATTCGACGACGCCGCCATCGACGGCGGTCATCTGCCCTCCGGCGATCCGGACGACACCGAAACCAGTATTCGCCACGCCCGGGTCTATGCCCATGACGAGGATCACTCGTACTGATTCTGCGCATACCCCCGGACGCCTCCCCGAGGTGGCATCCCCGGCGCTCAGGCGCGATGCTAGGCGGGCGATGACGGAGGCCGAGATCGAGATCCGCGGGCTGCGACTCGCGGACGAGCTCGACATCCATATGGCCTACGAGGAGGCCGTCGCCGAGGGCGGCTCGTTTCCGGTCGTGCCGCCGGTGAGCCTCACCGACACCAGGGCGGTGTGGATCGACGGCAACGACCGGGTCCTGGTCGCCGAGCTCGAGGGCAGCTTCGCGGGCTGCTGCTACGTGCGCCCCAACTACGCGGGCCGCGGCTCGTCGATCGCGAACGCGGGCTACCTGGTGCCGACCTCGGCCCGCGGGCGCGGCGTCGGCCGCGCCCTGCTCGACCGGTCGCTGAACGAGGCCCGCGAGCTCAACTACGCGGCGATGATGTTCAACCTGGTCTTCGAGCGCAACCCCGCGCGCCGGCTCTGGGAGGCGGCGGGCTTTCGGGAGATCGGGCGGGTCCCGCGGGCGATCGACGCCGAGCAGGACGCGCTGATCTACTTCCGCGAGCTCTAGCCGGGCGCCGGATGCGCTTCCGCCCGCTCGCCGCCGAGGACATCGAGGCCGTGGTCGACATCGTCGTTCGCTGCGATGCGCTGACGGCCGACTGGGCCCCGCCCGGGTGGGAGCTGCCCTCCGGCTGGCGCCAATCCGAGCTCCGAGTCTGGGCCCAGGACCTCGCCGAGGAGGGGCTCTGGTGCGACGTCGCCTGCGACGTCGACGGGGCCATCGTCGGCGCCTCGGTCGCCACTGCCGGGCAAGGAGGAGCCGCCGGTGAGCGGACACCTCGCCTCGCTGTTCGTGGAGCCACGTTGCCACGGGGGCGGGATCGGCGGGCGGCTCGCCACGCGGGCGGAGGACTGGATGCGCGACCAGGGCTGGGAGCGAGCGACGCTCACCGTGCTCGCCGGCGCGCCGGCGCTCGGCTTCTACCTCGCGCACGGCTGGGAGCGCGACGGCCGCAGCGGCACCTACGAGGCGTTCGGACTTCCGACCCTGGGGCTCGCGAAGCGGCTCGGATGACCTAGGCCGCGACCTGCTCGAGCAGCGCCTCGGGGATGTCGAAGTTGGCGTGCACGGCCTCCACGTCGTCGTGGTCGTCGAGCGACTCCATCAGCCGCACCAGCGCACGCGCCTCGCTCTCGTTGGCAATCTCCACCACCGCGTTCGGCTCCATCGACAGCTCGGCGGACTCGATCTCGACCCCGTCGGCCTCGAGCGCCGCCCGCACGTCCGCGAGCGCGGCCGGGGGCATCGTCAGCTTCAGCACGTCGCCGTCCGGCGCGACGTCCTCGGCGCCCGCGTCGATTGCGCCCAGGAGATCGTCCTCGGAGTAGCGCTCGCCGTCGACCACGATCACGCCCTTCTTCTCGAACTGCCAGGCGACCGAGCCGGGCTCGCCGAGGTTGCCGTTGTGGCGGTCGAAGGCGTGACGCACCTCCGAGCCCGTGCGGTTGCGGTTGTCGGTCAGCGCCTCCACCAGCAGGGCGGCGCCGCCGGGGCCGTAGCCCTCGTAGACGACGCGCTCGATCTGCTCGTCGCCGCTGCCCTCGCCCGTGCCCCTCGCGATCGCCCGCTCGATGTTGTCCTTGGGCATCGAGTAGCCCTTCGCCTTCTCGATCGCCGCGGCGAGGGTGAAGTTGGAGTCGGGGTCTCCCCCGCCCTCACGCGCCGCGATGGCGATCGCGCGCGCAAGCTTCGTAAACAGCTGACCGCGCTTGGCGTCGGTCGCCGCCTTCTTGTGCTTGATCGAAGCCCACTTGGAGTGCCCGGACATAACTATCGATTCTAGGAAGGCCATCGAGTCGAGGAAAGCCAGGCCCACGCCGCGCACGCCCGGACGCGGAAGCAGAAAAAGAATGTCCGCGGCAATGCCGCGGACAATTGATTCGAGCGAGAGCGGAGGACGTGGCGCGCTTTATTCAAGCGCCGGCCGCGACCGGACCCCCGAGGTCCGGCCGCGGCAATCGGCGTCGGCATCCCTTTAATGGCGCCGTTTTGTAACCCCCTGAGCGCCCCCTGGCACAAGCCGGTGGCGCGGCGCGCAGACCTACAACAGCGCGCGGGACAAGAAGTTGCGCGGCCGTTCGAGCGGCCGCGCAACTCGAGTCCACAGTGTGTCGCGCTAGGTGGTGAGTGCGGCCTTCACCGTCACCGTTCCGAGGGGGATCCCCTTGCGGAACGGGAAGTTGAAGGTGTCGGACAGCACCTCGGCGCCGGCCTTGGCCAACGTCGCGTCCGCGCCCTTGATCTTCAGGTTGGTGCCGGAGCTGCCGCCGATCGTCGCGTCGGAGAGATCGAGGTCGATGAACCGGACCTCGGCCCCGCCGGACTTCGCGAACAGCTTCGTCTTGTTCTTGCCGATCTTGATCGTGAACTTCGTGAACTTCACGCCTGGGCCGCCCTCGGTGAAGAACGCGAGGCCGCCGCGATGGTCGATCGTGCCCTTCGGGCCCGTCTTGATGTCGCCGCCCTTGATCGGGAAGTTGAAGCCATGCTTGCCGCTCTTCGCGGCTCCGGTGGTGTCGATCCCGATGCTCATGTCGGCGAAGCCCTCACCGGTCGCCTGATCGAACTTGAGCACGGTCTTGCCGCCGGTTACCGGGTCGGCGATCGCCGCCGGTACGACCAGCGCCGCGACCACCAGGGTCAGGGGCGCGAGTAACCAGACTCGCGTCCGCTTTAGAACCTTCATCAGTACTCCTTTCGTCCACGCCTAACGCCGCTCAGACGGCAAAGGCGCCATCCTGCTGGAGGACTTCGCCGTCCACCTCCAGCTTCCCTCCGCGGCGGAGGTCGCAGACGAGGTCAGTGTGGACGGCGCTCTCGTTGATCCCACCGGATTCGGGATAGCTAGCCCCGACGGCGAGGTGCACCGTGCCGCCGATCTTCTCGTCGAGCAGGATCGAGCGCGTCCCATGCTCGATGCCGAAGTTGGTCCCGATCCCAAGCTCGCCGAGGCGCCGAGCTCCCTCGTCCGTGTCGAGCATGCTGATCAGGTACTGCTCACCGCGTTCGGCGGTGGCGTCGACGACCTTGCCCGCTTCGAAGCGCAGCCGTACGCCGGCGACCTCTCGGCCCCCGATCGTCGCCGGCAGGTGGAAGGTGACCTCGCCCTCCACCGAGTCCTCGATCGGGCCCGTGAAGAACTCGCCGTCGGGCATGTTGTGCTCACCGTCACAGGGGATGAAGTGGCGCCCGGCGATCCCAAGGGTCAGGTCGGTGCCGTCGGCGACGATGCGGACCTGCTCGCGGCCCTCGATCCACTCGGCGAGGCGGCGGCATTCCTCGGAGGCGCGGTTCCAGGCGCCGAGCGGGTCGGGATCGTCGGCGAGGCAGGCGCGGTAGTAGAAGTCCTCGAAGTCGGCGAGGCTCATCTCGGCGTCCGCCGCGTGGGCGTTGGTCGGATACATGGTCCCCACCCACCGATGCTCGCCCTCGGAGGCGCGCCGCATCATCGTCTGGAGCAGCTCGCGGGTGGCGGCGCGGCGGACCGTCTGGCGCTCCGGGGGCACGTTGGAGAGCTCGCGGGTGTTCGTGTCGGCCCAGATCGCGATCCGGCAGTCCGACTCCTCGGCTCCCCAGCGCGCCAGCGGTGAGATCCACTCGAGCTGGTCGTCGGTGGCGTACTTGAAGTAGGCGGCCTGTTGGCCGTCGAAGCTGAGCGAGACAGCCGCCAGCCCGCCGGCTTCCAGCACCTCCCGGTAGATCGCGGCGATCAGCGGCTCGGCGGCCGACGGGCCCTCGATCAGGCACGTGTCGCCCGGTCCCACCTTGGTCGAGTAGCCGACCAGGATCCGGGCGAGGTTGTCAACTCTGGGATCGCTCATCTCACTCCTTCCTCCGCGGACGCCGCGTCTCGGCGGACCGCCGTTGCCATCGCCATCAACAGCGCGTGTACCCGCGAGTCCTCGGTGAGCTCGGGGTGAAACGCGCACAGCAGAAACCGGTCGGTGCCCACAGCCACCGGGTGTCCGTCGACCTCCGCCAGGACCTGCACGCCGTCGCCGACCCGCTCGACCCAGGGGGCGCGGATGAACACAGCCCGCAGCGGCTCCGGTCCGATCCCCTCGAGCGTGAGATCGACCTCGAAGCTTGCGATCTGGCGCCCGAAGGCGTTGCGACGGCAGCTGACGTCGACGAACCCGAGGTGCTCGCGGTCGCAGAGGATCATCCCGGCGCAGGTACCAAGTACGGGACGACCCGCGTCGACGTGGGCGCGCAGCGCCGGCTCCAGTCCGTCGCGCTCGATCGCCTTGGCGATCGTCGTGGACTCGCCGCCGGGGATCACGAGGGCGTCGAGGGCGTCGAGGGCGTCAGGCGTGCGCACCTCGACGGCGTCGGCGCCGAGCTCTCGCAGCATCCGCGCGTGGGCCGCGAAGTCACCCTGGCTGGCAAGCACGCCGACGCGCAGGCGCGGGTCGCTGCCCCCGTCGCCGAATGCCAGGCCCACTCAGGACCCGCGCTGCTGCAACAACTCGCCCTGGGCGGCGAGCTCGGCGATGTCGTCGCCGCGCATCGCGGCGCCGAGGCCCGTGGACGCGGCCGCGACCCGCTCGGGGTCGCCAAAGTGCGTCGTCGCCTCGACGATCGCCCGCGCCATCCGCTCCGGGTCGCCGGACTTGAAGATTCCTGAGCCGACGAAGTTGCCCTCCGCCCCGAGCTGCATCGTCAGCGCTGCGTCGGCCGGGGTCGCGATGCCTCCGGCGCAGAACAGCGGCACCGGGAGCCAGCCGAGATCGGCGACCTCCTCGACGACGTCGATCGGCGCCCGCAGGTCCTTGGCCATTGCGGGCAGCTCCTCGCGGCGCAGCGTGCCGAGCTGCCGGATGCCGCCGACGATCTCGCGCAGGTGGCGGACGGCCTCGACGATGTTGCCGGTGCCCGCCTCGCCCTTGGAGCGGATCATCGCCGCCCCCTCGCCGATCCGGCGGAGCGCCTCGCCGAGGTTCGTGGCGCCGCAGACGAACGGGGTCTCGAAGGCGTGCTTGTCGATGTGGTTGGACTCGTCGGCCGGGGTCAGGACCTCGGACTCGTCGATGTAGTCGATCTCGAGGGCCTGAAGCACCTGAGCCTCGGCGAAGTGGCCGATCCGCGCCTTCGCCATCACCGGGATCGAGACCGCCTCCTTGATCTCCTCGATCATCGCCGGGTCGCTCATCCGCGCCACGCCACCGTCGCGGCGAATGTCCGCGGGTACGCGCTCCAGAGCCATCACCGCGACGGCCCCCGCCTCCTCGGCGATCCTGGCCTCCGCGGCCGTGACCACGTCCATGATCACGCCGCCCTTGAGCATCTCCGCGAGGCCGCGCTTGACCCGGAATGTCGCTCGTTCCGCCACCGCGATCAAGCATAGAGAGGGCGGGGCAACCCGCCGCCCGCGGCTCGGTCCAATCTCAGACGCCGGAGTTGTCCGGGTCGGCAAGCGCGCGGCGGATACGTGCGATCGCGAGCGGCGCCTCGAGATCGAGCTGGTCGGGAGTCACGCGGTGCACCGACGCCCCGAGGTCCTGTAGCTCGGCGGTCTTACGGCGATCGCGCTCGAACGCCCGCGGTGATGAATGGGTGGAGTACGCGTCGACCTCGAGCACAAGCCCCGCTTCTCGCCACAGAAAGTCCACCTCCCAGCGCCCGATTCGCACGTTGGTCTCCGGTTCGGGAAGGCCGGCGGCGCGGATGAGCCGCAGCAGTTTCCGCTCCGGCTGCGAGCGCGTGCGCTTCGGCCCGCCGTCGAGCATCCGACGCAGAGCCGGGGTCCCGGGGCGCGGGCCGACGCGGTCGAGCTCGCGCAGGATCTGTCCGCGGCCCGCCAGACGCAGGGCGAAGGCCTCGGCTACCGCCCGCTCGAGCAGGTCCGCGCCCGCTCTCGCAGCGAAGTCGATCAACGTGCGGATCGGGGCGGTCACCGGGATCCCGTCGCGCTCGCGGCACTCATGTCGGGCGAGCGCCGTGGTGCGATGGAGATCGATGCCGCGACGCCGGCGTGAGTGACTCTCGGTGACGGTCACGTGGACGAGGCTGGGCTTGGCTGGGTAGGGCAGGAGGCCGTAGAGGTGGGCGGCGGATCGTGGCTCACCTGGGCGGTCGGCCCGCATGCGAGCACCGCGGCCATCTCGCTGGCGTGCTCCGGGATCGTCGGGCCGATGAGGTAGACGCCACGGTGGAGGGATCGGAGCTCCCCCTCCTCGGAGCCGCCACCCGATCTGGCGTGCGGTCATCCCCAGCGTGAGCAACTGGCGGCGGGTCACCACGCCGTGCTGCCTGCCCGCGATCGCGTTTAGCCGCTTGTCGACTTGAGCACACACCATGTGCTCAATGCGCCAACGAGCGGCGATTCACCCCCCGGCCGAGGTGGCGCCCGCTTAGTAGCCGGGCGGGTGGGTGGCGACGAAGCCGGACGAGTCGCGCAGCGATGTCTGCCAGCGCGGCGGCGCCCCGGAGGTGTCGAAGCGGATGCCGGCGATCTCCATGTAGGCGTGGCCCGGGTTCGAATAGACCGTGATCCACTGGCCGGGCCCGGGATCGCCCCAGGTCATGAAGCCCGTCGAATCGAGCGGCGCGGAGAGCAGGCCGCCGCCGTGCAGCGCGAAGCTCACCGAGCCCGAGCAGTCGTAGCCGCTGGACTCGAACGAGCCGTGGCCGCCGCCGTACACGTACGGCGTGTTCGTGATCTGGTTCCCGGCGGCGATCGCGCCCTTGACCGCCTCGGGGGCGTCCGCCGGGGCGGTTGCGGTGCCGTCGGGGTTCAGCGTTGCCTGCGAGCCGCTCGGGGCGGCGACCTGCTCGGCAGGAGCCGCGGAGGTGTCCGCGGTCGGCGCCGCGTCGGGCTCGGCTGCCGGAGCTGGCGCCGGGTCGGGCTTCGACAGGGCCTCGACCAGGCTCTGCGCCTGGCCCTGCAGGTCGGCGAGCTGGCCGCGGCGGCGGTCCTGCGCGGCGCGCAGCGCGGACTCGCGCTCCTCGAGCGTCGCCCGGGAGGCCGCCAATGTCTGCTGGCGCTCGGCGATCGCCGCGCGGGCGTCCTCCATCCGCGAGACCGAGGTCTCGACCTCGTCGACGTGAGCGCTCGCCGCGGCTCGCAGGTTGCGCACCCGGCCGACGACGCCGCTCTGGTAGTCCTGGATGCGCTCGAGGTACAGCGACCTGGTGGTCAGGTCGTCGACGTCCTGAGAGTCCAGGAGCAGCATCGCGGCGTCGGGCTCGCCGTTGCGGTAGATCGAGACGAGCAGTTGCTCGAGCTCGCCGAGCGCGCTCGTCAGGCGCCGCTTGGTCTGCGCCAGCGCGTCCCGCGCGTCGGCGAGGTCGTTCCTCGCCGCAGCGAGCTTCTCCTCCTGCTTGGCGAGCTCGGCCGCGACCGCGTCCTCACGCTGACGCAGCGCAGAGACCTGCCCGAGGAGCGAGTCGACGGCGGCGTTCTGCTCCGCGAGCTGGGCACGGACCTGGTCCTGCTGGGCGCGGACCTGGTCGAGTTGCGCGGTCTGCGCGCTGGTGTTCGGACCGTCCGCGAGCGCGACCGCCAGGGCGCCTGCGAGCACGGCAAACGCGACCGCGAGGCGGTGTCTGAACGGGCGGTAGTTGATCGGCGCGCTCGGCATTCCTTCGCCGGACCGCGAGGCCCCCGGCGCCCACGACCGTAGTCAGGTGCGCGCCCGAATGTGAGCGTTCTATGAGATTTGCAGGATCTCTTGCATGGGAGGAATCTCCCAGCGGGCTCAGACGCGCGCAAACTGGCCGTGAAAGCCGAACGGGATGTGGTGCGGCGCCTCGGCCCGCGCGAGCTCCTCGAGCGATGCCGCGTCGAGCACCAACAGGAAGGAGTTCCCGCGCTCGGAGTCGAGCACGACCGAGAGCAGGACCCCGTCGTCCTCCGCCGCCCCATCGGGCTCGGCGACGAACACGGGCTCGCCCGCGAAGCACCCGGGCTCCGACCAGACGGTCGTCTCGCGGGTTTCGAGGTCGGCCTTGACGATGGCCTCCAGCCACCCGGACTCGCCCATCCCGACGCCCCAGACGTAGCGATAGGGCCGCTCGTTGCACCGGCCGTAGTTGATCCGCGGCAGCTCGATCGCGGCCTCGCTGAGACGCTCGGAGCCGACCGTGCCGGCCTCGGGGTTGATCCGGAACCGCCGCAGCTCCGGCCGGGCGACGGGCTTGCCGGCGCGCAGGCGTTCGAGGTAGAGGTCCTCCACGATCTGCGGGTCGTCGAAGACGCAGATGTCGACCACGACCTCGTCACCGTCCTCGTAGGAATTGACGTGGTGAAAGCCAAAGCAGGCGTCGGTTGTGAACGGCCCTCGCGCCTCGCCGGTGGACCGATCCAGGAGGGTGAAGCGGGTGCCGAGCTCGGGCTTCCAGCGGTAGTTCTCGATGTACGGGCGGCCGCTGGACGCCAGCCGCAGCGGGTTGACCACGAACGGGAACTCGGCCAGCACGAGCCAGCGTTCGCTGAGGCCGAACGAGTGCATGTACGCGGGCTCGCCGACCCGCTTGCTGGCGATCACCTCAGGCTTGCCGGCGCCGGGGGCGAGGTGAAAGAACCGGTACTCGTTGCGCGGTCCGAGGGCGGCCGCGTAGTTGAGCATCCCCTTGCTGGCCCGGTCGAGGTGCGGGTGTGCCGTCGTCAGCATCCCCGGGGCGTCGTAGGCGACGCCGGCCGTTTCGAGCGTCTCGGCGTCGAACTGGACCGGCATGGGGGTCTCGGTCATCGAGATGAAGCGCTCGCCGAGCTTGGTCAGGTTCACGTTGGCGTTGTCCGAGAGCTGCGGCGAGAACATCGCGCTCACGCGCTGGAAGAGCGTCCGGCACGGATCCGTTGCGAACTCCGAGAACTTGATCTCGCCCGTGTCGCGAGCGGCGCGGTACGCGCGGGTCTCCAGGAAGCGACTCGCGTAGGAGACCGAGCCGTCGCTGATCGCGAACCGATGGAGCATCGCCAGACCGTCGAACCAGTGGTTCATCGTGCGCTCCCCCACCTCCCACTTCGCCGGGCCGGTGCGGATCAGCGAGCCCTCGAGCCAGGCCGGAAGCTCACCCGACAGCGCCAGCGAGTCGACCTCGACCTCGCTCTCAAGCGACTCGAATCCGCGCGCGGGAGAGGCCGTGGAGGCGACGGCGGTCCCCCCTGACGTGGTCACATCGGACGCTGCAGCCTTCATCTCGACCTCCATAGTTCTTTTGGCACCATGCGAACTGTAGCGTATAGTCCGAATCGTGTCGGAGACGCGCCTCACCCCCACCTCGTACGTGATCCTTGGCCTGGTCGAGCTGCTGAAGACAGCGACGCCGTACGACCTCAAGCGTGGCGCGACGCTCGGCGTGGGTCACTTCTGGTCGCTGCCGCACACCCAGCTCTACTCGGAGCCGGCGCGCCTGGCCGAGGGCGGATACCTCGATGAGGAGCGAGAGCGCGGCGGCCGCCGTCGGCGGCTCTACCGGCTCACGCCAAAGGGGCGTGACGCGCTGGCCAAGTGGCGCTCCGAGTCGACGTCCGAGCTCTACGAGCTGCGCGATCAGGGTCTGCTGAAGCTGTTCTTCGGCGCCGACCCGGCCACGCTGGCCGAGGCCCAGCTCGCTGCCCACCGCGAGAACCTGCGGGCCTTCGAGCAGCTGCGCAAGGAGGCGGAGGCGGCGGACGTGCCCGAGGGGGTGCGGCTTACCCTCGAGGCCGGGATCGGCCACGCGCGCGAGTACGTGCGCTTCTGGTCGCGGCTCGGCAAGCGCCTCGAGCGCGGCGCCTAGGACCAGAACTCGGCGCTGTACTCCGGGAGCGCGTCGACCATCCACATGCGGGCGATGCCCGTGTCGGAGAGCTCGAGCAGGAACCCGGCGTGGTTGTGAAGCGCCCGCCCGTCGCGCTCGGCGCGGATCTCGACCATCGCCAGGACCCAGCGGTCGTCGACGCCGAGCACCTGCGTGACCTCGATGCTCCCGCCGGCGGCGTGCAGGTCGGGCAGCCGCTCCATGTATTGGTCGCGGCCGCTCACCACATCCGCGCCGCCCTCGGCGTTGGTCACGTAGGAGACGAGCTCGGGATCGAGCGCGGCGCGGACCGCGTCGAAGTCGCCGCGGCCGTAGGCGTCGAAGAACTCGCGAGCGCGCTCGCTCGGGCCGCGCTCACTTCAGCTTGAAGGCGCGGATCCGGTCCTTGTAGGCGCCCTTGTCGCGCGCGTACACACCGTGCGCGAGCGCCTGCACGATCGCCAGAAGCGAGGTGTTCGAGCGCGTGAACGAGGGCCCGTTGGAGGAGTAGTAGAGAGTGAGGTCGGAGTGCTGGCCGATGTCCGACAGCGTCGCATCGGTGATCGCCATCGTCGCCGCACCGCGGTGCTTGGCGAGCTTCATCGCCCTGACCACGATCGGATGCGCCCGACCCGCGGAGAAGGCGATGACCAGGGAGTCCTCGTCGACCCGCGACAGGCGGGTGATCGAGTCCTGGCGCGGGCTGGCGACGACCTCGGCGCGAATGTCGAGCAGCGCCAGGAGGTGGCGCAGGTAGCTGGCGAAGAAGGCCAGCTGATCCATGCCGACGATCATCACGCGGTTGGCCGCGGCGAGCGCGGTCACGCAGGCCTCGACCTGCTCGCGGGTGAGATTGCGGACCGTCTCCTCGACGTTCGCATGGTCGGCGGCCAACGAGGCCTCGAACTCGGAGTGGTCGAAGTCGAACAGGGGCGCGGTCGAGGTGCCGCCCTCTTGGGGGGCGCGGCTGCGGTATTCCTCGATCGCCGCCTGCTGCAGCTCGGGGTAGCCCTCGAAGCCGAGCGCCTGAGAGAACCGGACGACCGTCGACGATGAAGTGTCGGCGCGTCGAGCCAGCTCCTCGGCCGTTTGGAACGCCGCCTCGTCGAGGTGATCGACGATGTAACGCGCGACGTCCTTCTGCGAGCGCGAGAACTCATCGAAGCGCTCGGTGATGTAGGTGGACAGCGCCTTGCCGTTGGGCCGCACCGGGGCCCGGCGCCCATTGGAGCCGGAGGCGGAGCGCGTGCGAGGCGCGGGACGAGACTTGGTTGCGGTCTTGCTCACGGCCGGTTGTTTCGCCTCACCGAGCGCTTTTCCTTTTCGGCCGGGTCACTGCAATTTCGCTCGGCAACCGACCCGGCCGTGATACATGTCCCCCGTGGACCTCGAGCAGGCACTGCGGCTGCAGAACCGCTTCATGATCGGCTTCGACCTCGCGCTGGGGTCGGGGGCGCTGTTTGCGCCCGACCAGACGCTGCTCGTGCTCGGCCACGACGAGCCGTCGCCGGAGGCCCGGCGCCTCTTCCAGCGCTGCGGCCCGATCTGGCTCACGTTTGCCGCCGCCCACGCCGTCGCCGACCGGCGCGGCGAGCCCCGCGACTGGTGGGCGCTCGCCTGGCTGCGCGGGACCGAGATCGCGACCGACGCCGTGTGGTCGCGCTCGTCCTCGTTCTCGGCCCGCGGCCGCGCGGGGATGGTCTTCGCCGGGGCGGCCAACGTGGCGATGACCGCCGGCTTCGCCTGGCTCGCCCGCCGCCGCTGAGACCGACTACTGGTAGAGCGCGGCGCAGACGGCGACGGTCGCGAGGGCCACTCGGCGACAATCGAGCATGTGAACGGGTTCGAGGATCTGCCGGACGCGCGGACGAGCCTCGTTGGCCACACCGACGACGGCGACGAGGCGTGGCTGATCCGCTCGGTCTCGCAGAAGCTCTACTGGTGTCCCGGTTGCCGCGACGAGATCCCGATCGGTGCCGAGCACGTCGTCGTCCAGTACGTGCGGCGAATCGGCGGCACCGAGCATCAGCACTGGCACCGCACCTGTGCGACCGAACGCTTGCTCGGCCAGCTGCGCGGAGTGCGCACGGTGGCGGCCGGCGAATCCCAGCGCGGGCGCCTCGAAGCGCGCGGCCGGCGTCCGGCGGGACGCCGGCGGCGACCGCGCTGAGGGTTACGAGCCCGAGGCGGCCTTCTCGCGGTCCTTGAGGACGCGGCGCAGGATCTTCCCCGACGGCGACTTGGGGATCTCCTCGACCACCTCCACGATCCGGACCTTCTTCTGCGGCGAGACCTGACCGGCGACCCACTCCATGAGCTCCTCGGAGTCGAGGTCCTCGCCGGCCGGCACGACGTAGGCCTTCGGCAGCTCCCCGCAGTCCTCATCGGGAACACCTGACACGGCGACGTCCGCCACGTCGGGATGGTTCTGGATCAGGGCCTCGAGCTCGGCGGGGGCGACCTGGAACCCGTTGTACTTGATCAGCTCCTTGAGCCGGTCGACGATCTCGAAGAAGCCGTCGGAGTCGATCACGGCGATGTCGCCCGTGTGCAGCCAGCCCTCCGCGTCGATCGTTCCCGCGGTGGCCTCCGCGTTGTTGAGGTAGCCCTGCATCACCTGTGGGCCGCGGACCCACAGCTCGCCGCGCTCGCCCTCGCCAACGTCGTCGCCGGTCTCAGGGTCCACGAGCCGGCACTCGGTGCTCGGAATCGAGGGGCCGATCGAGCCGGGCTTGTTGTGTTCGGGCCGGATCACGTGCGTCACTGGGCTGGTCTCGGTCATGCCGTAGCCCTGGATCACGTCGCAGTCGAGGCGCTCGGCGACCTTCTCCGCGAGCTCGGCGCCGAGCGGCGCGGCGCCCGACATGATCGTCCGCACCGACGAGAGGTCGTGAGCGTCGATCGCCGGATGCTTCGCGAGCGCGACCGCGATCGGCGGCACCACGTACGTCCTGGTGACCCCGTGCTCGTCGAGCAGGGTCAGGAACTGATCGAGGTCGAACCGCGGCATGGTCACGATCGTCGCCCCATTGCGCAGCCCCTGGTTCATGATCACCGTCATCCCGTAGATGTGGAAGAACGGCAGGCAGCCGATCAGGGTGTCCTCGTCGCCAATCGAGAGCGCGGCCTGCATCTGGACCAGGTTCGAGACCAGGTTGTGGTGCGAGAGCATCACGCCCTTGGGCAGTCCGGTCGTCCCGCTCGAGTACGGCAGGACCGCGAGGTCGTTCATCGGGTCGATGTCGAGGGCCGGCGCGGCGTCGGGGTCACCCAGGAGGTCAGAGAACGGCTTGGCGCCCTCCTCCTCACCGAGCACGTAGACCTGGTCGCCGATCCCGGCCTGCGCGGCCGCCTGCAGCGCCGTGCCGAGACACGGGCCGACCGTGACGAGCAGCTGGGCGCCCGAGTCCTCGAGCTGGTGGGCGAGCTCGTTCGCGGTGTAGAGCGGGTTCGCGGTCGTGCAACGTCCGCCGGCCGAGGCCGCACCGTGGAAGACCACCGCGTACTCGGGCACGTTCGGCATATAGACGGCGAGCGTGTCCCCCTTGCCAAACCCGCGCTGCGCGAGCCCGGCCGCGAGCGAGCGGATCGCCCGCTCGAGCTCCGCATAGGTGAGTGTGCGACCCGACGGGCCGTCGATCAGGGCGGGCTCGTCTGCCCGCTCGGCGAACGACGCGGTGACGAACGAGGTCACGTCGGTGACCGGGATCTCGACATCGGCGTCCGGGCTGCGGTGGATCACGTCTCCTCCATCTCGTGCGCTGAACCGGCAGCCTGAACCTACCGCCTGACGGGCGCGGGTCAGGACTTCAGTGCCCGCCAGTAGCGCTCGAGTCTGGCGACGAATCGTTTTGGCTTCTCGGCCAGCAACCGGTCCCCGTAGGCGAACGCCTCCTCCTGCAGCTCGGCTCGACGCGTGCCCGTGAGCCCTCGCAGCTGCTCGCGTTGCTCGGCGGTGAGCTGGGCGCCGACCTCGTCGAGATCGGCGTTGAGGACGGCGAGGTCGTGGTCGTCGCCCAGCCGGTCGGAGAGCTCGTGGGCCTCGTCGGCGGTCGCGCCGAGAACCGCCGGCCAGGCGCGCCGCACGATCCGCAACGCGTACCAGAGGTCCTTGGACCGCTTTCGCCATTCGTGCAGCGCCTCGTCGCTGCGCTCCTTGCGCGCCGAGCGGAAGGTCTTGCGCGCCCGGGCGTAAGCGCGCCTCAGGCCCGGTCGCAGGAGGTCGAAGCCGTCGCGCTCGAGCGGCCAGTCGTCGATCGCGGGCTCGCCGCGTGCGATCGCGGAAGCCGCGTTGTCCCGCACGGCCTCAAGCTCGCCGTTCGCCGGCTCATCGCCGCCGAGTGCCGCGCGCACGGCCCACCAGCCCCCGACCGGTGACTCGTCCGGAAAGCGCTCGGCGAGCCCGTCGATCGTTCCGAGGCGCACCTGGGCGTCGCGGGCATCTGACAGCGCCCGCCCGGCGTCCCGGAAGCGCTCGTTCTCCCGGGCATAGCTCTGCTTGTCGATCACAGGTCGGACGAGCTTCAGCGTGGCGCGCAGCTTCTTCATGTCCTTGCGCGCCTCGTGCACCGCCTCGACCTGATCAGCGTCCTCGTCACGTAGGCGCTCGACGGCGTCCTCCACGCGCTCGTGGGCGATGCGGCGGATCCCGTCCCCCTCCGACTCCTTCCTCTTCAGCTTGAAAGCGGTCATCGCGGCCTCCCTCGGGTTGCCAGGGTCTCGTTCAGGTATTTGTGCTCGCCTGTCACCTCGTCGCCGAACCAGCTCGGCGGCACGAAGGCGTCGGCCGCTGCGTCGTCCGGGAACTCGACCTCGACGATCGCTAAGCCGTCGAGGTCGCCGGAATACAGGTCGAGCTCCAGTTCGAGCTCGTCGTGGGGGAGCGTGTGGCGGGTCTTCGTCAGCCGCCGGCCGTCCGTCAGCGCCCAGAGGCGCTCGAATCGATCTTCGTCGAGCTCGAACTCCTCTTCGGCCCGCGAGCGGCCGCTGCCGGCCTTCACGGTGAGGAGGTGATGTCCAGGCTTGCGTCGCAGCCGGACCTCGGCCCCGCCATCGTCGTCCGCAAGCGCCAGATAGCCCTGTTCGATCGGCTCACCGGAGCTACCCGAGAGGTCCGGGCGCTCGGCGACCAGGAACTTGCGCTCGATCTCCATGGTGACCTGTTGCCCCGTCTCGCGCATGCCGAATCCTCTCCCTGAAGGCAGGCAAAAGTCGAGGCCCGCCGGACGCCTCGCCGCGATGCGGTTGGTCGTCACGCCCCGAGCAGGAACCCCGCCGCTCGACCGGCGAGGTGAAAGCTGCTGGGGCCCAGCGGGCCTCTTTTCCGCGCGGCTACCCCAGGGGGTTACCGCTAAGCGGCACCAAGCATCTCACTCGGCAGCGACGGCCGCCTCCAGCGCCTCGGCGAGGGTCGCGAGCACCGGCACCGTCTGGTCAATCCCAGTCAGCCGCAGCATGTCGGCCACCGAGGACTCGGGCCGTGAGGCGATTGCGATCTTGCTCTGGCCGTTGGTGAGCGCGCGCGCGGCGCCGACGATCAGGGCCACCGCGGTCGAGTCAAGGAACGAGCAGCGGGTGAGATCGAGGACCAGGGCGCGCTCGGGATCCGAGGAGGCGCGGCCGAGCACGCGCTCGGCCTTGTCGGCGACTGACAGGTCGAACTCGCCCGCGATCGAAACGATCCGAGCATTCGGATGAACTGCCTCTGTCAAGTCGAACGGCATGCCGTAAGCGAGGCGCAAGGGGCCCCGGACGCTGGTTCGGGCGGTACGCGTGTGCTCCTGCTTTTGACCCCCGGTTCGCGTCGCGCAGCGCGGGTAGTCCCGGAGGATGACTCCCAAGGCACTCGAGGGCTATCTCAATGACCATCTGGGCGGGGCGATGCTCGGCAGCGACCTCGCGCAGCGGATCCGCGACCAGAACGAGGGCGAGCCCTTTGGTGAGGTGATGCAGCGCCTCGCGGCGGAGATCGAGGAGGATCGCGAGACCCTGCTCGAGCTGATGGAGGCACTCGATGTCGCGCGCAACCCGGTCAAGCAGGTCACCGGCTGGGTCGCCGAGAAGGCGAGTCGGGTCAAGTTCAGCGGGGCGACCTCGGGTGAGCCGGAATACGGGACGTTCATGGCGATCGAGAGCCTCCGCCTCGGCGTCGCCGGGAAGCGCTGCCTGTGGATCGCTCTGCGCGAGGTGCGCGACGACTATCCCGAGCTTCGGAACCTGGACCTCGATGGGCTGATCGAGCGCGCGTCGTCGCAGGAGAGCGAGCTCGAGCGCCAGCGCGTCGCCACCGGCGCCGCGGCGCTCGGCCGCGCCTGAGGTCGGCGGCCCAACGGGCCGGCGTGCCGCGCCGGTGATACTGAGCTCGCGGCATGGAGCTCGACCTCGACGCGTGGTTAGGAGACCCGCAGGTGCGCACGCGCCACCGGCGGGCGGCCGCGGTCCCGCGGGAGCGCCTCTGGCACGCGGCCGAAGCTGTCCTCGTCAGCGACGCGCCGACGCTCGGGCGGGTCCTGCGCTGGCGGATTCCGGGGACCCCGGCTGAGCTGCCGTTCCGTGAGGTGTTCCGGCGCTATCCGTTCTCGGTGCTCGACGAGGACGACGGCTGGTCGATCTCCGGTCTGGCCGGCCGGGTGTGGTCCCTGCGTCGCGACTATCCCGAGCTCGCCGGCGCCGACGAATTTCGCGACTGGGACGAGCCCGGCACCGTCCGGGTCCTGTTCGCCCACTGGGTCGAGGACGACGGCGACGACGGCTCGGCCCTCGTCAGCGAGTCGCGGGTTCAGCCTGTCGACCGCAGCGCGCGGTGGCGGATGCGCGCGCTCTGGGGGACCGTGGGCCGCTTCGAGCGCCTGATCGGCGGCGAGGCCCTGACCGCCGCGACGCGACGGGCCGCGGAGGGCGGGACGCCGAGCAACTGAGGCTCACTCGATCTCGGTCGGGACCCCGATCTCCAGCCACCGAAACCGGCTCGAGATGTCCTCGGGCGCGCTTGCAAGCTCGCGCTCGATCGCATCGCGGCCCTCGCGGAAGTGCTTCCAGCCCTCGTAGTGGATCGGGATCGCCGTACGGGGGCGCACGCGCCGGCACAGCTCGACCGCCTCAGCCGCGGTCATCGTGTACCGGAGCGGGCCGCTGACGGGAAAGCGAACGCCCCCGAGGTGCAGCAGCGCGGTGTCGACCCGTAGCCGGTCGGCGACCTCGAGCACGCCGTCATAGAGCACCGTGTCCCCGGAAATCCAGAGCACGCCCTCGGCCTGACCCTCCCAGGCGAGCGCGAAGCCGATCACGTCGCCCACGATCGGGTGGCTGAGCGGCGGCCCGTGCCGGCACGGTGTTGCGGTCACGTCGATCGGTGGCTTCCCGTCCGCCTCCAGTCGCGTAGCGCCCCACGCCGCGAGCCCGCGAGCCCCGCCGCCGAGGCGCCCCGCCCCCGACTCCGTGGTGACGACCACTTGGACGGCGCCCAGCAGCTCGCGGCCGCGCCGGTCGAGGTTGTCGTCGTGGTGGTCGTGGCTGAGTAGGACGGCGTCGATGCGGCCGATCGCGTCGGGCTCGATCGCCGGCCCAGCGAGCTTCTCCGAGCCCGTGCCCCAGCCGAAGCGGTAGCTGCCGCCCGCGGGATCGAAGGTGGGATCGGTCAGCAACCGCCACTCGCCGACCTCGATCAGGACCGTGGGGCCGCCGATGTGGGTGATGCGAAGCATCCGTGCCTCCGGGGAAACCTATCCGTCCGAGACATCCCCGGGCGGTCGGCCTCCGTACACCCCTTCAGGGTCCACCCACGCCGAGGAGCGCACGAATGAACCGACTGAGAACCGGATTTGCGATCGGCACCGGCCTCCTCGTCTCGATCGCCGTGGTCGCGTGCGGCAACAGCAGCGACGACTCGACCTCAACCGAGGCCGCCGCCCCGACGACGACCGCGGCCGCCACCCCCACGAGCAACTCGACCGCGGAGGTCAAGCTCGGCGACACCGGGCTCGGCTCGATCCTCGTTGGCAGCGACGGACACACGCTCTACCTCTTCGAGCAGGACACGGGCGGCGATGCGTCCACCTGCTCGGGCGACTGCGCCGCCGCCTGGCCGCCGCTGACGACCAAGGGCAAGCCGCAGGCCGGCAGTGGGGTCGACGCGGCGAAGCTGAGCACCTTCAAGCGCGACGACGGGACCACCCAGGTCGCCTACAACGGCCACCCGCTCTACTACTACGCGGAGGACGAGGCCCCCGGCGACACCAACGGCAACGAGTCCGACGAGTTCGGGGCCGAGTGGTACGCGCTGACCGCGGCCGGCGAATCCGCCGGCGACGAGGGCGAGAGCTCCAACGAGGACTCGAACTCGACCACCGCGCCCACCGGCGGCTACTCGTACTGACCCGCTAGAAGCGGCCGGGTGCCCTGGGCCGGCGCGAGCGCGCCAGAGCCTGCACCGATCGCAGGTCCGCGACATCGGGAATGTGGTCGGCCAGGTACCTCTGGATCTCGATGCCTTCGGGGATCAAGACGTCCACCAAATCCATGGAGGCGCTCTGAAATTCCTGCTCGAAGGCGATCGAGCTGCCCGCCGGTGGGCGCACGGCGAGGATCCGCATGAGATCGCCACGCAGGTCGAGCGCCCTCTCGATCAGCCAGTCATAGCCCTCACCGCCGAGCGGCCTCACGTTGAGGATCACCTCGCAGTCGCAGTGTCCGCCCTGACTGGCGAAGAAGCCCAGGGTCGTGGCGAGATCGCAGTCCGGATGGTGCTCGCGCAGGATCGCCTCGGTCCCGCGCGTGTCGTTATGACACCTCCAGCTGCCTCCCTTGCTCACGTCACAGGCCTCCGGCCCCGCAAGCCGTTCGATGAACTCTGGCCAATCCGGGTGGCCAGGCGACATGTACGTCATCTCAATTCCCCCTGCTAACTCCTTCAACATCCGTCCCTGCCTCAGGGATCCGCCTAGCCGGCGGCGGTCCCACGACAGCGAGCGAACGTCCCCTGCTCAGTCTCGCCATGCCTTGCCCTAACACTCGTGCTCCTGAATGAGAGCGATTCCCTGGGTACGAGAAACGGCGCCCCCGTAGGAGCAGTTAGCCCGGAGCTAGCGATCTAAACGGCGCCCGCGGTACTCGGCTCTCAGTCACCGGCCCACGACCAGCGGGGCACCTCGCGCAGCGGGTGCAGCTGATCGTCGGTTTCAGCGTTGGAATTCTGCATCGCGACCTGCGAGCCAAACTCCACGTGCTCGCGAATCGCCTCGCGGAATTCGGGGTCGTCGGGCAGGCCGGACTCGTCGAGCGCCTCCATGTAGAGCTCGACAAACCGGCGGCGCTGCTCCTCGGAGATGTGCAGGCCGCGATGGACAGCGATCAGATGTGCGAAACCCAGCTCGCGGGTGAAGCGATCCGGGCCGCCAAACGACTCGGCAGTAAAGGCCGTGAGGTGGTCGACGTGCTCGGGCCGACCCTCGCCGAACAGCTGGACCAGGAGCGGATCCGCGAGGACCTTCGAGTAGAAGCGCTCCTCGAGCTCGTGGATCGCGGCCTCTCCCCCGACGTGCTCGTACAGCGACGGCATTCGTTCGACGATAGCCAGCCCGGGTCGTGGGCCCCAAAGCGGGTACCTACCGGCCATGATCGCCCTCGGCGTCGCTGCGGGCCTCGCCGCATCCGCGGCGTATAACGGCGGCATCGTGTTGCAGGCGCTCGAGGCCCGCGATTCGCCTCGCGATTGCGCGATGCGGCTCAGCCTCCTGGTGGCGCTGTGCCGCAGGCGCCGCTGGCTCGCGGGTGTCGCGCTCTCGATCCTCGGCTTTCCGCTGCAGATCTACGCCTACGCCAACGCCCCGATCGCCGTCGTTCAGACCTGCCTCGCCGCGGGGCTGGTGCTGGTCATGCTGTGCGGCGCCCGCGTGATGGGGGAGCCGGTCCGGCGACGCGACTATCTGGCCGTGGTTGCGATCACGGCCGGCGTGGGGCTGACCGCCGTCGCCGCGCCGTCCCGCAGCGAGATCGAGCGCGCCGGCTCGGAGCCGGTGGTCATCCTCATCGCGCTCGGCGCTCTCGCGCTCATCCCCTACGCGCTCTCGCGTCGCGGCCTGGCGCCGCCCCTGGTGATCACCGCGAGCGCCGGCTTGGCCCTCGCCTGGAACGACATCGCGACCAAGCTGTTCGGCAACGCGTTCGACGCCGAGGCGCTCGGCGTCGCGGGACTCTGGCTCGTGGCGATTGTTTGCTCCGCGGTGGTGGCAACCGTGAGCGAGATGTCGGCCCTACAGCGGGTGCGGGCGACCAAGGTCGTCCCGACCGTGTTCGTGCTCGAGACGTTCATCCCGATCCTCGTCGGCCCACTGTTGTTGAAGACTCACCTCCCGCTCGCCCCCCTCTCCCAGGTCGCGTTCTTCGGCGGCCTCGCCCTGGTCCTGGCAGCGATCATCGTGATCGCCCGCAGCGCCCCGGTCACCTCAGTGATCCGCCAGAGCGCCGAGGAGGCCCGCGAGCGCGCTCAGCCGGCGGCCCAGGCCTTGGCTTCCTCCAACTGATCGAGTTCGAAGACCTTCAGCTCACCCGGCATCGCCCACGCGAACAGGTGCATCGCCTTTGCGATCCAGTCGTCCTTTGAGACGACGGCAAGCCGCTTCCACGCCTTCCGATCGTGAAGCTCGACCCGCAGCCCCGTCTTCAGGTCCTCCACCGCGGCGCTGGGCTCGAGGCCCTCGAAGTCGTCGATCACGAAGACCACCCGCGCCGCCCCGTCCACCGCCTCCTGGAGCCCCGGTTCGAGCGCCTCGCGATAGTCATCGCGCGTCAGCTTGCCCGCAGCCCGCAGCCCGATCACGCCCTCGGGCATCCCGTCCATCCTCTCGACCATCGTTCCTCCTTCATCTCGCCGGCCCGCGGATTATGGGGCGTCATCTAGCTTGAGAGGCGATGGGTAGCTTGGACACGAAGGTACGCAGCGACATGCCCGCCGCCCTAGGTGTAATCGGGGTCGGCGCGATCGCCGAGGCGATCGTCACCGGCCTCTGCGAAGGGCAGGACGCCGAGACCGCCATCCACCTGTCGCCCCGCGGCGCCGCGCGAGCGAGCCGGCTAGCCGCTCGTTACCCGGCGGTCCGCGTCGCCGAGAGCAACCAGGCCGCCGTCGAGCAAGCCGAAGTGGTTCTCCTCTGCGTGCGACCGCAGGACGCACGCGCCGCACTGGCGGACCTGACCTTGCGAATGGAACAGGGGGTGATCAGCGTCATCGCCGGCATCCCCATCAGCGAGCTCCGCACCCTGGTGGCCCCCGCCGAGGTGATCGTGCGGGCGATCCCGCTACCCGCCGTCGCCAGACGCTCGGGCGTGACGGCGATTCACCCACCGAGTCCGCTCGCCCAGGCGATCTTTGATCCGCTCGGCGGAGTGATGGCGGTTGATCACGAGCGCGCGCTCGAAGCGCTGTCTGCCTCCACCGCGACGCTCGCCGCCCACCTGGCCTACCTCGACACGATCAGCCGCTGGCTCACCGATCAGGGGATCGCGGAGACCGACGCGACCCGGTACGTCGCATCGGTGTTTGGCGGCCTGTCCGGATCGCTGCTCAGCGCCCAACCGACCAACTTCGGGACCCTCGCCGACGAGTACGCGACCGCCGGCGGCCTCAACGAACAGTTCCTCGCAACCGTTCGTGACGCTGGGAGCTTCAAGATCGTCGAGCAGGCGCTCGACGAAATCGCCGATCGACTCCGTACCGCGTGAGATCTCGGTATAGGCTGAGTCCACCGCGGGCCAGGCTTGTTCCCGGGCTTGCAACCCCTCGTTGACGGGTCGCCAGCACGGCCGGAATGGGAACGGCTCGCCTCTCTCCCTAGTTGTGACCAGCGAGGGGGCGGCCCGAGCGGCACGTGCTCGAGATCGTCTCATCTCTGGGCCCGCCCGGTGAAACACGCAGACATGTCCGAACTTAATCCAATTGAGGCGCACCGGCTGACGCTGACGCCGCGGCGCGACGGCGACGTACTGACGATCGACCTTGTGGGCGAGCTCGACATGGCGAGCGTTGAGGCACTGAGCGCGATGCTTCAGCGCGCCGAGCGAACGGACGCCAGCCGGATCGTCCTGGACCTCAGCCGCTGCGAGTACGTCGACTCCACCGGGCTGACAGGGTTGCTCGCCGCTCAGCGCCACTCGGATCAGGGGTCCGATCGCCTGCGGTTTCGCAATCTCACCGGGCACGTGGCGGAGGTGGTCAAGCTGACCAAGCTCGACCGCGTGCTGCGGATCGAGTAGCCGACTCGGCGCCCGCTGGCTCGGTGTCGAAGAGCCCACACTCGTCCACGGACTCGCAGCCACAACCCTGGGCGGTCTTGAGCCAGTCGCGCATCGCCTCGGCCCGCTGAATCAGCGCTTCGACCTCCGGCAGCTTCCTCGCTGCGAGCTCTTGCATATGCGGAGCGATCGGCTCGCTGCCCGCATCAAGGAGCTCGCGGATCTCGTCCAGGCTGAGGCCGGCCCGCTGGGAGACGTCGATCAGGGCCAGGCGGCGGAGGACCGACGGGCCGTAGACGCGCTGGCCGGAGACACGCTCGGGCTCGGGCAGCAACCCGATCTCCTCGTAGTAGCGGATCGCGCTCTTTCGGAGGCCCGCTTGCTCGGCCACCTCGCCAATACGCATCGTCGTCTCGCTCATCCGAATGCCCTTGACCTCAAGTCGGCTTGAGGGTCAAGAGTACGTCGGAACCCGAGAAAGGACGATGAAAATGCCCGAGACAATCCCCATTGCCTGCAACCTGGAGCGGGCGGACCTTCCCGAGCGAGCGGAGCTCCTAGCCGGGCTCGGCCAGCGGTTGGACGGCGTTGAGGCTGGCGGGCTCACGGCCCGACTTCGCTTTCCGGCAGAGGACGAGGACCAACTCCGCGAGTTCATGACCCTCGAGTCGAGCTGCTGCCCGTTCTTCTCTTTCGACTTGGCCGAGGTCGGCGATCGACTTGAGCTTCGAGTCAGCGCACCTGAGGGCGGCGAGTGGGCCGTTCGCGGCCTGGTGGCCGGCTTCGTCGCGGGCTGGGGAGGTCTGACATGAGCGAGAGCTCAGGTCGCTTTTCACGCCTGGCGGGACCGGGCCTGGCGGTCCTCATGGTCCTCTGCTGCCTGGCCGGGCCGCTTCTGATCGGAGCCCTGGGGGCCCTGACAGCCAACGCCCTGTTCGGCATCGGCGCCGCGGCCGTGGTTCTCGTCGGCCTGTGTCTGATCCTGGCTCGCCGGCTGCGCTCGGGCGGTGGCGCCTCCTGCTGATGAGGCCCTTGCGAGGATCCTCGCCGTGACCGGGCGCTCGATACTGCTCTTCATCGCCGCTGCCCTGGCCGAGATCGGCGGCGCTTACCTGGTCTGGATCGGGCTGCGGGAGGACCGCGGAGCCCTCTTCGTCGCCCTGGGCATCGTCTCGCTCGGTATCTACGGGGTGATCGCGACCTACCAGCCCGACGCGAACTTCGGGCGGGTCCTCGCTGCGTACGGCGGCGTGTTCATCGTCGGCTCGCTTGTCTGGGGTGTGGTGTTCGACTCGTTCAGGCCCGACCGCTACGACCTCATCGGCGCGCTCGTGTGCCTGGTCGGCGTCGGGGTGATCATGTACGCGCCTCGGGGAGCGGCCTAGCGTTCAGCTCACCGCCCTGTACTTGACGTGGGTGACGCCGGGCGCCTCGACGGCCCGAACCTGCTCGAGCTGCACGTCCGCAGCGCCCACGTTGTCGAACAGGCGAGCACCGTCGCCGAGCACCACCGGAACGACGTGGAGCTCGAGCTCGTCGAGCAGTCCCGCTGCCAGGTACTGCCCAGCGACGTCGGCGCCGCCCCAAAGCCCCACGTCCTTGCCGCCGGCAGCCGCCTTGGCCTGATCGAGTGCGGACTCGATTCCGTCGGTGACGAAGTGGAACGTGGTCCCTCCGTCCATCTCCACGGGATCGCGTCGGTGATGGGTGACTATGAACACGGGGTAGTGGTAGGGAGGGTTGTCGCCCCACCAGCCCGTCCACTGCTCGTCCCAGGCACCACCGCCGATCGGCCCGAACATGTTTCGGCCCATCACGGCGGCCCCGATGTTCTCGCGCGATTCTTCGACGATCCGTGTGCTCTCGTTCGTCTCGCCGCCCTCCTTTTCGTGGGCTTGGCGCCAGGCGGCCAGCGAAACCACCCAGTCGTGAAGGCGCTCGCCGCCCTCGCCGAGCGGGTTCTCCTCGCTCTGGTTCGGGCCGGCGACGAAACCGTCGACGGAAATCGAGATATGACACCGAAGCTTGCTCATCGCGCCTCCTCTGTTGGCGGCCGCTGCGGCCGTGGGTTTCAATGCCTATGACGGGTCCGCGACCCCAAACTCATCGCCGTTGCGCTTGATGGGCCGGGATGGATTCGAACCATCGTCCTGACGATTATGAGTCGCCTGCTCTAACCAACTGAGCTACCGGCCCGCGGCCCAAACATAAGCGGAACGCGGCCCCTCAAAGGGGGCGCTCCGGAGCGGAGGTCGCTACCGCTCCTCGCCGTCCAGGTCTATTCGGATCGTCATGAGCTCCGTCTCCAGCAGGCGTACCGTCGCCGCGCTCAGCCGCGCGATTGGGTGCTTCGAGCCGATGTATCGCAGGCGATCCTGTGGATCGTCCTCGGGGAGAAGCCGGGCGGTGCCTTCGTGCCATCGCGGGCCGACGCGAACGCGCACGCGGGGGTTCGCCTCGATGTTCCTGACGTAGCTCGCCCGGCGGCCGTGCTCGGCGACGATCCAGAAGGCGCCACCGTCGAGGCCGTTGGTAACCGGGTTGCGTCTGCGGCTGCCCGGACTTGCGCCCCGTCGTCTCCAGGATCGCAATCCCCGGGGCAGGAAGCCCGATGCGAAACAGCCCGCGGACGACGGGATTGACGACGTACTTCGCCGTGCCGCTGGCGAACCTCCGCTTTAGCTCGTGGCGATTCTGCTTCACCGCTAGCGGTCCGCCAGCGCCCAGGCGCTTGCGCCGCTGATCGCTGAGACGGTGAGCACCGATGGCCAGGCGCCGATCCGGCGCCCGAGCGGGTGCGAGCCGACGAAGCAGGCGAGGTAGATCGAGCCGAGCACGAGGGCGGTCTCGCGGCCTCGGCGGCGGTTCCACTCCTGCGCGCACCATCCACCGCCGAGCGCCAGCGGGATGCCTCCGAGCGGGCGAATCCTCGAGTACCGCGCCGCTGCGAAGCCGGCGATCAACGAGCCGGCGGCGACCGGGGCTGTCGGGAGGTCCTCGCCCATCGCCCGACCCTATCGGTCGCGCCTCAGGCCGTGACCGGCTGCGGGCGGCCGCGGATCAGGTCCGCGGCGCGCTCGGCGACCATGATCGTCGGCGCGTTCGTGTTGCCGCCCGGGATCACCGGCATCACCGAGGCGTCGGCAACCCGCAGGCCGTCGATCCCGTGGACCCGCAGCTGCGAGTCGACCACGGCGCCCTCGCCGTCGTCGCTCATCCGGCACGTCCCGACCGGGTGGTAGATCAGCTCGACCCGCTCACGGAGGGCCGCGTCGAGCTCCTCCGGGCTCTCCGCATCGGGGCCGGGCTTGAGCTCGCGGACCACGACCTCGGCGAGCGGCCCCTCGGCCGCGAACTCGCGAGCCATCCGCATGCCCGCCACCATCGAGGCGACGTCGTCGGGCTCGGTGAGCAGATTGGTCTGAATGCGTGGCTTGTCGAGCGGGTCGGCCGACCGCAGCCATACCCGCCCTCGGGCCTGCGGGCTGACGAGCACCGGCGCGATCGTCATCGCGTGCCCGTCGAACTCCTCCTCGCCGTGGTTCTCGAAGTAGACCGCCCCCATGTGGAACTGGATATCGGCCGCGGGCAGACCCGACCGGGTGCGGACGAAGGCGACGACCTCGGCGACCGTGGACGTCAGCGGCCCGCTGCGGCGCAACACCCACTCGGCCAGGTTCTTGGGCTTGTCGGCGCCGTAGAGCGTCGGCCCCTCCGAGATCTCCCAGAGAAGGGTCAGATACGGGTGGTCCTGAAGGTTGTGACCAACGCCGGGCAGCTCGTGTCGCGGCTCGACCCCGGCCTCCCGCAGCTCCTCCCCCGCTCCGATTCCCGACAGCATCAGGATCTGCGGCGAGCCGATCGCACCCGCCGCGAGGATCACCTCGCGACCGGCGGCGGCCACCTCGTCGCCGCCTTTGCCGCGGTAGCGAACGCCGACCGCGCGATCGCCGTCGAGCTCGATGCCAAGTACGGTCGCGCCCGTGATCACCTCGAGGTTGGGGCGCTTCATCGCCGGACGCAGGAAGGCGTCGGCGGCGCTCCACCGGCGACCGTCGCGCTGGAAGACCTGGAACATCGACGCGCCGTCCTGCTCCGGCCCGTTGTAGTCGTCGATCCGCGGGATCCCGGCCGCGACGCAGGCGTCGAGCAGGCGGCGGTCGAGCGGGCGCGGCGAGCGCTGCTCGGAGATCCGCATCTCGCCGCCGGCGCCGTGGAACTCCGAGGCGCCGCGGACGTTGTCCTCCGAGCGCAGGAAGTACGGCAGCACGTCGGCCCAGCCCCAGCCCGGCGCGCCCTGTTCGCGCCACAGGTCGTAGTCGAGGGGGCGCCCGCGGACGTAGAGCATCGCGTTCATCGACCCGGAGCCGCCGAGCGACTTGCCGCGGGGGATGAACAGTGACCGGCCGTTTGCCCCCGGCTCCGGCTCCGTCCAGTAGTCCCAGTCGAGGCCGGTGTGGAACTGATTGGCGAACGCGGCGGGGATCTTGATGTTCGGATGGCGGTCGCGCCCGCCGGCCTCGATCAGGAGGACCCGGGCGGACGGGTCCTCCGTGAGGCGGTTGGCGAGCACACAGCCAGCCGAGCCGGCGCCGACGATCACGTAGTCCGCCGTCGTCATAGCGCCGATCCTATGTGGGCGGCGGGGCCGCCGTTTTCAAGCGGGCTCAGCCGGGCCCTGCTCCCGAGAGCTCGCCGCCGCCCGCGGCCGCCTTCTGCGACCCGCCAGCCCGCCTGGAACTCGACGTCCTCGATGCCGAGGAAGTCGTGGGAGAGGCCGTGGCGGCGTGAGCCCGGTCGCGGTCACAGTCCTGTAAGGCTGGATCGTGAGGAACCCGAGTCCATCCCCCACAGTTGGGTGTAGGTGTCCCGCGGGCCGAGGCACCCCCCGTGCTCGGCCAGGTTCACCCTCTCGGATCGCCAGCGCGAAGTCAAGCGGCCGCCTGGGGATGACCCCGCGCCGGGCTGGGGAAGGATGGAGAATGGATCGGTTGGCACAGGACCGCGAACAAGCCCCGGCGATGGTCGGCGAGTCGAGCGAGTACGAGCCCGCCTCGGGCTTCGTCGACGAGCTGTTCGCCCAGCGCGGGACACCGCGGGAGCACGCCGCCGGCCTTGTCTCGACCCTCGACGGGATGGGCCGGGTGACCCTGGTCGACCTCGGGCGCCGGCGCGACGAGATCTTTCGCCAGCAGGGGATCACGTTCGCGATCGCGGACCCCGACGGCGCGAGCAACCAGGAGCGCCCGTTCCCGCTCGACCTCGTGCCGCGCATCATTCCGGCCGCCGAGTGGGAGTCGATCGAGCGCGGCCTCGCTCAGCGCCTGCGAGCGCTCAACGCGTTCATCGACGACGTCTACCACGGGCGCGAGATCGTCCGCGAGCGCATCGTCCCCTGGGAGCTGGTGCTCGGCTCGCCCCAGTTCCGGCGCGCGGTCCACGGCGTCCGCCCGCCGGGCGGCATCTACTGCCACGTCTCCGGATGCGACCTGGTCCGCGACGCCGACGGCTCCTGGCGGGTGCTCGAGGACAACTGCCGCACTCCGTCGGGCATCTCGTACGTGCTCGAGAACCGCCTCGCGATGACGCGACTCGCGCCGGAGCTCTTCACCGGCTACCGGGTCCGGCCGGTCGACCATTACCCGCAGCTTCTGCTGAGCGCCCTGCGGGAGATCGCCCCGGCGGCCGGGCGCGACCCCACGGTGGTCGTCTGGACGCCCGGCCCGGCGAACAGCGCCTACTTCGAGCACTCCTTCATCGCCAGGCAGATGGGCGTCGAGCTGGTCGAGGCCGGGGACCTCGTCGTCCGCGACGACATCTGTTACATGCGCACCACCGAGGGCCTCGCCCGCGTCGACGCGATCTACCGCCGCCTCGACGACGACTTCATCGACCCGCTGGAGTTCCGGCCGGACTCCCTGCTCGGAGTCCCGGGCCTGATCCGCGCCTACCGCGCGGGCACGGTGGCGCTCGCGAACGCGGTCGGCACCGGGGTCGCGGACGACAAGGCCGTCTACGCCTACGTCCCGGAGATGATCCGCTACTACCTCAACGAGGAGCCGCTGCTCGACAACGTGCGCACCTACCTCCTGCGCGATCCCGAGCAGCTCGAGTACGTGCTCGACCGCCTCGACACCCTCGTCGTGAAGCCAACCGGCGAGTCGGGCGGCAAGGGCGTGTACATCGGCCCGCGCGCCACCGACGAGGAGACCGCGCGCCAGCGCCAGCTGCTGGGCGTCGCCCCGGATCGCTGGATCGCTCAGGAGGTGGTCGCGCTGTCCACGACGCCGACCGTGACGCCGCGGGGCGAGCTCGCGCCGCGTCACGTCGACCTCCGCCCCTTCGCGGTCTACGGCTCCGACCTGCGGATCATCCCCGGCGGGCTCACGCGGGTGGCGCTCGACGAGGGCGAGATGATCGTCAACTCCTCGCGCGGGGGCGGCTCGAAGGACACCTGGGTGCTCTCCGAGGGCGGCCCGGAGCCCGTGCCCGCGTCCGGCGAGGGTCCGCCGACGCTGCCCGACATGCCGGCTCTCCCCCACTCGACCTGGACCGGGCAGGAACAGCAGCAACAGCAGGCTCGGCGCTGACGATGCTCGCCCGGATCGCGCACGAGCTCTACTGGATCGGCCGCTACGTGGCCCGCGCCGACGACACGGCGCGGATGCTGGACGGCCTCTTCCGCGCGAGCCTGCAGTCGCCCGGCGGTCCGGACGCCGCCAGCCTCCCCTGGGAGACGGTGATGGCGGCGCTTGGCGCGAGCACCGACGACGACGGCCTCCCGGTCGGCACGGACACCGCCGTCCGCACCCTGACGCTCGACGCCGACACGCCGGCCTCGGTCACGGCCTGCGTCGAGCGCGCCCGCGAGGGCACGCGGCGGGTCCGTGACGTCGTCTCGCGCGAGATGTGGCAGTCGCTCAACACCCTCTACCTCGAGCTCGACACGTCCGACCTCGGCTCGGCCCTGCGCACCGGCCCCTACTCCGTCTACTCCTACGTGCGCGAGCGCTGCGCGCTGTGGTGGGGGCTGGCGGACGAGACGATGCTGCGCGACCAGGCATACGCGTTTTTGTACGCGGGCCGGCACGCCGAGGGCGCGAGCATGATGTTGCGCATGCTCCGGGTCTCGATCGTGCCCGCGCTCAGCGAACGGCCGGCCGAGGGCGGGCCCGCGGCGGCGCTGCTGCAGGCGATCGGGGGCCTCGAGGCCTTCCGCCGCTCGGTCCCCGGGCCGGCGGACGCCCACCCGGTGGCGCGCTTTTTGCTCTTCGAGCCCAGCTACCCGCACTCGGTCGCCGCGGCGCTCGAGCTGCTGCACGCGCGGCTCACGGACGCCGACCCGAGCTACCGCACGGCGGCCCCGCTGTTGCGCCTCGCCCGGCTGCGGGCCGAGCTCGACTTTCACGCGGGAGCGCTCGGCGTCGAGCCCGGCGAGCGCCTCGCCCAGCTGCTTGAGCACGTGAGCGACGAGCTCGCCGAGGCCGATGTGGAGATCGAGCGCCGCTACTTCGGCGGCGCGGCCGCCCAGCCGCACGTGGTGATGCAATGAGGTTTCAGATCACCTACCGCACGGAGTACGACTACTCCGAGCCCGTGCGCGACAACCTCAACGTGCTGCGGGTGAAGCCCGCCACGACGCGCCATCAGTCCGTGGACGACTTCAGCTTCCGCGTCGACCCGGAGGCGCGCCTGCACCAGTACCGCGACTACTTCGGCTCCGAGGTGCTCGAGTTCGGCGTCACCGAGGCCCATGAGCGGCTGGGGATGGAGGCGCGGATGCGCGTGACGACGATCGAGCAGGAGGTCGATCCGGCGGAGCCGTGGTCGGCGATCGAGTCCGAGGACTATCGCGCCGAGGCCGGCGAGTACCTGCTCCAGACCGAGCAGCAACCGGCCAACGGCCGCGTGGCGGAGCTCGCCAACGAGGTCCGCGGCGAGACGCCGCTCGCGACCCTCGTGGCGGTCGCCGACGCGATCCCCGAGCGGTTCGAGTACCGCTCCGGCGCCACCTTCGTCGGCTCGACGGTCGCCGACCTGCTCGCGGGGGGCGCCGGCGTCTGCCAGGACTTCGTCCACCTCGGGGCGATGGTCCTGCGCAGCCATGGGATCGGCGCCCGGTACGTGTCCGGGTACCTGTTCGCGGTCGCCGGCGACGGCGGGGCCGAGTCGGTCGAGGTCCAGACCCACGCCTGGCTCGAGGGCCTGCTCCCGGACGCGGACGGGGAGCGGCGCTGGATCGGCGTCGACCCCACAAATCGCGGGCGCGCCGGTGCCACGCACGTGAAGATCGGCCATGGCCGCGACTACCAGGACGTGCCCCCGATCCGGGGCGTCTATCGCGGCGAGGCGAGGGCCGAGCTCAGCGCCGGGGTCGAGATGCGCCGGCTGGACGCCGAGGGCTGAGCGCGGCGCGCGGACCGACCGCGCGTCAGTGGGCCTTGTCGAGCGCGGCGTTGAGCTCGTCGACGCTGAAGGCGCCCTCGATCCGGGTGGAGATCGTGCCGTCGGAGTTGACGACGAACAGCCACGGCTCGGTGCGCAGGTTGAACGCGGCGAGCTGCGGCCGCAGCCCCTTGTTGGGGTCGTTCTGGTTGTAGATCTCCTGGTGGATGAAGGCGGCGTCGTCGGGACGGTCGCGCTTGACCTGCTCGGCGACGTCCACGACCGGGCCGCAGACCCGGCTCGTGCAAAGCGCCGGGGTCGCGAAGAGCAGCACCGCGGGCTTCTGACCGACGACGTCCGCGAAGTCGACGTCGTGCATGTCGTCGGGCGGCACCCGGGTGTCGATGTCGCTGATGTTCCCGACCTCGTCCGCGGTCGGTGTATGGATCTTCGGCGCCTGCTGGCCGACCTCGGGGACCGGGTCCTGGGTCTTGCTGCGGACGTTGATGCTCGGCATCCGCACGGCCGAGTAGGTCTCACCCTGCTTGACGAGCGCGACCAGCCGCCACTCGCCGGGCTGGTCGAAGGGGATGTCGGTGACGTAGACGGCCTTGGCCGCGTCCGGATCGCTCGAGGTGGTCTGCGCGGTGAAGGCCGGCTCCGTGGCGAGGCTCTCGACCCGGCCGGGGTACGGGCCCTCGGCCTTGCCGGTCGGGCCGTGCGCGGCGTAGACGGCGACGTCGGCGTCGGTCACCTGGGTGCGGTCGACCTTGAAGACGGCGAAGGCGAAGCGGTTGTCGCCAACCGTGTAGTCGCTGCCCGCGGGCGCGACGACGAGCTCGTTGGTCGGCTGTGCCTTGGCGAGGACCTGATCGAGTGAGTCTCCCGCGGTCGGGAAGGCGGAGGCCGCCGGTGCCGCTTGTGCGGAGTCCTCGAGCTGGGGCTCGTCCTTTTCGCCGCACGCACCAACGAGTAGTGCGAGGAGGGCGACCGACGTGACAGCCCCTGCCGTCTGGATGCGTATGCGTCGCATCGCCGGGATCGTAGAGAGGCCGGCTAATCGAGGCCTAAGCGGCGTCGAGTGCGACCCCGATAGGGTGGCGCGCCAGTCGATCGACGGACGAAGGAGGAGCGAGTGGCGGATCGGGCTGCGCTGGTTACCGGAGGTTCGAGCGGGATCGGGCTCGCGATCGCACGCGCCCTCGCCGAGGACGGCTACGGGGTCACCGTCTCCGCCCGGCGTCCGGACAAGCTTCAGGCCGCGGCCGAAGGGCTGCAGGCCGACGGGTTCGACGTCCACTTCGTTCCCGCGCAGATGACCGATGAGGAGCACATCGCCGCAATGGTCGCCTCGCACCGCGACCGCTTCGGGCGCCTCGACGTGCTGGTCAACAACGCCGGCGTCGGGATCGGCGAGGCCATGCACGAGATCACGACGAAGAAGCTCGACATTCAGATCGGCGCCAACCTGCGCGGGGTGATCATCGCCACCCGGGAGTCGTTGCCGATGCTCCGCGAGGCGGGCGGCGAGCACGGCAAGGCGCTGATCGTGAACATGGCCTCGATCGCCGGCAAGGCGGGCCAGGGCTGGTTGTCGGTCTACTCGGCCACCAAGGCGGGCGTCGTGGGCTTCAGCCAGGCGACGCAGAAGGAGCACGAGCACGACGGGATCCAGGTGACGGCGTTCTGCCCGGGCTTCGTCGACACGCCGATGACCGAGTTCGTCAAGGGCCAGGTGCCCGCCGAGGAGATGATCCGCCCCGAGGACATCGCCGCGGCGGTGCGCTTCCTGCTCGGGCTCTCCCCCGCCTGTCGGATTCCGGAGATCGTGTTCGCGCGTCCGGGCGAGATGATCTAGGGGCGCGAGAGCTCGCGCTCGGTCGCGGTGAGCAGGTCGCTGCTCGGCGCGCGGCGGATGCGGATGCGCTCGTCGGGCTCCGGGACGGCAACCGGCGGAGGCGACGGCACCTCCACGTGACCGGCGCGCTGGCGCCGCTCCCCGCGGATCTGCTCGGCCAGCTCGCTGATCGGCACCCGGTCGAGCGAGGTGTCGATGTGCAGGCTCGCCGTGAGCAACGAGCGCAGGGTGGAGACCTCGCGCCGGCTCGCGCGGCGCGGCCGGCGCGCGTCCGTGTACTCGTCCCAGGCGCGCGCGAACGCGGCAACGTCGGTGCGACCGCCGTTGCGATGCGCCGCCAGCATCGGGCAGACACCGCCGGAGGCCGGGTCGACGTAGGCGCCGACGATGATCCGGTTTGAGTCGATGCCGCGCAGCATCGCCTCCTTCGTGCGCCGCGGCAGGCGCTCCACCGCGATCCGCAGGCGGCGTGCCGGATCTCGAGTGCGGCGGCGCATCGCGAGAATGGTCCGTCAGATGGGTCCAGCCGTCAAAGGGCGCCGCGAGCGGGGAAACGGATCTTGCAGGGTCCTCGTCGCCGCCTTCGGCGACGCCGGACACGCGTTTCCGGCCATCGCCCTCGCTCGCGCGCTGGCTGGGCGCGGCCACGAGGTCACGGTCGAGACCTGGGAGCACTGGCGCGAGGCGGTCGAGGCCGAGGGGCTCAGGTTCACGGCCGCGGAGGAGTACGAGACGTTCCCGCCTCCCCCGCCCGACGCCGACGCCGGCCCGTCGGCCGCGGACGCCGCCCTTGCGCTCCTGCCGATGCTCGAGGCCGAGCGCTTCGACGTCGTGGTCAGCGACATCCTCACGCTCGCGCCGGCGCTGGCGGCCGAGCGCGTCGGGCTGCGGCGCGCGACGCTGATCCCGCACGTCTACCCCGTCCATGAGGAGGGCCTCCCGTTCTTCGCGATCGGCGCGCTGGCGCCGCGGACGACGGTCGGGGCGGCGCTCTGGCGCCGGGCATTGCCGGTGCTCCTCGGCGGGCTGAAGCAGGGGCGCGACGAGCTCAACCGCTCGCGGGAGGTCGTGGGCCTGCCGCCGCTGGAGCGCTTCCACGGCGGGATCTCCGAGCGGTTGGCGCTGGTGGCGACGTTCCCGCAGCTCGAATACCCGCGCCGGTGGCCGTCCTCGGTGCGGGTGACCGGACCGATGCGCTTCGAGCTCCCCCACCCCGACGTCCCGGTGCCGGCCGGCGGCGGGCCCCTGGTGGTCGTGGCGCCCTCGACGGCGCAGGATCCGGGCGGGCGGCTGGTCAAGACCGCCCTCGAGGCGCTCGCCGACGAGCCGGTCCGCGTGCTCGCGACGACCAACCGGCGCGGCGAGCCACTCCCCGACGCGCCCGCGAACGCGGTCGTCGTCGAGTGGCTGAGCTACTCGCAGGCGATGGCAGTGGCCGACCTCGTCGTCTGTCACGGCGGTCACGGCACCGTCGCGCGGGCCCTCGGCGCGGGCGTCCCGGTCCTCTGCTGCCCGGCGGTCGGCGACATGGCCGAGAACGGCGCCCGGGTGGCCTGGTCGGGAGCGGGCCTGATGCTCCCGTGGCGGCTCACGGCTCCGGCCTCACTGCGGCTCGCGGTGCGCAAGGCGCTCGCCGAGCCCGCATACCGGATCCGCGCGGGCGGAGATCGCCGACTGGGCGGCCGGCAATGACGGCGCGGAAACGGGCGCCGTACTGGTCGAGGAGCTGGCGCGGGCCTGAGAGCTCCGGGGGAGGGACTCGAACCCTCAACCTACCGGTTAACAGCCGGTCGCTCTGCCATTGAGCTACCCCGGAAGGGGCCGTCGCGTCAGCGGCGCGACCGCGGCTCCAAGGCTACAACGGGCCGCTGTTGTTGCGCCGGGCGTGCGGTCCGGTTAGGGTCGAAGCAACTGTCACAAACGGCCCGCACCGGGAGGGAATATGTCCAGGGCGAGGATCTCCTGCGTGGCGCCACGTCGACGAGCGCCTCGACGTTCATCGCCGGCGGGCCCGGCGACGACACAGTGATCGGTGGCCCCGGATTCGATTCGATGAGCGGCGACGCGGGCGCCGACATCCTCCGCGGCGGATCAGGCTCCGGCGCCAGGTGAGTTATTCCGGCTCCCCCGTCGGCGTCTCGGTCACGGTCAACAACGTCGCGAACGACGGCGCCCCCGGCGAGAACGACGACGTGCGCACCGACGTCGAGAACGTCGGCGGCAGCTCCTTCGACGACGTCATCAACGGATCGCGCGGTCACCGAGTCGCTCTCCGGGAGCTCCGGCGTCGACACGCTCCGCGGATTCGCGGGCAGACGACTCCCTCATCGGCGGCCAGGACCCCGACATGCTCACCGCCGGCGAGGGCCACGACGTCGATGCAGGGCGGCTTCGGGACGCCGTCCGCCGATACCTTCCTCGGCGGTCCCGACGTCGACCGGGTCGTCTACACGACCGCCCGACGCCAGTCCTCTGTCGCTGACGCTCGACACATCGCCAACGACGGGATCGCTGGGCGAGAACGACAACATCCGCACCGACGTCGAGAACGTCGACGGCGGCCCGGGTCGTCGACGCGGGCGAGCTACGCTCTCGCACTTCAGCCCGATCGCGGCACGACATCGACGACCTCGCCGACGACGGCGTCCAGCGGGCGAGAACGACCGCGTCCGGACCTCCGTCGAGAACCTGTTCGGCGCGCCCGTCGAGCGACACGCTGACCGGGAGCGCGACGCGAACCTCCTCGACGGTGGCCCGGGCTCCGGCTCCGACGTCATCAACGGGCTCGGCGGCGCCGACGTCATCGCCGGCGGATTCGGGTTCGACACGCTCAACGGCGCGAGCGGCAACGATCGAATCCATAGCCGCGATGACCTCACCGACAACGTCGACTGCGGTCCGAACACCGACTCGGTCGAGGCCGACTCGGTCGACACGCTCGCGAACTGCGAGAACGTCTTCAACCCGCGGCCGCTGGTGCCGACGACGGTCGATGACCGTGCGTCGAGCTCGAACGCGTCTGGAAGGCGAGCAAGCGCGCGGCTGGCCCGGGCCACGGAGGCCGCGACCGCGCCGCTAACTCTCCGCCCGGGCGATGCGCTCGGTGAGCCGCGCGCGCTCGCGCTGGAGCTCGACCGGCGGCGACTCGGCGACGGCGATCTTGTCGTCGACCCTGGCCCGCTCCAGCTCGAGGAAGCTGAGTTCCATCGCGCTGCCGCTGGCCGGTTCCTCCTCGGCTCGCATTTTCACGTCGGTGATGTAGGCGAATAGCTCCTCGTCCGTGCGGTCAAGGCCATCCATCGGGTCCTCCAGGTGGTCGCGCAGCCATCGCCGAGCCCGAGCGGCTATCGGCCGCGAGAAGTGCGCGTCGGTCAACTTCGCGATGTAGTCCTCGCCCTCCGCCGGTAGCCGTACGCACATCCCGAGCAGCGCTGACTCACGCAGCTCGCGCGCGTTCAAGACGCGCGGTCGCACCGCGGCGACCGCGGGGTCCTCCGACGCGGGGGCCGCGTCGTCGGCTCGCGGTTTGGACGGTCGGCGGCGCGTTCCAGCCGTTGCCGCGCGCCTGGCCACGAGCCCGGGGTCGGCGGCCAGGCGGTCGCCGACCTCGCGCATCAGCTCCTCGCGCGAGATCGAGTCCGGCATCGCCGCGATCACCTCGACCACTTCGTCGAGGGCGCGGTCGCGCCCCGCGGGCGACGAGAGGTCAGCGTCGTCGAGCAGCGTGTGGACGTGGAACACGGGCAGGTCCTCGGCCCCCTCGATCGCCTCCCGGAAGGCCGTGGCGCTCGCGCCGTCGCCGCCGGCGAGCAGGTCGGCTGGGTCCTTCCCCTCCGGCATCCGCGCCACCCGCAGGCGCAGGCGCTTGCCGCCCACGGTCTGCGCGCGCAGCATCGCCTCACGGCCGGCGCGATCCGCGTCGAGCGCCAGCACCGCCTCCTCGGCGTACGCGGAAAGCAGCTTGACCTGCTCCGGGGTGATCGCGGTGCCCATGATCGCGACGGCGCCACCGATCTTCGCCTGCTCGCAGGCGAGCACGTCCGTGTAGCCCTCGACCACCAGCGCGCGACCGCTCTTCACCATCTGCGGCCGCCCCCGGTCGATCCCGTACAGCGTGCGCCGCTTCGAATACAGCTCCCCCTCCGGCGAGTTGACGTACTTCGGCTTTTGGTCGGGCAAGAGCGCCCGCGCGCCGAACCCCTGGACTCGGCCGCGGGCGTCGCGGATCGGGAAGATGATCCGGGAGCGAAAGCGGTCGTAGTGCCCGGTGCGCTTCTGATTTGGGAGCACCAGGCCCGCGGCCTCGATCTCGGCCACCGAGTAGCCGGCCTGCTGGCCGCGGATCAGGATCGAGTCCCAGGTCCCGGGCGCACAGCCGACGCCAAACGCCTCCAGCACCTCGCTGCCCAGCCCGCGCTCGGCCAGGTAATCGCGGGCCTTCGCGGCCTGCGGGGAGTCCCGCAGGAAGCTGGCGTAGAAGGCGGCCGCGCGCTCGAGCAGCTCGCTCAACCGCCCGCGCTTGCGCCGCAGCTCCTCCGCCCGGGGGTCCTCGGCCTCGCGCTCGAGCTCGACCCCGTAGCGGTCGGCGAGCGCTTCCACCGCGTCGGGGAACGACGAGCCCCTCCTTCTCCTCGACGAACTTGATCACGTCGCCCCCCACCCCGCACCCGAAGCAGTGGTAGAGCTTCTCCTGGGGGTCGACCGAGAACGAGGGTGAGCGCTCGTCGTGGAACGGGCACAGCCCGGTGAACCGGGCCCCCGAGCGGCGCAGGTCGGTGTGGGCCGAGATCACCTCGACAACGTCGGAGGCCTCCTTGACCCGCTCGACGCTCTCGCGGGTGAAGCTCACAGCCGCGACTCCTCGGGGAGCGCGACGCGCCTGAAGGTCGCGATCGCGTAGCGGTCGGTCATCCCGGCGATGTAGTCGACGACCTCCTGCTGGTCGTCTCCTTCCTCGAGGTAGTAGTCGAAGAGCGCGCGGAGCGTGCGGTGAACGCGATCGTGCTCGCCGCGCGCCTCGGGGCCGAGGTAGACGCGGTCGAACATGAACTTGCGCAGCCGCAGCATCGCCCCGCCGATCTCGTCCGATTGCGACACGTCCCCGGACTCGCGCGAGGTGGCGACGATGTCGCGCACGAGGGTGTCGATCCGCGCCGATCCGGTCGGGCCGAGCAGCTCGATCTCCGCCGCGGGCAGGTCGGCCTCGGCGAGGATCCCGGCGCGCACGGCGTCGTCGATGTCGTGGTTGATGTAGGCGACCCGGTCGACGAGCCGCACCACGCGGCCCTCGAGGGTCGCGGGCTTGTTCGGGCCGGTGTGGTTGAGGATCCCGTCGCGGACCGGCTCGGTCAGGTTCAGCCCCTCGCCGTCGCGCTCGAGCTCGTCGACGACGCGCAGCGAATGCAGGTTGTGGCGAAAGCCCTCCTCGTCACCGCGCTCGCGCAGCGCGCGATCGAGCGCCTCCTCCCCGATGTGTCCGAACGGCGGGTGGCCGAGGTCGTGCCCGAGCCCGATGGCCTCGGTGAGGTCCTCGTTCAGCGCCAGCGCCCTGGCCACGGTGCGGGCGATGAAGCAGGTCTCGAGCGTGTGGGTGAGCCGGGTCCGGTAGTGGTCGCCCTCGGGCGCGATGAACACCTGCGTCTTGTGCTTCAGCCGCCGGAAGGCCTTCGAGTGCGCGATCCGGTCGCGGTCACGCTGAAACGGAGTGCGCACCGGGCTGTCGGGCTCGGGCTCGCGGCGATCGGCGGGGTACGAGCGGGTCGCGCCGGCGGCCAGGAACTCCTCCTCCCAGCGCTCGACGCGCGCCCTGAGCTCTCCCTCCCTCTGTGCGTCCGTGACGCTCAATTCCCGTTGAGCATACGCGCGCTCCCGCCGCCCTCGGCGGGCTTGGAGCCCCGCTCGAGAATCAGGTAGGAGAGCCAGATGGCGACGAGGAAGATCGGCAACCCCATCGCCGTACGCGCGATCCCGAGGGCCAGCACGGCGCCCGCCAGATAGAGCGGGAGCTGGACCGCCAGCCGCAGCGCGAACACGCCGACCCAGACCCAGCTCGCCTGCGTGTAGCGACGCACGCGGTCGGGGTCATCGCGCCAGCGCAATCCCTCGCCGGTCAGCGGGCCGAGGATCAGCCCGAGCAGCGGCCAGCGGACGATGATCGAGATCAGGTACGCGCCCCCGTAAGCGGCGTTCAGCAGCAGGCCCGGCAGGAAGAAGTCCTCGGCGCGGCCGGTGCGGTCGGCGACGAACGCCGCCAAGGCGACGCCGGCAAAGCCGGCGGCCGCGAACCGCAACGGCTCGCGACGGACGATGCGGATCGCCGCGATCAGGGCCCCGGCGGCGACCGCGGCCCACGCCGCCGTCGAGATGTCGTCGCCCCCGAGCGTGTAGACGGCGACGAAGACGAGCGCCGGGATGCTCGAGTCGGCGATTCCCTGTGGCCCGCCGAGGGTCTCGTAGATGTCGATGCGGCGCTCGTCCATCCTGCGATCTTCCCCGACCGGGCGTTACCGACGCGCTGGGCGGCTCAGGCCGCGGCGCGAAGCTGGACGTGCGCGTGGTGCTCGAGCGTCTCGCCGATCGCGCGCTCGGCCTGGCGCAGGGCCCCGGGGCTTGCCGTCGGCGCCTGGGCCAGCGGGCGGCCGAGGGCGTCGACCATGAACCCGTGCGCCTCGCCCGAGAGGGCGAAGCCGCCGCAGGCGTCGCAGACCACCCCGCCCGCGGCGCCGGAGAAGCCGGCGAGCCCGTCGCCCTCGCCGCAACGCGCGCAGGAGCTCAGTTCGGGTGCGAACCCGGTCGTCAGCGCCAGCTTCAGTCGGAAGGCAAGGGCTGTCGCCAGGCCCGTGGCGCCGTCGCCCGCACCGTCGCCGGCGACCGACTCGGAGCCGTCGAGGATCGACAGATAGCGGCAGAGAAGGTTGTAGGCGGCGGGGTTGGCCTCCTCGGAGTCGCAGAGCCGCAGCACGGCGTCGCAGCCCCGGGCGGCGGCATCGAGCGCGGCGCCGTCGGACCGCAGATTGGGATGGGCGGCGACCGTGTGGGCGGCGGTCACGGTCGAGAGCTCACCGCGCCCCTCGTGGAGCACCAGGTCGACGCGAAAGAACGGCTCCAGCCGGCCGCCAAAGCGCGAGCGCGGGCGGCGCACGCCCTTGGCGATCGCCCCGATCCGGCCCCGGGTAATCGTGTAGAGATGCAGAACGCGATCGGCCTCCCCGTAGCGGATGCTGCGGAGCACGATGGCCTCGGTCTTGAACTTCCCCGGCACCCCGTAAGGCTCGCCGACGGGGCGGACGGATCTCGATCAGTGATCTAGGAGGCGTAGGTGTCGGCGCCCAGGAAGTGAAGCGAGACGTAGGGCTCGTCGCCGACCACCCAGCTGTCGTGATCGGGCGGCACGGCGAATACGTCCCCGGGGCCCATGACGCCCTCGTAATCGGGGCCGGCGACCGCCGCGCGCCCCGAGATCACGATGCCCAGGTGCTCGACCTGGCAGCGAGCGTCGGGCTCCGAGCCCACGTGCTCGCTCCAGCGCCAACCGGGCTCGTACGTCGCCCGGCCGAGCGTCATCCCACCGAGCTCGATCAGCTCAAAGCGGCCGAGCGGGAACTCGCGCACCTCGTCGGGTTCCTCGAACCGGCGGAGGATGAATTCGTCGATCGCCATCGGCGACGAGCCTATTGCGCCGCGCGCCCGCACCGAGTCGCGGATCGCCGCCGCGGTCACGGTCGCGGCGAGTGCGCCGACCGAGACCGAGACGAACCGGTTCGGCGGCCCGGCGAGCTCGCCCGAGGCGAGGCAGAACGCGACGTCGCCGTCGACGCTCGAGAACACCGGGTCGACGGCGCGCGCCACGCCGCCGCTCGCCATCCGGGCCACGCGCGCGCACCCCGGCCGGTCGAGCGGCGCGTCGGTGAGCACGCAGACGAGGGTCGTGTTCAGCTCCTCCACCCTGGTCCAGTCGGGCGCCTCGGTCATCGAGGCGAGCGCCGCCGTCGTGGGCACGGTCTCGTCGTCGTCGCCGTGGGCGCCGGCCAGGACCGCCCCGTCGGCGCCGATCACGTCGCCGAACGCGTTGACCACGGCGATCGCGGCGACCGTCGTCCCCAGGCCCGAGCGCGCGGCCGCGTACCCGACACCGGCCGGCGTCGAGCGCTCGCGGCCGAGGATCTTGCCCACGGCGGCGCCCGTCCCGGCCCCGACCCTGCCCCGCTCGGGGACGTCAGGCCTCGCCGCCTCGCAGGCCGCGTAGCCGGCGTCCGCGTCGGGGCGCGCCTGAGAGTCGCCCTCGACCAGGTCGTAGATCACCGCCGCAGGCACGATCGGCACCAGCCCGCCAGGTGTGCGGTAGCCGCGGTGGCGCTCCTCGAGCCAGCGCATCGCGCCGTCGGCGGTGCCCAGCCCGTAGGCGCTGCCTCCGGTGAGCATCACCCCGCTCACCTCCGCCCCGCCGGCCAGCGGGCCGATGATGTCCGTCTCACGCGTGCCGGGACCGCCGCCCCGAACGTCGACGCCGCCACGGCTGCCCGGCGGGGCGATCACCGCGGTGCACCCCGTCCGCCCGACGGAATCGGTCCAATGCCCGATCGAAAAGCCCTCCGGCGGGGGCGGCGGCTCGCTCACGCCCGCGCCTTGCGCCGTCGCGGCCGGGCGCGCAACCGCTTCTGGCAGCCCGGGCAGAAGTAGGTGGAGCGGCCCGAGACGACGATCCGGCGGATGATCCCGTCGCAACGCAGGCACTCCTGGCCCTCGCGGGTGTGGACCAGGAACTCGTCCTGCATCCCGCCGCGCTCGCCGCGGGCGTCGCGGTAGTCGTCGATCGACGAGCCCCCGAGTTCCAGCCCCGCCTCGAGCGCCTCGACGATCCCCTGCGCCAGGTCCTCGCAGTGCTCGAGCTTCATCGACCCCGCCGGCGAGAGCGGGTGCAGGCGGGCGCGCCAGAGCGCCTCGTCCGCGTAGATGTTCCCGATCCCCGAGACCCGCGTCTGGTTGAGCAGAAACGACTTCAACGGCGCGCGTCGGTCGGCCGCCAGCTCGCAAAGCGCCTGTGGGGTCAGCGCCCCGTCCAGCGGCTCGATCCCGAGGCGGGAGGCGAAGTAGTCGTCGAGCTCGTCAGCGGCGAGAACCACACCGTGACCGAATCGCCGCGCGTCGGTGAACCAGAGCTCGCTCTCGTCGTCGAGCACGATCCGCACCCGCAGGTGGCGCGCGTCCGGGTGCGATTCGTACAACCGCGGGCCGCCCAGGCGGTCGGACTCCATCAGGTCGGCGACGAGGTCCGCCCCCGGGGCGCGGAGGAGCAGGTTGCCGGTCATCCGCAGGTGCATGACCAACGACGCCCCGTCGTCGAGCCGCACGATGAGGTACTTCCCGCGGCGCCCGACCGACTCGATCCGCCTCCCGACGAGCGCCTCCTCGGTGGCCGCGGGCGGCTCGGGGCGCGTCCAGCGCTCGTCGAGGATCTCCGCGCTGTCGATCGTCCGCCCCACGAGCTCGGGCTCGAGCTGGCGACGAACGGTCTCGACCTCGGGAAGCTCGGGCACGCCTCCAATTGAAGCGGGTGGGGGCCGAAGCGTGACGGATGTCCTGTGCGACGGGAGCCGAACCGGGAGGCTCGGCTGACGATCAAACCGGGAGGAACGCCATGCGCACACGTCTGACCTACGCCAATGTGATCTCGACGCTGTGCCTGGTCCTGATCCTTGGGGGTGGCGCGGCCTACGCCGCGAACACGATCGGCAGCAACGACGTCATCAACGAGTCGCTGCTCAGCGCCGACCTCAAGGACAACCAGGTCAGCAGCGCCGACGTGCGCAATCAACGCGTCAGCGGCGGTGGGCTCGTCGGCGTTGACATCCAGGACTCGTCGCTGAGCGGCAGCGACATTGCGCCGGAGTCGCTCCGCGGCAACGACGTCCTCGACGGAACGATTCACAGCAGCGAGGTCAACGACGGAGACCTGACCGGCGACGACGTCGCGAATCAGAGCGGCGTCGATACCTGTACCCATGGCAGTGTCCGTTTCGGCGAGCTCTGCTTCAAAGACCCGGACGAGCAGGTCAGCTGGCGTGAGGCACTCGATGTCTGCGCGAACATGGAGATGCGACTGCCGTCCTTTGGTGAGGCGCTCTCGTTGGTCGAGAACTACGACCTCCCGCCCGTAGCCGCCGCTTTCTTCTGGACCGAGGAGTCGTTCACCATGCCGAGTTCGGATGGCACCAACGACTTCTACGCCTGGATCGTCGCGCCCGGCGGCGCCGCTCCGGGCTTCAGCGATCAGGAGACCACCGGCTGGAGCACCGTCTGCGTGACGACTCCGACCAACTGACGGCGCAGATCGCGAGTCATTTGACACCGCGAGCGCGGCGGTCGAGGATCAGCTACGGCTGCGTGAGCCGCGACCGAGAGGGGAATCGCCAGATGTCAGAGGAACTCGTTGGAACCGTTGAGGAGCTCGGACCCGGATCGGTCCGGGGAGTCGGAGACTGGGCGGTGCTCAACGTGAACGGCGAGCGCCACGCCGTGTCACGAAAGTGCCGCCACCTTCGCGCGGATCTCGCGAACGGCGAGATCGACGAGGACGGTTGCCTCGTCTGCCCATGGCACCAGTCCCGCTACGACCCAGCAACCGGTCGGATGGTCGTCGGGCCACAGGGGGGATACGAGAAGGTGCCAGGGCTCGACGGCGCGTTCATCCAGCTGACGAAGCTGTGGCCGCTGCGTCGAGCCGAGGTCGTCGAGCGCGACGGCAAGGTCTACGTGCGCGACTGAAATCCAAGCCGAACCCGGGATACGCTCTTCGCATGGCGACGTTCGATGATCTCCGCGCCCAGGTCGCGGGACTTACCTCCGGCGGCGGTGGGAGCGCCAAGGCCGGCTCGTCTGAGATCAAGTGGGGGGAGATCCTCCGTTGGATCGGGAGGGTCCTGATTCCCTGGCTGATAGCCCGAGGGAAGCAGGTCGCCACGTTCTGGAGCAATCTCTCCAAGGAGGACCAGGACTTCCTCCAAGAGTTCGTCGGCGACTTGGTTCGCCATCCGCGGGAGATCCGGAACGTGGACACGGAGGCTCGCCAGCGCGTGATTGCGATTCTGAGGCGCGGCTTCGGTCTCGCCGCTTCGTAACCCGCCTAGGGCAGACGTGTCCGGCGCTCAGGCCGCAGCCGATGCAGCCGTCGGCGACGTGCGGCCGCGACGTCGCGAGCTTCGTGCTTGACCCGGACGCGTATTCGACGCGCAGCATCTTCGAAGCGTCTGCGTCGTCGACCGTATGACGCCGGCATCGGGAGGCCCGTGCGGTCGCCCCGAGATCGCACGCCGGCTCGGAGGAGTCCTTATGCGCAGACATCTGACCTACGCGAACGTGATGGTGACGCTGCTTGCCATCGGCGCGTTGACCGGTGGCGTTGCCTACGCCGCGAACACCGTCTTCAGCTCCGACATCGTCAACGGCGAGGTGAAGACGCGGGACCTCGCCGACAGCGCGGTCCGAACGGGCAAGATCGCGAACCGCCAGGTGACGCCCGTGGATCTGGAGGCGCCCGAGCCCTGGAACGAGATTGCCCCCGGCTCGACGACCGAGAACCTCTGCTTCGACCCGACCATGACGGCCGTCTTCTGCAGCGCCCCGGATATGGGTGGCGCCGTTCCCTGGCACAGCGTCGGCGGCGCGTACGCGACCGCTGCCTTCTACAAGGATCAACTCGGCGTCGTGCACCTCAGAGGACTCGTTCAGAACACCGAGCAGTCCGCGGACGCGCCGCTTCAGAGGCCGATTTTCCGCCTGCCCACCGGCTACCGGCCTGCCTCCCGGCGAGCCTTCGCGAGCGTCGGCAGCGTCTCCTCCGAGGGCCGACAAGTCGCGCCGGCGCGAGTCGACGTGGGCCCGAACGGCCTCCTCGCGCTGGTCACCGACTGTGACGCCTCGGCTTCCAATTGCAGCGCGACCGGGAAGTACGTCACGCTCGACGGGATCAGTTACCGGCCGGACGAGTAGGCCGATCTGGGCCGCTCGCTCACACAGCTGCAGGGTGCTTCGCCACCGTCGCGCCAGTCGGGCGGCGTTGCTCGGTTGACGCGGTCGCAGTTGAGCGAGAGGCTTGGCGCGTAGCCAACTCGGGGAGGAGTCCTTATGCGAAAGCACCTGACGTTACGCCAACGTCATGGCGACACTCGCGTTCCTGATCGCCGCGTGGCCGGCGGAACCGCTTATGCCGCGAACACGGTCTTCAGCACCGACATCGTCAACGGGGAGGTAAAGAGCGTCGACATCGGCACCAACCAGGTTCGTAGCGCCGATGTCCAGAACGAGGGGGCTAACGGCGGCGGGCTCACGAGCGCCGATCTCGCTGAAAACTCGGTCGGCGCCCACCAATTTCGATACGGGGTGCTGCAATCGCATGCCCGTACGTGGGTCGGTTCCACGGCCACCAACGCGGACACGGTTAAGGAGCTTCAGGTGTCCTGCCCCTTGGCGGCCAACGGTGAAGAGGTCACCGGAGGCGGCTACGTGATCTCCAACGGCGGGGCCAACGTGCCGTCGGTCGTCGTCCAGCGAAGCTATGCCGTCGACGAGCACACCTGGCTGGTACGCGCCGTCGCGACGTCTGGGACGCCGACGTGGGGGTTGACGGTGACCGCGAACTGCATCCAGTAGCCCCTCGCGCGATCCAGTCCCGCCGAGTGCTTCGCCCCCGCTCGGAGGTCCCTCCCGGGCACGTCGTAGTTGCTCGGATGACTCGCCGGCAGCGCGAGGTGAGCCACCCGTCGGTTTGCGCCCTCTCCCCGTCGCGAGATACTGCGTGGGCGATGTCGCAGGAGAACGTGGAGGTCGTGCGTGAGTCCTGGGCTGCTTGGTCTCGCGGCGACGTGGACAACCTCTTTGCCGATTTCTGGAGCCGCGACATCGCCTGGGACATGGCGCACTTTCGTGCATGGCCCGACCGCCGGTACCAGGGCACTGAGGGTGTTCGCCGCTTCTTGTCCGAATGGCTGGAGGTCTGGACGGAATATGAAGCGGGGGTCGACGAAATCTTCTCGGCTCCCGATGGTCGCGTCGTGACGCTTGCCTGGCAGCGCGGGAGAGGTCGGGAAAGTGGACTTGCGATGGACATGCAGTGGGCCCAGATCGCCACCATCAGCGATGGCAGGATCATCCGCGTGGAGAACTACGACGATCGGTCTAAGGCCCTCGAAGCCGCCGGTCTGTCGGAGTAGGCGATGTCGCGGGAGAACGTCGAGGTCGTTCGGCGCGTGTCGGACGCCTACAACCGGCGCGACGTGGAAGCGATGCTGGACGAACTCCATCCCGAGATCGAGTGGTACCCGTGGTTGCAGGTTCAGCTCGGCGGGGGAGCCACCGTGTATCGGGGGCACGAAGGCGTCCGCGACGGAGTCCGAGACGGGGAGGACGCGTTCTCCGAAGTCAGGGCGGAGCTGTCCGAAATCCGGGACCTTGGCGAGCGAGCCGTCGCCATCGGTCACCTCCGGGGACGCGGCAAGGAGAGCGGCGCTCTGACCGAATCGGAACTCGCTTGGATCGTGGAGTTCCAGGGCGGCATGGTGATTCGGGTCCGGGAGTACCTCGATCCCAAGGAAGCCCTCGAAGCCGCCGGGCTGTCGGAGTAGCCGATGTCGTTATGGGCGCTAACTGGGGGATCTGCCGCGCGTGCAGCATGAGCGCGAAGCCCAGAACCCGCTTAGGAATGCGCCTCCGTCGCCCGCCCACCTCCGTAGCTGCTCGCATCCACACAACTCCCGGTCGGTCGAGCCGGTCGAGCGGCGTTCAGTCGGGCCGCCGCCATCCGGTCTCAATGACGAAGAAACACGCCTCTACGCACGCTGAAGGAGTTCTTTGCGACAGACGTGTTCTACGCATTCGAGATGGCGACCCACCCACAGTCGCTGTACGGAATTGCGGATTCACCCGTAGGGCTCCGCCTGGATGCTCGACCACGACGCGACCAGTCTGCGCTGATCGCTCGTGTCTTCGACGGACAGTCGGAGGGCCTTACCCGAGACGACATCCTCGACAACATCACCCACTACTGGTTGACGAACACGGGGTCTCGTCGGGACGGCTCTATGCGGAGAACAAGCTCGGCTTCTTCGACCCGAAGGCGTCTCTATCCCGGTATCCGTGAGCGTATTTCCTGACGAGCTCTATCAGGTGCCCCGGAACTGGCGGAGGAGGCGTATCCCAACCTCATCCATCACAACCAGCTCGATAAGGCGGGCCCTTCGCGGCCTGAGAGCTGCCCGAGCTCATATCAGTAGAGATCGGCACCGGGTGCCGAAAGCTCCGCTAGGTAATCGTGTCGCTCGGCTGCGACTGGTGGCTCAACTCTAGTCAGCCCCTCCGATTCGTTCCGTTCGGCAACGGCGGTGCCCTTCGCCAGCTCGGTCCGCCACCTCGACATCGCCGCAGCTCTCGCGCCCCAGAACAAACCGCTTAGGAATGCGCCTCCGTCGCCCGCGGGTGGGCGGCGAAGTAGACCTCCTTGATCTTTTCCCGGGAGAGGTGGGTGTAGAGCTGGGTCGTGGCGACGTCGGCGTGGCCGAGCATCTCCTGGACCGAGCGCAGGTCACAGCCGCCGCTGAGCAGGTGGGTCGCGAATGTGTGGCGCAGCGTGTGCGGGCTCATCTTGCCGTCGAGCCCGACCTCCTTGGCGTGGCGCTGAATGATCTTGTAGAGGCCCTGGCGAGTGAGGCCGCCACCGCGGAAGTTCACGAACAACTTGCGCTCGATCTTGATGCCGACGAGGTCGGGCCGGCTGGAGCGCAGATAGCGGTCGATCGCGCGTCCCGCCTCGCGGCCGAGGGGCACGATCCGCTCCTTCGAGCCCTTGCCGTGCGGGCGGACGAAGCCCCGGCGGAGATCGACGTCGCCGATCTCCAGCCCGATCGCCTCCGAGGCGCGCAGGCCGCACCCGTACATCACCTCGAGCAGAGCTCGGTCGCGAAGGCTGATCGGGTCGGCGCCGGTGGCGCTTTCGAGCAGCTTCGTGACCTCCGCCTGGCTCAGCACGTGCGGCAGCTTGCGGCTCTTGGTCGGCGGGGTCAGGGTCGCGGTCGGATCCTCGGTGATCAGCTCCTCGCGGCGCAGGTGGCGGTAGAAGGAGCGCAGGCAGGCGGTCTTGCGGTTGATGGTCGACGGCGAGCAGGGGGCCCGGCCGCCGTTGCCCTGCGCGTCCGGCGCCTTGCCGGTCGCGAGGTCGGCGAGGAAGTCCGCGACGTCCGCCCGCGACGCCTCAGTCGCGTCGCGCTCGCGGATCCGCAGGAAGGCGCCGAACTGGAGCAGGTCGGTGCGATAGGCGTCGAGCGTGTTGCGGGCGAGGCCGCGCTCGAACTCGAGGTAGGCGAGGAAGTCGAGCACCAGCGCCTCGAACCGCGCGGTCGCGGCGCCTGTCTCGGGTGGAACGGCGATCGCCATGTCGCCTGCATTCTTCGCCCGGCCGGGCACCCCCCTGCCGGTGCAACCGCGCCTGCGCGCGCCGAAATCAGTCGCGCAGCCTCCTGAACAGCAGCAGGGCGATGAGGCTCTTGGCGTCGGCGCAGGCGTCGATCGCGCCGTCGAGGTCGGCGAGCGGCCACGGGACGACCTCGATCCGCTCGTGGGGATCCGGTTGGTGGTCGGCGACTTCGTCGAGGCCGGTGGCCACGAACAGGGTCACCTCTTCCTCAGCGAACCCGGGCGAGGTGTAGAAGCGCTTGATCTCCGTCCACTGCGAGGCGCGCATGCCGATCTCCTCGACGAGCTCGCGCTGCGCGCACTCGAGCGGCGACTCGCCCTCGACGTCGAGCTTGCCCGCCGGCACCTCGAGCAGGGCGGCCTCCCCCACCGCCTCGCGCGGTTGGCGCACGAGGTAGATGCGCTCGCCATCGTGCGCGACGATGCCGACCGCGCCCGGGTGCTCGGCGATCTCCCGCTCGGCGGTCTCGCCGTCGTCGTAGCGGAACTCGTCGACGCGGACGTCGATCACCCGCCCCTCGTAGACCCGCCGCGAACCGATCCGCTCCATGGGCGGCAACCTACCCACCGACGGCCGCCGCCAACGCGCGACCGGCCGCGAGCGCCGCGGCGAAGAACAGCGGGTCCTCCTCGATCGAGCGCCCCATCGTGTAGGTCGGCAGGCCGCTGGTCGCGTACCCAGCGAGGTCGATCGGCTCCACGGCAAGGTCGTGGTGGCCGGTGCAGAGCTCGATCAGCTCGTCGAGCGCCGCCTGCGCCGAGCCGCCGGCGGGCGCATCCTCAGCGCCGAGCAGCGGCCAACCCTCGATCTCGGCCTCCGGGACCGGCACCCGCACGGGGGCGAGCAGCAACTCGAGCACCGAGGCCGTGTGGTGGCTGAGCCCGCGGTGGCGCTCGCGCTCGTCCGAGCTCGACATCCGCGGGCAGAGCATGGTCGGCAGGCCGAGGGCGAGCGCCGCGTGCGCGGCGTCGAGCGCCGCCATCCCGCCGTGGCCGAGCCTGGTCGCCGAGCCGAGGATCCCCGGCCCGGGGCCGACGATGATCGCCTCCCACCCGAGCCGGCGGGCGGCCGCGTCGAGGCCGCCCACCAGGCTGATCGCCTCGTGCTCGCCCCCGTAGGCGGGTCCGGCGGTCACGTGGCCGCAGAGCAGGCCGAGGTCGCGAAGCTCGCGGACGTCGCGCGACATCGACCCCGGCAGCGCTGCCCCGGCCCCCTGGAGGAAGCCCACCCGCAGGCCCGGACGGGCCTGCGCCGCCGACCAGGCGATCGGCGCGAGGTGTCCGTGCAGCGAGATGACGACGGTGGGTGGCTTGGGCCCGAGATCGGGCTCACCGTGCTCGATCTCGACCGGCTCGACGGGGTGCTGGAGCGACGTGTAGTTGAGCTTGATCACGTGGATCCGCTGCTCTGAGCCGCCGTACAGGCCCCGGCTGAGGTTGACGTGGACGATGTCGAAGCCCCCGGAGCCGAGCCCGAGGTCGCGGGCCTGGGTGTTGACGACGACCTCGTCGCCCACCTGGACCTCGCCCACCATCGACGTGTCGGCCCATGCCGGCCGGTGCTCGCCACCGACCTCGACGGTCAGCGGGTCGACCGCCACGACCGTGCCGCGGCGCAGTTTCAGCACGGCCCGCTCACTCCTCGCGGGTCCCGGCCAGCTCGGCGATCGCCTCGCACACGTCGAGCATCTCGGCGAGCCGTGCGGCGCCGACGCTCTCCTGGTGCGTGTGGTTGGCCTCGGTCCCGTTGGCGAGCAGCACGCATTCGTAGCCCCGCTCGAGCAGCGCGTTGGCGTCGCTGCCACCGCCGGTGGCGACCTCGCGCGGCTCGATCCCACGGCGCTCGAGCGCCTCGCTCGCGACCCTCACCGCCGGCGCGGCCGACCGGAGCCGGTAGCCGCGAAAGACCTCGGTCAGGTCGACGTCGACGTCGCATCCGTGCTCGCTCGCCGCCCAGGTGCACGCATCCAGCATCGCCGCCGTCGCCTCGGCGACCCTGCCGTCGTCGAGCGACCGCGCCTCGGCTTCGACCCGGCAGTGCCCGGCGACGACGTTCGACGCGACGCCGCCGGTGATCCGCCCGACGTTCGCCGTGGTCTCCGAGTCGAGTCGCCCGAGGCGCATCGCGTCGATCGCGGCCGCCGCGGCCTCGATCGCCGAGTGGCCGGCCTCCGGCCGGATTCCCGCGTGCGCCTCGAGTCCCTCGAACTCGGCGACCAGCCGCTGGTAGGTCGGCGCCGCGGTGATCACCTCGCCGATCGGGCTGGCGTGGTCCAGCACGTAGCCGAACGGCGCCCGCAACGCGCTCAGGTCGAGCTCCTTCGCCCCGCGCAGGCCCTCCTCCTCGGCGACCGTGAACACGAGCTCGAGCCCCGCGGCCGTCGGCAGCGCGGCATGGCGCGACGCGAGCTCGACCAGCACGGCGACGGCGGCCTTGTTGTCGGCGCCCAGGATCGTCTCGCCCCGGCTGCGAAAGACGCCGTCGGCCAGCTCGACCTCGATCTGCCCGGGTTCCGGGACCGTGTCCAGGTGGGCGAAAAACGAGACCCAACGCTCCCCCGTCCCCGGGACGCGCGCGATCACGTTGCCGGACCCAGCCCGCGCGGACTCGGCGGCGGCGTCCTCGAACGCCTCGATCCCGAGCCCACGCAGCTCCGCGAGCACGTCGTCGGCGACCGCCCGCTCGAAGCCGGTCGGGCTCGGGATCTCACAGAGTCGCGCGAAGCGCTCGCGAAGCGCGTCGTCCGAGCTCACCCGGCGTCCTCCATCGCGAGCGCCGCCTGGGCCGCGGCGACGCGGGCGATCGGCACCCGGTAGGGCGAGCAGCTCACGTAGTCGAGCTTCACCCGCTCGAAGAAACGGATGCTCTCCGGGTCGCCCCCGTGCTCGCCACAGATCCCGAGGCGCAGATCCGCGCGCGTCTCGCGGCCGCGCGTGGCGGCGATCTCGACCAGCGCGCCCACGCCCGGGGTATCGAGCGACTCAAACGGGCTGCGATCGAGCAGGCCCTTCTGGAGATACACGTTGAGAAAGCCGCCCTCCGCGTCGTCGCGAGACAGCCCCGCGGTGGTCTGCGTGAGGTCGTTGGTCCCGAAGCTGAAGAAATCGGTGTGGGCTGCGATCCGGTCGGCCACCAGGCATGCCCGCGGCAGCTCGATCATCGTCCCGATCTCATACGGCACCCGGTCGGAGGCGCGCTCGAACACCGCTTCCACCGCCCGAACGATCATCTCGCGCACGAGCGCGAGCTCGGTCTCGTAGGCGACGAGCGGCAGCATGATCTCGACGGTCGCGACCTCATCCGAGCCGCTGACCTCGAGCATCGCCTCGACGATCGCCTTGGCCTGCATCTCGTAGACCTCGCCGAACATCACCGCGAGCCGGATCCCGCGGAGGCCGAGCATCGGGTTGACCTCCTCGAGGTCGCGCGCCAGGGCCAGCCGCGAGCGCGCCTCGTCGGCCGCATCGCCCTCGTCGCCGGCCGCCTCGAGGGCGGCCTCGAAGTGCGAGACGGGGAGAAACTCGTGCAGCGGCGGATCGAGCAGCCGGACCGTCACCGGGAGCCCCGCCATCGCCTGGAAGATCTCGACGAAGTCCGCCCGCTGAAGCTCACCGAGGCGGTCGAGCGCTTGCCGGAACGCCGTCTCGGTGCGCTCGAGCACCGTCGCCGCCTCGTCGCGAGCCTTCGCCCGCCGCCAGCTCTCGCCCGCGATGAACATCTCGCGCACCAGCTCCTCGCGATCCTCGCCGAAGAACATGTGCTCGGTCCGGCAGAGGCCGATCCCCTCGGCGCCGAACGAGCGTGCCCGTGCTGCGTCCTCGCCGGCGTCGGCATTTGCGCGGACCCCGAGTCGGCGGATCTCGTCGGCCCACTGGAGCACCTGCTCGAACTCGCCGCTGATCCGCGGCGCGATCAGCTCGACCTCGTCTGCGGTGACCAGCCCGCTGGAGCCGTCGATTGCGATCCGATCGCCGGCGCGGAGCTCCGTCTCCCCCACCCTGACCACCTCCGCGGCGGCGTCGACCTCGAGCGCCGAGGCCCCGGCAACGCAGGGCCTGCCCATCCCGCGGGCGACCAGCGCCGCGTGCGAGGACTTGCCGCCCTCGGCCGTGAGGATGCCGCGGGCGGCGTGAAAGCCGGCGACGTCCTCGGCCTCGGTGAAGCGCCGGACCAGGATCACGTCCTCGCCGGCGCCGGCGCGGCGCACGGCCTCCGCCGCGGTGAAGACGATGGCCCCCCGGGCGGCGCCGGGCGAGGCCGGGACGCCGCGGGCCAGCTCGCGATACTCGCCGTCGGGGTCGAAGGTCGGGTGCAGAAGAGGCTCGAGCGCGTCGGCGTCGATGGTCGCGAGCGCCTCCGAGCGGTCGAGCATCCCCTCGGCCACGGCATCGCAGGCGAAGCGCACCGAGGCCTGGGCCGGGCGCTTCGCCGTCCGCGTCTGGAGCAGGAACAGCTTGCCGTCCTCGATCGTGAACTCGACGTCCTGCATGTCGCCGTAGTGGCGCTCCAGCGTCCTGAGCACGTCGAGCAGCTCGGCGTGCACGTCGGGCAGGCGGTCGCGCAGGCCGTCGAGTGGCTCGGTGTTGCGGATCCCGGCGACCACGTCCTCGCCCTGCGAGTTGGCGAGGAAATCGCCGGAGGGCTCGGGCGCGCCGTTGGTCTCGTTGCGCGAGAACGCGACGCCCGACCCGGACGTGGGCCCGCGGTTGCCGAATGCCATCCGCTGGACGTTGACGGCGGTGCCCCAACCGTCGGGAATGCGCTCGAGCCGGCGGTAGGCGCGGGCCCGCTCGCCGTTCCAAGACTCGAACACGGCGACGATCGCCTCGCGGAGCTGCTCGCGTGGGTCCTGAGGGAACGGGTCGCCCGCGTCGGCGATGATTTGCTTGAAGCGCTCGCAGAGCTCCCGCAGTTGTGCGGCGGTGAGCTCGGTGTCCGCGCTCGCGCCGGCGGCGTCGCGGGCGCGACCCAGCTCGTCCTCGAAGTCGCCCGACGGCAGGCCGCGCACCACGTTGCCGAACATCTGCAGCAGCCGGCGGTAGGAGTCCCAGGCGAAGCGGGCGTCGGCGGTCTGGCGCTCGAGGCCTTCGACCGCCTCGTCGTTGAGCCCCAGGTTGAGCACCGTGTCGAGCATCCCCGGCATCGAGACGCGCGCCCCCGATCGCACCGAGACCAGCAGCGGGTCGCCGCGGTCGCCGAGTCGCTTGGCGGCGGCTTGCTGGAGCCGTTCGAGCGCCTCGTCGACCTCGTCCTCCAGCCCCGCAGGAGGTGCCCCGTCGCGCAGGTAGGCCACGCACGCCGCGGTCGTGATCGTGAACCCGGCGGGGACCCGTTCGGCTCCGAGCACGCGGGTCATCTCCGCGATTCCGGCGCCCTTGCCGCCCAGCAGCTCGCGCATCTCGCGCGAGCCGTCGGAGAAGTCGACGATCCAGCTCAAGCGGCCGCGACTTCCGCCGGCCCGGCGACGACCCCCTGGTCGTACAGGCGCCCGATCTCGGCGTCGCCGAGCCCGAGGAGCTCCGAGAGGACCTCGTCCGTGTGCTCGCCGAGTAGCGGGGCGCGGCGCGGCGGCAGTCGGTCGACGTCGCCGAAATCCACCGGCGAGCCGGGCACCAGGTAGGTGCCGATCCCGGGCTGCTCAACCTCCTCGAACATCGGGTTGTCCGTCGAGCAGCGGGGGTCCTCCTGGACCAGCTCGCGGAACGTCTGGTAGCGACCCCAGCAGACGTCGTGGGCGTCGAAGATCGCGGCGATCTCCTCGTAGCTGCGGCTGATCGTCCAGGGCTTGAGCACGGCGCCGACCACCTCGCGAGCCCGGAAGCGATCTCCCTCCTTGCTCAGGTCCACGTTCATCAGCTTCTCCAGGGTCTCGAACGCCTCGTGCAGCTCCGTCGCCTCGACCAGGCTGCGCCACTGGCGCCCGGTCAGGGCGACGATCATGATCCGCCGGCCCTCGCTGGTCAGAAAGTCGCGGCCGAACGCACCGTAGAGATAGTTACCGTCCTTGCGCCGCTCGCGCTGCAGCACCTGCGCCTCGGCGATCTTGCCCAGGTTGCCGACCATCGCGAAGGCGACGTCGGAGAGCGCGATCCGCACCAGCTGGCCCTTGCCCGTGCGCGCCCGGTGGCGCTCGGCCGCGAGCACCCCGGCCGCCGCGAGGGTCCCCGTGATCGAATCCCAGGCCGGGAGCAGGTGGTTGAAGGGCACCGAGAGGTGTCGCGGCCCGGTCGCCCACGGGAATCCGGTCGACGGGTTGACGGTGTAGTCCACCGCCGACGAGCCGTCGTGATTGCCGACGATGCTCACCATGATCAGGTCCGGGCGGCGCTCGGCGAGCTGCTCGTAGTCGAGCCAGCCCCGCAGGGGGAAGTTCGTGAGCACGATCCCGCCGTCCGGGCCCGGTGCCGTGATCAGCTCGGTGAGCACCTCCTGCCCCCGTTCGGAACGCAGATCGACCTGGATCGAGCGCTTGCCCTTGTTGAGGCCCGCCCAGAAGAGGCTGGTGCCCTCCTCGTTCACCGGCCAGCGGGTGCGGTCGAGACCGCCCCCGATCGGGTCGAAGCGGATGACGTCGGCGCCCATCTGGGCCAGGGTCATGCCGCCGAGCGGCGCGGCGACGTACGCCGAGCCCTCGATCACGCGCATGCCCTCCAGGATCCCGTTCACGCTGCTCCTTCCCTCGTTGGTGGCGTGGCCACTCGTCAGCAGATCACCGCGATCGCGCGCCAATCGAGCACCGGCACGCCCTCCCCTTCCCGGCGGTCGGCTGTCACCCGCATCCGCAGGTCCAAGAGCCCGGCGTCCGTTCCCTCGAGGCCATGCGTCGCCTCGACCTCGACCGTGGTCGAGAGCACGTCGCCCTCGAACACCGGTCCCAGGTGGTCGCACCCGCGCCACGCGACGATCGTCGCGACCGCCGGCAGCGCCCGGCTGAGGTGCGCGGCCGCGATCGAGATCGTGTGGCCGCCGTAGACGAGGCGCCGCCCGTGCACGCTGCCCGCGGCGTCCGTGTGCGCCTTGGCGACGTTCAGGGTCAGCCGCGCGAGCTCCGGCGCGGCCGTCACCGTGTCGCGGCCCTCGACCTCGAACGTGGTCCCGGGCTGGACGTCGGCGAAGCGCTCTCCCGGCGCGACCGCCCGCAGCGGTTCGAAGTCCCACCCCGTGGGCGCGGCTGCGAGCACGCGTGCGAGCTCGAGCTCGTCGGGGATCTCGTCGAAGCGATCCGCGTGGCCGGTCTCGGGGGCGCCATCGCGCAGCGGGATCATCGGGCACCGCCAGAAGTCGAGGACGGGCTCGTCGCGCTGGTTGCGGGTGGTGATCCGCAGCGCGACGAGGCCCGTGGCCGGAGCGTCGGGACGGCGCGAGTTCTCCTTCAGCGCCACGACCTCGGTTCGCGTCCGCAGCGTGTCGCCGATGTGGACCGGCGTGAGCAGGATCAAGCCGCGATAGAAGAGGTTGCCGAGCACTCGCTGGGTCGGCCCCGTCGACTGCCCGATCGCGACGTCGCAGACCAGGCTCGGGTGCGCGAGCGGCTGCTCGGCGCCGGTCACCGCCCTGCTGAGCTCGGCGTCGAGCGGCAGGCGCAGCCGATCGCCGGTGATCGCCTGGTGGACGGCGGCGTGCCCCGAGGTGAGCGTCAGGGCAGGGGCGTCCTCGAACACCTGGCCGCGTTCGAATTCCTCGAAGTACGGCCCGGCCACCAAGACGCTTTCGCGAGTGCGCACGCCTAGCTCCTCCTCCATCGCTGGGCGTAGAAGCCGCAAAGCGTATCCTCGGATCGCCGTGAGGGCCCGCCGCGCCTGCCTTTCCGTCCCCGCCGCGCCGGCGCGAATGCCCGCGAAGGGGCGCTCGATCGCGGTCGACGAGGTCATCCTCGATCTCGAGGACTCGGTCGCCGCGGAGGGCAAGGACGAGGCGCGGGAGACGCTCATCGACGCGCTTGCGCAGCCCGATTGGACACCCAGCTCGGTCGCGGTGCGCATCAACGGCGTCGGGACGCCGTGGTTTCGGCGCGATCTCGAGGAGCTGGTCTCGCGGGCCGGCGACCGGATCGACTCGATCGTCGTGCCGATGGTCGAGGACGCCGAGCAACTGCGGCTGATCGACGCCGGGCTCGATGAGCTCGAGCGCCAGGCGGACACGGACCGCCCGATCGCGCTCCAGGCGCTGATCGAGACCGCGGTCGGTCTGCGAGGCATCGACGCCATCGCGATGGCCAGCGAGCGGCTCGAGGCGCTGATCCTCGGCCCCGCCGACCTCGCCGCCTCGCTCGGTCTGCCGGACGGAGACCCGGAGGCGCGCGACGAGGCGCTGGGCTTTGCCCGCTCCACCCTGCTGGTCGCCGCCCGTGCCGCCGGGCTCGCCGCGATCGACGGCCCCTATCTGCGCGTGGACGACGAGCCCGGTCTGCGCCGCTCGGCCGAGCGCGCGCGCTCGCTCGGCTACGACGGCAAGTGGGCGATTCACCCGGCGCAGGTGGCGCCGCTCGAGGAGCTCTTCACCCCCGGCGACGCGGAGATCCAACGCGCCCGCTCCGTGCTCGCGGCGCTGGAGGGGGCGGGAGTCGCCTCGTTGGACGGCGAAATGATCGATGAGGCGAGCCGCAAGCGCGCCGAGGCGATCCTCGCCCGCGCCCACACCGCCGAGTGACATCAGAACCACCTCCAGGGTGGTTGAGATGGCACTCGGCGGGTTGAGGGCGGGACCGCCGCTACCCTGCCCGGCTCGATGCGCGCCTTCGCCTGCCGAAACTGTGGCCAGCTGGTCTTCTTCGAGAACGATGCGTGCCTCAATTGCGGCACCGAGCTGGGCTTCGACTGGCCGGCGCGGGAGCTGCTGACCCTCTTCGAGACCCGGCCCCGGTGCGCGAACGCCGAGCTCGCGGCCTGCAACTGGCTGGTCGAGGAGCCGGGCGAGCTCTGTTTCTCGTGCGCGCTCACCCGCACGAGACCGGCCGACGGCGACGAGCTCGGCCTGCGCGAGCTACGCGTCGCGGAGGACGCCAAGCGCCGCCTGCTGTTCGAGCTCGGCGAGCTCGGGCTCCCGATCTCACCGCGCGACAACGGCGACTCCGGGCTCGCCTTCGACCTGCTCTCCAGCGCCTGGGAGCCGGTGACGACCGGCCACGCCGACGGCGTGATCACGCTCGACCTCGCCGAGTCCGACGACTCGCACCGCGTGGCCGTGCGAGAGCAGATGGGCGAGCCGTACCGGACCGTGGTCGGCCACCTGCGCCACGAGATCGGGCACTACTACTTCCCGATCCTGACGAGCGACGACGCAGCGCTGGCCCGCGCGCGCGAGCTCTTCGGCGACGAGCGCGCCGACTATTCCGCAGCGCTCGAGCGCCACTACGCCGAGGGTCCCCCGCCGGGCTGGGAGACGGACCACGTGAGCGCCTACGCCGCCATGCACCCGGCCGAGGACTGGGCCGAGACCTTCGCCCATTACCTCCACATTCGCGACGCGTTGCAGACCGCGGGCGCGTACGGCGTGCGCGTCGACGGGCCGCAGGCGCCGGCGCGCGGCGGGCTGGAGTCGGCCCCCGACGACGGGAACTGGGACTTCGAGGCGGCGCTCGCCGACTGGCTGCCGCTCACCTACGCGCTGAACGCGATCAACCGCTCGATGGGCCGCTCCGACGTGTACCCGTTCGTGCTCTCGGAGCCGGTGACGCGCAAGCTGGCGTTCGTCGACGAGCGCGTGCGCGCCAGCCGCGTCTAGACGCCGAGCGCGGCCCTGGCGGCCTCGTAGGTGTTCCGGCCCCAGACCACGCCCATCATCAGCATGCGATCCGCCCGCAGGACGACGAGCCAGGTCAGCGGCTGGTCGAGGTCCACCCCGCTCTGGCGTCCGCGAACCTCGAGCTTGCCCGTGACGAGGAAGCGATCCGGAGCGACCTCCTTGAGTTCGTCGATGAGCAGCTTCCACTGCTCGAACTGCTCATCGATCTCCGCCATCCATTGCTCAACCTCGGCTCGTCCGCGATAGGTGCGGCCGGTGAGCATCGAGCGGATCTCGAGCTCAGGATCGACGATCGACGGGTCCCAGGCGCGGTCGCCCTCGTTCCAGCGCCGCCAGATCCCCCGGATTACCCGCTCGCCGTCGCTCATCAGCGACTAAAGGGCGCGAGCGGCTACGCCTCGCGCCGGATCCTGGCGTCCTCGACGCCGCCCGACTCGACCTCGGTCTCCTCGGTCGCCGGCCCGGCGCCGCGCTCGGCGGCCAGCCGCGAGGCGGCGCCCACGAACTCACGGAAGAGCGGTTCGGGGCGGGTCGGGCGGGAGTTGAACTCCGGGTGGAACTGCGAGGCGACGAAGAACGGATGGTCGGGCAGCTCGATGATCTCGACCAGGCGCTCGTCGGGCGACGTGCCCCCGCAGACGAGGCCCTCGTCCTCGAGCCGGCGACGCAGCTGGTTGTTGACCTCATAGCGGTGACGGTGGCGCTTGTAGATCACCGCCTCGCCGAAGATCTCGCGCGCCCGGGTGCCCTCGTGGAGCTTCACCGGGTCGGCGCCGAGCCGCATCGTCCCGCCCATGTCGGAGACCTCCTTCTGCTCCGGCAGCAGGTCGACGACGGGGTACGGCGTCTCGGGGTCGAACTCGGTCGAGTTGGCGCCCTCCATCCCGACGACGTGGCGGGCGAACTCGGCGACCGCGATCTGCATCCCGAGGCAGATGCCGAGCAACGGGATGCCGCGCTCGCGGGCGATCCTGGTCGCCTCGATCTTGCCCTCGATGCCGCGCTCGCCGAAGCCGCCGGGAATCAGGATCCCGTCGGCCCACTGCGCGATCTCCTCGGGGTCGAAGTCCTCGGAGTCGACAAGCTGGACGTCGACGTTGGTGCCGTGGTGGTAGCCGCCGTGGGTGAGCGCCTCGATCACGGACTTGTAGGCGTCGGCGAGCTGCACGTACTTGCCGACGAGCGCGATCCGCGTTGTGCCCTCGCACGCGTCGGCGCGGCGGATCAGCTCCTCCCACTCCCCGAGCTCGGGGGCCGGGGCCTCGACGCCGAAGTGGTCGAGGACGAGGTCGTCGGCGCCGTCGGCCCGCATCACCAGCGGGACCTTGTAGATGTTGTCGACGTCGCGCGCCGAGAGCACGGCGTCCTCGTGGATCGAGGCGAAGAGCGCGATCTTTTGCCGGATCTCCCGGTCGAGCCCCTTCTCGGAGCGGCAGATGAGGGCGTGCGGCTGGATCCCGATCCGGCGCAGCTCGTTGACCGAGTGCTGGGTGGGCTTCGTCTTCAGCTCGCCGGCGTGACCGATGTACGGGACCAGCGTCAGGTGCAGGAACATGCAGCGCTTCGGCCCCAGCTCGGAATACAGCTGGCGGATCGCCTCGAGGAACGGCAGCGACTCGATGTCGCCGACGGTTCCGCCGATCTCGGTGATCACGAAGTCGACCGCCTGGCTCTCGGCGACGATGAGGATGCGCTGCTTGATCTCGTCGGTGATGTGCGGGATCACCTGCACGGTGGCGCCGAGGTAATCGCCGCGCCGCTCGCGCCGGATGACCGAGTTGTAGACGGCGCCGGCGGTGACGTTGGAGGACCGAGACGTGTTCTCGTCCGTGAAGCGCTCGTAGTGACCGAGGTCCAGATCGGTCTCGGCGCCGTCCTCGGTGACGAAGACCTCGCCGTGCTGGAACGGGCTCATCGTCCCCGGGTCGATGTTGATGTAGGGGTCGAACTTCTGCAGCTGGACCCGGAAGCCACGGCTGACCAGCAGGCGCCCGATCGAGGACGCGGCGATGCCCTTGCCGAGCGAGGAAACGACCCCTCCGGTGACGAAGATGAAGCGCGTCTCGCCCGGCTTCATCGCTTCGACATTCCGTTCTTCACTCTGCCGAGCGAGTCTATCCAGCGCAGTGGCGGAACCGACTCGATCGCCTTCGAGATCGACCGAAACTCCCCGAAGATCGTCAGCGCCGCGACCACCGCCAGCGCGATCCACCGGCCGGTGTCGTCGAGCACGACGAGCAGGGAGATCCCGGCCAGCGCTCCGACCAGGTTGGAGCCGGTGTCACCCAGCATCGTCCACTCACGCAGGGTGAACGCGGCCCCGACGACGACCGGCCCGATGAAGATGCCGAGCAGGTCGATCGGCACCACGGTCCAGGCTCCGAGGCAGAGGCCGGCGAGCAGCAGCAGAAATGCCTTCTCCACCCGGCCGGGCCGCAGGTCGAGCAGGTTGAAGAGGTTGGTCGCCAGCAGGAGCAGCGCGAGGTCGGCGAAGTAGTCGATCCCCTCTCGCCCGCGACCGGAGACGGCGTAGGCGGCGAGCGCGAGCGAGCCGACCGCCTTGATCGCCCCGGTCGAGAAGCCGCCGGCGAACACGGTGCGGGCGTGCCCGCGCCAGCCGCGTGGCGTGTCCGCGTGGGCGCCGCGGCCGAGCGCGTCGTCCAGGAGCCCCAGCATCGCGACCCCCAGCACGTACACGATCCAGCGTCGCAACTCGGGGTCCAGGACGTCCAGGTCCGCGCGATCGTCGACCACCGCCAGTGGCACGAGCGCGATCAACGAGCAGGCGACGAGCGGGGCGCCGGCCGGGAACGCGACCCGGCGGCCGGCGTAGTTGATCCGCGCCAGACCCGTGCGCAGCATGTCGCGCAGCCACGGCGGCATCGCGACGGCGGCGACGAGCGCCGAGAGGACGAGACCCGACAGCATTTTCGGCTAGCCGCCGACCCCGGCCGCGCCGGACCCCTGTCCCTCGGGGATCAGGTCGGGAAGCAGCCCGTCGGCGGTGTCCTTGACGCCGAAGTTGCCCGTGGCGGTCCCGTCGAGCGTGTAGACGAGGGCCACGCGCCCCGATGCCAGGTCGACGCTGTCGACGCTCGGGATGCCCCGGTCCTCGAAGAAGCCGATGGAGGACGGGTCGGTGTCGGTGCGCTCCGCGCCGACCACGGTCGCGACCGAGTCGAGGCCCGCCACCAGCCCCTGCTCGATCTCGTCGGTGGCCGCCTCGTCATCGGGGTCGAGGTCCTGTGGCCGGCTGCGGGCGACGACCACCGCGTCGATGTTCCCGGGCTTGCCGCTGAAGCGGCTGAGCAGCGTCCCTCGCAGCTCGTCGAAGTTGTCGCCGCCGAACACGAGCGTGCGCCCGGCGCGCTCGGCGAACCGCCGCAGTTCCTCCTGGCTGCCCCGCGCGATTGCCCGCGCCTCGCGCCCGTCCGAGGCCGTCGAGCTGAGCGCGTCGAGGTCGGGCGGCTCGGCGACCACCGCGACCTCGGTCAGCCGGCCGCCGGCGGGCTCGATCGCGTTCTCCACCGCATTCGCGATCCCGGGGTCGAGGCCGCCGAGCGCCACCAGCGCCACCCGCTGGTCGCGCAGGCGGCCGCCGACGATCGCCGGGAACACGGCCTGGTCGAAGTCGCGCTCGGTCTGCAGCTGGCCCTGGAGCGAGTCGATCTCCGCCGCCCGGTCCTCGAGGTCACCCTGCAGGCTCTGCTCGATGTCGTCGGCGGTCCCGGTGACGATGTCGGACCCGAAGCCGACGCCGATCAGGATCCCCACGACGAGCGCGAGAAAGACGGCGGCGAGCGAGGCCGCGTGATAGCGCGCCGAATAGCCCATCAGAGATTGAGAGCGACCTTGATCTTGAGCCAGACGAGGTCGAAGAACTCCGCCAGCGCCGGCGAGCTCAGCACCACGACGACGATGAGCGCGAGCGAGAGCACGGCGAAGACCCACCAGTGCCAGCCGCGGACCCCGGGGTTATAGAGGCGGCTGACGCCCTTGGCGTCGATCAGGGTCTCGCCGATCCGCAGCCGGGTCAGGAACGTGGATGACATCCCGGAGCGGTTCTTGTCGAGGAACTCGGTGAGGTTGAAGTGGGCGCCGACCGAGACGATCAGCTCCGCGCCGTTCTCGTGCGCGAGCAGCATCGCGACGTCCTGGCTGGTGCCGATCGCCGGCGCCACCACCGGGTCGAGGCTGAGCTTCTCGAGGCGCTCCAGCCCTGGAGCGCGGCCATCGGAGTAGGCGTGGACGACGACCTCGGCGCCGCAGGTGAGCGCCGCGTCGGTCGCCGAGTCCATGTCGCCCAGGACCATGTCCGGCGTGAAGCCCTCCTCGAGGATCGCGTCGGCGCCGCCGTCGACCCCCACCAGCACCGGGCCGGTGTCCTCGATGTACGCGCGGAGCGTCCGGAGGTCGCGGCGATAGGTGGTGCCCCGGACCACGATCAGCGCGTGGCGATCGCGAAAGTTGGTCCGCACCGGCGGCAGCTCGATCCTGCCGACCAGCAGCTCGCCCTCCTCGCGCACGTGGTCGATCGTGTTCATGGCGAAGTCGGCCAGCGCCTCGTTGATCCGCTCGCGCTGTTCCTCGATCTGCTCGGTCGCAACCGCGAGGTCGATCACCCGGCCGGTGGCCAGGACGCTGCCGTTGGCGCGCAACCGGGAGCCCTCGATCACCAGCCGGTCGCCGTCGGCGAGCTCCTCGAACAGGGGCGCGGCCGGCGCGTCGATCAGGGGCACACCCGCCCTGGCGAGGACCAGCGGTCCCGGGTTCGGGTACCGGCCGGTTGAGGACTCGGCGACGTTGACGACCGCCCCCACCCCACTCGCGACCAGGTCCTCCGCGGCGATGCGGTCGAGGTCGGCGTGATCGATGATCGCGATGTCGCCCGGGCCGAGCCGCTTGACGAGGTCCTTGGTCCGGCGGCCCAGGCGCGCACGGCCGACGACCGTCGGAACCTCGTCGGTCTGCAGCTGGATCTCGGGCCCGCGGAGCAGCGCGCGCGCTCGGCTGAGCAGCGCCATCCGGTGGATTATTCCCGGCCCGCCGCGGCCTTGGGCGCAGCTAGGCCGCTTCGAGCAGCTCGCGTGCGTGGGTGCTGGCCGCGGCGTCGTCGCGCTCGGCGCCGAGCATGCGCACGATCTCGGCGACCAGCTCGTCGCCCGCCACCCGTTCGACGGTCGCGCGGGCCTCGGAGCCGACCGTGGACTTCTCGATCCGGAAGTGGGTCTCGGCCAGCGCCGCGACCTGCGGCAGATGCGTGATGCAGATCAGTTGCCGCTCCGCCGCCAGGGCCCGCAGCCGCTCGCCGACGGCTCGGGCGGTGAACCCGCCGATCCCGGCGTCGACCTCGTCGAAGACCAGCGTCCGCTCACCGGTGCGCGCGCCAAGCCCGATCAGCGCCAGCATGATCCGCGAGAGCTCGCCTCCCGAGGCGGCGTCGCGCAACGGCGAGGTGGGTAGCCCGGGGTTGGTTGCCACCAGCAGCTCGACCGTCTCGGGGCCGTTGGGGCCGAAGCCGTCCGGGTGGGGCTCAAACGCGACCTCGAGCCGGGCCCCGTCCATCGCCAGGTCGGCGAGCTCGGCCGCGACTCGCTCGGTGAGCCGCTCGCCGGCGTCGCGCCGTTCAGCGCTGAGCCGCTCGGCGAGCTCGGCGCGCGCCGCCTGCGCGGCGGCGATCCGCGATCCGAGCTGGTCGGCGACCTCCGCGCTGTTTACGAGTCGGTCGATCTCCGCGCGGCAGTGCTCGCCGTGGGCGATCACGGCCTCGAGCGAGCCCCCGTGCTTGCGCTTGAGCCGGTCGAGGACCTCGAGCCGCTCCTGGACCACCTCCAAGCGGCCGGGCTCGGCCTCGCTGCGCGTCGAGATAGCCGCGCAGGTCGCGGGCGAGCTCGTCGAGTTCCATGGCGGCGCTCCGCAGTCGCTCGGCGAGCCCGTCGAGCTCGGCATCGAAGCCGTCCACCCCGGCCAGGCCCGATTCGGCGCCGCCCATCGCCGCCCGGGCGCCGTCGCCGTCCTCGGCGGCGCCGTCGAGCGCCCCCAGCGCGCCGGCCGCTGCGGCGCGCAGGACGTCGGCGTGGCGCAGGCGCTCGCTCTCGGCGGCGAGCTCGGACTCCTCGGCCGGATCCGGCGCCGCCGCCTCGATCTCGGCGAGCTCAAACCGCATCAGGTCGAGGTCGCGTTCGCGCGTGCCCTCGAGCTCGCGCAGCTCCTCGAGCTCGCGCTCGAGCGCCGCGACCTCGGCGTGCGCGCCTCGGTAGCGGTCGCGCAACTCGAGCAGGCCAGGGCCGGCGAACCCGTCGAGGATCTCGAGCTGGGCCGACGCCAGGGTGAGCCGGCGGTGCTCGTGCTGACCGTAGAAGGCGAGCAGCCGCGAGCCGAGGGCCCGCAGGTCGGCGGCCGAAGCCGAGCGGCCCGCGATGAAGGCGCTGGTCCGCCCCGAGCCGGAGATTCGCCGGCCGAGCACGACCTCGTCGGCGTCCTCCGGCAGCCGCGCCGCGATCTCGGCGAGCTCGGGATCGTCAAGCGTGCCGGGCGGCAGCTCAAACGCGCCCTCGACCCAGGCCTCGTCCGCGCCGGGGCGCACGATCTGCGGCCGCGCCCTGCCGCCCATCAGCAGGTCCAGCGAGTGCGCGAGCACGGTCTTGCCCGCGCCCGTCTCGCCGGTGATCGCGTTCAGCCCCTCGCCGAGGCGCAGCTCGGCGCGCTCGATCAGGAGCAGGTTCTCGATTCTCAGCTCGAGGAGCACAGGCCCGTTTTAGCGGCGGGCGCCGACGGATTCGCCCCCTGGGCGCTCAGCCGGCCGGCGCCGGCTCGGGGCGGGCCTCGTCGGGAACCGCGGGCGGCGGGGCGCCCGGCACGGCGACCATGTCGCGTCCGCGGACGAGCGCCCAGGAAGCGATTCCGCCCACCAGCGCGATCGCGGCGCCGACGAGCAGGATCTCGTTCAGGCCGCTGATGAACGCGGTGTTGGCGGCGTCGGCCGCCTGCGCGCGGAACTGCGGCGGCACCGACGCGAGCGCGCTCTGGGCCGCGCCGGACGAGACCGCCTCCGAGAACGCCGGCGGCGCCTGCGGCAGCAGCTCGCTCAGCTTCGAGCTGATCTGCGACTGGAAGATCGCGCCCAGCGCGGCGGTGCCGGTCGCGATCCCGACCTGGCGGAAGGTGCTGTTGATCCCCGAGGCCATCCCGGCTCGGGCGGCGCTGACGACCCCGATCGCGACCGAGGCGATGCCCGGGTTGGTCATCCCGATCCCGATCCCGGCGACGATCGAGCCGGCGAGCAGGGTCGTCCAGTCGTCGCCGACGTCGATCCCGTGCATGAGCAGGAGCCCGAGCGCGACCAGGATCATCCCCGTGCCCATGATCGCTCGCGCCGGGACGCGGTTCAGGAGCCGGCCGGAGATCGGCGCGACGACGAACGAGAGCACGGTCAACGGCAGGAAGCGCAGGCCCGCCTCGAGCGGCGAGTAGCCGAGCACGCCCTGGATGTAGAGGGTCAGGTAGAGGAACATCGCGAACATCCCGGCCGAGAGCGCGAAGGCGACGATCGAGACGCCCGTGAACGAGGGCTTGCGGAACAGCGACAGGTCGAGCATCGCGTTCTCGCGCCGCGACTCGATCACCAGGAACGCGACCAGCAGCAGCACGGCGGCGCCGAGCGAGAGCACGATCGTGCTGCTTCCCCAGCCCTCCGGGTTGCCGCGGATGAGCCCGAAGATGAGCAGGAAGAGCCCGGCCGAGAACGTCGCCAGCCCGGGCCAGTCGATCGGCTGGGGATCGGTGGCCTTGACGTTGGCGAGCTTGGTCTCGGTGAGCACGATCGCCGCGATCCCGACCGGGACGTTGACGAAGAAGATCCACTCCCAGCCGAGGTGCTCGGTGATCAGCCCGCCCAGCAGCGGCCCGATCGCCACCGAGCCGCCGACGGTCGCCCCCCAGATCCCGATCGCGTTCGCGCGCTCGCGACCTTCGAACTCCTGCGCGATCAGCGCCAGCGCGGTCGCGAACATGGCCGCGGCGCCCGCGCCCTGGACGCCGCGGGCGAAGTTGAGCACCGTCGCGTCGCCGGAGATGCCGCAGGCGAACGAGGCGACGGTGAAGAGCGCGAAGCCGAAGCTGAACACCCGCCGCCGGCCGATCCGGTCGCCGACGGAGCCGGCGACGAGCAGGAACGACGCCAGGGTGAGCGCGTAGGCGTCGATCACCCACTGCAGGCTCGAGAAGCTGGCGTCGAGGTCGCGCTGGATGTCCGGCAGGGCGACGTTGACGATCGTGACGTCGATCAGGAGCATGAAGGTCGCCGTGCAGACGGCCAGGAGAGTCCAGTGCTTGCGTTCCACGGTCCGACCTCCTAAATGTTCAGCCCCCAAGATCGTCAGTTTGACTGATCTTCAGGGTTGTAGCATAATCAGGAAAGCGATGTCCGATTCATCCCTGCCCCCCGCGCTGGCCGGCCTCCCCGGATTTCTGATCGCCAAGACGCATCACGTCTTTCACGCCCGCGCGGACGAGGTCCTCGGCGAGGGGACGCTCGGGATCAAGCACTTCGGCTGCCTGACCGTGATCGCGGACGAGGGCCCGCTCTCCCAGCAGTACCTGGGCCTGCGGATGCGGGTCGACCGGACGACGATCGTCTCGGTCGTCGACGATCTCGAGGCCGCCGGCTTCGTCCATCGCAAGCGCAACCCGGACGACCGGCGTGCCTATGCGCTCATCGCAACACCCGCGGGCGCGGCGTGGCTCGAGGACAAGCGCGGGGCGCTGATGGAGGCCCACGCCGAGCTGCTGGCGCCGCTCGCCCCCGACGAGCAGGACAAGCTCGTCGACTACCTCCAGCGGCTGCTAGTGAGCCAGCCGGCCGAACTTGTCGCGGACGCGTCGGTAGAAGTTGGCACCGGGTAGCTGCGCCAGGCGCCCCATCCCGTCGCGGAAGCGCACCTCCATCGTCGCCCCGCTCGCGAGCACGCCCGAGAACTCGCCGTCGAGGACGACGTCGACCGGATCGCGTCCCGCGGCGTTGGTGACCGAGAGCACGTCGTCGGGCGCCACCACCAGCGGGCGCGCGGTGAGGGTGTGCGGGGCGATGAAGCTGACCACGTAGCCCGCGACGCCCCAGGCGAGGATCGGTCCGCCGTTCGCCAGGTTGTAGCCCGTCGAGCCGGCCGGGGTCGCGGCCACCAGGCCGTCGCACCGCACGTGGCCGACCTCCTTGCCGCCGAGCCGATAGGCCAGCTCGGCGACGCGGCTGTGGGGGCGGCGGATCAGCGAGACGTCGTTGAGCGCGAGCGGCGGGTCGGCCTCGATGCTCGCCTCCAGCCCCGGCATCCGGATCACCTCGTAGTCGCCGGCGAAGGCCTGCTCCAGGCTCGGGTCGAGCTCGTCGGGCTCGGCGGCGGCGAGGAAGCCGACCGTGCCGAAGTTGATCCCGAACACGGGCACGTTCTGGATCCCGTGCTCGCGCAGGCCCTTGAGGATCGTCCCGTCGCCGCCGAGGACCAGGCACAGGTCCAGGTGGTCGTCGTCGCGCCGGCGGGCGATGCCGGCCGCCGTCTCCCCGTGCTTGGTCAGCTCCTCCTGGTCGGCGACCAGGCGCCACCCGGCGCGCTCGGCGGCCGCAACCACCTCACGCAGTGCATCGCCCGTCTGCTCGGGTTGCGTGTGGGTGAGGATGATCGCGGTGCTCATGGCTCCACCGCCCCGATCGCCGCCTCGACGTCCGCGACGCCGTCGCCCTCGGGGGCGCAGTGGATGAAAGTCTCGCGGTTGCCCTTCGGCCCGGGCAGACCGGACGAGGCAAACCCGAGGACGGCGAGCCCGGCATTGCGCGCCACGTCCGCCGCCGCGCGCAGGGCGTCGCGCCGCGCCTCCGGCTCGCGGACCACACCGCCCTTGCCGACCCGCTCGGGACCGAGCTCGAACTGGGGCTTCACCAGCGCCAGCAGCTCGCCCTCGCGTTCGCAGGCAGGCGGCCGCGGGCGGCAGCACCTTCGCCAGGGAGATGAACGAGACGTCGATCGTCGCCAGTCCGGGACGGAACGGCAGCTGGTCGAGCTCCAGCGAGCGCGCGTTGGCCCGCTCGATCACCGTCACCCGCGCGTCGTTTCGCAGCCCCCAGTCGAGCTGCCCGCGGGCGACGTCGAGCGCGATCACGCGCGCGGCGCCGCGCTGCAGCAGGCAGTCGGTGAAGCCGCCGGTGGAGGCGCCGACGTCGAGGCAGTCTCGGCCCTCGACCTCGATCGCGAGCGCGTCGAGCGCGTGCTCGAGCTTCAGCCCACCCCGCGACACGTACCGCGGCGGCTCGACGACGACCAGATCGGCCTCCTCGGCGATCAGCTGACCCGGCTTCGTCGCCAGCGGGCCGTCGCGCCCGATTCGCACCCGGCCGGCGCGCACGGACTCCGCCGCGCTGGTCCGCGAGCCGGCGAGCCCGCGCTCGGCGAGCAGCGTGTCGATCCGGCGCTTTGGCATGCGGGCAAGGTACCGGGGGGCGCCGGGCGCCGAAGTAGGATCGCGCCCATGAAGATCGCCGTCGCAACCTCCGCCATCGTCGTCGCCCTGCTCGCGGCCGTGGTCGCCACCGCCGCGGCGACGCAGCCGGTCGGCAACTTCATCTCGCTTCACCTCGGTCCGACGGTGGGGCAGTTCCGCGGCGCGGTGCACTCGGACGTGCTCAAGTGCATCAAGAACCGCAAGGTCAAGATCGTCCGCGTCTCCGGTCAGGACGTGCGGGTCGGCAAGGGGTTCACCAACCGCAACGGGCACTTCAACATCCAGACGACCGAGTCCAGCGGCGACTGGATCGCGAAGGTCAAGAAGGAGAAGATCGGCCCGGTCACCTGCGCCGGCGCCCGGTCGAAGATCCGCTCCGCGGGTTAGCCGTTGTAGGGGCTCGAAGCGGCCCCACCGCGGCAGCGGGGCCAGGGTCGCGCCTGACGATCGGCGGCCGTTCGGCTCAGTAGATGAGGAAGCAGCCGCGGTCGGTGGCGCCGTCCTCGAGCGCGTGGACGTTGTCGAGGTCGGCCTGCACGTCGCCACTGCTCGTGGCGTTGTCCTCGGCCAGCTCGCCGATCGCCTCAAGCCGAAACGCCCGGCATATTGCCGGGCGTCTCAGGTACAGGGAGGAGAGATATGTGTTTTTTGTCTGTGGGAAGAGACCGGCGGTACTCAGGCCCCGCGGGGTGATGTGAACCGCGTTGAAGCGGCCAACATCGCCAGTGCGGCACCAATGCCGGTCAGAAAGCTTGCGGCGGCCCAGTCGGTCGAGCTCACCCCGATCGCGATCCCGCCGGCGACGGCCGCGAAGGCCAGGGCGTAGTCGAACCCGGCGTGGGCCGAAAGCGGGATCGCGGGCCGCGGGCCCTCGAGCTGGAGCGCGAGGCCGAACAGCACGGCGCCGAACGCGACGCAGAGCACGCTGGCCGTCGTTCCGAAGCCCAGCAGGAACGGCGCGATCATGATCCCGGGCGCGGCGATCACCTCGAGCGCTCCGTGAATCGGGACTGAAATCTTCCTGGACCTCATCGCGCACAAAGGCTACGAACGTATGTGCGTTTTGAGTGTGACCCCGGTCACACTCAATCCGGCCCCGACGAAGGTCAGCCCGCGACGGAGCGGCGTACGCCGAGCGCTTCCTTGACGCGCTCGGCCACCGCCGCCCCGGTAAGCCCGACCTCCTCGCGCAGGAGGGCCGGCTTGCCGTGCGTGACGTAGCGGTCCGGAAGGCCGACGCGAAGCACCCGCGCGCGGTCGGCGGCGCCGGCGAAGGCGTCCTCGACGTGCTCGAGCACCCCGGAGCCAAAGCCGCCGGCGAGCACGTTCTCCTCGATCGTCACGAGCAGCTCGTGCTCGGCCGCAAGCCGCTCGACCAGCCCGTAGTCGAGCGGCTTCGCGAAGCGGGCGTCGGCGACGGTGACCGAGAGGTCGTGCTCGGCGAGCAGCGCCGCCGCGTCGAGCGCGACGGGGACCCCGTAGCCGTAGCCGAGCAGCGCCACGCGGTCGCCCTCGCGCAGCAACTCGCCGGTGCCGATCGGGATCTCGCGAGCGCGGTCGGGCAGCGGGACGCCCTCGGCGGTGCCCCGGGGGTAGCGAAACGCGATCGGGCCGTCGTCGTAGGCGAGCGCGGTGCGCAGCATGTGGCAGAGCATCGCTTCGTCGCGGGGCGCCATTGCGACCACGTTCGGGAGCGAGCGAAAGTAGGAGACGTCGAAGGCGCCGTGGTGGGTCGGGCCGTCGTCGCCGACCAGCCCGGCGCGGTCCATCGCGAACACCACGTTGAGCTTCTGGAGGCAGACGTCGTGGACGAGCTGGTCGTAGGCGCGCTGCAGGAAGGTCGAGTAGATCGCGCACACGGGCTTTGCACCCTGGATTGCGAGCCCGGCCGCAAACAGCACCGCGTCCTGCTCGGCGATGCCGACGTCGTAGTACTGCTCGGGGCACTCGCCCTCGAGCGCCGTGAGCCCGGTTCCTCCCGCCATCGCCGCGGTGATCCCGATCACCCGCGAATCGCGCTTGGCCTCGACCACAAGCGCGTCGCCGAAGACCGAGGTGTAGGCGGGCGGCGGCTTGGCCGCCTCCTCCGGGCGCGCGCCCTCGGACATCTCGCCGCGGGTGAGCGGCGGCTTGGGAGCGGGCTTCTTCGGCGCCGGCCTGCCCTCGACGATCGAGCCCGGCTTCGCGGCGTGCCACTTCTCCATCCCCTCGAGGCCGCCCTCCTCGGCGGGCTCGAAGCCCTTGCCCTTGACCGTGTGGATGTGGACCACCACGGGGCGGTCGGCGTCCAGCGCCGCCTCGAGGTTCTCGCGCAGCGCGGTGACGTCGTGACCGTCGAACGGACCCATGTAGGCGAGGTCGAGCTCCTCGAAGAACAGGCCGGGCGCGGCATAGGCCTTGATCGCCGACTTGATCTCGGGGCCGAGGCGCCCGATCCGGTCGCCGAGCCCGAGGGGCAGCTTGGTGAGCCTGCTCTCGACCTCCTCCCGCGCGTGATAGAGGCGGGGGTTGGCCCGCAGCTGCTGGAACGAGCGGGCGATGGCGCCGACGTTGGGCGAGATCGACATCCCGTTGTCGTTGAGGACGATCACGATCGGCGTCTGCAGGCCGCCCGCGTTGTGGAGAGCCTCGAACGCGACGCCGCCGGTGAGCGCGCCGTCGCCGATCACCGCGACGACCTTGCCGTCCTCGCCGATCCCGTGGCGCATCGCCTCCTTGAGCCCGACGGCGTAGCCGATCGAGGTCGAGGCGTGGCCGGCGCCCATGATGTCGTGCTCGGACTCGAACACGGAGCAGAACGGCGCCAGGCCCTCGTACTGGCGGATGGTCTGGAGGCGCCCGGCGCGGCCGGTGAGCACCTTGTGCGGGTAGGCCTGATGGCCGACGTCCCAGAGGATCTTGTCGCGCGGCGAGTCGAGCAGCGCGTGCAGCACCGTGGTCAGCTCGCAGGTGCCGAGGTTGGCGCCGAAGTGGCCGCCGACCTCGCCGATCGTGTCGATGATCAGCTCGCGGACCTCCTGCGCGATCTGCGCCAGTTCCTCGTCGGAACGGTCGCGGAGGTCGGTGGGGCTCTTGATCGAGTCGAGCAGGTATGCCTGCCCGTCGTTGTCGGGGCTCTCAGGACTCATCCGGGGAGGCCAGGATTGTCGCAGCCCGCGCTCGGTTTCAGGCCTGGCGGGTGCGGATGAAATCCGTGACCAGCTCGAGGTCGGCGGTCTCGCCCTCGACCTCGGCCAGCGCTGCGCGCGCGTTGGCGTGGGATTCGCGCGCCAGTTCGCGGGCGCGATCGAGTCCGAACAGGCTCACGTAGGTGACCTTGCCGTGGCGCTCGTCCGAGCCGTGCGGCTTGCCGAGCTGTTCGTCGGAGCCGGTGACGTCGAGGATGTCGTCCACGATCTGGAAGAGCACTCCGAGCTCTTCCGCGAAACGGCGGTACACGCGCATCCGCTCCTCGCCGACGCCCGCGATCAGCAGCGGCACGCCGACGCTGGCCGCGATCAGCCGGCCGGTCTTCAGCGCGTGCAGACGGCGCAATCCCTCCGCGTCGAGTCCGTCGGCGGCGGTGACGTCGACGTATTGACCGCCGACCATCCCCCCCACCCCGGTTGCCAACGACAGCTCGGCGAGCGCCGCGAGCACGCGGCTGGGCTCGCCCTCCTGACGCTCGCAGAACAGGCGGATCGCCTCCGCGAAGAGCCCGTCCCCCGCGAGGATCGCGACCGCCTCCCCGTAGACGACGTGCGAGGTCGGGCGCCCTCGGCGCAGCTCGTCGTCGTCCATCGCCGGGAGGTCGTCGTGGATCAGGGAGTAGGTGTGGATGAGCTCGATCGCCGCGGCCGCGGGCAGCACCGCGGCCGGATCGGTGCCCGCCGAGCGGGCCGATGCGAGGCAGAGCACGGGCCGGATCCGCTTGCCGCCGGCCAGCAACGAGTAGCGCATCGCCTCGTCGAGGCCGGTCGTCGCCTCATCGGCGAACCGCAGGCCCTCGAGGTACTCGTCGACCAGTCCGCGCAGATCGTCCGGGTAATCCGCCACCGCCGGGGTTTCCTCAGCCGTCGTCGCCCTCGGCCTCGCGCAGCGCGCGATCGATCTCGTTGCCCGCCTCGCTGACCAGCTCGGCCGCCTGCCGGGCGAGCTCAGCCGCTCGCTCGTCGCTCACCTCGGGATCGCCGAGTTGCTCGGAGAGCTGCCCCAACTGCGCGGCGAGCTCGCGCACGCGCGCCGACGGGTCGCTCACGAGGCCGCCTCGGCGCTCTCGCGTGCGGCCGATCCAAGGATCCCGTTGACGAACCCGGGGGCGTCGGCACCGCAGTACTCGCGCGCCAGGTTGACGGCCTCGTCGATCGCGACCTCGACCGGCACCCCCTCGCGCATCTCGTGCAGGGCGACCCGCATGATCGACTTCTCCAGCGCAGCGATCCGGTCCAGCTCCCAGCCGCGCGAGAGCCGCGAGATCTCCTCGTCGAGCTCCGCCAGCTGGGCGTCGGTGCCGAGCGCGAGCTCGCGCGTGAACGGCTTCGCCTCGTCGAGCAGCTCGTCGAGCGGCCGCCCGGTGACGTCGCGCTGATACAGCGCAAACACCGCGTCCCGGCGTTGATCGGATCGCCTCATGGTCGGCAGGCTACTGGCGCGCCAGCGGCACGGACCCGCGCGACCGTCTCCGCGCGGCGAGCGACCGCCTGCTCCCACGTTGCACGAAGCACCCGCTCGCCGTGTGCCTCGAGGAACGCCTGGCGCTCGGCATCCGCACGGCGGGCAACCGGATCGTCGTGCCACGCGCGACCGTCCACTTCGAGGATCAGGCGCTGCTCGGGCCAGCGGAAGTCGGGCACGATCCTGCGCCCGGCGATCACCAGCGGCTTGTTGACATCCGGGTGCGCGAAGCGAGCGTCGAGCAGGAGCTCGAGCACGACGTCCTCGAGCACGCTGCGGATCGGCGCCGGACCCGTGAGCGATCAGGCTGGCGAGCTTGCGACTGCCGCGCCGCGGGCCGAGCCGTTCGACGACCTCGATCAGCTGACGCACGTGGACGCGCCCCTTCCCCTGCGCCGTCCGCACGGCCCGGCGGACGATCTCGGTATCCGCGATGCCCGCGAGGTCGAGCGAGCGTCCGCGCCGCGCCGGTGGTCGGGACGCCCCGATGGCGGGTGCGGTCACGCGGGTCGAGACAGGACGTCCGGTGGACGACGAGCCCGGGCACAACTCGAGTGGAGGTCCCGACCACGGTCACCTGTGGGCGGCGTGCCTGCTCCTCGACGAAGCCCCAGAGCTCCGCGGCCGACCAGTGGCTCAGCACGGCGGCCGGTCCACAAGCCTTCACCGCGGCGAGCATGCGGCCCTCGTACGGCGGGCTCGGGTGGCCGACCGCCCAGACGCCGCGATGGAGCCGGTGCAACTGCGCACGCGCGGCGTCGACGACGAGATCGCGCTGCGCGTCAACCCGCACGCGAGCAGCTCGCTCGGTCGACAGCACGCCCCACTCCTCCCCGGCCCGCTTCGCCACCTCGCGATCGCACCGAGTGTCGACTTGCTCCCGATATTCAGGACTCAGTCGACGCTCGCCGGGCATGGGGGCACGGTGGCGGCCCGGGGCGCGCGTGGGGTGCGCGGGGTGTGGCGGGACGGTGGCGGGCTAGGCGCGGGAGACGTACTCGCCGCTGCGGGTGTCCACGCGGATGCGGTCGCCCTCGTTGACGAAGAGGGGGACCTGGACGACGACTCCGGACTCGAGCGTCGCCGGCTTGCTGCCGCCGCCGGAGGCGGTGTCGCCCTTGAGGCCGGGGTCGGTCTGGGAAACCGACATCTCGACGGCGCTTGCGACCTGGACGCCGCTGGGGCGCTCGTCGACCAGCAGCAGCTCGATCGTGTCGTTGGGCAGCACCCAGCGCATCTCGTCGGCGATCGAGTCCTTCGGCAGCTCCAGCTGGTCGTAGGTCTCGGTGTCCATGAACACCGCTGCGTCGCCCGAGTCGTAGAGGTACTGCATGCGCTTCGTCTCGGTCCGCACCGGGCGGAACTTCTCCCCCGCGCGGAACGTCTTGTCGACCACGTTGCCGTCCTCGACGCGCTTCAGCTTCGTCCGCACGAACGCGCCGCCCTTGCCCGGCTTGACGTGCTGGAAATCCATGATCCGCCAGATCGTGCCCTCGACCTCGATGTGGGCTCCGTTCTTGAACTGGTTGGTGCTGATCACGGGCGCGGAGGGTAGCGGCCGAGGTCCCGCTCGCGACCGCCAACGCCGGTGTATGGTGCGGTGGACGAGGAGGCCCAATCCAGCAGAGCAAGGGGGAAGCCGAGAGCATCGGGGCTGCCGCGAGCGGACGGTGCTCATCGCTGGGCGGTCGCGCTAGGTGCACTGGCCGTCTGCGACGCTGATCGTCCCAGGCCGCGGCCGCGGACAGCCCGGATCGCCTGGAAGGGCTGCGGCGAGCACCTCGAGTGCGCGCACGTGCGCGTCCCCCTCGACTGGGACCGTCCCGGCGCGCGCCAGATCAAGCTCGCCGTCATCCGACACCTCGCCAGCAACCCCCATCGGCTGATCGGCTCGATGTTCATGAACCCGGGAGGTCCCGGGGGCTCGTTCGCCCAGGTGCGCGACGAGGGCGAGGAGCTCGACGCCGTGGGCGGAGGCCGCTTCAACGTAGTCGGCTGGGACGTGCGCGGGTTCGGCCTCAGCACCCACCTCCGCTGCTTCCGCAGCGCTGAGCTCCAGGCGCGGTTCTTCGCCGACTGGGAGATCCCGACGACGAGAGCGGCCTCGCAGCCCATCGTGCACAAGACCCGCGCGCTCGCCCGTCGCTGCGGCGAGCTCAGCGGCAACCTCCTCCGCCACATCTCCACCGCCGACACGGCCCGCGACCTCGACTACCTGCGGCGCATGGTCGGCGAGCGCAAACTCACGTACCTCGGCATCTCCGGCGGCACCTTCATCGGCGAGACCTACGCCAACCTGTTCCCGAACAAGGTTCGCGCGATCGTCCTCGACGGGCTCGTCAACCCGATCGCCTTCACCAAGGGGAACAAGGCGGGTTACGTCAACCAGCTGTCCGCATCCGTCCGCGGGTTCGAGGGCTTCGAATCACTATGCGAGAGCGCCGGGCCAACGCGTTGCGCGCTCGCGGGCCACGGGTCCGTCGCGGCGCGGGTCGACGAGCTGTTCGCCAGGTTGCGCCAGACGCCCATCCCCGCCCCGACGGCGACCCCGCCCGGCGAGCTCACCTATGCCGACGCCCTTCAGTCGATCCTCGTCTATATGAGCGGCGGGCCGCGGGTCTGGCCCGATATGGCCACGGCGTTCGAGGCGGCCGCGAGGGGCGACGGATCGGAGCTCCTGACCATGAGTCGTCTCCTCACCAACGTCTTCTCGACGGGTCCACCCGGGTTACCCGCCATCGCGATGATCTGCGCGGACAGTCCCTCCCGCCAGGGCCTCAGCCAGTGGCCGCGAGTCGTCGGTCGGCTGACCCGCGTGAGCTACATCTACGGACCGACGATCAGCTGGTGGCGTTGGGCACCGTGCGCGTCCTGGCCGGCCCGTAGCGTCGATCGCTATACCGGACCATGGGACGCGCGAACCAAGAACAAGATCCTCGTGATCGGCACCCGTCACGATCCGAACACGCCCTACAAGAACGCCGAGCGCGTCGCGGGACTGCTCGGGAACGCGGTGCTCCTCACCCACGCGGGCTACAGCCACACCAGTCCCCTCGACCCGAGCGCCTGTATCAAGACGGCGACCACCCGGTACCTGATCGACCTGGTCACCCCGCCGCGCGGGACCATCTGCGCGGCGGACCACCTCCCGTTCGACCCCGACTAAGGAACCGACGGGCTACGACGAGTCACTCGCAGACGCCCTCGACGACAGCGAGGAGTCCGAGGGCCTGCGCGGGCGCCTCTCCGACGGCACGGCAACGGACGAGGATCGGGTGCAGGCGCGCCACCGCCTCGACGGCCCGGCGCGCCGTCGCTTCGAGCTGGCGCATCCGATTCAGCCGCAGGCCCGTGACCTGGAAGTGGAGGCCGAAGAGGTCGAGTGCCCGATCGAAAATCTGGGCAGCGCCAAGCGCTTCAAGCCGCACGCCGAGGCTCTGCGTGAGCGATTGCAAGCCGCCGCCGAGGATGCGCCCGCAGAGCAGCCGACCGTGGTCACGCTGCGCGTCCGCCTGACGCCGAACGACTAGGCGGACGAAGTTGGCCCCGCGCTCGGTCTGGAACGGCACGCTCACCTTCGGCATGGTCAACGTGCCGGTCAAGCTCTACACCGCAACCGAATCGAAGACGATCAGCTTCCACGAGGTCCACGCCCGCGACGGGGCGCGGATCGAGCATCGCCGGATCTGTCCCAAGGACGGCGATGAGGTTCCGAGCTCAGACACCGTCAAGGGCTACGAGTACGCGGAGGGCAAGTACGTCGTCCTCGACAAGGACGAGATCAAGGCGGCGGCCGGAGACCGCGGCAAGATCGTGGAGCTGACCGAGTTCGTCGACGCGGCCGACATCGACCCGGTGTTCTTCGAGAAGACCTACTACCTCGGCGCGCGCGAGGACAAGGACCCCTACCGCCTGGTCTTCGAGGCGATGCGAAAGACCGGGCGCGCGGGCGTCGGCCGCTTCACCTTCCACGACCGCGAATACCTGGTCGCCGTACGGGCGCTCGACGACGTGCTCGCGCTCCACACGCTGCGCTTCCATGACGAGGTCGTCGACGCGGACGAGCTCGAGATCCCGAAGCGTCCGCAAGAAGCCGTCGAAGCGCGAGCTGCAGATGGCGCGCAAGCTGGTCGACACCCTGGGCGAGGACTTCGACCCCACCGCCTATGAGGACACCTACCGCGACGCTGTGCTCGACCTGATCAAGCGCAAGTCCAAGGGCGAGGAGATCGACCTCGCGGCGCAGGAGGAGCCCGAGCAGGGCGATGACCTGATGGCGGCGCTCGAGGCGAGCGTCTCGGGAGGCCGCTGATGGCGCGCCCGCTGTGGTCAGGATCGCTCTCCTTCGGGCTGGTCAACGTCCCCGTGCAGCTGTTCAGCGCGGCGCGCGACCTGGACTTCCATTTCCACCAGCTGCACGCCAAGGACAAGCAGCGGATCGAGCAGCGGCGCTTCTGCTCGAAGGAGGACGTGGAGGTCGACTGGGCCGAGGTTGCGAACTCCTACGACCTGAACGGCAAGCAGGTCGTGGTGACCGACGAGGAGCTCGCCTCGGTTGAGCCGCGCAAGACGCGCACGATCGAGATCGAGTCGTTCGCGGCGCTCGAGGACGTCGACCCGATCTACTTCGACCACCCCTACTTCCTCGCCCCGCCGGCGAGGCCGACGGCACGATGCGGGCCTACCGGCTGCTGGTCGAGGTCATGGATGCCGAGGGCCGGGTGGCGATCGGCCGCTTCGTCATGCGCAGCAAGGAATACCTGGCCGCGGTCAGGGTGCGCGACGGGGCGCTCGCGCTCTCCACGATGCGCTTCGCCGACGAGGTCCGCCCGACCTCGCCGGTGCCGGCCGGGGGCAAGAAGCCGACTCGCAAGCAGCTCGACAACGCCGTCGCGTGATCGAGGAGCTGTCGACCGACTGGGACCCCGAGGCGTACACGGACTGCTACCGCGAGCGCCTGGGCAAGGTGATCAAGCGCAAGCGCAAGGGAGCGAAGATCGAGCCGCCGGAGACCGAGCGCGAGCCAAAGCCGGTCCCGGACCTGATGGCCGCGCTCGAGGCGACGCTCGCGAACGTGCGCGAGGGGCGGGACGCCCGGGCCGAGCGCGAGGAGGAAGAGGAGAAGCCAAGTCGCGATGAGGGCCTGGGTCTGATCAGCCGGCTGGCGAGGCCTCGGCTCGTGGCGCCACCCCGCTCGAGACGGGCCGGCGGCTGAAGAGCTGGTCGTAGTCCTCGGATAGCTGCACGCGGACGTAATCCAGGCCTCCCGGGATTTCTTCGTCCAAGGCCGCAAACACCGCCTGAGCGTGGCGCTCGGCGGTTGCGTCGGACTCCACACCCTCGCGATCGCGCATGCGAGCGATGAACTCATCCGCGGAGAAGTGTTCCGGCCCCGACTCCGCCTCGAGTAGCCGATCACTCAGGTGGTCGGGCAACCGTTTCGCGAGCTCCTCGCGCTCGCGCCGATCGATTCGCTCGCCCAGCGTCGCCAGTGCCGCCTCGGTCGCGCGCCCCGCCGCACCCACCGCGAGCCCGGCCCGTTCCGCGACGCGCTCCTCGAGTGACTCGGATGAGAGCGGGTCGACACGCCGCCCCGGCCACCAGGCCCGCTCGCCGACCAGCGCCGTCAGAGCCGGGATGAGCAGCGAGCGGACGACGAACGTGTCGATGAGAACGCCGACGGCCATCACGAAGGCAAACTCCTGGAAGGCGTCCAGCGGCACGATCGCCAGCAGCGCGAAGCTCGCGGCCAGCGCCAACCCGGCGACGGTGATCGCCTTCGCGGCCGAGGGCGTCGCGACGGCGATCGCCTCCGGAACTCGTCTCCAGCGCGCCTCCCTCCAGATGCGCCCGGCGACGAAGACGTTGTAGTCCGAGCCGAGCGCGACCAACAGCACGGCCGTGGCGAACGGCACGTAGTAGGTGAGCTGGTCGCGCCCGAGCAGGTCCTGGAAGAAGAAGGTCGTCAGGCCGAGCGTGGCGCCGAGGCCCAGGACGCTGGCGGCGAGCAGATACAGCGGCGCGATGACTGCCCTCAGGAAGACCATCAGCAAGAGCAGGTTCGCCAGGAGCGCGACCACCCCGATCAGCTTCAGGTCGTCGAGGACGGCGTCGACGGTCTCCCCGGCCAGCGCCGTCTGGCCGGCGAAGCTCACCTGCGGAGCGGGATCGAGCCCAGCCTGTGAGACGAGTGACGGCATGCGTGCCTCGAGCGCCTCGAGGTCGTCGATCGCCGGAGCTCCGAGCGGGTCGTTGTCGAAGACCACCGCCAACCGAGCGCTCGCCCCGTCCTCGGAGACCATCACGGGCGGCGCCGGGACCGCCGGCTGTTCGCGCGGGCCCACGACCGCCGCAACTCCCGCTTGCTCGTCGACCAGCGACTCCAGACGGGCCAGCTCCGGCCCGCGGTCGGCGATGCCCGAGCCGTAGAGATCGACCTCGGTCGGCGCCAGGATGCCGGGCGCGAAGCCCTCGGAGGCGGCATCGGCCGCCTGCTTGGCCTCGCTGTCGTTTGGCAGGCCGCTGATGTAGGTGATCCCGAGCTCGGTCGTGCGCAGGCCGCTGGCGGCCGCGACGAGCGCCGCGATCGCCACCAATCCGATCGCCACCGCGACCGGTCGGGTGGACGCGATGCGGGCGACGAGGACGCGCCAGGGCGAGGTCTGGTTCGCGCGGCCGAGCTTTGGCGCACGACGGATCGCGAGCAGGGGCCGGGCGAGCGCGCGGCGCCCGCGCGTGACCGGCCCGCCCCGATCGCCGTTCTCGCCAGCCTGATCGAGCTTCAGGTCGCGACGGACATCCTCGAACGCCTCCGGGTCGTCCGGCGGCGGCTCGGTCGGCGCCTCGGCGAGGTCGGCACGCAGACGCCGGCCGAACAGGCGGCCGCCGAAGATCGCCATCAGCGCTGGAACGAGCGTGCCCGCGACCAGCAGGCTGATCAGGGTCGTCAGCGCGAGGCCGGGGCCGAAGGCGCGGAAGAAGTCGAGCTCGCCGACCAGCAGGGCCGCGGTCCCGGCCGCGACGATCAGCCCGGCGGCGAACACGAGTGGCGCGGTTTCGCTCACCGCGGCGCGCGCAGCCGGCAGCCTCTCGTCCCCGCCGAGCAGCCTGCGGCGCATCGCCGACAAGTAGAAGACCGAGTAGTCGGTGACCAAGCCGAGGAGGAGGACGATCAGGACCGGCTCGACCTCGGCCGGGATGGCGATGCCGAGCCGAGCGCCGGCCCAGGGAACCAGCCGGATCATCAGCAGGTAGGCGACCGCGCCGCAGAGGAGGGTCACCAGCGGCGCGCCGATCGAGCGGAAGGCGATCGCGACGATCAGCAGGACGGCGACGATGCTCGCGCCCTCGATCAGCGGCAGCGAGTCGTCGATCGCCTCGAACTGGGCCTGACGGGCCGGGACCGCGCCGGTGACCCCGACGACGTCGCCCGACTCGCCGCCGAGCTCGCCATCCGCGTACTGCTCCGCCAGGTCGACCCGCGTCGCGCCCCCGAGGCCTTGCTCGAAGGCGAGGTAGGTGAGCATCGTCGTCGCCTCCCCGCCGGCTTCGAGCGCGGTGGCGGGCGCGTCGGTGATCGGGATCGCGCCGCGCAGCTCGCCGGGCGCCGGGCCACCGCCGCGGGTCGTCGCCAACGCGGCCCGGAAGCTTCGACGCTGGGTGGCTGGCGGCAGGCCGGCCTCGTTGCGCTGCACGACGGCCGTGTCGGTCGCGAGCGGAAAGCCGAAGCGCTCGCTCGCCGTCTGCGTTGCCTGCTCGGCGTCGCTGTGCTCGGGGACGATGTCGCCGATCGGCGCTCCGCCATCCGAGCCGAGCTGCGGCAGGGAGATCGTCGCGGCGACGACTCCCGCCACCCAGGCGACCGGGATCAGAAACCGCAGCGCGACCACCACGGCCGCGAACCCGCGAGCCACCAGGCCTTCCTCAGCGTCCGCTCCCTTGCGCTTCCCGGGCATCCGATCCCTTCGTCGACCCCCGGGAGGCCGTACCCGGGCCGGCGCCGGTTAATCGGACGCTTGGTGCCTCGAGCTCAGGGAGCGAAGTCGACGAGCGCCCGGCCCCAGCCCCGGGGCGCACCCGCTACGGCCGGATCTCCTCGATCACCTCGTAGACGCCCTCGAGCGGGATGTCGTGGACGAACTCCGCCATCCGGTCCTGGCGCTTGAGCTCGGCGTCCTCGTCGCCGCGTACCGCCGAGACGGCATCGGCGTCGCCCTCGAAGAGCCCGAACGAGATCACCTCGTCAGGGTCCTTGAGGTTGCGGGCGTGGTACACCGCCACCACCCCCGGCGGCATGTCGCCCTCTTCGTCCTGCGGGCTCCACGCCTCGCGGAAGTCGTCCCACCTGCCCGGCTTCAGCCGCCGGCCGCTGAAGAACACCAACATCGCGTCTCCTCCGTTCGGAAAGTTCGGTCGGGCCCAGCCTAATTCGCCTGGACCGGTCCGTGGAGGTCGTCCCGTTAGGGTTTCCCGATGGCTCAGATCCCGGAACTGCTCGAGCAGCTGCTCACCGCCCCGTCCCCCTCCGGCTACGAGGCCCCCGCCGCCAAGGTCTGGCGCGACGCCGCGGGCTTCGCCGAGTTGGAGACCGACCGCATCGGCTCCTCGATCGCGCGCATCGCGGGCGACGGCGACGACGCGCCGCTGGTCGCGATCGTCGGCCACATCGATGAGATCGGCCTCGCGATCACCCACGTGGATGAGAGCGGCTTCGCCTACTTCACCCCGATCGGCGGCTGGGACGCGCAGATCCTCGTCGGCCAGCGCGTCTCCGTCCAGACGCGCGACGGCGCCGTGCCCGGCGTCGTCGGCCGCAAGCCGGTGCACCTGCTCAAGGACGACCAACGCAAGAAGGCGGTCGAGCTCGAGGGCCTGCACATCGACGTCGGTGCCGCGGACCGCGACGAGGCGCTCTCGTTGCTGCGGATCGGCGACCCGGTGGTGATCGACGCCCAGCCCCTGGCCCTCGCGGGCGAGCGGCTCGTGTCGCGTTCGATGGACAACCGGCTGGGCTCCTACGTCGCGCTCGAGGTCGCGCGCCGTTGCCACGAGGGTGAGGGCCGCAAGGCCGCCGTCGCCGGGGTCGCCGCCGTACAGGAGGAGATCGGCCTCTACGGGGCGCGCACCTCCGCCTACCTGCTGGAGCCGACGATCGCCGTCGTCGTTGACGTCACCCACGCCACCGACGCGCCCGGCGTCGACGAGAAGAAGATGGGGTCCCACCCGCTGGGCTCGGGACCGGTGATCGGCCGCGGCTCGACCCTGTCGCCGGCCGTGTTCGAGCTCCTCGTCGAGACCGCGGACGGTCTCGACCTGGACCACACGATCGAGACCTCGGGTCGTTACACGGCGACGGACGCCGACGCCTACCAGATCTCCCGCGCCGGGATCCCGACCGGGCTGGTCTCGATTCCCCTGCGCTACATGCACTCGCCGGTCGAGCTCGTCGACCTGCGCGACGTCGAGGCGACGATCGGGCTGCTCGTCGCCTTCGCGACCGCGCTCACGGGCGAGGAAGACCTCTCCCGCTAGGACCTAGAGCAGGTCCGGATACAGGGTGTAGGTCGCGACGATCTCGCCCTCGTCGAGCACGTGGCCCTCGATCGCGCCGCGGACGTCGTCGAGCTTGAACTCGCCCTCGAGGCCGACGCTCGGGACGTCGAGCGCGTAGACCACGAAGTGGTAGTTGTGGAGCCGCTCGTCGTTGAAGGGCGGGAAGGGGCCGTCGTAGTGACCGTAGGTCCCCTCCATATCCGGGTCGCCGGCGAGGAAGTCCGTGTAGCTGTTGACGCCCCCGACGCCGTGGTCGGTCGGGCCGGGGTCCTTGCCCCCGACGACGATCTCCGTCGAGCCGGCGCCCTCGGGCAGCTCCGTCACGTTGCCGGGGATGTCGACCAGGAGCCAGTGCGCGAAGTCGGCGCGCTCGGCGTCCTCCGGCAGCGTCTTGCCCTCCTGGTTGACGTCGGTCGGGTCGGCGGGCACGTCGGGGTCGAAGACGATCACCGCGAACGACTCGGTCCCCTCGGGATGGCCCGACCAACTCAGGTGCGGGCTGCGGTTGCCGCCCTCGGCCGCCGCGCCGCCCTCGCCGTCGGGGACGCCGAACGAGTGCTCCTCTGGGACCCGCTCGCCGTGGGTGATGCTGTTCGACTCGACCTTCAAAGCCATCCCGTCTCCTTGATCGCGTTGCGGCGGCCAGTCTATTTCTTACTTCCCGGGGTGCGAGACGTTTCAGAACGGGTATGAACCTCCATGACGATGTCGGCAACGACCCAGGGGGCGAACTCGCGCAGTCTCGAACTGCCCGCGACCGCGGTGGGGTCTGCAGACGATGGCGGGCTCGCCCGGCGGGCAACGCGCGGCGACCGGCGCGCGTTCGACGCGATCTTCCGCCGGCACCATCGCGACCTCTACCGGTACTGCCGGGCGATCCTCGGCAACGGCCAGGAGGCCGAGGACGCGCTGCAGTCGACGATGCTGAAGGCCCTGCGGGCCCTGCCCGGCGAGCGGCGCGAGATCGCGCTGCGACCGTGGTTGTTCCGAGTCGCCCACAACGAGGCGATTGCGCTGCTGAGGGCCCGGCGCGCGCCCGTGGAGCTCGATCCCGAACAGGCCGACCTCCACGCCGGTGTCGCCGATCGGGCCGAGACCCGCGAGCGGCTGCGCCTCCTGGTGGCGGATCTGCGCGACCTGCCCGAGCGCCAGCGCAGCGCGCTGGTGATGCGCGAGCTCAACGGCCTCGCCTTCGCCGAGATCGCCTCCACGTTCGAAATCACGGAGTCCGCCGCGAAGCAGACCGTCTACGAGGCTCGGACCTCGCTGCATCGGATGGCTGAGGGCCGCGAGATGGATTGCGAGCCGGTCCGACAGGCGATCTCGGCCGCGGACCGCCGGCGCCTGCGCAGCCGCCGGATCCGCGCGCACCTGCGCGAGTGCTCCTCGTGTCGCGCCTTTGAGTCCTCGATCGGCGAGCGGCGGGCCGACCTGGCCGTGCTCGCGCCCCCGATCGCGCTGCCGGCCGCGGTCGCCGCGCTCAAGGCGAGCCTGGGGTCCGGGGCGACCGGCGCCGCCGCGGGCGGAGCCGCCACCGGGGGCGGCGCGATCGGCGCCGCCGCGGCCGCGAAGTCGGCGGCCACCGTGCTGGCCGCGATCGCGATCGCGGGTGGCGCTGCCGAAGTCAGCGGCCTCGCCGATCTCGGCGGCTCCGACGGCGACCAGCGGGGTCCTGGGCAGGCAGCTCACGCGGCGCCGTCGGCGCCTGCGACCGACGCGCCCTCCCAACGCCCGCTGTGGGAATCGCTGCCGAGCTCCCGCAACCCGCCGCGAGCCAGCGGCGCTCCAAACGCCGACCGCCACCGCGGCTCGCGGGATGACCGCAGCGGACCCTCCCACCCGTCGAGCGATCGCACGGGCGCCGCGCCCGGTCGCGCCGACGCGGCGCCGAGCGAGGCCCAGGAAGCCCCCGGCCAGACGCGGACGCCGCCCGGACAGGCTGCGACGCCGCCCGGGCAGACCCAGACGCCTCCCGGTCAGACCCAGACGCCGCCTGGACAGACGACGGCTCCGCCCGGTCAGACGAGCAACTCCGATACGGCGACGCCGCCCGGGCAGACCCAGACGCCTCCCGGCCAGTCCGCAGACACCGCCCGGCCAGGCCCAGACACCCCCGGGCCAGACCCAGACGCCACCGGGGCAGGTCACGGACGCTGCCGAGGTCGACGTAACGCCGGGCAACTCGGCCAGCGCTCCGGGGCAGACCAAGCCGACGAAGTAGTTCCTTACCGGGGCGCGGGGCGGGCGTTTACCTCCTCGATGGGGGTCACGCGGCCCCGAACGACGGACACAGGAGGAACGAATGAACAGGCGACTGACGATCGTCGCAACGTGCGCGGCCCTGTTTGCCGGTGTGTCGGTGGCGAACGCGACGCCGCCGGAGGGCCACGAGAACAACGGGCACGGCAACCACGGCTCCAGCGCCGCGGCGAAGCTGTGCGCCGCCGAGAAGAAGGCGGACCACGCCGCGTTCAAGGCGATGTGGGGCAAGCACGCGATGCGCGACTGCATCCGCGCGAACCGCGGTGAGCAGGAGGGCACGACGGTCGACGAGGAGACCGCCGACTTCGTCAACGCCGCCCAGCAGTGCCGCGAAGAGCGCGATGCCGACCCGGTCGCGTTTGCGTCCACCTGGGGCACGAACCACAACGACCGCAACGCGTTTGGCAAGTGCGTCTCCCAGACGGCGCAGGCGCAGCACCCCGACGATCCAGACGCCTGAGCTTTGCGTCGCTTGCGACGCAGGGGCCGGAGCCCGCTTGGCTCCCCGGCGGGACGCGCATCCAGCGGCACCGGCTGACCGAAGGGTCGGCCGGTGTCGTGCCCGCCGGCCGCCTCAGACGATCCGCAGCGACTTGGGCAGCGAGCTCAGGTTGCGGTGCCCGTCGGCGGTGACCACGACGAGGTCCTCGATCCGGATCCCGAACTTGCCCGGCACGTAGACGCCGGGCTCGACCGTCACCACCTCGTCCTCGGCGAGCACGTCCTCCGAGCGCTTGCCCAGCCGCGGGGCCTCGTGGATCTCGAGCCCCACTCCGTGGCCCAGTCCATGGCCGAAGTGCTCACCGTGGCCGCCCTCTCGAATCACGGCCCGCGCCGCCTCGTCGGCCTGCTCGCCGTCGATGCCGGGGCGGATCGCGTCCAGGCCGGCGGCCTGTGCGGCCTCGACGAGCGCGTACGCCTCGGCCGCCTCGGCGTCGGGCTCACCCGCCGCGAACGTTCGGGTGCAGTCCGAGCAGTAGCCGTCCACGAGCGCGCCCATGTCCCAGACCACCAGCTCGCCGGCCTCGATCGGCCGGTCGGAGGCCTCGGCGTGCGGGAGCGCCCCGTTCGGGCCGGCGGCGACGATCGCCGGGAATGAGGGCTCGGCGCCGCGCTCGCGAATCGCGGCGTGCGCCGCCCGTGCGACCTCGCTCTCGCTGCGTCCGACGAGCCCCTCGGCGACCACCGCCTCGTAAACGTCGTCGGCGAGCCGGGCCGCCTCGGCGATCGACTCGATCTCGCCGGCGTCCTTGACCCGCCGCAGCTTCTCCACCAGCCCCCCTGCGGCGACCAGTTCGACGCCCTCGGGCAGCTCCTCCTCGAGCTTGGCGAGGTTGGCGACGCTGGTCGCGGCGTCGTCGTAGCCGACTCGGCCGCGCAGGTGCGATGCGAGCTCCGGCAGGAGCCGGCTCTCCGCGATCGTGCGCTCAAACGAGGGGTCGACCTGCTTCGCCGCCCGCTCGGCGTAGCGAAAGTCGGTGATGAAGTCCCGGGTCTCCGGGCCGATCAGCGCCACGGCGCTGGTGCCGTTGAAGCCGGCGAGCCAGCGCACGTTGGCCATCGCGTCCGGCCCGGTGTCGCCAGGGCGCACCAGGTCGCCGACGATCAGCTGGTCGAGCTCGCGCTCGGCGACCAGCTCGCTGAGACGCTCGGCGCGCTGCGCGCGGTCGGCGCTCATACGCCCAGCTCCCGGGTCAGGAGCTCGAGCGCCTCGCGGTAGCCGTCGACGCCCTGGCCGGCGACCGTGCCGAGCACAAGGCCCTCGAGGACCGAGGTGCGCCGCCACTGCTCGCGCTCGTCGACGGCCGAGAGGTGAACCTCAACCGCGGGCACGCCGGCGACCTCCAGCGCGTCGCGGATCGCGTAGCTGTAGTGGGTCCACGCCCCGGGGTTGAGGACGGTCCCGTCGGCGACCTCCGGCAGCCGGTGCAGGCGGGCCACGTAGTCGCCCTCGTGGTTGGTCTGAAAGAACGAGACCTCGAGGTCGAGGTCGCGTCCAAAGCGCTTGATCGTGGTCTCGAGCTCGGGCAACGTCAGATCTCCATAGTGCTCGGAGGGCCGCCGTCCGAGCATGTCGAGGTTTACGCCGTGCAGAACCTCCACCCGGTTGTGGGCGGTCGGGCTCATCGGCTGTCGGGGGCGAGTCGCTCCACGGCCGCCCTGAGGCTATCCCGGTCGACGCTCTGGCCGGTGATCGCCTCCCCCGGGCGGGCGCAGAGCACGAACGCGACGCCGGCGTCGGTGCGCTTCTTGTCACGCCCGACCGCGGCCAGCACCTCGTCGACATCGACCTCGGCGGACACGGAGGTGGGCAGCGAGTGGCGCGCGAGGATCGTCTCGACCTCGTCGCGCAACGCCGGTGCCCCGGACAGCTCGAGCGCCGCCAGGAGGCCAAGCCCGATCGCCTCCCCGTGGCGGTAGCGCTCGTAGGAGGTCGCGGCCTCGATCGCGTGGCCGACGGTATGGCCCAGGTTGAGCACCGCCCGCCGTCCGGAGTCGCGCTCGTCGGCCGCGACCACCTCCAGCTTCGTCCGCGCACAGGCGAAGACGATGTCGTCGAGCTCTTCCGGGTCGAGTCGCTCCAGCGACCGCACGCGCTCCCACAGCCCTCCCCCGGCGATCAATCCCGTCTTCAGCACCTCGGCGAAGCCGGCGGCCAGCTCGCCCGGCGGCAGCGTCCGCAGCGTGCCGGGGTCGGTGAGCACGGCCGCGGGCAGGTGGTACGCGCCCACGTAGTTCTTCGCCTCCGGCAGGTCGACCCCCGTCTTGCCGCCGTAGGCCGAATCGACCTGGGCGACGAGGCTCGTCGGGACCTGCACCACCGGGATCCCGCGCTGGTAGACGGCCGCGCAGAAGCCGGCCAGGTCGCCCACCACACCGCCGCCGAGCGCGGCGACGTGATCGGCGCGCGTCGCGCGCAGCGTCGCCAGCTCGCGCAGCACGCGCTCCGCCTCGGCCAGGGTCTTGGTCTGCTCGCCCGGCGCCACCTCCACCGTGCCGGCGACGGGCCCGATCGCCTCGCCGTAGAGCTCGCCGACCAGCGTGTCCGTGATCGCGAAGCGCCGCCCGTCAAGCGGCCAGTAGCCCGACTTCAGGAGCTCGCGGCCGACGAAGACCGGGTACTCGCCCGAGCTCGATCGTGCCCACAGCATCCGGGTTCCGGCCGGGAGCCCGCGCAGGGCGACCAGGGCCGGCAGCGCGCGATCCGCCGCCTCGGCGGCTCCTGGGACGATCGCGTCGGCGAGTCGCGCGTAGATCGGCAGCCGCTCGTCCAGCAGGGCCTCGAAGCGGTCGCGGTCGGTCGCGAGCGGCCGCCGGCCCTCGACCCGCGACCACGCGGTGTCGGCGTCGACCTCCAGCCACACGACCGTGTGGCGACCCAGCGCCTCCCGGACGCGATCGGACAGCACGCTGCCGCCGCCGAGCGCGATCGCACCGCCGCGCGCGCTCTCGAGCAGGCCGCCGACCAGCTCCTCCTCGCGACGGCGAAACTCCGCCTCGCCCTCGGCGGCGAAGAACTCGTCGATCGGCGCCCCGAGCTCGGCCTCGAGCAGGTCGTCCGCGTCGATCGCCTCCAGCCCCGCCGCGGACGCCGCGCGCAGCGCGCGCGACTTGCCCGCGCCCATGAAGCCGATGAAGACGAGGGCGCGGTCGCTCACCGGCGCCAATCGATCCGCTCCCGGTACGCCGCGACGGCGGCGAGAACGTCATCGATGTGGTCGCCCCCGAACTTCTCCCGGTAGCAGCCGGCCAGGACCAGGGCGACCATGGCCTCGGCGACCACCCCGGCCGCCGGGACGACGGTCGAGTCGGTGCGCTCGCGCATCGCCTGCGCCGGCTCCTTCGTCTCCGTGTCGACCGAGCGCAGCGGCTTGGTGAGGGTCGAGATCGGCTTCAGCGCCCCGCGGACGATCAGCGGCTCGCCGTTGGACATCCCGCCCTCCACCCCGCCGGCGCGATTGGTCTCGCGGTGGTAGCCGCGCTCGGAGTCCCAGAAGATCTCGTCGTGCGACTCCGACCCCGGCAGGCCGGCGACCTCCCACGCCTCGCCGACGGAGACGCCCTTGACGGCCTGGATCGAGACCACGGCCTGGGCGAGGCGGCCGTCGAGGCGCTCGTCCCAGGCCACGTGGGAGCCGAGCCCGGGGACGAGGCCGAAGGCGCGGACCTCGAAGATCCCGCCGAGGCTCTCGTTGGCCTTCCGCAGCCGGTCGATCTCGGCCACCATTTGGCCCTCCGCCTCGGGGTCGAGGGTCCGGACCGGCGAGTCGTCGACGTCGGCGAAGTCCGCCGCGGTGAGATCGTCGCGCTCAGCGGCGCCGACCGACGCGATCCGCAGCACGTGGCTGTGCACGCTGACGCCGACCGCGGCGAGGAACTCCTTCGCGATCGCGCCGGCGGCGACCCGGGCCGCGGTCTCGCGCGCCGAGGCACGCTCGAGCACGTTGCGGACATCGGTGAAGCCGTACTTCTGCGACCCCACCAGGTCGGCGTGGCCGGGGCGCGGCAGGTGCGACTCCTCGATCTCCTCGTCGACCGGCCAGGGGTTCATCCGCTGCTCCCAATTCGGGTAGTCGCGGTTCGCCACCAGCAGCGCGATCGGGGCCCCCAGCGTGCGCCCGTGGCGCACCCCGGATCGGACCTCGACCGCGTCGCGCTCGATCTTCATCCGCCCGCCGCGGCCGTGGCCGAGCTGACGCCGAGCCATCTCGCGGTCGATCCGTTCGCGCTGGAGCTCCAGCCCCGCGGGCAGGCCCTCGACGATCGCGACGAGTCCCGGCCCGTGCGATTCGCCTGCTGTGGTGAACCGAAGCGCTGACATGGGCGCCTAGGCTAGTCGCGAACGAGGGGCGTCAGTCGCCGGAGGTCGTCGCGCGCGGATCCGGAACGCGGACGACGCGCGTCCCGAGCAGCCGGAGCCGGTAGGTCGTGCCGTCGGCGTACTTGAGCAGGCGCTCGTCGCCGACCTTCAGCGTCAGCAGCTCGCAGCCGTCGATCGACTTCGGGCTGCAGGTGCCGTCGCCGGTCGTGTTGACGATCTCCCGCGAGAGCGCGAACACCGCCGCGTCGCCGTTCCCGTCCAGGCTGACGAAGGTGACGACGGGCTCCCGGTCGCTGGGGAGGAAGTCGAGGTAGCGCGCGTCGTCGATCTCCTTCACGTCGCCGGGCTTGCCGATCGCCACGTCGATTCGCCCCGCGTAGAAGCGGACCTGTGGCTTGACCGGCTGCTCGTCGACGGTCGTGTCGGTCTCGTTGACGGTCGTGCGGTCGGTCGTCGTGGTCTCGGTGACGCTCGTGCCGGTGTCGCTCGTGCCGCTCGCCGTGACCTGACCGGTGTCGACCCCGCCGCCGCTTCCGCCCCCCGAGCTCGCGTCGGCGCCGCTGTCCTGGATCGAAACCGACGCCTTGGCCGGCTCCGAGAACTGCTGCTTGAACGGGTTCTGGCTGCGGGCGAGCTTGAGGCGCTTGCGGTAGTTGCGAACCCCGGTCGTGTCGCTGATCACGGCGGACTCCAACTGGGTGGCGGCGTCGTCGCTGGCGGCCAATCCCGAGGCCGGCGGCGGCGCCACCGGCTCGGACTGGCTCGAGAGCAGAACCGGGACCGCGATCAGGGCGCCGACCAGCGCGATCGCCGGGATCAGGAGGTGGCGGTCGCGCAGGTCGCTGATGAGATCGGACAGGAGCTTCGGCATCTTGATGCGGTTCATGGCACCGTGGTCGCCGTCGGGGTCGGGGTCGAGCCGGCCGCCGCCGCCGGATCGGACGTCGTGACGGCCGGCGCCGACGCCGTCGCCCCCGCGGTCGCGCCCTCGTCGGCCGGGGCGACGAAGCTCGTCACGTGAAGCGTGGCGTCGAGGAGCGGATAGCCGTCGGCCTTGTCACCGGCGAGCGAGAAGCTGTCGATCGTCAGCAGGCGACCGTCGACGCCCAGGCCCTTGCCGTCGACGCGGACCATGTCGTCGAGGCGACCCATGAAGTCGGCGATCTGGAAGAAGTCGCCGCGGAAGTCGAAGTCGTAGGGCATCACCGGGAGACCGGCGGTGCCGACGGAAGCGCCAATCGGCAGGCTCGCGGCCGAGGCCTCGGTCGCCGGCGCCGCGACCGGGGCGGCCGCCGGCTCCGCCTGTCGCGGAGGCGTCGGTCTGGCTCTGATCGGTGGTCGTCTCCGCGGCCGGGGGCGGCGTGGTTGGGGCCGCGTCGCCGCCATCGGTGAGCACGAGGCCCCGGAACTCGATCCCGCTGCGCTGGGCCAGCGTGTTCGTCTGGTCGATCAGGCTCGCCGCGTCGTCGTCGGCCGGGACCGCCTTGCCCAGCACGACGAGGCTGTGGTAGTCGGCCGGGAACGACCGCTTGGCCTCGTCGGCGCTGGCCAGCAGGGACTCCTGGCTCTGGACCTCGCCCTGCAGCGTCGCGACCTCCCCGTCGAGCCCGGAGAGCCGCTCGCGCTTTGGCGCCACGACCATGAACCAGAACACGGCCAGCAGCGCCAGTAGGGCCACGCCGATCAGGATCGTGCGATCGGCGGCCCTCATCGGATCGTTCCCGGGATCAGATCCGAACTCGCCTTGCGGGCCTTGTCCGTCTGCTCGGCGGTGGAGTCCGCGGCCTGCTGTTCCTGCGCCTGGGCATCGGCCACCGAAGCTGCCCCGGCGTCGGCCGGAGTCGCTTCGGGCGCGACCAAGCCCGGTACGGTCCCCGCCGCCGCGGGCACCGGGACCGCGTCGAAGGCGGCGACGATCTCAAAGCGCGAGATGAAGTCCCTGGTGCGGCACTCGTCGCTCGACGTGTCGACCGAGCCGACCGAGCTCGAGCCGTCGTCAGCGGTCGGCGCGGGGCGCTCGACCGGTCGATGCCGACCCTGGTGACGCCGTCGATGTCCTTCAGCGCCGCGAGGAAGCGCGCCACCGCGTCCGTGCTCGCGCCGCAGCCGATCAGCTCCAGCGCCGGCCCCGGGATCGACGCGCGGCTGGCCACGGACGCGCCCTCGCCCGCCTGGGTGTCGGGGGTGGCCGAGCCGGCGACGCGGACGAGCCACACGTCCGGGGGGATCACGCGAGCGAGCTCGTTCAGCACCCGCTCCCAGTCGAACCGGCTCTTGGCGAGACTGTTGACCGTCGCGTCGCGCGACTGGGAGATCGACGCGAAGTCCGAATACGGGCGCAGGGCCTCGTAGCGAGCGGCGGTCTCGGCCTTGCGCGCCTCGAGGCTCGCGACCTCCGCCTCGCGCTCGGAGATCTTGTTCTGCGTCAGCACGAGGTAGGTCACGGCTCCGAGCGCGATGACCAGCGCGGCGACGATCGCGTACGACGCGAACCCGGCGCGAAGCGGAGCGCTCTGACCGCGGCGCTGCTCGGGCGGGATCAGGTTGACGGGCTTCAACGCTCAGTTCTCCATCGCGAGCCCGAACGGGACGACCAGGCGCGCCGCGGCCGCGGGGTCGAGACCCGCCAGGCCCTCCGGACGCCCGACGCTTACGGGGCGCCCCAGGCTGGCCTCCAGGGCAGGCACGAGCCCGGGGATCGTCGTCCCCGGGCCGCAGGCGACGATGTCGCCCACCGCGATCGCCCCCTCCTGCGCCCCGTAGAACTCGAGCGAGCGACGCAGCTCGTCAGCGAGGCGCGCCGCGCCCTCGGTCGTCGCCTCGCGGACGGCGGCGACGAGGTCGGCGTCGCCCTCGATCTGCTCGAGCGGCCGCTCCAGGCCCACGTGAACCAGCCACTGACGGGCGTGTTCGAGCGTGAGTGCGCGGCGCTCGGAGAGCTGCTGGGCGATGCCCTCGACGCCGAACGGGGCGATCCGCGTGAACAGGCAGACCGACCCGCGAACGACCGCGAGGTTGACGACGTCGCCCAGGTTGCACAGCAGGCGCGCCCCGTCGGGCGGCTCGACACCGGCAGCGTCGCGGTCGCGCAGCGCGCGGATCATCCCGAACGCCGAGAGATCGATCCCGACCGGTCGCAGGTCGGCCTTGCGGACTGCGCTCAGCAGGGCCTCGACCATGTCGCGCCGGGCGGCGACGACCACAACCGAGATCCGGGGCTCGCCAGCGGGGCCGGTCGAGCTCCCGACCAACTGCCAGTCGAGCACCGCCTCGTCCAGGGGCATTGGCATCTGGTCGCTGGCCTGAAAGCGGATCGCGGTCTCGAGTTCCGCCGGCTTCTCGATCCGGGGCAGGTCGAGCGTCCGCACGACGATGCGCTGATTGCCGATCCCGAGCCGGACGCCCTTCGAAAGCTTGTGCTCGGCGAAGAGGCTCTTGAGCGCCTCCCCCAGCGCGTCGACATCGGCCGCCTCACCCTCGCGGAAGACGCCGGGCGCGAGCGCCGCCACTCCGTGACCAACCACCTCGGCGTGCCCGTTCGAGCGGACCTCCGTCGCTGCGACGCTTCCGGCCTCGATCTCGAGTCCGACCACGCTCTTCTTTCTCCCGGCCGTGAGCATGCCGAGAGACTTGGCTGACGGTGCGGCAACCATGACTCCTCACAGATCGGCCTGAGGGCCGTTTTCCTTGAGTGACAGTGGGTTTATGACGACGAGAAGAACTCGTCCGTGTACCAATCGACGATGTCGTCGCCAAACCACAGTGCGACCACGCCGCCGAGGGCCAGGAACGGCCCGAAGGGAATCGCTCGCTTGCGCGCCGCTGACCCGTGACGGGCGATCAGGACGCCGCCCACCAGCGCGCCGGCGAGCAGGCCGATGAGCACCGCCGGAGCGATCGCGCGACCGAGGTAGATGCCCATCATCGCCACCAGCTTCACGTCGCCCATGCCCATCCCCTTCGGGTAGGCGAGGACGACGAGCAGCAGGACCGCGCCGGCGATCGCCGCCGCGAGCAGGTTCTCGGGGATCGAATCCGCGTCGGTGAACGCCAGGATCGCGAGCCCGGCGACGGCGCCGAAGCCGACGACCACATTGGGGATCAGCCGCAGGTCGAGGTCGGTGAGCGTGATCGTGACCAGCAGCGCGCAGAGCACCAGGCCGAGCGCAAGCGCCCCGCCGTCGTCCGAGCCGAGGATCAGGTAGGTGGCGGCCCAAAGCGCCCCGAGCCCGGCCTCGGCGAGCGGGTAACGAAGCGAGATCGACGCGCCGCAGCTGCGACAGCGGCCGCGCAGGACCAGCCAGGAGACGACCGGGACGTTGTCGCGGGCGGCGACCTGGGCGCCGCACGCGGGACAGCGCGAGCGCCCGCCGACGAAGGATTCGCCCCGCGGCACCCGATAGGCGACCACGCTGAGAAAGCTGCCGAGCACGCAGCCGAGCACGAATAGGAGCACCGCCACCGCTGCCATCGCGCAACCTATCGGCGCAGAGACTGGTCACCTGAAATCAGAACCCGAGGATGCGGTCCGTCTCGAGCTCGAGCCGGCTCGGGAAGTCTGAGTGGTCGTACATGAACTCCAGCCCCTCCGCGGGATTGGTCCCCTGGCGCTCGACCGTGATCGCCAGCCCGATCCGCTCCCCGGGCAGGATCGTCCCCGGGGCGATGAAGTCGAGTGGCACCGAGACCCGTGTCCAGGCCGATGGCCACGGGTTCTGCGAGTACTGGACGTAGGGCAGCCCGGTGGTCTTGGAGACAACCGGGACGTCCACCGGCATCGCCGAGCGCGTTCAGCTTGTGGACGTACACATAGACGCAGATCTTCCCCTGATGGACGGCGCCGTTGAGCGTGCGGGTGTAGAGCTCGAGGGTGCCCTTGCCGAGCAGAGCCACCTCGAAGTCCTGCGGCAGCGGCGGCGACAGCCACTTGTGGATCTTCTCCTGCGGGGCTGAGGGCAGCTCGGTTGCGGGCAGGTCGAGGAGGCCGCCGGTCAGCAGGCAGCCGTTGGCGCTGGGGCGCCGCAGCAGCGTTCCCCGGTCGAGGCTCGGGCTCTGCGTCGGCTCGACGTCCGTCGCGTAGTCGTAGAGCGGCTGGCTCTCAGGGGGGAAGTTGGGGTCGAGCGCGGGCGCCTCGGTGTACAGAAGATCCGGAGCCCCGGCGGTGCTGCCCGTGCGCAGCCCGTCGGAGCACGTGCCGCGCGTGTTGTGGAGCTGGTGGTCGCCCGCCAGCGGCTGGCGCTGGCCGAAGCTGCAGGGCGTGTCCGTGAGCCAGAACTCCGCCTTGGCGATCTCGTCGTCGTCGTTCGCCGGCGGCGCCGGATTGTCCTCCGGCGTCGCGTCGGGGTCGACGACGTCGCTCTGGACCTCTTGAAACGCGCGCGGGAACGAAACCGGCGCGTCGCTGATCGTCGCCGCGACGATGACGCGCTTGAGGGCGGAGCCCCCGCAGCTCGGGCAGCCGGCGAGCGGCGCCCAGACGACGAAGCGGTAGATGTTGCCGCTGACGTCGCCCACGGTGAACGGGGTCGGGCCCGGCGCGACCGTGCCGCCCGTGTAGCCGTCGACGCCGTTGACGACCATCGGCCGCAACTGACCGCCGTCGCGGCCGATCGCGTAGCTCGAGCTCGAGACCCGCCACCGGGGGTTGTTGGGGTCCGAGGAGTGCCCGGGGTTGGCGGTCATCCCGATCTCCGCGTAGGGCTTGGTGCGGATCTTCTCCAGCTCCGCCTGCAGCCGGTTGTTGACGCTCTGGCTCTGCTCCGCGCGGAAGTTGTTGCGTGTGGCCGCGTCGAAGAGCTGCAGCGTCGCGAGCGCGCCGAGCACCAGCAGCATGCTGGCGACGACCGCCTCGACGATCGTAAACCCCGACTCCTCGCCGGCCAGGCGCGCGCCGAGCCTCCTGAGCGCGGACATCCTCAGCCCTCCTCAAACCAGTTGCGCAGGGCCGCCCCGTCGCTGAGCGTCACCGCCTCGCCGTCGGCCGCGGTCGATGACGGGTAAACGAGCGTGACACCCACGTAGCTGGGATTTGTCGCCGACGGCGAGTAGCTGAACACGCTCGCGCTGCTGATCCCGCTGAGCATCGTCCGCGCGGGAGCCGTGCCAGTTCCGTCGGGGTTGCGAACGGTCCGCTGACAGGCCGTCGCCGAGCACTGGTAGATCACGCGGCAGGTGATGGCCGGTGCCGTCGTCGCCGGTGTCCCGCCGCAGGTGGGGCTGTGGACGCGGGTCAGGATCTGCAGCGACGACGTCGTCGCGCCGGTCACGGCCTCGCCCTGGCGAACCTCGCGCGTGACCTGCTCGATCATCGTCCGCCCCTGCTGCAGCTGCGCGGCGCGCTCGGACTCCCGTGGCTGCGTGCGGGTGGCGAACGACACCACGGTCATCGCGGCCCCGGCGACGATGACCGTGAGCAGGATGCCGACCAGGAGCTCGGGCAGCGTGAAGCCGTCCTCGCCCGCGATCCGCGCGGCCGGCGGCCGATCGCCGGGCCGCCGCACCTCAGCACCCCGTGCTCGGGGTCGCACCCGTGACGACCGCGCACTCGACGTAGTCCTCGGGCGCGAAGTGGCCGGCGACCGTGTTCGGGAGCTGGAACTGCGTGCCCGCGTTGTTGACGCCGCCGAAGTTGGAGTTGAACAGCAGCGACTTGGCGGCCAGGCCGCCGCAGAACTGCGAGTTGCTGTTGAAGGTGACGGCTGTGCGCGGCGCGTAGAGGACGAAGCTCTGCGGGCAGCTGACCAGCTGCGTGTTGCTGTTCAGGTTGATGCTCGTCGACTTGGTGTCGGACCCGACGACGAGCAGGGCGATGTCGACCGGTCCCGCGCCGGTGGGCAGGATCTTTGAGTTCGAGTTCAGGTTCATCGGCGACGACTGGTTCAGGCACGGCGCCGAGTCTGGGCTGCCGAAGTAGATCCGCACCGTCGCCCCGCCCGCGATGTACATGGACGAGTTCGCGTTGAGGGTGAGCTGACAGAAGAAGTAGTTGTAGGTCCCGCCGCTCGCCCCGAGGGTGACCGAGCTGTTGGAGTTCAGCTGCAGGATCCTGGTGGTCGCGTTCCAGGCCTGGTTGCACTGCTGGCCCGAGATCGGGTCGAGCGTGCAGATCCGCCCGTTGGAGTTGTTGGTCGCGACGTCGCCCGGGTTGACGGGCGGAAGCGAGATCGTGCCCTGCGTCGTCGGGCACGTGATCGTGGTGTTCGCGTTCCGCAGCACCTGGCGGCCGACCCCGACCTGCGCCGACGTGCAGTTGATCGACGAGTTCGAGTTCAGCTGGATGTTGCCGTTGGTGGCGACGTTGCCCGTGAGATGGGCGTTGGAGTTGACGTTGATGAAGTCGAGCCCGATCACCCCGGCGGCGCTGAACGGCTGCAGGCCGCCCGAAGAGTTGGCGACGACGTGGACCCGTCGGGAGACCCCGTCGACGGTGCCGGTCGAGACGACCTCGAGCTGGGTCGCCGTCGGCTTGACCGCGACCGTATAGCCGCCGCGGTCGATCGATCCCGTGGCCGCGACCGGGCACCAGCCCCCGGCGCCGCTCGCGGTCGTGCCGCCGACCGGCTTGCAGATGTCGGCGCTGCTGGTGGTCTTGATCGTGTTGTAACGCAGCAGCGCGTTGCTGACCCCCGCGTCGGCGGCCGCCAACGCCGCCTTCGTGTTCTGGTCGCGGGTGGTGCCTCGCTGGGAGTTCACCGACCCCATCACCGTCACGCTCGCGAGCGCGAAGACCACGACCAGCGCCAGGAGAACGACGGGTAGTGCACTGCCATCCTCGGCGCGTCCGCGAACTGTCACTCGGGTGAAGGCATACATTCGCAACATGCCTCGACCATCCACCGTCAGTGCTTTAGCTCCCTGGACGCGAAGAGGGGCGGGTCCGAAGACCCGCCCCTCGCGTGACCCGGTTTGACCCGGACCGTTCGGTCGCTTGGGCTTAGCCCCAGTCGAGCGACTCCGGACAACCGTCCAGGTCGTCCGCCGGCGCGGTGCACGTGAGGTCCGTCGTGCCGTTGGTATTGCGAGTGATGGAGAACGTGTGGTTCGGCGAGTCATTCTCCGAGACCACCGTGACCGTGTAGCCATCCTGCGACAGATCGGTTGGCTCGGACAGATCGGCATCGTTGAGCGTGTTCTCGATCGCCGTGAGGTCGGCGGCGGTCGCGCCCACATAGGTGCCGTTGTGATCGGTCGCGTACGTCTCGATCGCGGTCTGCGCGGTGCGGACGGACTCCTTGGCGTCGGCGTCCTTGGCCTTGTCGCGCTGATTGAAGAACGACGGGATCGCGATCGCGGCCAGCAGGCCGAGGATCAGCATCACGACCAGGAGCTCGACCAGGGTGAAACCCGACTCGCTCGCTGCTCTGACGCGGAGCTTGTTGATCATTTGGGACCTCCTTGGTACCCACGAATGTAATTTGCGCCAGAGCCCCGGGTTTCCTTACCCGTCGGAGATCTAGTGACCCCGGTGGTAACCCGGCTTGCTCCCTTGGGAGCCCCGTGGCTTTGCGTCCCCACCTCACAGTGGGTTTGCCATTTCGCACCGGGGCGCTGGCCTCTTTGTCAGGCGAAGTCATCGGCCCACCCCAGGTGAACCTTTAGGTCCTGTGGGGGGAACATCCGTCCGTCATGGGGGCCACCCCCCAGATCGGCCCGGGTGCCGGCCTGCACGTCCGACACTCGTCCACCGCCGTAAGCTGAGTCGCATGGCCGCACGGCGCCTGATCCTCGTGATGCTCGCTCTACTCGTGCTCTCGAGCATCGCCGCCGCGCTGATCCCGGTGCAGCGCGACCGCGTGCCGGCGCGAGAGTCGACAACCACCGAGCCCAAAAAGCCAACGATCGTTCCGGGTACGTTCGTCCACAAGACGATCTCGGCGGACGCCAAGGACGAGACCCGGATCCGGATCCGGGTCGGCGATCAGCTCGGGCTGAAGGTCACGACCGAGCATCCGGGGAGCGTCGAGATCCCCGCGTTCGGCCAGTTCGAGAACGTCGACCCCGCCTTCCCGGCCCGTTTCGACATCCTCGCGCTGGAGGCGGGGAGCTTTCCGCGTGAAGCTCGTCGACAAACGTACGATCGCGAAAATCGAGGTTGCCGCCCGGGCTCAGTCAGGCGGCGGCAACTCGAACGCGGCGCCGGGCTCCAGGACCGCCGCCGTGACGTCTGGGGCGAGCTCCGCGAGCTGAGCCGCGAACCGGCGCGCGGGGTCGTTGGAGATCTCGTCCGCTCGATGGCGGAGATCGGCGCGGATCAGCGTGCCCCAGTGGATCGGGATCGCCACCTTGGGACGCAGCATCGCCGCCGCCTTCGCCGCCCGGCGCGGATTGAGGTGCCCCCGCCCCACCTTCGGTCCCCAGCCGGCGACCGGCAGCAGCGCCACGTCGAGCTCGCCGAGCGTCCCCATGCCGTCGAAGAGGTCCGTGTCGCCGGCGAAGTAGATCCGCCGTCCGTCCACGGAGATCACGTAGCCGAGCGCGTCGACCTTCGGCCCGACCTTGAACCGGCGCCCCTCGTGCACCGCCGTCGTCGCGAGCACGTCCGCGCCCGCCACGTCGGCGCGCTCGCCGACCCGCAACTCGATCGCCTCGCCGAAGCCGCGACGGCGGAACGTGCGTCCGCCCCCCGCCGGCACGACGACGGGCAGCTCGCGCCCCAGCTCGCGCAGGCTGGGAAAGTCGAGGTGGTCGTGGTGGAGGTGCGAGATCAGCACCCCGTCGATCTCACGAGCGATCTCAGCCGCGGGCTCCGTGGCGTGGCGGTGGATGATCCCCAGCAGGCGCGGCCGGAGGACCGGGTCGGTGAGCAGGCGCAGGCCGCCGAGCTCGATCAGGACCGTGGCGTGCCCGACGAAGGTGATGCGTGCCGGGGCGCTCACCCAAGCCCGCTCAGCGGCGGCTCAGCCTGCTGCTCTGCGTGTACGCGCTGATGTCGATGATGAACGCGAGCCCGACGATGAACCACTCGAAGCCGTAGACGCGGTTCTCGGAGCTGTACATCACGGCGTAGGCGAGCGTCGTCCATGGGAGTAAAAAGAAGCCGATGAACGGCACGAGCCAGCTCTCGAAGGCGCGGCTGAGCAGGTCGCTGAACAGCCAGATCGCGATGATCGCGACGCGCGGCGAGAGCAGCGCGAGGAGGACGACGAAGCAACCCACGGCGTCAGCCTACCGCCGAGCGGCCCGCCGACAAGCCCGCAAGCGCGAGCGGCGCCGCCCCGGCGCCGCTCGCGCGCTTGCGTGTACGCGTGTCAGCCGCCGATGAAGTCGACGTAGACGTCGCGGTCGACGGCGGTGCCGTCCGCCGCCAGCCGGGTGAGGGTGGCGGCGTCCGTGTACGGAGCGGTGCAGCCGCCCGGCGGGTTGACAACGACCTCAACGGTGGTCGCGGGCCCGGCCGAACGAGCGACCGTCGCCGTGCCCGAGATGGGCGCGAACGCGAGGTCGTAACAGACGACTCCGTCGCCGCCGCTGGACGTGCCCGTGATCCCCACCGCACCGGTCGCCGGAGCGACGGTGCCGCCGTTCTTGTTGACGCGCCCGTAGGCCATGTCCGGCACGTCTGGGATCACGCCATCGGCCAGGTCCTTGGCCTTCACCTTGCCGTCGGCGATCTTGCCGCTCTTCACCGCGTCCTTTGCGATGCGCGAGCCGGTGACGGCCTTCTTCGCGATGTCGTTGGTGTTGATCTGCCCGGCGGCGACCGCGGCACCCGTGAATGCGAACACGAGCGCGATCGTGCCGATCAGCACGCCCGGGGTCGGGCGCAACCTCCTGATGAACTTCACTAGTCCGACCTCCTGGTGTCGTTTGTTACGCACGCCCCCCGAGGTCCCTTTTTCGATCCGGGCCTCGTCTCCTTCCTTCAACACCGGTCCCCCTGCCACGCTGCGGTCGGCTTGCAAACTGCAACGCGGCTGCCTAGGCCCCGAGTCGCTCCTCGAGCACCACGGCGACCGAGTCGCCCTCGCCCTTGCCGATCGCCTTGCGGACGTCGGCCTTCACCGGCAGCTTGTGGGTCCCGTCTCCCATCGCCATGAACGAGCTCCGAAACGCGTGCCCGTCGATCGTCCCGCGGACCTTCACCAGGCCCCGAGTACCGAAGTACTCGGCGGAATCGTCCATCACGACATACGTCCAGCCACCCTTCGCGGGGCTCTTCTGTAGGACCGCGTCGAACCGCTTGTCGAGTTCCATCGCCGCCTCCTCGCTCGCTTTGACGACCATACGACCGCAGCCGGGGGCGCAACTCATCGCGATACGGTCACGCGATGACGGTCGCGGTCGTCGGACATGTCGAGTGGACGGAGTTCGCGCCGGTCGAGCGGGTTCCGCTCCCTGGCGAGATCGTCGAGTCCGCCGCAGCCTGGCAGCAGCCGGCCGGCGGCGGCGCGGTCGCGGCAGTTCAGATTGCGAAGCTCATGGGGAGCTGTCGCTTCTTCACCGCCCTCGGCGACGACGAGCTCGGTCGCCGGGCGGCGCGCGAGCTCGAGGCGATGGGGCTCGACCTCGCGGTGGCCTGGCGACCGGAGCCACAGCGGCGCGCGTTCGTGTTCCTGGACGCCAACGGCGAGCGCACGATCACGGTGATCGGGCCGCGGCCGGTACCGCGCGGCTCCGACCAGCTCCCATGGGACGAGCTCGCCGACGCGGCTGCGGTGTACGTCACGGGCGGCGACGAGGGCGCGCTGCGCCGCGCGCGCCAGGCACGGCCACGTGGTGGCGACGGTTCGCGTCGGGCCGCCGTTGTCGCGATCGGGGGTGACGCTCGACGCGCTGGTGCTGAGCGGGGGCGACGCCGGCGAGCGCTACCTCGACGGCGACATCGAGCCGCCGCCCCTGGCGGTCGTCCGCACGAACGGCGCGGAGGGCGGCACGATCACGCAGGCGGCCGGCGAGACGAGCTGGGCGGCCGCGCCGCTGCCCGGCCCGTGGGTGGACGCGCACGGGGCCGGCGACTCGTTCGCCGGCGGGCTCACAGCCGGGCTCGGCCAGGGCATGTCGATCGAGGACGCCGTCGGGCTCGCGGCCCGCTGTGGGGCCGCATGCGCGACCGGCCGTGGCCCGTACGAGCGCCAGCTGACCGCCTGATCGAGTCGCTCTGGGCCTGGGTTATCGTTCCGGCCGGGATGTCGGATTGCAGCCCCCGCCGACATCCCGGCCGGAACGATAACCCAGGCGGCAGGTTTTGAAGCGCGTCCGCGCGTCCGCGCGCTAGGGCCCGAACGCCGCCTGGGCCCTGGTGTTGGTGCCGTCGGAGCGGTCCCAGCTCACGGCGGCCGCGCCCGTGGGTGCGACGGCGACTCGGGGTGCGCCCACGCCCTCGCCCGGTGCGGACAGCGGTGCGAGCGGACCCAGGCTCCCGGTGGTCGCCGAGCGTGTGCGGGCCTCCGCCAGGTAGTCGGTGCCGTCGTTGCGCCGCCAGCTGAAGACGGCGTCGCCGTCGGCGTCGACCGCGACCTGCGAGCTGGTCACCTCGCCCGAGCGAATCACCTGCGCCGGGCCCAGAACGCCGGCGGCCGAGCGCGCCCGACCCTGGACCGCGGTCGCGAACCCGCCCGCGACCCGAGTCCACACGAACACCGAGTCGCCGTCGGCATCAACGGCGACCTGGGGGAAGAAGCCGTTTCCACCGCCCGGCGAGAGCAGCTGGACCGCGCCAAGAGCGCCGGCCGCCGATCGCGGCCGGCTCTCGGCACGGAAGTCGCCGTTCCGAAGTCGGGTCCACGTGAAGACCGCGTCACCGCCGGAGTCGACGCCGACATCGGAGCAGTCCTGGCCGGTGAGAAGCGGCGAGACGTCTTGGATCGCGCTCAGGCCCCCGGCCCCGTTGCGCCCTCGGGCCTGGACCGTGAACGGGCGCAGCGGCGTGCCCTGCTCCGCCGTCCAGGAGATCACGGCATCGCCGTCGGCGTCGACCGCGACCTCCGGACACTCGGCGCCCACCGCGGCCGGCGACAGGTTCTTGACCGGGGCGAGGCCTCCGGCGGCGTTCATCGCACGGACCTGGGCCCGCTTGACGTCGTTTTCGGACCGCACCCACGTGAACACGGCGTCGCCATCGGTATCGACCGCGACCTGCGGTTCGGAGGCGTCTTCGCCCGCGAGGGACAGGTAGCGCACGGGGCCGAGCACGCCGGCCGCCGAGAGGGTGGCGGACCTGATCCTGGAGTTGGTGCCGTCGAAGTCGGTCCAGACGAAGACCGCGTCCCCGTCGGAGTCGACCGCGATCTGGGGCGCGAACGCCTCGCCGAAGCCATCGTCGAGAGCGACGCCCGGGAGCGTGTGCACGGGTCCCCGCACACCCGCCGCGCTCCGCCTCAAGACCTGCGCTCTGAAGTTGATCCCGTCCGATCGCAGCCAGATGAAGGTCGTGTTGCCCGCCGGGTCGACTCCGACCGCCGGCTTGATCGCAGGCTGGCCGGCCGTTGAGAGCGTCGCCGGCGCGGTCCACGCGGCCGTGGCGACGGCCGGAGCCAGGCCGGCGATGACGAGCGCAGCGACCACCGCACCGAGCAGACCGCCCTTGAGCCGCTTCGGTCGGAGAGCCGTCAACGCGTCCAACGTACCCCGCGGTTTGGCGCGGATCAAGGGGCGCAAGTCGGCCCGGACGAATGTCGCTAGCCGAAGGTGAACACGTAGGCCTCGACCCCGGCGGCGGCGAACTCGATCTCGAACGTGCGGTCGGCGGTCGGTTCGCGCTGGCGGACCAACTGGTAGAGCCGCGGCTCGACCACGGCTCCCTGGCCCTCCGCATCGACGTCGAGCCCGTGGTCATCGCCGGGAGGCCGGCCGTCGATCAGCACCCTGAACGGCACCGACGCGCCCGGGTCCTGCGACGCCAGGACGAGGTGAACGTCGCGCGCGTGGAAGCGAAACGCGATTCGCCCGCCGGCTCGGTTGAGCACGCTGGCGCGCCGCTCGAGCGTCCACTCCCCCGCGAGCGCCCATTCGTTGAGCGCCAGCCGATCCGGCGCGGCGTAGGTGCGAGGCTCGTTGAGCTCGGCGTCGCCGGAGGACGCGAAGCCGGGCGCCAGCCCGTAGCCCAGGTAGGTCTCAGGCGTTCGGAGCCGCTCCCAGTCGGCCTGGGCCTCGAGGCCGTCGCCCGGCGCGACGACGAGGTCGTCGGGGACGCCCTCGCGGCCGGCGTCGCGCAGCAATCGCTGGATGACTCGCTCGCACTCCTCGTAGCCGCCCTCGCCGAACTGGTGATGGCGGATCCGCCCCTCCGCGTCGGCGATGTAGACCGCGGGCCAGTACCGGTTGGCGAACGCGTTCCACACCGCGTACTCGGGGTCGAGCGCGATCGGATACTCGACCGCCATCTCCCGCGCCGCCCGGCGGACGTTGTCGACCTCGCGCTCAAACGGAAACTCAGGAGTGTGGACGCCGACCACGACCAGGCCCAGCTCGCCGTAGCGGTCGGCCCACGCCCGGACGTGGCTGAGCGTCCGCAGCCAGTTGATGCAGGTGTAGGTCCAGAAGTCGGCCAGGACAACCCGCCCTCGCAGATCGACATCAGGGAGCGGCGGCGAATTGAGCCAGCCCGCGGCCCCGTCGAAACCGGGCAGGTGACCCTCGGACTTCAGGAAGTCGGCCATGGGGGGCGTGAACCGGACGCTATCCGCTTTACATCGGAACCCAAAGGGCTCGTGCCTGCGGTGATACTTGCCCGAGATGCAGACCCGGATCGCCACCGATGCGGATGTCGACGGTTTGACTCGGACCCTCACGGCAGCCTTCGAGCACGATCCGTTGTGGAGCTGGGCCTTCCCGGACCCGGCGCAGCTCGAGGTCTGGTGGCGGTTTCACATCACCAGCGCTCTGCGCTACCCCTCCGTTTGGATCGCGGGCGAGTACGCCGCGGTGGCGGTGTGGATCCCGCCGGACGGCACCGAGCTGACCGCCGATGAGGAGGCGCAGGTGGAGCCCCTGCTGGCGAACCTGGCGGGCGCACGCGCCGGCGAGATCATGGAGGTGGTCTCGCGCTTCGAGGCCAGCCACCCAAAGGACGTCCCGCACGCCTACCTGAGCCTGCTCGGGACGCGTCCCGAGGACCGCGGACGCGGACTCGGCATGGGCCTGCTGGCCGAGACCCTGGAGGCGTTGGACGCCGAGGGGACGCCCGCCTATCTGGAGTCGACCAACCCGGACAACAACGCGCGCTACGAGAAGCTCGGATTCAGACAGGTGGGCGAGTTCACGACGCCGGACGGAGCCCGCGCCGTGGCGACGATGTGGCGGGATCCCAGGGGCTCGGGCCCAGGGCCGCTTTCCGGTCCCGAGAAGATCGCGGTGATCGAGGCGGCCTACGCGGCCCTCGCCGAGGACGGGTTGGAGGAGTTTCTCGATTGCTGGGCCGACGACCTCGACCACCGCGCAATCGAGGGCGCCCCCGACGACCCCGGCCCGATCCACGGACGCGATGCGATGCGCGCCTACATCCAGGACTGGATGGACACCTTCGACGGGTTCGAGGTCCAGCCGATCGAACTCATCGACGGCGGTGGCAGCACCGTCGTCGTCGCCATGCGATACGGAGGGCGGGCGAGGTTGAGCGGCGTAACGACGGACTCGACCTACGGGGTCGTGTTCTCGATCCGCGACGGCAAGATCGCGCGCGGGCGCGAGTACGCGACGCGCGACGAGGCCCTCAAGGCCGCCGGGCTCGACCGGTAGAGCCGCTACCGGATGTTGTCGTAGAGCTTGAAGATCGGCAGGTACATCGAGATCACGATGAACCCGACGATGCCGCCGACGAAGATGATCATCACGGGCTCGATCAGCGAGGTGAGAGCCTTGACCTTGGCGTCGACCTCGGCCTCGTAGAAGTCGGCGATCTTCTCGAGCATCTCCTGCAGGCGGCCCGAGTCCTCGCCGACGGAGACCATGTGGGAGACCATCACGGGGAAGACCGCGTGCTCGGAGAGCGGCTTCGCGATCGTGCCGCCGCGCTTGACCGCCTGGTAGATGTCCTGCATCGCCTCCTCGACGACGGCGTTGCCCGACGTGGCTCCCGAGATCTCGATCGCCTGCAGGATCGGCACGCCCGAGGCCACCGTGCCCGAAAAGGTCCGCGACCACCGCGCGAGCGCCACCTTGCGGACGATGTCGCCGATGTGGAACGGGAGCCTGAGCTTGAGGCGGTCCCACTGCAGGCGCCCGCGCTCGGTCTTCTTCCAGCGTACGAACCCGTAGGCCGCGCCGGCCAGGACCGGCACGATCAGGTACCAGTTGCTCGTCAGGAAGTCCGAGACGCCCACCGTGATCTGGGTCATGAACGGCAGCTCCGCGGAGGCGCCGTTCTCGGTCGAGATCTCCTCGAAGATGCCGACGAACACCGGGACGATGAACGCGACGACGACGATCATCACCACCAGCGCCAGGGTGAACACGATCGCCGGATACATGAGCGCCGACTTGACCTGACGCCGCAGCGCGTCGAGCTTCTCGAGCTGCACCGCGACGCGATCGAGCGCCGACTCCAGGCGGCCCGAGCCCTCGCCGGCCTCCACCATCGAGCGATAGAGGGGGTCGAAGATGCCGGGCTGGCGCTCCATGGCCCCGTGCAGCGAGCTGCCGGCCTCCACGTCGGCCCGCACCGCCGCGATCGCGGGCTTCAGCATCTCGTCCTCGGTCTGCTCCTCGAGCGTGTAGAGGGAGCGCAGCATCGGCATCCCGGAGGCGATCAGGGTCGCGAACTGGCGCGAGAAGATGGCGAGCGAGCGCATGTTGACGCTCTTGAACCGCTGCAAGAGCGACTCGAGCTTCAGCGCCTCGCGCTTCTCGGAGACGTCGAGAACGATCAGGCCGCGGCGGCGCAGCTGCTCGCTGACCTGGGCCTTGCTCGCCGCCTCGAGCTCGCCGCGCGACGGGACGCCCGCCACATCGACGGCGTGAAACGCGAAGGTGCCCATCGCTACTCCCGCGTCCTCACGCCACCGCCGCCGGCACCTCGGCGTACGAGGCGCTCAGGGTGTCGGTGCCCCCGAGCAGCCGCTTGAGCTCCTCGGGCACCGAGGCGCGCTGCTCGGCGAGCGCGCGGGTGATCGTGCCCGAGCGGACCAACTGCGCGAGGTGGGCGTCCATCGTCTGCATCCCCACCGAGCCGGAGGTCTGCAGCGCGGAGTAGATCTGGTGCGTCTTGCCCTCGCGGATCAGGTTGCGGATCGCCGGCGTCGGGACGAGGACCTCGCTCGCGAGCACCCGCGACTCGCCGTCGGCGGTCTTGAGCAGCTGCTGGGTGATGATCCCCTGCAGGGCGATCGAAAGCTGCATGCGCACCTGGTGCTGCTGGTGCGGTGGGAAGACGTCGATGATCCGGTCCACGCTCTGCGCCGTCGACTGCGTGTGCAGCGTGGCGAATACGAGGTGCCCCGTCTCGGCGGCCGTCAGCGCGGTGGAGATCGTCTCGAGGTCGCGCATCTCGCCGACGAGGATCACGTCGGGGTCCTCGCGGAGCGCCGCCCGCAGCGCGGTCCCGAAGTCGATCGCGTCGGTGCCGATCTCCCGCTGGTTGACGAGGCACCGCTTGTGGCGGTGCAGGAACTCGATCGGGTCCTCGATCGTGAGGATGTGCTCGCTGCGGGTGGCGTTGATCAGATCGACCATCGAGGCGAGCGTCGTCGACTTGCCCGAGCCGGTGGGGCCGGTGACGAGCACGAAGCCGCGGGGCTTACGCGTGAACTCCTCCACAGGCGCCGGCAGCCCGAGGTCGCCAAGGCTCTTGATCTCGGTGGGAATGAGCCGGAAGGCGGCGCTGATCGAACCGCGCTGGAAGAAGACGTTGACGCGGAAGCGCGCCAGGCCGGGAATCGCGTAGGAGAGATCGAGCTGGCGCTCGTTCTCGAACCGCTTGCGCTGCGCGTCGTTGAGCACCGAATAGGCGATCTCGCGCGTGTCCTGCGGGGTCAGCGTCTCGAAGCCCTCCAGGGGCGTCACCTCGCCGTTGACCCGCATCGCGGGCGCGTATCCCGGGGAGATGTGCACGTCGGACGCGCGCACCTCGACCATCCGGCCGAGCACGGAGGCGAAGTCAATGCTCACGGCCGATCAATCGTCAGCGGGCGTCCAAAGCTTGAGTTCGCCGGGGTCCTTGCGGACGCTCCGGGGCTCAGGAGGCGACGCGCGCGAGCTCGGCGATCGAGGTGACGCCCGCGCGCACCTTGGTCAGGCCGTCCTCGCGCAGCGTGAGCATTCCCTCCTCGCGCGCGACCTCGGTGATCTCGGCCTCCGGCGCGCCGTTCACGGTGAGGTCCTTGATCCGCTCGCTCATCCCCATCACGGAGAAGATCCCGATCCGGCCGCGGAAGCCGGTGTTGTTGCACCGCGTGCAGCCCACGGGCTCGTAGGCCTCGAGGTCGGCGCCGACGCGGAAGCCGGACTGCACAAGGGCGGCCTGCGAGATCACGGTGCGGCGCTTGCACGCGGTGCACAGCTTGCGCGCGAGCCGCTGGGCCACGACGCAGTCCAGCGCCGAGGCGGTCAGGAAGGTCTCGATCCCCATCTTCTGGAGCCGGGTGATCGCCCCCGGGGCGTTGTTGGTGTGCAGGGTCGAGAGGACGATGTGTCCCGTGAGCGCCGACTCGATCGCGATTCGCGCCGTCTCGGCGTCGCGGATCTCGCCGACCATGATCACGTCGGGGTCGGCGCGCAGGATCGACCGCAGGCCGGCCGCGAAGCTGAGCCCGGCCTTGGGATTGACGTTGATCTGATTGACCCCGTCGATCCGGTACTCGACCGGGTCCTCGATCGTGATGATGTTCGTCTCGACCGCGTTCAGCTCGGCGAGGGACGCGTACAGGGTGGTCGACTTGCCGGAGCCCGTCGGGCCCGTGACCAGCACGGCCCCGTGCGCGAGCCCGATGGCGCTCTGGAAGGCCTCGCGGCCGGAGCCGTCGAGGCCCAGGTCGTCGAGGGTGCGCAGCGCCTGCTCCTTGTCGAGGATGCGGATCGTCGCCCCCTCCCCACGCTGAGTCGGCAGGGTCGTGATCCGCAGGTCCACGGCCCGCCCGTCGACGTTGACGCCCACGCGCCCGTCCTGGGGCACGCGCTTCTCGGCGATGTCGAGGTCGCTCATGATCTTGATCCGCGAGACGACGCCGGAGATCATCCGCTTGGGCACGCGGGCCGCCTCGTAGAGGACGCCGTCGACGCGGAAGCGCACCCGCATGTCGTCGCTGCCGGGCTCGAAGTGGATGTCGGAGGCTCCCTCCGCCGTGGCCTGGCCGAGGATCGAGTAGACGAGCTTGATCACCGGAGCGTCGTCCGCCGACTCGTGCAGCTCCTCGAGCTCGCCGAGCTCGGCCTCCTCGTCCTCGTCGGTCGCCTCGGTGACAGCCTTCTCGAGCGTGTTCAGCCGCCCGACGAGCGCGTCGATGTCATCGGCGGCCGCAACCGCGATCTTGCAGTTGAGCCCGGTGATCATGTGGATGTCGTCGATCGCGAGCACGTTCGCGGGATCGGCGATCACCACCAGCAGCGTCGACGGGTCGACGTAGCCCACCGGGACCGCGCCGTAGCGGCGCGCGGCCTGGGCCGAGAGCAGGTTCGCCGCGCCCATGTCGACGTGATAGGCGTTGAGGTCGACGTGGTCGAGCCCGTAGCGCTCGGCGATGGCGCGCGAGAGCTGGTCGCCGTCGAGCAGCTTGCGCTCAACGAGCAGCTCGTCGGCCGACCGGCCCGCGACCCGCGCCTCCTGGATCACCTCGTCGACCCGATCGCGACTCGCATAGCCGAGCTCGACGATCACATCGGTGAGGAACATCGCCGAGTTGCCCCGGCCGAGCGGCGAGGTCAGCCCGGGGGTGCCGGGCTCCGCATCAGCAGCCTCGGCGGCCTCGGCGGAGGACGGGACCGGGCGAAGATGACCGGGGCGCTTGTCGATTGCCATGCTCTTCAGCTCTCGCGAGCCGCGGCGCGCATCGTCTCCAGAGGGGGCTCCAGCCCGGTCCAGATCCGCAACGACGCGGCTCCCTGGTGCACCAGGACCTCGAGGCCGTCGATCACGCGAGCGCCCCGCCGCCTTGCTTCGGTCGCGAGCGCGGTCTCGTGCGGCCCGTAGACCAGGTCCACCACGACTTGTCGTTCGGAGAGTGAATCGGCAGTGAACGGAAACGCCTTTAGGTCCGCGGATGTGGGCGGGCGCGCGCTTGCCTGGCCCAGGCCGAGGGTTGTGGCGTTGAGCAGGAGGTCGAAGTCGGCTGGTTCGACTCTCGACTCTCGACTCTCGACTCTGAATTCCTCGGCCAGGGACGCTGCCTTCTCCGTCGTTCGGTTCCAGATGGAGACGTCGGCGCCGGCGTTGCGCAGGGCGTAGACCGCCGCTCGGGCCGAGCCCCCGGCGCCGAGCACGAGCGCCCGCTTGCCGTCAACCGGCTCGCCGATCGCGCCGGTGATCCCGACCGCGTCGGTGTTCTCGGCGGCGATCGATGCGCCGTCGAAGCTGAGCGTGTTCGCGGCGCCGATGGCCTGCGCCGCCGCCGACTCGGAGTCGGCCAGGGCCAGGGCCGCGAGCTTGTGCGGGACGGTGACGTTGACGCCCGCGAAGCCCTCGTCGGGAAGCGAGCGAACGAGCGCCTCGAAGCCACCGGGTTCGACCTCGATCGCCTCGTAGGACCATTCGTCGCCGATCCCGAGGTCGGCCAGCGCCGCCGTGTGCATCGCCGGCGAGCGCGAGTGTCCCACCGGATAGCCGAGGACGGCGAGGCGCGGCACGCTCAGCAGTCGGTCGGGGAGCCGCCCTGGGCCTCGAGCGCCTGCTGGTAGTTCGCCTGGGCGCGGTCGAACGCCGCCTTGCTCGAGGTGAACACGTGCTCGCCGCACGTGCCCGGCTTGACGACGTAGTAGAAGAGGTCGCCCTTGGCCGGGTTCGCCGCGGCCTCGATCGCGTCCAGCCCGGGATTGGCGATCGGCGTCGGCGGCAGGCCCGGGTGCGTGCGGGTGTTGTAGGGCGTGTCGGTGTTGAGCCTGCTCTCGGTCAGCGGCTCGTCGTAGTTCTGGTCCTCGTAGCGGATCGTCGCGTCGATCCCGAGCGGGTTGTTCGCCTTGAGACGGTTGTAGATCACCTCGGAGACCAGCTTGCGTTCCTCTGGCACCTGGACCTCGCGTTCGATCATCGAGGCGATCTTGAGCACGTCGTAGACGGTCAGGTTCTTCGACTTCGCGTAGGAGAGGTCCACGCCCGCGATGCGGCCCTTGAAGTCCTCGAGCTGGCGCTGGACGAGGTCGTTGACCGTTCCGTTCTTCGGCAGGTCGTCCCACGTGTCGGGGAACAGGAAGCCCTCGAGGTTGGGAGCATCCTTGGCCCCGTAGTCGGCGAGGTCGAAGTTCTTCGGTGCCTTCTTCGTGGCCTCGAGATAGTTGCCGCGCAGCCCGGCCTTCTTCGCCTCGGCGGCGATCTGGTCGCGGTCGAGGCCCTCAGGGATCGTGATCGACGTCGTCTTGACCGGCTTGGTCTTCGGCGGCGGCGGGTCCTTCTTGTTGAACTCGCCGATGACCTTGATCGCGCCGAATACGAGCAGTCCGGCGATCGCCAGAAAGGCCACCGCGGCGAGGATGCGGCGGTTTCGCATCGAGCCCCCGGATGGACCCGAGCCCCCGCGACGGCCGTCGGTCCGGCGCGGCGGCGGCGGCGCGCCGTCGGTCGGCTGCGCGCCGTCTCCGGTGGCGGCCGGCGGCTCCGCGGTCGCGGGGCCGGCCTGGGTCTCCTGGACCTTCTCGCCCACCGAGCTGCGCTGTCCACGCCGGCGCGCTTCGCGCTCGGCGCGGCGGCGCTCACGCTCCAGCGCCTCCTGGTCGTCGGCGAACGGGTCGTGCCAGTCGGGCGTCGGGCTCATCGGCTGACCTCGCGACCCGCGAGAAACGACTCGAGCAGGTGGGCTGCCGCGAGCGCGTCGGCGGGCGCGCTCGCCCCGGCGCGGGCGCTGGCGCCGGCCATCCGCGTGGTCAGGCGCTCGTCGTAGGTCTCGACGGAGACGGTCGCGAGCTTCGCGACCGCGGCGGCAAACGAACGCGCGGCGGCGGCCTGCTCGCGCTCGGTGCCGTCGAGCGACACCGGCAGGCCGACGACGATGAGCTCCGCCCCCTCCTCGTTCGCAAGCCGAGCGACCGCGTCGGGGTCCGGCGGCGAGATCACGCCCAGCGGACGCACGATCGTCCCGCTCGGATCGCAGATCGCAGTTCCGGCACGCGCCTCGCCGTGGTCGATGGCCAGCACCCGCATCCGCAATGACCCTACGAAAGCGCCCGCCGGATCGCCTCGCGCGCGGTGTCGAGCGCCTCGGGCAGCCGTTCGGGCTGGCGGCCTCCAGCCTGAGCCGAGTCGTCGCGCCCGCCCCCGCCCCCGCCGACGACGGCCGCGGCCTCGCGCACCACGGCGGCAGCGGAGAGCCCGCGCTCGATCGCGCCGGGGCTGAAGGTCGCGACGAGCGCGACCTTGCCGTCGCTGGTTCCGGCGAGCACCACCGCCGCGTCGCCGAGCTTTTGCCGCACGCGGTCCGCAAGCTCCAGCAGGGCTCGCTGATCGGTGCCGGAGCCCTCGCCGACCACGACCTTGACCCCGCCGACGTCCTCAGCCTGCCTCGCCGAGGCGATCGGCCTCCTCCCCCGCCTCGCGCCGGCCCAGATCGGCGATCCTGCCCTCGAGCTCGGCCAGGCGCTCCTGAGCCCGGCGGGCGCCGGCGAGCGGGTCGCGCGGCGAGCCCAGCAGCGCGCCCGCCTCCGCGAGCTCGTCGCTGCGGGCCCTGTAGTGGTCGATCGCCGCCGGCCCGGTGAGCGCCTCGACGCGGCGCACGTTGGCCGCGCTCGACCCCTCGGAGACGATCGCCACGATGCCGATCTCCGCCGTATTGGCGACGTGGGTCCCGCCGCAGAGCTCGCGCGAGACCTCGTCGACCTCGACCATCCGCACCCAGTCGCCGTACTTCTCGCCGAACAACGCCATCGCGCCGAGCGCCTCGGCCTCGGCGCGCTGCATCTCCATCGCCCGCACCGGGCGGCTCGCCTTGACCCAGTCGTTGACCCGGTCCTCGATCGCGCGCACCTCGTCGGCCGAGAGCGGCGCGCCATGGGTGAAGTCGAATCGCAGCTTGTCGGGGCGGACCGCCGAGCCCGCCTGCCGGACGTGAGTGCCAAGCCGTTCCCGCAGCGCGGCGTGCAGCAGGTGGGTCGCGGTGTGGTTGCGCATGGTGGCGTGGCGAAGCTCGTGGTCCACGCGTGCCTCGACGGGCTCGCCGCCCGCCACTCGCCACTCGCCACTCGCCACTCGGATCGCCTGGTCGTCGCCGACTCGGTAGACGTCGTCGACCCTGGCCTCGTTGCCGTTCGCAACGATCACCCCGCTGTCGGCCACCTGGCCGCCGCCCTCCGCGTAGAAGGGGCTCTCCTCGAGCTTGATCAGCTGGGTGCCGTCGAGCTCGGTCGCGGCCGCGACGCTCGTCTGCGCGCTGAGCTCCTCGTAGCCGACGAAGCGGGTCCGTGGCGCGTCCGAGACGAACGAGATCACGGCCTGATGGCGGTCCTCACCCGGGCCGGCCGCGCCGCGCGCGCGCTCGCGCTGCTGATCCATCAGGGCCTCGAAGCCCTCGTCGTCGACGGCGAGTCCCTGCTCGGCGAGCAGCTCCTTGGTCAGGTCGTACGGGAAGCCGTAGGTGTCGTGCAGGCGGAAGGCGTCCTCGGCGTCGATCCACGAGGTCGAATCTCGCTTCGCGTCGGCGACCAGCTTCGCCAGCAGCTCGGTCCCGCGGTCGAGCGTGCGGCCAAAGCTCTCCTCCTCGTCGGCGACCCAGCGCACGATCGCGTCCCGCTCGGCCTCCAGATGCGGGTAGGCCGCGCCGAGCAGCTCGATCGCCCGCTCGGAGAACCGGCCGAGGTAGGGGGGCTCGAGCCCCAGCACCCTGCCCTGCTGGATCGCGCGGCGCATGATCCGCCGCAGCACGTAACCGCGGTCCTCGTTGGAGGGCACCACGCCGTCCGCGATCAGGTTGACGGCACCCCGGGTGTGGTCGGCGATGATCCGCATCGCCCGGGTCACCTTCGGGTCGGAGCCGTACTCGCGACCCGAGAGCTCCTCGGCCAGCGAGATCAGCGGCGCGAACGCGTCCGTGTCGAAGACCGAGTCGACGCCCTGCTGGATCACCGCCATGCGCTCCAGCCCGAGGCCGGTGTCGATGTTGCGCTGCGGCAGGTCGGTCAGCGAGCCGTCGTCGTGCAGCTCGTAGGTCATGAAGACGTGGTTCCAGTACTCGAGATAGCGGTCGGTGTCGTCGCCGGGCCGCAGATCGTCCGAACCGAACTCCGGGCCGCGGTCGATGTACATCTCCGAGCACGGACCGCACGGCCCGGTTGGCCCCGCCTGCCAGAAGTTCTCCGACGCGGGCAGGCGCACGATCCGCTCCTCGGGGACGCCGATATCGCGCCAGATCTCGATCGCCTCGGTGTCCGGCCCGAGGCCGAGCTCCTCGTCACCCTCGAACACGGTGACCCAGATCCGCTGAGGGTCGAACCCGAAGCCCCCGGTGGAGAGCTCCCAGCCGAAGCGCAGCGACTCGGGCTTGAAGTAGTCGCCGATCGAGAAGTTGCCGAGCATCTCGAAGAAGGTCAGGTGGCGCTTGGTCGTGCCCACGACCTCGATGTCGACGGTGCGAAACGTGCGCTGCGCGGTCGTCAGGCGGCGGCTCGGCGGCTCCTCGCGGCCCTCGAAATACGGCTTGAACTGCTGCATTCCCGCGACGGTGAGCAGGGTTGACGTGTCGTCGGGCGCCGGGACCAGCGACGACGAGGGCACGCGCAGGTGCCCTCGCTCCTCAAAGAAGGAGACGAACGTCTCGCGGATCTCGTCGGATCGCATACGCACGCCAGTCTAGGTGGGGGCTCGTGCCAGGTCCGGCACGGGCCGGCGCTCGCTAGCGCACCACGCGGTACCGGAGGTGGGTCGCCTCGTCGGTCTGGATGGAGCCGGTGCATTCGAGCCGCGGTTGATCGCCATCGAGGTTCTCGAACATCCGCGTGCCCCCACCGAACAGGACCGGGACGAGGTGGATCGATACCCGGTCGATCAGCCCGGCCCGCAGGTACTGCTGGCCGGTGTTCGCGCCACCCATCACCGTTACGTCCTTGGCGCCGGCGGCCGCACGCGCCCGATCGAGTGCGGCCTCGATCCCGTCGGTCACGAACTCGTAGACCCCGCCCTCGGGGGCGTCGCTCGGCACGCTGTGCGACACGACGATGACGGGCAGTCGAGCCTCGCCGGTGGGGCCGCCCGCCCCCCACCAGGGCAGCGAATGCTCGTAGTTGCGCCGCCCGGTGATCACCGCGCCGGTTCCGGCGACGCCCTCCTCCAACACCGCGCGATCGCGCTCATCCCCGCCGAAGGCCCACTCGTGCAGGCGCTCGCCCCCCTGGCCGAGCGGCGCCTCGGCCGTCTGCCCCGCCGCCGTGATGTACCCGTCGAGCGACATGCTGATGTCGAAATTCGTTTGTCCCATGGCTCCCTTTCATTCGCGTCCGCGGGCTTCTACCAGCGGCCGCACGTAACCGCGATCACTTCGACAAAAGGCGTACGAACGGAGCGCTAGGCGATCGTGGCGCGCCCGACGACCACGTCGCCGGCCAGCAGGCAGGCGGTCTGCCCGGGCGCGACGCCGTAGGCGGGCTCAGCCAGCTCGAGCTCGAGCTCCTCATGCTCACCCGGCGCCACCGGCGCAACGGCGCAGCCAAGCGGGCGCGAGTGGTAGCGGACCAGGACCTTGTCGACCCGCTCCCCGGGCCGATGCAGGCGGGCGTCGCGAACCGTGATCGCGGTGCGGGCGAGCTCGTCGCGTGAGCCGATCGTCACCGTGTTCGTGGCGTCGTCGGTGGCCAGCACGTACTGGGGCTCGGAGCCTCCGACGCGCAGCCCCCGCCGCTGGCCGACCGTGAAGTGATGGTGGCCCCGGTGCTCCCCCCGCCGCCGTCCGGCGCGGTCGACGATCGGGCCCGGGCTATCCACGAGGCCGCCGTGGCGCTCGAGGAACGACCGCTTGCCCTCACCGGCCAAAAAGCAGAGGTCCTGGCTCTCGGCCTTGTCGGCCACCGGCAGCTCGGCCGCGGCCGCAAGCTCGCGCACCCGCGGCTTCGACAGCTCGGCGAGCGGGAACCGCAGCCGGGCCAGCGACGCCGGGCGCAGGCCGCTCAGCATGTAGGTCTGGTCCTTGGCCTCGTCGGCGGCGCGCGCGAGCAGCGGCCCGTCGCCGTCGTCGGCGATCCGCGCGTAGTGACCCGTGGCGAGCGCCGCGCAGCCGACGCGGTCGGCGAGCGCGATCATCGCGTCGATCCGCAGGTCCCCGTTGCAGACGACGCACGGATTCGGCGTGCGCCCGGCCCGGTAGCCGTCGACGAACGCGCCCACGACCTCGCGCCGGAAGTCGCGCTCGAGGTCCAGGGTCAGGTGCGGGATGCCGAGCTGGTGCGCCACGGCGCGGGCGCCCAGCACGGCGGCCGGCGAGCAGCAGCTCTTCTCGGCGTCGGTGTGGCGGTCGGCCCAGAGCTTGAGCGTCACGGCGACGACCTCCACCCCGCGCTCGCGCTCGCTGAGCGCCGCGACGGCGGAGTCGACGCCGCCGCTGAGCGCCACCAGCACCCGCTCACCCGACTCGGGCGGCGGGGCAAGCTGCATTCCGGAGCCGGCGGCCCCGGCGAGCGCACGGTGCAGCGCGTCCGCGGCGAGCTCGACCGCGTGGCGGCCCTGCGCCCCGACGCCGCCGAGCGCGTCGGCGACCCGCTCGGGACCGATCAGCGCCGCGTCGAGCACCGCGGCCCCGTCGGCGAGCTCGGCGACGGCCGCGGCCGCGGCGCGCACCGTGGCGCAGCCCTCGGCCGCGAAGCTCACGCGCGCGATCCGTCCGTCCTCGGGCTCGACCGAGATCCGGACCAGGTCGCCGCACGGCGCCCCGCCCGCGGCGCCGTCGAAGCCGCGGTCGAGCGGGCCGCCGCGGCGCGTGGCGTCGGCGAGGTAGTCCTGGAGGAGCTCCGCGTCCATACGGAGCCGAGGGTAGACGGCCGCGGAGCTAGTGCGGGTAATAGGGCAGGTCGGTCTTGCCCTTGTACTCGGCGTCCTCGATCGCCTGGATCACGCTGGCCGGACCGCGGAAGCCATACGAGACGGTCGCCCGCGGCAGCCCGCCGTCGTTGAGGCGCTTGGGGCTCAGCACGACCAGCGCCGGGACGCGGTCGACGTCGACCCCGGTTGTGATCCGCGAGTAGGCGGCGATGTTGGAGGCGTGCGTGATGATCAGCGCCGTGTCGGGCCGGACGCGCAGCTTGTCGATCACGCGGACGATCGTCGCGACCTGCCCGTCGTCGATGCCGCCGCAGCGCTTGCTCACGAGCGCCGCACGCGAGTAGCAGCCCTGCGGGTGCTCGCGCAGGATCAGCAGCGCGACGGTCTTGCCGTCGTCGTAGGCGTTGACGACGTCCTTCGGCAGCCCGGGGCTGGCCCCGAACGCGGTCGGAGCCGCCGGACGAGGCCTGCGCGGCGTCGGCGGTCGGGGCGCTCGCCCCGGAGGCGGCGGCGGGATCGGCGGCCGGGCGCGGGCGCGGCTGGCGGTGTCCGTCGGCGAATCGCTCCCGCCGCCGCTGCTCATCCTGGTCAGCAGCAGGACGGCGACGCCGATCGCCAGGATCCCGATCAGCGCCACCTGGACGATCGGGTTCTCGTTGATGGCGCGCCTCATCGAGCGCCCCCCGGGAAACGAAGAGGCTCCAGCCTGCCGTTACCGCCCTGCCTGCGAACCTGATGAAACAGGTGGGTGTCTGCCGGCGCTACGACCAGCGCGCTACCGAACGATGACTCCCAAGGCAATTGTGTTGGTTCACAATTTGGGCGGCTCGCGCACAGGCTCGAGCCTGCGGGAAAGTTAGCAACGGCGGTCGCCGACGACACGGTCATCACCCCCTAAGGTCGGCTGAGCCGCTGTATTGCTTGAGGGAGCTAGCGCTCGCCGGTACGCCGCGGACGGTTCAGCCCGGGCGCTTGGCCCGCAGCTGGAGCCCGAGTTCGCGCAGCTGCGCCTCGTCGACCGGAGCCGGAGCCCCGGTGAGCGGGTCGACGCCCGACGCCGCCTTCGGGAACGCGATCACGTCGCGAATCGAGTCCGCGTGCAGGAGTCGCTGGACGATGCGGTCGAGCCCGTAGGCGATCCCGCCGTGCGGAGGCGCGCCGTAGCGCAGCGCCTCGAGCAGGAAGCCGAAGCGCTCGCGCGCCTCGTCCGCCGGGATCCCGATCGCCTCCAGCACCTGTTGCTGCAGCGCCGGGTCCGAGATCCTGATCGAGCCGCCGCCCATCTCCTGCCCGTTCCAGACCACGTCGTAGGCCAGCGCGCGTGCCTCGCCGGGCTTTGCCGGATCGAAGGTCCCGTCCGGGGCGGTGAACGGATGGTGCAGCGGGTCCCACCGATCCTCGTCGCCGTTCCAGCCGAACAGCGGCCAGTCGACCACCCAGCAGAACGCCTCGGCCTCGGGATCGATCAGCTCGAAGCGCTCGGCGAGGTCGAGCCGGAGCTGGCCGAGCACGGCGGCCGCCACCTGCGGGCGGTCGGCGACCACGAGCAGCAGGTCGCCCTCCTCGGCCGCGAGGCGGTCGTTGAGCGCCGCGAGCTCGGCATCGCTGAGGAACTTCGCCGTCGGCGAGCGCCAGCCGTCGCCCTCTCGAAACGCCCACACCAGACCCTTCGCCCCCAGCTCCTGCGCGCGCCCGATCAGCCCGTCGAGAACCGACCGGGGCACGTCGCGGGCGCCGGCGTTGAGACCCTTGACGACGCCGCCGGACTCGATCACGCCGCGAAAGACCTTGAACTCGGTCGCCGCGAGCAGGTCGGTGAGGTCGGTCAGCTCGAGCCCAAACCGCAGGTCTGGCCGGTCGTTGCCGAAGCGCGCCATCGCCTCGTCGTAGCCGAGCCGCGGCAACGGCAGTTCGAGGGTCGGGCCGCCGACGCGGTCGAACACGAAGGCGAGGAGGCGCTCGTTGAGGTCGAGCACGTCCTCGACCCCGACAAACGACATCTCGATGTCGAGCTGGGTGAAGTCCGGCTGGCGGTCGGCGCGCTGGTCCTCGTCGCGAAAGCAGCGCACGATCTGGAAGTAGCGCTCGAACCCGGCGACCATCAGCAGCTGCTTGAACAGCTGCGGCGACTGCGGCAGCGCGTAGAAGGACCCGGGCTCCCGGCGCGAGGGGACGACGAAGTCGCGGGCGCCCTCCGGCGTGGAGCGCGTCAGCATCGGCGTCTCGATGTCGAGGAACCCCTCCCCATCGAGGAACTCGCGGATCGCGGCGCTGACCGCGTGCCGCTTGACGATCGCCTGCGCCATCCGCTCGCGGCGCAGGTCGAGGTAGCGGTAGCGCAGCCGCATCTCCTCGCCGACCTCGCCCGAGAAGCTCTCGATCTCAAACGGCGGCGTCTCGGCGTGCGAGAGCAGCGTCGCCTCGCGCACCCGGAGCTCGAACTCCCCCGTCGGCAGCTCGGCGTTGACGGTCTCGGGATCGCGGCGGACGACGGGACCCGAGACCGTGAGCACGTCCTCGGGCCGCAGCCGGTGCGCGAGCTCGAACGCCTCGCCGGACTCGTCCGGGTGGAAGACGAGCTGCACGAGCCCGGTGCGATCGCGCAGGTCGACGAACACCAGGCCGCCGTGGTCACGGCGACGGTGGACCCAGCCGGCGAGCCGGGCGTCGGAGTCCACGCGGTCGGCGAGCACCTGGCCGCACCAGGTGTCGCGATAGTCGTTGGCTTGCAGGGCGGGGACGGCGTCGCTCATCGCGGCGCAGTCTGCCATCGGCCGCCCGCCCGGCGTCGGGCGGCGGGTTAGATCCCGACCTTCGTCTTCCCGCGGGCGCGGGTCTCGTGGCCGGCGGAGTCGCTGACCTTGACGGTCGTGCGCGACTCCGTCGAGTCACCGGCGTGCCGATCGCGATCGAGCAAGCCCGACCGGCAGCCCGGCCGTCCCCCGCGCCGAGTGACATCTGAACCACCTCCAGGGTGGTTGTGATGACACTCGGCGGGTTATTGGCTGAGCTCCTCGACCGCGCGGCCGAGCTCGAGGTCGCGCTGCTCCCCGCTCTGCATGTCGCGAACCTGGGCCGCGCCCTGCTCGTCGAGGATCACCGTCCGCCGCGCGCCGACTCGATCCGCCTGCTTCATCTGGCCCTTCTGGGAGCGCCCGGCGAGGTCGAGCTCCGCGCGCAGCCCGGCGCCGCGCAGCTCGCGCACGAGCGCGAAGGCGCGGGCGCTCTGCTCCGGCGGCGCGGCCACGAACACGTCGGCCTCCGGCTCGGGCTCGGGCTCTTCCAGCGCCAGGAGGAGCCGCTCGATCCCGGCAGCCCACCCGCAGCCGGGAGCCGACGGGCCGCCGAGCGCCTCGGTCAGCCCGTCGTAGCGGCCGCCGCCGGCCAGGGTCGCGGCCTGGGCGTCGAGTCGCTCGGACTCGTACTCGAACACGGTCCGCGTGTAGTAGTCGAGGCCGCGGACCAGGGTGCCGTCGAGCTCGTAGTCGACGCCGGACTGGTCGAGCAGGCGGCGCACGTCGGCGAAGTGCTGGGCGTCGGCGTCGTCGAGCCGGTCCAGCATCCGCGGCGCCTCGGCCATCACCGCCCGCGTGTCGGGATCCTTGGCGTCGAAGGCGCGCAGCGGGTTCTCGTCGATCCGCTCTCGCACCTCCCTGGCGAGCTCGCCCTCGTGGGCGCGCAGGTACTCGCGCAGCTCGTCGCGGTAGACGGCCCGCGACGCCGGGGTGCCGAGGCTGGACAGCCGCAGGCGCAACCCGGGGACTCCGATCTCGCGCAGCAGGTCGTCGAGGAGCAGGATCAGCTCGGCGTCGACCAGCGGCGACTCGGACCCGATCACCTCGGCGTCGAGCTGGTTGAACTGGCGGTAGCGCCCCGCCTGCGGGCGCTCGTGGCGGAACATCGGCCCCCAGGCCCACAGCTTCACCGGCTGCGGGAGCCGGTGCATGCCGTGCTCCACGTAGGCGCGACAGATCGCGGCGGTCGCCTCCGGCCGCAGCGTGAGGCTCCGCCCGCCCTGGTCCTCGAACGTGAACATCTCCTTGTGGACGATGTCGGTGCCCTCGCCGACCCCGCGAACGAACAGGTCGGTGTCCTCGAACGAGGGGGTCTCGATCCGCCCGTAGCCGGCGCGGGCGAAGAGGTCGAGTGAGGCGACGTGGACCCGGCGCCGCAACGGCTGCTCGGCGGGCAGGATGTCGAACGTCCCTCGCGGGGCCTGAAAACGGGCGGTCATGGCTGCGCGCGAGCGTAACGAGCGCGGCGTGGCCGGGCGGGTACGCTGCCGCCGTGGCGGCCACTCGGTCCTGGAGCCGCGGCATATGGGGTGGACGGATCCCGTATCCGGCGCTGATCGTCGCGCTCGCGGCGGCCTACTACCTTGCCGCAAAGCTCGGCCTCAACCTCGCGTTCATGAGCTCGAGCGTGACCGCGGTGTGGGCGCCGACCGGGATCGCCCTCGCCGCGGTGCTGCTGTGGGGGTACCGAATCTGGCCCGCCGTGGCGCTCGGCGCGTTCCTCGCCAACGCGTGGACCGACGTCCCGCTGTACACGACGCTCGGCATCACCCTGGGCAATACGCTCGAGGCGCTCGCCGGCGCCTACCTCCTCCGGCGCTTCACGGACTTCCGGCCGTCCCTCGAACGCGTCCGCGACGTCGCCGCGTTGGCGCTGCTCGCCGCCGTGGTGAGCACGATGGTGAGCGCGACGATCGGCGTCGCGAGCCTGCTCGCCGGCGGCGAGATCGACACCGACGAGCTCGCGACCACCTGGCGCACGTGGTGGCTGGGCGACATGGGCGGCGACCTCGTGGTCGCGCCGGCGATCCTCGTCGCCGTCACCCACTGGCCCTACCGCCGCGCACCCGGCCGCCTGCTGGAGGCGGTTGGCCTCGGCCTCCTCGTCGCCGGCGTGGCGGCCATCTGCTTCACCAGCGAGGCCTCGCTCACGTTCCTGACCCTGCCGCCGCTGATCGCCGTCGCCCTGCGCTTCTGGCAGCCCGGCGCGGTGGCGGCCACGTTGATCGTCGCCGCGATCGCGATCCCGCTCACCGAGGCCGGGCACGGACCGTTCGCGGGCAACACGCCCGACGAGCGACTCCTGCTCGCCCAGGCCTTCGTCGGGGTGTACGGCCTCACGGGGCTGGTGCTCGCGGCCGTGATCAGCGAGCGAGCGCGAGCGCAGCGCACGCTGGCGCAGATCGCGGGCACCCTGCAGGAGAGCCTGCTGCCCTCCGTCCTGCCGTCGATGCCGGGCTTCGACGCGGCGGTCGACTACCGGCCCGCGGCCGAGGGGCAGATCGTCGGCGGGGATTTCTACGACGTCTCGCCGGGCGACGACGGAAGCTGGGCGGTGGTCGTCGGCGACGTGCTCGGCAAGGACGCCTCGGCGGCGGCCACCACGGCGCTCGCCCGATACACGCTCCGCGCGGCTGCCGTCCACGAGCGGCGGCCGAGCCGGATCCTGGCCGAGCTCAACACCGCGATCCGGCGCCAGGCGCCGGACCAGCTCTGCACGGCCGTCTACTCGCGGGTTGCGATCGACGCGGCCGGGACCGCGCGCGTGGCCCTCGCACGCGCCGGGCACCCTCCACCGCTCACCCTGCGCGCCGACGGACGCGTGGAGAGCACGAATCGCCCGACGCTGATCCTGGGGATGGAGTCCGACCCGACCTTCGTGGACGAGACGGTGGACCTCGCGCGAGGTGACGCGCTCGTCTACTACACGGACGGGCTCACGGACGCGCACGCGCCCGGTCGCGTCCTCCGCACCGAGGACGTGACGGAGGCCCTGCGCGGCTGCGCCGGCCTCGACGCCTTGGCGATCACGCGCCGGCTCACCGACGAACTCCTCGACCCCACGGCCGGCGATCCGCGCGACGACATCCTGGTGCTGGTGCTGCGCCTGCCGGCCGCGCCGGGCTAGCGCCGCTCAGCCGGCGAGCTCGGCCAGGAACGGGTTGGAGGCGCGCTCGGCGCCGAGCGTCGTCACCCCCATGTGGCCCGGGTAGACGACGGTCTCCTCGGGATAGTTCTCGACGAGGCCGCGGATGCTCTCGAGCAGGGTCGGCCAATCGCCACCCGGCAGGTCGACTCGGCCGACCGATCCCTCGAACAGGACGTCGCCTGAGAACAGGGCCGGCTCGTCACGGATCGCGTAGGTGACGTGGCCGGGGCTGTGTCCCGGGGTGAAGACCACGTCGATCTCCATCCCCGCGAGCTCCAGGCGCTCGCCGCCGCCGACCGTCTCGTCGGCGTCGTAGCTCTCGTACGGGCCAAATCCGGGCCAGGGGACGTAGGACATGATGTCCGCGAGCACCGGGACCTCGATCTCGGGGCAGTACACGGGTGCGCCCGTCGCCCTCGCGACCGGCGCGACGGCACCGATGTGGTCGAAGTGGGTGTGCGTGAGCAGGATCGCGTCGATCCCGATCCCGAGCTCGTCGACCGCGCCCAGGATCCTCTCGGCCTCCTCACCCGGGTCGACGATCAGCCCGCGGTCGGCGCCGTCGCGGCGCACGACGTAGCAGTTCTCGGCCACCTGGCCGACGGTGAGGGAGCGGACGTCCACGGACGCCTACCCCTGCTCGCGCTTGGCCGCGCGCGCGGCCTGCAGCTGGCGCTGGCGGCGCCGGTACATGAAGCGGTCGATGTAGTAACCGAGCGGGACGTACATCCCCAGCATCGCGGCCGACAGCACCACGGCCCCGCCCACCGGGCGCTGGAAGGCGAGCCAGAACAGCAGGAAGAAGACGGCGGCGCCGATCAGGCCGCGCTTGAAGGCGCTGCTCCAGGTCGGCGGCACGTCGCGCGGGTCGGTCCGCGTCCGCTTTCCCGACTTCTTCTGGCGAGCCCGCGCCTTGGCTTCCTCGCGCGTGCGGGGACGCCCCCGCGGGCCCCGATTGTCGATCCGCCCTGTCTGCGTGCCCCGATGCTTGCGACGACGTCGCTTTCTCGTCTGCGCCATCCGCGGGCAGGGTACCTAAGCGCGGCTCGATCGGAGGCTCGAAAGGCGGCGCTCGAGTACGTGGCGGTCGGGATCGAACCCGCGCAGCGGCACGTCCTCCGGCAGCCCGCCGATCGACGCCTCCGGGACCAATCCGACGACCTCGCCCGCCACCGGCCTCGCCCCCGCCTCGGCCGCCAGGTCGCGGACGCGCTCGATCACCGTCGCGAGCGGCACGGCGATCGGGTCGTGGACGTTGGTCGAGACCTGCGCGACGCCATCGAGGTCCACGCCGACCGCGCGCACGCCGACGAGCCCGCCGCCCGACTCCCGCAGCCGGGCCGCCACCGCGCGGGCGATCTCGGCGTCGCCGGTGTCGAGCTCGACGTTGAACGCGGCCAGCGGCCGCCGGGCCGTGACGAGCGTGGCGCCGGCGCTGGGATGCGGCTCCGCGGGCCCGCGGTCGGGTCGCAGCTCGCCGGAGGCCATCCGCGCCGCCAGCTCCTGAAGGCCACCACGGCGGAAGAACGCGCGCTCGCGCCGTTCGGGCTCTGTCGCGAGTTCGCCGTAGAGGAACACGGGCACGCCGAGCCCGGCGATCGCGTCCGCCGTCTCCAGCGCCAGCCCGCGGGCGACGTCCCGGTCGTCGTCCGACGGGTACACGAGCGGGCAGACATCGAGCGCTCCCACGCATGGATGGGCACCCCGATGACGCCGCATGTCGATGCGCTCGACGCAGGCGCGGGCGCCGCCGGCGAGCGCCACGACCAGCTCGTCGGCCGCGCCCGCGAGCGTCAGCACGGTGCGGTTGTGCACGCCGTCGGTGTGCCGGTCGAGCAGAGCCGCTGGGGCAAACGCGCCGGCGATCGCCGCGATCGCCTCGGAGTTCCGCCCCTCGGAGATGTTGGGAACCGCGACCGCCACGCAGCCCAAGCTATCGCCGCGCCCGCGAGCTCAGCCCGCCGCCACCCGCGCGCGGGCGCCGGTGGCCCGGACCGCGTCCGAGAGCGTCTCGATGTCGTAGGCGCCGTAGTGGCGACGGCCGTTGATGAAGAACGTCGGCGTGCCGCTCACGCCGCTGAGATCGGCGCCGTCGACGTCGTCGGCGACCCGGCCGGCGCCCCGGCGATCATCGAGGTACTCGGAGAAGCGGTCCGGGTCGAGGCCGAGCTCGCGCGCGTAGCCCACCAGGTCCTCGCTCTCCAGCGCGTCCTGGTGCTCGAACAGCTTGTCGTGCATCTCCCAGAAGGCGCCCTGGTCGGCCGCCGCCTCCGCCGCCTCCGCGGCGAGCTGGGCGTGGCGGTGGACGTCGGTGAGCGGCAGGTGGCGCCAGACGTAGCGGATGTCGGTGAAATCGCCGAGCAGCTCGCGCACCACCGGCTCGGCGCGCCCGCAGTAGGGGCACTCGAAGTCCCCGTACTCGACGACGGTCACCGCCCCATCGCCAGGGCCGCGGATGTGATCGCGCTCGGGATCGACCTCGGCCGCGAGGTCCGTGAGCAGGTCGGGGTTGCCGAGCAGGGCGCGGTCGCGGCGCAGGTCCGGGAGCATGTCCGTGATCCGGAAGGTGACCCAGGTGAGCAAGGCCGCACCCGCCGCGGCGACCAGGATGCCGAGCTTCGCCTCCTCCAGCTCGACGCCCGTGAACGCCAGGCTCGCGATCAACAGGGCCACCGTGAAGCCGATCCCGGCGATCGTGCCGCCGCCGGCGACCGCCGCCCAGCCCACCGGCGGGCGCAGGCGCCCGTGGCTCAAACGGGCCACGAGCCAGGAGACGCCGAGGATCCCGATCGGCTTCCCGGCCACGTAGCCGACGATCACCCCGATCGTGATCGGCGAGCTGAGCGCCTGCTCGAGGAAGGCGCCGTTGATCACGATCCCGGCGTTCGCGATCGCGAACAGCGGCACGATCACGTAGCTCGTCCACGGGTGGAAGAGCTGCTGCAGGCGATCGTTCGGCGAGATCGCCGACCGCAGGCTCTGGCGCGCCGAGCGCTCGAGCTCGGGCGTCGGCTGTTCGCGAAAGCGGCGAAAGCGCTCGACGGCGCGGTCGAGGTCCGAGCGCTCGGCCGGGTAGGCGAGCGTCAGTAGCCCCATCGCGAGACCGACGATCACCGGCTCGACCCCGGACTCGAGCAGCGCGACCCACACGGCGGCACCGAGGACGAAGTAGACCGCACCGATGCGCACCCGCAGGCCGCGGGCGACGAGCACCAACCCGAACAGCACCACGGCCATCACGAGCGCGCTCATGTCCAGCGACTCGGTGTACACGGTGGCGATGACCAGTAGCGCCAGCAGGTCGTCGACAACGACGACGGTGAGGATGAAGGCGCGCAGCCGGTCGGGCACGCGGCTTCCGAACAGCGCCAGGAGCCCCAGGGCGAAGGCGGTGTCGGTCGACATCGCGATCCCCCAGCCGTGCGCCGAGCCCTGGCCGGCGTTGAAGGCCAGATAGATCGCCACGGCCACCGCCATCCCGCCGATCGAGGCGAGCAGCGGCAGCGCGAAGCGGCGGCGCTCGCGCAACTCGCCGAGGTCGAACTCCCGCCTGGCCTCGAGGCCGACGACGAAGAAGAAGAACGTCATCAGGCCGCTGTTGAGCCAGTGGCGCAGATCGAGGTCCACGCCCCAATCGCCGAGGTTGATCGACAGGTGCGTCTCCCAGACCCGGTCGTACGACGACGCGTCGATGTTGACCCACGCGAGCGCGGCGATCGTCGCGGCGAGCAGCACCGCAGCGCCGCCCGTCTCGGTACGCAGGAACTCCCGCAACGGCGTCGGCGCGTTGCGGACCCATGCCGTCTTGCGTGAGAACGGCCCCTGTGTGGTGTCGGAGGCGCTCAGGTCCAGGGGCGGCGGATCATCCCACCAAGAGCTCGCCGCTACGGACCAACGGCTCGCCGTCGACGCTCACGTCGGGCTCGAGCACCACGCAGTCGAGGTGCACGGGCACCTGGATCGTGCCCCCGATCGCGGCCGAGGCGCCGAAGGCGACGTGGCAGGTGCCGAGGATCTTCTCGTCCTCGAGCAGCTCGCCGGTGAGGATCGCCTTCTCGTTCGTGCCGATCCCGAGCTCGGCGACGTTCATCGCCTGCTCTCCGTGCGGCCGCAGGAGCTCGAGCAACCGCTCGCCCTCGGCGCCCTCGGCCGCCACGAGGTTGCCGCCCTCGACCGTGAGCGTGACCGGCGCGGAGACGCGGCCGATGCCCGCGATCGTCCCGTCGACTACCAGCGTGCCCTCCGCGGTGCCCTCGATCGGCGCGATGAAGCCCTCGCCGCACGGCAGGTTGCCGAACGCCCCGGGCGCGGTCAGGTCGCCGGCGTCGGGAAGCGCCTCGCGCTCGCCGAGGCCGAGCCGCAGGTCCGACCCGAGGGCGCTCGTGACCCGCGCCTCGCTGCCCGCGGTGAGCCGGTCGGCGATCGCCTCGCCCTTGCGGCGCAGGCCCTCGACGTCGGCGCTCATCACGCGGGCGAGCATCTCCTCCGTCACCCCGGGCAGCGTCGCGATCCGCACCCCCGCCTCGGTCGCCGCCCTGCGGGCCTCGGTGTGCGAGAGCGACTGCAACGTCGGGCAGAGCACGACGTCGGCGGCCGCCATCGCCGCGGCGACGGAGGCGGGTGGCTCGGTGCCGTGCGTCTCGCGCTCGGCGATCAGGGCCAGAACGCCGTCGGCACCCTGGCGCCCCGCCTCCGCTCGCATGCGCTCGCCGAGCCCGATCGTCCCCGGGTTGGCCACCACCAGGACCTCCTCGCCCTCCCGGACCCCGAGGCAGTCGCGGATGACCGCGGTGACGGCGCGTTCGAGATCGCTCATCGGTGTCCGTGCTTGTGGTGCTTGTGCTTGCGCTTCAGCTTCAGCTTCTTGCTGAGCTGCGCCGGCTCGCCGCCCTGCGGCGCGAAGCCGACCGCGACCTTGACCTTCGCCTTGCCCTTCTTGCGCAGCTTCTTCTTGGTCTTGCCCTTCGGCTTGAGCTTCAGCGTCGCCGAGCCCGGCCCACCGGCGAGCGTCTTGGACTTCAGGCCCTTACCGGTGAGCCGCAGCTCGCCGGGACCGCGCAGGCCGTTGACCTCGAGCTTGGCCGTCCCGTTCTTCTTGTTGCGCTTGAGCTTGCCGAGCTCGAACGCGGGACCGGTCTCGAACCAGACCGGGCTCGAGAAGACCTCGATCCGCTCCCCTCCCGTCGCGGCTCGGGTCACCTCGATCGAGTAACGCCCGGCCTGGGTGGCGTCGAAGGTGGTCGCGAAGTCGTCGTTCGTGACCGGCGTCGAGGCGACCTCGGCTCCCGTCGCGCAGCAGCCGCGCGGTGTAGCTGCCCGGGCGCGCCGCGCTCGCGCCGGCGTGGAGCACGTGGACGTCGAAGTGCGCATCCGGGCCGACGAGGGTGTCGCCGAGGGTCTTGAACGTGTCGCCGGGCGACCGTGCCGTGACCCGGATGTCGGGGCCGTCGTTGCCATAGAGCTTCACGTAGGTGCGATCGGCGCGGATGCCCTGGACGATCGCGTCGCGCGAGAGGTCGGAGGCGCCGACGACCGTCGTCGCCCGGCCGATCACCGCACCGGGCTCGTTGGTCTTGTGGGCGTCGCTCGAGCCGACCGCGGCGACGTGGGCACCCGTCGCCAGCGCGCGCTGGTAGAAGGCGATCGCGCTCGCCGTGAACGGGCTCGGGATCACGTTCGGGGGCTGGCCGAAGTCGGCCGCGCCGTTTTGGACCTCGATCGCGTCGACCTTCGAGTAGTCGGTCTGGGCATCCGTGTAGTCCCACGGGCAGCCGCGGCACACGGACCCGCCGATCACGGTCGGGTGGTTGATCTGCGTCCAGCCGCCGGACGCTTGGATCGGGCCGAACTGAGACGCCGGCGCGATCCCGTCCGTGACCTTTTCGAGGTCACCGTTGGACTTGCGCTGGTAGATCGGGCCGCCGCGGAAATCGGCGAACGTGCTCGAGCCGAGGTTGTTGTAGTGGCCCTTATAGGTGGTGACCTCGGTGCCGGGGATGATCAGCTTGCCGGGATAGTTGCCCTGGTAGCGGCCGATCTCACCCCTGTTGACGTTGTTGTTGTGGTCGACGAGGCCGACGAAGTCGAGGCCGGCGCCCCCCGCCGACAGCGGGGCGAACGCGAAGTTGAACGACGTCGACATCAGCGAGTTGCCGGGCTCCTCCTCGCCGTGCACGTGGACGTCGCCGGAGTACCAACCGGGGCCGGGCGCCGCCGAGGTGTCGTTGTACGGGACGCTCGAGTACGGATGGTCGGACCAGCTGCCGGCAGTGCTCGTCTCGACGCGGACGCGCCAGTCGACGCCGTCCGGGTCGTTCGGCGGCCCGACGATCGAGGCCAGCCCGAGCTCGGCCGCCCAGGTGCCGGCCGGCATCGGGCCGGCCTGGTAGGCCCGGGTCGTGTACCCGTGCACGAAGGCCTTGCGGGTGTCGTCGGTGGTGCCGTAGACGCCCGGCGGCGAGTACCCGTTCTCGGAGATCGCCAGGTCCTTGACCGCGCTCCCGCTCCAACCCCGCTGCTCGGCCGGCCCGTAGACGGTGTCGGACACCGGCTCGTAGACGCCGATGTCGAGGGTGTTGCTCGGACCGCTGGTGGGCGGCTGGTCGTAGCAGTAGCGCACTCGGATCGCGGTCGTCCCCGGCGGCACGTTGAACGGGATCTGCACGTACGAGCCCTGCTTGGCGGCGTCGAAGTTGCCGTTGAAGTCCTGGACCGGCCCGTCGAAGCTGTTGTCGATCGGGTCACGCGGCGGGCCGCTCGGGATCGTGCAGGCGGCGCTCGCGGCCGCCGGCAGCGCGAACGCCGCCATCACAGCCCCCAATCCCGCCAAGGTCAGAGTCCGCCTCATCCGCGAAGGAAGCTAGCCCATGCGCGACGGTAGGGTGGCGCGGTGAGCGGCCGCAGTCCCCGGGAGGCCCTCGAGCTCGCCGACTACCGCGCGCGGGTCGCCGAGCTCTACCTCGAGTGCGCGGGCGAGGGCGCGGAGGCGGTTGCGGAGTTTCGCCGCCGCCGCGATCGGCTGTTCGCCGAGCATCCCTCGTCGGCGCTCACGGCCGAGCAACGCGAGGGGTTCGACGGTCTCCCCTACTTTCCCCACGATCCCGACGCGCGGCTGCGCTGCGAGCTGCTGGAGCCACGCGACGGAGGCGAGCTCGCGATCGACTCCGGCGGCGAGGACGGCGTGGTCCGTTACTCGCGGATCGGTCGGCTGGAGACCCCCTGGGGCGAGCTGACGCTGTTCTGGACCGAGGGCTACGGCGGCAATCTCTTCCTCCCGTTCCGCGACGCGACCGCTCCCGAGGAGACCTATGGCGCGGGGCGTTATCTGACCGACGCGATCAAGGGCACCTTCGGCGGCGGGCTCGAGGCGCCGCCTCCCGGCAGCGAGACCCCCACGGTCACCCTCGACTTCAACTACGCCTACAACCCCTCCTGCGCCTATGACTCCCGCTGGGCCTGCCCGCTGGCGCCGCCGGAGAACCGGCTCGAGCAGCCGATCCGGGCCGGCGAGCGCCGCTTCGGAGCGCCGTCTGACCCGGTGCTCAGCCGTCGCGGGTGGAGGCTCGGGTCGCCGCGGCGCCGTGGGACCGGCTCAGGTAAGCCTTGAGCGCGTCGACCACGCGCGGGTCGAACTGCGTGCCGCTGCAGCGGTCGAGCTCCTCCAGGGCCTCCGCGGCGGGACGCCCGTGACGGTACGGGCGGTCGGCGAGCATCGCCTCGAAGGCGTCGGCGACGGCGATGATCCGGGCCTCGAGCGGGATCTCCTCGCCCCTCAGCCCGAAGGGGTAGCCGTCACCGTCGAGCCGTTCGTGGTGGGCCAGGACCGCGGCACGCAGGTCGGCGAGGCCGGGACCGCTGAGCAGACGAGCGCCGATCTCCGGGTGGTTGCGGATCTCGGTCCACTCGTCGTCGTTGAGCGGCCCGTCCTTGAACAGGATCGAGTCGGCCACCCCGATCTTGCCGATGTCGTGCAGCACGCCGGCGAGCCGAATGCGCTCCGTCCGGTCATCCGAGAAGCCGAGCTCGCGCGCCATGCCCTCGGCGTAGCGGCCGACGGTCTCGGAGTGGCGGGCGGTGCGCGGGTCGCGCAGGTCGAGCGCCTCCGCCAGCGTCAGCAGCGTGGTCAGGTTCGAGGGCCCGACGGCGTCGCCCGCGGGGCCGGAGGCGAGCGCGCCGACGACCTCGCGGCTGTAGATCACGGTGCGGTCGCGGCCGAGGGTCTTGGCGGCGTAGAGCGACTTGTCGGCGCAGCGCAGCAACCGCTCCGCCGACTCGCCGTCCTTCGGGTACGAGGCGATCCCGAAGCTCATCGTCAGCCCCGGGTGGCGAGCCTCGACCGCGTCGCGGACGCGGTGGCGCAGCCGCTCGGCCGTGACGAAGGCGCCGCGCGAGTCGGCGTTGGGGATCACGAGCGCGAACTCCTCGCCGCCGATCCGGGCGACGGAGTCGATCCGGCGGGCGTTGCTGCGCAGGACGTTGCCGACCTCGACCAGGACGTCGTCGCCCGTCTGGTGTCCAAAGCGATCGTTGATGGTCTTGAAGTGATCGAGGTCGCCGATGATCAGGCTCACGGCGGTCTCGAAGCGCTCCGCGCGCTCGAGCTCGAGCTCGAGGTGGCGGCCGAAACCGCGGCGATTGAGCAGCTCGGTCAGCGGGTCGGTGTCGGCGGCCTCGGCGAGCCGGGCGACCAGGCGACGGACGTTCTCCCGCGTGATCACGAACAGCGCCGCGGCGACGCTGAGCGTGCCCACGGCGACCACCCAGGCCTGGATCATCCCGGGGACCTCGGGCTTCAGCGCGAGCGCGGCCCCGTAGCCGACGGCGACCACGACGAGCTGCACGATCACCCCGGGACGGCTGAAGAAGTAGGCCGAGCCGAGGACGACCCAGAGGTAGAAGAACGCGCCCGTGGTCGTGTTCGCGCCGGAGAAATAGATCGACGCGCTGATCAGCACGGAGCCGACCGCCGCGACGACCTCGAACCCCCACCGCGGGAACCGCCTCCGCCAGATTGCGATCAGGGCCCCGACCACGTACGAGGCGACAACGACCCCGATCAGCCCCAGGTCGTTGGCGTCCTCGGCGTGCGGAAGCGTGAGGCTGATGACGCCGATCGTTGGCCCGATGACGAACAGGGCAAGCAGGAACGTGACGAGCATGTTCATCTCGCCGTTCACGACCCCCTCGCGCTCTCGCGTGTCCGCGTGTGACTCGCGCGTATCGGTCATTTGTGCCTGCAATCCCATCGACGCCTCGCCGCGGCAGCTTGAGGGACGAACGACGCCGTTTTCGCGCGTTGCGGAGTAGTTTCGGGACGTGCGGTTTGTCGCGATCACGGCGCTCGTCGTGCTGGCGGGGCTCGCCGCGACTACGTCCGGGGCGCAGGCCGTCGTGGTGGCCGACGCCGGCGCGCTGCGGGCGGATGTGTCCCTTTCGCCGTGGGGCCTGAAGCTGGTCGACGGCGACGGCGGCCTCGTGCTCCAGGAGGATCCCGTCGACGGCCGCCGATCCGGCTGGGACGGTCGGCTTCGAGAGCGACGGGAGGTGGTGGCACGCCACTCGCGTTCGCCACGACGACCTGCTCAACGGCGGCTACCGAGCCGAGCTCGAAACCGACGACCCCGCCGGACGCACGATCGAGGTCGAGCTCACCCCGACGTCCGAGGGCGTGATCCGGTTCGACGCCACGGTGCGGGGCGCCGGGCCTCCGATCGACGCGGTCGGGATCGGGTTCGGCGCCCAGCCGAACGAGCGGTACCTCGGCTTCGGCGAGCGCTCGCAGGCGGTCGACCAGCGCGGCAACGTGGTCGAGAACTACGTCGCCGACGGCCCCTATCAGCGCAGCGAGTGGCCGCTGATCGAGGGGATCGTGCCGCCCTGGGGCTTTCGCCGCGCGAGGACGCGACCTACTACCCGCTGCCGTGGCTGCTCTCCACGGCCGGGTACGGCGTGCTCGTCGACACCCCCGCGACCACCTACTTCCGCCTCGACCAGGGCGGGTCCTGGAGCGTGGAGGTCACGAAGGCCCCGCCCGATGAGATGCCGCCGGCGACGGCGCCCGAGCGTGAACTCGATCAGCATGAAGTTCTTCGCCGGCCCGAAGCCAGCGGACGTCCTGAGTCGATTCACGGCCGTCGAGGGACGCCAACCGCCGCCGCCCGCGCCCTGGGTGTTCGGGCCCTGGATCCAGCCGAACGGCAGCACCGCCGAGCAGCTCGCGATGCTCGACCAGCTCCAGCAGGCGGACGCCCCGATGTCGGTCGCGCAGACCTACCTGCACTATCTGCCGTGCGGCGACCAGCGCGGGCGGCGCGCGCAAGAACAGGCGCGGACGGCCGCGGTGCATCAGCGCGGCCTCGCGATCACCACGTACATCAACCCGATGGTCTGCACCGACTACCAGCCGGTGTTCGACCAGGCCGCGGCCAGCGGCGGGCTGATCGAGAACACGCCTGGGCGACCCCTACCTGTTCACGTACTCGACCAACACCTCGTTCCAGGTCGCCGAGTTCGACTTCACCTCACCCGGCGGCCGTGATGCGTTCGCGTCGGTGATCGACGAGGCGATCGGCGACGGGCACGACGGCTGGATGGAGGACTTCGGCGAGTACACGCCGCTCGACTCCCAGACGTCCGGCGGCATCCCCGGGACGGTCGAGCACAACCGCTACGCGACCGATTATCACTGCGCGGCAGCGAACGCGGCCGCGGCCGCCGGCCGGCCGATCGTCCGCTTCCAGCGCTCCGGATACTTGGGAGCCGCCCCGTGCGCCACCGTCGTCTGGGGCGGCGACCCGACCACGGCCTGGGACTTCGACGGCCTCCGATCCGCGGTGCGCCAGGCGCTGACCATGGGTCTTTCGGGGATCAGCACCTGGGGCTCGGACATCGGCGGCTTCTTCGCCCTGTTTCAGAACCAGCTCACGCCGGAGCTGCTCACCCGCTGGGTCCAGTTCGGGGCCGTCTCCGGCGTGATGCGGACCGAGGCCGACGGGATCGCCGTTCCGGACAAGTCACGGCCGCAGGTCTGGGACGCCGACCAGATCGACAACTGGCGGCGGTACGCCAAGCTGCACACCCAGCTCTACCCGTACCTCGTCGCCGCCGACGGCGAGTACCAGCGCACCGGCCTGCCGCTGATGCGCCAGCTCTCCCTCGTCTATCCCGACGACGCAACGGCCGCCGGCCGCGACGACGAGTTCATGTTCGGCCCGGACCTGCTCGCGGCGCCCGTCGTCGAGCCCGCGGCAACGGAGCGGTCCCTGTATCTGCCGCAGGGTCGGTGGGTCGACATGTGGCGGACGCTGCGGTACCGCGAGAGCGACGGAGCGCTGCGCATGCAGCGGGCGAAGGTCTTGCGCGGTCCTGGCGACGTCACCCTGCCGGCGCCCCTGCGACCAACTGCCGCTGCTCGCGCGCGCCGGCGCGGTGCTACCGCTCCTGCCGGCGGACGTCGACACCCTCACCGACTACCCCAGCGACTCGACGACGTCGCTAGCCGAGCGCGCGGGGCGCCTGTCGCTGCTCGCGTTCCCGCGCGCCAAGAGCAGCGCCCAGATGCTCGACGGCGAGCAGCTCAAGTCGCGCGAGCCCGGCAGGGGCTGGGTGCTGAAGATCAAGGGCGAGCGCCGGCGGACGTACCAGCTGCAGGCCTCGCTGAAGACGCTCAAGACGCCGTTCAAACCGTGCGCGGTGAGCCTGGGCGGCGAGCCGCTGCGCGGGAACGCCTGGGGCTACGACCGCAAGCAGAAGCGACTGCGGGCGACGCTCAAGGGCAAGCAGCTGCGGTTGGTTGTGCGGCGGCGCTGCGGCTAGTCACCCGTACCAGCTCTCCATCCGGCCGAGAACGCCCTCGAGGCTGCGCTCCTCGTAGTCGAGGTGCTCGAGCAGCAGGGCGCCGAGGCCGGTGAGCGCGGCAACGACCCGCTCGCGCGCCGCGTCGGGATCGTCGGCGCCCTCGAGGTCGGCGGCGGCCGCCTCGAGCTCGTGGACGAGCTCCGCCACGGCGCGATGGTCGCTCTCGAGCTTGTCGACCACCGGTTCGAGCCCGGGGTCAACGCGACGGATCACCGGAAAGATCGCTCGGTCCTCGAGCCCGTGGTGGGCCTCGACGAAGCGGCAGTGCCGCAGGCAGCCGAGGCGCAGCTGCCAGAGGATGCTCGACGACTTCAGCGCGCCGACCCGCTCACGGATCTCCTCGGGAGCGGCGCCGCCCGCCGCGTCGTCGGCGAGCAGGGTCACGTGGGCGAGATCGCGCCGGATCATCGAGTGCACGGCGCGCAGCTCGTCGAAGAGCGGGTTGTCTGACACGGGCGGGATTGTGGCGAGGAGTAGAAGTCGAGCGACATGCTGATCGCCAACCTCGCGCTCCGCTTCGCGCTCGAGCTCGCCGCTCTCGCCGCGTTCGCCGCCTTCGGCCTCTCGCTCGACGCCTCGGTCGTCGTGCGGATCCTGGTCGCGCTCGCCGCCGTGGCCATCTTCGTGGCGGTCTGGGGACGCTGGCGTGCGCCGCGCTCCGAGCACCAACTCGAGGGCTCTGCGGGCCTGGTCCTCGAGCTGATCGTCTTCGCCCTGGCCGCGGTTGCGCTGGTCGCCGCCGGCGCACCGGTGCTGGCGGGCGTCTTCGCCGCGTTGGTGGTGATCAACGAGGTGCTGCTGCGCGTCCTCGGCGATCAGCCTCCGGCTTGGACCTCTTGATCTAGGGCGTGCCCCGGGCCTCCGTCTGGAGTCCGTATCCGAACCGATAGAGCGGGTCGTAGCCGCGATCGCCGATGTTGATCGGCTCCTGCGACAGCGACCGCGGCCAGCTCACCGGGAGCTTGCCCGTGTACGGCTCGGCGCCGAACAGGTCGTCGGCGACGCCGCCGCCCTCGCTCCCCGGCAGCCACGCGGCGACCAGCGAGTCGATCCTGTTCAGCTGCTGGTCGTCGAGGATCAGCGGCCGGCCGGAGACGACGACCACGACGCAGTCGACGGCGCGGCAGACGCGGTCCACCGCGGCCTTGTCGGCGCCGGACAGCTGCATGTTCTTCACCGGTCGCGGCACGCCGTTGTCGCCGGGGTCAAACGCCCAGCGCGGGCCGTAGACGTCGCCGAAGCCCTCCGAGTAGGGCGTCTCGCCGACGACCACGACGCCGACCGCGTTCCGCGGGATCGGCCCCGAGCCGTCGACGCTGTAGGTGACCTCGCCGCCGCCCGACGCGGCCTCGATCCCCTGCAGGATCGTGGTGCCGGGGATGACGTTGGTCGAGCCGCCCTGCCAGGTGAGCGTCCAGCCGCCGGCCTGGTTGCCGATGCTGTCGGCGTTGGAGCCGGCGACGAAGACGTCGCGCCCGGACCGCAGCGGCAGCAGGTCGTCGCGGTTCTTGAGCAGCACCTGCGACTCCGAGACGGCACGGCGGGCCACCGCCCGATGCGCGGGCGAGCCGATCTCGCCGATGTGGGTGCGATCCGTGAACGGGTGCTCGAACAGCCCCATCTCGAACTTCACCCGCAGGATGCGGCGAACCGCGTCGTTGATGCGGCTCATCGGCACGCGTCCGGCGTTGACCTCACCGATCAGGGTGTTGATGAAGTCCTGGTAGCTGTTGGGCTCCATGAACATGTCGATGCCGGCGTTGGCGCCGGTCCGCACCTGCTTGGGCCAGGTGCCCGGGAGCTGATGGATCCCCTCCCAGTCGCTGATCACGAAGCCATCGAAGCCGAGCCCGTTCTTGAGCACGCCGTTGATCAGCTCGCCGTTGGCGTGCATCTTGATCGGGTTGCCGGTCCCGTCCTCGGTCCAGTCGACGCTCGAGAACGAGGGCATCACGGTGCCGACGTGGTGGTCCTGCACCGCGGGGACGTAGGGGCTCAGGGCGTCGCGCCAGAAGTCCGGGCGGCTGGTGACCGCGATCCCCTGGTCGATCGGGTAGTCGCCGCTGCCCGTCCCGTACTGGGTGTCGCCGTCCCCGGCGAAGTGCTTTGCCGACGCGAGCACGCGGTCGTTGTCGTCGAGGTGACCGGGCGGGCCCTGGAGGCCGTCGATCGCCGTCTCCATGCGCTTCACGAGGTCCGGCGACTCGCCGAAGCTCTCGTAGGTGCGGCCCCAGCGATCGTCGCGGGCGACGCAGATGCAGGGCGCGAACGCCCACTGCGGCCCGCTCGAGCGGGTCTCCTCAGCGGCGATGTGCTCCACGTCTCGCACCAGGGCCGGGTCGCGCGTGGCGCCCAGGCCGATGTTGTGCGGGAAGACGGTCGCGCCCAGCATGTTGCCGTCGCCGTGGACGGTGTCGATCCCGTAGAGGATCGGAATGTGCAGGCGCGTCTGCATGGCCGCCTCCTGGAAGCGGTCGACCATGTCGGCCCAGGCCTCGGGCTCGTTCGGGTCCGGGACCGAGCCGCCGCCGGAGAGGATGCTGCCGAGCTTCCATGTCCTGATCGGCGAAGCGTTGGCGTCGACCTGAAGTCGCTCGGTCTGCGTCATCTGACCGACCTTTTCCTCGAGCGTCATCCGCGAGAGCAGGTCGTTGACGCGCTGGTTGACCGGAAGGCTCGGGTCCTCGTAGGGCAGCGGGGCGCCTTGGCCCGCGGCCGAACCCGCGCTGAGTCCGATGGCAGCCGCAATCAGCCCGAAGACGAGCGCCGCGAGGACGACCGGTCGCCGGCGGGCGGGTGAGTCTGGAGCCACGTTCTTCCTCCTCGTGCTCGCGCGCTCCCCCGAGGCGCTTCCGAGGGCCGCGTCGGTGCGGTCCTCCCCACGTCGTCCGTTACCCCCGCGGCGGGCGGGTCTAACCGCGCCTTATGACCGGTGGTCAGTCGCTCGCGGTGGGATCGAGCTCGGTCCGCGGAGCGCACTCGTGGGCGCCGTAGGCCGCGATCGCCGAGTTCGCGTCGTCGGTGGCCGTCCGCAGGCTCTCTTGCGCGGCGGTGACCGCCGCGGGGTCGAGCCGGATGCGCTCGAAGGGCGGCGGCCAGGTCACGCTCGGCGGCCGCGCGGTCCTGCGTCGACGCCACCCAGGCGTCGATCGTGTCCGCGTCGGCGTCCGGCGGGGTGAAGCCCTGGGCGCGTTCGGCGAGACGGTCGAGCCCACCCGCGAGCTGGTCGTAGCGCTGTGCCGTGACCTCGAGCCGCTGGGCGGCCGATGCCTGAACCTGGACCGCCTCGAAATGCTGCGACGTCTTCGTCACCTCATGGGCCCATTCCGCGCACGCCTTGTTCAGGTCGGAGACGAACGCCGAGCGGGCCGCCGTCTCGGCCGGTGAGTCGGTGTCCGGGGAGCCTCCGCACCCCGCCACGACCAGCGCAAGCGCCATCGTCACCGCCGCTCTGCCGCAGGCCCGAGCCACGCGCCAAAGGCTACGGAGCCGCTCCCGTCAACCACCAACCCACCGCTACGATTCGCGCCCCGGCCGGAGTAGCTCAGCTGGTTAGAGCAGCGGAATCATAATCCGCGTGTCGGGGGTTCGAGTCCCTCCTCCGGCACCTTGGGAAGCCCTGCAAAAGCGTGGTTTCCTGCGTTTCGGAGGCGCTAATCGCCGCCTTGCCGGGGGCAGGGTGACAACGAAGTGACAACGAGCGCGGTCCGTCTGCTCGGCGGGCGATCATCGTCCTCGGTTGTCTGGCCTCCATCGCAGCAACATCGGAAGTGGCCTCCAGGCCATTGGAGCGACCTTCGAGATCATCGGAGTGCTCGGCATCCTCTGGCAGCCCTGGCTCCGCCCCAAGGTCGCCCGGGTGTGCGGGCTGGAGCGTCGCTCGCTGGCGCGGCTTCGTCTCCCGCGTTCGTCGGCTGTTCCGAAGGAAGGGACAACCCGTTGTCATCGAGGCCTCGCCTGCCACCGCGGTGTCAAGTGCGTCCCTGGATTTGCGATGGAAACTTGAAGGCCCGCCGGACGACCCGCTGGCGTCCACGGACAAGCGCATGCGCCTACTGGTTAGGCGTGTCGGCGCGTCTGGAAGACCGAACGAAGGCGGCTGAGAAGGAAGTGTTTGAGGTCCTGCGCCAGAGGCTCACGGAGCTCGAACATCAGGGCCGAAATTAAGACCCTGGAGGAGAACGCGCTGCGCGTGCGGGTGCGCGACGCCCTCTGGCACTTCGCCGGTCTTTTGTTCGCCGTGGTTGAGCCGGCTGGAGTACGACCTGCTGAGGAAGCGCTCCGAATGACAAACGGCCCCTCGGCAGGAGGGGCCGCTGTCGAGCCATAACTGTTCGGCGCATCTGCCCAGCCCCGGCCTTAGGCTCGTCCCGACCTTGAGCTTCACCCGCCTCCTCACCCGTCTCGACCCCGATCCCAAAACGCGCGGGGACGAGTTCGAGTGCATATGCGCGTGGTACCTGCGGAACGCACCGGAGTACAAGGGCCGGTTCCGCAAGGTCTGGCTGTGGTCGGACTGGCCGGGCGCTTGGGCCGGCACTGGCAGTAGCGGTTTTGGCCGGTTTTCGTAGGTTTTCGCCAGTTCGCGCATTAAGCTCGCGTCGGGGAGATGAATCGCGGACGGTCTCCGCGTTCCCCACTTCGAGCGCCCGGTGGGAGGTCCGAGCCCCGCCGGGCGTTTTCTTCCCAGCGGACCTCCGCCCCTGTCCGGTGAGTCGGCTCGGCCCGGTGGCCCAGGAGGTTGACCCAACACGGTTAGCGCGAGAGGGTGGGCAGGTAGCCAACTCGGGGAGGCGTTCTCATGCGAAAGCACTTGACGTACGCCAACGTCGCGGCGACGCTCGCACTTGTAATCGCCGTGGGCCATCGCCTTCCGAGTCTCACCGAGGCCCTGGAGGCCGACGCGGCCCTTCCGGGCGGCAAGCGGTACTGGACCGGCGACACCTTCGAGTATTTCCTCGACGGCCCGAGCACTCAGAAGGTGCAAGAAGCCTGGTCCTATACCCATGGGCAGTCGTTCTTCGGGGATATCTATGCGACCCAGAACGCGGTCCGCTGTGTGACCACTCGATAGGAGCGGAGGAAAACCCGACTCGGCTGGGCGCGAGCCAGGTGCTCGCGCCAGTCCTGCACTAGCCGGTCCAAGGCGGCGTCCTAGCCGTGGGTACGCGGGTCTCGTGGGAGCGTTCACGCGGCAGGGGCTTGCTCAGATCGGATGTCTGCTCGACAACCAGTGTCTCGAGCTCGCCCGTCGCAGGAGCAGCGGGGGCATACGACAGGAGATTGCATCGCGCTCGACCTACTCCTCGCGTGGCTCGCCTGCGGCCTTTGATTTTGCGGCCAGCGCAGCAACGTAGTCGTCGGACCACGCGCTGCTGGGTGGCTTGTCGGTTCGGAGCCCTCCACGGGACTCACCTATCGAGCTCAGGCAGCGTCGTCATACTTCGACGACTATCGGGACCATCCGCCTCGCAGTGAACCCGTCAAGGTCGTGGCGAGCTTTGGAGCTTCGGGCCCCCCGTACGTCGCCCGCAGAACTCAACACGTGGCATGGCTGGGGCCATGATTCGACCCGAAGCGGCGGCGTGATCAAGATCGGGAAAGATTCGTACAAGGGTTCGGTCGTACTGTCGAAGCTCCGTTCATGCGGGACGCAACGCCACTACTTGCGGGCGACATTCAAGTTCAAATCTCGCCCCCGTTACAACTACGCCTTCGACTACACGTGCGACGGATTCATCGACATCGGGTGAGCGGCGCTAGTATAGTGGCGCGCGCCGGTCGCTGCGAGGGTGAACAGGAGGGCCAGCTCAAAAAAACCAGCGCTGGTGGGCCGGGCCCCACCGAACACGCACGGAACGCGGCCCGTGCCCTATCCGAGGATGTCCATCGTGAACGAGCAGCTGGCAATCGTCGGGGTGAACGCGAAGACGCGTGCCGCGACGCTCCCGGTCAGCTGGCCGGTCTGCGAGCTCGCGTGGAAGTGGGTGATCGTCGGCGAGACCGCTCCCGCGCCGTCGGCATTTAGGCTCAGCAGCGTGACCGGACCGTCCCCGGTGCCGAAGTTCACGTCGCTTGAGTTGACCGGTCCGTTGATCACGTAGAACGCGTTGTTGGCCTGGGTCGTCCGCAGCCGGACAATCCCCGATGCGCTCTGGGCGGCGACCGGAATGCATGCGGCCTCGACGATCAGCCCTCCCGCCGCGCAGATGGTCGTGAAGGAAGGTCCGGCGGACGCCTTTCCCGGGCACAGGTGCCGTCCATCGACGCGGTCTGCATCGGGAACCACGCCGAGCGACGACTCGATCACGTCCGAGCCCGTGAGCGAGTCGTCGGCAACCACATCGCCGGTCAGGGACTCGTCGGTGACGTCGGAGACGGTCAGGGACTCGTCGGCGACCTCATCACCCGTAAGCGACTCGCCGGCGACATCGGCGGCGGTGATCGCGCCCGGGGCGATGTCGGCGCTCTGTAGCCCTCCTCCAGAAAGCGTGTCGTTGCGCAGGTCGACGCTGCGGATCTGGTTGTTGCCGATGTCGGCGGTCTTTACCTCGCCGTCGACGATGTCGGAGCTGAAGACGGTGTTGGCGCGTAGGCGACGCCGCCTCCAAGCGCCAGCACGACGGCGAGCGTCGACATGACGTTGGCATAGGTCAGGCGGCTACGAATCCCTCGCATGGTGTCCCCCTCCGTGAGTGGCCAGCCCTCCGACGAAGCTATCGACCCGATTTACACCCCATGCAAGGCCTAGTTGTTCGGCGCCTGCTCGGCCGCGGCCGACGCGAGCGGGTCGTCGCCGATCCCCATCAGCATGTAGGCGTTGCTGGGCTCGATTCGCCAGACGCTGATCTTCGACGTGTTCGGGATCGGAGCGGTCAGGTCGACGTCGCCGCGTGTCGAGGCCGGTGAACGTCGCGTGGTGCTCGATCAGCACCACCGGCTCGCCGTCCTCGGTCTCTCGTCCGCGACGACGGCTTCAAGCGCACCTGGTTGAACGCGGCGCGCCCTGGGCGTTGCGCCATTACGAGCGCGCTCCGGTGCCGAGGTTGGTGCGGAAAGGAGGCGTCGACGTCCGCCTCGAGCCGGTCGAGGATCTCGCGGCCGCGATCGCCGAGCGGCGTAAGCGTCAGCGCGTCGTCGACACGCCGGGCAGGCTATGGCCCGCGACCGCTGCGACGCCGATCGAGCCGCCTAAGCGGTCTCGATGGGACTGCCGACGCCCTCGCAAGCGGGGCCACCGCATTGCGATGGCCCCATCTTGCGCCCTGGCGCGACGGTACCGAGCCGATTTTCACCGCATGCAAGGGCTACGGCTAGCCTTCGCTCGCATGAGCTACCGAGTGGTCGAGGTGGTGCATGATGGGCTGGTCATCTGGCGCATCGACGGCCCCACCGGCGTAGTGATGCGAGCCGACGATCTGCCGCTGCTGTTCTATAACCGCGAGGCGGCACGACGCGCCGCCGCCCACCTGAACGGGGGAGGGCGGGAAGCTCACGCGAGTCCCTCGGGAGGCGCAGGAGCCGTTGGACGCCCATCCGCAAGTGCAGTTCTGCGAGCGTCGATCGATGAGTGATCTGACCGTGGGCGACTGGGTGTTGGATCTGCGTCTCAACGTGGGCCGACTGGCGGACACCGTCACGGAGGTCGAGCAACTCGTCGGCGACGGCAACCTCGACGGCGCGCACGATGGTCCTCGACAGCCAAGGCGGGAAGGACGGCCGGGTCGAGCAATCCTGAACGGGGCTGAGGGCCAAGCTCGGCGATGAGGGGGCCAGCACCGAGCGCGCCTTGGGCGAGTTGTGAGCGGGCGCGATCACGCCGGTACCGCCACGCAGCCGCCGGTCTACTCGTCGCCGTGTCCCGAAACGCGCCGGTCAGCGCCTCAGCGATCGCGTCGGCCTCGCTAGGGTGAGTTCCCGCTCCCGCGCGCGGCTCGCGCTCACGACCGGCGCGCTCGCGGGCGTCGCTGAACATTCACCGGCGCGCTCGACATTGCTTGACCTCCGCTGCGGCGCACGCTGACGCTCGTGAGCGCGCTCACGCCGATCGTCAGAGCGTTCGCTGGCGCCCCTGGCCATCTCCCAGGCGCGTACGAGGGCGACCCGAGGTATGAGCGCGCCGATTCCCCGACCGGTCGGTCCACGCGCACCCGGACGTCGGACTCCAAGGCCCTGAGCAGCTTGACGGGTGCCAAGGGATCTCGACTGGCCCTCCGAGACCGTCGCCCGATCGCCGATCGGACGTCCTGGTCCGAACCGCCCTTGCTCGTAGGCCGCGGACGTGGTCAGCCAGTGGCGGCGGTCGATAATTCCGCGTGTCGGCCCCGGGGTAATCTCGACTGTCCCTCCTCCGACAGCGGCCCCGCTCAGGAGGGCCGCTTGTCTGATCTGGCGGACGCCCCCGGGTCCCTTATGCCGTCTGCGGACGAAAGCGGCGCAACCGAGTGGTCCCGCTCTTATCGGACTCGATGCGAGGTCGTCGCTACCAGCTTGCTTGAGAGACGAGAGCCCGTGTCCATAGCGTGTGTCCTTCGACGGTAGGTTCATTCCGCCGTCATCATCGGCAACCGCGACCAGGAAGAGACCGAAGCTCGATCGCGCCGTTACGATCACGAGACCTGGCTCGACACCCGGGTAAGCGTGCTCGATCCGCGTTTCCGACCAGCTCGCCTACCACTGTCTGGACGGCGAAGGAGTCGGCCCCGTAGTCCGACGCGACCTTGGCGAGGCGGTGGCGTGCTCTGCGGACGGCGCTCAGGATCGCAGCCGAGCGCGACGGTAGGACGTGCCGGCCTCGGTCACGAGCTCTCCCCGAAGACGCCCCTTGGGTCTGTTGCTTGCCACGGTCGGCCGTCTCTCCGCCCCCTCAAAGGTGGAGCCGCCATGGACAGAGGGTGGGAGCAGGGCCCAGGGCGGCTAGTTACTGGCTGCCCGATTACGGGACGGACAGCCAGGGTCCGAACCTCGACACCGCTCGTGAACCCCGACCTACGAGCGTTGAGGTCCATTTGATCACATGTCCGCCGGCCAGTGCGCTGGTTCGACACCCCGAGCTGCGACGGCTAGACGCGAATCCCCCGTTCCGCGGGCGAGCAACCGGGTACGTACTCCGTGAGCCTTCCTCAACGGTTGGCTCAGACAGCGGCCCCTCTAACCCCCTTGAGGGGTCGTTTGTCGTTGCAAACTCGGATCAGTCGGGAAGGTTCCGCTTCTCGTCAACGCGCTACTCCGACAGCCCGGCGGCTTCGAAGGCCTGCTCGCGCTTGAAGAACAGCTCCATCCGCGCCAGCTTTCCGTCGCGGCCTCGCTGCACGTAGAAGACCTCGAAGTCCATCTCGATTCCGCTCTCCGACCGCGACCTCGATGCCGCGTCTCGCTCACGGTCACCGCATCGCCCGCATCGAGGATTTCGATGAGGTCCATGCGGAAGTCCTCCCACTGCTTCGGCCAGTCCTCCGTCGACTCGGCGATTGCGTCCCGGCCCTCATACGTCTTGGCGTCGGGAACCTCCGGCGCGTTGGATCAACACCAGGTCCGGCGTCGTCATCCCGTCAAACACGGCCATGTCACCACGCTGAATGGCTTCGAAACCGTGGCGGACCACATCAACCCACTCTTGCGACATCGCACGCGCAGTATCTCGCGCGGCCCTGGGGGCGCCAGTGCCAGGGCCGCCACCCATTCACAGATAAACGGGAGGGGCTCGCTCTTCCGGTGATCGAGGTCGCGGCGTGACCGCGCAGCGACTCCGACCGCCGGACGGCTTCGAGGGCGTCGGCCCAGGTTCCGAGTACGCTCTGACGTCCGAACCGATCTTCCCAGTGCGAAGATCAATCAACTCGCTCCGATCGGCTGGCTGACCGACGACCCCGAGCCCCTTGGTTCGTGCCGTACTCATGCGAGATGAGCGCCACGACCCGACCCTGCGCAACGTGGATGTCACGGACGTCAAAGCGCCAGTCATCGAAGATCTCGGTGAACGTCGCGCGCAGTCTGCGGATGCCATCGTGCCCGTGGAGAGCCGGGATCGTCCGGGAACCGGTCGCTTGTGTACCAGACGCAGTCGGGTCGAATAGCGCCAAAGCTGCGAACTCCATTCCTTCAGCCGCCAACACCTGAAACGCGCGCCACACCCTTTCCACGTTCTCCTGCGACATCGCCCGCGCAGTATCTCGCCATGCCTGCGGCAGCAGCGCCACGGCTTCCAGCCTTACCCCGTATCGCGCCGGGCTCGCGCTGCCGAGGATCGAAGTCCCACCCGGTGCTCGGTGAGGTCGCGACAAGGCCGGCGGGGTGCGCGTATGAGCGCCGGACTCCCGCCCCTGGCGAGGAGGCGGATTCCCTCAGGCGATGGGCCCGAGGCTGATGAGCTCGACGTCGCGCGGTCGCCAGGCCGGGCAGGCGAGCGAGAACCCACCCCCCGGCTGCCAAGACCGGGGGGTGACATCTTTCCGACCGGGTCGTCCAGTAGTTCCAGACGTTCTGCTCCACGGCGCCAAAGTAAGGGCTGCCCATGTAGGCGCCTCCCCAGGCCTTGTGGCTGTTCACACCGTTAACGTAGCCAAGCCAATTCGAGGCCACGAAGCTGAGCCACGCACCGCCCGAGGCTCCACCCGTCATCGTGCAGGGGATCCTGACGTGCCCAGCACTGTCATAGACGCTGCTGCCCTGACAGTAGGCGAGATCCTCACCGTTCCAGGTATACGCGGCCATCGAGGATCAGTGATCGGATATCCGCAGGCGGTCCTAACCAGGTTCGTGTTCTGATTGAACGCGATTCCTGGCCGCCAACACGGGTCACCAGGGCGCCGTAGGTGGGATTGGGGGCCACCTTCACGACGCCGATATCGTCCTCCCAATGGTAGTTGGTGCTGGTGCTGTTGTACCAGCTGCTGGTGGTTCCAATCCGTGAGGCGTACCACACCCCCAGTTTGCAGCCGAACTCGTAGCCGGGGCAAAACTGCACGTTGGTGGACCACCGGTTGCTGATGGTTTCCAAGACGCAGTGTCCTGCGGTGAGGACACAGGGACTTGCTCGCGCTGTTGACAGCTGTCGCAGCGCAGTGACTCCAGCGCGTGCCGGTCCAGAAATAGAGCTTTCCGATCTGGCGGTTTGGGTTGACGTTGTATCCGCCGGGCCAGTACGCGCCAGTTGTCGCCCGGCCGGCGCTCGGCGCCACCCCGCCGCTTGTCGGTGCCGCCCCGTCAGAGCGTTACGGGCGGACCGCCTGGTTCCTCGTGGGACTGGGCCGCGTTTTCCCCCGTGGGGATCGGCAGCGGAACCGACCGCTGAACGACCTTCTGGATCGAGACATCCCTGTTTTGCGTCACCGTGTAGAGAAACGGTGGCGTCGCCTGCGCCGAGCCGGCCGCCAACAACAAAACACCGCCCGCGACGAGGCCGATTAGGGTTTTTCTCATGGTTGCGCCCCTCCGATCGAGGATCAAATAGTGTCGGAGTGACAAGCGTCGTCCCAGATAGCCGACCCCCGAGCGGACCAGGAACTCCGATGAGTGGCGCAAAGCTAACCCCTCAGATCCGACCAATGCAACGGTTCTAGTGCAAAAGGGGTACTTCAGCGGGTCGAGCCAATCCGCGCCACTCGCGCGAGGGGCCGAGGCACGGTCGACGCCGCTATGGCCCGTGGGATGCATGTAAGCGCTCAAAAGACGCCGGCCTCGAGAAGTAACGCCCAGGGCATGGGACCGCGATCCCGGCCTGGGACGAATGTGGCACTTGCTATTTGAGCGATCGCGGATAGGGTCGGAGGCAATCTCGTCTCGTACAACTGAAGGGGGGGCCGCCACGGTGAAGCGTCGGCAACTGCTTATGCGATCGTGGCGTAGTGCAGGTCGGCGACCGTCCCGGCGGCTATTCCGTCCCCTTCACGGGCGCATTCCACATTCCTTACTGCCGGTGCCGGCTGTTCCCACGTGATCAAGACGAGGCAGTAGCCGCCGTCGTGAGCAGCACGATGCCCGTACCCATTCGCCTTTCCCTCGCATTGCTGTCCGCATCCGCCCTGCTGCTCGCGAGTGGTAACCCGTCTCCCGCCCAGGGTGCGTTTGGTCTGGTCTCGACGCAAGATGGGCCCGGCGGCGTTGCGATCGACGTCGACGACGCGGGACACGTGATCGGCCTGTCGCCGACCGGCATCTTCAGCCCACAGATCGCGATCTTCGATCCAACCGGCCAGCCGATCGGAGGCTTCGATGCCACCGCCGCCGATTCAGCGCTCGACCTTGCGGTCACCGGCGCGCGCGCGCGCGCGCGCGCGCGCGCGCGCGCGCGCGCGCGCGCGCGGCGCCGGCGAGATCTGGCTCGCGGACACCCAGATGAACAAGCTTCAGCAGTTCAGCCAGCAGGGCGCCCTGCTCCGCGAGGTCGGCAGCGCGGGCTCTGCTGACGGGCGAATTTCAAGGCCCGACGGCCATCGCCGTCGACTCGGCCAGCAACGTCTACGTGGCCGACACGGGTAATCACCGCATCCAAAAGCTTTCTCCGACCGGAGTATTTCTCGCGACATGGGGGGGCGCCGGCACAGGCCCGGGGCAGTTTGTGAAGCCCGCCGGCATCGCAACCGGCCCCACGGGAGAGGTCTACGTTGCCGATGCCGGCACCGGTCGAATCCAGGAGTTCACCGCCGGTGGCGTCTTTGTGCGCGCGTTTGGAGAGTTCGAGGCCGTTCCGCCCGAGGCACCGGCGACGGCCGGGACCTGGCCCCTGGCGACCACCGCGGACGGGTCGATCTATGTCCGCTACTTGATCTCGCGGACGCCCGGTGCGGTAACCCGCTTCTCACCGACCGGCGAGGAGCGCGGATCCTTCGGCTGCTTCTTCGGCGGAGCCCTGGCGGCGCAGGGAGATCAGATTCTTGTTGCCACCCCTGAGGACATCGGCACGATCCATGACCTGCACTTCGATCCGCCGCATTTGGAGCGCTATGGAGATCCAGGCGCCCCGATGCCTGTGTAAGGCCCTCGACCTCACCGCCGCCAAGCGCCAATCGCCGGACAAGATCGAGGTCACGGTCGGCTGCCCGGATGCCGCTTGCGGGTTGACGCTCACAGGAACCGTGACCATCGCGCGCCGTACTACGGCTAAGCCTCGTCGCCTCAAGCTGCGCTCGAAGACCATCTCGCTTCCGGCAAACGCGCAGCGCGCGGTCGGCCTGAAGCTCAAGCGGAGGCGCGATCTCCGGCGGCTGAAGTCGCTTCCCGAGCGCAAGCTGAAGCGCTCTACGGTGACCGTCGACGCCCGCACCGCGGTCGATGCCGCCAATGAGACAGCGACGAGCAGCGTCCAGTTCAGGCTGCGGTAACGAACATCACGCCGAGTCGGCGTGCCCGTTTGCTCTGGGTCGCGTTCGCCCGCGGAGGTGACTGGTATGTATGTGCTCGCGCACCGCGCCATTCACGCCTTCGCCTTCCCCCTTCGTGCGCCACGGATGCGCCAGCAAGTAGCTCGCGGTCCACCGCCCGAGAAACCATCAAGGGTCGTCCCGGCCAAGAGGTCGGCTGCATCAAACCTCCAACGATTCCTCAGTGGACGACGATGTTGCCGCCCTTAAGGGCTCTGCGCTCCGTCGGCGGCGTAGACCGTCGCATTGCTGGGACTCTTGATCGTCGCAATCCGCCGGGCACGCCTCCTCGTGCCTCACAGCAGGAGTGTGGGCATCCCCGATGTCATAGCGTGCCGCCGACATGGAGCGCGCCTTTCTCTCACCCGCTGCCGCCGCCGACGCAGCGGCGGTGACCGAGGTCGTCCGAGCGCTCGAGTCGTCGCTGTACGGCGAGTCCCGGTTCTCGCAAGCCGATCTGGAGGACGAGTGGTCAGAGCTCGACCTCGAGCGGGACGTGCGCGTCGTCCGTGACGGCGACCGCATCATCGGCTACGGCTGGGTGCGCGAGCGAGGCGAGCTCTGGAACGTCGAGGGGTCTGTCCACCCCGACGCGCTCGGGCGCGGGATCGGGAAGCTGATGGCGACCGTGCTCGAGGAGGAGGCGGCCCGCGGCGGCGCGGGCAGGATCCAAAACGATGTCTTCGAGGCTGACTCCGCCGCCCGCAAGCTGCTCGAGTCGCTCGGCTATCGCGCCGTGCACTTCGAGCTCGAGCTGCGTATCGAGCTCAACGCGCCGCCGCCCCCGCCCGAGTGGCCGGAGGGGCTGCGCGTCGTCCCGTTCGACCCGCAGCGTGACGCGCTCGAGTTCCACGCCGCGGTCCAGGAGGCGTTCGCGGAGACCTGGGACTTCACGCCGCGCGACTTCGAATGGTGGTCGAAGAGGCACCTCAGGAGCGCGCGCTTCGACCCGACGCTCTGGTGCGTCGTCCGCGCCGGAGATGAGATCGCCGCCGGAACAAGCTGCAGGGGCGACAAGAACGGCGGCGGCTGGGTCGACACGCTCTTCACGCGTCGCCCGTGGCGCAAGCAAGGCGTGGGCGCGGGGCTTCTCGGCGACGCGTTCGGGCGGTTCTGGGCGCGCGGCGAGCACAGCGTCGGGCTCGGCGCTGACGCGGCGAGCGACAGCGGCGCCTTCCGCCTCTACGAGCGCGCGGGGATGGCGCCTGCCATCGGCTGGGCGGTCTACGAGAAGGAGCTCGGCGATGCTGCGTGAGTTTTGCGCCGGAGAGCCCGGGTTTCCACCCATTCACAGATAAACGGGAGGGACTCGCTCTGCCGGTGATCGAGGTCGCGGCGTGACCGCGCCGCTACTCCGACAGCCCGGCGGCTTCGAGGGCGTCGGCCCGATGTTCGTACTGATCTATGCGCAGAACCTTGCCGTCGCGCAGCGTGTAGAGCTCATAGAAGCGGCTTTCGACTTCGACCCCGCTCGCTCGACCACGGCCGTGGAATCGAACCGTCAGGAACACGCGGTCTCCGTGCCCGATCACCTCCTCGAGGGTTGTCTCGGCGCTCTCCCAGGCTTCGTTCCAGCGTTTGTAGTTCGCCAGCACGGCGTCGTTGCCGTAGACGACACCGTCCTCCAAGGTGACCACGACTATGTGGGCGTCGTGGAACCCCGCGACGCGATCGTAGTCGCCACGCGAGTAGGCATCCCAGGCCTCGCGCACGATCTCCACGTTTTGCTGCGCCATCGCCCGCGCAGTATCTCGCGAGAGTTCCGTTCCCATGCGAAGCGCAACTCGCCCGGCCGCCCGGGCCCGCCTCCTCAGCCGAAGTCGAGCACCTTGAATCGCGTCGAGTCGATCGTCGAGGCGGGAGTGCAGTCGCCGTTCGAGCCGACCTGAACTGTCATCGTCCGCGTCTCCGGGCTCAGCGGGCCGATCTCTGGCTGCGCTCCGAGGCTCTGGCTGACCCGCTCGGGGGTCGTCGAGCTCGTCTGAAGCTGGCCGCCGCCGACCTGCTGGCCGTCGAGTCGAACGTCGAAGAAGACCTGGCACGAGCCCGAGCCCGAGCCGTCGTAGGCGAGTGTCGCGGTGCCTTCGCCGAAGATGACGTTGATCTGCTCGGGTCCCTGGGTCCAATGTCCGCCGGTGATCGGATAGGGGGCCGTAGAAGAGGTCACCGGTTGCGACCCGCCGCTGGGGCTGGCGACGTAGAAGACCGCGAACTTGAGCTTCGAGGGAGTCACCGCACCGGGTTCGATCTTCGCCGCGATCACCGACGCCGGGCGCAGTCGCGTCGGCCCAACCGACTGCGGAGCGAGCTTGATCGCCTTCACGGCCTCGTCGGCGAGCTTCGGCGTGGTCACCGCTTCGTTAGCGATGTCCTTGGTCCCAGATCTGTCCGGCCGCGTAGACGACGCCCCCGGTCAGCGCGAGAAACAGGGCTGCGGATGAGACGACGTTCGCGTAGGTGAGGCGTGGACGCACCGGTGGCCTCCTTGATCGCGGTGGGACCCTCGGGCGCCGGAGCGCCGAGAGCCAGTAGGTCCGCTTCGACCCGAAGGGCGACACTCCTGCCAGACCAGGGGGGTGCGAAGCGCCACTGCCCAGGGCGGCGGGCCCGGGCTTACGAAGTTGTGTCGGAAACTCGCGTCCGAGCCCAGTCATCTCGTTGCCGCCGCGTCCTACAAGCCCAACGAGCGGGCTTGCGCGCCCCTCTCGCGTCGAACCCTTGCCCCATCCCTTGCCCCCCAACGCGAAGCGGCCCCCTCTCGGGAGCCGCATACCGCTTGATGATGCGAAGCCGGCGATCGGACTTGAACCGATGACCCGTTCATCACGAGTGAAGTGCTCTACCAACTGAGCTACGCCGGCGTCCGACGGCGGGGCGGTTCCCCCTTCGCTCTGCGTTCCCCCTCCGCCGCCGCTGCCGTCGGAGCAATCACCCGGGCCGACCCCGGGCTGACCGGACTCTCCACCCCCGCCGCCTCCGGCGGGGTTGGGCCCATCGAAACACGCGATGCCCGCGGCTCCCCCGCCGCCGCCCGCGACGAGCACGCGATCTGTCAGCGCCGTGCCGCCGATGCGAATGTCCGAGGCGCCGCCGGCGCCGCGCGCCGCTTGAAGCCTGCGCCAGCTCGTACTCTGCGCGCTCGGCCTCGGCGCCGGCGCCTCGGAGAGCCAGGCCTCCGTCGGCAGCGTCTGTTTCGACGTCGCCAACAACGCCGCCGCCGGCCAGCCCAATTCAACGCCTGGTGATGCCCAACCTCACCAGCGGCAGCCTCAACGTTGCCACCGGCCAGGGCGCGCTGCAAGCGGCGGCCCAGACCGACGTTGTTGGAGCCGGTGAAGCTCCCGAACACAACCGGCTCCAGCAACGTCGCCACCGGCTTCGCGGCGCTGACCTCCAACACCACCGGCAGCCTGAACGTCGCCACCGGCATTAGCGCGCTCAGGGACAACACCACCGGCGAGCGCAACGTCGCGACCGGCTCCAACGCGCTCGGGGACAACACGACCGGCACCAACAACGTCGCCACCGGCATCGACGCGCTGGGCCAGAACACGACCGGCGAGCACAACGTCGCGACCGGCGACGACGCGTTGGTTTCGAACACGGAGGGCATCGGCAACGTCGCCACTGGCGCCGACGCGCTGTTCCTCAACACGACCGGCAACGCAAACGTCGCGACCGGTCAAGCGGCGCTGTTCGCCAACAGGACCGGCCTCGACAATGTCGCGCTCGGCGACGGCGCGCTGCGGGGCAATATCAGCGGCAACGCGAGCGTCGGCGTCGGCTCGGGCGCCCTCGCCGAGGTCCGCGGCCGTCGCAACATCGCCCTCGGCACGGATGCGGGGGCCAACATCACCGGGGTGCGCTCGGACAACATCGAGATCGGCAACGAGGGCCTCGGCTCCGACTCGGCGACGATCCGGATCGGCACCCAGGGCACGCAGACGAGGGCGTTCATGGCCGGGATCACGGCACTCGATCCCCGGGCCGACCGAGGCGGTGGTCGTCAACGCCGACGGGCAGCTGGGGACCGCGACCGCGGCCAAGGCCGCGCCGCTCAGCTCTGCCGACGGCGAGCGCCTGCTGCAACTCGTCAAGCGCCAACAGCGCCAGATCGAGCGGCTTCGCGATCAGGTCAAGGGGGATTGATCGACCTCGCGCGCTAGCTGGACTCGGCGTCGGCCGCCGGCGCGACGTCGAAGCTGAACATCATCCCGCTCTCGGTGTGTTCGGCGATGTGGCAGTGAGCCATCCACAGGCCGGGGTTAGTGACGTCCAAAAGGATGTCGATCGTCTGGCCGGCGCGAAGAAGCACTGTGTCCTTCCAGACGAAGTTCCCCTCGGGCTCGCCGTCACGACTCAGGACCAAGAAGCGTCCCGCGCCGTGAATGTGGAACGGGTGGTGCATCGGGTGTTCTTGGTCCATCTCGTTGGCTAGGCGGATCTTGACTCGATCGCCAACGCGGAAGGCCCAGGTGATGCCGGCATTCTCAGCCTCCGTCTCCCTGTCGACCAGCCGCCAGATCATGTTGGTCGTGTTGGTCTGGCGGTTGATCTCCGGCATCAGGTCTTCCCATTCGAGCCCGTCGGCGTGGTCGTGCCCGGGCCCGTGACCTTCTTGCCCGTGGTGCTGGTCGCCTTCGCCGGCACCGGGGACTTGGTCGGCCGGAATCAGCTTCATTCCGCACTTCGGGCAGGCGGCCTGTTCAGAGGCGGTGACCTCGGGATGCATCGGGCAGACGTACTGCGCAGCGTCCGAAGTCTCGGAGCCGTAGAGGATCGGCATCTCTGAGACAAAAGCCAGCGTCTTGTCGGGCTCGCGGTCGATGTCGGCCTGGACGCGCTCACGCTCCGCCGACAGTTCAGGATCGACGCGCAGCTCGTCGAAAGCCGCTGCCGCCTCTCCAGCGGCTTCGCCTTCGACGGTGATGTGGCCAAGCTCGTAGGTGCGGTCCGGGGTGCGGTTTTCGAGGACCACCTCGCCGGGCTGGTCGAAGAGGACGTCAACGATCACCCGCTCGGATGGGGAGAGCAGCACCTCGTCGATGAACTCCTCGCGCTCAACGCGGCCGCTGTCGCCGCCGACGAGTTTCATCCGCGCGCCGTTGACCGCGAAGTTGAAGATCCGGGTGTTAGCCGTATCGACCACGTGCAACCGGATGACCTCGCCGACTTTCGCCTCGGTCCGGTAATCGGTCTCGCCGTTGGTCAGCATCACGTTGCCGAAGCGGCCCATCGCCGTGAAGGTCGGTCCGGAGGACTCAAAGGGGGCGATCTGCCCGTCCTCGATCAGGATGTCGTCCAACGTGATCGCCAGTTGACGGTCAACCGGCGGCCAATAATCCGGGTCGTCGGGCTCGACGATGATCCCCGCATAGAGGCCCATCTCCTGGGCGAAGTCCTCACGGATGTGCGGGTGGTACCAGTAGAAGCCGGGATCGGGGAACTGGAGGCGGTAGGTGAACTTGCCGCCATGGGGGATCGGCGCTTGAGTCTCCTCGGGCACGCCGTCAAACCGGTTCTCGAGCCTCAGCCCGTGCCAATGGAGCGTCGCGTCGACATCGCCGAGGTTGGTCGCCTCAACCGTGACCTCGCTGTTTTGGTCTACGTGAAGGGTCGGGCCGGGGATCGAGCCGTTGTAGCCCAGCATCCGGACTTCGTGGTCGTTGATCCGCTTCCGGACCGGGCTGATCGCGATCTCGTGGGTCGCGCCGTCACGAAGTCGAATGACTTCGGGCCTCTTGGCCTCATCCAGCCCTTCTGTGTCGGTGCTGAAGTTGACTTCGTGATGCGTGTGCATTGCTCTCCTTCCCTTGGATTACGTCAGCCAGGTAGGCGGCGTCATTGCCAACCCATCCAAGCAATGCCGAGGTCCGCGTGTGCTGCCAGGTCATCCCGAGGAGATACAGGCCGGGTGAACCGGTGACGCCACGGATATGCCGAACCTTGCCGCGCTCGTCCTTGACCTCGGGGACGTCGATCCACGAGTGGTCGATCCGAAATCCAGTGGCCCAGACGAACCCGTCGTAGTCGGCTGACTCGCCGCTCTCGAAGTTGATCGTCCGTCCGCTGGCTCCGGTGACCCGCGGCCGGACGCCGACACCGTGCCGGCGCAGCTCACGCAAGCCGCCACCGATGACAACATCGCGCTGGGACAGGCGCTGGCCCAGCCGTGACGACACCGGGACGCTGGCGACTTTCAGCGTCGTCAACCACCACCACAGATCGCGCCCGAGCCAGCGCTGCGGCAGCGTCGGCAGCTTCTGGCCAACTGAAATCTCGACCTCGCGGGAGGCCTGGGCAAGCTCCAGTGCAATCTGCTGGCCCGAGTTGGCAGCGCCGATCACAAGAATTCGGCCCTCGGGCAGGTCAGCTGGGCCCTGGTAGTTAGCGCTGTGAAGCTGGGTTACCCCAGCGTCGAGGTCGTCGGCGGCCTTGGGTGTGAAGGGGACCTGGAAGGGGCCGGTAGCGACGACGACTTGGTCGGCCTCGATCGGCTCGGTCGTCGTTTCCGCGAGATAGCGGGCGCCCGATCGGCTCAGGCGCGTGACGGTGGTGCTCAGCCGCACCGGCAGCTCGAACTTCTCGACGTAGCTCCGCAGGAAGTCGGCCACGTCGTCCTTGCCGGGGTAGGTATCGGGGTCCGCCGGGAAGGGCATCCCCGGCAAGCCGTTGTACTGGCCCGCGGTGAACAGCTTGAGCGACCGCCAGCGCGAACGCCACATATCGCCGACCTCGGGATTCGAGTCGGCGATCACGAAGGAGACGCCGCGCTCGGAGAGGCATCGACCCATCGCGAGCCCGGCTTGCCCCCCGCCTACGACCAGCACATTCACCGACCTGTCGTGCGTCATGCGACGAAGCTAGGCGTCGAGCGGGTTGGCTGACACCAGCTTGGTGAAGCCGAGCTTCTGCAGGAAAGCGGCCCTCGAGTCGGGACGAACCTCGGCTTGGCGGCGAGTGCCGGCCAGCAGTGCCTCGCTGAAGCCGGCCCGCGGCCATTCCTGGACGACCTTCGCGATGACCGGCGGCGGCAGCTGGTTCGCACGGCGCCCGACCACGTCGAGCGTCACACCCTTGCTCAGCAATCCGGCCTCCGGGCCGTAGCGAGCGGGAACCGAGATGTTGAGATGAAGCGAGATGGCCTCGGCGACCTGGCGCGCGCGGTCGTCGGGTTCGCCGCTACTGCGCAAGAGGTTACGCGCGGCTCGGGCGCCTTCAACCGCGAAGCATTGCGCCGTCTTGTCCTGGCAGGTGTGCGCTTCGGTCAGGCCGAGATCGTGCAGGACGCAGGCCAGATACAACAACTCGCGGTCATGCTTTACCCGGTCGCGCTCGGCAAAGAGTGCGGCGAAGGCCCAGGTTCGAAGGCAGTGGGCGTAAAGGGGCGAGCTCGAGAGCGCGCGCACCTTCTCCTCGGCCTCGGTCGCCAAGGCGCTATCGGGCGGGTCGGGGATCGCCGCCGGCGGGTGGTCGCCGAATGCAGCTCGCCGCCACGGCCCCGGCAGCAGCGCCAGGCGAGCGAGCATTCCTTGGCGCAGCAGCTCGGCCCGGTCGCGGCGGCGCAGACGGCCATTGGTCTCTTCAGCCCAAGCCCAGGATCCGACCGAGCTACGGGAGCTCAGCGGAGCTCCTCGACCAGCCCGATGATGACGCCGGCGGGGCCGCGGACGTAGCCGTACCGGTAGGTGTCCTCGTACTCCGTCACCTCCCCCACGAGTTCGGCGCCGTGGGCCTGCAGGCGACCGAAGACGTCGTCGACGTCGTCGACGACGAACGTGATGCGAGGGATGCCCGGGACGTTGACCGGCGCCCTGGGCGCACCGCTGGTGGCCACCGGCGTGTGGAACGTCGACAGCTCGACCCGGCCGTGGCCGTCGGGGGTCCGCACGAAGGCGATGTCGGCTCGGACGCCGTCGAGCCCGATGAGCTGGTCCGCGAATTCGCCCTCGACCGTTGTCTCGCCCTCCAGTTCCAAGCCCAATTCGACGAAGAACGCGATCGCGGCCGCGAGATCCTCGACCACAACTCCGACGTGATCCAAGCGTTTGATCGTCATGCGGCGCAGTGTAAAACGCTAGTTGCAGCCCCCGATATGCCGTTGTAATCTCGCGCGCGACGGGGACGGGCGCATCTCGATGACCTCAAGGGGAGCGATGGCGACGGCCTTCGTCGGCAGCACGGACATCATCAACGGACAGGTGAAGTCGGTTGACATCGGTACCGGCCAGGTTCAAGGGATCGACGTCAAGAACGAGGGCCTGACCGGCGCTGAGATCGCCGACCAAAGCGGCGTCGATAGCTGCACGCACGAGACCGTGCGTCTGGGCGAGCTCTGCTTTCGAGCCATGAGCTCTCCCCAGAGCTTCTTCAACGCGCTCGCGGTCTGCGCAAGCGCCGGCCTGCGGGTGCCGACGTACCCGGAGGCGACGGCGCTGGCGACGTACGACCTCCCGGATTTGGACGATGCGGAGACGTTCTGGACGGCGAACTACTGGACCGACGAAGGGTCGGCTCGCTCGCTGGGCGTCGATGACGGCGGTTCCACGGTCAGCGGCGCGACCTCCAACACCTACGAGACGGTCTGCGTGACAACGCCGACCAACTGAGCCCAGACATCGCTTCCCGGCCACCAAGCGGGGTAGGTGGAGCGCGACCGGATCAGCGATCGAACGGAGGCCACGATGGCCAAGACCAAGACGAAGTCCGACAAGCGCCTCTACGAGGCACTGCGAGACAGCGGCGTGCGAAAGAAGACTGCCAGTCGCGTCGCGAAGGCCCTTCCAGCCAAAGGCTCAAAGTCGCCGACGAAGGCTCATCGGATCGCCGATCAGCTGCACACGGCCGCGGACTCCATTCGCGAACGCGCGGGAGGCGGATCACGCAAGCGCTCCAAGGCCGCCAAGAAGGCGGCGCGGACGCGTAAGGCAAAGGAAGCGAGCCGCCGCCACTCCGCCCGTAAGGGAGCGAAGTCGCGGCGCTAGTCCTCCCCCGTCCGAGCCCGCGCCGAGCGTTACGTTCTGCGCCGATAGTGGACGCCGAGGTATCGGTCGAAGCCGTCGGGTCCGGTTCGGCGGACTCGAGCGAACTACGTCCTCGCCGGCGCGCCGAGATCGGTGGGGCCGCACTCACCCGAGCAGGTCGAGTACACCTGCAGGTTCGCCTGGGTTGACAGGAAACCGGTCGCGGAGCTCGCGCCCCTCGTCCTCGATCGTCTCCGCGAGCAGGCGCAGCTGCGCCTGCAGGTCCGCTCGATCGCGCAGCTGATCCCTGCTCACCGCCCGCCCGTCGAGCTGGGCCGCGAGAGTCCGCGAGGCGTTGGTGAGCTCCGTCGCGGCGGTGACCATCGCCTGGCTCGCCTCCGACCAGCGCTTCGCCGATCGAACCCACGCCTCCATCGCCCACGCGTCGCTCTCAGTCAGCACGGTGCCCCCCTAGGTCCGCCAATCGGCAGCTCATCGCACGCTCCCTCCGCTGTCGGCTACCAGGGCGTCGCGCGCGGCTGAGTCGACAGTGGAGATTCCCCGCGTTTGGCTTGCCCCGCCAGTGTATGGCCCCGCGATCGAGGAGCTGAGCGGCTCGCAGGTGGTCGCCTTCCTGAGCCAGGCACACGTCGATCCCGACATCACGATCGAGATCTTCCTCGTCGAGCCGGCGCTCGATGGCTTCGGCGCCGCCGAGCTGATCGAGCCGGAGCGCATCGACGGCTCCTAGCTCAAAGTCCCTCAGACGCCCGTCACCTCGGACCAGGCCTTCTGGACGTCCGCCTCGTCAGCGTCGCTCCCTGGCGGCGAGAGCGGCCCCGAGCAGTTGTGCGTGTACTGCTTGCTCGGGAACACGAGCTCGCTGCGCGCCATCTCCGGGTCCGTGCGCTGGAGCACCTGCTTGACGCCGGTCACCGGTGTCACCGCCCCCGTCCAGGCGTCGATCTGGGCCTGGTGGTCGGGCGCGTAGGTGTAGTTGATCCAGTCGTAGCCGGCGGTCGGGTTGGGGGCGCCGACCGGGCACGACCCAGTTGTCCCACCACAGAATGCAGCCCTGCGTCGGCATCACCCAGCTCAGGCTCGGATTGTCGGCCTGGAGCTGGAAGGCATCGGCGGCCCAGCCGATCACGGCGACGGCGTCGCCGCTGGCGAGGTCCCGGGCATAGTCGCCACCGGTGAAGCGCCGGATCTGGCCGTCGTCGGCGGCCTTCTTGATCTTGGCGATCGCGTCGAGCCAGTCCTGCTTGCTAGCGCGAAGCGGATCGATGCCCTCGGCCATCATCACCAGCGGCACCACCTCGGGCAGCTCGGTGATCATCTCGACCTTGCCGTGGTACTTGGGATCGAACAGGTCGTTGATGGAGTGGATGTCGGGAGCGAGGTCCTCGTTGACGATCAGCCCGGTCATCCCGCCCTGCCAGGGGATCGAGTAGTCGTGGGCGGCGTCCGAACCCTGGGACGCGATCGGGTTCAGGTGCTTGAAGGCCGGTGCGAGGGCGTCGTGGTCCAGGCGCTGCAGGTAGCCGAGCTCGTACATCCGGCGGGCGAGGACGTCGTTGGCAACCATCAGGCTGCGCCCGCCGGACTCGCCCTTCGCGAGCAGCGGCTGCATCTTGCCGAAGAACTCGTCGTAGCTGTTGATGTCCTCGACGTAGTCGACGTTGATCCCGCTCTCCTGCTCGAAATCGGGCACCGTCTGCTTGTCGATATAGAGGGCCCAGTTGGAGATCGTGAGGTCGCCGCTCGGCTTGCCCGTCGCCGTCGCAATCGGGACCGTCGTCGTCCCCGTCGCGTCGTCGCCGCTCGAGCCGCACGCCCCAAGCAGGACCGAGCCCGCGAGCGCCAGGCCGGCGAGGGTGAGCCGGCGGATGGTCATCGGCCTGCTCCGATCCGGCCGAACCATGTGCGCAGCGCGGGCCGCAGGACGTCGTGCTCGAACTGCGGGTCCGGCGCCGCCAGCTGTCCGAGTAGAAGCCCGTCGAGCATCGCGAGGAACATCTGCGCCTCCAGTCGTGAATCGGTGCTGCCGAGGGACTCGAAGAGACCGCTGAGCGCGAGCTCCCAGGCCTCGCTCCACTCACGGCAAACGGCCTCGAGCTCGGGACGACGCGCGGCCTCCTGAAGCAGCGCGTACTGGGCGACGGTGCGCCAGCGCTGCTCCCCGAGTTGCGCCATCAGCAGGTCGGCGAACTCGTCGACCAGCTGGCGGCGCGACAGGCGCTTGCCGAGCACGGCGTCGAGGCGCTCGTTGAGGGTCTCGATCTCAAGCCGCGCGAAGTACTCGAGCGCCTCGCGCAGCATCTCCTGCCGCGACGAAAACCAGTACGTCGTCGAGCCGAGCGGGACGTTCGCGGCGTCGGCCACCGACCGGTGCGTGACCGCGTCGATCCCGTCGTCGGCGATCAGCCGCAGCGTGGTCTGCAGGAGCAGCAGGCGGCGGGCGCCCCGCCCACGGGCGTCCTCCGCTGGCGCGGCGGTGGTCCTGACTTCGGCGGGCTCGGCGGACATATGTACTGTACGATCGTACACAAAATGTCGGGGCTTGGCGAACAACGCGAGCGCAGAGAGGCCGACGTCGTCGTCATCGGCGGCGGCATCGTCGGCGCCGCGACCACCCTCGCCCTCGCCCGCAGTGGAGCCGCCGTCGCCCTCGTCGAACGCGAGGCCGCGGGGGCCGCGATGGGTTCCAGCAAGGGCGACTCCCGGATCTTCTGCCCCGCCCCGTATCCCGACGAGTCCTATCTCGAGCTGGGCGTGCGAGCGCTCGAGCGCTGGCGGGCGATCGAGTCGCAGGCAGGCCGGGAGCTGCTCGTCCACACGGGCGCCCTGACGACGGGAGCGTTTGCCGAGCGTGCGGCGGCCGCGCTACGGATCGCCGAGCAGCCCGCGCAGCTGCTCGACGCCGACGAAGTCCGGCGGCGGTTCGGAGTCGATACGCAGGGCCGAAGGGCGCTGCATCAACCCGAAGCCGGGGTGATCCGCGCCGCACAGGCACACTCGACGGTGCTCGATCTGGCCGCCGCGGCCGGCGCTGCGCTGCACCACGGCGAGGCGGTGGTCGCGATCGAGCCGGATGCATCAGGCGTGACGGTGACGACGCGGCGCCATCGCTACCGCTGTGAGACGGCGGTGGTCGCGGCCGGACCATGGAGCCAGAGCCTGCTCGCCCAGGCGGGGATCGACCTCGCGGCGAGGGTGAGCGCGCAAACCATCGCCTACCTGAGCCTGCGCGACGGCGTGCGCCGTCCGAGCGCGCTGATCGACTTCGACGGTGATGAGCCGTACGCGCTGTTCGATCCGCGGTATGGGCTCAAGGTCGCGCTGCATGCTCGGGGCCTCGACGCCCCAGACGCCGCCGAACCGCCGGAGGTCGATTCGGCGGCCGCCGCGGAGGTCGAACGCTGGGCGCGGCGGGCATACCCCGGCATCGTCGAGGCGAGCGCCGGAGTCGAAGCCTGCTTCTACACGCGCACGCCGGGCGAGCGCTTCGTGATCGAACGCCACGGGCCGGTCGTCGTCGTGTCCGCGTGCAATGGGCAGGGCTTTCAGTTCGCGCCCGAGACGGGCGAGCGCGCCGCGCGCGTCGCGGTCGGGGCGACGGAGGCGAGCCCGGCGTGAGCGCCGCCGAGCCCACGCGGATCGACGCCAGCCTCTCGATTCGCGACCACGAGCTCTTCGTCGAGGACGTGAGCGCGCGCAGCCTGGCCGAGCGGTTCGGCACCCCCCTCTACGTGGTCTCCGAGGACCAGCTGCGCCGCAACGCGCGCGCCTACACCCGCGCCTTCGCCCAGCGCTGGCCCGGCGAGTTCATGCTCCTGCCCTCGATCAAGGCGAACGCGTCGCTGGCCCTGCGCTCGATCCTCAACGAGGAGGGCGCCGGTTGCGATGTCTTCGGTCCGGGCGAGCTCGAGATCGCCCTCGGTACCGGCGCCGACGCGGATGGAATCTCGCTCAACGGCCCGATGAAGGACGAGGCCCTGCTCGAGCGGGCGATCAGGGCGGGCGTGAGGATCACGCTGGACAGCGTCGCCGAGCTTGAGAGCGCGCGCGAGGTCGCGGTGCGCCTCGGCATGCGAGCCATGGTCCGGCTTCGGTTTCGCCCCGACCTGGTCGGGCGCGACGAGCCCTCGGAGATGTCGCCGGCCGGGCTCTCGGTGCGCCGGGCGCTCGACCGCTACAAGGCCGGCATCCCGACCGAGGACATCCTCGCCCTCTCCGAGGAGGAGATCCGGGATCCGGCTCTGGACCTGCGGGGGATCCACCTGCACGTCGGCCGCCACTCCGACGATCCGGGCGTCTGGGATGCGGCGGTCGCATCGCTCGCCGATCTACTCGTCGACTTGCGGTCGCGCTGGGGCGGGTGGACGCCGCGCGAGCTCGACGTCGGCGGCGGCTATCCGGCGCCGCGCGATCCCTTCGGCCGGCTCGATCCCAAGCGCGCCCAGGCCCCGGAGCACGCCCCGCCCATCGACCTCTATGCCGAGACGCTCTGCGAGTCACTGACCGGCGCCCTCGGGCGAATCGAGGTCGCACCGGCGAGCGTGCGGCTCGAGGTCGAGCCCGGGCGCGGGCTGTACGCGGACGTCGGCGTCCACCTGGCGACGGTGGGCAACGTCAAGCGACAGCACGTGCCGACCGAGTTGACGTGGGTTGAGACGGATTCGTCCGATGCCTACCTCCCGGACGTCAACCTCGAGCTCAATCGGTGGACGTGCGTCGCCGTGGGCGAGGCCGACGCGCCGGCGAGCCTGACCGCCGACGTCACCGGGCGCACCTGCGCGCTCGACGTGATCGTCCCGGACGCGGCTCTGCCGCCCGTCCGGAGGGGCGACGTGCTCGCGTTCTTGGACACCGGCGCCTATCAGGAGGCCGGCGCGTCGAACTTCAACGCGCTACCCCGGCCGGGCACCGTGCTCGTGCGGGGCTCGGGGTCGGAGCTGATCCGCCGACATGAGACGCTCGCCGACGTCTTCGCCCGCGACCTGATCCCGCAGCGCCTGCGCCGGGACGGAGATGGCGACGGGTGGCGGCCGGCCGCGATCGACCACGTGTCGATCACCTGCGCCGACCTCGACGCGTCGCTGGACTTCTACACCGGCCTCCTCGGCATCGAGCTCCGAGGCCGCGGTGACGCCCAGGGCGGCGAGTTCGCGATCACGGGGATCGAGGACCCCAAGGTGCGCTGGGCCGACCTCATCCTCGGCGACGGCAGGGTGCTGGAGCTGATCGAGTTCGTCGACCCGCGTGGCACGCCCCACCGGCCGCAGCCCAACGACGCCGGCGCCACCCACGTCTCGCTGCGAGTCGGCGACGCGCTCGCGGTCCACAAACGCCTGCTCGAGGCGGGCGCCGAGCCGCGCTCCGAGCCGGTGACGATCGAGGCCCCGGGCGATTGGAACGGCAGCCGCGCCTTCTACGTCGGCGACCCGGACGGCGTGACCGTCGAACTCATCGAGCGTCCCGGGCGGCGCTAGAAGGCTTACGGACTTCTTTACTCGGGGCTATATCGTGAGCGTTGTGATCGAGCACGACGAGCGCAGAGAACCGGGCCACGACCTCACCTGTCCCCGATGCGACGGGAGAATGCAGACGCATCTGCGAAACGGCGTCGCGATCGATCAGTGCGTCAAGTGCCACGGGCTCTTTCTCGACCCGGGCGAGTTCGAGCGGCTGATGGCCGCCGAGCAGAGCGTTCTCGGTCGGCGCTAGGACCTGCCCTTCGGCGACGACGGGGCGCGCCTGACCGCCGGGCGTCCCAGACGGTCTCTGCGGCGCACGGCGTAGACGGCCTGGCCTGCGATGACGACGTCGAGGGCGGCGATCCCAGTTGCGAGTGCTGCAGGATGCACGCGGTACCTCCTTGGTTGCTCTGTGTCACGGATGATGCAGAGGTTCCTAACGGGAACCTGAAGGGACCAGGTGCTGCGACCGAGGGCTCCGGCGCTACCCTCCCGTCTCGCTCAGTGGGGTCAACGACGACATTCCCGTTCGATCGGACTTCGTTTCCCGACCTCGCCGACGAGCGCATTTACCCGCGCCTCTCGGAGTCGAAGCTCGCGCGCCTCGCTGAGCTCGGGGAGCGACGCCACTTCGAGCACGGCGACGTCGTCTACGACCAGGGCGTTCGCGACGTGCCGTTCTTCGTGCTCGAGACCGGCCGGGTCAAGTTCGTAGACCGCCGTCCCGAGGGCAACCGGGTGATCGCCGAGGCCGACGAGGCCACCTTTCTCGGCGAGCTGGCGACGTTCACGGGCGAGCCGAGCATGGCGTGCTGCATCGCGCTCGAGCCGACCGATGCCCTGGTCTTCGAGCGGTCCGAGCTCCAGAGGATGCTCGCCGGCTGGCCACCGTTCGCGGAGATGGTCCTCGAGACGATGACCGCGCGGCGCGTGTGGCACGAGGAGGAGGGCTACGGCGTCCTGCGGCTGATCGCTCCGCGTGAGTCGCGACGGGCTTTCGAGGTCCGCGACCTGCTGGAGCGCAACCTGATGCCGGTCCGGACCTACGTCGATACGGAGCCGGAGGCCGTGGAGACGCTGGAGGCGCTCGACATCCCCGCGTCGGAGACCCCGATCCTGATCCGCAACACCGAGATCCTGCGCAACCCCTCGGCCGCGCAGGTCGCGCGCGAGCTCGGTCTGCGCGCGGAGATCGACGGGGAGCGCTTCGACCTGGTGATCCTCGGTGGCGGGCCCGCCGGCCTTGCCGCCTCCGTGTACGGCGGCTCCGAGGGCTTGCGCACGCTGGTCGTCGAGGAGTGGGCGCCTGGAGGGCAGGCGGGGACCAGCTCGCGCATCGAGAACTACCTCGGCTTTCCGACCGGGATCTCCGGCACCGACCTGACCCGTCTCGCGACGCTTCAGGCGCAGCGCTTCAACGCGGTGATCTCGAGCTTCCACCGTGCGGTCGAGCTGGCGGACGGCCCCGAGGGGCTCGCGCGGGTCGACCTCGACGACGGTCAGCACGTGCTCGCGCGGACCGTGCTCGTCGCGACCGGAGCCCGGTGGCGCGAGCTCGACGCGGAGGGCGTCGGGCGCCTCACCGGGGCGGGCATCTACCACGCGGCGATGCCAGCCGAGGCGGCGGCCTATCGAGACGAGGACGTGATCGTCGTCGGCGGCGGGAACTCCGCCGGCCAGGCGGTCGTCAACCTCGCCCGCATCGCCCGCAGCGTGCGGGTCGTGGTCCGCGGAGACGGCCTCTCGAGCACCATGTCGCGCTACCTCGTCGACCGGATCGAGAAGGCCGGCAACGTCGAGCTCCTGACCGGCACGGAGGTTTCCGCGGCCGACGGCAACGGCCGGCTCGAGGCGGTCGAGCTTCGCGACGGCAGCGGCTCCGTGGAGCGCACCCCCGTGAGCGCGATGTTCGTGATGATCGGTGCGGAGCCCTGCACGGACGCCGTCACCCGGGTGCTCGGGGTCGACCAGTCGGGATATCTGGTCTGCGGCCCCCGCGCGAGCTGTCACACCGGCCCGTGCACCTGGCCGGAGGCGGAGCGCGAACCCCATCTCTTGGAGACGGTGCGCCCGGGCGTCTTCGCCGCGGGCGACGTTCGCGCCGGGGCCACCCAGCGTGTCGCCGGGGCCGTCGGCGACGGATCACTCGCGGTGCGGTTCGCGCACGAGCTGCTCGAGACCTAGGCCGCGTTCAGGCCAAGGCCGGGGCCTCGGTGTGCTGCTCGGCCCACTCCAGGGCGTAGTCGGCGACCTCTTGCCAGTTCGGCTCCGAGCAGATCAGATGCCCGCGGCCCTCGAACACCTTGACCTCGGTGATCGTGCCCTCGCCCTTGTAGTGCTTGGCGTTTGAGGCCTGGACCTTGGGCGGCATCAGGTTGTCCTCGGACCCGGAGATGAAGAGGAGCGGCGCCCGCTCGGGGTTGGCGTAGTTCACGTGGGTTCCCTGGTGGCCCGGGCGGAGCGTCGCCAGCGCGCTCTCCCAGAAGACGCCGCCGGACGCGGGGATCGCGTAGCGCCGGTACTGGCGCAGCGACTCCTCCTCGCTGAGCGCGTTCCCAAAGGCGTAGCGCCACTGCTCCTCGTTGAAGGGGACCGCCCTGTGGCGGTTGGCGGGGTTCTTCAGCACCGGGAACGTCGCCTTGACCTGCGAGATCGGGACCACCGGGACGCCCTCCGTGGGCGCGGAGCTGATCGCTACCCCCGCCGCCCCGTAGCCACGATCCATCAGGAGCTGAGTGAACGTCCCACCGGCGGAGTGACCCATGAGAATCGGGGGCGTCTCGAGTCCGTCGAGCACCGACGAGAGGTGATCGAGGACCGCGTCGATCGTGAGCTTTTCGATCGGCGTCGGGTCCTCGTTCAGGGACTCGACCTCCGCCTCGAACCCGGGATACGCGGGCGTCACGACCCGGTAGCCCTTCGCCTCGTAGTGGGGCACCCATTCCTCCCAGCTGCGGGGGGTCACCCAAAAACCGTGGATCAGAACGATCGTGTCCGGAGTCGCCATGCGGGCCTCTTTCTGTCTGAGCGGAGCGTGCGCGGCAACCTAACAGCAGGATTAGAGCCGGCGAGTGGGCACGGCCAGAGCGTTATGCGAGGATCCGCGCGACCAGGGGTGGCCTCGGAACCCGAGGCGAGGGAGCATTGAATGCGCGGACGTACTGACACTAAGGCGACGTTCGCGATCGTCGCGGCGGTCGTGGCCTTGGTCTCGGCGGGCACCGCCACGACGTCGGCCGATGCCGTCGGTCACGCCAGGGCCACACCCACCCACGGCAACTTCACGGGCCGGATCGGGGTCGGCGGGGGGCGCAAGCTCTGGCTGCGCTGCCGTGGCAAGGGCAGCCCCACGGTGATCCTCGAGTCCGGGATCCACGATTCGTCGGATCCCTGGAAGCTCGACGCCCCGCTGCCACCGGCGGTCGGACCGCCGGTCTTCCCGGGCGTCGCGGAGTTCACGCGCGTGTGCCGATACGACCGGCCCGGGACGCTCCGTTACAAGGACCCACCGGTGCTGACCACGCGCAGCTCGCCGGTGCAGATGCCTCGCACCCTCCCCGGGATGGTGAGCGACCTGCGCGCGCTGCTGAGGAACGCCCGGCTCCGCGGCCCTTATGTGCTCGTCGGGCACTCGTTCGGCGGCATGATCGTGCGGCTCTTTGCCCAGACCTACCCGTCGCGGGTCTCCGGCCTGGTCCTCGTCGACGCGTTCAACACGAACATCCGAGCGCTCTTTGGAGATCTCTGGCCGCAGTACCGCGAGATTCTCAACTTCCCCGGGACGCCGCTCGACTCGCAGCCGGGGTGGGAGACCTTCGACATCGACGGCGCGATCGATTCCGTGCTCGCGGCGCCACCGCTGCCCGCGATCCCGCTGGCGGTGATGAGCAAGACCGAGCCGTTCGCGACCTCGCCCACGGTCCCGCCGGAGATCCGCCAACGGCTCGAGGAGGTCTGGCCCGCGGTGCAGGACGCGCTCGTACGGCTGGAGCCACGGACGCCTCACATCCTCGCGACCGGCAGCGACCACTACGTGCAGGCCAACGATCCGGATCTGACGATCGGCGCGATCCGGCTGATCCTCGACCGGGTGAAGAACGGGCGCTAGCTGTCCTTTCGAGCCCGCTCGTTCCTCCGCCGAGTGTCATCACAACCACCGTGGAGGTGGTTCAGGTGTCACTCGGCGCGGGTCGGGGGTTCGCCGCGGCTAGCGCTCCTCGGGGGCCGTCTGTAAGGCTCCCGCGCCATGGATGACGCGCGGGAGCTCGAACTCGACGGCAGCGAGGGAAGCCTCTACGCGGCGGCGTGGCCGCATCCCGACGCCCGTTACGTCGCGATCGTCGTGCACGGCTACGCCGAGCACATCGGCCGCTACGCCCACGTGATCGAGCGGCTGCTGGCCGATGGGGCGACGGTCTACGGCCTCGACCACCTCGGCCACGGGCGGTCGGAGGGCGAGCGCGCGCTGGTCACGGAGGGCGAGCATCTGACCGCCGACCTTGGCCTCCTGGTCACCCTCGCCCGCTCCGAGAACCCGGGCCTGCCGCTGGTGATGATCGGCCACTCGATGGGCGGCCTCGTCGCCACCCGGTACGCGCAGACGCACCCCACAGAGCTCGATGCGCTCGTGCTCTCGGGTCCGGTGATCGGCGCGAACCCGGCGATCGCGGCGCTGCTGGAGCTCGACCCGATCCCCGAGGTCCCGATCGACCCGGCGGTGCTGTCACGCGACCCGGCGGTCGGCGAGGCCTACGTCGCGGACCCGCTCGTCTACAACGGCCCGTTCAAGCCCGAGACGTTGCGCTCCCTGTTCGCCGCGGTGGCCGCGGTGGCCGAGGGCCCGAGCTTCGGCTCGCTGCCGGTGCTGTGGATCCACGGCGCCGAGGACGCGCTCGTCCCCTACGCCCCGGTCGCCGAGGCGTTCGAGCACCTGCGCGGTGAGGCCTCCGAGGAGAAGGCCTACCCCGGCGCCCGCCACGAGATCTTCAACGAGACCAACCGCGACGAGGTCCTCGACGACGTGGTCGCGTTCATCAACGCTCAGATCTCGTCGTAGAGCGCCAGCAGCCCGGTCCCGCGCGCGGTGCGATGCACGATGACGTTGCGACCGCTGCGCTCGCGCACGATCAGGCCCGCGCCCTCGAGGGCCCGCATGTGGTGGGTCGCCGCGCTCGGGCTGGCGATGATCGCGCGCGCCAGCTGCCCGGCGGACCGCGGTGCGTCCAGCAGGCGCAGGATCTTCGCCCGCTGCTGTCCGAGCAGGCTGCCCAGCGCCGCGGCGGGCGGCAACACGTCGCCGCTCAACACCCGCAGCGCACCCGGGAGCGGATAGCTCACCGAGCTCATCAGCCCGTCCGTGTGCAGCGTCACCCGGGCGCTGCCAGGACCGGCGAGGACCGGGCGCATCGAGAGCCCGTCGTCGGGCAGGTGAAGCTCGTCGAGGTCGGGATCGGCCAGCCGCCACTTGCCGTCGCGCACGTGGGCGTCGTAGTGGACCGACGTCATCAGCTCGTTCAGCGCCCCGCCCGCCGCCGCGGTCTCCACGCGCTCGAGCTCGCGGTCGAACAGGGGCGCGGCCGCCGCCCACGGGCCGCGGATCCCGCGCCACACCCTGCCGAGCGCCCGCGCGTAGCGGATCAGCCACACCCGCGGCCGCCGGGCGACGGGGCGCCAGCGGGGCGGGATCTCGGAGGAAAATGCGAAGTCGATGTCGTCCAGCAGCGGCTCGGTCGGCATGGTCGCCATGCGCTCGAGCGCGTCGGGGATCTCGGTCGGCTCGTCGACGTCCGTGAACGTGACGCGGCCAGGGCTGTACTCACCTGGCGGGATCCCGATCGGGGCGAGCGCCTCCAGGTCGACCGGCTCGAGCTCCGCCCTCGCCGCCGAGATCCAGTCCGGGGGCGACCCCCGCCCCGCTCCGGCTACGTCGGCCGCCACCGAGAACAGCGTCGGCGCCGGCATCACCGCCACCTGCGGGGGCGAGCGCTCGAACTCGTCGAGGTCGAGCGTCGCGTATCGGTCTCCCCCATCGGACTGAGCCACGGTCCGGCTCATCGCCCCTCCCAGAGCCTCTTATCGCGTCTGAACCAGCTTGACACAGGTTGCCGTCGGCGGCGCGGATCCGCTCGCATTTCAAGGATCGTCAAATGATTCGCGCCGAGCGCCACTCGCTAGTGCGAGTACTCGTCGACGCGCAGCAGCATCGCCGCGAGCATCGCCAGGACCATCCCGACGTGCTCGATCGCCATCAGCGGCCCGAGCTCGTCGACCGAGGTCAGCCCGAGCAGTGCGATCGCCGCGGCGGTCGGGATCATCATTGCGCCGGTCATCTCCCAGGTCGGCGCCCAGCCGTGGCCGCGCCAGCGCATCCACGCCCCCATGGGCACCGCCATCGTCAGCGACATCCAGAGCAGCGAGAGCGCCGGAGCGTCGGCATGCCAGGCTCCGGTGTCCACGCCGACGAGCCCGAGCAGGGCCGCCAGCGGCAGTCCGACGACGGCCATGCCCGCGAACATCACGGCGACCATCTCGAGGTAGTGCAGGAGGAACGGACCGGCTGCCTTGAGTCGCGAACCGGTCGCGCTTTGCGGGGCTGTCGCTGCTGTCATGCGGTCTCCCTTCTGACCTATCTGTATACCCTATGGGGGTATCCGACGAGCCGGACCGTAACATACCCCTGCGGGGTATGTCGCCCGCCCAGGCGTCCAGTCGGCTTCAGCCGCGGGGCGTTCCCTCCGATACGGAGCACATCGACCGATCCATCCCCCAACTACTCGTCGCGATCGCCGTCGCGCTTCTCCTCGTGCTCGTCCTGCTGACGAGCCGCGCGGCCGCGTTCTAGCGTCAGATCTCGAGGCGCGTTTCCTCGAGGTCGATCTCGTGCTCGATGCGGCGCATGACCTCGGCGCTGATCGCGCGGCCATTGCGAAGCTCCAGCAGCGCCGCTCGCTGCGCTGTGTACACCTCGTGCATCAGCCGCTGGTAGGCCATCGAGCCCTCCTCGAGCCCGTCCTCGTCCTCGATCTTGCCCGCCCGGATCTTGAACCGGCGCTGGCGGAAGGTGTAGAGGTTGCGGACGCGCTCGATCGTCCCGTCGCGGGTCCACTCCTCGAGCTCGAGCTCCTCGAGGCGCTCGAGCGCGGCGCGCGCGGCCACGAGGCGGGCCTTGACCTCCTCGCTCTCCTCCTCGGTGCCGTCGTCGAGCACGCCCAACCGGCGGACCAGGAACGGAAGCGTCAGCCCCTCCCCCACGACCGTCACGAGGATCAGCGCGAAGGTGATGAAGAGGATCAGGTCGCGCCCCGGCAGCGGCGCCCCGGCATCCGTCGTCAGCGGCAGCGCCAGGGCGGCGGCCAGCGACACGGCGCCGCGCATCCCCGCCCACGAGGTGATCACCCGCGAGGCGGCCGTGCTTCGGCGGGCGCGTTGCTGCGGGCGGCGATCGATCGCTCGAATGAGATACGGAACGGTGAACGCCCACAGGAAGCGAACGCCGATCACGACGACGCAGACCAGCGCAGCGTGCCCGACCACCTGCCCCATCGGCTGGCCCTGGAGCCCGTCGACGATCAGCGGTAGCTGCAGGCCGATGAGGATGAACAGGGTCGCGTTGAGCAGGAACGTGAGCACCGACCAGAGCGCGAAGCCCTGCATCCGGGCCTCGGGGTTGACGATCTCGGGCGCGCGCCAGCCGAGATAGATGCCGCAGCTGACCACGGCGAGCACGCCGGAGGCACCGATCTCGTCGGCCGGGATGAACGCCCCGTAGGCGGTGAAGAGCGAGATCGTCACCGAGGTGATCGGGTCGCTGATCCGGCGGCGGATCTCGGCGACGACGTAGCCGACGGCGAGCCCGATCGCGACCCCGCCGGCGACCGCGCCGAAGAACTCGAGCACCGTGCTCGAGGCCGAGACGCTCTCCCCCACGGCCGCCGCCACCGCGACCTTGTAGGCGACCAGGGCGGTCGCGTCGTTGACCAGGCTCTCGCCCTCGAGGATGTTGACGATTCGCCGCGGCGCGCCGACGCGCTGGAGGATCGCCGTGGCCGCGACCGGGTCCGTGGGCGAGACGATCGCCCCGAGCGCGAACGAGATCGCCCACGGGAGCTCGATCACCTCGTGCGCAACGACGGCGACGGCCGCCGCCGTGACCAGCACGAGCCCGATCGCGTTGAGGGCGATCGGCCGCGCGCCGTCACGCAGGCTGCGCAGGTCGGCGAAGAACGCGGCCGCGTACAGCAGCGGCGGCAGGAAGACCAGCAGCACCAGGTCGGGGTCGAGCTCGACACTCGGGATCCCCGGCACCAGCCCGAGCAACAGGCCACCGAGCACGAGCGGGATCGGGTACGGGATCCGCAGCCAGTTGGCGAGCGCGTTCAGCCCGGCGGCCGCGACGAACAGCGCCGCGATGATGATCTGCAGGTCACCCACGGCCGGGATTGTCGCGGGCGGGCGGCGGCTACGGGCGGTGCGCCGCGAAGCCCGTCACGATGCGGCCATGCCCTCAGGCCCCGTGCTCGTCGCCCCGGACTCGTTCAAGGGGACGATCGCCGCCCCCGATGTCGCAGCGGCGATCGCCGCCGGGCTGCGAGACGGCGGGCGCGAAGCGGTCGAGCTGCCGATCGGCGACGGCGGCGAGGGGACGCTCGAAGCGCTCGTCGGTGCGCTTGGCGGCACCTACCGGACCGCGACCGTCAGCGACCCCCTCGGCCGCCCGCACGAGGCCCGTTACGGCCTGCTCCCCGACGGCCGTGGGGTGGTCGAGATGGCGCAGGCGAGCGGCCTCGGGCTCGTCGCCGAGGGCGAGCGCGACGCCTGGGCCGCGTCGACGCGCGGCACCGGGGAGCTGATCGCCGCCGCCGTCGCGGCCGGGGCGGCGACCGTGATCGTGACGGTGGGCGGCAGCGCGACGACCGACGGCGGCGCGGGGGCGCTGGCGGCGCTCGACGAGGCGGACGTCCATCCCGAGCTGGAGGTGGTCTGCGACGTCCGCACTCCGTGGGAGGACGCCCCGAGGGTCTTCGGGCCGCAGAAGGGCGCTGACGACGCGATGGTCGCGAGGTTGGAGCAGCGGCTGGAGGAACTCGCCGCGACCGCGCCGCGCGACCCCCGGGGCGTACCGATGACCGGCTGCGCCGGGGGGCTCTCAGGCGGGCTCTACGCGTTCCGCGGCGCGACGCTCGTGCCGGGCGCGGCCTACGTGCTTGACGCGATCGGCTTCGACGCGCGCCTGCGCGACGCGGCGTTCACGGTCACCGGCGAGGGCGCGCTCGACGCCCAGACCCTCGCGGGCAAGGCCGTGGGCGAGCTCGCCGTCCGCTGTCGCGACGCCGGCGTGCCGTGCCACGCCGTGGTCGGGCGCAGCGACCTGGACGATGCCACCGCCGCCGAGCTCGGCCTGGCGAGCGTGCGGGAGGCCGGGACGCTCGAGGAGCTTCGCGCCGCCGGGCGCAAGCTCGCCGCGCGCTAGCTCCGGGCGGCCTCGCGCTCCACGGTGTCGACGAGGTAGTCGTACGCGGGCAGGGTGAGGAACTCGACGAAGTCGTCGGCCAGCGCCACCTCCTCGAAGAGTGCCCGCGAGGCCTCGGGCCGGCCCTCGCTCTCGAACCACTCGTCGTCGCCGATCTCGGCACGAATGCGCTCGAGCTGCTCGTCCTCGGTTTCGCGCACGAGCTCGGCCGTGACCGTGCGGCCGTCGTCGAGCTCGGCCGCGTGGCGGATCCACTGCCACACCTGCGAACGCGAGATCTCGGCCGTCGCCGCGTCCTCCATCAGCCCGTAGATCCCGGCGGCGCCGTTACCGCGCAGCCATGACGAGATGTACTGGATGCCGACGTTGACGTCGCTGCGCAGTCCCTCGAGCGTGATCTCGCCCGGGGTCGAGGGGATGTCGAGCAGGTCGCCGGCGCTCACCGAGACGTCGTCGCGCTGGCGCTCGACCTGGTTCGGGCGGTCGGCCAGGACCCGGTCGAACTCCTCCGTGGCCGCGGCGACCATGTCCGGGTGGGCGACCCAGGTGCCGTCGAAGCCGTCGCCGGCCTCGCGGCCCTTGTCCTCACGCAGCTTCGCCATCGCCGTGCGGTTGGCCTCCTCGTCGGTGCGGCTGGGGATGAACGCGGCCATGCCGCCCATCGCGTGGGCGCCGCGCCGGTGGCACGTCTTCACCAAGAGCTCGGTGTAGGCGCGCATGAAGGGCGCCGTCATCGTCACCGAGTTGCGGTCGGGCAGCAGGTATTCGGGCCGCTCCCGGAAGCACTTGATCGCGCTGAACATGTAGTCCCAGCGCCCGGCGTTGAGCCCGGCCGAGTGCTCGCGCAGCTCGTAGAGGATCTCGTCCATCTCGAACGCCGCCGGGAGCGTCTCGATCAGCACCGTGGCCTTGATCGTCCCGCGGTCGATGCCGACCGCGTCCTGGGCGAACTCGAACACCTCGTTCCACAGCCGCGCCTCGAGATGGCTCTCCATCTTCGGCAGGTAGAAGTACGGGCCGCTGCCGGCGTCGAGCAGCGGGCGGGCGTTGTGGAAGAAGTGAAAGCCGAAGTCGGCGAACGCGCCGGCGATCGGCACTCCGCCGGCGGTCAGGTGCCGCTCGGGCAGGTGCCAACCGCGCGGGCGCACCAGCAGCGTCGCGACGTCGTCGCCGAGCTCGTAGTGCTTGCCCTCCTCCGAGTCGAACTCGATCGTGCCCGCGATCGCGTCCGCGAGGTTGACGTGGCCGCCGATCATGTTCTCCCAGGTCGGCGAGTTGGAGTCCTCGAAGTCCGACATGAAGCCGCGGGCGCCCGAGTTGAGCGCGTTGATCACCATCTTGCGGTCGGTCGGCCCGGTGATCTCAACCCGGCGGTCCTGGAGGTCCGGGGGCGGAGGCGCGACCCGCCAGTCGCCCTCGCGAACGTCGCGGGTGTCGCCGAGGAAGTCGAGGGTGCCGCCGGCGGCAAGCTCCTCACGCCGCTCGCCACGCAGCCGCAGCAGCTCCCGCCGCCGGGGCTCGAAGCGCTCGTGCAGCTCGCCGACGAAGGCGAGCGCGTCGTCGGTCAGGACCTCGTCGAAGCGCTCGTGCAGCGGCGCCTGGATCTCGATGCTCACCTCGGCCGTCCTCCCTCGATCGACATCAACAACAGCTCCATTGGGTGGTAGACCGAGAGACGCCTCCCCAAACGCTCGCTGTGGGCGGCGATCTGCAGCGCGCAGCCCGGGTTGCCCGCGATCACCGCCTCGGCGCCGGTGTCCAGGAGGTTGCGAGCCTTGCGCTCGCCGAGCTCGGCCGCGGGCTCGGGCTGGAGCATGTTGTAGACGCCCGCGGACCCGCAGCACAGCTCCCACTCGGCGGGCTCGAGCAGCTCGAGCTCGGGAATTTGCCGCAGGAGCTCGCGCGGCTGCGAGCGCACGCCCTGGGCGTGCGCCAGGTGGCAGGCGTCGTGGTAGGCGGCCCGGAGCGGCACCGGGTGACGCGGCGCCTGCGCGCCCGCTTCGGCCAGGAGCTCGGTCACGTCCCGCACCCGGCTCGAGAAGGCCGCCGCGCGCTCGGCCCACTCTGGGTCGTCGCGCAGCAGGTGCCCGTAGTCCTTCATCGCCGAGCCGCAGCCGGCCGCGTTGACGGCGACGACGTCGTAGCTCTCGAACGCCGCGATCGTCCGCTTGGCGAGCCCGGTCGCCTCGGCGTCATAGCCCGAGTGGAGCTGCAGCGCACCGCAGCAGCGCGGCTCGCTCACGGCCTCGACCTCGAAGCCCTCCGCCGCGAGCACCCGGGCCGTCGCCAGGTTCACGTCGCGGAAGAAGACCCGCTGCACGCAGCCCTGAAGCAGGCCGACCCGACCCCGCGCCGTGCCACGCGCCGCAAAGCGCGACGGCAACGGCCGCAGCGCCGAGCCCAGCTTGGTCTCGGGCGTGAGGCCCGCGAGCGCGCGCAGGCGCGGGAAGCGCCCCAACGCCTTGCTGCGCGCGGCGGCGCGGTCCAGGCCCAGCCGCCGGGCGCCGGCCAGCAGCGGCGCGAGCGCGCGCAGCCGGCCGGGATGGGTGAAGGTCTCGAACACGAGGCGCCGGAAGGCGCGGTCGGCGGGCGTCCTGTCGGCGTTGCGCTCGACCTGAGCCCTCGTGTCCTCGATCAGCTTGTCGTACTGAACGCCGGACGGGCAGGCGGTGACGCAGGCCATGCAGCCGAGGCACTGGTCGATATGCGTGACGAGCTCGGTCGACATCTCGCTGCCGTCCTCGAGCCCGGCGCGCATGAGCACGATCCGGCCGCGCGGCGAGTCCATCTCCTCGCTCCAGAGCGCGTAGGTGGGACAGGTCTCGAGGCAGAAGCCGCAGTGGACGCAGTCGTCGATCAGGTCGGGGCTCGGCGGGCGGACGTCGTCGAAGGCGCGCGAGCCCGCCATCAGATGCCCCCCACGAAGACGCCGGGCCGCATCGTCCGGCGCGGATCGAACCGCTCCTTCACCCGTCGGGTGAGCGCGAGGCGGCCGGGGTCGTCGTCGTCCCAGACGTCCAGCCCGGCGCGCACAGCCTCGGGTGCGTCGAGCACCACGCACGGCGCCGGGGCGAGCCGCTCGCGCAGCTCGCCGACCGCGGCGACGGCCGCCTCGTCGTCGAGGCCGTCGAATCCAAGCCACGAGATCCCGAGCGCCGCCCGGCCCACCATCGTGCCCCCGAGGCGCTCGGCCTCGCCCACGACCCGCGCCAGCTCGGCCTGCAGGCCGGAGACCCTCACCACCACACCGCCCGGTGAACGCTGCAGCGCCCGGTGGCGCGCCCACAGCTCCTCGTCGTCGGTGACCAGCTCGCCGGCCGGCGCGAGCTCGGCCGCCGCCTCGGCCTGTTCGTAGGCGGCCGCGCCCGCGAACCGCGCGAGCACGGCGCCCGCGCTCTGGCCCCAGCTCACATCGAGCGCCTCCATCTCCAGGTGCGCGTGCGAGAGGGCGGCGGCGACGGCCCCCAGGTCCTCCCCACTCCCGGTCTCGAACCGCAGGGTCACACGCGTATCCGCCAGCGGGTGCAGCCGCACGGCGACGCGGAGGATCACGCCGAGGGTGCCGAACGAGCCCGCGAACAGCTTCGCCAGGTCATAGCCCGCGACGTTCTTGATCACCTTGCCGCCCGCCTTGGCGACCGTGCCGTCGGCCAGCGCCATCGTCATGCCGACGACAAGGTCGCGCGGCGCCCCGTAGCGGTGGCGCAGCGGGCCCGAGTCGCCGGTCGCGACGACGCCGCCGATCGTCGCCGCCCGGTCCGGGCCGAGCGGGGGGTCCAGCGCCAGCATCTGGTCGGCCTGGGCGAAGCGCGCCTGCGCCGCGGCCAGCGGGACGCCCGCGTCGAGAATCGCCGTCAGGTCGCCCTCGTTGTGCTCGACGATGTCAGCCATCGCCGCCGTCGACAGCTCGACCTCGGCCGGCTCGCCGACGCCGCCCCAGCCGAGCTTCGTGCCCGCCCCGACCGGGCACACGTGTAGGCCCTCGTCGTCGCAGCGGCGCAGGAGCGCGGCGGCGTCCTCCTGCGAGGCCGGGGACTCGCGGGTCACGGTCTCGGAGGCCATTCAGAAGCGCTCCGCGATCCCGGCGGCCTCGAGCGGATGCTGGCGATAGGGGCCCGGGACCTCCCCACAGAGGCGCGGGGTCGGCATCACCTTCTCCGGGTTCGCCATCCCCTCGGGATCGAACGCGCAGCGCAGAAGCTGGAACGTCGCCAGGTCGGGCTCGGAGAACATCGACGGCATGTAGCGCTTCTTGTCCACCCCGACCCCGTGCTCGCCGGTGATCGAGCCTCCCGCGTCGACGCACGCCTTGACGATCAGCCCGGCGAGCTCCTCGGCCCGCTCGGGGTCGCCGTCCTTCGCGCCGTCGTAGAGCACGAGCGGGTGCAGGTTCCCGTCGCCGGCGTGAAAGACGTTGGCGACCTTGAGCCCGTACTCGTCGGCGAGCTCGTCGATACGCCGCAGGACCTCCGGGAGCCGGGTGCGCGGGATGACGCTGTCCTGGACGTAGTAATTGGGCGCGATCCGCCCCATCGCCGCGAACGCCGCCTTCCGCGCGCGCCAGATGAGCTCCCGCTCGGCCTCGTCCTGGGCGACCCGGACGCCGGTCGCCCCGGCCTGCTCGCAGACCTCCACGACCTCGTCGAAGCGCACCTGGCACTCGGCCTCGGCGCCGTCGAGCTCGACCACCAGCGCTGCTCCCGCGTCCGTGGGATAGCCGGCGTGCGTGGCCCCCTCGGCCGCCTCGATCGCCAGCCGGTCCATCATCTCGATCGCTCCCGGGACGATCCCGCCCGAGACGATCGCCGACACGGCCTCCCCCGCGTCGCCGGTGTGCTCGAAGAAGGCGACGAGCGTGCGCACCGTCTCCGGCTTCGGGATCACCCGCAGCCAGATCTTCGTCGCCACACCCAGCGTCCCCTCGGAGCCGACGAAGGCGCCCAGCAGGTCATAGCCGGGCCGGTCGAGCTCCTTGCCACCGACCTGCACGAGCTCGCCGTCGGGCAGCACGAGCTCGAGCCCGGTGACGTAGTTGGTGGTGAAGCCGTACTTGAAGCAGTGCGCGCCGCCGGAGTTCTCGGCCACGTTGCCGCCGATCGAGCACACGATCTGGCTCGACGGGTCGGGCGGATAGAAGTGGTCCGGGCCGACCGCGGCCGAGACGTCGAGGTTGGTGACCCCCGGCTCGACGACCACCCGTTGGTTCGGCAGGTCGACCTCGATCACGCGGCGCATCCGCGAGACCGCGATCAGCACCCCCTCCTTCACCGGCAGGGCGCCGCCGGAGAGCCCGGTGCCCGCGCCGCGCGCGACCCAGGGCACGCCCGCGTCGTGGCACGCGCTCACGACGCGTCGCACCTCATCGGCCGAGCCGGGCAGCACCGCGGCCGCCGGCTTCTGCGCGTACTGGAGCAGGCCGTCGGACTCGTAGGTCTTCAGCTGGTGCGGGTGCGTGTAGACGTGCTCGGCGCCACAGATCGAGCGCAGCTTTGCGATCAGCGTGTCGGGCCCGTCAGACAACCATCCAGGACAGTAAGGCAGTGGACTGCAGGTAGACGAGGACGCACATCACCAGCAGCATCACGATGCTCCAGAACAACACCCGGCGGAAGATGTCCCCCTCCTTCCCGGCCAGGCCGACGGCGGCGGCTCCGATCGCCAGGTTCTGCGGCGAGATCATCTTGCCGAGGACGCCGCCGGAGCTGTTCGCGGAGGCCATGAGCACATCCGAGAGCCCGGCCCCCTTCGCGGCCTCGACCTGGAGCGCGCCGAAGAGCGCGTTCGAGGACGTGTCGGAGCCGGTGATCGCCACCCCCAACCAGCCGATGATCGGCGAGAGGAAGGCGAAGGCGTCTCCCGCGCCCGCGATCCAGCGGCCGATCGTGGTCGTCATGCCGCTCAGGTTCATCACGTAGGCGAGGCCCAGCACCGCCGCGACGGTGACGATCGCCGTTGCCAGCTGTCGCAGGGTGCGACCGTAGGCGCGCACGGCGTCGCCGATGTTGATCCGCAGGATCGGGATCGTCAGCAGGCCGCAGAGGAGCACGATCGTCCCAGGCGTGTCCCAGAACGAGAACCCGAACGTGGCGGCCGACGGCGCCTCGCCGCTGGGGTCGACCACGTTGAGTCCCGGCCATTCGAAGCCGTTGGGCGTCTTCGCGTCGGCGTTGTTGAAGGCCGTGCCGCCGCCGAACTCGAACAGGAAGCGCTCGATCGGGTCGACCAGCTTCGCGAGCGCGAAGACGGCGACGATGATGATGTACGGCGCGAAGGCCTGGAGCTTCTCCCGCGTCGTGTCCTCCTCGGCCGACTGGTCGCGCAGGCGCACGCTGCGCTCCAGCGCCGGGTCGTGGGCCGAGGCGCCGGCGATCGTCGGCAGCGGCCCGCTCGTGGCCTCGGTGGCGAGCGGCTCCGAGGGCTTCCAGACGCGCAGGAAGCCGACCAGCGCGAAGGTCGAGACCAGCGCGGCGATGATGTCGGTGAGCTCCACCGAGACGTAGTTGGAGCACACGAACTGCGCGATCGCGAACGTGACCCCGGCGACCATCGCGGCCGGCCAGGTCTGGCGCATGCCGCGCTTGCCGTCCACCACTGCGACCAGGATCAGCGGCACGATCAGCGCCAGGAACGGCGTCTGGCGGCCGACCATCGAGCCCAGGTCGTCGATGGGCAGCTCGGTCTGTCCCGCCAAGGTGACGATCGGCGTCGCGATCGAGCCGAACGCGACCGGCGCGGTGTTGCCGATCAGCGCCAGCGCCGCGGCCTTGAGCGGCTTGAAGCCGAGCGCCAACAGCATCACCGAGGTGATCGCCACCGGGGTGCCGAAGCCGGCCAGACCCTCGATCAGAGCTCCGAACGAGAACGCGATGATCACGGCCTGGATCCGCTTGTCGTCGGAGATCGCCGCAAAAGACCGGCGGAGCACCGCGAAGTGCCCCGTCATCTCGGTCATGTTGTAAATCCAGATCGCGTTGACGACGATCCACATGATCGGGAACAGCCCGAAGGCCGCCCCCTCCGCGCCCATGTCGAGCGACTGCCCGAATGGCACGTCGTAGGCGATCACGGCAACTGCGATCGCCACGCCGAGCGAGATCAGGCCCGAGAGCCAAGCGGTAACCCGAAAGCCGCCGAGCAGGACGAACAGTGTGATCAGCGGCAGCGCCGCGAAAATCGTGCTGAGACCCAGCGAATCGCCGACCGGGTTGAAGACCTGCTCGTACACGTCTCTCCTCCCTCGTCTGTCCCGACACATCCCGTTCCCGGGCGCGGGCGAAATAAACGCGGCGTTCGACGCGGAGCGCGTGCCCTAGTCGATGATCGCCCCGGCGCTGATGTTCACCGTCGCCGCGGTGACGCTGCGCGCCCAGTCGCTGGCGGCGAACACAGCGGCGTTGCCGACGTCCTCGAGGTCCGCGGCGCGGCCGGTGATCGTTGTCCCCTCGATCAGCTCGCGGATCTCGTCAGCGGCGTCCATGCCGGGCGGCAACGTGTCCGGGACACCGCTGCTGGCCAGCGTGACGAAGCGGATTCCCTGCGGGCCGAGCTCGACGGCGAACGCGCGGCGCAAGGTCTCGATTGCGTCGAAGGCCATCTGCGTGCCGCCGAGGAGGTAATCGCGATCCGGGCCGCGCCGGTCGGCGGAGCCGCCGAACGCCAGGATCACGCCCGACTTCCGCTTGACCATCCGCCGCCCCGCCGCGCGGGCGGTGATGAAGGTCGAGCGCGCCGCCGTCTCGACCGGGGCCATGAGGTCGTCGACCTCCATCTCGATCAGCGGCACACCGTGGGTGAACGGGTGGGTGATCAGGTTGAAGGAGATGTCGATCCTGCCCGAGTCGGCGACGACCTCGTCCGCATGCGCCTCCACCGCGGCCTCGTCCATGGCGTCCACAACCGCGACGCGGGCGTCGCCGTCGATCGAGTCCGCCACCGCCTCGAGCGTCGCGCGCGTGCGACCGGCCAGGTGCACCGTGGCGCCCTCGCGCGCAAACGCCTTTGCCACCGCGCTCCCGAGCGCGCCGCCCCCGCCGTAGATGATCGCCGTGCGCTCGTCGAGCAGCATGTCCTGCCTCCTCTGTATCGGGGTCAGGAGAAGGGACTGGTCGCTGCGCCCAAACTCATCGGCCCGCGGCGCGGGCCAGGGCCGTCTCGAGGTCACGGGCCGAGTCGCGCGCACGGCGGACCTTCCCGACCGAGGCGGCGGGGTAGAACGAGCTCGGCTCGACCGTGTAGTGATCGCCCTGGATGTTCAGGTAGAGGCCCGTCCCGAACGACCACCAGGGCTTCGACTCGACCTCCACATCGTCCACGGAGGCCGAGACCACGAGCCGAGCCGGCTCGCCGTTGTCCTCGGGCATCACCAACAGCAACTGGCCGTCGCTGATCAAGACCCGCCCGGACATCGTCCAGTAGCGCCGCCCGGGGCCGAAGGCCGCCGAGGACTCGAACTCCGGCTCGGACTCAGGCGCCTGGAAGGGCTGCCCGGGGGGACTTGCGACCAATCGCATGGGCGTGACCCTCGCGGTCGCGGCCCCGGGCGACAAGCATTTCGATGATCGGCGAACGGTGAGAACCGTCCGAGGCCGACCCGTTCTCGAGACGCGGGCGGGCGGGCCGCCAGCGCTAGGCGACGGTGACCGAAACCCGCTGGACCTCGTTGTTGGCGTAGCCGCCGAGGTTCCACGGCGCGTCGAGCGGCTGCTCGTTGCCCTCCGAATCGGTGGCGCGGCAGCACACCTCGTAGTCGCCGGGCTCATTCGCGTCCCAGTCCCATTCCCAGCCGACCCACGACCACCGCGACGGCTGTGGGCGCAGCCGGGCGTCGGCCCAGGTCTCGCCGCCGTCGACGCTGATTTCGACCCGCCGGATGGTGCCGCGGCCCGACCAGGCGCGACCCCTGACGGTGGTCGGCCCGGGCTCGAGGTGGCGATCACGCGTGGCGAACTCGGGAATCCCCGGCGGGACCATCAGCGAGCGCGGCTGGATCCGGTCGACCGGGACGCCGTCCTCGTCCGGGGACTGGCGGAAGCGGTAGCCCGAGCTTGCTGGTAGCCCTCGAACGGCCGGTCGAGGACCGTGATCGCCTCGAGCCACTTGACGCTCGTCATCCCGTACCAGCCCGGGACGATCAGGCGGAGCGGGAACCCGTGCTGGGGCGGCAGCGGCTGGCCGTTCATCGAGTGGGCGAGCAGGATCTCGTCGCGGCGGGCCTCGGCGAGGGTGAGGCTGCGCTCGTACTGCTGCTCCTCTCCGCCCTCGACGCCACGGTCGAGCCCTCGGAAGAGGACCTCGACCGCGCCGTCCTGCACCCCGGCCTCGTCGAGCAGGTCGGCGAGCCGGACGCCCGTCCACTCCGCGTTCCCGACCGCCTCCAGCAGCCACGGCTGGCTGATTGGACGCGGCTCAAGGCGAGCGCGCCCGTTGCCGGCACATTCCATCGTCACCGCGAGGGTCGTCGCCGGTCGCTCACGCAGTTCGTCGAGCGACAGCGAGAGCTCGTTCGCGACGCGACCGTCGACCGTCAGGCGCCACGCCGCTGGGTCGACCACCGGGACGTCGTAGTGGATGAGCAGGTAGTGGAGCCCGGCCGGCGTCAGGTCGTAGGCGAGCGCCTCGAGCGGCAGGCCGTGGTTGCGGGTCGCCAGCTGCAGCTCGGCGGGCGTGAGGGCCGTGGAGGCCTCGACGCCGGGGAGCTGGGCGGGATCGGTGTTCTGCTCGGTCGCCGTGCGTCGATTCTAAGCCCGCGACAGTAGCCTCCGCGCCCTGCACGTGGACCCCGGTTTCGGCGAGATCGAGCGCCTCTTCACGCCGCACTTCGCCCGAGGCCGCGGCGGCGACAGGCCGCGGGCGATCGTCGTCCACACCACGGCCGGAACCTTCGCCGGCACCGCGGACTGGTTTGCGGATCCCGAGAGCGGCGTCAGCGCCCACTACCTCGTCGGGCTCGACGGCCGGGTCGCGCAGTTCGTCGACGAGACCGACGCGGCCCGGCACGCCGGCCGCGTCCTTGACCCCACGGCGAGCATCGCCCAGGGTCGCGACGACCTCAACCCGATGACGATCGGGATCGAGCTCGAGGACGGCGGGGACGCCGAGCACGTCGAGCGTCCGGACGCCCAGTACGCCGCGGCGGCGGCGCTGATCGCGGCGGCCGGCGAGCGCTGGGGGATCCCCATCGACCGCGAGCACGTCATCGGCCACCGCGAGGCGTTCGCGGCCAAGGCCTGTCCCGGGAACGTTGACGTGGAGCGGCTCGTGGCGCTGGCGGCCTCGGCCCCGCGCGGCGCGCCGAAGCGCGGCCGGGAGCCGACCCTGCTCTGCCTGCTGCCGATCCGCGACGGCGCCGAGGACCTGCCTGGCTACCTGAGCTCGATCGAGGCCCTGAGCGCCGACGTCCTGGCGCTCGATGACGGGTCGGCCGACGGCTCGGCGCAGCTGCTGCGCGCCCACCCGCGAGTGATCGAGGTGCTGCGGCGCGAGGCCGAAGCCCCGACGTGGGACGACGCGGCCAATCGCCAGGCCCTGCTCGACCGCGCGGCCGCGACCGACTACGACTGGCTGCTCTTCCTCGACGTGGACGAACGGGTCGACCCCGACGACGCCGCGGCGCTGCGCCAGTTCCTCGCCACGGACGCGATCGCGGGCCTGGCCTACGGGCTGCAGCTGCACCGGGCCTGGGGCGAACGGGTCGACCCAAACCCCCGCTACGTCTATCGCCTGTTCGGGCGCGCCGAGGAGATGACGCTGCCGGCGGAGCGCCTGCATCTGAACCCCGTGCCGCTCGACGTCAGCCGTCGCGCGTGGGTGCGGACCTCGATCCGCGTGCGCCACCTGGAATCGGCCGGACGCCTGGACCGGCGGCGCGCGAAATACGACCGCGCCGACCCCGACGGCGCGCACCGCGCCCACACCGAGACCATGCTCGCCCCGCCGCCCGAGCACCTGGTCGAGTGGCCACCGCGACCGGCGGGCCTCGCCGTCGTCGGGGGCGCCAAGGCGCCGCCCGCGGGTGGCCGGGAAGCGGCGGACACCAGCCGACCACTCCTCGTCTGCCTGCTCGCCGTCCGCAACGGCGCGGCCGACCTCGAGGGCTACCTGGAGAGCGCCGAGCGCTTTGCCGACGCCGTGGTCGCGCTCGACGACGGGTCGACCGACGCAACGGCGGAACTGCTCGCCGACGGCGCCGCTCGTCCGCAAGCTGATCCGCAACCCCCGGCGCGACAGCTACGCGGGTTGGGACGACGCGGCCAACCGCCAGGCCCTGCTCGACGCGGCCTCCGAGCTCGAGCCGCAGTGGGTCGTGTTCGTCGACGCCGACGAGCGCATCGATCCGGACGACGCGGCGGCCCTGCGAGGCTTCGCCGCCCGCGACGCGATCCCGGGCGACGCCTACGGCTTCCGCGTGCACCGGATGATCGGGACGCTGGACCGCTACGACCGCGCCGACCTCTGGGCGTACCGGATGTTCGCTCACGAGCCGGGCATGCGGCTGCCGGTCGAGACCCTGCACCTGGTTCCCGTCCCCGATTCGATCCCGCGCGCGCGCTGGCGCTCGACGACGGTTCGGATCCAGCATCTGGCCGGGCTCGACGAGGGCCGCCGGCGCGAGCGCTTGCGCAAGTACGAGCAGGCGGATCCCGGGCGGGTCTGGCAGCGCGATTACGAGCGCATCCTCGAGACGGACCCGGTGCGACCTTGGGTGCCGCGGCCGCCGGGCCTGCCGGTGCTGCTCGCGGGTCGCAACCGCGCCCGGATGTCCGGGGACGACCTCGACCTCGAGGCGCCGCGCCTGTCGGCGATCGTCATCTCCCACAACGACGAGGCGCGGATCGAGCGGGCCGTGCGCTCGGTCGTCCAGCAGCGGTGCGACGAGCCGTTCGAGGTCATCGTGGTGGTGAGCGGCACCGACCGGACCGCCGCGGTGGTCGCCGCCGAATTCCCGGACGTGACCCTGATCGACCTCGGCAAGCGGGCCCTTCCGGGCCGGGCCCGCAACGCCGGCGTGCGGGCGGCCCGCGGCGACTACGTCTCGTTCCCCGGGTCGCACGTGGAGCTCCCGCAGGGAAGCCTCGCCGCCCGGATCGCCGCTCACGAGGCGGGCTGGCCGATGGTCACGGGATCGATCCTCAACGGCACCGAGACCCGGTCCGGCTGGGCCTCGTACTTCCTCGACCACTCGAGCTCGCTGCCGGGCCGGCCCTCCGGCGAGCTCGCCGCCGCCCCCGCGCACTGCTCGTACGTGCGCCAGTTCGTCGTCGAGACCGGCGGCTTCCCCGACGACGTGCGGGCCGGCGAGGACACGGTCCTCAACCAGGCGCTCTGGAGCCGTGGCCATCGCGCCTATCGCGCCCGCGAGATCACGCTCGTGCACCGCAGTCCCTGCACCAATCCGCTGCGGCTCGTGCGCCACCACTTCGTCCGCGGCCGCGCGCTGGCCCGGATCGTTCGCGAGCGCGACGAGGGCCGGCCGCCGCGCGGACGGCCAGGCTTCCTGCGCAGCTACTCGCGCCGCCGGCTCGCCGCCACCGACCGCCGCGTCGCCGACTGGGGCGGCGACCTGCGACCGCGCTACGAGGCCGCACGCCGCCTCGTCCAGCTCGGGATCGCGGCCGCCCATGCCGGGGCCGCGTTCGAGTGGCGGTTCGGGCGGTCAGCCCGCGGTCGGGGACGCCAGCAGCTCGCTGACCGTGACCGGTCGCAGGCCGAGGTCGCGCAACCCCTCGACGATCGCGGGCAGGGCCTCGAGGGTGGCCCGGCAGTCGGGGCGGTCGTGAAGGAGGACGATCGACCCACCTGACGCGTCGTCGTAGACCCGGCCGATGATCTCGTCCGGGTCGTCGGCCTCCCAATCGCGCGGGTCGACGTCCCAGCCCACCGGTCGCATTCCGGCCACGGCCCCGGCGACGCCGAGCGACCGCGACCAGTCGAGGTACGGCGGGCGGAAGAGCCGCGGGCGCGGCGCTCCGCTCGCCGCCAGAGCCCGGGAGCTGCGGACGAGCTCGACCCAGGCGCGCACGGGCCGCCGCGAGAGCCGCGCGTGGCTCCACGAGTGGGTGCCGATCTCGTGACCGGCGGCGGCGGCCGCGGCGATCTCCGCCGCCCGCGGCGCGATGCGCGAGCCGACCACGAAGAACGTCGCGGGCGCCCGCAGGCGCTCCAGCGCCGCCAGGAGCTCAGGGGTCGCCGGGCCCGGTCCGTCGTCGAAGGTCAGCGCGACCTCGGGGCGCGGGCGACCCGGGGCGAAGCGGATCGGGCGCGATTCCCTAACGGAGAACGGTGCTCGCCGAGGCGACCGCGCCGTAGCCCTCTTGATCGCTGCCGGTCGCCTGGATGTGGATCGACGCCGTGTGCTTGCCCTGCAGCAGGGTCGGGTCCACCGTCATCACGAAGCTCCGCGTGCCTGCGGCCGTCAAGAACTGGGCCATGAACCGGGTCCCGATCAGCTTCAGTCCGGTGCCGACGCGGACGAAGGCGGCAAAGTTCAGGCCGATCTCCTCACCGCAGCTGACGGTCAGCTTCAGCCGGCCGTTGTTGACCACGTAGGCGAGGCTCGGCGTGTCGAACTTGATCGTCACCAGCGGATAGAGGTCGTCGGGCGCCGCCGCGACGGCGCCGTGCGCGGTCTCGGGGTCGAGCGCGGCCGCGTACGAGGCCGCCGCCCCCATCGACACGCCGCCGGCAACCAGCTGGCGAATCAATGTCCGCCGGCTGATCCTCCCCTCGAGGAACGCCGCAACTGCCTCCTGCCTCGACACGACCTGGACTCTAACCGCGCCGTCCCGGGCCGTCCAGGGGCAAGGCACAATGCGCCGGCGTGGCCGCACGCGCCGAAACCTCGCTGACGCCGATCTTCGTGGTCGGGGTCCCGCGCTCGGGGACGACCTGGGTGCAGCGGCTGCTCGCCGCGCACGCCGATGCCTTCCCGCTCCTCGAGACCTACATGTTCTCGGGCCGGGTGGGGCTGGGCGCGTTCTTTCGCCCGGTTCCGCCAGCGCACGGCGACGACGCCCCCGCCCCAGCGCCTCCCGGGCTCGGGCGGCTGTTCACGCGGGAGGAGCTGATGGACGAGGTCCGCGACATCGCGGGGCGCTGGCTGCGCGCGGGCGTACCCACGGGCACGCGCTACGTCGTCGAGAAGAGCCCGTGGCACCTGCACGAGCTGGAACTGATCGCCGAGATCCTGCCGGAGGCTCGATTCGTCAACGTGGTGCGTGACGGGCGCGACGTCGCCGTCTCGCTGATCGAGGCGCGCCGCTCGTGGTCCGGGTTCGGAGCCGACGACACGGAGGCGGTCCTGGTCGAGGCCGCGCGCTCGTGGAACACCGGGTTGGCGCTCGCCGCCGCGGCGGCACCGGCGCTTGGCGAGCGGCTGCTCGACCTCCGCTACGAGCACCTGCGAGCCGAGCCCGTGAGCGCCTGCGCGGCGCTCTACGCGCATTGTGGGATCGTGGCCACCGCGGCGGAGATCGACGATGCGCTCGCCGTGACGGACATCGAGCGCGGCGAGCGCCCGAGCGGCGCCGGGCTGCCGATCCGGGCGGGGCGGGTCGGCGAATGGCGGGAACGGTTTGGGATCCGCGATGCGCGCCGGTTCGAGCGGATCGCCGGCGCGACGCTCGTGGACACGGGCTACGAGCTCGACCGCCGCTGGTGGCTGCGCCAGCCACTGCGCTCGCGCCTGTGACCGGGCGCTGTCTGGCCGCGGGCACCTTTTGAGACGCCAAATCGCGGGTAGCACCACGATATGCAGCTCGAAACGGCGCTCGAACCACGTCCTGAGGCTCCGGCACGGGCCCGTGCCCTCGCGAGTCGATTCGCCGACTCGTTGCCCGCGATCAGCTACCGGGACCTGCAGGTGGTGGTCACCGAGCTCGTCACCAACGCCGTCAAGCACGGGCCCGACGAGACGATCCGCGTCCGGGTCGAGGTCTCCGGAGCCACCGTCCGTGGCGAGGTCGCCGACGCCGGCGACGGCGGGGCCGCGATCGACCGCCGGCATGCGCTCGCCGGGCGCCGCCTGGGGCTCCAGATCGTCGACGCTCTCTGCAGGCGCTGGGTCAACCCCGCGGGCACCGGCCGTGTGCTGTTCGAGCTCAACCAGCCCGAGGCGGAGATCCCACACCATCACTAGGCTGCTTTGGGGGCAGAACCCATGGGAGACGAGCAGACCTCAGGCGACATGGCCATGTTGCGCGTCGCCCGGCAAGCGGGCGCCGATGAGTCGATCCTCGAGCTCTCGGGCGAGGTCGACATGTCAAACGCGCAACAGCTCGAGGAGGCGCTGGCGACCGCCCTCGAGGCGACCGACGGGCGGCTCGTCGTGGACCTCGCCGGGCTCGAGTTCATCGACTCCACCGGCCTGCGGTCCCTGGTGCGCTTCCACCAGCTCGACCAGACCGAGACCGAGATCGTCTGGCGAAACGCTCGCGGGCAGGTAGCCGAGGTGCTCGAGATCACCGGCCTCGGATCGGTGCTCGAGCTCGGCGACGACGCCTAGTCGGCCGGGATCGAGATCGGCTCCTCGATCAGCCTGGGCTCCGGCTGCGCCTGGCCGACCTCCGGCTCGAACCACGCGTCGCCGTCCGCGCCGTCCGCGCCGGCGAGCCTCCAGCCCGGGCAGGACCGGATCCCGACCGGATAGACGGTCAACGTCTCGTCGGGGCCAAGGCGCAGGCGCAGGAAGTTCTTGTAGTCGGTGCTCGCGTTGGCGCCGTTGATCTCGGTGGCGTGCTGGCGGCCGTCGTTGCGATTGGCGAGCCAGAGGTAGGTCGCGAAGACCAGCCGGCCGTACGTGAACCCGACGGCGAACAGGATCACCGCGACGATCCAGCCGAGCGCCAACCCGTCGGCGGCGGGGCCGCTCCAGTCGCGCAGCAGCCAGAGCGCGAGGAGCGTCAGTGCGAACGCGGCCACGATGTGGGCGGCCGCGTGCGCACCGCCGAACAGCCAGCGCTTTGCGCGCTTGCTGAGGTGCTCGGAGTCCTCGGTGCTCGCGAACGCGATCAGCCCCACGGACAGGACCGCGATCAGGATCACGTTCCAGGCGGTGAACGCGTCGCCAACGATCTCCCACGGCCCGCGGCCCGCGAGGCTCGCCTCGAGCCCGGTCGCCTGGTCCTTGAGCCCGGCGGCCACGAGCACCGCGAGCAGCGCATAGATCGCGCCGATCAGAATCCCGAGCGTGTGCACGCGGGCGACGCTCGCGAAGATCCGGTTGCGGAGCTCATACGACTCCTCGCGCGTGGGCGAGGCCCGCCGCAGCGCGTACCCGGTGGTCGCCTCCGACTGGGCGCCGGTCAGCTCCACGCGCGGGCGCAGGCCGTGCGTGGTCGAGGTGTGGGCCCCGCCGCCGCCGGCGGTGATCCGATGCCTCGGGCTGCCCGGGGTCTCGCGCTCATAGCGCGAGTAGTGGTGCTTGTCGCCGGACAGCGTCAACGCGACCTCGGCCCCGGCGTTCGCCACCAGCGCCTCCTCGATGTAGCTCAGGGCCTCCCACGATCCCGCCTTCATCAGCTTCGGCGCCGGATCGGGCTCAGCGTCGGTCCAGCTCGGCTTCGCCGTCGCGATGATCACGCGGTCGCCGCGGTCCAGCTCGTCGCTCGCGGCCCGGAAGTAGGCAAGCTGCGGGCCGTCGATGTAAGTGTCGAACTGGATGTCGGTCGCCCAGAGCCACCAGCGATCGGAGAGCCGCAGGGCGAAGTAGCTGCGCTCTTGCTGGGTCCGCCAGCCCCCGATCCAGTTGCCCTGACAGAAAAGGCGCATGAAGCTCGTCAGCCCGTCGTACCAATCGTGGTTGCCGGGAATCGCGTACACGTGCGGCTCGTCGGGCTCGGCGACAAACGGCAGGGCCGCCCGATAGGGACCCACGAACCGGTCCCGATAGGCGTCCCAGTTCGCCGACGGGTAGACCTGGTCGCCGCCGAGCACGAGCAGCCGCCCGCGACTGGTCTCCTCCACGCCGGCGGCGGTCGCGAGGCGCAGCGACGGCGCGGCGAGCAGCCGCGCCACCGTGTACGTCGAGTCGAAGCCCTCACCGACGTCGGCGGCGTAGTCGATCCACAGTGCGCCGTCGGCATCGCGATCGGCGACGTAGGTGCGCTCGGCGGTCAGCCCCGCCTCGACCTCGCGCTTGTCGGCGAAGCGGGCGAACAGTCCCGAGAGGAAGACCTCGAGCCCGGCCCGAAGCAGGAACGTCGGTCGCAGCCAGTCGACCATCGGCTGGCGGTCGAAGCGCAGCTCGGCCTCCGTGACCGGGCGCGCGGGCCCGCTCGCGCTCATCCCGGCCGGCCGCGGTAGGCGCGCCGGAGCACGCGCACGGCGTTGCCGGACAGGATCGCGTCGACGTCATCGGGATAGGCGTCGGCGAGCGGCGCGCGGAACTTGGCGAGATCGTCGACGTCATCGATCCCCGCCATCGTCGGCTTGATGAACCCGTCCAGGTCGGAGCCGATCCCGACGTGAGCGAGCGAGCCCGTGAGGTCGCGGATCGCGTCGATGTGGCTGCACACCGTGCGCATCGTCCGCTCGGGGTCATCTGGATCGTCGACGCCGAGTCCGTCGTTCAGCTGGTGCTGGGCCATGATCAGGCCAACCACCCCGTCACGCTCGGCGACCGCGCGGACCGTGTCCGCGTCGAGCATGTAGCTCTGCTCGCCAAACCGGTAGCCGGCGTGGGTCGCCAGCACCGGGTAGTCGCCGGCCCGCGCACCGCGCTCGCGATCCAGATGGTGAAGCAGCTCGAAGGTCTCCACGATCGCGTCCTTGCGCATGTGGCTGATGTCGACCAGGATCCGGTGCTCGTACATCGCCCGGACGATGCGCTCGCCGAGCGGGCTCAGGGCGCCGCCCGCCGGCTGACAGAAGATCGCCTCGTACTCGCGGTCGGTGAACATCGGCAGCGCCGGCGCGTTGGTGGCCACGCCGCGGTAGATCAGATGGGCCAGCGTGATGTACGCCACCCCGCGGCGGGCGAGCTCCGCGACCCGCTCGGAGATCTGGCTCCGGTCGCGCCCGAGGTGAAAGCCCCCCTCGATGCAGTGGAGGATCGCGATTCGGCGCTCTGCCAACGCCCGATCGAGGTCCGCTTCGGCTCGGACCACCACCGGGCGTTCCCCGGGCGGCTGTCCGGCGACCTCGTCCTCCACCTGATCGAGGCGCGCGAGCAGCTCGTCGAAATCACCATCGCGCTCGTCACCGATCTCGGCGAAGGGCAGGTAGAGCATCGAGCAGACCACGCGCACGCCGCCGCGGCGCAGCTTGGCGAGGTCCACTCGCCAGGTGTCCTCGTAACTGGCGAAGTTCCGCAGCCGCGCCGCGATCAGGACGACGAGCGCGCGGAGCTTGGCGACGAACCCGGGGTGCCGCCGGACGCGGATCACGTACTCGAGCGTGAGGTTCTCGGGGCCGTCGCGGCCGCGACGCGTCGGCAGGTGGCGCCGCACCGCCTCGTCCTGCGCGAGCAGGTGCATCGGGTAATGGCAATGGAGGTCGGCGATCGGCGCGACTGCGGCCGGGGGTTCGCCGGACTCCATGGCACCTCCACCCTAACGCCGGGCGGGGCGGCCGGTTCAGCGCCCGCGGCGAACCGGCTTGAGCTCGTTGAGCTCGGAGATCGGGAGGTCGACGAGCGCCTCGGTCAGGCAGTCCTCGAGCATCGCCCGCTCGCCCTGGACCCGCTCGATCCGATACAGCTCGTGCTCGCTGCAGAGGTAGTCGCCCGGCTGCGGACAGTCGTGCGGCCCGCTGGTCTCCTTGACCCGCGGCTTGAGCTCATCCCGGAGCATGTAGGCCTTCCTGATCGCTTCCTCCACCCCCTGGTCCTCGGCTACCCGAGCGCCGGGGGCTCAAACAGCGCCCCTAACCGCGCGCGCAGGCCGCGCAGTCGAGCACGACCGGCGAGGCCCCCCGACCCGCCACGAGCAGCCGCCCGTCCGCGGCGAGCGTCGCTGACGCGACGGCCCCCGGCCCGCCCGCGTACTCGGCTACCTGCGAGCCCGTGTCCGCGTCCCACACGGAGACGGTCCCGTCGGCGCCGCCGGTGACGACGAAGCGCTCGTTGACGCCGAACGAACCGGTCGAGACCGGGCCGGGCGGGCTGAAGCTCTCGCGCTCGATTCCGGTCAGGACGTCGACGATCTGGACCGTCGTCCCGTCGGCGATCAGCAGGCGCTTCCCGTCGGCGCTCAGGTCGACGTGCGCGCTCGTGTCCTCGAGCGCGAAGCTGTTCAACGGCTCCCCGTTGGTGGCGTCGAAGACGGTGGCCCAGGACCGCGGCCTGGTGATCACCGCCACCGCGCGGTCGTCGCCGGAGAAGTCCACCGTCGCGCGCCCGAGGTCCGGGATGTGGCGGAGCGCGGCGATCCGCCGGCCGCCGGCGGTGTCGACGATCGCCGCCGTGTGCGGCGACAGCGGCCGCAGGGCGTGGACGCCCGACGGGCTGATCGCGGGCACGAGCTCTCTGCTCGGCCCCCGCAGGCGCCGCACAACCGCGAGGTCACGGGGATCGAGCACCGTCGCGCCTGCCCCCGTCGAGGTCAGGATCGCGACGCCGTCCCGGGTGTAGGAGACGCTCGCCCTCGTACCGCCGGCGGGGCCCGGGCGTTCGCGCAACCGCTCGCCGTCGGCGCACGACCAGAGGCTCGTGCCGCCGGCCCGGTCGAGGGTCACGCACCGACGGCCGTCGGGGCTGATCGCCGCGGCCGTCGCGCGCACATCGAGCACCGCCCCCCGATGGGGCGCGACCGGCGCTCGCGCACTGCTCGGGTCGTCGCCGCTCGGCACCAGGGCGACGATCGCGAGCGTGGCGGCGATGACGGTCACCGCCGCCACGAGAGCGACCTTGCGACCCCACCCGTCCACGCGCCGACCATGCCAAGCGCGCGGAACCTGCGCAACCTCTACATCAAATGATGTAAAGATTCGCGGGGTTCGGGGAGTGCAATAAGGCCGAGTCGTCGTTTTTGCACCGTATGCGTCCCGGAGCGACGAGTCGGCGCTTTCAGTTCGACGGGTCGAGGTGCTGGCGGGCGTCGGGGAGGCCTCCCAGAAGTCGTCGACCTTGGTCCCGCCGTCGCGGTCGCTCGTGCGTGAGATCGCCCAGAGCTCGACCGGCGTCGTCGCCCTCGTTGCGGTGCGAGCGCACCGTCGCCGGCGGGACCCGGGCGACCGAGCCGGCGCCGACGCGCCGGATCTCGTCGCCGAAGCGCATCGTCAGCGTGCCGCGCGCCGACGAGGTAGAGCTCCTCGAGCTCGTCGTGGTGATGCCCGGTGCCCTGCTCGAAGTCGCAGTGCGGGGGAACGCGGATCAGCGTGATCGCGACCTGCGCCGCGCCGAGCGCCTTGGTGAGGCTGCGGAACTCGCCCGGGACGTCGCTGCCGGCGTAGACGTCGTCGATCTGGTCGGCGTCGACGACGGTGAATGGGTCGGACTCGGCCACGGCCGTTCGCTACCCCGTCCGCTGTCTCGGGAACCCCACGTCACAATCGATGCGTGTCCTCCGAGACCAGCGCGCAACTACCCGGCGAATTTCAGACCCGCAACCTGCGCCGGCGCGGGCTCCAGGCGCTCGCCGCGCTCGGGGTCCTGGTGGCGATCGTGCTCCTGGCGCCGGGTCTGGGCGAGGCGCGCGAGGCGCTCACGCATGCCGACCCGCTATGGCTGGCGGTCGCGACGCTCCTCGAGGGTCTCTCCTTCCTCTCGTACATCGTCATGTTCGGGCCCGTCTTCTGCGCCGGCCTGAGCTGGCGGCGCAGCTGGCAGATCGGCGGCTCGGAGCTCGCGATGGGCTCCCTGGTGCCCGCCAGCGGCGCGGCCGGGCTCGCCCTCGGCGCCTGGGTCCTGCACCGCGCCGGCATGGACGGCGAGCGGATCGCGCGGCGCTCCGTGGCCTTCTTTCTGATCAAGAGCGGCGTGAACTTCGTCGCCGTCGCCGTGATCGGCGTCGTCATGGCGCTCGGCCTCGCCGGACCGGACCTCTCGCTGTGGCTGACGGCGTTCCCGGCGGCCCTCGCGGCGCTCTGCCTGGCGCTGGTCTTCGCCCTCCCCCGCCTCGGCCCCGGCGAGCCGCCCGACGACGACGCCTCGCGGATGCGGCGCTGGCTCAGCGCCACGCGAACGGCGGTCATCGACGGTGTCGGTGAGGCGATTCGGATCCTGCGGTCGGGCAACCGGCGCGTGATCGTCGGCTCGATCGGCTACTGGGCCTTCGACAACGCCGTGCTCTGGGCGACGCTGCACGCCGTCGGCCTCACGCCGCCGCTGACGGTCGTCCTCATGGGCTATCTGATCGGCCAGCTCGGCGGGCTGCTGCCGATCCCGGGCGGAATCGGAGGCATCGACGGCGGGCTGATCGGGACGCTGATCGTCTACGGCGTGCCGGCCGCCGGGACGGCGGCCGCGGTCCTCGCCTACCGGCTGATCCTGTTCTGGCTGCCGCTGCTCGTCGGCGGCATCGCGTTCTGGTCGCTGCGCCGCGACATGCCCGAGACTGGCGAGCTCGCCTCCTGCGCCCCCATCTTCGCTACGCAGTCGGCATGATCCGGCGGCGATGACCGCCGATCCGCTCGGAGCGCTCGTCCCGGGCACGGCCTCGGACGCGGGCCCCGGCCGACGGCGACGGCCCGCTGGCCGGAATCGGGGTCGTCGTCAAGGACGTGATCGACGTCGGCGGCATCGTCACCGGCGCCGGGAATCCCGACTGGGCGGCCGCTCACGCGCCCGCCGCCGCGGACGCCGCGGCCGTCGCGATGCTCAAAGGCGCCGGCGCGACCGTGCTCGCCAAGGGCCGGTGCGCCGAGCTCGCGTTCAGCCTCAGCGGCGACAACGCCCACTACGGCATGCCGCGCAACCCGGCTGCTGACGACCGCGACCCCGGCGGCTCCACGAGTGGCCCAGCCGCCGCGGTGGCCGGCGGCCTGTGCGACCTCGGGCTCGGCACCGACACGCTCGGCTCCGTGCGCGTCCCCGCGTCCTACTGCGGCGTGTACGGCTACCGCCCGACCCACGGCGCGATCCCGGCCGCCGGCGTGCTGCCGTTGGCACAGCGCTTCGACACCGTCGGGCTGCTGGCGCGCGACCCGGCGCTCATGCGACGCGCCGCGGAGATCCTGCTCGCAGCGGCGACGGCGACGAACCCGCGCCGCCCACCCGTCTGCTGCTGGCCGACCCGCCGCTCGCGGCGGCCCAGCCGGAGATCGCCGACGGCACGCGCGAGGCCGCCGAGCGGATCGCCGCCGCGCTCGGCGCCGACCTCGAACGCGCCGCCGAGCTCCCGGGCGGGGCGCCCGAGCTCGCGGACGCGATGGCCGCGTTCAACGTGCTCCAGGGGATCGAGGTGTGGCGGAACTTCGGCGAATGGGTGCGGACCGCACGCCCGTCGCTGGGGGCCGACATCGAGTCGCGGATCGAGCGCGCCTCGGGCTTCGATCCCGACGACGCCGCCAAGGCGGAGCCCGTCGCCGACGCCGTCCGAGCCGCGGTGGGCCGGCTCGGAGAGGGGACGGCCCTGGTCCTCCCCGCCACCGGCACGCCCGCGCCACCGCGCGACGCCGACGCCGACACCCGGCAGGCGGCGCGCGTCGGCGCCGGCCAGCTCACGTGCCTGGCCACGCTCGCGGGCGCGCCCGCGGTGGCCCTGCCCCTCGGGACCGCGGACGACCTGCCGTTCGGCGTCAGCCTCATCGGCATCCCGGGCGCCGACCGCTCCCTGCTCGCCGCCGCGGAGCGCGTGGCGGCGAACGCCTAGGTCGCCGGGTCGAAGTCGTAGCGGTCGAGCAGCGCCTGGATCTCGCGCGCCATCGGCGGGTCACGGAAGGCGTTGTAGGAGGCGAGGAACGTCCCCGGCCCCCGCGGCCGCGGGTGCAGGCACTCCGGGAACAGCGCCGGGTACGACATCCGGAAGCCGTAGCGGATCTGCGACGAGGCGCGCCGACGGATCAGCTGCCGGCGGCGGGAGGTGTTGTACTGCTTGATGAACCGGCAGCCGCCGCTGGACTTGTCGTCGGGGTCGTTGTTGAGGTGGTAGAGGACGGGCACCCGCTTCGAGATCTTCAGCACCGCCGGCAGGTTGAGGTGAAAGCCGTCGTCCTGGACGCTGAGGAAGTCGGCGTTCACCGGGAACGCCGTCGCGCGGGCGAGGCCGAAGACGTTGCCCCCGATCCACTGCCCGCGCGTATGGGCCCAGGCGATCGCCGCCTTGATCATCTTCGGATGCCGGCGGGCGGCGCTGGAGAAGAAGTCAAAGAACCAACCCTCGTTGCCGAGCTTGGCGCTCAGCCTGCGCATCGTCCGCGTGACCGCCGCCGGGGTCCGGTACTGCTCGGCGTTGAGGACGACGTCGAACTGGGCGGTCGGGCTGCTGCGGTGGACCCGCTTGCGGATCCGCTTCCAGACCCGGATCTCATCGTGCGTGGGGTACTGATTGCGCGCGTACCGGAGCAGGCCCGTCACCCAGGTCGGGTCCAGCGACGCGAGCGAGCGGCCGATCCGGTGCGAGGTGCTGTTGCGGACCACCGAGAAGCGCGTGTGGTAGACGCGACTCGAGACGACCCGCGAGAACGCCGGCGCAAAGCTCGGCGGCCCCGGCGGGATCGCCTTCGCCGGACCGCCGCGCAGCGCCGGGCCCGAGGACGCCGACGCGACGCCACCGACGAGGGCGGCGACGATCAGGGCACCGAGCAGACCGCGGGCGATCATCCGCGAGCTTTCATAGCAGGCGTCCAGGCGGGCGCAAGCTCAGTGGAGCTCGTTCTCCCGTGCGGGGAGCCGGGCGGACCGCGGAGCCTTCGGGGTGGCGGCCTTCGACCGGTCTCCGGCACCCCACGTGACCGCGATCGGGTCGTACTTCGCCAGCAGCGCCTTCCAGGTGGGCGCGTCGAGCACGCCGGTTGGCGACAGGCCCTCGTCGCCCTGGAACTCACGCACGCCGCGGGAGGTGAGCAGCCCGTAGTTACCGGTGACCTGAGCGTCGAAGTAGCCGCCCGCGGCGAGGTGCTCCTGCGCCCAGACGACGAGGTCGCCCTCCGCCCCCTTCTCGAGCTCCGGATAGGCGTGGCTCGGGTGGTAGCCGCGCGGGCGCCCGACGTGGCGGCGGGTCGCGGACCGGAAGGCCGACTTTGAGGCGTGCTGCCACGACCACCACGAGGTGCCCGCGAAGCCGCTTGCCCTCGCGAGCTGGCGGAAGCGCTTGACGTCGCGCCCGCGCGGGTTGTCGTAGAGCTGACCGATCGGGCTGATGGGCCGCCCGAAGACTCGGTTGTACGTGTAGGTGATCGCCATCGCCCGGTCGACGCTGTCGCCGATCGCCTTCCAGTAGACCTGCGGCAGGTTGAACTCGGCGGCGCCCGGCGCCAGGAAGACCGAGTACGGATAGGCGGGGTGGTAGTGCACGTAGGGGAAGCCGGCGAGCCCGAGCGGGTAGTCGTCGCCGACCTCCGCGCGCAGGCGGGTGATGTACGTGCGCGCCTGCGCGTAGCGGCCCTCGTACTCGGCCTCGGCGTCGATCACCAGGCACTCGGCGCCATCCGCTGCCGCGGCCGCGCCGACGCGCGCCTCGCCGGCCGGATCGGAGCCGTAGACGTACTGCCAGGCGCAGACGTGCAGCCCGCCCCGCTTCAGCGCCGAGACCAGCCCGGGCGTGAACTGGCTCCAGCTGTCGGTGCCGTCGCCCGCCTTGATGAACACGGTGTCGACGCCGCGCGAGCGCGCCCGGGCGGCGATCCGCGCGGGATTACCGCCCTGTGCCTTCGAGACGTACCAGATCCACATCCCGTCGCCGCGAAACGCGGTCGCGTCCGCCAGCGTCGGCGCGGTCGGCGGCTGCTGCTGCGGGGCCGCCCCCGCGGCTGGGGCGAGCAGCAGCGCAACCAGCACCGCTGCGGCGGTCGCAATCGAGCGAGTTGAAATTGGCAGCTTCATCCCGGCCACCTCCAGGCGTCCTACAGCCTCAACAACCGCAGGCGGCGATCGTTGCGCTCCCTCGGGGCCGGCCCCTCAGTCCGCACGGATCACGCGGTCGAGCTGGCGCAGGCGCACGGAGTCGGGCAACCGGGCCACCAGTAGGTCCCGAGCCCGGCGGCGCACGCCCGAACCACCGAGCACCATCGAGGCAGCCTGGCGCGAGCCCTTGACGAGCGCCGCGGTCCGGCCGAGCCGGCGCGCCTCGTACGCACTCAGGGCCGCATGCACGCTCTCCGAATTCGCCACCGCCTCACCCAGAGCAACCGCGTCCTCGAGCGCCGAGCAGGCACCCTGGCCGAGGAACGGCAGCATCGGGTGCGCGGCGTCGCCGAGCAGGGTCGTGGCCCCGCTGCTCCAGCGCTTTGCGGGCGGCCGGTCATAGAGGCGATGGCAGAGGATCTGGTCGCGCGGGGTCGTGTGCGCGATCTGCGGCAGCGGCGCCGCGTAGTCGTGGAGCGCGTTCTGAAGCTCATACCCGTCGGTGCGTCCACGCCGCGCCACGTACCAGTAGACCCGCCCACCGCCCACCGGCAGCAGGCCGGCGACGCTGTCGGGCCCCCACCATTCCCCTGCCGGCACCTCGCCGTTGCGGTCGGCGAGGCCGCGGAAGGCGACGATCCCCGAGTCGATCGGGTCGCCGTCGCGGAGCACGTGCTCGCGCACGAGCGAGTTGAGGCCGTCGGCTCCGACGATGACGTCGGCCCGGACCTCCTCCCCGTCGGCGAGCGCGATCCGGCCCCCGTCGACATCGCTCACCCGCGCGCCGAGGCGCAGGTTCGTCGTGTCGAGCTCGTTCACGAGCGCCGCGTGCAGGTCGCCCCGATGGAGCCCCACAAGCGGCGCGTCGTAGCGCTCGGCGATCAGGTCCGGGGCGAATTCGGCGAGCACCGTGCCGTCGGCGCGGCGCAGCGCTCCGCCGGTGCGCGGCGCCTCGTCCACCACGGCCCCGAGCCCGAGCGAGCGCAGAGCCCGCACGCCGTTGGGCCAGATCGAAAGCCCGGCGCCGAGCGGGCGCAGCTCGTCGGCGCGCTCGTAGACGGTTACGTCACAGCCCGCCTTGCGCAGCGCGATGCCCGCTGCGAGACCGCCGATGCCGGCGCCGACGACGGCCGCGGTGCGGGTCACGCCCCCGAACCTACACTGCGCGTCGCCCGCCAACTCTCGGCGCGCAGCGCCCAGCGCTCGTGGTCGCGCCAGCGCCCGCCGACCTTCAGGTAACGCTCGGAGAAGCCCTCGCGGACGAAGCCCAGGGCTCGCACGAGGCCCTTCGACGCTTCGTTCCCGGGCTGCACGTTGGCCTCGACCCGGTGCAGGCGCAGGCGCCCGAACGCCTCGCCGAGGACCAGGCCCACGCCGGCGCGCATGTAGCCGCGGCCCGCGAAGCCCTCGACCGCTCCGAAGCCGATGTACGCACCCTGCAACGGCTCGCGGACGATCTGGCTCAGGTTGCACATGCCCACCAGCTGATCGTCGGAGCGGCGCAGGATCAAGAAGCCCTCGAACTCGTCCGTCGCCTGCCGCTCGAGCCACCGGGCATAGCCGGCGTCCGTGACCGGCGGATAGACCCATGGGCGGTGCAGGTTCCGACTGCGCCGCATCGCGTCCAGCACCTGGCCGCGCCGATCCTCGGTCGGCGCGACCAGATGAAGCTCGGAGGCCCGGTCGACCAATCCCGAGCTACGCCGTTTCCGGCCGCCTGCCGAGCCGTGCGATCAGCACGATCGTCCCGCCGACCATCAGCAGCCCGATCACGGTGAGCCCGATCCCGACCCACAGCAGCCAGGAGATCTTCCCGGCGGCATCGGCGTCGATGTCCACGCCGCGGCCCCCGGCCGCGTTCATCGCGACCGCCGTGTACTTGCCGGGGTCGAGGTCCCATTCGACCCGCTGCTGCCCGCCGCCCTGGGCGTCGGCGACCCAGAAGCTCTGGGCGCCCGGCGGCCCGGGTGGACGTCCGCCGTCGTGCTGGACGTAGTCCACCGAGCCGTCGCCAAAGTCGGCGATCTCGGAATGGGCGACGCCGTCCAGGTAGCCGGCGACGTCGGTCGACGGCCCGATGCCGATGAACAACGGCCTGCCGTCGGTGCTTGTGGCGTCGACGCGGACCGTCGCGTTGAGGTCGTCGATCCCGACGCCGCCGGCGGAGGCGCCGAAGTCGAGCTGGTCGGTCGCGAGCGCGTACCCGGGGCTGTGCAGGCGCTCGCTGCCCGTCGAATAGAAGCCGTCGTCGTCGCGTGCGAACGCGTGGATGGCGATCAGCGCCAATCCCCCGAGCAGGATCGCCAGTCCGAACAGCCCGAGGATGCTCGAGGCGATCAGCCCAGCGGTCCGTCCGCCGCTGGACGGGGCCCGCTTCGGGGCCTCTGGCCCCGGAGCGGTTGAGCCCTCCGCTCGTGCGTTGTCTGGTTCTCGTCCGACATCCGTGTCTCCCTTCTCGCTCGGCTCCGGGCTACGCCCGGGCCGGCTCCGCGTCGACCCAGGGAATCCGTGTCCTGCGGCCGGTGCGCGCACCGACCCTAACCGCACCGGCCGCCGCCGAGCGGCGCTCAGCCGTCGGCGATCGTGGACATTCCGCCGGCGGCGTCGACCAGCCGGCGGTCGAGCGCGTTCGCGAGCTGGGCCGCCTGCTGATGGTCGAGCCGCACGCTCGCGAGCCGGCCGAAGGTGGGATCGCTGATGTGCAGGCAGACGATCTCGTCGCCGAGGGCGCTGACCGTGATCCGTTCGTCGCCGGTGGTCGGAATGGCTGCCATGAGGGCGAGTTAGGGTACCCTAATTCTTGTCGGGATCCGGGGCTCACGCACCGACTCTCGCCGGTGCAGCGCTCGGCGGGAAGCCGGGCAACTGGCGTTGACGGGGGGCGGTTTTCTTGCCTTCAGGCGAGCCGGTAGAGGTCGGCGAAGCTCCAGAGAAGCGGTCGCGGTCCAGGGTCGCCCCCCATCCGGGTACCTCGCAGACGCCCCAGGAGATCGGGGCGCCGACCAGGCGTCCGGCCAGCGGCCGTTCGGCGGGAGGCGGGCTCTGCACCAAGGCGCTCAGCTCAGCGCCCTCCCGGTCTCGGGGTCGAAGAGGTAGAGGCGCGAGGTGTCCACGGTGATCCGCGCCCTCGCCCCGGGCTCGACCTGCGACCCGCGCTGCAGGCGCGCCGTCAGCGCCTCGCGGGCGAGCGCCGGCGTCTCGACCTCGTCGCCCAGCTCAGCGCCGACGATGCCGGGACTCGCCTCGGCGCCGACCGTCTGGAAGTAGACGAAGAGCTCCGAGCCGAGCGACTCGGCGCGGGTGACGTGGATCTCGATCGAGTCGTCGGCCTCCGGGCCGGTGGCGGCGACGAAGTCCTCCGGGCGGATGCCGACGCAGATCTCGCGCCCGACGAAGTCGCGCAGCTCGGCGCACCGCGCGGCGACCGCGTCCGGGACGTTGAGCCGCGAGCTGCCGAAGCGGACGTACGGAGCGCCGGCCTCGACCTCGCAGGTCCCGGTGATCAGGTTCATCGCCGGCGAGCCGATGAACGAGGCGACGAACATGTTCACCGGCCGCTCGTAGAGCTCCGCCGGGGTGCCGAGCTGCTCGAGCACCCCGTCGCGCAGGATCGCGACCCGGTCGCCCATCGTCATCGCCTCGGTCTGGTCGTGCGTGACGTAGAGCGTCGGGGTGCCGATCCGCCGCTGGAGGCTGGTGATCTCGCCCCGCATCTCCACCCGGAGCTTCGCGTCGAGGTTCGAGAGCGGCTCGTCCATCAGGAAGGCGGTCGGCTCGCGCACGATCGCCCGCCCCATCGCCACGCGCTGACGCTGACCACCGGAGAGCTGGCGCGGCTTGCGATCGAGCAGATCGCCCATCCCGAGCACCTCGGCCGCCTCCGCGACCTTGTCCTGGATCTCGGCCTTCGGGACGCCCGCCATCTTCAGGCCGAAGCCGATGTTGTCGCGCACCGACATGTGGGCGTAGAGCGCGTAGCTCTGGAAGACCATCGCGATGTCGCGCTTGCGCGGCGGCAGGTGGCGTGACGTCGACGTCGCCGATCCTGATCGTCCCCGCGGTCACCTCCTCGAGCCCGGCGACCATCCGCAGGGTGGTGCTCTTGCCGCACCCCGAGGGGCCGACGAGGACCATGAATTCGCCCTCGGCGATCTCCAGCGACAGGTCGTCGACCGCGACGACGCCGCCCGGGAACTCCTTGCGGATCACCTCGAGCTGGATGCCCTCAGCCACCGGCGCTCAGCATTCCCCGGATGTGCCGGTTGAGGACGAGAGCCACAATCGCAGGCGGGATGATCGCCAGGATCCCGGCCGCGGTCAGCAGCGGGTAGTTCGTCGTGTACTTGCCGATGAACTCGGTGATCACCACGGTCACCGGCTTCGTCTCCTGCGTGGACGTCAAGAGCAGCGGGATCAGGAACTGGCCCCAGACCGCGAGCATCACGATCGCGGTCAGGGCGGCGATCCCGGAGGTCATCTGCGGCAGGACGACCCTCCGAAACGCCTGAAAGCGGGTGCAGCCGTCGATCAGCGCCGCCTCCTCGGGCTCGGTTGGGAGCTCGCGCACGTAGTTGTAGAAGAGCCAGATCGCCAGCGGCGCGGTGGCTGAGACGTAGACGAGCACGAGGCCGAGGAAGGTGTCGATCAGGTCGAGCTCCGCCATCAGCCGGTAGAGCGCGACGACGAGCGTGAACAGGGGGATGATCATCGTCGCCAGGACAGTCCACAGCAGCGGCCGCCCGCCGCGGAACTCCAGCCGGCTGAACCCGTAGCCGGCGAGGACGGCGACGATCAGCACGACAGCTGTCGTGACCACCGTGAGCAGCGTGGTGTTGAGAAGCGCGCGCGGAAACTCGGTCGCGTCGGAGGCCGCGTCGCTGGTAGCGGTCTGTCCGCCGTTGGTCTCGTCGCCTCCGAGCAGCGCCGAGTAGTACTCGGTGTTCGGGTCCGATGGGACCCAGCGCGCCGGCACCTGCTGGGCCTCCTTCTGGGTCTCGAGGCTGGTCGTCACGCCGACCAGGATCGGCCCGAGCGACCAGGCGACGAGCAGGGCGATCCCAACCCCGCGCACCGTCAGGGCGAGGCGCGTCGGCTTCACACCGTCCTCCGGCGCAGGACGAGCGCGTAGAACGCGGCCAGGATCGCGGTCCCGGCGGTGACCATGAAGGCGAGCGCGATCCCCTCGGCGAACTCGCCGTTGGTGAAGGTCGTGGTGTAGACCTCCATCACGATCGAGCGCGTGTTGAGCGCGGTCCCGTTGAGGACGTAGATCTCGTCGAAGATGTTGATCGCGCTGACCGTGCCGACGACGAGCGCGACGACCAGTGACGGGCGCAGCAGCGGGAAGGTGATGTGGCGGAACTGCCGCCACGGAGACGCTCCGTCCACCGCCGAGGCACTGTAGACCTCGTCCGGGATCGCCTGTAGCCCGGCGATGAAGACCAGGGTCACCAGCGGCAGCACGCCCCAGACGTGGACGAGGGTGACAAACAGGGTCGCCCAGCCCTGATCGGCGAGCCAGACGTGCGGCTGGTCGATGATTCCGGTCTGGACCAGGAAGCTGTTGAGCAGGCCGGTGTCCGGGTCGAAGATCCGCCGCCACAGCACGCCGCTGACCACCGAGGGCAGCGCCCACGGGAGGATGAGAATCGCGAGCACGAGACCGCGCCCGCGGAACGTCCGGTGGAGCAGCACCGCGATCGCGAGCCCGAACCCGATCTCCAGCACCAGCGCGGTGAGCACGTACCAGATCGTCTGCACCGTCGAGTCGCCGACGGACGGCTGCTGGAGGACCTCGCGGTAGTTATCGAGCCCGACGAACGGACTTGGAGTACCGAGCGTGGCGGTCTGTTCGTGCACGCTGGTACTGAAGCCGACGATGAGCGGATAGAGCACCAGAACGCCGGTAAAAGCCAAGGCGGGCAGCACCAGCCACCGCCCCAACCAGGCGTTCTCGGACGCGGCGCCGGTGAGCCCGAAACCGAGCGCGCGGCGGACGCGACCCCAGGTGCCGGGTTTGTGCTCCTCCGTCACCTGGGGCCGGCCTCGTCCTTCCTCAGCCCTCCGACTGGGCCAGCTCGGTGGCCTTGTCGGCCAGCTGGTCGAGCGCGTCCTGAACGGGCACGTCGCCCTTCCAGGCCGCGTTCAGCAGGCCCTGGGCCTCGGTGCTGAACTGCGAGTACCACTTCGGCGCGCCTCCCGGGAACAGCGGCTGGAGATGATTGACCTCCTCGGTGACCACATCGCCGCCTTGAAGGTCACCGCTCTGGGCAAGGTCGTCCAGGGCGGCCTTGCCGCACGGGAGGAAGCCCGCACCCGTGTAGAGCTCGACCTGGTTCTCGGGCTTCAGCATCCAGTCGATGAACACCTTGGCGCCGTCCTTGTTCTCAGCCGTCGTCGGGATCGCGAACCCCTCCTGGAGGCCGAAGGAGCCGCCCGGCCCGGTCTCACCCGGAACCAGCCCCGCCTCGGCGTCGCCGGCGATGCTCGACGCCTTCGGGTCGTTGGCCTCCGGCAGGTTGCCGGGCGACCCCGCGATGTTGACCGCGGCCGCGCCGCTCGTGAACCGCTCGAACGACGGGCCATCGTCGAGGGTCACCGAACCGGGCGACACCCAGCCGTTGTTGAGCGCATCGACCTGCCATTGCAGGGCCTTCACCCCGGCCGAGTTCGGCTCGTTGAACACCGGCTGGTTGTTCTCGTCGAACAGCTGGCCGCCCATCGCGAGGGTGAGCAGGTACCAGGGGGTGACGCTGCCCTCGGTCGCGGACATCGGCATCGTCATCGGCGAGTCGGCGACGCCCTTTGCCTTCAGGGTGTCGAGCGCCTGGTCGAGGTCGTCGAACGTCTCCGGGAAGCCGTCGAGACCCGCCTGCTTGAAGAGCGCCGAGTTGAACAGCGAGATCCTGAAGTCGTTGCTGTAGCAGGCCGCGTAGAGGTTGCCGTCGCTGGTGAACGACGCCTTCGTGTTACCGAGGTCGTCGAGCAGCTTCGGGTCGAGGACGTCCTGCAGCGGCTCGACCCAGCCGTTGCCGCCGAACTGGCCGGTGAACGACCAGTCGAACTCGGTCACGTCGGCGATGTAGGTGCCGGCCTGGTTCGCGACGACCAGCTTCGATGCGATCCCGTCCCAGGCGCCGGTGTTGTACTGGACGTCGATGCCGGTCTCGTCGGTGAACCGGGTCAGCATCTCCTCGGGAACCTTGTAGGGCATCAAGACCTTGATCTCGGTGCCCTCGAGCTCCGAGGGGTCGGAGTCCGAGAATCCGCTCGAGGACGAGTCGTCGCCCCCGCAAGCCGCCAGTCCTAGGACGGCGACTCCGGCGAAAGCCGCTAGGGCCGTCCGCAGCTTGCTGATTGTCATCGCTTCCTCCTTGCGCGATCGAGGGTCGGTGGGGCGGTCAATTGAGCACCACCGAACGGGTCAGGTGCCGGGGGAAGTTTGGGTCGAGGGGGAGGGCGATGCGCTCGCCGGCCGCGGGCAGCGGGGCCCGTTGGGCCTCGGCGAGTTCCGCCGAACGCCGCCAGACCTCCGGCTGGCTGGCGATCTCACGCTCGATCGTGAGCATCTGGCGCGCATCCTACACGCGATCATGCACCGAATGCGCGAAAACGATCAAAACCGCGCAGACCGGGCCGATTTTCAGACCGTGCGCACCGCCAACCCCGCTTCGCGGAGCGCGTCCAGCTCCGCGCGCCGGCGCATCGGCGTCGGTGATCAGCTCGTCGATCTCGTCGATCTCGCAGATCCGCGCGAAGGCCGCCCGGCCGAGCTTCGAGCCGTCGGCCACCACGATCGCCCGGCGCGCGCGCTTGATCAGCGCCCGGTTGGTGTACGCCTCGACCTCCTCGTGGGTCGTGCACCCGGCCGCGAGCGAGATCCCGTCGACGCCGACGAAGACCAGGTCCAGGTTGAGGCCGGCGAGCGCCGTCTCAGCGATCGGGCCGACGAGCTCGTAGGAGGCCGCGCGCGCGACACCGCCGGGCACCACGAGCTTCAGATTCGAGCGCACGGCCAGCTCGGAGGCGATATTGAGCGCGTTGGTGACCACGGTGAGCCCCGGGTTCTCGCTCAGCGCCCGGGCGACGCCCGTCGAGGTCGTTCCGCCGGTGAGCCCCACCGTCTCGCCGTCGGTGACCAACTCGGCCGCCGCGCCGGCGATGCGTCGCTTCTCCTCCTGGTTGCGCGCGACCTTGTAGCGAAGCGGCAGCTCGTAGAGGACGCCCCGAGCGACCGCGCCGCCGTGGACGCGGGCGACCAGCCGTTGCTCCTCGAGTAGCTGCAGGTCGCGGCGGACCGTCGCGACCGACACCCCGAACCGATCCGAGAGCTCGGAGACGCTGACGCTCCCGTCGGCTGAGAGCTCGTCGAGCACCGTCGCGAGCCGGTCTGCCTGGCGCATGGGCGGAAGATAGCCGACAGATCACGACCGTTTGCAGGTTGGATCGCGCACGACAGAGCATTTGTCCAACCCGATTCAGGAGCGGAGGTTCACGTTCGTGATTGAATGGCCGCGAAAAGCGACATAGACACGCATCACGCCACGTCCCGCCCTCCGCCCCAATGCCGACCGCCCACCCGCTCGATCCGTTGACCCCGGCCGAGATCTCTCGCGTCCGCGAGGCCATCCTCGGCGCCCCCGAACACGCCGCGTTGGCGCGCGGCGTCCGGTTCATCACGCTCGAGGTGCGGGCGCCCGAGAAGGAGGCGCTCGAGGCGCGCGCGGAGGCGGTCGACCGCGGCGATCCCGTCCCCGAATTCGAGCGCCTCGCCGACGTTGTCCTGCTCGACCGGGCCGATGCCACAACCCACGAGGTGCTCGTTGCCGTCGCGGACGCGACCGTCGTGGAGTGGCGCCACCTCGAGGGCGTGCAGCCGCTCGCGGTGGTCGAGGAGCTCGCCGAGGCAGAGGAGCTGGTGAAGAGCGACCCGGGCTTTCAGGAGGCGCTCGCGAAGCGCGGCGTGACGGACTTCGAGGCCGTCCAGGTCGACGCCTGGCCGGCCGGGAACTTCGGCGCGCCCGAGGAGCAGGATCGTCGGCTCGCCCGCTGCCTGGCCTTCCTTCGCCCGGGGCCGGGCGACAGCGAGTGGGCGCACCCGGTCGACGGGCTGATCGTGGTCGTGGACCTGACGACGCTGGAGGTGCTGCGGATCGACGACCACGGGGTCGTTCCGATCCCGGAGGAGTCCGGCAACTTCGACGTCGAGGCGGCGACCGCGGATGGGCGACCGCTGCGCGACGACATCCGCCCGCTCGAGATCACCCAACCAGAGGGACCGAGCTTCGAGCTCGACGGGCGGGTCCTGCGGTGGCAGAACTGGGAGCTCCACGTCGGCTTCACGCCGCGCGAGGGTCTGGTCCTGAACCAGGTCGCCTACCACGACCAGGGACGGCGGCGGCCAATCCTCTTCCGCGCTTCGCTCTCGGAGATGGTCGTTCCCTACGGCGATCCGAGCCCGACGCACTTCTTCAAGAACGCCTTCGACGCGGGCGAGAACGGCGTCGGGATCGCGGCCTCGCCGCTCACCCTCGGCTGCGACTGTCTGGGCGAGATCCGTTACCTCGACGCGGCGGTCGCCAACGGCGACGGTGAGCCAGTTGAGATCCCGAACGCGATCTGCATCCACGAGGAGGACACGGGGGTGCTGTGGCGCCACATCGAGTGGCGAACGGGCGAGGGAGAGGTCCGCCGCGGCCGCAGGCTGGTGATCTCCTCGTTCTCGGCGATCGGCAACTACGACTACGGCTTCTTCTGGTATCTGCAGCAGGACGGCTCGATCGTCTACGAGGTCAAGCTCACCGGGGTGCTTTCCACCGGTGCCGTGCCGCCCGGCGAGGAGCCCCGCCACGGCGTCCTTGTCGCGCCGGGCCTGAACGCGATGGTCCACCAGCACTACTTCAACCTCCGCCTTGACCTCGACGTCGACGGGCGCGACAACTCGGTGATCGAGGTCTCGACCGAGTCGACGCCCCCGGGGCCTGAGAACCCCCACGGCAACGCGTTCGAGGTCCGGCGCAAGCCGCTGCGGACGGAGGGTGAGGCGCGCCGGCGCGTCGATCCCGCCTCGGCCCGATGGTGGGAGATCGTCAACCCGAACCACCGCCATCGCCTCGGAGCACCCGTCGGCTACCGGCTCGTTCCCGGCGAGAACACGCGCCCGTTCGCCGATCTCGAGGCCGCGGTGAGGAAGCGCGCCGGGTTCATCGGCAACCACCTGTGGGTGACTCCGTACGACCCCGCCGAGCGTTACGCCGCGGGCGAGTACCCGAACCAACACCCAGGCGGCGCGGGTTTGCCGGAGTGGACCGCCGCCGACCGACCGATCGTCGACCGGGACCTGGTCATCTGGTACACGTTCGGACACCACCACGTTCCCCGAGCCGAGGACTGGCCCGTGATGCCGGTGGCGACGATCGGCTTCGCGCTGAAGCCGGTCAACTTCTTCGACCGCAACCCGGCGCTGGACGTGCCACCGCCGGTCCCCCACCACCAACCCCAACCAGCCGGAGGAGGCGACTGATCGCATGAGCGAATTCGACGGGCGCGTTGCACTGATCACGGGAGCCAGCCGCGGCCTGGGGGCCGCGATCGCACGGGCGCTGGGCGCGCGCGGCGCGAAACTGGCCCTGGCGTCGCGCAGCGGCGACGACCTCGGCATCGAGGGCGCGGTCGCGGCACCGTGCGACGTCCGCGACCTGTTTCAGGTCGAGTCGCTCGTCGGCCAGGCTGTCGACCGCTTCGGCGGCCTCGACATCGTGGTGGCCAACGCGGGGGTCGGTGGCTACGGCGAGTTCCTCGATCTCGACCCGGACTTCGCGCAGGAGATCATCGACGTGAACGTCAACGGGCTCCTGAACACGGTCAGGGCCACCCTTCCGCGCCTGTTCGACAGCGAGGCCGCCGAGCTGGCGGTCGTCGCCTCGATCGCGGGCCAGCGGGCCCCGGAGGGCGAGGCTATCTACGCGATGGCGAAGCACGCGCAGGTCGGCTTCATGCGGTCGCTCGACCACGAGCTCTGGAACCGCGGCGTGCGCTGCACGACGATCTGCCCCGGCGGGATGGCCACCGACTTCGCCATGGGACACGGCCGCACGCCGGACGACCCCGACCTGGCCAACTTCATGAGCGCCGACGAGGTCGCCGAGACCGTCGTCTACGCGCTCGAGCGCCCGCGAACACAGCGAGTCCTCGAGATGAATGTCCTGCCCATGAACGAGGACTCGATGGGCTGATGGCGATCAAGGTCACAATGATTGGCGGTGGCGCGGCAAGCTTCGTGCCCCCGCTGCTGCGCATGTTCATCAACTCCGAGGAACTCGGCGACGCCCAGCTGACGCTGATGGACGTCGACGCGAGCCGACTCGACACGATGGTCAAGCTCGCCGAGAAGCTGATCGACGCCGAGTCGAGTCCGCTCCGGGTCGCCGGCTCCCTCGACCAGCGGGAGTCGCTGCGCGAAGCCGACTTCGTGATCGCGGCGATCTCGGTTGGCGGTATGGATGCATGGGCGGACGACATCGAGATCCCGGGCCGTTTCGGGATCTTCATGAACGTCAGCGACTCGGTCGGCCCCGGCGGGATCTTCCGGACACTCCGCAATGCGCCCGTGCTCGAGAGCGTGGCCCGCGACGTCGCCGAGGTCGCGCCGGGTGCCCGGATCTTCAACTACACCAACCCGGCGCCGGTCGAGGCGCTGGCGATGCTCACGGTCCCCGGCGCCCAGGTCACCTCGCTGTGCTCGTGCACTGCGCATCCGGCCAGTGTCGAATGGCTCGCGCGCCAAGCCGGTGTCGAGCCGGACCTCGTCGAGATGCCGCCGCTGGTCGGCGGGATCAATCACTGCGCGGGCGTCACTGAACTCCGGCTGCGCGATGGCCGCGACGGGCTTGAACTGGCGCGCGAGCGCGCCACCCAGCCGATCGTCAAGTTCGCGCTCGACACCTATGGCGTGCTGCCGTACTGCTGGGAGCATTGGACCGAGTTCTTTCCCCAGATGCAGCGCCTCGACGAGGCCTACGAAGGCCGTGCCCAGGGGCTTGCGATGCGCTACGGGATCACGATGCACGACATGGACCACGAGCGCGCTCGCTACGACGAGCTCGCCGAGCTGACCGCCGCCTGGACCGCTCCCGATGCCGGACCGGTCGCGCTCGCAGACCTCCCGTTCGGGAGCGAGGAGGAGGGCATCGAGGTGATCGAGATCATGGAGGCCATCGTCGCCAACCGCAGCGAGGTCCACGTGGTCAACACGCGCAATGGCGGCGCGATCCCGAACCTCCCCGACGACGCCGTGGTCGAGGTGCTGGCCGAGGTGAACGGACACGGGGTGATGCCGCTGCGCTCCGGCCCGCTTCCGGAGGCGCTGGCCGCCCACCTGCGCCACTACGTCGCGGTCCAGCGGCAGATGGTGAAGGCCGCGCTCAGCGGCGAGCGACGCGATCTCCTGCAGGCGTTCCTGCTCGATCCGATGACGCAGTCGAAGCTCGACCTACCGCAGACCGAGGCGATGCTCGACGAGATGCTCGCCGCGAACGCTCCCTACCTGCCCCGGTTCGCCCAGGCAGCCTGAGGCGGCGCCGGGGTGGCCCGCCATCCTGACGAGACCAGGCGCCGGCTGGCGCAGACGGCGAGCCGCCTGCGGTCGCTTGTCCACCTCGAGGCGGTCGAGCCGGACTCGCTTACGGTCAGCGAGCGCACGGAGCGCGAGGGCTGGGAGGCCGGGCTGCGGCTCGTCCCATCGCCCGGCGGCGCTGGGCGAGGAGTTTGGCCCCGAGTGGGCGACCTATTGGTTTCGGATCGAGGCGACGGTGCCCGAGCCCTGGGCGGGCAGCCGCGTCGACCTGCTCTGGGACAGCGGCAGCGAGGCGACCCTGTGGCGCGACGGCGAGGTGCTCCAGGGCCTGTACTCCGGCTGGCGCGCCCTGCGCACCGTCGCCCCCGTGGTCGAGGCGGCGACCGGCGGCGAACGGCTGGAGCTCGCGGTCGAGATGGCCTGCAACAGCTGGGCCGGCGACGATCCCGACCCCGCCCCGGGGGTCGATCCGGGACTGGCCGCCCGCTATCGCCTGGGGCGCAATTGGAGCGAGGGCGAGGGTCCGCCCCGCGCCCCGGCCGGCTGGGCGCGGCTCACCCAATGCGCGCTGGCGCGCCTCGACCCGGAGGCCTGGCGCCTCCTCTGGGACCTCGAGACCCTGCGCCGGCTGGAGGCCGAGGGCGCGCGGGGGCTCGATGCCGACTGGGCGGGGACGCTGCTCGCCGAGCTGAACCGGTTCTGCAACGTCTGGGAGGCGGGCGAGCGCGAGACGTGGGAGCCGGCCGCGGCGATTCTCGCCGAGCTGCTCGCCAGAGAGGGCCCGCATCCGCGCCACCGGGCGTTCGCGGTCGGCCACGCGCACATCGACACGGCCTGGGTGTGGCCGATGGCCGAGACCCGCCGCAAGCTCGTCCGCACGGCGGCAAACCAGCTCGAGCTGATCGACCGCTACCCCGGCTACCGCTACGCCGCCTCGTCGGCGCAGCACTACGCCTGGCTCCAGGAGGACGACCCGCAGCTCTTCTCGCGCGTGCTCGAGGCGGTGGCCGCCGGCAGCTGGGAGGTCGTCGGCGGCTCCTGGGTCGAGCCGGACTGCAACCTCCCCAGCGGCGAGTCGCTGATCCGCCAGCTCCTGGTCGGCCAGCGCTGGTTCGAGGAGCATTTCGGGCGCCGCTGCACGATCTACTGGAGCCCCGACACCTTCGGCCACAACGGTCAGATGCCCCAGATCCTCCGCCAGTGCGGCATCGAGCGCTTCATGACCCAGAAGCTCTCGTGGAACCAGTTCACCCGGCCGCCTCACGACAGCTTTCGCTGGCGCGGGATCGACGGCTCGGAGGTGCTCGCCCACCTGCCGCCGGTCGGCACCTACAACGCCGACCTCGAGCCCGACCAGCTGCGGCGCTCGGTGGCCGCGTTTCGCGACCACGACCGCAGCGACGCGAGCCTGATCCTGTTCGGCCACGGCGACGGCGGCGGCGGCCCGACCCCGGAGATGCTCGAGTCGGCCGCCCGGGTCGCCGACCTGCGCGGCCTGCCGCTGGTCGAGCGCTCGACGGCCGAGCGGTTCTTCGACGCCGTTGCCGAGCGCGCCGACGAGCTGGCGACGATCGCCGGGCAGCTCTACTTCGAGTACCACCGCGGCACCTACACGAGCCAAGCCGAGACGAAGCTCGGCAACCGCGCCGGCGAGCGCGCCCTGCACGAGGCCGAGGCGGCGGCCGCGATCGCCTGGGCGCGCGGGGTCGCCGCGTACCCGGCCGGCGAGCTCGCCTCGCTGTGGCCGGTGCTGCTGCGCAACCAGTTCCACGACATCCTCCCCGGGACCTCGCTGCGCGAGGTCCACGAGACCGCGGTGGCCGAGCAGCGCTCGGTCCGTGAAGGGGCGATCGAACTGCGCGACCGGGCGACCGCCGCGCTGGCGGGGGCCGCGCCGGGGGACGGTGCGCCGCTCAACCTCTACGGGTTCGAGCGCCGCGACGTGCTCGAGGGGCCGTCGGGAGGCCTGGCTCTGTACGCGTGCCCGCCGTTTGGGTTCGGCGCCCCCGCCGAGCCGCAGAGCGAGGTCCGAATCGAGCGCGAGGGCGACCTCGTCCGGCTCGACAACGGCGTCCTGACCGCCGAGCTCGATCGTTTCGGCCGCCTGCTCAGCCTGCGGCTCGCCGACGGGCGCGAGGCGCTCTCGGGTCCCGTGGATCTCGAGCTCTACGAGGACCGGCCGACCGCGTTCGACGCCTGGGAGCTCGAGCCCTACCACGACCAGACCCGCTCCGAGTGCCCGCCGGCCGAGCGGATGGAGGTGGCCGTGGCGGACCCGCTGCGCGCGGAGATCGCGTTCGAGCGGCGGGTCGGCGACGCGAGCGAGCTCGAGCAACGCGTCCGGCTGGACGCCGGATCAGACCGGCTCGAGTTCCGCTGCCGGGTGCGCTGGGCGCGAGCGGCATCGGATCCTCAAGGCCGCCTTCCCGCTGCGGGTGCGGGCCGCCACGGCGACGTACGGCGCCCAGTTCGGCGTCCACGAGCTGAGCACGCACCGCAACACCGATGCGGACCTGGCCCACTTCGAGGCGCCGGCGCTCGGCTTCGCCGACCTCGGCGAACACGGCTTCGGCGTGGCCGTGCTGTCGCCGACCAACCACGGCTTCAGCGCCACCGACGACGCCCTGCGGCTCAGCCTCCTGCGCTCGCCGACCGACCCGGACCCCGAGGCCGATCAGGGTGACCACGAGCTCGTCTTCGCGCTGCACCCGCATCGCGGCGACTGGCGCGATGTGGGCGTCGCGCGGGCGGCGACCGCGCTCGGCTCTCCGCCGGCCTGGGTCGCCGGCGCCACCCCCGGCGAACCGTTCGCGAGCGTCGACTCACACGACCTCACCCTCGACACGATCAAGCGCAGCGAGGATGGCGAGGCGCTGATCCTGCGCCTGCACGAGTCGCACGGCGGCCGCGGGACCGCCCGGGTGCGGCTCGCGGCCGCAACGACGCGAGCGCGACGAGCGAACGCACTCGAGGACGCCGGAGCCGAGATCGAGTCCGGCCCCGAGGGGCTCGTGGTCGAGTACGGGCCGTTCGAGATCGTCACCCTGCGGGTCGAGCTCGAACGCTGAGCCCGCGCGGGTCCGCCGGCCGGGCTCAGTCCAGCCGCTCGGGAAGGCCGAAGTTGCCGAAGGCGGCCTGGAGGCGGCGCGCGTCGGTCGGCTGCTCGGGCATGCGCGCGATCACCTCAGGAGAGGGATCGGTCGGCTCGCGCGTGATGAACGCGTCGACCTCCGCCACCTTGTCGCCGCGCAGGGTGAGGACGTTGAGCGCGAACGGCAGGTACGCCCCCTCGCCTTCGTCCCAGGCGTAGAAGGCGAGCGCCGGCTGTCCGTTGGCGCTTACCCGCAGCGGCTTCCAGCGCCAGGTCCCCGACATCGGCCAGCGGGCGAGGAAGACCGAGATCTCGTCCCGACCGCCGAACCAGGTCTTCAGCGGTGGCATCGCGAAGGCCGCGTCCTCGGTCAGCATCCCGACCACGGCATCGACGTCCCCGCGCTCCCAGGCCTCGACGTACTCGTCGACGAGCTCGCGGAGCCCGTCGTCGCCGAGCTCGCGGAGCGTCTCCTGCTGGCTCTGCTCCGGGAGCCGGTCGTCCACCGTCTTGCGGGCGCGCTGCAGAGCGCTGTTCACCGAGGCCGTCGACGTCTCCAGGATCTCGGCGGCCTCCTTGGCGCTGAAGCCCAGCACCTCGCGCAGGATCAGCACGGCGCGCTGATTGGCCGGCAGGTGCTGCAGCGCGGCGATGAACGCGAGCTCCACGGCCTCTCGCTGTTCGTAGCGAGCCTCCGGGCCCGCGAGCCCGTCCTCGAGCTCGAGCCGCTCGTCGGCCAGCGGCTCGATCCAGACCTGTTCGACGACCGGCTCGCCGGGGCCGCCGTGCGGGTCGGCCGCGGGGCCGTAATCGACGGGGAGCACCCGCTTTGGGCGCCGCCCGATCGCGTCGAGGCAGGTGTTGGTGGCGATTCGGTACAGCCACGAGCGCAGCGAGCTGCGCCCCTCGAACCGCGCCATGCCCTTCCACGAGCGCAGCAGCGCCTCCTGCAGCGCGTCCTCGGCGTCATGGACCGAGCCGAGCATCCGGTAGCAGTGCGCGTGCAGCTCGCCGCGGCGAGGCTCGACCAGGCGCCGGAACGCGTCCTCGTCGCCGCCCTTGGCGGCCGCCAGCAGCTCGCGCTCTTGTACGTCCGATCCGATCGTCATTCGGCCTCACACTAGAGACCCGCGGGGCGCGGCGAATTCATCGGCGCCGAGCGATGAATTTGAGGCTCGAGGACGGTCTCTACCCACAAGCGAGATGCCCGCGCGATCAAAACCCGTCGTGCACCTGGAGCTGCACACCGGCGACCTTCCCGAGGCTCGAGCGTTCTACGAGGCGCTCTGCGACTGGCGCTCGGAGCGCATCACCGCCGGCGACAAGTCGTATCTGGCGTTGCAGATGGGCAACGGGTTCGGGGGCGGGATCGTCGAGTGCGGGACCGGCCACCCGCTGTGGCTACCGTACGTCGAGGTTTCCGAGATCGACGAAACGACTGAGCGGGCTCGTAACCTGGGGGCCTCGGTATTGCTGGAGCCTCGCGAGGGGCCGGCGGGATGGCGCAGTGTGGTCGCCGCGCCGGCCGGCGGTGAGATCGCCTTCTGGCAGGCGAAGCCGGGCCGCTGAGCGTCACAAATTGCTCCGGACGAGCGTCACACGTCTGGGCGATGAGTTTTGCCCCCCACCCTGGTCTCTGGATATGACCGGCAAGCGAAGACGAGGAGAAGCCATGACCGAGAACGAGATGCAAGCCGACCGCAAGCGCTGGGTCGCCCTTTACGTCCTCTGCGCGGGCATGCTGATGATCGTCCTCGACGTGACCGTCGTCAACGTCGCGTTGCCGTCGATCCAGGACGACCTCGGCTTCTCGCAGTCGAGCCTCGCCTGGGTCGTCAACGGCTACCTGATCACGTTCGGCGGCCTCCTCCTGCTCGCCGGACGGTTTGGCGACCTCATCGGCCGTAAGAAGGTGTTCATGGCCGGATTGGCGCTGTTCACGATCGCCTCGGTCGTCTGCGGCGCGGCCCAGACCCAGGGGATGCTCGTCGGCGGCCGGTTCGTACAGGGCATCGGCGGCGCGATGACCTCAGCCGTGATCCTCGGGATGATCGTGACGATGTTCCCCCAGCCGCGGGAGCAGGCGAAGGCGATCGGCGTCTACGCCTTCGTCGCCTCGGCGGGTGGCACGATCGGCCTCCTCGCCGGTGGCGTCCTCACCGAGGCGATCAGCTGGCACTGGATCTTCTTCATCAACGTCCCGATCGCGATCGCGACCGCGTTCCTCGCCACGAGGCTGATCGAGCGCGACCAGGGCATCGGCCTCGACAAGGGCGCCGACACGCCCGGCGCGTTGCTGATCACGACCTCGCTGATGCTCGGCGTCTACACGATCGTCAAGCCCGCGGCGGAGCAGGGCTGGGGCGATCCGCAGACGCTGGGTCTCGGAGCCGTCTCCCTGGCGCTGCTGGTTGGGTTCGTCGTACGCGAAGCGAAGGCCGCGAACCCGATCATGCCGCTGCGGATCTTCCGCTCTCGCAACCTCTCCGGCGCGAACGTCGTCCAGGCGCTGCTCGTGGCGGGCATGTTCGGGACCTTCTTCCTGGGGTCGCTGTACATGCAGGAAGTGCTCGGCTACAACCCGCTCGAGATCGGGCTCGCGTTCCTGCCCGCCACGCTGATCATGGCGACGCTCTCGGTGCGGTACGCCGAACCCCTGATCATGCGCTTCGGTGCCCGCCGCTCGCTGATCTCCGGCATGGTCCTGGTTGCGGCCTCGTTGGCGCTGTTCGCGCAGGCCGGGGTCGGCGGGAGCTACGTCTCTGACGTACTGCCGGTGATGATCCTGCTGGGCTTCGGAATCGGAGTCTGCTTCCCGGCGCTGATGTCGCTCGCCATGTCGGGCGCGACGCCGCAGGACGCCGGCCTCGCCTCCGGCCTGGTCAACACGTCGGCCCAGATCGGCGGGGCGATCGGCCTCGCGGTCCTGGCGACCCTGTCGACCACGCGGACCGAGAACCTGCTCGCCGACGGCGAGGCGCAGGCGGCCGCGCAGACCGGCGGCTATCACCTGGCCTTCTGGATCGGCGCGGCGCTGGTCGCGGCCGCCATCGCCGTCGCGGCGACGGTGCTGCAGCCCGAGAAGGAAGCCGCGGCGCAGGCGGCAGAGCCGGACCCCGAGGCCGAGCACGACTCCGGCCGCCGCGAGCCGGCCTACGACGCCGCCTAGGCAGCCCAAGCGAAGGCGATCAGCAGCGCGGTCGCGATTCCGAGCGCGGCGCCGAACCCGGCGAGCAGCACGTCGAAGCTCGCGTGCGAAAGCCGATTCGCGCCGCGCTCGAGGTCAGCGGCGAGGAAGCGCTCCCGCGCCGACCCGTAGACGATCAGCGCGATCCCGTAGATCGCAAACGCCACTCCCACGAGCACGAACGGCCACTGGGTGTCCGACTCCTGAAGCTCGGGGACGACGCGGCCGATGCCGATCCCGACCGCCAGCGCCGTCAGCCCGGTCCGCCACCACGCAAGCTGGGTGCGCTCGAGCGCCAGCCACGTGCGGCGTGAGGCGTCCTTGGTTTCGGCGGATTCTTCGCGGGACATCTCTCGTCCTCAGGATCGCACGGGCGCAGCGGGCGGGCGGACCCGGCATGATCCCGCGCCGATGACCGATCTCGTCACCGGATTTCCCGGCTTCATCGGCCGCCGCCTGGTCGCGTCCCTCCTCGACGCGGACGGCGACGCTCGCGTGGTCGCCCTGGTCGAGCCGCGGATGCTCGAAACGGCCCGCGGCGTCGCCGAGCGCATCGGACCCCGAGCGGATCGAGCTGCTCGCCGGCGACATCACCGACCGCCGCCTCGGACTGGACGACGGCGACTACGAGCGCCTGCGCGCGGACGTCCGGCGCGTGTTCCACCTCGCCGCGATCTACGACCTCGCGGTGCCGCTGGAGGTCGCTCAGCGCGTAAACGTCGACGGCACCGGCAACGTGCTCGACCTCTGCCGCGCCGCCGAGAACCTGGAGCGGCTCGCGTACGTGAGCACCGCCTACGTCGCCGGCAAGCGCACCGGCGTCGTCTACGAGCACGAGCTGGTCATGGGCCAGGACTTCAAGAACCACTACGAGTCGACGAAGTTCCAGGCCGAGGTCTGGGTGAGGGAGCTACTGGACGCGGTGCCGACCACGATCCTGCGCCCGGCGATCGTCGTCGGCGACTCGCGCACCGGGGAAACCGAGAAGTTCGACGGGCCGTACTACATCCTGCGCGCCCTCTCTCGCGCGGAGCGCTTGGGCCGCGCAATGCCCCAGTTCGGCCGCTCGGCCGCCGCGTTCAACGTCGTCCCGGTCGACTACGTGGTCGCGGCGATGGTCGCCGCCGCCGGGGACGAGGCCGCCGTGGGGCAGACGCTGCACCTCGTCGACCCGGACCCGCTGACGGCAGGAGACCTCGTCGCGCTCCTCTCCCAGCTGTACGCGGGCCGCCCGCCCCGAGGGCGCGTGCCCGCCGGCATGGTCGAGCGCTCCCTGCGCATCCGCGCGGTGCGCGAGATGTTCGAGGGCATCCCGCCGGAGTCGATCGCCTACCTGAACCACCCGGTCGTCTACGACGCCCGGAGGACGGTCGACCTGCTGGCGCCGCACGGCCTGGTGCCGCCCAAGTTCGGCGACTACGCGCAGACGATGGTCGACTTCTACCGCGCCCACGAGGACGACCCAGCGCTGAGGCCGAAGCCGCCGGCGGGTTAATTTCGGCTACTCGTGGTGATCCTGAGCCGCGAGCTGGTCGAGCGCCTCGGCGGGCACGCGGACGAGGTCCATCCGCACGCGCCGGCCGCTGAACGGCACTCCCTCCGCCTCCAGCAGGCGTCGCTGGCGCGCGCCCTTGGCCAGCGAGCCATCGGCGCGCACGATCCGGTGCCAGGGAACGCCGGCGTCCTCGCACACCGCGAGCGCCCGACCCGCCGCCCGGGGCGCGCCGGGCGAGAGGTCGCCGTAGCTTGCGACGAAGCCCGCCGGCACCGCACGGGCCCGCCTCAGGATCTGCTCCTCGGCGGCCGTCACGCCGCCGAGTATGACCTCACAAAACGTCCGCTCCCCATCGTTTACTGAACCGAGATGACTGCGACGGAGACGGGCATGGCGTTGTTCGACACGGCGATCGGGCGCTGCGGCGTCGCCTGGGGCGAGCGCGGGCTGCTCGCCGTCGCCCTCCCCCACGCCCGCGACGAGCGGACCCTCGCCGGGCTCCGGCGGCGGGCTCCGGGCGCTATCGAGGCGACGCCGCCGCCAGGCGTCGACGACGCCGTCGACGCCATGGTGGCCCTGCTCGAGGGCGAGTCCAGCGACCTGACCGGAGTCGCGCCTCGACCTCGGCCGCGTCCCCTACTTCGATCGCCGCGTCGCCGCCGCGGCCAGGGAGATCCCGCCCGGCGCGACGCTCACCTACGGCGAGCTCGCGACGCGCATCGGAGCCCCGGGCGAGGCGCGCGAGGTCGGGGCGGCGCTGGGGCGCAACCGGTTCCCGCTCGTCGTCCCGTGCCACCGCATCGTGGCGGCCGACGGGCGGCTGGGCGGCTTCTCGGCCCCGGGCGGCACCGAGACCAAGCGGCGGCTGCTCGCGATCGAGCGTCGCCACGCCGCCGGCCCCCTGAGCCTCTTCGACGCCTAGATCCCCACGCGCCGAGTGCCATCTCAACCACCCCTGAGGTGGTCCTGATGACACTCGGCGGGGTTAGGAGCCGCTCGCGGCCCGGAGTGAGGGCCGCCTCGGTCTCCGCTGCCAGCTCGCCGACCAGGTCGGCGGCCGGGCCGCGCCGGAGCATTGGCGCTCCTTGGCCCGCGAGCCGCATGACGGTCTCGAGCTCGCCGCTCTCCAACCCCGCCGCCCGCAGCTCGGCGAGCAGCATCGCCTGCAGCGGATACGGCGGCAGCTCGGCGCCGCTGGACTCGATCTCTTCCACCCAGCCCGTGCGCAGGGCCCGCGCCGGGCGGCCGGTGAAGGCCGGCGTGACGACGGTGTCGCCGTCGGCGGAGGCGGCGAGTGTGTCGACGTACGGATCAGCGGCTTGGGTCTCGTCGCAGCCGATGAACGCTGTGCCCATCTGCACCCCGTCGGCTCCGAGGGCGAGGGCGGCGGCGATCCCGCGCCCGTCCATGATCCCGCCGGCCGCGATCACGGGCACGTCGACCCGATCGCGCACCTGCGGCACGAGCGCCATCGTCCCGACCAGCGCGGACTCGAAGTCGGTCGCGAACGTCCCTCTGTGCCCACCCGCCTCGCTCCCCTGCGCGACGACGGCGTCGCAGCCCGCGTCCGCGACCGCGACGGCCTCGGCGCTGGTGGTGGCGGTGCCGACCACGGTCACGCCGGCTTCGTGAAGGGCCGCCAACGCCGCGGCCGGGGGCAGCCCGAACGTGATGCTGAAGACCGCGGGCGGGCGCTCGAGCACGACCTCGAGCTGGGCGTCAAAGCGCGGCGCCGGGACGGGCGGCGCCGTCCCCGGGCCGAGCCCGAGCCGCTCGCGCCGGGGCGCGATCCGCTCGAGCATCGAGACGACCGCCTCCGGCGCCTCGGGCGTGGTCAGCGGGGCGAAGAGGTTGACCCCGAAAGGCGCGGACGTGATGGCGCGCACGGCGGCGAGTTGCTCGCGCAGGGCGTCGGGGTCCAGCATCGCGCCGCCCAGCGAGCCGAGGCCGCCGGCGTCCGACACCGCCGCGACCAGCTCCGGCGTGTTGACCCCGGCCATCGGCGCTTGGATCATCGGGTAGCGGGTGCCGACCAGGCGCGCCAGCCGGGTGTCGAACCAGGCCATCGGCTCAGCCTAGCTCCGGCCCTGCCCGCGTCGACGGCCGAGCGGCCGACGCTGCGATCATCCATGGACCATGTCGCACGACTTCCTGCCCGGACGGTGCGTGCCGGGGCGGCGCCAGCCGTCGGAGATGACGAACGAGGAGTTCGACGCGCTGATCGAGCACAGCGAGGCGCTGGCGCGAAACCACCGCCACCAAAGCCGCGAGCTGACCCCGTTCGAGCGCCTGGTCGCCGACGCGATCGACCGACTGCCGGACGAATTCACCCGCGTCATCGAGCACGTGCCGGTCGTCGTCTCCAATCGTGGCGCCGAGGTCCATGCCTACGGCCAGTACTACGGGGCGACGATCGCCCGCGACCGCGCGGCGCACCGGATCGTGATCTTCCAGGACACGCTCGAGCGCGACTTCGGCTTTGACCCGCGGCTGCTCGCAGCGCAGGTCGAGCGCACTCTGCGCCACGAGGTCGCCCATCACCTCGGCTACGACGAGCCGGGCGTCGCCGCGCTCGGCCTTTGATCACCTAGCGCGGGTCGATCCGGTCGCGGAAGCCGGTCGACGGCTCGACCGTCGCGCCGAGGCCGTGGACGAGGTCGGAGAGCAGGTGATCCGAGGTGACCACACGGATCGAGCGGGGGTTGGGATCGGCGCGGACGCGGCGGACGATCTCGTCGTCGGCGGCGTTCGGGCCCGGCTTCGGGGCGTGCGCGATCTCGACCAGTGGCGAGGCGAGCGGCGGGCGCGGTTTGCGCTCGAAGACCACGGTGACGTCGTCGCCGCTCTCCGCCGACCAGCGCTCGAGCCGGTCGACCAGCCGGGCCATCGCAGCGTCGCGGTCGCGCCACCAGCCGTCCGGGCGGCTCCCGATCACGTTCATCCCGTCGACCAGCAGCCGCATCGGCTGAGGATCGCAAATCGCGTCCTCAGGTCACGTCCCGGCGGCGCACGAGGATCGCGGCGACCACGCAGGTCGCCGCCGTCACCACGGTGAGCACGACCGCTCCGACGAGCGGCGGCGCGTTGCCCTGGTCGAGCAGCGACTGCAGCAGCCCGTACGGCATGTAGGAGGCGTTCTCGTCGAGGAGGATGCCGAGCACCTTCTCGGCCGGGAACAGTCCGATCACGACCAGCAGGGCCGCCGGCTGGCTGCGACAGATGAAGGCGATCGCGACCCCGAGGGCGGCGAACAGGACCGCCCCGAGCAGCACGCTGCCGAACAGCTGCAGCACCTCGGCGCCGGCGTAATCGAGGGTCAGGTCCTTCGATGCGACCACGGGGGCGGTGATCGCGAAGCCGAGGCCGATCGCGAGCAGCGAGAGCACCGCGGCCAAGGCGCCGTAGGTGACGAGCTTCGCTATCACCACCCGCGAGCGTGACGCCGCCAGGAAGCGCTGGCTGATCGTCTCGTACCGGTACTCGCTGCCGACTCGGATCACGGCGAAGACGGCGACGAAGACCGCGCTCATGATCCCGGCCGTGACGGCCAGCGGCTCGCGCAGCTCGTCCGGCGTCGTCGTCCCCGGCTTGCCGGCGTCAGCCATCGACGCGCCGACGATCAGCCCGACCAGCGCCAGAAGCGCGACCGGGACGATGTAGGAGGTCCGCAGGGTGCGAACCGCCAGCAGCTCGGAGCGGATCAGGGCGGTCATGGCGAGGCCTCCTCGTCGGGCGTGGTCAGGTCGAGGAAGACCTCCTCCAGGCTCGAGCCCTCCCCCGCGAGCTCATAGAGCACGATCCGGTTGTCGAAGGCGAGCTGTCCGATCGCCTCCTGGCTCGCGCCGGTGACGGTGAGCACGTCGTCGCCGTTCGGGTGCGTCTGCATCCCGCCCGCGGTCAGCACGGTCGTGAGCCGCTCGAGCTCGGGCGACCGCAACCGAACCCGGCCCGTGTGGCCGTTCGTGGTCAGCTCCTCGAGCGGCGCGTGGGCGACGAGCTTTCCAGCGCTGATCACGACCACCTCGTCGACCGTCTGGGCGACCTCGGCGAGCACGTGGCTGGAGAGCAGGATCGTCCGGCCCTCGGCCGCGAGGCCCCGGAGGAAGCCGCGCAGCCAGCGGATGCCCTCTGGATCGAGCCCGTTCGCGGGCTCGTCGAGGATCAGAATCTCCGGATCGCCGACCAGGGCCGTGGCGAGGCCGAGGCGCTGATGCATGCCGAGCGAGAACTGGCCGCTGCGCCGGTCGGCCGCGCCCGTCAGATCGACCAGCTCGAGCAGCTCGTCGGCGCGCGAGCGCGGCATCCGCGCCTCGGCGACCGCGATTCGCAGGTGGTTACGGGCGCTGCGGCCGGGGTGGGTGCTCGCCTCGAGCATCACCCCGACCTCGTGCAGGGGGTCGTCGAGCCCGCCGTACGGCCGGCCCGCGATCGTCGCCGTGCCGGAGCTCGGCGTCACCAGCCCGAGCAGCGAGCGCAGCGTCGTCGTCTTCCCGGAGCCGTTGGGGCCGAGAAATCCGGCGATCGTGCCCGCCTCGATCGAGAAGCTCAGGTCCTCGACCGCCCGCACCGGCCCGAAGCTCTTGCTCAGATGTTCGACCTCGATCAGCGCCATCAGACCGGCACCGGCGCGGGCTTCGGGGGCTCGCTCGGCTCCCCGGCTTCGGGCGTGTCGGCCGGCGGCAGGTCGGGGGTCTCAGAGCCCATTCGCGGCAGCCATTCGAGCCAGCTCGGCAGATACCAGTTCCAGTCGCCGAGCACCTTCATCGACGCCGGCAGCAGCACCCCGCGGACGATCGTCGCGTCGATCAGCACCGCCGCGGCGAGCCCGACCCCGAGCTCCTTCAGGTCGATGAACTCCAGCGTGGCGAAGACCGCGAAGACGCCGACCATCACTGCGGCCGCGCTGGTCACCGTGCCGGCGGTGGACGAGATCGCGCTGCGCACGGCGTCGCCGGTGCTCATCCCCGAGTCGTAGGCCTCGCGGACCCGGGAGAGGATGAACACGTGGTAGTCCATCGAGAGCCCGAACAGGATCACGAACATGAACAACGGCAGCCACGAGGCGACGCCCCCGTTCGAGGTGAAGCCGAGCACCGACTCACCGTGACCGTCCTGGAACACCAGGACCACCACCCCGTAGGCGGCGCCGACGGAGAGCAGGTTGAGCACGATCGCCTTGATCGGGATCACGATCGAGCGGAAGGTGACCAGCAGGAGGAGGAAGGCGAGCCCGAAGACGAAGCCGAAGATCAGCGGCAGCCTGCTGTTCGACTGATCGCGGGAGTCCTGCGACTGCGCCGCATCGCCGCTGACGTTGACCGTGGTCGAGTCGATCCCACCGACGGTCGCCGGGACGATCTGGTTGCGGACCTCGTCGAGCGCGCTGGCCGAGGCCGCATCGGTGCCGTCTGCCGCGGCTCGGGAATGTCGATCTCGGCCACGGTGTCGTCGTCGCTGTAGGTGACCGAGGTCCCGGGCAGGAACGAGTCGGACGCGTCGACCTGATCCCTGAGCGCGTCGATCTGGGTGGTGACATCGCTCGCGCGCACGTCGTCGGCCTCGACGACGACGCTGGTGGTCACGCCCTCGCTCGGGAAGACGTCCTTGACCTGGTTGTAGGTCTTGATCACCGCGAGGTCCTGCGGCAGGTCGTCGACGCCGCTGATCACGGTCTTCATGTGGAGCGCCGGGATCGCGAGCGCGACCAGCGCGCCGCCGGCGAGCACGATCGAGAGCCACGGGCGCCGGGTGACGCGATCGATGACCGCGGTCCAGAAGCGCGACTCGCCTCCCGGGCGCCGACGCCGGCCGAGGAACGGGATCCGCCCCTTCTCGACCCGGTCGCCGAGCCAGGACAGGACCGCCGGGAGCACGGTGAGCGAGGCGAACATCGCGATCCCGACGACGATCATCGTCCCGTAGGCGAAGGAGATGAACGCCTTGTCACCGCTGATGAACATCCCGGCCATCGCGACCAGCACGGTGAGGCCGGAGATCAGCACCGCGCGTCCCGAGGTCGCCGCGGCCACCTCGAGCGCGGAGACCTCGTCGCGCCCGGCGGCGCGCTCCTCGCGCTCGCGTCGCAGGTAGAAGAGCGAGTAGTCGACCCCGACCGCGAGCCCGATCATCAGGATCACGGCGTTGACGTTGGCGTCGAGCGGCAGCGCCAGGCTCGGGATCGCGACCAGGCCGAGCGCGGCGAGCACCGAGGTGAGCCCGATCAGCAGCGGCACGCCGGCGGCGACCAGCGAGCCGAAGGTGATCGTGAGGATGATCAGCGTGATCGGCAGGGACAGCATCCCCGCCTTGCCGATGTCGTCCGTGATCGTCTCGTTGATCGCCTTCTCGGCGCTCGCGCCTCCGAACTGCTCGATCACCATCTCGGGGTGCTCGGCCTGCACGGCCGCGGTTGCGGCGAGCGTGGGGTCGACCCGGTCCTTGGCCTCGATCGAGTCACCGGCGATCGTGAAGTTGACGAGCGCAGCGTGGCGGTCCTCGGTGACCTCGGTCTGGCCGTCGACGCGGCGACTTCAGGTCCTCGACGTACTGGATCTTCGAGAGGCGGCGCGGTGACGTCGTTCGCAGCCGCCTGGAACTCGGCGTCGTCGAGCGTGAGCGTGTCGCTCTTGAGCAGGACGACCTCCTCGATCGGCCGCAGGCCGGCGTCGTCGAGCGCCTTCTCGGCGTCGTGGGACTCGCCGGTGAACTGGTCGACCCCGGTGAGCTGGTTGGCACCGATCATGTTGCCGAGCATGAAGGCGACGACGACGAAGGCGAGCCAGCCCCAGATCGCGACCTTGCGGTGCCGTCCGCTCCAATGGGCGGCCCGCGCCGGCAGGTTCATCGCCCGCCTCGCCGCGCTGCGCGGGGGCTCGGAGGACGCTCCACCGTTGGACCGATCCGGTTCGTCCTGAATCACACGTGACTTCATCGCCGCTCCCCTCGCTGGTGGACGGATCAACCCTCCACCCGCGCGGGCTGCCGGGGAAGCCGGGAATCTTGCGGACTCGGGGGGCGGGTTTCTGGTGTCTCGAGCCGTGCGCGGCGCTCAGGAGCGCAGAAACATGAGCACCGCGAGCACCCTGCGTGACTCGCTCCCGGTCGAGGGCAGCCCGAGCTTGCCGAAGATGCTGGAGACGTACTTCTCGACCGCGCGCACGCTGATCACGAGGTTGTCGGCAATCCCCTGGTTCGAGCTCCCGGTGGCCATCAGCTCGAGCACCTCGCGTTCGCGCGGGGTGAGCTGGGCAAGAGGGTCGTCATCGCGCCGGCGTGAGACCAGGGTCGAGACGATGATCGGATCGAGCGCCGAGCCGCCATCGGCCACCCGGCGAACGGCGCCGATGAACGCGTCGACGTCGCCGATCCGATCCTTGAGCAGGTAGCCGACGCCCTCGGCCGAGTCGGCGAGCAGGGTCATCGCCAGGCCCAGCTCCACATATTGCGAGAGCACGAGGACGCCGACCTCCGGGTGATCCGCGCGGATCTCGAGCGCTGCGCGCAACCCCTCGTCGCGGTGCGTGGGCGGGAGGCGGATGTCGACCACCGCGACGTCGAGCGGATAGCTGTTGGCCTTCAACAGCAGCTCCTCGGCGGTCGTGCACTGGGCGACGACGTCGAACCCCGCCTCGTCGAGCAGGCGGGCCAGCCCCTCGCGGAGCAGGACGCTGTCCTCGGCGATCGCTACCCGCATGGGACCTGCGCCCGCACCCTCGTCCCGCCGCCGTGCGGGGTCCACACCTGCAGCCGGCCGCCGAGCGCCTCGACCCGGTCGGCGAGGCCGCGGAGGCCGGAGCCCGACTCCGTGTCGGCGCCGCCGACGCCGTCATCGCGGATCTCGACCACGAGGTCACCGTTCTCCTGCGCGATGCTGACCGTCGCCGACGCAGCCTGAGCGTGCTTGCCGACGTTGGCGAGGCTCTCGCTGATCACGTAGTAGGCGGCGACCTCCGCCTGCTCGTCGACCCTGTGATCGAGCCTGACGTCGAGCCGCACGGGGACCGCGGAGGTCGGCCGCGAGCGACTCGACCGCGACCGGGAGGCCGTGACCGCTGAGCACCGCCGGATGCAGGCCGCGGGCCACCGTCCGCAGCTCGTCGAGCGAGACCGCGATCTCCTGCCGCGCCTCGTCGATGCGGACCCGGGCCTCGGGGTCGTCGCGGAGGCGCGTGCCGAGGCGGCCGAGCTCGAGCGAGAGCGCGATCAGCCGCTGCTGGGCACCGTCGTGGAGGTTGCGCTCGAGCCGCTCCCGCTCCCGCTGCTCGGCCTCGATCACCCGCCCGCGCGACCCGCGAAGCTCCTCCAGGCGGGCGCGCAGGTCGGCCTGCAGCTGTCCGTTTTCGAGCGCGATCGCGGCCGAGGCGCTGACCGCGTCGAGCAACTCCGGCTCAGCCTTGAGCGCCGCGTCGTGCTCGAGCACCGCGATCGGCTCTCCGTCGCGCTCGATCAGCGTCGTGGCCCGATCGTCATCGTCGTCGGCCAGGCGCACGGGTCGGCCGTCGGAGTCGGTCCAGATCGCGTACTGCGGCAGCCAATAGGCGATTCTCAGCGAGGGGTCGTGAAGCGCCCGGGCGAGCGGTTCGCCGAGGTCGATCGGCGTCGGCTGAGCGTGCAGCTCGATCATCAGCTCGCCGACCGAGGAGCGCGCGAGGCGCGCGTCGAGCAGGGCGACGAGGAACGCGATCGGGGCGAGCCCGAGGACGACGAACGTCGCTCGCTGGACCGGGAGGAAGAAGGACTCCTGGGGGAAGAACGCGCCCGTGATCAGGAGCACGGCGCTCATCACCAGGGCGAGCGAGAACGAGTCGACGAGCAGCGCGGCGGAGCGCCGCAGCGGCCGCGCTCCGGCCCGGCGACGTGCCACGAGGACTCCGACCCCGCCGAGGCAGATCACCGCGAGGGCCGTGAGCTGAACCTGCGCCAGGGTGGCGGCGGCGTCGGGCTCGGAGACGATCGCGAGCACGTTGTCGGGGGCGAAGCCGCCGAGCATCAGCCCGACCAGCTCCAGGCCGACGGCGACGGAGTAGCTCGCGATCACCAGAGCGCGCTCCAGCCAGCCCTCGAGCACTCCCGTCGGGAAGGCGAGGTAGACGTGGAGGAAGACGGCGAACGGGACCAGGTCGGCGGCCTGGCCGATCGTCGCCGCGAGCGGCGCGCTCGCCATCGAGAGGCTCGAGAGCGCGGTCAAGAAGCCGCCGACGACCATCAGCGGCCCCAGGCGGCTCTCGGGCCGCCGCCACCAGGCGATCAGCCCGCTGAGGATGTACGAGCAGACGACCCAGTCGAGCAGCGCCGCCTGCAGTCCGGGCTCGGCGCCCCCGTGGTCGCTCGTCAGCCGCAGCGCGACCGTGCACGCGCGGCCCCGACGCCTGCGAGCGCGATGCCCCAGAGGACCGCCGGGCGTGGCGGCGCCAGCGTCCCGCGCGAACCGTCCATCACCCCCGCCCCAGTCCCGACCCGCGAAAGGACGGACATTCGTTCCCTTTTCTCTGAGTGGCTATGTCGGGCCCCAGCGCCCGCTCCCCGGCCGTAAAACGTCGCCGTAGAGATTGCCTGCGTCGACCATACCGCTCCTGGGCGGTCGGAGCTAGTAGTGCTGGCCGAGCCCGAAGAAGAGGTTCGCCCAGGAACGCTTGCCGCATCGCGGGCACTTGCTCAGGCGGTGCGCCAGCACGGCGCCGCAGTGGCGGCACGCGGGCTTCGGGTGGACGATCTGGGCCATCGCCCGCATTGTCGCGGTTCGAACGGGTAGCTGGGTGGCATCACCCGCCACCCGAGCAACGCGACGCGTTTCGAGACCCCGGGGCCGCCGGCACCGACGCCCTCTCCCCCGCTCCCCGACCCAGGCCCGCCCGAGCCGCCGACGCCGGATCCATCGCCACCACAGCCGGAGCCGGGGCCGCCGCCCGCGCCGGACCCGGCGCCGCCGGCGATCTGAGCGTCAGCCCGTCTGCTTGCCGTACGCCTTGGCCTGCCGCCGCAGCAGGTTGACGGCGTTGCCGAGCGCGATGTTCGCGTCGACCAGGTGCAGGCCCCAGGTCGCGTCCGGGACCGCGTTGAGCACCGGTGCGCCGCCCAGGCTCGAGATCTGCAGCACGTCCGCGTCGTCGCTGGAGTCGCAGCGTGCCGCTGTAGGCGCCCTTGGCCTCGATCCAGGTCGTCGGTACGTCGGGCTGCGGCACGCCGACCGCCTGGGTCGCGATCCCGATCGTCGTCCCGGGCGCGAACGGCTGCGCTCGGGAAGATCGAGTCCAGCGTCGCGGGGCCGCCTCCGACCGCCGCCGGGTTGACGCAGAGGATGTCGCGGGTCGCCGGGTCGCCGGTCGACAGCCCGCTGCCGACGCGGCCGAACTTCGAGTCCGCGGCACCGGGGCGTTGAAGGTCGAGAACCCGGCGATGCAGCCGATCTGCTTCGGCGCCTCACAGCCCGGGATGTGCTTGAAGTCGCCGCCGACGAGGCTGCCCTCCTTGACCTCGACGTTGCCGCCGAAGAGGTAGGCGCCGACCAGTTGCTTGCGCACGTCGGGGCGCTTGTCGACGTAATCAGCCATCAACCGGCGGAGGACGAAGCTGCCCTGCGAGTGGCCGAGGAGGACGATGCCGCGGCCCTTGTTGTACTTGCGCAGGTAGGTCTTCCAGGCGCTCACCACGTCGCCGTAGCCCAGGTTGCTCTCGGCCTCGGTGACCGGCTGGCCGCTGAACAGCGACTGCGAGCGTGATCTGCCGGTACATCGGCGCGAAGACCCGGCAGCGCTGCGAGTAGCGCGCCGCCTGGTAGAGCGCGATCGAGCGCTCCTCCGGGTCGATCGAGAGGTCGGAGTTGCGGCTCTTGTCGTCGCTCACCGTCGGGTAGACGTAGAAGCAGTCGACCTTGGGCTGCTTCGCCTTCGGCTGGGTGGTGCCGAGCACTCCCCGGTCGGCGAAATCTGGGTCGTGCTGAGGCCCGGCTTGCACGGGTTGTCGGCGAGCCCCGGCTTGCAGAGCCACACCGTCTGGTCCTTGGCGGCCGCGGCGCCGGCGGGGAACGCGAGGCAGCACGCGGCCAGGATCGCCGCCGCAACCGTGCTGCCCATACCCAGCCTGCCCCGCACGGCCGGGAGCTTAGACCTCGCCGTGGAAATACTCCACTTTGCTGGAGCGCTCGACGACCGCGTCGTCCTCGCGGTTGCCGGTCCAGACGGCGATCTTGTCGCTGTCCGGGTACACCGTCGCCGCCGGGTGCATGACGGTCGAATACATCATCACCCGCACCGGCTCGGAGCCTCGGTTGTAGATGCCGTGGGCGCCCTTCGGCCCGGTCTCGAACATGACCACGTCCCAGGGGTCGAGCTCGGTCTCGCCCTCGGGGTCGCGCAGGGTCGGGTGGCCGATCAGGACCAGCAGCCACTCCTCCTCGGCGTACTCGTAGTGGTACGGGCACAGCGCCTGGCCCGGCGGGATCTCGTAGACGCTGGTCCCCATCTGCTTCGCGCCGAGCTTCGGCCCGATGCGGTGCATGCCGCTGCGAAAGCCCTCGGGGTCCTCGTCGTCGTACTCGAACTCCGGGTTCGCGATGTTGATCCGGTTCACGTTCCTCCTAGCTGTCTGGACTCCCCGTCACCCGCAGGTCGCCAGGCTGCCAGACCTCCTCGGTCCAGTGCTGCTCGACCGCCGGCGCCGAGAAAAACCCGATCACCTGGAGGTCCTCGCCGCCGCTGTTGTGAAGGTCGTGAGCCTCGCCCTCCGCGAGCACCACGACGTCGCCGGCACGAACCGGCGTCGAGCCGGAGTCGCGCAGCAACTCGCCGCTGCCCGCGAGGATGAACTGGGTCTCCTCGGCGGTGTCCGTGTGGCGGCCGAGCCGCTTGCCCGGCGGGACGGCGAACCAGATCGCGGTCGAGCTCGCGGCCCCGTCGCCGCCGTGGGCGAAGAAGCCGCCGACCCATTCCGCGTCGTCGCTGGCGCTCGAGGTCAGCCGCGTGATCTCGAGTCCGTCCTTGTTGATGGGATCCATCCCGATCTCCTCCTTCGTCGATCGTCGGACCCTCCGAGCCGCGGCCAACCTATCCCATGCCCTCCACCAGCCTGTCGGCGGCCGCCGTACGCAGGTAGAGCACCGAGCGTCCGTGGCGCTCACCCTCGACCAGCCCGCTGCTCCGGAGCACCGCGAGTTGCTGCGAGACGCCGCCCGGGGAAATGGACAGCAGCCGGGAGAGCTCGGTCGTCGAGCGCGGCGCCGAGAGCGCGGTGAGCAGGTCGGCGCGGGTGCCGCCGACGAGGGCCGCCAGCGCCTCCGGACCGGAGGTCGCGCCCGGCTCCCAGAGCAACGCAAGGCCGCGCGCCGGGTAGATCAGGGTCGGCTGCCAGGGCGGGTCGGCGACCGCGACCGGGTATCTGGACTCCAGGGCCGCGGGCAGTAACAGCAGGCCCCTGCCGGCGAGCTCGATCGTGTCGGTCCACGGCATGCGGATCTCGAGCCGATCCGCCGCCCATGAAACCTCCGGATGGAGGTCCTCGAACAGGCGAACCGGCCCGCCCTCGGTTAGGCGCCGCGAGCGATAGCGCAGATCAGCCTCGAGCACCGCATGGATCCGGGGCCAGTCCGGCTCCACCGCCTCCCGCCAGAAGGCCTCGAACAGCTCGCATAGCCGCCGGACCTCGCGCCGCGGGTGCGCCTGCATCGCCTCGATCGCCGGCGATGACCCCGAGCGGCGAGCGACTATCTCCAGCTCCGCCCGGACCCGGCGGATCGGGGTGGAGCGGACCAGTTCGAGCTCCTCCTCGATCGTGGTCAGTGGGGTGCTCGGCGGCGGCGTGATGAAGTCGGGGACGTAGCCCCGTGGCGGCATCAGGCTGAGCCACGGCTCGAGCCCGAGCGCGTATGCGGCGGGCAACGCGGTCCGGATCCAGGGCAGGTGAATCGCCGCGCGCTCGGGGGCGCGAAGGATCCGCAGGCCACCGACGAGCTCGAACATCGGCGAGATCGCGAACCGGGTCCGCGCGAGGTCGTCGAGGGTGAATACGTAGGTCAGCATTTAGCTGAGTCTAAATCCTTGGCGGGATCGCAACCGGCGCGGGACGCTCCCCTGGCAAGCGATCAACCGACCCAAGGAGCGTTGCGATGCAGACCTTTCACCCGATCCTGATTCAACCCGAGCTCGCCCATCACGCGGACCGCGAGCGGGCCGCGCGGATCAGCAGCTGGCGAAAAAGCGCTCGAGCTGGTCGACCAGGCCGTCCTCCGGCAGCTCGGTCGCAGGCTGCAGCAGCTGATTGAGAACGAGCCCGTCGAGCAGGGCGAGCAGCTGCGGCGCGTGGCCGCGGGGGTCCCGGCAGCCCGCGGTCGGCAGCAGCTGCTCGACCAGCAGCAAGTACTCGCGCCGGACCTCGTCGAGCGCAAGCTGGAAGGTGGGCCGGCGGCGCGCCTCGAGGAAGAGCTCGTAGCGGGCGACCGCGAGTCCCGACCGCTCAGGGGTAAGCCAGCTGCGGACCAGGTCAGCGACCAACTCCGCCGCGCGATGGGGCTCGTACGGTCCGTCGGGGACGAGTGCCTGCATGGCCTCCACCGACGGACGCTCCAGCTCCACGAGCCGCATCAGCGCGGCGGTCAGCAGCGACTCCCGCGTCTGGAAGTAGTTCGAGGTCGACCCCTGCGGCAACCCCGCCTGACGGTCGACCGCGCGGTGCGTGAGGCCGCGTCCGCCCTCGGCGTCGAGCACAGCCAGGGCCGCGTCGGCGATGGCCGCGCGGCGGTTGCCACGGATCGTCTGCGCGGTGGGCACTACATCTGTAGTATGGCGGATGTGAGCGCGGTAGCCGAACTCGAGCTCGGCCAGGTGGACCTCGGCGACCTCGACCTGTGGACCGACGGGCCGCCGCACGAGATCTTCTCCCGCCTGCGCCGCGAGGCACCCGTCCACTGGAGCCCGCTCGACGAATACCCCGCCGAGGCCGGCTTCTGGTCGCTGACGCGCGCCGAGGACCTGCGCAAGGTGAGCCTCGACTGGGAGACCTTCTCCTCGTACGTCGGCGGGATCATGGTCCTCGACGACTTCGGGATCCCGCTCGAGGGCCAGCAGCAGCAGATGATCTCGATGGATCCGCCGCGACACGACCGGATCAAGGCTCTCTTCCAGCGCGGCTTCACGCCGAAGCGGATCGCCGAGCACGAGGAGCGCATCCGCGGGATCGTCAACCGCGTCCTCGACCGCGTCGAGGGCCAGGACGAGGTCGAGCTCGTCAACGAGGTCGCCGCGCCCGTCGTCTCGCGGGTGATCGGCTCCTTCATCGGGACCCCCGAGTCAGACGACGAGCGCCACGTCGAGGAGACCAACATGGTGCTCGGGTTCGGCGATGAGGACCTGCGCCCGACCGAGGAGGCCGTGGTCGAGATGATGACCCGTGCCTGGAACGAGACCATGGAGTACATCGCCGAGCGCCGGGCGAACCCCGGGATGAACGACCTCATGGACGTCCTCGTCCACTCCGAGGTCGACGGCGAGAAGCTCTCCGACTCCGAGATCTTCATGGGCCTGGGGCTGCTCGGCGCGGCCGGCAACGACAGCACCCGCTCGGTGTTCACCAACGGGATGCTCGGCCTGTTCCGCGAACCCGGACCAGCTCCGGCTGCTGCTCGACGACCCGGCGCTGATCGATGGCGCGGTCGAGGAGTTCCTCCGCATGTACCCGGCCTTCGCGCACTTCCGCCGCACCGCCACCCGCGACGTCGAGCTGCACGGCGAGACCATCCGGGAGGGCGACAAGGTGCTGCTCTGGTACGTGTCCTCAAACCGCGACGAGACCGTCTACTCAGACGCCCAGCGGCTCGACGTCACCCGTCGCCCCGACCATCAGGCGTTCGGGGCCGGCGGCCGCCACTTCTGCCTCGGAGCGGCATTGGCGCGGCTCGAGATCAAGGTGCTGCTGTCCGAGACCCTGCGGCGCTACCCCGCGATCGAGCTCGCCGGCGAGCCGGCCAAGGCCCGCTCGCTGTTCCTGAACCAGCTGAAGACGCTGCCGGTTCGGCTCAACGCCTGACCGGGCGGGCTGGACGCGGTCGCGTCAGTGTGGGAGGCTCGCCCCGTGATGAACCGACGACGGGTGGCAGGCATCACGGTTGTGCTCGCGGCGCTGATTGCGCCAGCCGCTGTCGACGGCGCCTTCCCAGGCTCCAACGGCCGGATCTTCTTCGACACCGGGGGCCCGGGACGCGACATCGTCTCGGTCGACCCGCAGGGCGGCGACCGCACCAAGGTGACGCAGGGCCAGGAGCCCGCCGTCTCCCCCAACGGCAGGGTGATCGCCTTCGTCCGCCGCGGCGACATCTACCTGAGCAACAAGCTCGGCGGCGACGAGCGGCAGCTCACCGACACCCCGATCGTCGAGCGGACGCCGTCGTGGTCGCCGCACGGCAACCAACTCGTCTTCGCAACCGATCGCCGCAACGGCGTCGGCGGCGACATCGTGTCGATCCGAGGCGACGGTAGCGATCGCGAGCGCCTGACCGTGAGCGAGCATGCGGACTTCAGTCCCTCCTACTCGCCGAGCGGCAACAAGATCGTCTTCGTCCGTGCTTTCAACCACCCGGGCGTTCGACAGATCCTCAAGATCGATTCCGACGGTTCCAATCGAGTCGCAGCTCACTTCATCGAACTTCTTCTTGTCCGACCATCCGACCTGGTCGCCGGACGGCAACCGGATCGCGTTCGAGCGCTCCGTCCCGGGCTCCCAGTCGCTCTATTCGATCGAGCCCGACGGTTCGAACGAGTTGCAGTTGACCTCCGGGAAGGACAACATCGACCGCGAGCCGGCGTACTCGCCCAGCGGCAACAAAATCGTCTACCGTGGGCCAAGCGGCCGACGGCGGCGGCTCTGGCCTGTTCGTGATCCCGGCGCTGGGCGGGCAGCGCGAGAAGCTGACCGAGGCGCGGCGGTCGGGCGTCGACTCCAACCCTTACTGGGCCTCGACTCCGTAAGTGCTCGCCTACTGGAGCCCGACGTCGTAGCGGCGACCGCGGACGTGCTGGTCGTCGGCGCGGGCCCGACCGGCCTCCTGCTCGCCGCCGAGCTCGAACGCCGCGACGTCGAGTGCCTGCTGATCGACGCGCTCGACGCCCCCCGCGGCTGGGACCGGGCGACGGTCGTTCACGAGCGCTCGCTGGAGATCTTCGAGGCGCTTGGACTCGCCGAGCGACTGATCGCCGACGGGGTGAGGACACGGGGCGCGCGCTTTTTCTCCGATGGCGAGGTGATCGGCGAGTTGCGGCTCGACGTGACCAGGGGCCGCTACGGCTACCAACTCGGGGTCTCCGAGGAGGTCACCGAGACCGTTCTCACCGAGCACCTGGAGGCGGTGGGCGGGCGCGTCACCCGGTCGACGCGCCTGCTCGGGGTCGTGGCCGAGGCGGACGGGGTCTCGGCGACGATCGAGCGCGGTGGCGAGGTTGAGGAGGTGCGGGCGCGCTGGCTGGTCGGCTGCGACGGCTATCACTCACAAGTCCGGCAGGCCGCCGGGGTCGACTACCCCGGCGACCCGATCGAGGCCGACTGGGCCGTCTTCGACGCCACCGTCCTCGGCCTCCAGGTCGAGCACGATCTCGTCAACGCCTTCCTCGATCAGCCGCCGCTGATCCTGACGCCGCTTCCTGAGCACCGGTGGCGCGCCTACCTCCGCCCCACCGCGGACGACGCGGACGTGGTCACCGAGGCGACGGACGCGCTCGAGCGCTACGGGCCGGGCGCCCGCTTCGTCGAGGTCGGGAGCCCGGCGAGGTTCCGCTGCCACTCGCGGGTCGCCGCCCGCTACCGCTCCGGCCGCGTGCTGCTCGCCGGCGACGCCGCCCACGCCTGTAGCCCGATCCAGGGCCACGGGATGAACACTGGCCTGCAGGACGCCTTCAACCTCGGCTGGAAGCTGGCGATGGTCTGCCGCGGCGAGGCCGGCGAGGGCCTGCTCGACACCTACGAGTCCGAGCGCCGTCCGGTCGCCGAGCTGGTCGTCCGGTCCGGCATCGACGCCGAGGCTGCGCACGCGCTCGTGGACGCCGCCACGCGAGCCGAGCGCGACGCCGGCATCCGCGCGGCGATGGCCGATCCAGAGACCGTCCACCACGAAGCCGCGGCGGCATCGGAGATCGATCGCACCTATCCGCACTCACGCGCGGTCGTCGGCGTTGACGGCCGGGGTCCGCGCGCGGGCGTCCTGCTGCCCGACACCGATCCGATCGCGCTCGATGAGCTCACCTACCGCCTCGGCCACACCCTGCTGGTGCTGGGCGCACCGAGCGCCGAGCCCGGGCGCGTCGACGAGCTGGTCGCCGAGCTCGAGTCGCGCCCGCACCCGGCGGTCGATGCCGTGATCGGGGTCGGCCTCGACGCGGAGGTCGCCGCGGCGCTCGGCATCGACGGCGTCACGGTGCTCGCGGTCCGCCCCGACCGCTACATCGGGCTGCGCGAGGACGGCGGTGACGCGGGCGCCGTCGGCGCCTACCTGGACGCGCTCGTCGCCTGAGTCAGAGCCCGAGGAAGTGGCGCTTCTGGAACGGGCCGTTGACGAGCCCGGCCTTGACGTCCTTCGACCAGCCCGGCCCCTCCTGCCCGTCATCGGGGATCGAGGTGTCGAAGCGCAGCCCCGCGATCACCGCGTAGGCGTGGCCGGGGTTGGTGTAGACCGTGATCCAGGTGCCCTTGCCCTTGTCGCCCCAGCGGGCGAAGGTGCGCGAGTCCTCGGGGGTGTCGAGGATGCCGGCGCCCTTGGGGCCGAGCACGTAGCTGACGGCGCCCGAGCAGTCGTAGCAATTGGACCGCCAGCGCCCGTGGCCGCCACCGGTGCAGTAGCCGGCCTGGTCGATGCTGTTCGCGGCCGCGATCGCGTCCACGACCTCCTGGGGAGCGTTCTTCGGCGCCCGCGCCTCACCGCTGGGCATCAGCTTCGCCTTGCTGCCCTTCACCGGGGGCGGCGGCGCGGTGGTCGAATCGAGGCCGCCGTTCCCGGCAAGCGCCGTGCCCGGGAGGGCAAGGGCGAGCGCCGCAGCGCATCCGAACAGGGCCGCCGCGGGTTTGGGAACGCACGCTGACCTGAGCACGAAAATCCGTCTCCTTTGTCGGCCTGCGGGGTTAGCTGACGGGCTGGCGCTAAAGAAGCAGCGCCCCCACCACGGCGGTGGGCTCGCCCCAAACGACTTGGTTCCCCCGCTCCCCGTCCGCGTACGGACGGGAATTAGGCAACGGGTCCAAGAACGCGGGGCAGCATACACATCGGTGATGCGGAAAGCGGCCCCCAGTCGGGCAACGCCGCTTGCAAGGCCGATCCGGGGCCCAGGCATATCCGCTCGCGTTAAGCCAACCGCAACTTCCCCCTGGACCCCGTGCTTGTAGGCGATAGGATCGGTCGACCGCCCAGGTACGAGCTTTGAAAGGGTTCACGGATGAATCGTTGGTGTTGCGCGGCAGTGTTCGCGCTTGTTGCTGTCCTCGTCGCCGTGCCGGCATCGGCGATGGCGAAGAAGGGCAAGACCCTCGAGGTCTGTAAGCACGGCTGCAAGTACCGCACCCTGCAGGATGCGGTCGACCACGCCAAGAAGAACACGACGATCAACGTCAAGCCCGGCACCTACAAGGAGGGCGTGATCGCCCAGGGTCACCGCTACGACGGGCTGACGATCCAGGGCACCAAGAAGAACGCCAAGAAGGTCGTCCTGCAGGGCAAGAACGCGAAGGATCCCGACGGCCAGCCGGCCAACAACGGGATCGAGACCGTGAACGTCGACGACGTGACCCTGAAGAACATGACCGCCGCCAACTACCTGGCGAACGGCTTCCACGTCGTCAACTGCAAGAACTACCTGATGAAGAACCTGGTCGCGGATCACAACCGCGCCTACGGGCTCTTCGCCTTCAACTGCAAGGGCGGCCGGATGACCAAGTCGGTCGGCTTCGGCCAGGGCGACTCGGCCTACTACGTCGGCGAGACCCCGCCGCAGAGCAAGCCGAAGTGGACGAAGCTCGACCACCTCGACGGCCACGAGAACGTGCTCGGCTACTCGGGCACGAACTCCAAGTACGTGAAGATCACGAAGTCGAACTTCTACAACAACGGCGTCGGCGTCGTCCCGAACACGCTCGACAGCGAGAACTACGAGCCGACGGCGACCGGGATCATCAAGAACAACGCGATCTTCTGGAACAACTTCAACTACTTCCTGCCCAACTCGGGCGTCGCCACGGTCGGCAACGGAGGCCTGGGCGAGATCGAGGGGATCGGCACGATCCAGTACCCGACGGGAGTCGGCGTGGTGCTGCTCGGCGCCGACGGCTGGATCATCCAGAACAACCAGATCTTCGGCAACTTCAAGGCCGGAGCCTGGGTCGTCTCCGACCCGTTCAACGAGGGGGACAACGCGATCTCGAAGAACAACCAGTTCCTCAACAACCAGATGGGCCGCAACGGCACGGACACCAACCAGGTCGACTTCTTCACCGACGGCGCCGGCAGCGCCAACTGCTACTCGGGGAACGTCAGCTCGACCTTCGATCCGAGCGCGACGGTGCCCAACGCCCAGCTCTATCCGAGCTGCCCGGCCCCGGCCGGCACCGGCGGAAGCGGGACCAGCACCGGCGATACGGAGCAGGTTGGCGAGCTGGTCAGCTACGTGGCCAAGACCCCGCCCGAGAAGCAGCAATGCTCGTGGGCGATCCACTCTCACCCGGCTTACCAGGACTTCCAGCCGGTTGAGATCACGCCGGGGCCGACGTGCCCATGAGGCGGCAAGGGCTCATCTGCGCGGCCATCGCTGCCACCGCGATCGCGGTCGCCGGTGTCGCGGTCCCGGCGTTCGGCGGGACCGACGCGAAGCGGTCGACCACCAACGTCACCGTCGGCGACGACTACTACGCCTGCAGCAAGTGCACCGGGACCGTCCCGGTGAAGCTCAAGGTGAAGAAGAACGCGAAGGTGAAGTGGGTCTGGTCGTCCAGCAACACCGATACCCACAACGTCAAGCTCACCGGGGGCCCGAAGGGCGTCAAGGCCAAGGACTTCACCTCCGGTGACTACGCCGTGGGTGCCAAGTTCAAGCGCAAGTTCAAGGTCCCGGGCACCTACAACTTCATCTGCACCTACCACAAGTCGGTGATGAAGATGGACGTCAAGGTCAAGAAGTAGCTCGGGGGTCGGCCGTGGACCTCGAGCCCTTCGGGCGCAGGGAGTTGCTCGCCGGCACCGGCGGGCTCTTCCTCTGCACGATCGCCGGGCAGAAGATCTTCGCCGACCACGGCGAGGCGGACCTGGGCAAGCTCTCCAAGGAGGTCCCCGTCCCGCCGAAGGTGGCGGCGGCCGAGGCGAGCGGGACGACCGCGGCGGCGTCGCAGACGCTGCTCGCGCGCGCCGACGGTACCCGGCGCGAGTACTGGATCCGCGCCGAGAAGGCGAAATGGAACATCGTCCCCACGGGCCGCGACGGGATGATGGACCAGAAGGTCAAGGGCAAGACCAAGTTCACCGCCTGGGCCTACCGCCCCTACTCGCCGAACTTCGAAGCCCCCATCGGCCCGCCCACGATCCCGGGGCCGACCATCGACTGCCAGATCGGCGACACGGTCGTCGTCAACTTCCAGAACATGGTCGATTCCCCGGTGACCATGCATCCGCACGGGATCTTCTACGCGCAGGAGATGGACGGCGCGTACAAGGGCCGCCACACGGATCCTGGCGGGTTCGTGCAGCGCAAGCAGATCTTCCAGTACGTGTGGGAGGCGGTGCCGGGCACCGAGGGGTCGTGGCTCTACCACGACCACGGGCCGATGGAGCCGATGCCCGTCTACAAGGGCCTCTTCGGGCCGTTGATCGTCCGCCCGACCGGCTCGACGCCCGCCAACCGCGAGTTCTTCATCGCCTTCCACTCCTTCCAGCCGCCGGCGACCGGGCTCTCGACCGCGTTCTCGTGCATCAACGGCTACGCCTACCCGGGCAACGCCCCGACGCTGCGGACGAACGTCGGCGAGAGCGTCGCCTTTCACGTGTTCGCGATCGACAACGACTTCCATACCTTCCACATCCACGGCCATCGTTGGGTTGACGAGACGGGGACGGTGGTCGACAACAAGACCCTGGGACCGGGCGACTCGATGACGGCCTCGTTCATCGAGGACAACCCCGGCCGCTGGCTCTACCACTGCCACGTGTGGTCCCACATCAGCAGTGGGATGAACGGGTGGTACATCGTCAATTGACCGTTCGCGCCGCCGTTGGCGTCGCGCTCGCAGTGGTCAGCGTGCTCGCCTGCGCCCCCGTCGCGCAGGCCACCAATCAGCGGGTCGCGATCTCCAACTATCAGTGGTCGATCCCCGACGTCCACATCGATCGGGGCGAGCACGTCACCTGGTACTGGACCGGTCCCGACGTCGTCCACTCGGTCACCGGCGACGCCGCCAACGACGCATCGATCGACTCCGACGCGGGCAACCCGTTCCCCAACCATCCCGTCGGCGACAGCTTCGAGGTCGACTTCGGCGAGCCCGGGGTATTCCCGTTTCGATGCAAGCTCCACCCCTCGGTGCGCGGCACGGTGACCGTGTCGTCCACGCCCGGGGACCCGAGCGGTGAGCCGGCCCAGCCGGTGCCGAAGAACAACGTCGACGTGAAGGCACCCGAGATCCGCGGGATCTCGCTCGACCAGAAGACGTTCCGGGGCCGCGGCGACAAGCTGCACTTCTCGATCGGCGAGCGCTCGAAGATCGACGGCGAGTACTACCGGATCGATCGCAAGGGCCGCCGGAGCTTTGCCGGCTGGGACAAGTGGAAGGCGTACGTCGGCCTCAATGACATCCGCTTCGGTGGCCGCAGCGAGCACTTCAAGGCCCCGCCCGGCCGTTACGTCGCGGAACTACGGGCCACCGACCGCGCCAACAACACCAGCCGCGCGCGGAAGGTCCACTTCCGCATCAACGCGCCGAGCTGAGCGGCAAGCCAGAGCGGCTCCCCGCCACCGGCTCGTACGGTACCCGGCGTGAGCGGCGGCAGCGGGCGCATGACATCGATGGCTCTCGTCCTGGGCGGGATCGTCTCCGTGCAGAGCGGCGCCGCGGCCGCGACCCAGCTCTTCGACGACGTCGGCCCGGTCGGCACGGTCATGATGCGCCTCGTCTTCGCGGCGATCGTCCTGCTCGTGATCTGGCGACCGGCCGTATCGGCGCTGCGCGGCCCCCACGCCGCCGACCTGATCGCGTTCGGCGTCGCGCTCGCGGCCATGAACACGACCTTCTACCTCGCCCTCGACCGGATCCCGCTCGGGATCGCGGTGACGTTTGAGTTCGTCGGCCCGCTCGGCGTGGCGCTCGCCTCCTCGCGGCGGCGCCTCGACCTCGTCTGGGCTCTGTTCGCGGGCGCCGGCATCCTTCTCCTCTCCCCGACCCCGGGCAGCGACCTCGACCTGCTCGGGGTCGCTCTCGCGCTCGTCGCCGGCGGCTTCTGGGCCGCCTACATCGTGCTCACGTCGCGGATCGGGCGGGCCTTCCCGGGCGGCCAGGGCCTGGCGCTGGCGATGCTCGTGGCCGGAGCGCTGATCCTCATCCCCGGCATTGCAGCGGGCGGCTCGGCGCTCCTGCAGCCCGAGGCGCTCGCGATCGGCTTCGCGGTCGCGATCCTGAGCTCGGCGATCCCGTACTCGCTCGAGCTGGAGGCCCTCCGACGACTCGCCCGCGGCACGTTCGGCGTGCTGATGAGCCTCGAGCCGGCGGTGGCGGCGACGATCGGCTTCGTCGCGCTGGGCCAGGACCTCTCGGGGCCCGAGCTGGTCGCCGTCGCGCTCGTGGTGATCGCCAGCGCCGGGGCCCTGCGCACCGCGCCCCCGCCCGCCGAGGGTTGAGGCTCCGCCCTCGGGGCGCCGTGTTCCGAAGCCGCTAGCTTTCCGCGCCCATGCGACTCCGGCTCGTGCTCCTCGCCGTACTCGCGGCCCTCGCGGTCGTTCTCGTCGCGTGCGGCGGCAGTGGCGACGACGCGGCCGACTCGAGCTCCACCACGCCCGTCGCGGACGAGCCGGCGAGCTCGGGCGCGTGCACGGAGATCCAGGAGGTGGACGTGCCGCTCTCGGGCCAGCACGACGACCGCGAGTTCACGGCCGCCGACTACGAGACCAACCCGCCGGCCGGCGGCGACCACAACCCCACCCCGCTGCAGGCCGGGACCTTCTACACGAAGCCGCCGCGCCTCGGCGAGGCGGTGCACTTCCTCGAGCACGGCGGCGTGATCGGCTGGACCAACGAGCTCTCGGCGGCGGACGAGCAGGCGGTCGAGGACGAGTTCAGCAGCGTGTTCGAGGACGGCTACTACCAGCTCGCGACGGTCGAGAACCCGGACCTCGACGTACCGTTTGCGCTCAGCGCCTGGGGCGCGCTACAGAAGTGCGATTCGGTCGACACAGGCGGTGATCCGACCGTTCGTCGAGCAGTGGTACGCCTCGCCGAAGACGGCCGAGGGCGGCCTCGCGTGTCAGGGTCCCGCGCGCTCGCTGCCGAACTGCTGAGCCGCGCTAGGGCAGGTCGAGGTACTCGAGGGCGCGCGAGTAGGCGAGGCCTGGCTGCGGCCCTCCCTCCAGCGCGTACACGCGCCCGCCGCGGGCGACGCCGCCGAGCCCGTGGCGCGGGGTGACCATCGGCGGCAGCGAGCTCCAGGCGTCGCGTGCCGGGTCGTAGGCCTCGACCTGCTCGATGGTCCGTCCGCCCGGCGTCAGCTCTTCGCCGCCGAAGACGATCAGGCGCCCACGGGTCACGACGGCGGTGTGGCCGCTGCGGGCCGTCCCGAGCGGGGGCAGGGTCGACCAGCGGTCGGCGTCCGGGTCGTAGGCCTCGACCGTGGTCAGGCCGCCGTTGACGTCCCCAGGCCGCCCGCCGGCGACCACCATCCGGCCGTCGAGGACGGCTGCGCCCACGTGGTTGCGGCCGGTGGACATCGGCGCCCCCCTGGTCCAGCGCCGGCGTTTCGTGTCGTAGATCTCGAGCGTCCGCAGGCGCTGATCGGTCTCGTCGTAGCCACCCGCGGCATAGAGCCTGTGGCCGATCGCGACCAGGCCGAGGGCGGCGCGGGCGCTCGGCGCGTCCGGCAGCCGGGTCCAGCGGTCGCGTGACGGGCTGTAGCGGTACAGGCGCCTGGACTTGCGCTCGCGGCCATCGACGACCCCGAGGTTGCCGCCGAGCACATACACGCGGCCGTCGAGGGCCGTGACCCCGGGGTGGTTGACGGCGATCGGCAGGCTCCGCAGGCGCCGCCAGCGGTCCGCCGAGATGTCGTAGCGCTCGAGCTTGCCTGTGGTCCCGCCGGTCGAGATGAACCCGCCGACCACGTAGATGCGGTCGCCAACCCGCGCCGCGCCGACCTCCGTCCGCGCCAGCTCGCTGGGACGCAGGGCCGCCCACGAGCGGGTGCTCCGCGGGGCCTCGTCGCGACGCTCATCGGCGGCGAGCACCAGCGCCGTCCCGCCGGCGATCGCGATCGCGGCCGCGATCGCCACCCGGCCGCCGACCGAGAGACCGCGGGCGCTCACGCCGGCCCCTCCGTCTCGCGGCGCTCCCAGCCCGGGCACTCGCGCACCGGCAGCCGCGGGTAGCGCGGGTACTCGGGCTCGGTGCGCGAGCGCTCGCACAACGAAAACGTCGAGCCGCGCGTGTTGTGGATCAGCCGCTGGTGGGCGCAGCTGTCGCAGAGTCCGGCCGGCGGTCGCCCCATCGCGTCAGTATCGCGCCGTTCGATACTTCACTTTGTATAGTGAAATAGTGGGGACTTTCCGGCGTTTGCTCGGGTTTTTGCGGCCGTATCGACGACAGGTGATCGGCTCGCTGGTCTTCGCCTGCCTGGCGATGGTGATGACCATCCTGATCCCGCTGCTCATCGGCAGCACGATCGACGCGATCAACGACAAGGACGAATCGCGTCTTCTGCCCCTGGCGCTGGCGATCGTCGGCGCCGGCTTTCTGCGTCTGGGCCTCACCGTGGTCAGGCGGCTGGTCGCGGGCAAGGTCTCGGTTGACGTCGAGTTCGACCTCCGCCAGCGCATCTACTCGCACCTGCAGCTGCTCGAGCTGGGCTTCTTCGACGGCCAGCAGACCGGCCAGCTGATGTCGAGGGCCACGGTCGACCTGCAGTCGATCCGCTTCTTCCTCGGCTACGGGCTCATCTTCCTGACCCAGAACGCGCTCACGATCGTGCTCGCGAGCGTCGTCATGTTCGTGCTCTCGCCCTGGCTGGCGGCATTCGCCCTGCTTCCGGTGCCGATCGTCGTCCTGACCGCCGCGCGCTTCAGCCGGCTCTCGCGCCCGGCGCTGCAGGAGGTCCAGCAGCGCATCGGGGAGCTCACCGCCGAGGCCGAGGAGAGCGTCTCGGGGATCCGGGTCGTGAAGGCGTTCGCGCGCGAGGAGCACATGCTCGAGCGCTTCCAGCACCGGGTCTCGCGGGTCTTCGATCAGAACATCTACTCGACCCGTCTGCGGGCCTTCTACTCGCCCCTGCTCGGCTTCATTCCCAGCCTCGGCCTCGCCGTCGTGCTCCTGATCGGCGGCCGCCAGGTGATCGAGAACAACCTCTCGCTCGGCGACTTCACCGTTTTCTACACCTACCTCGTGATGCTGATCGGCCCGATGCGGACGCTCGGCGTCTCGCTCGGGATGGCCCAGCGCGCCGTCGCCTCGGGCAACCGGCTGTTCGAGATCCTCGACCGCGAGCCGCGGGTGACGAGCCCGCCGGACGCCCCGCCGCTGCCCGACGGCCCGGGCAGGGTCGAGTTCCGCGGCGTGGGCCTCAGCTATGACGGAGCCGAGCCCTCCCTGGCCGACATCGACCTCGAGGTCGAGGCCGGACGCACCGTGGCCCTGGTCGGCCCCACCGGCGCGGGCAAGACGAGCCTCGTGGCGCTGATCGCACGGCTGTACGACCCGACCGAGGGCGCGATCTTCGTCGACGGTGCCGACCTGCGGACGATCGACGTGCACTCGCTGCGCAACTCGATCGCGTTCGTCGCCGACGACAGCTTCCTCTTCTCCGCCACGGTCGCCGAGAACATCGCCTACGCCCGCCCTGACGCGACCTCCGAGCAGATCGAGCTCGCAGCCAGGCGAGCGCAGGCGCATGAGTTCATCGCCGCGCTCCCGGACGGCTACGACACCGTGGTGGGCGAGCGCGGCCTGACGCTGTCGGGCGGGCAACGTCAGCGGGTCGCGATCGCCCGGGCGCTGCTCGCCGAGCCGCGGGTGTTGATCCTCGACGACGCGACGTCGTCGGTCGACGCGCGCACCGAGGAGGCGATCAAGGACGGGCTGCGCGAGGTGATGGCCGGCCGGACGACGTTCGTCGTCGCCCATCGCCTCTCGACGATCTCGCTCGCGGACGAGATCGTGGTCATGGAGGGCGGGCGGATCGCGGATCGCGGCACGCACGAGGAGCTGCTTCAGAGCTCGGAGCTCTACCGCGAGATCGCCGAGTTCGGCTGCGAGGACGTCGTCTTCCTCCAGCGCGATCTCGAGGAACGCGAGCCGGTGGCCCAGCTATGAGCCGCGCGTCGAGAAACGACAAACGAGCAACTGACCCGGTCACCGAGCTGGATCCGGAGACGCAACGCTCCGAGGTCGCCGAGGAAACCGAGGACCAGGCGAACCAGCCGGGCCGGCTCGCGGGCACGCTGCTGATGCTGCGCGACATCTGGCGGCTGCTCCGCGGCGAGGATCAGCGGGCGCGCAAGGTGCGCTGGATGCTCGGCCTGCTGCGCCCGTACCGGCGCCAGGTGGTGCTGATGATGATCGCGCTGGTGGTCGCGACGGCCGCAGCGCTCGCGCCCCCGGCGTTGGCCGGGGCGGCGATCGACAACGGGATCAAGGCGTTCGACGAGCAGGCGCTGACCGTGATCGTGCTCCTCTACATCGCCTCGGTGGCGCTCGTCTGGGTCGCGACCTACGGGCAGACCTACCTGGTCGGCTGGGTTGGACAGCGCGCGCTGCAGGACCTGCGCTCGCGGATCTACACGCACCTGCAGACGATGTCGATCGGCTTCTTCACGCGCCGCCGCCCGGGCGTGCTGATCTCCCGGCTCACCAACGACGTGCAGGCGCTCGACAGCCTGGTCACCGACGGAATCGTGACCCTGTTCTCGAGCACCCTGACGCTGGTCGGGGTCGTGGTGATCCTGCTCCTCTACGACGTGCCGTTGGCGCTGGTCACCTTCGTCACCTTCCCGCTGCTCGCGATCGCCTCGGTGATCTTCCGGATCGCCTCCGCGGGCGCCTACCGGCTGACGCGGGAGAAGATCGCGAACATCACGGCCTACCTGCAGGAGACGCTCTCCGGGGTGCGGGTTGTGCGCACGTTCGGCCGCGAGGAGCGCCACGTCTCGCAGATGACGGCGCTCAACGAGGAGAACCGCGAGGCCAACATGCGGACCGTCTACCTCAACGCCGCCTACTTCCCCGGCGTCGAGCTCCTCTCGGCGATCGGCACGGCGGTGATCCTGCTCTACGGCGGCTATCGCTACATCGACGGCGACATCGAGCTCGGCGTGCTGGTCGCGTTCATCGGCTATCTGGCCGCGTTCTTCGACCCGATCCAGCAGATCTCGCAGCTCTATACGACCTATCAGCAGGGGATGGCGGCGCTCGACAAGATCTTCGACCTGCTCGACACACGCCCCGACATGGTCGACAAGCCCGAGGCGATCGACCCGGGCTCGATCCGCGGCGAGATCGAGCTCGACCACGTCTGGTTCTCCTACGCGCGGGGCGGCGACGCCGAGGCGGATGAGCTCGTCACGGGTGCTGAGGGCTGGGCACTGGAGGACATCGACCTCCACGTGCCGCCCGGCCAGACCGTGGCTCTGGTCGGCGAGACGGGAGCCGGCAAGTCGACCCTGGCCAAGCTGGTGGCGCGCTTTTATGACCCGCAGCGCGGCCGGCTGCTGGTCGACGGCCACGACCTGCGCGACCTGCGCGCTCAGGCGCTACGCAGCCAGCTCGGAATCGTGCCCCAGGAGGGCTATCTGTTCTCGGGCACGATCCGCGACAACATCGCCTTCGGCCGGCCGGGCGCCGGCGACGAGGAGATCGCCGCGGCGGCGAGCGCCGTCGGCGCCGACGCGTTCGTCGATCGACTGCCCGCCGGGCTCGATACCGAGGTCGGCGAGCGCGGCGTGGCGCTGTCGGCGGGCCAGCGCCAGATCGTCGCCTTCGCCCGGGCGCTGCTCGCCGAGCCGCGGATCCTGATCCTCGACGAGGCGACCTCCAACGTCGACGTGCGCACCGAGCGCGTGATCGAGCAGGGGCTCGAACGGCTGCTGGCCGGCAGGACGGCGATCGTGATCGCCCACAGGCTGTCGACGATCAGGCGCGCCGGGCGGATCGTGGTCCTCGAGCACGGCCGCATCGTCGAGAGCGGCACCCACGAGGAGCTGATCGAGGCGGGCGGGCGCTACGCCGAGCTGTACGGCGCCTGGGCCGAGTCCGCGGCCGCCTGAGGGCGACGCTCCGCTCGACGCCTCAGTCGGCGAGGAGGGCCTGGAACTCCGGCTCCTCGCGCAACGGGTCGAGGTCCGTGTCCTTCTCCAGATAGGGACGGACGCCGTCCGACGCTTCGAGCGCGAGCCGCAGGTGCTCGATCGCCTCGGCCTTACGCCCGGCGAGGCTCTCCGCGCAGGCGACGTTGTAGAGCAGCGCGGGGTACTGCGGGTTCGCGGCGACCACCTCACGAGCCTGGTCGGCCGCCTCGTCGTAGCGCCCTTCGTTGTAGAGCCGCCCGATCGGCGCCCAGAGCTCCCAGCCGGTCGGCGTATACACCTTCCCCGGCGTGCCGCCCAGCGCGAGAATCGTCGTCCCCGCCTCCTCGGCGAACGCTGTCCGCTTCACGCCCGGACGAGCGAAGACGAACGTGCCGGCCGGCGCGTCGACGGATTCGCCGTCGAGCTCGAACCTGGCTCGGCCGCTCTGGACGAAGTAGAGCTCCTCGTCCTCCCCCTCCTCGTCGTGCTCGTTGATGATCCTGTCCCCCGCCTCCCGACCCGTCCAGGCGTTGATTCCGAACGACGTGATGCCAAAGTGGTGGCGGATCGGGCGCCAGGGCTCGCGGCCGTCGCTGATCTCGTCGATGTCCTCCAGTCGGGCGACTGCGTAATCGCTCATCGAGTCTCCCGCGGGTCGCTATGGGCTGACGCCGCCGCTGTCGGTGCCGCCGGTACCGGTGCCACCACCGGTGTCGGTCGGCGGCGCGGGAGCCGCGCCGCCACCGCCGGTGTCGGTCGGGGCGGGCGTCGGGGTCGCCGGGACCGTGGTCGTCGGCGTCGTCGGGATGGGCGTCGTCGTCGCGGGGGTGACCGTGCCGCCCGTGTCGGTCGGCGTCGTGGTCGCCTCGGACCCGCCGCTGTCGGTGGAGGAGGTATCGCCGGAGGCGCCGGTGCTCGAGGTGGAGCCCGTCTTGTCGGGGTTGCCGCAGGCCTTGAAGCCGAAGTTCTCCGCCGAGTTGGCGGCCTCGTTGCCGGCCTTTTCGATCGTCGACTCGAGCTCGCTCGCCGTCGCGTCGTCGCCGCGCTCCACCGCGGTGGCGCGATCCTGATAGGCCGCGGCCTGCTTCTCGAGCGCGTTCAGGTAGTTGCCGAGCTTCGTCGTCCCGTCGTCGGGCTGCGGCAACGACTGCAGCTGCTGCAGCTCGCCGCTCACCACGTCGGCCTCGTCCTTGGCCGCCTGGGTGGGGTCGGTCTGGTCGACGTTCGCGAGCGCCGTGTTGGAGTCGAGGCAGATCGCGTCGCCCTGGCTGATGTAATCGGCCTGCGTGATCGTGCTCGTGCCCGCTGCGCCGCTGGCACCGAGCGGGGTCACGGGGGTCTCGTCGTCGCTTCCGCCGCAGCTCTTGATCAGCAGCACCACGACGATGAAGACGACCGCGAGCGCGCTCAGCGCGACGAGGCGCCTACGCTGGTAGACGTCCATGGTGTGCCCAAAGTAACAAAGGGGTCATGGCCACTTGCAGGGATAACTACCCCTGGGCGGGCGTTTTCATTACGCGGAAGCATGAGTCAACGCGCCGGCAGCCGTCCCTCGCCGACCCGCCACAGCGCCCCGTGGGCCGACGAGCGTCGATTCGGCCCCGCGGGGGACGCGCGCTCGCGACGCAGCCGAGCGCAAAGCGTGGGTTGTCGCGGCCCGCGCGGGCCGATCGCGCGTTGACAGCGCCCGCGCGACGGTTGGGGCGATCGCCGCTCACGCGCGATTGGCCACTGATGAGAGCTGCGCCCCAGGGATTCGAACCCCAACTACCTCGTCCAGAGCGAGGCGTGCTGCCGTTACACCAGGGCGCATCGCGGGCTGTTAGCCAGCCACACGTTACCGCCTGCGAGGCCTAGCGCCCGACCGATTCGAGCTCTGAATCGACGTCTGCGAGAGCGTCTCTGTGCGCCGTGATGTCGGCCCCGGTCTCGATCAGCGTGCGGGCGTGCACGAGGTCCTCCGAGCGTTCCACCGAGAGCGCGCCCTGGACCCTGCCGCCCTTCAGATACCAGGCGCTGAACGCACCCCCGTCGAAGTCGCCGCGGATCACGACCTCGTCCCAATCCTCCGCCGGGCCGACGTATTCCAGCGACGCCCAGTCGGCCAGGTCGCTGAAGAAGTAGGGGACCTCGCGGTAGGCGTCGGCCGAGCCGAGCATCGCCTTCGCGGCGTGGCGCCCCTGCTGGAGGGCAACGTCCCAGTGCTCGACCCGCACACGCCGGCCGTGGATCTCGCTGTCGTACGAGCAGACATCGCCGGCGGCGAAGATCCCGGGCGCCGACGTCTCGAGCTTCGCGTCGCAGGTGATCCCGTCGTCGACCGCCAGCCCGGCCCGCTCAGCGAGGATGATGTCGGGCCGCACGCCGGCGCCAACCACGACCATGTCGCCCTCGACCGTGCGCCCGCCCTTGGTGACGACGGCGCTCACGTCGCCGTCGCCCTCGAACGCCTCCAGTTCCTCGTCGCCGAAGATCTCGATCCCGTGGTCGGTGAGCACGTCTTGGAACCACTGCCCGACCTCGTCCCCGAAGGTCCGCGAGAGGGTCACCTGCTCGAGCATCAGCATGCTCACCTCGGTCCCCTTGGCCCGCAGCGAGGCCGCCACCTCGCAGCCGATGTAGCTGCCGCCGATCACCACCACGCGCCCGGCATCGCGCGCCTGTTCGCGGATCGCGTCGGAGTTCCCGAACGCGCGCAGGTAGTGGATGCCCTCCAGCTCGGCGCCCTCGAGTCGCAGGATGTTGACGTTCGCGCCGGTGGCGATCAGCGCCTTGTCGAACCCGACCTCCTCCCCGCCCTGGAGCTTCGCCGTTCGCGCCTGCGGGTCGAGCGCCATCACGTTCGTGCGCGAGCGCAGCTCCACCGCGTTCTCCTCGTACCAATCGATCGGGTTCACGTACGCGTCCTCGCGGGCCGCCTCGCCGCGCAGGTACTCCTTCGACAGCGGCGGGCGCTCGTACGGCGGCTCGGGCTCGCGGCCGGCGAGCAGCACCGAGCCCTCGGCGCCCAGCTTGCGCAGCTCCGACGCGCAGTAGGCGGCGGCGAGGCCGCCGCCGACGATCAGGAAATCGACGCTCCGGTCGGCCACGACCGGCGCCTACCCGCTCATTCCGGGCCGGAACCGTCGGGGCCGAAGTAGGCGGTGAGATCCTCCTCGACCCGTGGGTCGAGGACCGCGAGGATCTCGTCGCCGGCCTGCAAGACGGTCTCGGCGTTGGGGACGAATCCCGTGCCCTCGCGCAGCACCGAGATCAACAGGCTCCCCTCGGGCATCGCGAGGTCGCCGACCCGATGCCCGGCCGCCTTCGAGTCCCCGGGCAGCTCCATCTCGATGATCTCCAGCCGTTGCTCGGGCAGGTCCAGCAGGTGGACGAGGCCGTACTCGGGCACCTCGTGCTCGATCAGGCGCAGGATCAGGTCGGTCGCGGAGACCACCGGCTTGATCCCGAGGAGGTCGAAGGTCTCGCGGTTGCGGGGGTTGTTGACCCGGGCGATGATCCGGTCGACGAGGTACTTCTCCTTCGCCACCTGGCAGATGAGCATGTTGTCCTCGTCGTCGCCGGTGACGGCGATCACCATGTCGGCCCGCGAGATCCCGGCCCGCTCGAGCACCCAGAGCTCGGACGCATCGCCGTACTGGATGTTGTGCTCGAGCTCCTGCTCGACCGTGAGGTACCGCTCCCGGTTCGACTCGATCACGGTGATCTCGTTGTCCTTCTCGATCAGCTCTCGGGCGAGGTTCCAGCCCACCTTGCCGGCGCCGACGATGATGATGTACTGCCGCTCCGCCACCGCTCGGCCTAGATGTCCGCGTCCTCGTGGTCGACCGCGCCGACCGCCGGCCGCTCCGTCCCGTCGGTCGACTCGAGGATCTCGCGCTCGAGCATCTCGATCGCCACCTTGGTCGGGCAGATCGTGTCCAGCCCCTGGTCGGCGTACCACTTCGCTCGGTACGGGTCGAGGATCCGGGCGATCACCTTCGGCACCCCGAACCGCCGCTTGGCCATCTGGGCGATGACGATGTTGGTGTTGTCGCCGTCGGTCGAGGCGACGAACACATCGGCCCGCTCGATCCCCGCCGCTGTCAGCGCCTCGACCTCGAGCGCGGTGCCCACGGTGAAATGCCCGCCCAGGTCCTCCCACGGCTTGTCGAGGCCGATCTCGAGCCGCGCATGCGACTCGGGGTCCTCATCGAGGCACGAAACCTCGTGACCCTCGGCCATCATCCTGCGGGCGAGTGAGGACCCGACCCGGCCAGCCCCGACGATGAGGACGAACATGGGCGGGATCTTACGCGCCCGGCGCGGCGGCTATTCGCGCGTCGGAAGCGAGCCCTCGTGCCCGATGGCCTCGTCGGCGGAGACCTCCGGAGAACCCGCGGGTGCGCGCTGGGAGCCGTCGCTCCTCGGAGCCGTCACCACAACCCGGCACGGGGCCCGGCGCAGCACGTACTCGGTCACCGGTCCGATCTCCGCGGGCCGCGATCCCCCGATCCCGCCGAGCACCGCGCCGCCCTTGATCCGGCTCGGCGGCTCGGCGCCCATCACGATCATCTCCACGCCGCGAGTCGCGCGCCGCCTCCACGATCCCCGAGCCGACCGAGCGGGCGCGGACGACCGACAGGAGGACCTCGACCGTGTCGTACTCCTCCCCGACCTCCTTGGCCCGCGCCAGGGCCCGGTTTGCCTGCTCGGCGCGGTCGGCGGGCGGCGGCGAGTCGAGCGGCACGGTCAGCGGCACGTCGACGACGTAGATCACCTCGATCTTCGGCGCCGTGTCGCCGGGCGTCTCGGCGGCGTCGGCGAGCCGACCCGCGGTCCCGACGATGTCGTCGTCGAGCTTGGTGCCGAAGACCGGGACCAGGATGTCGCCGTACTCGCCCTCCTGGACGTGCTTCACCAGCGCCTCCGCCGGGACCTCGACCCGCTCGGTCAGGGTCGTGCCCTCGATCCCCTTGCGATAGATCGCGTAGCTGACGAGGCCGAAGATCATCCAGCCGGCGCCGACCCAGCGCGCCGAATCGTGAAAGAGGATCACGCTCAACCACGCGAGCGCGGTCAGCACCGCCGCGATCAGGGTCGGCAGCGGGATCCGGGCGCCGCGGATCGTGACGTCGAAGGGGACCCGGAAGGGGCGCGGGGCGTCGGGCTGGTCGATGCGCAGCTTGATCACCGACAGGTGCGCGATCGTGAACGCGATCGTCGCCCCGAACGCGAACAGGCCCGCGAGCAGGTTGATGTCGGTTGGGACGATGAGGCCGAACGCGAACACCGCCGCGATCGCGATCGTCACGTGGGTGGTCCGAAAGCGCCGGTTGAGCTTCCCCAGCCAGCTTGGGATCTGGCGATTGGTCGCGAGCACGTAGGCGTGGCGCGAGAGGCCCAGCATCGCCGTGTTCGCGGCCCAGATCAGCGCCACGGGAACGATCGCCACCACGGCGACCTCCATCACGTCCGACACCCACGCCGGGTGGAAGCTCTGCACCACCCCGAGCACGGGGTTCTCTAAGTAGGTGCTCCCCAGCGCGGTCTCCGGGCCGTTGGGCGTCGGCACCACCGGAACCGCCATCAGCGCGATCACCGAGACGCCGAAGTAGATCACCGGCACCAGGGTCGCCGCGACCACGACGAGCTTGCGCAGGCCCACGGCCTCCGTCTCGATGTCGGGGGCGAGGTTCGCCGCCGCCTCGATTCCCGCGAAGGCCACCGTGGCGATCACGCCCGCGTAGATGACGTCCTCGAGCGACGGGCTGGTGAACGGGTCGAGCTGATCGGTGATCGCCGAGACGTCGAACACCGTGAACAGGCCCACCACGATCACCGCGATCAGCAGCGTGACCCCGGCGAGCGCGATCACCGTCAACAGGCGCGGCCGCCCGGCCCCGGTAAAGCCCGTCGTGGTGAGGACCGCGGTCCCCGCGATCACCAGTCCGCCGGTGACGATCTCCCCCGCCGTGTCGGTGAATCCGGACCAGATCGGCGTCAGGTAGTGCGGCACCGACAGCGCCGCCAGCGCGATCACGATCACGTAATCGATCAGGATCGCCCAGCCGGCGATGAAGCTCACCAGCTCGTTGCGGAAGGCGTGGCGGGCGAAGGTCGCCGAGCCGCCGCGCTCCGGGACCATCGCCTCGGCCTCGACATAGGTCAGCGTGTTGAGCACGAACACGATCCCGACGCCGAGGAAGATCAGCGGCGTCATCCCGAGGCCTCGGTCGGCGACGAGGCCGAGGGCGAAGTAGAGGGAGAAGCCGACCGCCGAGTAGGCGACCGCGAACAGCAGCGGCACCCCGAGCCAGCGGCGGGTGATCGGCGAGCGGTCGCCCCCGCGCCGGAACGGATCGATCAATCTTCGCTCCCGCGTAACGCGAGGTACAGGCGCCCCGCGCCTAGGCCGACGAAGACCAGCCCCAGCCACAGCCCGCTCGACAGCGGGCCGCCCCCGTGCGCGAAGGTGACCACGATGATCGTGATCCCGAACGCGAGGATGATGATCGCGAAGATCCGGGTCACCGCGCGGTAGACGTCGTCCGACTGCGGCTTGCTCATCGTGCGGCCACCTCCATCCGGCGGATGGTCGGCTGGCCATCCGTCGACTCCTTCGGGTTCGCCGACACGATCACCCGACAGGGCCGCTTGGCGAGCACCGTCTGCAGGGTCTTGCCGTACAGCGGCGCGCCGCCGCGATAGCGCAGCGGCATCACGATCGCGGCGGCGTTGATCGCCTTCGCCTCGTCCACGATGGCCTGCCCGGAGCCGCCGAGCCGCACGTGGACGATGCTGCCGCTGACGCGCTGGCCGCAGATCAGCTTCGCCTGTTCGACCTTCGTCCGCGCCGCTGCCTCCTGCTCGGGAAGCTCCGCGTCCAGCGGGAGGTTCGCCGGAACCTGGACCAGCGCCACGACGTGAATCGCCCGGCGCCGGCGCGCGCCCAGGGCCCGCGCGGTGACGACGGTCTCGGCCGAGAACGGGTCGTCCTCGTCGAAGGCGACGAGCACGCTTCGGTACTCGACCTCCTCCACGCCGAGCGGGGTCAGCGCCTCCACCTGGACCGTCTCGCGCAGGGGCAGGCCCTTGTACCGCCGGTAGGCGATGTAGAGCAGGGTTCCCGCGATCATCCAGCCGCCGCCCGTGGCGAGCACGACCGGGTCGAGCACCATGGCGACGACGAAGGCGCCGAAGGTCCCGAGGCCGCCGATCACCGCGGTCATCGGCACCTCGACACCGCGGATCCTGACGCTGCCGGGCGGCCGCCATGGCCGCTCACCCCCCTTCCCGCGCGGGCGCTCCGACAGCGGCCGCAGCTTCCGCAGGCGAATCACCGAGACGTGCGCCACCGTGAACGAGAGCGTGGCGCCAAAGGCGTAGATCGTCCCCAGGAAGGCCGTCTTGCCCGGAGCCATGACGAGGGCCGCGATCGCGGTGAAGACGATGATCGCGACGTACGGCGTCTTGAACCGCGGGTGAATCGCGCGCAGGATCTCCGGCAGCTGGCGGTGCTGGCCCATCGAGAACGTCAGCCGCGAGAGGCCGATCAGGGCGGCGTTGGTGGCGATCAGCAGGATCACGCCGGCGAGCACGCCGACGTAGACGCGGAGGACGTCCGTGAGCCCGCTCGACAGGCCGAGGTTCTCGACGATCCCCAGCACCGGGTCGTCGGCGAAGGTGGTCCCGAGCTCGGTCGTGAAGTGCCCGGCGGCGTCCTGGGTGACCGGCATCGCCGAGAGCGCGATCGATGGCAGGAAGGCGTAGATACCGACCACCGCAAGCACGACGGCCGCGGTCCCGCGCGGGATCGAGCGGTTTGGAGCGCGCGCCTCCTCCGACATGTTCGAGATCGTCTCGATCCCCGTGTAGGCGACCATCCCGACCGCGATCCCGAGCAGGAAGTCGCCGGTCGTCGGCGCGGTCCCGAGGTGAACCTGGTTGACGAGCAGCTCCGGGTCGAGGACCAGCACGCAGCCGATCACCACGAGCACCGCCTGCGTCGCGAGGTCGGCCAGCGCGAGCACCAGGTTGAGGCGGGCCGACTCCTCGGTGCCCTTGACGTTGAGGGCCGCGAGGCAGATCAGCAGCCCGATCCCGAAGATGACGTCGGCCGGGCCGTGACTGAGCGGCTCCCAGAACACGGCGAGGTAGTGCGGCACGAAGAAGGCCGAGATCGCCGCCGTGACGATGTAGGTGAGCATCTGCGCCCAGCCCGCGAGGAAGGAGGCGAGCTCGTTGAAGGCGTGGCGCGCAAAGCTCGCCGAGCCGCCCGCCTCCGGGTACAGCACCGTCGCCTCGACGTACGTGGCGGCGGTGAAGGCGAAGATCAGCCCCGCGATCATGAACGTGATCGGGGTGAGTCCGAGCGCGTACAGCGCCACCAGCCCGAGCGCGTAGTAGATGGACGAGCCGACGTTGCCGTAGGCGGCCGCGAACAGGGCACCGGGCCCGTGGACCCGGCGCAGGGCCGCCTCGCGAGGGTGTCGTTCCGCCATTTAGACCGAATATACGGCCGGGGATACGTGCTCCCGACGCACCGCGTGCGGGGTCGGGCAGCCGAGCAGGGCCAGCGCGAGCACGATCTCCTCCCGCAGCAGTTCGAGCACCCGCCGCGCCCCCTCCTCGCCGCCGACCGCCAGTCCCCAGAGCGGCGCCCTCCCGGCGAGCACCGCGCGCGCTCCGAGCGCCAGCGCGACCGCGACATCGGTCCCCCGGCGCACGCCCCCGTCCATCAGCACCTCGCAGCGTTCGCCCACCGCATCCACCACCTCGGGGAGGATGTCGAGCGAGGCGGCCACCCCGTCGAGCTGCCGGCCACCGTGGTTGGAGACGACCACTCCCGCCGCCCCGTGCTCGACGGCGAGCGTGGCGTCCTCGGCCGTCTGCACCCCCTTGAGCAGGATCGGCACCGAGCACTCCGCCGCGAGGCTCGCGAGGTCGTCCCAGTCCAGGGTGGGGTCGACGAGGTCGAACAGGTCCTTCGGCGTGAACGGCCGGTCGTCCCCCACCGCCGCCGCCACCGCCGGGACCGTGACGTCCGCGGGGACGGCAAAGCCGGTGCGCAGGTCGCGCTCGCGCCGCCCGGCACGCGGGGCGTCGGCGGTGAGCACGATCGCCTCGAAGCCCGAGTCCACGGCCTCGTCCACCAGCGCCCGGGTCACGCCCCGGTCGCTGAAGCAGTAGAGCTGAAACCAGCGCGACGCCGGCGGAACCTCGGCGGCGATCTCCGCCGGGCGCGACGTCGCCGCCGTCGACAGCGTCATCACCGTCCCTTCCGCGGCCGCGGCCCGCGCCATCGCCACCTCGCCGTCGGGATCGACCAGCCGCTGGAAGGCCACGGGGGCGACGAGCAACGGCATCGACACCGGGCGCCCGAGCACCGTCGTCGCGGGGCTGACGATGCCCACGTCGACGAGCACGCGCGGGCGCAGGCGCCAGCGCTTGAAGGCGGCGACGTTCTCGCGGAGGGTCAGCTCGTCGCCCGCGCCGCCGGCGAAATAGCCGTGGACACCGGGCTCGAGCCGCTCGGCCGCGAGCTGCTCGTAGTCGCTGACGTTGAGCGGCTCGCGCTCGGGCACGCCGCGACTATATGCCCGCGGGGGTCAGCTCAGGGCGCCGCGGCTGGACGAACGTCCTCGCGCGGGCTGGCGGCCTCGTACGCGGCCGCCATGTCGGAGTCGCCGTGGCCGATCTCCTCCGCCGCGGCAAACCGTCGGCGCACGGCGTCGGCGAGGATCGGGTCGAGGTCCTGGTCGTCGACGGCCTCGATGACGAGCCGCGCGTCCTTGTGCGCGAGCCGCAGCGGGAACGAGGGCTCGTAGTCGCGCTCGAGCATCATCGCGCCCTTCATCTGGGCGTAGCCCGCGTCGAGCGGCCCGCCCTCGATCACGTCGAGGAACCGCGCCCCGTCGACTCCGAGAGCATCGGCCACCGCGATGGTCTCGGCGAGGCCGACGGTGAGCGAGAGCACCCAGGTATTGAGGACGAGCTTCAACCGCGTCGCGGCCCCCGGCTCGTCGCCGAGCTCGATCGTCCGCGCTCCGATCGCCTCGAATACGGGCGCCGCCGTCGCGAGCGCCTCCGGGGGACCCGACGCGAGCACGACCAGCTCGCCGTCCTCCGCCGGCTTGCGCGTGCCCAGCACCGGGCAATCGACGTAGGCGAGGCCCGCCTCCGCGGCACGCGCCGCAAGGCGCTCGGTGGCCGCGACGCCCACGGTCGACATCTGGAGCCAGATCGCGTCGTCGTCGGCCGCGCCGAGCGCCCCATCCGTGACCGCGACCACGGCATCCGCGTCGGCGAGCATGGTCAGGATCGCGTCGGCGCCCGCGACCGCGTCGGTAGGGCCGTCGCCGAGGGTGGCGCCGGCGGCCGCGAGCGGCTCCGCCTTGTCGCGACTGCGGTTCCAGGCGCGCAGGTCAAACCCGGCCTCGAGCAGGTTGCGGCCGATCGGCACGCCCATGATCCCGGTGCCGAGGAGCGCGACGGATCGGATCGGGGCGCTCATCTCGTGACGTGATTTCCCGCCTCCGCCGATCGCAAACGGGGCTCGATAGCCTGGATCAATCGCCGAGCTGCTCCACACCTGCTACCGGGTTCACGACATCGACCGCTCGGTCGCCTTCTACGAGAAGCTGGGATTCGAGGAGCTTCGCCGGGTGCCGATCCGCGACGAGGCGACGAACGTCTTCATGGGCCTGCCGGGCGACGGCGCGCGGCTCGAGCTCACGCACAACCACGACCGTGACGAGCCGTACGAGATCGGCAGCGGCTACGGCCACATCGCGATCTCGGCCGACGACCTCGACGGCACGCTGGAACGGCTGGCCGCCGACGGAATCGAGCCGGAAAGACCGCCGTATCAGGTGCGCGAGGGCGGCTCACGCATTTGCTTCGTGCGCGATCCGGACGATTACCGGATTGAGCTGATCGAGCGGAGCTGAGACACGCGCCACTGGCCACTGGCCACTCGCCACTCGGACGGACGAGTGGCTAGCGGCGAGGGGCGAGCCGCGGGTCTAAAAATGCACGATCGGGATGATCAGGATCGCGACGATGTTTGCGACCTTGATCATCGGGTTGATCGCGGGCCCGGCGGTGTCCTTGTAGGGGTCGCCGACGGTGTCGCCGGTGACTGAGGCCGCGTGGGCCTCAGAGCCCTTGCCGCCGAAGGCGCCGTCCTCGATCAGCTTTTTCGCGTTGTCCCATGCGCCGCCGCCGGCGGTCATCGAGAGCGCCATGAAGAGGCCGACGACGATGACGCCGATCAAGAGTCCTCCGAGGGCCTTGACGCTGATGAGGCCCACGATCACCGGAACCACGATCGGGATCAGCGACGGGAGGATCATCTCCCGCTGCGCGGCCGCGGTGACGATGCCCACGGTCTCGGCGTAGTTCGGTTTCGAGGTCCCCTCCATGATTCCCGGGTCCTCGCGAAACTGCTTGCGAACCTGTTCGACGACCTCGCCGCCCGCGCGTCCGACGGCCTCGATCGCGAACGCCGCGAACAGGTAGACCATCATGCCGCCGATCAGCAGGCCGATCAGCACGGCGGGATCGGAGATCAGGAACTGAAGTCCGGCGCCGCCCTCCTCGCCGGCCAGCTCGATCTCGAACGCCGCGAACAGCACCAGGGCAGCGAGCGCGGCGGAGCCAATCGCGTAGCCCTTGGTCACCGCCTTGGTCGTGTTGCCGACCGCGTCGAGCGGATCGGTGACGTTGCGGACCTCCTCCGGCAACTCGGCCATCTCGGCGATGCCGCCGGCGTTGTCGGTGATCGGGCCGAACGCGTCCAGGGCGACGATCAGGCCGCAGAGCGAGAGCTGCGCGGTGACCGCGATGCCGATGCCGTAGATCCCGGCGAGCTCGTTGGCGCCGAAGATCGCCAGTGCGATCAGTAGCGCCGGCGCAACAGCCGACTGGAAGCCCTGCGCCAGTCCCTGGATGATGTTCGTCGCGTGGCCCGTGACCGAGGCCTGGCTGATCGTCTTCACCGGGCGGAACCGGGTTGAGGTGTAGTAGTCGGTGATCACGAAGAGGCCGCCGGTGACGACGAGCCCGATCAGGGCGCACAGCCACAGGTCGGTGACCGAGGTGTCGAACAGCGCGCTGCCCGGATCCTGGACGCCCAGCGAGAGCGGATCGCTCATCAGCCACTCGGTGATCGGGTAGAACGCCACGGCGCAGATCGCCGCGGAGATCAGGAGCCCGCGATACAGGGCGCCCTCCACCTTGTCCGTGGTGGTTTTCACCGCCAACGCGCCGACGATCGACGCGAGGATCGCGACCGCGCCGAGGACGAGCGGATACAGCGCGACCTCGCGGGCGAAGTCGCCGGCGAAGGTGAGCACGCCGAGCAACATCACCGCCACGGTGGTCACGGCGTAGGTCTCGAAGAGGTCCGCAGCCATGCCCGCGCAGTCGCCGACGTTGTCGCCGACGTTGTCCGCGATCACGGCCGGGTTGCGCGGATCATCCTCGGGAATCCCCGCCTCGACCTTGCCGACGAGGTCGGCGCCGACATCGGCTGCCTTGGTGAAGATGCCGCCGCCGAGCCGGGCGAAGACCGAGATCAGCGAGCCGCCGAAGCCGAGGCCGATGAGCGAGTCGACGGCCTCCTTGTCGGTGTGGTCGGTGAGCACCAGGATCCCGAAGTAGCCGGCGACGCCGAGCAGGGCGAGGCCGACGACCAACAGGCCGGTGACGGAGCCGCCCTTGAAGGCGACGTCGAGCGCCGGCGGGACGCCGCCTCGGGCCGCCTCGGCGACGCGGGCGTTGGCGCGGACCGACAGGTTCATGCCGATGAACCCGGCCGCACCGGACAGCGCTCCGCCGATGACGAATCCGATCCCGGTGGTGACGTCCTGGAGGATCGCGATGAGGATCGCGAGCGGGACCGCGACGATCGCGATGATCATGTACTGGCGGTTCAGGTACGCCTTCGCGCCCTCCTGGACGGCCCCCGAGATCTCCCGCATGCGCTCGTTGCCGGCGGAGCGCGCAAGCAGCCCCTGGGTGACGAAGACGCCGTAGAGAACGGCGGCGCCGGCGCAGACGAGCGCAATGACGACGCCGTAGTCGGTCAGGAAATCGGTCAAGACTGGTCCTCCGAAGGGGTTTGGTCAGAAAAAGCGGCCGGGCATGGTCCGGCCGCGAGGCGCGGGTAATTTAGCGACTGAGTCGGGATTACGACGAGCCAGGCGGTGTCCACAGCCCCGGCGGCGGCTCGCGCCGCGGTGGCTGCTGCTCCGACGGCGGCCCTTCGCCGGGCCCGCCGCCCGATGGCGGAGCGCCGCCGCCGCCCTCGGGAGCGCCCCCGCCACCGCTCTCGCGTGCGTAGAGCATCTGGACCTGCGAGAGCGCTTCGCGCACCTGCTCGCGCGGCCCGGGCTCGAGCAGGTCCACGACGGCCCGCACGGCCTCGATCCCAACCCTGGCCTGATCGAGGTCGCGTTCGTCGGCCTTGCCGATCCGGCGGGCCGAGAGGTTGAGGATGCTCGCGACGCTCTCCAGCAGCAGATCCTGGACCCGCACCTGGCGCAGCTGCTCCTCGAGGCGCCGCTGCAGCTCCTCCTCGCTCGTCGGTGGCGCCTGCTCGGCGCCCTCGGGGCTCGGCTGCGACTGCGGCTCCTGCTCGTTCATCGTGCCCGACGCTACAAGAACCGAGCGTCAGTCGGCGGCGGCGGGCGCGTAGGTGGCCGCCGTCTCCTCCACTGCCTCGCGGTAGACGTCCACCAATGACGGGACCTCTCCGAGCCGACGCCGTGCCCGCTGGGCGCCGTTCTCGGAGGGGATCTCCACGTCGAGGCCGAGCGCCGACCGGGCCGGATCGGTCCACTCGAGAACGCCCTCCAGCGCAGCGGCGGTCTCCACCACCCGGCGCTGCGGGAAGTCGATCTGGCTCCCGTCGAGGCCCCAGCGGATCGCCTGCCACAGGTTCTCCTCGATCTCGCGCTGGCGCAGCGGCGCCGCGAGCGCCCCGTCGTCGAAATCGAGCGCCGCCTGGGCGACGCAGGCGACCATCATCGCGGCCAGGTTGAAGGCCTCGGCCCCGCGCGTCTGCGCGTCGCAGATCCGCACCTCGACCGTGCCGAAGGCGTGGTGCGGGCGCACGCTCCACCACAACTGGGTCGACTCGACGATCCGCTGGGTCCTCGTCAGCAGGTCGATGAAGTCGGCGTAGGTCGCCCAGTCACCGAACGGCTCAGGCACCCCGCAGCGGGGGAAGGTGCGGGTGAAGATCTCGCTGCGCACCGAGTGCAGGCCGGTGTCCTGGCCGTCGAGAAACGGCGAGTTCGCCGAGAGGGCCAGCAGCGGCGGCAGCAGGCCGCGCAGGTGGTCGCACACCGCGATCGCCCGATCCGCGCCGCGGACCCCCACGTGCACGTGCAGGCTCCATGTGTTGTTGCGCTGCGCGACCCAGCGCAGCTCCTCGCGCAGGCGGTTGTAGTGCTGGGTGTCGATGATCTGCTGGTCGAGGTAGTTGGCCCACGGGTGGGTGCCGGTCGTGGCCAGCGCGATGCCGAGGCGCTCGGCCGTGGCGAACAGCCGCCGGCGTCGATCGCTCTGCAGCTCGATCACCTCGGCGAAGTTTTCGGCGCGCCCGGAGCGGATCTCGATCTCCGTGTCGATCAGCTCCCCGGCCACCGAGTCGGCCAGGACCTCGTCGGCCATGGACGCGTCGCGCAGCTCGCCGAAGCGGTGCACGAGCTCGAGGCTGTCGGGGTTCACCAACGCGAACTCCTCCTCGAGGCCGATCGTGAAGTCCTGTGATTCCTCGAAGATCTCGCGGGCGCGGGCGAGATCGAGGCTCGGATCCGCCTGCGGCACGCCCCCGCTCATCGGCTCAGGCGAGGTAGAAGTACAGCGCGTAGAGGAGGTCGACGGCCGGGCTCGAGGTGTGCACGGTGACCTCGGGCGGCACCTGCAGGAGCTGTTCGGAGTAGTTGAAGATGATCTTGACCCCGGCCTCCACCAACTGGTCGGCGACCGCCTGGGCGGCGCTCGCGGGGACCGCCAGGACCCCGACCACCACCTCCTCCTCGCTCACCACCTGCTCGAGTTCGCCCAGCGCCCGCACCGGGACGCCGCCGAACTGCTCGCCGACCAGCGCCGCGTCGGCGTCGAAGATGGCGACGATCCGAAAGCCGTGGTCGGCGAAGATGTCGGAGCTGGCGATCGCCTGGCCGAGGTTGCCGGCCCCGAACAGGGCGATGTTGTGCTGGCCCGAGGTGTGGAGGATCTTGCGGATCTCGCCGACCAGCGACTCGACCCGGTAGCCGACCCCGCGCTTGCCGAACTTCCCGAACCCCGAGAGATCGCGCCGGATCTGGGTCGAGTTGATGTGCGTGTACTCGGCGAGCTCCTGCGACGAGATCGTCTCCCGGCCCATCTTCCGCGCCTGGATCAGCACCTGCAGATAGCGCGAAAGCCGCGCGGCGACGCCCAGCGACAGCCGGTCGCCCTCGGTCACGGCACCGTCCGGTGCGGCGGTCTCGACGGCGCTGCGCTCGGTGATTCGCGGCTCGGTCACGGTCGGACAGTATGAATCAGGCGGCTCAACGGCGCCGCGACTCGGCTTTGCCTCGCATGGCGTCAAGAAAAGCGTCGCGGTCGAAGACCAGCTCGCTGACCACGACCCCGTCGAGCTCCACCACCGGGATGCGTTCGAGCAGCGCCGCGAACAGGCGATCGTCGGACTCGATGTCGACCTCGCGCAGCTCGATCCCGTCGAAGCCGAGGATCGCCTCCCGGGCCTCGTCGCAGAGATGGCAGTCCGGCCTGCCGTAGAGCACGACCTCAGACGTTTGCATCCCACTCCAGGTACTGTGGGGAACGGTGCCGGCTCGAGGAATCGCGCCGCGGAGGCGATCATCGCCGCGTTGTCCGTGCAGAGCTCGCCCGGGACCAGCTTCAGTTCCAGCCCCTCGGCCGCGCAGAGCTCAGCCACCCGGGTCCGCAGCAGCGAGTTCGCGGCCACCCCGCCGCCCAGCGCCACTGCCCGCCAGTCGCCGCGGCGCGTCGCCCGTCGCAGCTTGGCGACCAGCTGGTCCACCACCGCCGCCTGAAAGCTCGCCGCGAGGTCGGCCCTCCGGCGCTGAGCCTCGTCGTCGCCGAGGTCGCGGACGGCGTACAACAACGCCGTCTTCAGGCCGCTGAAGCTGAAGTCGAGCCGCGGGTCGTTGGTCATCGCGATCGGGAAGGCGAACGCCGCCGGGTCGCCGTCCGCCGCCTCGCGCTGAATCGCCGGGCCACCCGGGTAGCCGAGGCCCAGCAGCCGCGCGGCCTTGTCGAGCGCTTCGCCGGCGGCGTCGTCGAGCGTCTGACCGAGCACGTCGTAGGAGTCGTGCGCGTGCACACCCGCGAGCAGGGTGTGCCCGCCGCTGGCGATCAGACAGACGAACGGCGGCTCGATCGGGTCCGGCTCGAGGAAGTTGGCGGCCACGTGGCCGTGCAGGTGATCGACGCCGTACAGCGGCTTTTCGGTCGCCGCGGCGAGGCCCTTGGCGGTGCTGAGCCCGACGAGCAGCGCCCCGATCAAGCCGGGGCCGCGAGTCACCGCGATCGAGTCGACGCCCGAGAGCTCGATCCCCGCCTCCGCCAGCGCCGCGTCGACGACCGGGTTCACCAGCTCGAGGTGATGCCGCGAGGCGACCTCGGGCACCACGCCGCCGTAGCGCTCGTGGGCCGCGGCCTGGGAGGAGATCACGTTGGAGCGGATCGCGGCACCGTCGACGACCGCCGCGCAGGTGTCGTCGCAGGAGGTCTCGAGGCCGAGGATCACCGACACGGCGAGACTTGGTCTCCCCGGCTCGCGGGCGACCGGGCTCAGGCCCCGACCGACGCCGGCTCGAGCCACATGATCAGCGCGTCCTCGCCGTTGTCGTGGTAGTAGCGGCGGCGGTGCCCGGCGGCGCGAAAGCCGAACCGCTCGTACATGCCGATCGCCGCGCTGTTCGAGGTGCGGACCTCGAGCGTGAACCGAGCCGTGGGGCCCGCGGCGTCGAACAGGTTCTCCATCAGCTCCCGGGCGACGCCCTCGCGCCGCCGCTCGGGCGCGACCGCGATGTTCATCAGGTGCCAGACGTCGGCGTAGCGGGAGCAGACCAGGTAGCCCACGAGGCCTCGCTGATCGGCGATCCCGAGACAGATGCCGGAGGGCTTGGAGAGCTCGAGCACGAACATCGCCAGCGACCAGGGCGTTTGGAACGAGCGCCGCTCGATCGCCAGCACCGACGGCAGGTCGCCGTAGACGAGCCGGCGCACGCGCAGCCCGGAGAGGCCCTCAGCCGGGTCGGGAGTCGCGATCTCGTTGCTCACGCCATAGCTCTGCGTCGGGTCTTCTCAGATAGACGGGTCTAACGTCGTCGGGCGGGCCCGGCTCGACCTCCGCCGCCAGCGCGCAAACGTGCCGGGCCGCGATCCGATGCGCCTCGCTCGCGGCCGGAAGGACCTCCGCGCCCGCGGACTCGAGCCGCTCCCGAAATCGTAGCGAGCCGTCCCCCGCCGCCACCACCGAGCCGCCGGCCTGCGCAAGCCGCCCGGCGAGCTCCTCCGCGGACAGCGCCTCCGGTCCCCACGCAAGCTCGCCCGATGAGTCGTACAGCGCCGCGAAGGCCTGTTTGCGCCGGGCGTCGATCGCGGCCAGCCGGGGTCGCTCCGGAGCCCGCTCGGCGATCCCGCGGGCGAGCGCGTCCAGCGAGCCGACCGCAGCCATCTGCAGGCCGCGGCCCTGAGCGAGGGCGCGAGCGGTGGCGATCCCAATGCGCAACCCGGTGAACGTTCCGGGGCCGACGCCGACCGCGACAACGCCGATGCATTCCCAACCGCCGGCCTCGCCCACCGCGACCTCGACCTCCGAGAGCAGGCGCTCCGAGTGCCGCGGGCGGCCATCCGGCCCTGGGCCGGTGTACCGCTCGCTGCGCAGCGCACCGGCCACCGTCACCCCGACCGCCGTGCCCGCGGTCGCGGTATCGATGCCGAGGATCCCGTCGACGCCCGCGTCCGCCATCGTCGGGCCAGGCTACGTGAGGGAGGCGGAGGGATCATCTACGCTCTTCGGCCAACGTCGCGGGGGCGACGTGCACCAGCGATGCAGACCGTTCAGATGAGCAGAGGCAGGGGGCGCAGGGCGCTCGCTACGGCGGGCGTGATCGCGATCGCGGCGGCGGCCCGGTCGCGTGGTCCGGCTGCGGCGACAACGCCGAGCAGAAGGTCAACGACGCCGTCGACCAGGCCAATCAGGCGGTCCAGGACGCCCAGGATCAGGTCGACCAGGCATCTCAGGACGCCCAGGATCAGGCCGAGCAAGCGCTGCAGGACGCCCAGGACCAGCTCGACCAGGCGACCGGCGGCAACTAGCCCGCGACCTCGATCTCCCTCCGGTCGCCGCCGGCGTGGCGGATCCGGACCCTGCACGCGACCTCGACCCCGTCGCGAAGGTCGAGGTCCGGCGCCGCCTCCGGCCACTCGACGAACGAGATCGCGTCCACGGTCAGATAGTCGTCGAGCAGGCCCGGCTCCTCGGGCTCCAGGCCGTCGAGGCGGTAGAGGTCGAGGTGGGAGATCGGCACGTCACCGCGGTAGCGCCGGCCGATCGTGAACGTCGGCGAGACCACAGGTTCGCGCACTCCGAGGGCCCGGCAGGCGCCCCGCACCAGGGTGGTCTTGCCGCTCCCGAGCTCACCGCTGACCAACACCACCGAGCCCGGCGCGAGCTCGGCGGCCAGCCGCGCGCCCACCGCCTCGGTCGCGGCGGGGCCGTCGGTGCGCTCGACCGTCAAGCGAACAGGTCGAGCTGACTCTCGGCCGGCGGCCGGCGCTCGGCCTCGGCCTCCTCGTCGCCCTCGTCCGGGCTTCCGAGGTCGGGCAGCGCCTCCGCGATGAGCCGCGGCAGCTGCTTGAAGTGCTCGCGCAGGGTCTCGAGCACCGACGGGGTGCGCAGCGCGGCGGCCGGATGAAAGAGCGGGAGCACGAACACGGTGCGCCCGCCCAGCTCGTGCACCTGGGGGGTGCCGCTGACCCGCGTGATCCCGGTCTGGCTGCCGGTGATCTTCTTGGTCGCGAAGTTGCCCAGGGTGGCGATCACCCGCGGCTCGATCAGCTGGATCTGGCGCTCGAGGTACGGCCAGCAGGCCTCGATCTCCTCCGGCTGCGGGTCGCGGTTGCCGGGCGGTCGCGACTTGAGGATGTTGGCGATGAAGACGTCCTCGCGCCGCAGCCCGACCTCGCCCAGCAGCTGGGTCAACAGCTGCCCGGCCCGGCCCACGAACGGCAGCCCCTGGCGATCCTCCTCGGCCCCCGGCGCCTCGCCGACGAACATCAGCTGGGCGTCGGCGTTCCCGGAGCCGAACACGGGCTTCGTGCGGTCGGCGTACAACGGGCACCGCGTGCAGGTTGAGACGTCGCGGTAGAGCTGGATGAGCTGCTCCCGGCGGGCTTCGGCGGGGGCGCTCACGAGCCCTTGCGCGCGTCGCGGGCGCGCTGGCGGCCGGCAACGAAGTCGGCCTTCGTGCGCGTTCGAAGCTCCGCGTTGCGTCCCTCCTGGCGCCGCGCCGCGCCCATCGACTTCACCAATCCGAAGGGCGCCGCCTGGGCCGAGAGCACGCGCCCGGCCCCCTCCGCGCCACAGTTCCGACACCCTGCCGACTCGGTCCCGGCGGCGACCAGCGCCTCGAAGCGCTCGCCGCATTCATCGCAGCGGAACTCATAGATCGGCACCCAGCGATCCTAGCCCTCCGGGGCGCTGGAACCCGCGCGCCGCCGCGTCAGTAAAATTCGCGTACGCCGCGACCCCCGGAGGGCGTGGACGAGTGGGCGCCGAGCGAGGCTGGGCGCCGATCACGAACAGCGACTCAAAGCCGTCTGGTATCTCGAATGCGGGAACTGGAACGGGATCTCCCGACAACAGCGCGACGCGCCCCCGAGCCCACCGGCCCGGTGTCTGCCCTTGCCATCGTCGGCGCCGGCCGCGTCGGCTCCTCGATCGCTCGCGCCGCTCGCGCGGCCGGAATCGACGTGTCGATCGGCGGTCGCACCGACGCCGCCGACGCCACTCGCGAGGCGGACGTGGTGCTCCTCTGCGTCCCCGACGAGGCGATCTCCGAGGCCGCGGCCACGATCGCGCAGGCTGGCTCGCGACCGCGGTTCGCGGGCCACACGAGCGGCGCGACGGGGCTGGAGGCGCTCGCCCCGCTGGCCGCCGCCGGGGCCGAGACCTTTTCGCTTCACCCGCTGCAGACGGTGGCGGACGGCGAGACCGACTTCACCGCCGCGCCCTGCGCGATCTCGGGCGCCACGGCCTCGGCGCTGGGGCTCGCGCGCGCCCTTGCGATCGAGCTCGGCATGCGGCCGTTCGAGATCGCCGAGGAAGACCGGGTCGCCTACCACGCGGCGGCCGCGATCGCCTCGAACTTTCTCGTGGCACTCCAGGAGTCGGCCGCGGGCCTACTCGCCAGCACCGGCGTCGAGGACGCGCGCGAGCTCTTGGCGCCGCTCGTCCTGCGGACCGCCGCGAACTGGTCGGAGCGCGGTGCCGACGCGCTCACGGGGCCGATCGCCCGTGGTGACGCCGAGACGGTCGAACGCCACCGTGAGGAGCTGCGTCGCCGGGCTCCGGAGCTGCTCGACCTCTACGACGCGCTCGCGGCGCGCGCACAGGCCACCGCGGCTGCCACGGAGGGAGAGGCCCGATGAGGATCGTGCGCACGAAGGCAGAGCTCCGCGCCGAGCTCGAGCCGGCGCGGCGGGCGGGTCGCTCGATCGGCCTCGTGCCGACCATGGGCGCCCTCCACGCCGGGCATCTGTCGCTGCTGGCCGGCGCCCGGGAGCGCTGCGACGTCGTGGTCATGAGCCTGTTCGTCAACCCGACCCAGTTCCGCCCAGGCGAGGACCTCGAGGCCTACCCGCGCGACGAGCAGCGCGACGCCCAGCTCGCGACCGACGCCGGGGTCGACCTCGTCTACGCACCGGGCGCCGACGAGGTGTACCCGCCGGGGTTCGCGACCGCGGTCGAGGTCGGCGGACCACTGACCGCGGTCCTCGACGGCGATCCCGAGCGGCGCGGCAGCGAGCACTTCCGCGGTGTGACCACGGTGGTCGCGAAGCTGTTCAACTCGGTCGGCCCGGACCTCGCGTTCTTCGGCCAGAAGGACGCCCAGCAGGCGGTGGTGATCCGGCGCATGGCCGCTGACCTCGACTTCCCGGTGGAGGTCGTCGTGATGCCGACCGTGCGCGAGCCCGACGGGCTCGCGCTGAGCTCGCGCAACGCCTACCTGAAGCCGGATGAGCGCGAGCGGGCGGCGGCGCTGAACCGCGCTCTGCGGGCCGCGGAGCAGGTCGTCGACGGACGGTGAGACCTCGGCCGACGCCGCGCTGGCCGCCGCTCGCGCCGAGCTCGAGGCGGCGGGCATCGAACTCGAGTACCTGGAGGCGCGCGACGCCGAGACGCTGGCCGAGACGCGGAGCTTCAACGGGCGACCCGTGCTGATCGCGGTCGCCGCGCGCGTGGGGACCGCGCGCCTAATCGACAACCTGGTCATAGGAGGAAGGCGATGACATCCGAACGAACCCCGGTGACCCTGCCGCGGCTGGCGGACATGAAGCTCGACGCGGAACCGATCGTGATGGTCACGGCGTACGACTTCCCCTCGGCGGAGATCGCCGAGGCAGCGGGCGTGGACATCGTCCTCGTGGGCGACACCGCCGCCATGACGATGCTCGGGCACTCGGCGACCACACCCGTGAGCCTCGACGAGATGCTGATGCTGGCGAAGGCGGTACGCCGGGGCCTGAAGACGCCGCTGCTGGTGGGCGATCTGCCGTTCGGCTCCTACGAGCGCTCAAACGAGCAGGCGATCGAAACCGCGACCCGATTCGTCAAGGAGGCCGGCTGCGACGTGGTCAAGCTCGAGCGCGGCGGGATGTCCGTGGAGCGCGCCCGGGCGATCATCCGCGCCGGGATCCCGGTGATGGGCCACGTCGGGCTCACCCCGCAGACGGCGACGGCGCTCGGCGGCTTCAAGGCGCAGGGCAAGACCGCCGACGGCGCGGCGCAGATCGCCGAGGAGGCGCTCGCCCTACAGGCGGCCGGCTGCTTCTCGCTCGTCTTCGAGGCCGTCCCGGCCGCGATCACCGAGCTGCTGGTCCGCGAGCTCTCCGTGCCGGTGATCGGGATCGGAGCCGGTCCGGCGACCGACGGTCAGGTGCTCGTTTGGCACGACCTGCTCGGGATCTACGGCGGCCACACGGCGAAGTTCGTGAAGCGGTTTGCCGAGCTGCGCGGCGAGATGATCGGCGCCGTCGGCGCGTACGCGGCGGAGGTTCGAGCGCGCAGCTTCCCCGGGCCCGAGCACGTGTACTCGGTCGACGGCGACGAGCTCGAGGCGTTCCGGCGCTACCTGAACCAGGAGTCGCTGGCGCGGGCCGAGGCCTTCGGCGGGGACTGGGCGGCAACCGAGATCTGAGCGCTCGGGGCGCCGGCTTGCACGCGGTAACCGCCCATCACGGGCGGGGTAAATGCTCGTGACTATCCGCACTATTAGGTGTGCGGACCGGCTCGCAGAAAGCGAGGTGGTGCAAATGGAGATCGTGCGCAGACTGGAGCCCGTGGCTCTGTTCCTGCTCATCATCGCGGCCCTGAACTGGGCGATCATCGCCCTGTTCGACACCAACGTGGTCACCGAGGTGTTCGGCACCGGGACGCTCACCGACATCGTCTACGTCGTGTTCGGCGTCTGCGGCCTGTGGCTCGTGCCGAGGCTGATGGAGGAGCTCCACCTGGGCCAGGGACCGCACCCGCGCGGCGTCTGACGCCAAGCGAGAGATCGTGCCAAGCAGCGGGCCGGGCGCACCGAGCGTCCGGCCCGCCTCGTACTAGGGAGCCTTCGGGACCCCGAGCGCCTCGCGGACGGCCGCGGCCGACGGCGCGATCTCGGGCTCCAATCGCGAGAGCAGTGCTCGCCAGCCATCCTCGGCCTCGATCGCCTCCCGGACGCGCCGCGCGCCCGCGTCGAGATCGCCCGACGCCGCGATTCCGAGCCCGGCCCAGAAGCCGAGCTCGACGCTCTGCGGCGCCGCCTCAGCGGCCCTCGCGTAGAGCTCGGCCGCCTCGTCGTGGCGGCCCTGGCCCGCGAGCGAGTCGGCCCGGTCCGCGATCTCGTACGCGTCGTGGAGGTCGAGCAGGCGCCGGAGCTCAGCCAGCGGCTCGGGAGCGTCCTCGACGCGCAGCTCGACCTTCGCCCGCCACGCGTCGCCCTCGCTCGGGACGACGAGGAGGGCCGCCGACTGCTTGCCGCGCACGTCTCCCCCGGCCTCCTCGGCCGCCTCGAGCGCGGCGAGCAACCGGCGCTCGAGCGGTCCGGACGCGGCCTCGAACGCCGTCGCCATCGCCGGCCACACCGCCTCGGAGGCCATCATGTTCGCCTGGGCGCTGAACTCCGGACCCGTCGAGTGGCCGGCGAAGTCCATACAACCGTCGCCGGTGTGTGCGGCCAGGCGGCCGGCCGCGTCGATCGCGGCGACCTGCCGGAAGCGCGCCGAGTCGTCGGCCGCGAGCTCCGCCGCGAGGGCGGTCGTGGGGTCCTCGCCGGTCGCGAGCCGATCGAGCAGCCGCGGGCCGTAGGCGGGCTCGGCGACCGATTGGGTCGCGACCGCACCAACACCGGGCCGGGCCCAGGTGACGATCGAGCCGACCGAGAACCAGTGCGACTGGACCGCGACCCCGAGCTCGCCGGTCGCCGGGTCGCGGGCGACGATCGAGTAGGTGCCGGCGCGCAGGCCGCTCAAGGCGCGGCCTCCCGGTCGCGAGGCCTGAACTCGATCTCGCGGATCACCTTCGCGGGCGCGCCGGCGGCGATGGTCGCGGGCGGGATGTCGCGGGTGACCACGGAGTTGGCGCCGATCACCGCCCGGTCGCCGATCTCGACCCCACCCGTCACGACGCAGTTGACGCCGAACCACACGTTGTCACCGATGCGCACGGGCCCGCGCGGCGCGAAGCCCTGCCAGGTGATCGGCAGATCCGGGTCGTCGTAGCGGTGGTCGGCGTCGCCGACGAAGCAGCCGTTGGCGAACATGACGTGGTCCCCGATCTCGATCCGCTCGATCGCGGCCAGCATCGTGCCGCGGTTGAGAAAGCAACCCGCGCCGATCTCGATCTGTGCCTCCGGCCCCAGGGTGAGCCAGCACCCCGGCTCGAGCAGCGTCGCGTCGCCGATCCGCAGGCGCCCGGAGTCGAGCGCCTCAAGCACCTCCCCCTCGACCGGGTAGCGGATGTAGGCGCCGGCGCGGGCCATGTGGCGGTTGATCCGCCACCGGCGGCGCAGGCGGCGGTTGCGCTCGTACCAGCGCCGCTTCACCCACCAGGTCCGCCAAGCGGCGAGCTCGCTCATCGGCGCGCACATTGGCACAGAGCCGCCTGAGCCCGCGCCTGTAGCAGGCTTGCGCGACCGTCGGGCCCCGGAACACCGCCTGATGACCGATCGGTCGGTCAGCAGTGACGCGTGCGGTCCGCGCCGGCGCCACCACGGCACCGGTTGCCGCCGCCGCCACCCCGGAGCACGTCGTGTCCCCGGCCCCCGCGGAGCTGGTCGTCTCCGCCCTGGCCGCGCGCCGAGTCGGCGCCGGCACCACCGCAGACGAGGTCGTCCCCGGCCCGGCCGATCACCCTGTCGTCGCCGCCCAGCGCCGCGATCACGTCGTCGCCGTTGGTTCCCTTGAGCGTCTCCGGCCGACCGGTGCCGACGATCGTCGCGTCCTCGCCGGCGCACGTGGCGGCCTTCGCGTCGACCGCGATCCCCCAGGGCACCCCCGCTCCGCTGATGAAGCTCTGCTCGACGCCCGTGCCGTCGATGTTCGCGCGCCCGATCGTGCCCGCGCTCCCGTTCGACCAGTACACGCTGGAGGCGTCGACGGCGAGCCCGAGCGGATCCTGAGGTCCGGTGATGAAGGTCTCGTCCACCAGCGGGCCGCCGGTGATCGCTCCCCGGCCGATCGCCCAGCTGTCCGTCCCGAGCTGGGTTGTCCAATAGGCGTGGGCCGCGTCGACGGCGACTGCGTTGGGAAAGCTGGCGCCGGTGACGAACGCCTGGTTGACGCCTGAACCGTCGAGTCCGGCGCGCCCGATCGTGCCGGCGTCGCTGTTGGCCCAGTAGACGTACGTGCCGTCGACCGCCACGCCGGTGGGCTTACGCGCCCCGGCGATGAACCTCTGGTCGACGCCCTTTCCGTTTAGGTTCGCGCGGCCGATCGTGCCGGCCGAGAAGTTCGCCCAGTAGATGTGCTCCTCGTCGACCGCGACGCCGGCCGGCAGCGCGGCGCCCCTGATGAAGCGTTGATCGGCGCCCGTGCCGTCGAGGTTGGCGCGGCCGATCGTGCGACTGCCATGGTTCGCCCAGTAGACGTGGTCGCCGTCGACCGCGACGCCCCAGGGCAACGTCGCCCCGGGGACGAATGACGGCGAGACCCCGGTGCCGTCGGAATTCGCGCGCCCGATCGTGTTTGCGTTGTTGGCCCAGTAGACGTACGCGTCCGAGTGGGCTGCCGCCGCGAGCGTGACGGCGACCCCCGCGAGCGCGAGCCCCGCGCTCGCGAGGCGACGACGGACCCGTGCGGCGCCGCTCAGCATCGGTGGCGGCGATCCGCGCCGCCGCCGCCGTGGCACTCGTCGTCGCCGACTCCCCCTCGGTGGACGTCGTCGCCGGCACCGCCGCGGAGCACGTCGTCGCCGCCGCCGCCGAGGTGCAGGTCGTCGCCGGCGCCGCCCATCAGCTGATCGTCGCCGCCCGTGCCGCGCAACTCGTCGTCCCCGGCCCCGGCCGCGACCCGATCGTCACCCGGCCCGGCCCGCAGCTCGTCGTCCCCGGCCTTGCCCTTGAGCGCGTCGTCGCCGGCGGCTCCGCACACCAGGTCGTCGCCGCCGAGGCCGACGACCTTGTCGTCGCCGCCCTGGGCCGCGATCACGTCGTCGCCCTTCGTGCCCTTGAGCTTGTCGGAGCGCCCGGTGCCCACCACCGTCGCCGTGCTCCCGGCGCAGGTCGCGCTGCCCTCGTCCACCGCCACCCCGGCAGGGCCGTTGGCACCGATGATGAAGCCCGGGTCCACGCGTCCGCCGCCGATGCCCGCGCGCACGATCGCGTTGTGGCTGAAATCCGCCCAGTAGATGTTCCGCTTCTCGACCGCGATGTCGAACGGCTGCCCGGCGCCGGTGATGAAGCTGGTGTTCACCCCGGAGCCGTCGAGGTTCGCGCGCCCGATCGTGGCGGTGCCCTGGTTGGTCCAGTAGATGTGGGCGCTGTCCACCGCGATCCCCCAGGGTCTGCTGAGCCCCGTGATGAACGCTGAGTCGACGCCGTCGAGGTTCGCCCGCGAGATCGCGCTCGCGTCGTTGTCCGTCCAGTAGACCTGCGCGGCCTGGTCGGTCGCCAGGCCGCGAACCGTGCCGAGCGGGTGACCGAAGAGGCTCGGGTTGACGCCGCTGCCGTCGAGGTTGGCGCGGTCGACGGTACCTTGGCCGTTGTCCGCCCAGTAGACGAAGGTGTTGTCGGCGGCCACGGGGTAGGGGTCGTACTGTTCGCCGGCGCCCGGGATGAGGCTCTGATTGACGCCGGTCCCGTCGAGGTTCGCGCGCCCGAGGTCGCCGGTGGCGCTGTTGGCCCAGTAGATGTACTGGCCGTTGACCGAGATCCCGCCGGGCGCGTTGGCGGGGGGCAGGTTGATGAAGTTGTTGTTGACCCCTGTCCCGTCGAGATTGGCGCGGGCGATCGAGTTGGTGTTGACGTTCCCCCAGTAGACGTACGCGCCGGCGGGGGCGGCGAGCGCCAGGAGCGCGACCGCGACGGTGAAGACCCCGAGCCCCAAGCGACGATGCGCGTCCATGCAAACCCTTTCCCGCGGGCCCCGGGTCGAGCCTGGGCCGCCTTACCTGCTTTCGGGTATCCAGACTACCCAGTCAGGCGGCGACCGGCTCGCGCTTGCGCCTGGTCCGGCGCGGCTTCGGCGCCGGCTCCTCGGCCTCGACGAGGTCGCGCAGGAAGCGGCCCGTGTACGAGGTCGGAGAGCCGGCGACCTGCTCCGGCGTCCCGACCGCGACCAGCTCGCCGCCCGCGTCGCCGCCCTCGGGGCCGAGGTCGATCAGGTGGTCGGCCGACTTGATCACGTCGAGGTTGTGCTCGATCACGACCACCGTGTTGCCCTGCTCGACCAGCCGGTCGAGCACCTCGAGCAGGCGCTCGACGTCGGCGAAGTGAAGTCCGGTCGTCGGCTCGTCGAGGATGTAGAGGGTGTCGCCGGTGGCGATCTTCGAAAGCTCGGTCGCGAGCTTCACCCGCTGCGCCTCGCCGCCGGAGAGCTGGGTCGCCGGCTGCCCGAGGCGGATGTAGTCGAGCCCGACGTCGTGGAGGGTGCGCAGCCGCCGGGCGATCTTCGGGATCGGCTCGAAGAACTCGACCGCCTCGCCCACGGACATCTCGAGCACGTCGGCGATCGACTTGCCCTTGTAGCGGACCTCGAGCGTCTCGCGGTTGTAGCGGCGCCCGTGGCACTGCTCGCACGGCACGTACACGTCGGGCAGGAAGTGCATCTCGATCTTGATCTGCCCGTCGCCGCGGCACACCTCGCAGCGCCCGCCCTTGACGTTGAACGAGAACCGGCCGGGCTTGTAGCCGCGCGCCCGCGACTCCCGGGTCCCGGCGTAGAGCTGGCGGATGTGGTCGAAGAGGCCGGTGTAGGTGGCCGGGTTGGACCGCGGCGTGCGCCCGATCGGCGACTGGTCGATGTTGATGATCTTGTCGATCCGCTGCATGCCGTCGATCCGGTCGTGCGCGCCGGGGCGCATCCGGGCCCGGTGCAGGCGGTTGGCGACCGCGCGGTAGAGGATCTCGTTGACGAGCGTGGACTTGCCCGAGCCGGAGACGCCGGTGACCGCGCAGAGCACGCCGAGCGGGAAGGCGACGTCGATGCCCTTGAGGTTGTGCTGGCGGGCCCCGCGGACCACGAGCTCGGCCCGCGGCGTGCGCCGCTCCGCCGGCACCGGGATCTCCCGCTCGCCGCTGAGGAATTGGCCGGTGAGCGAGCCCGGCTGGGCCTCGATCTCCTTGGGGGTGCCCTCGGCGATCAGCTCTCCCCCGTGCTCGCCCGCGCCCGGGCCGAGGTCGAGGACGTGGTCGGCGGCACGGATCGTGCCCTCGTCGTGCTCCACCACGATCACCGTGTTGCCCAGGTCGCGGAGCCGCTCCAGCGTGCCGATCAGCTTCTCGTTGTCGCGCTGGTGCAGCCCGATCGAGGGCTCGTCGAGGATGTAGAGGACGCCGACGAGGCTGGACCCGATCTGGGTCGCGAGCCGGATCCGCTGCGCCTCGCCGCCTGAGAGCGTCGTCGCGCTGCGCTCCAGCGACAGGTAACCGATCCCGACCGAGTCCAGGAAACGCAGCCGCTCGCCGATCTCGCGGACGACCAGCCGCGCGATCGCGCGCTCGGTCTCGGTGAGCTCCAGGGCCTCGATCCACTCCAGCGCCCGCCGCGCGGACAGCTGCGTGTACTCGTAGATGTTGAGCCCGCCGACGGTGACCGCGAGGCTCTCCGGCCGCAGCCGCGCGCCGCCGCACGCCGGGCACGGGCGCAGCGCCATCAGCGACTCCACCCGCTCCCGCGTGGTCTCCGAGTCGGTGTTCTCGTAGCGGCGCTGGAGGCTGTGCAGCATGCCCTCGAACTTCACCGTGTAGGTGCGCTTGCGCCCGAAGCGGTTGCGGTAGGAGATCGTGTGCCGATCGTCGCCCGTGCCCTCGAGCAGCAGGTCGCGGTCGCGCTGGCGCAGGTCGCGCCATGGGACGTCGACCTCGATGCCGTTCGCCTCGGCGACGGCCTCGAGCAGCCGCCGGTGGTAGATCGACGCCGCCTTCGTCCACGGCTCGAGCGCGCCCTCGCTGATCGACAGCGTCGGATCGGGGACGATCAGCTCGGGGTCGATCACGCGCTGGAAGCCCAGCCCGTGACAGCGCTGACAGCAGCCGTGCGGGGAGTTGAAGGAGAAGATCCGCGGCTCGAGCTCGGGCATCGAGGCGCCGCAGTTGAGGCAGGCGAACTTCTCGCTGAACAGCAGCACCTCGCCACGCTTGCCGGCGCTCGGCCCGCTGAGCACCTTGGCCCCCGGCGCATCGTCGCCGTCGGTGACCCGCTTGCCGCCGCCGTCGTCGAGCAACTCGACCTCGACGAGCCCCTCGCCGAGCTGGGAGGCCGCCTCCAGCGACTCGGCGAGGCGCTTGCGGAGCCCCTCCTTCATCACCAGGCGGTCGACGACGATCGAGATGTCGTGCTTGTACTTCTTGTCGAGGTCGATCGGCTCGTCGAGCCGGCGGAGCTCGCCGTCGATCACGGCCCGCGCGTAGCCCTGGCCGCGCATCTCCTCGAGCAGCTTCCCGTACTCGCCCTTGCGCCCCCGGATCACCGGTGCCAGGACCATGAACCGGGTCCCCTCCTCGAGCGTCATCACCCGATCGGTGATCTGCTCCAGCGACTGGCCGGCGATCGGCTCGCCGCAGGCATAACAGTGCGGCTTGCCGATCCGGGCCCAGAGCAGGCGCAGGTAGTCGTAGATCTCGGTCACCGTGCCGACGGTGGATCGCGGGTTGCGCGACGTCGTCTTCTGGTCGATCGAGATCGCGGGCGACAGCCCCTCGATCGAGTCCACGTCGGGCTTCTCCATCTGGCCCAGGAACTGGCGGGCGTAGGCCGACAGGGACTCGACGTACCGGCGCTGGCCCTCGGCGTAAATGGTGTCGAACGCGAGGCTCGACTTACCCGAGCCCGACAGACCGGTGACCACGACCAGGGAGTCGCGGGGGATCGAGACATCGACCCCCTTCAGGTTGTGGGCGCGGGCGCCCGAGATCACGATCTGGTCGGAGGCGGCCACGGACGGTCAATTGTACGAGGGCGAACGGATGTTCCCCTCCCGGCCGAGGCGGACCAGGCGAAAAGAACGCGCTAGCTGCGGGCGACGGTGAGGACCTCGTCGACGAGCGTGCTGCTGTCGGCGAGCGCGAAATCCTCGGCGAGCTTGGCCTGGATGTCCTCGCGCGAGGCACCGTCGAGGGCCATGTTGAGGGCGACCAGGCGGGCCCCGGCGTCGTCCTCCGACTTGGCGGCCGCGTCGGCTGCGGACGGCGGCGTCGCCTCGTCCGGCGGCGGAGTCGGCTCCGGCACCACCGCCGGCTCGGTCTCCGGTGGCGGCTCCGGCGGCGTCGGCTCGGGCACGGGCGGCGGCGCAGGCTCCGGAACCTGGGGCGGCTCGGGCTCCGGGACCGTCACCGGGCCCGGCTCGACCTCGTCGGTCAGCCCGAGCTTGCTCTGCAGTTCGGCGAACGCGTCACGCGCCGCGGCGATCCGTTGTTTCGACTCGGACTCGGCCTGCTCGCGGATCCGCTTCGCGTCGACCTCGGCGTCGCGGACGATCTCGGCAGCCCGCTCCTCGGCCTCGGAGAGCATCTTGCGCAGCCGGTCCGCGAAGTCGTGCACGTAGTGCTCGGCGTCCATCGGGGGCGAGATTACCGTGGCGACCGTGACGTCGGCGCCGCCCGTACGTAGATTCCGCGGATGGCCAGGTGGCGAGCAACGCTCGGAGCGATCGCGATCGCCGCAGCGATCGCCCTCGGCGGCTGCGGTGGCGACGACGAGACCGCGACGACCCGCACCGACGCGAACGGCCCGCTCGTCGTCTACGAGCGCTCCGGGGGGATCGCCGGGGTCGCCGAGCACCTCCAGGTCGGCAGCGACGGGGCCGTCGAGGTGACCGCGGGCGCGGTCGAGCCACAGCACGCCGACTTCCAGCTCTCCGACGAGGAGCTTGGACAGCTGAGCTCGGAGCTCGAGGCGGCCGACTTCGGCGCCGTCTCGGCCACCGGCCCCGGCGCCTGCGCGGACTGCTTCATCGAATCGGTGGCGACCGGCGGCAGGACGACCACGATCGTCGGCGAGATCGACCCGCCGCCCGCGTCGGTGAGCGCCGCGCTGGAGCATCTGCGGCAGCTGGTCGCGCGCGCCGCCCAGGCCTAGGCTCAGGCCGCGAGGCCCTCGAGGTCGCGGCGCAGCTCCTTGAGCTCGTCGCGGATCCGGCCCGCCTCCTCGAAGCGCAGGTCCTCGGCGGCGGCGATCATCTCCTCCTCGAGCTCGACGATCACCTTCTCCAGCTCCTCGGTGGTCATCGGCTCTCCGTCGCTCCCGGAGCGCCGGCGCCGGCGCCGATCCGGGGTCGCGCGGGTCTCCATGGACAGGAACTCGGAGATGTCGGAGATCCCCTTCTGCACCGTCTCCGGAGTGATCCCGTGCTCGCGGTTGTAGGCGAGTTGGATCTCGCGGCGGCGGTCGGTCTCGGAGATCGCCTTGCGCATCGCGTCGGTCTCGCGGTCCGCGTACATGAGCACGTGGCCGTGGATGTTCCGGGCGGCGCGGCCAATCGTCTGGATCAGGCTCGTCTCCCCGCGCAGGAAGCCCTCCTTATCGGCGTCGAGGACCGCGACCAGGGTGACCTCTGGGAGGTCGAGGCCCTCGCGCAGCAGGTTGACTCCCACGAGCACGTCGTACTCGCCGAGCCGCAGGTCGCGAATGATCTGGATCCGCTCCAGGGTGTCGACCTCCGAGTGCAGGTAGCGGACGCGGAGACCGTGCTCGAGCAGGTAGCCGGTCAGGTCCTCGGCCATCTTCTTGGTCAGGGTCGTGACCAGGGTGCGTTCCTGGCGGTCGACTCGCCGCCGGACCTCGTTCATCAGGTCGTCGATCTGGTTCTTCGTCTCCCGCACCTCGACATCGGGATCGACGATGCCGGTCGGGCGGACGATCTGCTCGACGATCCGCGACGAGGTGCCACGCTCGAACTCGCCCGGCGTCGCCGAGACCATCACCAGCTGCCCGACGCGGGGCAGGAACTCGTCGAACTTCAGCGGCCGGTTGTCCATCGCCGACGGCAGGCGGAAGCCGAAGTCGACCAGCGTCGACTTGCGCGAGCGGTCGCCCTCGTACATACCGCCGATCTGCGGAACCGTCTGATGGGACTCGTCGACGAAGACCACGAAGTCGTCAGGGAAGTAGTCGATCAGCGTGTGCGGGGGCGAGCCCGGCGGGCGGTCGTCGAGGATGCGCGAGTAGTTCTCGATCCCCGAGGTGAACCCGAGCTCCTTGAGCATCTCGATGTCGTACTGGGTCCGCTGCATCAGCCGGTGCGCCTCGAGCTCCTTGCCCCGCTCCTGAAACCAGGCGAGACGCTCGTCGAGCTCCGCCTTGATCTCGAGCACGGCGCGCTCGAGCGTGTCCTCCTCGGTGGCGTAGTGGCTCGCCGGCCACACCGCGACGTGGTCGATGTCGTCGAGGACCTCGCCGGTGAGCGGGTCGAAGTGGTGGATCGACTCGATCTCGTCGCCGAACAGGTTCACCCGGTAGGCCGACTCGGCGTAGGCCGGGAAGATCTCGAGCATCTCGCCCTTGGCGCGAAACGTGCCGCGGGTGAGGGCCGTTTCGTTGCGCGTGTACTGCATGCCGACGAGCTTCCGGAAGAGGTCGTGGCGGTCGATCCACTCGCCGACCTTGAACAGCTGCATCTGACGCCGATACAGCTCCGGCGACCCGATGCCGAAGATGCACGACACCGAGGCGACGATCACGACATCGCGCCGCGCGAGCAGCGACGCCGTCGCCGCGTGGCGCAGGCGGTCGATCTCGTCGTTGATCGACGAGTCCTTCTCGATGTAGAGGTCCTGCGCCGGGACGTAGGCCTCGGGCTGGTAGTAGTCGTAGTAGCTGACGAAGTACTCGACCTTGTTCTGGGGGAAGAACTCGCGGAACTCGTTGCAGAGCTGCGCCGCCAGCGTCTTGTTGTGGGCGATGACCAGCGCCGGGCGCTGGACCCGCTCGATCACCCCCGCCATCGTGAACGTCTTGCCCGTCCCGGTGGCGCCGAGGAGGGTGACGAACTCCTCGCCCGCGTCGAGGCCGGCCGCGATCGAATCGATCGCCTGCGGCTGATCGGCGGTGGGCGTGTAGGCGCGGTTCAGCTGGAAATCCGGCATCGCCGGACGACGATAGCGGCCGCCGAAGCCGTAGCCGCGACGCCCCCGCCACGCGCGCCAGGCCGCTGCCCTCCCGCCGCGCCGCTCAGCGAGCCAGGCCGACCTGTCGGGCGCTCCCCCGCTCGGCCGGGGGCGGCAGCGGGCCCCGGCGCTTCGACGTCGCCGAGCTGACGGCGAACGCCGGCTTGCGAGCCGGCTCGCTGGGCTGGGGCGTCGCGCCGCGCTCCTCGATCTGCTCGAGCTTGGCGAGCAGGTTCTCGGCCATCCGGATCGAGGCCGCGTCGATCAGGCGCCCGTCGAGCGAGACGGCGCCCTTGCCGTCGGCCGCGGCGTCGTTCATCGCCGCGATGATCCGGCGTGTCTTTTCCACCAGCTGCTCATCGGGGGTGAAGACCTCGTTCGCGAGCTCGATCTGCGAGGGGTGGATCGCCCACTTGCCCTCGTACCCGAGCGCCGCTGCGCGCCGAGCCGAGGCCAGATAGCCCTCCGGATCGGTGAAGTCGCCGTAGGGCCCGTCGATCGGGCGCAGGCCGTGCGCTCGGCACGTGACCGCGATCCGGGCCAGCGGGTAATGCCACTGGTCGCCCCAGTGGCGTTCGCGGTCGGCGTCGGCCTCCGCGTTGGTGAGCACCGAGTAGCTCTCGTCGGAGCCACCGATGGAGGTCGTCCGCGCCTGGACTGAGGCGGCGTAGTCGGCGACCCCGAAGATCATCGCCTCCATTCGCTCCGGGCAGGCCCGGGCGATCTCGTCGACGTTGACCATCCCGATCGCGGTCTCGATCAGCACCGTGAGCCCGATCGTGCGCTGGAGCCCGACCGCCGGCTCGATCTGCGAGAGCAGCGTGGCGACCAGGTGCACGTCGCCGGCCCCGCCGGCCTTGGGGATCACGATCGCGTCGATCTGCTCGCCGGCCTGCTCGACGACGTCGACGATGTCGCGGTAGCACCAGTGGGTGTCGAGCCCGTTGATGCGGACCGAAACCGACGGGGCTGACCAGTCGAGCTCGGAGAGGGCGTCGATGATGTTGACGCGGGCCTGTTCCTTGTCGGCCGGGGCCACCGCGTCCTCGAGGTCGAGCATGACCATGTCCGCGCCGAGCTCCGGCGCCCGCTCGAGCATCCGCACGTTGCTACCGGGCACGGCCAGCTCGCTGCGATGCAGGCGCGTCTTCTTCGGGCTCACGGGATTCCTCCTCGATTCGGGGCCGGCGAAGGCGGCAGTGAAGCCGCGCCGGATCAAGAAATCAAGCTGACTTCACGAAATTCGTCCGTGTCCGAGCCCGCGGTCTATATATAGAGAAAACCCGTACTTGTGACCGAAATCTTAGTTTGTATTCCAACTGAGGCTCGGCCAAGCTGCCCGTCCCCTCAGAAGGAGAGCGAGTCGATGAACGAGACGATCCTCAACGTCGAGCGGTTCGACCCGCCGGAGCGGTTGCTCTGTGGGCCGGGGCCCAGCAACGTGGCGCCCGCGGTGCTCGCGGCGATGCGGCGGCCGATGCTCGGGCACCTCGACCCGTGCCTGCACGACCTGCTGCTCGAGGTGATCGACCTCCTGCGCGCGACCTACCGGGCGTCCGAGGGACTGGTCCTGCCGTTGCAGGCCACCGGGAGCTCAGGGATGGAGACCGGGATCGTGAACCTGCTCGAGCCGGGTGAGACGGTGATCGTCGGCCGCTGCGGCTTCTTCGGCGGCCGGATCGCCGAACAGGCGCGGCGCGTCGGCGCGACCGTGGTCGAGGTCGAGGCGCCCTGGGGGGAGATCGTTCCCACCTACCGGATGCTCGCTGCCCTCGAGCAGCACCCCGAGGCCCGCCTGGTCGCGATCGTCCACGCCGAGACCTCGTCTGGGGTTGAGCAGCCGGTCGCCGAGCTCGCCGAGGCGCTGCCGCTGGACGGGCCGCTGCTGATGGTCGATTGCGTCACCTCGCTCGGCGGTGTCCCGGTGGACTTCGACGAGTGGGGCATCGACTACGCGTACTCGTGCACGCAGAAGTGCCTCGCCGCGCCGCCCGGAATGTCGCCGATCGCGGTCTCCGAGCGCGCCCTGGACCGGATCGCCAGGCGCACGCACCCCGTCCCCTTCTCGTTCGACCTCGGTCTGCTCGACGCCTACTGGTCCAAGCGGCCGGCGGTGTATCACCACACCGCTCCGATCCTCCACATCTACGCGCTGCACGAGGCGCTGCGGCTGGCGCTCGCCGAGGGCCTCGAACGGCGCTGGCGCCGACACGCCGAGGCCGCGGAGCACCTGCGCAGCGGGATCGAGGACCTGGGCTTCGAGTTGCTGGCCGACCCGCGCCACCGGCTCGCCCCCCTGACCGCCGTTCGGCTGGGCGCGGACGTGGACGGCAAGGCGGTCCAGACCCGGCTGCTGAGCGAACGGGGCATCGAGATCGGGGGCGGGCTCGGGCCTCAGGCGCCGCCGATGTGGCGCATCGGGCTGATGGGCGAGAACGCCACGGTCGCGACGGCCGATCGGCTGCTCGAGGCGCTCGACTGGGCCCTCGCCGAAGGACGGGTTCCCGCGGCCGCCGTCGGCTGAGCCCGGCCCCTTCCGCAACCGCCTATCGTCTTCCGCCGTGAGCCGTTCGATCGTTCTCGGCCTCGTCGGCGACTCCGGGACCGGCAAGACGACGCTCGCACGCGGGCTCGTGCGGGTCCTGGGCGCCGAACACGTCAGCCTCATCTCCGGCGACGACTACCACCGCTACGAGCGGGCTCGGCGCGCCGAGCTCGGGGTCACCCCCCTCGACCCGGCGGCCAACCACCTCGACATCCTCGCCCAGCACCTGACCCACCTGCGCCGCGCGGAACCGGTGATGAAGCCGGTCTACGACCACGCCCGCGGGGTTTTCGCCCCCGCCGTCTACCTGCGCCCGGCCCGCTTTCTGATCACCGAGGGGCTGCTCAACTTCCACACCGAGACCCTGCGGAGCGCGCACGAGATCCGGGTCTTCCTGGCCCCGCAGGAGGAGCTTCACCGCGCCTGGAAGGTCAAGCGCGACTGCACGAGGCGCGGCTACACGACGAGCGAGGTGCTTGCTGAGATCGACCGCCGCCAGGACGACGCCCGCTCGTACGTCGTGCCGCAGCGCGACCACGCCGACATCGTCGTCGCGTTCCGTGCCGGCGCCGCGCTGGGACTCGCCGACCTCGACGTCGACGTCATCCTCCGCGACACGCTTCCGCATCCGGACCTCTCCGGGCTGATCGACGGCATGACCCGGCGGTCCGACGCTGCTCGAACGCGAGCACGAGAGCCTGGTCCGGATCCCGGGCGACCTCGATCCCGAGCATGCCGCGGCGCTCGAGGAATCGATCTGGGATCGGATGAGCTTCGCCAGCCACCTGCCGATCCGCAGGCTGGGCGAGTACACCGTGGGTACCGATCTGCGGCGCTCGGATTCGCTGGCGCTGGTGCAGCTGATCCTCCTCTACCACCTGGTGCGGGCGCGGGCGACCATCAACACGGGTGGCGAGCCGCTGCGGTCCGCCCGTCGCGACAGCACCGGGGCGGACTCCGCCCTGCACCACTAGCCGCCGGCCGGCGCCGCTCGTTGCCATAGACGATCATGCATGGATCTGGTTTGTGGCATGGCTATAACCCTCACCCAACTGAACGCGTTCATGGCCGTCATCCGCTGCGGCTCGGTGACCGCCGCCGCCCGCGAGCTCGTGGTCACCCAGCCCTCGGTGTCGGCAGCCGTCGGGGCGCTCGAGCGCGAGCTTGACGTCAAGCTCACCGAGCGCGCGGGTCGGACGCTGCGGCCCACGCCAGCCGGGGTCGCGTTCGCCCGCTACGCGGCCGACGTGCTCGGCCTGCTCGAGGAGGGCGGCCGCGCCGCCCGCGAAGCCGCCGCCGCCGAGCGACACTCCCTGAGGATCAGCGCCGTCACGACAGCCGGTGAGCACCTCGCGCCGCAGCTGATCAAGGCGTTTGGAGAGCTCCACCCCGAGCTCGAGCTGAGCCTCTACGTCGACAATCGCGAGGAGGTCTTCGGCCACCTCGTCGACCGCGTGGCCGACGTTGCGATCACCGGCCGCATCCCCGACGACGGTCGGTTCGTCGGCCACGTCTTCGCCGAGAACCCGATCGTTCTGATCGCGGCCCCCGACGACCCGCTCGCCAAGCGCCGCCAGGTCGCCGTCGAGGAGCTCGGCTCGCGCTCGTGGCTGGTGCGCGAGCCAGGCTCGGGGACACGGGCGCTCTCGGAGGAATACCTGGCGGCGAGCGGACTGGAGCCGAACCTGCTCACGCTGGGCTCCAACGGCGCCATCAAGCAGGCCGCCCGCGCCGGCCTCGGGATCGCGCTGCAGTCGCGAACGGCGGTCGAGCTCGAGCTCGAGCTCGGGCTGCTGGCGAAGATCGCACCGCGCGGCGGCCTCCCGGCGCGCCATTGGCACGTCGTCCACGCGGCGGCCGGCCCGGTGCGCGACGAGGTCGAGGCCTTCATGCACTTCTGCGATTCGGCGGCGGCCCGGCTGGCGCTCGAGCGGCGGCCCGGCGGCGGCTCGCGACGCACCCGGTGATCGCGGGCGGAGTGCGCGGGCATACTCGAGCTTGATGGACGGCTCCAGGCGGCAGCTGGCGTTCGCGATCGTGATCCTGGTCGCGCTCGCCGCGACCTTGGCGATCGCCGGTCCGAGCGGTGCCCCGGCGACCGCCGAGCCCGACGCCCGCCCCGATTCGGCGCCCGCGCTCGACCGCGCCTCGCTGGTGCGGATCAGCCGCCGTTCGACCCCCGCGGTCGCGCGCCGCGTTGAGCGGATCCGCGGGCTGCGGTTCAAGAACATCCCCGACCCCGAGGTGGTCGACAGCGAGTTCCTCAACCGGCTCGGACTGCGTGAGGCCACGCAGGGCGAGGGCGGCCTCGGGCTCGGCGCCGATGACGCGTTCGGCGCGATCACCGGTCTCCTCGGCCCGGACGAGCGGCTCGAGGCGGCCTACGAGTCGACCGGCGACCTCGCCGCGGCCGCCTATGACCCGCAGACGAAGCGGCTCTACGTCGTCTCCGATGCCGTGGTCGCCAACCGCGCGCTGGTCGAGTTCGTGCTCGCCCACGAGCTCGACCACGCGATCGAGGACCAGAACTTCGGCCTCCCGGGCGCGGACGCGATCGACGATGACCAGGCGCTCGCCGAGACCGCCCTCACCGAGGGCTCGGCGACCTCGGTGATGACCGACTACGCCGCCCGCAACCTCGACCCGTTCGAGCTCTTGGCGGCGACCGACGGCATCGACACGGGAACCGGCGCACGTGCCGAAGGCCTACGTCGACCAGCTCACCTGGGCCTACCTGGGCGGGCTGCGGTTCATCAGTGCCCTCCGGGAGCTCGCCGGGAGCTGGAAGCTGGTCGATTACGCGCTCGAGTCGCGCCCGCCGGCGAGCACCGAGCAGATCCTGCACCCGCGCAAGTACGTCCAGGACGAGCGGCCCGATCCGGTGCGGATCGACGGCGCGCCGCTGCGGGCCGCGGGCTGGCGGCCCGCCGACCGCGACGTGCTCGGCGAGCTGCCGACGTCGCAGCTGCTCGAGCTCGGGGTCGAGCACCCGGTCGCGAAACGCGCCGCCGCGGGCTGGGACGGTGACCGCTACGAGCTCTGGCGTCGCGACGTCGCCCCCGGCGACTGCGAATACCCGTGCCGGTCCGACCTGGTGCTCGCGGCGAAGTGGCGCTTCGACACGAGGGGCGACGCACGGCAGTTCGAGCGCGCCGGCAGGGGAGTACCTCGAGCGCGGCCTCGACGCTCGGACGAGCGGACGCTCCACCTGGCGAGTCCGCGGCGGATACGCGGCGCTCTCCCGGTCCGGCCGCGACGCCGCGCTGGTCTTCGCGCCCGAGGGTCGTCTGGCGCTGAGGACGGCGCTGGCGCAGGTGCGCACCTGACCTGAGACGATCCCCGCGTGAGCCGCTCGCGCACGCTCCTCGGCGCCTTCTGGATCTTCGCCGGCACGATGCATTTCATCCGCCGCCGCGAGTACGAGGCGATCGTCCCCGACTACGTCCCGATCTCGGCCGCGGACGCGGTCACCTGGAGCGGCTACGCGGAGATCGCCGGCGGGGTCGCGGTGCTCCCGGCCGCCACCCGGCGCCTCGGTCGCTGGTGGCTGCTCGGCGTGCTGACGCTGGTCTTCCCCGCCAACGTCCACATGGCGGTCGACCCCGCCGCGGTCGCCGCCAAGGGCGTCCCGGCGGACCGGATCCCGCGCGTCCTGCTCTGGGCCCGGCTTCCGGTGCAGGCCCTGTTCGCGCGCTGGGCCTGGCGCGCCACCGAGTAGCTCACGGCAGCAGGCCGCCGAGGAAATCGGCGGCGTCGCCGAGGAACGCGCTCGCGTTCGCGTACAGCCCGAGGGCCTCGTCGACGGGCACCCGGGACGCGAACTCGCGGAGCCCGGTCGCGAGCGCCGCGCTGATCGCCCCGGCGTGCTCCGCGTCGTCGATGGCCCGGATGAGCCCGGCGCGCAGCGCTGCCTCCAGCTCTGTCCCGTCGACCCCGTGCTCGGCCGCGAACGCCTGCCGCGACTCGTCGGTGGCCAGCGCCGCGGCGAGGGTCTCGCGGCTGACGCCGAGCTCGCACGCGGCGCCGTCGAGCGCCGAGAGGAAGAACTGCTGCGCGATCTCCTCCGCGCCCTCGGGCGAGGTCCACGCGCGGGGCGCGCACGGGTCGGCGACCGGGGTCGGCTCGTAGGCGCCGCCGCCCGCGGCGAGATAGACGCCTGCGAGCAGGACGGCGGCGGCAACGGCCGAGGCGATGAGCGTCCGCGCCGTCATAGTTCCAGTTCCTCCCTCCGCCGCGCGAGGCCGATCGGGATCAGGGCCGCGAGCGCGAAGCCCGGCCGCGATCAGAAACGAGGCGCTGAACGCGTGCGTGGCGGCGCTGTCGACCTCGGACTGAATCTCGTCGCGGAGGTCGATCGTCGCCGCGCGCTGCTCGGGATCGGTCGGCAGGGGCTCAAACGCCGGATCGAGCACAGGGACCTTGTCGCCCTCGGCCGTGATCCGCTCGGCGATCCGCGTCGCCAGGTCGAGCTTCGACCCGGGCGAGACCGAGGAGTCGAGCAGCGCCGCGATCCCAGCCTGCTCGGCGTCGGCGCGCTCGGTCTCGAGGTCGGCCGTGAACACCGGGGTCAGCACCAGCAGGCCGGCGACCACCCCGGCGTGGCGTGCGGCGATCGTCCACCCGCCGTGGATGGCCTGCGAGGCGCTGCCGGCAAGCGCGGCCTCGGTGAGCGCCGAGAGCGTCAGCGCCAGCCCGGCGCCGACCAGGGCCTGCGGGGGCAGCGTGAGCAGCACGGAGGCGTCCGGCAACAGCCCGAGCCCGGCGAGGCCGCCGCCGATCAGGATCACGCCGGCGGCGGCGCGGGCGGAGGTGGACTCGACCCGGTTCGCGAGGGGCGCCGCGGCGAGCGCGCAGATCGGCATCACGGTGACCGCCGCCGCGGCCCCGATCGGCGTCAACCGCCAGCCCTCGATCAGCAGCAGGACGATGAGGAAGAGCGCCGCGGCGAGCGCCGCGGACACCAGCGCCAGGGCGGCGTTCGCGGCCAGATGCGGGCGCCCGGCCGGCTCGAGCGGACCCGTGAGGCGCTCGCGGGAGCGCTCGAGCCGCGCCGGACCGGCGAGGACCGCGCCGCAGAAGATCGCCACCGGTACCTGGACGAAGAAGATCGACTGCCACGAGATCAGCTCGGTGAGCAGGCCGCCGAGGCCAGGCCCGAGCGCGGCGCCGAGCGCTCCGGAGGCCGCCCAGACGGTCGCCGCGCGGCGCTCGGAGCCGACCACCGAGGGCAGCAACTCCAGCGACGCGCACACCGCCGCCGCGCCGCCGACCGCCTGCAGGCACCGGGCCGCGAGCAGCAGGCCGATCGAGCCGGAGATGCCGCAGACGAAGCTGGCGACGCCGAAGATCACGATTCCGACGAGCGCGACCCGGGCCGCGCCGAGGCGCCGCGCCGCCTGCGCCGCCGGCAGCGCGGCGAGCGCCAGCACGAGGTTGAAGGCGACCAGGACCCAGGTGACCGCGGTCACCGAGACGTCGAGCTCCCGGTAGATCTCGGGGAGCGCCAGCACCACGACGGACGAATCGGCGAGCACGACGCCGACGGCGAGCGCGAGCGCGGCCCGCAGGCGCTTCTGATCGGCGCTCACGAGGCGACCTCGATCCAGTCCCAACGCCGCCCGCAGAGGCTCCGCGCCCGCGACGCCGGCACCGACACCAGCCGCGTCTGCGCCGGGTCGGTGGAGCTCATGGACAGCGGGCCGAGGTCGCCGTCCTGGCCGGCGCTGCCCGGGTGCAGGTCGGGCCCGGCGATCCGGACCTCCACCTCGTGGACGCCCGGATCGAGCTCCGCCGTCTCCCAGGCGGACGTACTGGCCTTCGTTGTTCAGCTCGTGGCGAACCTCGCCGGCCGCCTGGCCATCGACGAACAGCTGCGCGCCCGAGCGCACCGAGCCGCCCAGCCAGATCTCGTAGGTCGCCCGGCGCGGGACCCGAACCTCGGCCTTGATCTGGCTGGGACCGGCATCGACGGGGGCGTGCGGAGCGGCGCGCACCACCACCGGCGGACTACCCGCCGCGGCGACGAGCGGGCCGTCGGTCGCCATGGCCATGACGCGCGCGCAGTCCGGGACGCCGTAGGGGTCATCGCGATCGCCGAGCGGTAGACGCCTCGGCAGCGGCGCCGGCGCCGCGGGCCGCTGCCAGGCCTCGTAGTACGTGCCCCTCCAGACCAGCCGGTACGGCGACGGCGGGCGGCTCTGGGCCGGCGACCGGCGCACGACCAGGGTCCGAAAGTAGCCGAGGGCGCCGGGGTCCACGCGGTCGGTGTCGGTCGAGCCGCCCTTGGGGACCTCGGTGCCGTCGCGAAGCGGGATCTCGTGGCGGCGGAGCTCGGAGATCCCCTCCGCGTCGGCAGCGCGCAGGAAGTGACGCGCGCCGTACGGCTCGTACTCGGTCATCAACGTCGGCCCCTGGCCCTCGATGCGGTCTCCAATCCGCTCCAGCTCGGCGAGCTGGTCGTGGGGCGCCAGGCTGACGCCGCCGTAGCCGAGCGCGTTCGACCACAGGATCCCACCCGCGACCGCCGCCGCGACGCCGGCCGCCGCCAGTCGCCGCCCCGAGGAGGCGAGCCAGCCGACGCCGAGCAGGGCCGCGAGGGGAATCGCGGGCGAGGCGATGGCGAGCGCCTTGCCGCCAACCCACGGCGAACCGGCGATCACCAGCGCGGCACAGCTCGCGAGCGCACCGCCCACGTAGACGAGCGGCGCGGGATCGCCCCGGCGTCGGCACCACGCGAGTCCGGCGACCGCGGCGAGACAGGCGATCGCGATCAGGGCGTACGCGGCCAGCTCGGCGTCGGGGTGAAACCGAAAGTCGCCCACGGGCCAGATGCCGGCGGCCTGCGCGGGCTCGAGCGGCTCGGCGAGGTTGCCCCGCGCGCCGGCGTCGGTGAGCGGCGAGGATGTGGGCGGCAGCAGCGCCCCGGAGACGATCGTCGGCAGCACGAGGACGCCGAGCGCGCCGGTGAGGACCAACGCCCGCCGCACGGTCGCCGACGCGCCCGCGCGTCGCACGCCCGCGATCGCGAGGACCACGACGGCCGGCGCCAGCCAGACGAGCCCGCCGGCGCTCAGCACGCCGACCAGGGCCGCGGCGACGAGCAGCGCAGCGATCGCCGCGGCGGGCCGCGCGCGGCGACCGATCGCGAGGGCGACGAACCCGGCCACGAGGGCGGCCGCCATGACCTCCTTGATCCCGCCCCAGAGGTAATAGCCGAAGAGCAGCGCGGATTGCGCGGCCAGGAACGCGGCCAGCGCGCGCAGGCGCGGCGAGTCGACGAGCGGCGTCGCGAGCGACCACAGCGCGAGCGCGAGGAGCGCGGCGCCCCACGCGATGTAGGGCTGGATCAGCCAGGCCGGGTCGGTCGCGACGAGCTCCGTGCCCACCCCGAACGGGACGAAGGCTCCGATCGGATAGCCGTCGCCCAGGTTGAAGTGCAGCGTCGCCTCGTACGTCGATGGCGCGAGCCCGCCCAGGTCGTGGCCGTGCTCCATGATCCGGTCGGTGAGCGCCAGCCACGTCGCCGTGTCGTCGAGCTTGATGAAGCCGGCGATCGTCGGCTCGCCGGTGAGGACGATCGGCGCGGCGTAGACGGCGAGCACCGCCGCCGCGCCCGCGAACGCCCAGATCTCGAGGGGGCGTCGGCGACGACGAAGGCCGAGCGCGAGCCCGGCGACCGCCAGCACGACCACGACCGGGGCCGTGAGTTCGGCGGTCGCGTCGGCGAGCGTGAGGAACTGGCCGACGACGACGATGGCGGCGAAGCCGACCAGTGGCAGCAGCGGGGTCGGCAACCCGCCCGGGATGAGGCGCTCGACCAAGGCTCCGCACCCGCCGCTCAGCAACAGCATGAGCGCCGGGAACACCAGCCAGGCGACGAGCAGGTCCACCTACTACTGCAGTCCGAGCTCGTCCGCGTAGTTGTCGCGGTACTGCTGCTGCTTGCGGAGCACGTCCTCGACGTACGCGCGGGTCTCCGGAAACGGGATGTCGTCGATCTGGAGGTCCGACCCACCCCACTGCTCGACGTTCTCGGGGCCGCCGTTGTAGCCGGCGAGCGCGGCCACGACGTTGCCGCTGAAGCGATCCAGGAGGTGGTTGAGGTAGAAGGTCCCGTAGCGGATGTTGAGGTCCGGGTTGGCCGAGGTCGTCGTAGACGAAGGTCTGGCCGCCGCTGAGCGTCTCGATCGTGTCGGCGGTGTCGTGGGTGATCTGCATCAGCCCTCGCGCTCCGGCGGACGAGGTCTGGTCCGAGAAACCGGATTCCTCGTCGATCACCGCCGCGATCAGCGCCGGATCGATGTCGAAGCGGTCGGCCTGCTGGCGGATGATGTCCTCGTGCTCGAGCGGGAGGGTCACGGCCAGGATCGCGTCGCCGACGTTGACCTTCGCGGCGATCAGCGCGCCCGCGACGCCGATGACGATCAGGATCACGATCACCCTGAGCCGCCTCACGGCGTCGTCCTTCCGGCCACCACCGCGTCCATCACGCGAGCGAGCTCACGCTCCAGCTCGTCGAGCCCGGCGTCGTTGGTGACCGCGTAGGTCGCCCGCTCCGCCTTCTCGGACTGCGGCAGCTGGCGAGCCTCGCGGCCCTCGAGCTCGCCGGTGCCGCGAGCACCGGCGCGCTGGGCGCGCAGCTCGTCGGCGGCCACGATCGCGATCGTCGCGTCGAAGGCGCCCTCCATGCCGGTCTCGAACAACAGCGGCACCTCCACGACGGCGAGCGGGGTCTCCTCGCCCAATCCCTCGCGCCAGGCCACGATGCGCTCGCCGACGAGGGGGTGCAGGGTGCCCTCGAGCCAGCGGAGCTCCTCGGGCCGCTCGAAGACCAGCGCACCAACCCGGCCGCGGTCGATGCTGCCGGCCGGAGCGACGTCCGGCCCCCAGCGCTCGACCAGGGAGTCGCGGACGCGGTCGGTGCCGAGCAGCTCGTGCACGACGGCGTCGGCGGACAGCGTTGCGGCTCCCAGCCGCTCGAGCGCGGCGAGCGCCTCGGACTTTCCGGCCGCGATCGCGCCGGTCAGTCCTACAACTGGAGTGCGGCGCGCGGCGGTCACCGCGCGGGTGTCAGCCGGCTTGGCTCGGCTCGTCGGGGCCGGAGGCAGCGTCGGCCGGAGGCGCTTCGTCGGCGGGGGCCTGCTCCGCCTCGACGGTCTCCTCGGCCGCAGCCTCGGGAGTGGTCTCCTCGACCACGTCCTCCGCGGCGGTCTCTTCGACCACAGCCTCGGCGGTGGTCTCTTCGACCACCTGCTCGGCCGGCGGCTGCGGGTCGGCGGCCTCGGCCATCGCCGGGGGGTCCGCGGCCGAGGGCGCCTCGGCGGCGGGCTCGGACGGCGCGGGCTCGGCGGGCGCGGGTTCGGAGAAGACCTCCTCGGAGAGGTCGAGGTCCGGGACCCCGCTCTCCGGCTCCGGAGCCGGCTCGTTGCCCGGCTGAAGCTCAGGTGGGATCAGGTCGCGGAGCGGCAGGTTGTCGTTGCGCTGCGCGCGCTTGACGCTCAGCGAGATCCGGCGACGCTCCTCGTCGATCTCCAGGATCCGCACCCATGTCTCCTGCCCGGGCTGGACGACCTCGCTCGGGGTCTCGACGTGGTGCTCGGCGAGCTCGGAGATGTGCACCAGGCCCTCGACGCCGGGGACGATCTCGATGAAGGCGCCGAAGGCGACGACCTTGGTGACCTTGCCCTCGAGGATGTCGTTGGGCTTGTACTCGTTGAGGACCGTCTGCCATGGGTCCTCCTGGGTCTGCTTGAGGCCCAGGGAAATTCGCTGGCGGTCGCGGTCGATGTCGAGCACCTTGACCCGGACCGTCTCGCCGATCGACAGCACCTCGGAAGGATGGTTGACGTGGCTCCAGGAGAGCTCGGAGATGTGGATCAGGCCGTCGATGCCCTCGAGGTCCACGAAGGCGCCGAAGTCGACGATGTTCGAGATCTTGCCCTCGACCACCATGCCCGGCTGCAGGCGGCCCAGGATCTGCTCGCGGACCTCCTTGCGCTCCTCCTCGAGCACCGCTCGGCGCGAGAGGACCACGTTGTTGCGCGAGCGGTTCAGCTCGATCACCTTGCACTCGAGCGTCTGGCCCTTGAACTCGTCCAGGTTGTGGACGCGGCGGATGTCGACCAGCGACGCGGGCAGGAAGCCGCGGACGCCGAGGTCCAGGATGAGACCGCCCTTGACGACCTCGATCACGCTGCCCTCGACGGGCTCGCCGGTCTCGGCCGCGGCCTCGATCTTGCGCCAGGCCTTCTCGAACCGGGCCCGCTTCTTGGAGAGCACGAGCCGGCCCTCCTGGTCCTCCTTGGTGAGCACCAGGGCGTCGACCTGCTCGCCGAGCGAGACCTCCTCGGAGGGATCCACCGACCGGCGGATCGAGAGCTCGTTGGCCGGGATGACCCCTTCGCTCTTGTAGCCGATGTCGACCAGGACCTCGTCCTTGTCGATCCGCACGACCTCGCCTGCGACCACGTCGCCCTCCTCGAAGGGCTTGATCGTCGCGTCGTAGTTGGGGACGAGCTTGCCGTCGACCTCGATCAGGAGGTCGGCGGAGCCGTTGGCGGCTGCGGGCGGCGGGGCTGCGGGCGCTTCGGGAGCAGCCTCGGTCGTTGTGTCGGTCGCGGACACGACCGGCGATGATAGGGAATAGGCGCCGCGAGGCGTGGCCGGGGCGCCGATCAGCGGCTCTGGCCGAAGATTCGCAGCAGGAACAGGAACAGGTTGATGAAGTCGAGGTACAGCGCCAGGGCGCCCATGATCGAAGCGCGCTGCTCCGCATCGCCCTCCAGCCCGGCGTGCGCGTAGCCCTTGATCTTCTGAAAGTCGTAGGCGGTCAACCCCGCGAAGATCGCCACGCCCGCGTAGGTGGTGATCCAGTAGAGGGTCTCGTTGGCCCAGAAGAGGTTGACGATCGTCGCCAGGATCAACCCGACGAGGGCCATGATCATCACGGTGCCCAGCGTCGATAGATCGCGCTTGGTCACGTAGCCCCAGGCGCCGACCGCGCCGAACATCCCCGCCGTGACCAGGAACGTCGTGAAGATCGACTGCGTCGTGTAGAGCTCGAAGACGAAGGCGAAGATCACCCCGACGCTGGCGGCATAGAGGAAGAACAGGGTCAGCGCCACCGCGGGCGAGATGCGGTTGATGGCCGCCGAGATCGCGATCACGAGCCCGAGTTGGAGGACGACGAGACCGATGAAGATCCACGGGCTCTCCGTGATCGTGGTCAGGAGCTCCTCGTTGGATCCGATCAGCCCGGCGACAACGCCGGTGAGCACGAGGCCCAGGAACATCCACCCGAAGACCTTGCTCAGGAAGGCCTGTGCGTCGCCGGTTGCCACCGCCGGGGGCGTTGCCGCGTACTCCATCGGGGCGCACGGTACTGTGGCGAGCCGGATGCCACTGCGCGCGACAAAGCGGGGCGAGGCGCGGACGGCGCTCACCGGCGAGTACGACGTGCTCATCTGCGGGGCGAGCTTCGCCGGCCTTGCCGTCGCGCGCGAACTGGCCGGATCGGGCGCCCGCACGCTGATCGTCGATCGCTATGAAATCGGCGAGCGCCAGACGTCGGCCTGCGCCGCGCCGACCGAGTGGCTCGAGGCGATGGGGGTCGCGGCCTCGATGCGGCAGACGTTCGACACGCTCGTCGTCCACACGCCCCACACGACGGTCGACTTCCGCCTCCCCTGGACCTTCTCCACGTTCGACTACCGCGAGCTGTGCGGGCTGCTGTTCGAGCAGTGCGACGCGACTGTTCGAGACAGCAAAAATCAACGGCCGCGCCACGTCCTCGGCTTCGCCTGCGGGCGTGCGCGGGTCAGCCGAAGGACGACTGATCACGATCGACACAGATCGCGGTGAGCTCTCCGCCCCCCTCGTCGTCGACGCTCTCGGCTGGAAGCGGGTGCTCGCCGGGAACGAGTACCAACCGCCCGACGCGCCGCTCTCCCGCGGGCTCGAGGTTCACCCGCACGGCTCCTCGGACGAGCTCGAGATCTGGATCGACCGCGACTACGTGCCGGCGGGCTACGCGTGGAGCTTTCCGGCGCGCGACGAGGTCCGGATCGGGGTCGGATCCTTCGACCCGCGATTCCACGTCAAGGAGCCGACCGTGCGCCTCGCCGAGGACCTCGACAGCGAGGCGGTGCGTTACCAGGGCAACTGGATCCCGCACAAGCTGCGCGCCGCAAGCGCCGACGATGTCTTCTTCGTCGGGCGACTCGGCCGGCCACTGCCTGCCGCTGACCGCGGAAGGGATCCGGACGGCCTTTTACTTCGGGATCGCCTGCGGCCGCGAGCTCCGGCGGGCGCTGGAGGGACGGACGACGCGTGCGGGCGCCCTGCGCGCGTACGGCGAGTTCTCGGCCGCCCACGAGTGGAAGTTCAACTGGATGCTTCGCACCCAGCGGCTGGTCCCGCGCGTCCCCCCGCGGCTGCTCGCCGCCGCGCTGCGCGGGATGGAGCGCAAGCGCTTCGTCGACTGGTCGTTTGGCCACTACCTGCGCATCGCGCCCCCCTCGTTTGCGCTCGAGCCCGCCGGCCGTGCGCCGGCGCCCGCCGACGTCCCAGTAGCCGCCTAGCGAGCACCTCGCCCGGGTTCCCCGCCCCGACGGCGCGTGATGGTTGCGCCGCCGGCGTGTTCAAGCACCGAACCAGCAACCCCTTCAAGGAGGAACCAATGAGCAAGCCTTTGAGCAATCGGGTGCGGAGCCTGATCGGCGCCGCGACCCTGCTCGCGGCGATCGCGGTCGCGGTGCCCGCGATCTCGTCCGCCGACCGCGGCCACGATGACGGCCACCACGGGACCGTCGGCACGATCGAGTCGTTCGACGTCGACACGGGCGCGCTCGTGATCACCCCCACCAACGGCGACGCCGTCACCGGGATGGTCAACGACCGCACGAAGATCAAGTGCGAGCGCGAGCATGGTGACGAGCCAGGCGACGACAACGGCGACGATGGGCCCAATCACGACCAGGGCGACGATCACGGCGACGATGGCCCGAACCACGATCAGGGCGACGACAACGGCGGCGACGGCCACGGCGGCCATGGCCAGGGCAAGAGCGGGCACGGCAGCGGCCGGCGCGGTAACTGCGGCCCCGAGGACCTCACCGCTGGGGCGACGGTCGAGGAGGCCGAGCTCGAGATCACGGCTGACGGCCTCGTCTTCGAGGAGGTCGAGCTGCGCTGAGGCGCGTGACGGTGCGGCGACGAGTCCCATGGCTCGGTCATCATCCGAGCCATGGGGCGTCGCCGTCCGTACACCGGGGTAGTGACGAAGGAGGGAATGGCGAGATCGTCAAGACTGCAGCCCCTCGCTCGGGCGGTCCTGCGCACACAGACCGACGAGCGGCTGGTCGGCCTGTCCCGGGACGGGATGGACGCAGCTTTCGAGGAGATCGTGCGCCGCTACCGGCCCGCCCTCGTGCCCTTCGCCGCCGCCTACGGCCCGCCGGACCCCGAGGACGTGGTCCAGGAGAGCCTCGCGAAAGCCTGGACCGCGCTCCGTGAGTCGAGCGGAGAAATGAACTTGAAGCCCTGGCTCTACACGATCGTCCGCAACCGGGCGCTGAACGCAAAGCGCGACACGCGCCCGAGCGAGCCCCTCGACGAGGAGGCCGACGGCGTGCCCCAGCCGCCGGAGATCGTGCTCAACAAGGACGAGCTCGACCGCGCCGTCGGCGCGATCACCGCCCTGCCCGAGGCCCAGCGCCAGGCGCTCGTGCGCAGTGCGCTCGAGGGCCACACGCACGATCAGATCGCGGCGTCGATCGGCACCACGCCGGGAGCGGTGCGGCAGCTGATCTACCGCGCGCGCGTCGCGGTGCGCCAGGGCGTCGGCCTGGTGATCCCGCTGCCGCTGGTGCGCTACCTGGCCGAGGCCGGCTCGCAGACCGGCGCCGCCGCGGCCGGAGCCGGTGCCGGCGCGGCCGCCGCCGGTGGCGGCGCGATGGTCGCCGGGGGCGCCGGCGTCTCGCTCGCGACCAAGGTGGCCGTCGTCGCTGCCGTGGGCGCGATCGCGGCCGGCTCCGGGATCGCGATCAAGAACGCGCGCGACTCGGACGGCCGCAACGGTGGCGAGCCGGCGGCGCGCTCGCAGCAGGCCGATGACTCGAGCGGCGGCCAGGAGCTCGCCGACGAAGTGTCCGGCTCCTCGGCTTCGTCCGGCCCGGGAGACAACTCGGGGCCCGGCAGCTCGGGCGAGGGTGGCGACGACCGTGGCGGCAACAGCGGCCCGGGCTCCGACGACTCCGGGCCCTCGGGCTCGAGCGGCCCCGGGTCTGGATCGGGCGGGTCCAGCGGTTCAGGCTCAAGCGCCTCGTCGGGTTCCGGCTCTTCCGGTTCCGGCACGTCGGCCACAAGCGGCCCGTCGAGCTCTCGGGCTCATCGAGTTCCGGCTCCTCAGGTTCGTCGAGCTCCGGCTCGGGCTCGCCGAGCTCCGGCTCGGGCGTCCGGTCCAACTCCGGCTCGGGCTCGGCCAACTCCGGCTCGGGGTCCGCGAGCTCCGGCTCGGGCTCGTCCGGGTCCGGCAGCTCCGGTTCGGGCACCCCGACTTCCTCGGGCTCCGGCTCCTCGGGGTCGGGCATCCTCGGGCTCCGTCGGGGACCTCGAGCTCCTCGGGCTCCGGGACGTCCGGCTCCAGCGCTCCCTCCTCCGGCTCATCGGGTTCCGGCTCGGGCTCCCCCACCACCACGACGACGATGCCCGACAGCTCGGGGTCAGGCAGCTCAGGATCCGGCGAGCTCGCCGGATCTTCCGGTTCGGGCTCCTCCGGCTCGGGCTAAGCCGCCGCTACTTCGCCGCGAGCCAGTCCGGCCCGATGCCGACGTCGACCGTCAGCGGCGGGTCGAGGTCGAACGCGGCGATCATCTCCCGCCGGGCGAGCTCGGCGGCTCGCTCCATCTCGGCCTCCGGGCCCTCGAACAGGAGCTCATCGTGGATCTGGAGCACGAGCTCGGTCTCGAGGCCGGCCTCGGCGATCGCGCGGTGGGCCTTGACCATCGCCACCTTGATGATGTCCGCCGCGGTGCCCTGGATCACGGTGTTGACGGCGAGCCGCTCGCCCAGCAGCCGGCGCTGGCGGTTGCCGGAGCGCAGCTCGGGGATGTTGCGGCGGCGGCCCATCAGCGTACGCACGAAGCCCTGTTGCTCGGCGGTGGCGATCGTCTCGTCGATGAATCTCTTGACCGCCGGGAAGCGCTCGAAGTAGCGGGTGATGTAGATGGCCGCCTCGTCGCGGTCGATGTTGAGCCGGTCGGCGAGCCCGAAGGCCGAGAGCCCGTAGGCGATCCCGAAGTTGACCATCTTCGCTTTCGAGCGCTCGGCGGGCGTGATCGCGTTCGGGTCGGCGCCGATGATCCCGGCCGCCGTGGCCGCGTGGATGTCCTCGCCGGAGGCGAAGATCTCCCGCAGCACGTCCTCGCCGGCGACGTGGGCGAGCACCCGCAGCTCGACCTGGTTGTAGTCGCAGGAGAGCAGGCGGTTCCCCGGCTCGGCCACGAAGCACGCGCGGACGGGCCGCCCGACGTCGGACCGGATCGGGATGTTCTGGAGGTTCGGGTTCGTGCTCGAGAGTCGCCCGGTTGCCGCCGTGACCTGGTTGAAGGTCGTGTGGATGCGGCTGCGCTCGTCGACCAGCCCCGGCAGCGAGTCGAGGTAGGTGCTCTTGAGCTTGGTGAGCTCGCGCCAGCGCTCGACCCTCTCGACGATCGGGTGCTCGTCGCGAAGCTGGCCGAGAACGCGGGCGTCGGTGGAGAACCCGGTCTTGCCACGGCGCTTCTTGGTCAGCCCGAGCTCGTCGAAGAACACGCTCGCCAGCTGCTGCGGGGAGCCGATCGTGAACTCGTGCCCGGCGTCCTCGTAGATCTGTCGCTCGAGCTCGGCGATCTGCTCCTCCATGCCGGCGCCGATCTCCGCGAGCCGGTCGGTGTCGAGCTTCAGGCCGATCCGCTCCATCTCCGCCAGCACCTCGATCAGCGGCATCTCGACCTCGTTCAGCAGCTGCTCGACCCCGAACTCGACCAACCGCGGACGCTGGCGCTCGGCGAGCTCGCCGGCGAGCCGCGCGTCGACCGCCGGATCGCCGGCGGCGTCGCCCTCATCCGCGGCGAGGCTCAGCTGCCCCTCCTCTGCCCCGGCCGGCGCCGCGGCGAGGCCTGCGTCAGCGGCGAGCTCGTGCAGCTCGTACGTTCGCCTGGCGGGGTCGATGAGGTAGGCGGCCACCATCGTGTCGTGGGCGAGGTCCAGGCCCTCGGGCCGCGCCGCCGAGAGCAGGCTGCGAGGGCCGTGGCCGCCCAGCTCCTTGATGTCGTGGCCGACGAGCGGGTGCGCCCGCAGATCGGTCGCGAGCGCGGCGAGGTCCGACGCGTCGCCCGCGACGACCTTCGAGCCGTCGCTGCCCGCCCAGCGCCCGCCGCCGATCGCAACCGCGATCGGCCCGTCGGCGAGGTCTCCGGGGCTCCCCTCCTGAGCATCGACCTCGATCGTCTCCTCCACCATCCGGCCGGGGACGACCTCGTCCCACTCGTCGTCGAGCCGCTGGATCACGGCTCGGAGCTCGAACTCGTTCGCCGCGTCGCGGAGCTTTGAGCGGTCGGGGGTCGAGCGGAGCGTCTTGGTGACCTCGATCGGCACCTCAACGTCCTCGACCATCGTCGCGAGCTCCTTCGAGACCCGGGCGTCATCGGCGTGCTCGGTGAGGTTCTGCTTGCGCTTTGCGCCCGAGATGTCGTCGACCGAGCCGAGCACACCCTCGAGGTCGCCGAACTGGTTGCAGCAGCTGGGCGGCGGTCTTGTCGCCGATCCCGGGGACGCCGGGGATGTTGTCCGAGGTGTCGCCCTTGAGGCCGATGAAGTCGGTGACCAGCTCGGGCGGCACGCCGTAGCGCTCGATCACGCCGTCGCGGTCGTAGATCTTGGTGTCGGTGACGCCGCGCGAGGTGGTCATCACCCGGATGCCGTCACGGACCAGTTGGTAGACGTCCCGGTCGCCCGAGACGATCATCACCGGGATCTGGGCCTCGCTCGCCTGGCGCGCGAGCGTCGCGATGACGTCGTCGGCCTCGTAGCCCTCGACGTCGACGTTGCGAAAGCCGAAGGCCTCGGCGAGCGGCGCGAGCGCCGGCCACTGCTCCTTCAGCAGGTCGGGCCGCGACTTGCGCTGCGACTTGTACTCGGCGTAGACCTTCTCGCGGCCCGACCAGCCCTTGTCCCAGGCGACGATCACCGCCTTCGGCGAGTGGTCGATGAGGATCTTGGCCATCATCGACGCGAACCCGTAGATCGCGTTAGTCGGCCGCCCGTCCGCGGTCGCGATCGACTCGGGCAGCGCGAAGAACGCGCGGTAGGCGAGCGAGTTCCCGTCGATCAGGAAGACCTCCTCGCCCTTGCCGTTCTGACCCTTCTTCGGCACGCCTCGATCGTATTGCCCTCACCCGCGAAGTTCGCGGCCGACGGCCGAGCGACGTGCTTGCGGCCCCAGAGCGACGAAAACTCGGCACTCGCTACAAATGCACCCGGCGACGCGCGGCCGGGTTCGCGCCCCGGCCGCCCGGGGCTAGTCGTCGTTCGTGATCGTGCCGACGGCTGTCACGTCGGTGATCTTCAGTGCCGTGGGCGGTGAGCTTCACGTTGAAGGTCTCGTTCGGCTCGACCGTCGTGTCGCCCTTGATCGAGATCGGGATCGTCGCCGTCGTCGCGCCGGCGGGGATCGACTTGACCACGTTGGTCTGCCCTGACGTAGTCGGTGTTCGCCGTCGCCGTACCGCCCGAGGTCGTGTAGTGCAGGTTCGTCGCCGTCGCGCTCGCCTTGCTGAGCGTTGACGGTGAACATCGAGGTTCCGCGCCGCCGAGTCGCGCTCGACGATCGAGCTCGCGTCCGCGATCGTCGCGCCGGCAGTCGCGCGGACGACCGCGGCCTGGGCGTCGACCAGGCCGGCTGCCGATCAGCCTGCGCCGGGAAGGCGGCGACGGTCCGAGCGGTCGACTTGATCGCGGTCTTGATCTGAGCGGGAGTCGCCGTCGCGATCGCCGTCGCGGACGAGTGCCGCGACCGCCGCGGCGTGCGGCGCCGCGGCGGAGGTCCCGAAGAACCGGAACACGCCGCCCGACGTTCGGAACCGAAGAACGTCGTTCGCCCCGCCGTCGGTCGCGACCACGTCGGGCTTCTGGATCGTCCGTCGCCGTCGCGAGCGGGGGCGCCGGCGTCGAGCTCACGACCGGGCCGAAGTAGTGCGTGACCGGCCCGCGAGACGAGTACGGCCTCGACCGTGGCGCTGTTGTTGAAAGGCACGGCCGCCGGTTCCGATCGCGTCCTCGGCGCCGTCGTGGCCGAAGACCGCCGGGCCGACGATGTCGCCACCCGTCGAGGTCGTGTACTCGGTCGGGAGCACGTCCTGCGGCGCCGTTCTCGAAGATCATCGTCTTGAGCCGCGGGGTGGCCGTGTTGCCGCCGCCGCCTCCGTGAAGCGCTGGATGAACAGCCGCACCGGCTCGCGGCACTACCGGTGTTGTTCGTCACCCCGATGAACTCGAACGACGCCTCCCGGTGGTCACGTTTGCGTTCGTGCTGGAGGCCACGATGGTGTTCGTCGAGTCGACGAGAAGGCATGTCGAGATCGGTGGTCACGCCGTTCCACGGCTGCGCCCACTGGAGCGCCACACGCAGGGTGCGCCCGGTGGGGACGGCTGATCCCGTAGCTGGGATCGTCCGGCGGCGGCGGGGTTGAAGTCCATGCAACCCGTGCCGCCGACCGGCGCACCGCAGGCGATCGGCCGGAACGCCGGCGCCTCCCACGAGGTGACGTTCTTGCCACCCGAGATGATGTTGATGTTCGCCGCCGTGCGAGACGTACGCTGACACCGTCGCCGACCACGTCGTCCACCGCGACCGCGATCGGCCCGTCCTGGAAGAACGGCTCGGTCGAAGTAGGTGACGTCGTCGACGATCACGTCGCTGTTGGCGGTCGCCAGGTCGCGGATGTTCTGCGCGAAATCGAGCGTCCCGTCGGGCTCGCGGTCGCAAACGCGAGGCTCGCGCCCCGGGCGCCAGGTCGTGGACGATCTGGGCCATCGCGCGGCCCTCGTCAGCCCCGGGCGCGTGCGTCGAGTTCTATCGACGATCTGGACCGGCGTTGTGTGCCCGCACGGGTTTCGTGGCCCCCGGCAGGTCGCCGCTGGCGACGTCCTGCGCCGCGCTGCGGGTGTCCGTGGTCCGCAGGTCATACGAGTCGGATAGGACCCCGACCTTGATCCCGCTGCCGTCGACGTTGGACGCGCTCCGGGCCAGGTCGGCGCGAAGCTGGGCGTCGCCCTCCGTGTTCGCCGCGCCGCATTCGGGCGGCCCGCCGCCGGCTGCCGCCGACCACCGGTGAGCGCTCGCTCCTCGGTACCGACCGGCCACGCCGTCGACGTGGGCGACGCGCGCGGAGGTCCTCGGGCGCAACCGCCACGACGATCGTCCCGTAGCGCGCGGCTGACCAGGTGCACGCGTCCACCGGCGTGGCGGATCGCGTCCGCATCGCCGCCCCGGACCTCGTCGAATCGGACGTCCACGTACACCCGGTCCTCCGTCCCGGATCAGCGAGCCGGGGCCGGATCCGGTCAGCCCCGCCGCTCGCGCCTGATCGCCGCGCGACGCGGACGAGACAGAGGGCTGCGACGAGGGCGAGCCAGCCGCGGTGACAGCACGCCCGTCCCTGGCGACCACGGGCACGTCCGCCGACCGCGGCGCCAGCCGTCGCAGCGACCACTCCCACAGCCGTAACCACCCAAACCGCCCCGCCTTCATCGCCCTCAAGGCCAGACCTCCGAAGGGTTGTTGCGCACGCCCAGCTCGTGCCGAGCGACCCCGCGCCAACCCTAAGCGGGCGTTGCGGCGGAAGTCAACCGGTACGTTTCGTCCGGCCCGCTCGGTGCCTGAACCGCCCGCCTAGAATCGAGCGCCCCGCATGGCCAGCGTCTCCGCCCAGTTCTCGGTCACCGTGCGCGTCGAGCTCGACGCGCGCCAGGAGCCGCTGGGCAAGTTGACCGCGAGCATCGCGGAGGCCGGCGGCGCGCTGCAGGGCGTGGATCTCGTGCCGGGCGCCGGTGCCGAGGGCAAGCGGGTGCGCGAGTTCACGATCGACGCCCGCGACCAGGCCCATTGGGAGGAGATCCTCCGAGCGATCGGGTCGACGCGGGGAGCGCGGGTCCTCGACTACGTCGACCGCACCCTGGCGATGCACCGCGGCGGCAAGATCGAGCAGCACAACAAGCACCCGCTGAAGACCCGCGACGACCTCTCGATGGCCTACACGCCGGGCGTCGCTCGGGTGTGCATGGAGATCGCGGCCGACCGCAACAAGGCCTTCGACTTCACGATCAAGAAGAACACCGTCGCGGTCGTCTCCGACGGTTCCGCCGTGCTCGGCCTCGGCGACATCGGCCCCGAGGCCGCGATGCCCGTGATGGAGGGCAAGGCGATGCTGTTCAAGGAGTTCGCCAACATCGACGCCTTTCCGATCTGCCTCGACACCAACGACCCGGACCGGATCGTCGATGCCGTGAAGCTGATGGCGCCGACCTTCGGCGGCATCAACCTCGAGGACATCTCCGCGCCGCGCTGCTTCGAGATCGAGGACCGGCTCAAGGAGGAGATCGACATCCCCGTCTTTCACGACGACCAGCACGGGACCGCGATCGTGACCATGGCGGCGCTGTTCAACGCGCTGAAGATCGTCGGCAAGCCGATCAGCGAGCTGCGGGTGCTGATGCTGGGGCTCGGCGCCGCGGGCGTCGCGGTCACGAAGATGATGCTCGCCTCCGGGGTCACGGACATCATCGGCTGCGACCGCCGGGGTGCCCTCTCGACCACCCGCGACGACTTCGACGAGATGACCGAGATCAAGCGCTGGTACTCGGAGAACTCGAACCCTCAGCACCTGCTGGGGGGTCCGGCGGAGGTCATCGACGGGGTCGACCTGTTCGTCGGCCTCTCCGGGCCCGGCCTGATCGGGCCCGACGACCTCGAGAAGATGGCCGACGACGCGATCGTCTTCGCGATGGCGAACCCGACGCCCGAGGTGATGCCCGAGGACGCGGAGCCCTACGTGCGCATCATGGCCACCGGCCGCTCGGACTACCCGAACCAGATCAACAACGTGCTCGCGTTCCCCGGGGTCTTCCGGGGCGCGCTGGACGCCGGCGCCCCGCGGATCACCGAGGAGATGAAGCTCGCGGCCGCGAAGGGGATCGCCGAGGTGGTCGCCGACGTGGACCTCTCCGAGGACTACATCGTCCCCTCGGTCTTCGACCGCGACGTCGCCCCCGCGGTCGCCAAGGCGGTCGTCGAGGAGGCCCGCCGCGGCGGCATCGCCCGGGTCTCCGAGGAGACCGGCACCTTCTCGACCATCGAGTAGTCGGCCGCGAGCGGGGGTAGAGGCGCCGTATGCGAGTTCTCGTCACCGGCGCCACCGGCGTGATCGGCTCCGCGGTCTGCGATGCGCTGCTCGCCCGCGGCGACGAGGTCGCCGGCCTCAGCCGCGACCCCGGGCGCGCCCGGCGCACCAACCCGACCGTCTCCTGGCATGCGTGGGATCCCGGGAACGAGCGGCCCCCTGCCGTCGCGTTCGACGGCGTCGACACGGTCGTGAACCTCGTCGGCGAGAACATCAACCAGCGGCTCACCGACGAGGCCAAGGAACGGATCCGAGCGAGCCGCGGGCGGGCGACGAAGAACCTCGTCGACGGGATGCTCGCCGCCTCACCGACGCCCGCGACCCTCGTCAGCCAGGCGGCGATCGGCTACTACGGCGACCGCGGCGACGCGATCGTGGACGAGTCGACCCCCGCCGCCGAGGGCTTCCTCCCGCAGATCGTGGTCGAGTGGGAAAACGAGGCGGTGAAGGCGGAACGCGGTGGTGTGCGCGTGGTGATCTTCCGCACCGGACTGATCCTCGACCCCGGGAGCGGCCTGCTCAAGCAGTTGCTGCCCCCATTCAAGCTCGGCGTCGGCGGGCCGCTGGCGGGCGGCGACCAGTACATGCCGTGGATCCACCTCGACGACGAGGTCGGCCTGATCCTCTGGGCGGTCGACAACGCGCAGGTCAGCGGCGTCCTCAACGCCACCGCCCCGAACCCCGTCACCAACCGCGAGTTCTCGAAGGCGCTCGGGCGCGCCCTGCACCGCCCGGCGGTGGTTCCGGCGCCGAAGCTGGCCGTCGTCGCGCTGCGAGGCCCCGAGCTCGCGGAGCAGATCGTCGCCAGCTACCGGGTGATTCCGCGGCGGGCGCTCGACCTCGGCTATCGCTTCCGCTTCGCCGAGCTCGACGCGGCGCTCGCCGACCTGCTCGGCTAGCCGCCGCCGGTGAGCCTGGCCACAGGCCGCGCCAGCGCGCCGTCGAGCCGGTAGCCCGTCATCCGGTCGAGGGTGGTCTCGCCGAGCTCGTCGATCGAATACGTGCCGAGCACGGACTCGCGGTCGCTGGTGGCGAAGAACGCATCGGTGACGGAGGCGCGGTCGCCCGGGTCTGAGGCGCGATCGATCGAGTCCAGGATCACCGCCATCGCCTCATAGCCGTAAGCGGCGAAGCGGCCCGGCGCATGCCCGTACTCGCCGCGGAACCGGCGGGCGAAATCGCGGCCGGCCGGCGGTAGTTGAGTGGGGTCGAGGGCGGCCGAGGTCGCCAGGGTGCCCCCGGGTTCCGGGGCGACGCCGCCCGGCCCGAGCTCGGCGTCGGACACCATCAGCTCGGGCGCGGTCCGCGCCAGCGAGGCCGGCTGGGAGTCGGGCACGCCTGCGTAGTAGACGAGCTGCGCGCCGCCCGGCGCGATCGTCGCGGCGGTCAGGGCGTCGCGAAAGGCCGAGACGAGCGTGCGGCCGAAGTCGGTGCGATCCGACACCGTGGCCACCCGATGCACGCCGAGCTGCTCGACCCAATCGGCGCCCGCCGCCCCCTGCGCGGAGTCGCCCGGGATCACCCGCCCAAAGGTCCGCTCGCCGCCTGGTTGGGTCTCCGGCAGCTCGTCGTCGCCCGGAAAGTCCTCCACGAGATTCTCGGCCGAGCTCGCCGGCGAGACCTGGAGGATCTTGGCGCCGTTGGTGACCGGTAGCGAGGCGCGTGTGGCGCCCGATTCGAAGTCGCCCAGGTAGGCGATCGCGGTCGTGTCCTGGCTCGCCGCGCGGGCGTTGGCGGCCGCCTGCGCCGGGGTCCAGCTCGCCCGCTCGCCGGACCCCGCGGTGTCGTCCAGGTACTTCGCCACGACCGCGATCCCGCCCGCCTCGTCGTTTGCGTCGGCGAGCGCCATGCGGGCGCCGTCGGCGGCGTCGCGGCCGTCGGGGCCACTCGGCCCGCGCAGCGGCATGCTCACGTAGACGGTCAGCGTGGCGTCGCTGCCGGTGTCGGCGGAATCGCCACACCCGGCGAGGCCGGCCGTCAGCCCCGCGAGCGCGAGGCTAGCCCAGAAACGCTTCCGCAACGGCGAAGTCCTCGGGGGTCACCGTGCGCAGCTCGGCGACCGCTTCGGCGAGCGGCGCGAGCTCGATCGCGGTGCCCCGCAGCGCCGGCATCATCCCCCAGCGCCCGGCGTCGGCGGCGTCGATAGCCGCGACCCCGAAGCGCGTCGCCAGCACGCGGTCGTACGCCGTGGGGGTGCCGCCACGCTGGATGTGGCCGAGGACGACGGCGCGGGTCTCATAGCCGGTGCGCTGCTCGATCTCGCGCTCGAGCCGCTGGCCGATCCCTCCCAGCCGGACGTGGCCGAACTCGTCGGTCTCCCCGCCGGCGACCTCCATCGTCCCCTCCTGCGGCAGCGCGCCCTCGGCGGCGACGACGATCGAGAAGTAGCGCCCCCGCCCGTGGCGGCGGCGGATGAGGTTGCAGACCTCGCTCGATGTCGAACGGCTGCTCGGGGATCAGGATCACATCGCCGCCGCCGGCCAGGCCGGAATAGAGCGCGATCCAGCCCGCGTGGCGGCCCATGACCTCGACGACCATCACCCGGTGGTGCGACTCGGCCGTTGTATGCAGGCGGTCGATCGCCTCGGTCGCGACCTGAAGCGCCGTGTCGAAGCCGAAGGTGACGTCGGTCGCGCTGATGTCGTTGTCGATCGTCTTCGGCACGCCGAGGACGTTGAGCCCGTGCTCGCCGTGCAGCCGGTTGGCGGCGCCGAGGGTGTCCTCACCGCCGATCGCGATCAGCCCATCGAGTCCCAGCTCGGCCATCGTCGCCGCGATCACCGCCGGGCCGTCGTCGCGCTTGAAGGGATTGGTGCGTGAGGTGCCGAGGATCGTCCCGCCGCGGGGCAGGATCCCGCGCGTCGACTCGAGCGTCAGCGGCTCGTGATCGGCGGTCAGGGGCCCGCGCCAGCCGTCTCGAAAGCCGACGATCTCGTGTCCGTGAATGTCGATCCCCTTGCGCACGATCGCCCGGATCACGGCGTTCAGCCCTGGACAGTCGCCGCCTCCTGTGAGGACCCCGAATCGCACCGGGCCAAGATAGCGGCGGCCCCCGGCGGCGCGGCGGCGCCCGGTCAGTCCGCGAGCGCCTCGCGGTGGACGGCGAAGAACCTCGCCGCGAGCGCGTCCGGATCCTCGGCGGCCACCAGCTCGGCGTAGTCGAGCTCGGCCCCGCGGAAGGCGGTGGCGTTCCACAGCTCTCCCCGCCCTGGTCCTGCCACGGCCCCACGTAGAGGTAGGGCTCGGCGTGCTGCTCGTCGCCCGGCGAGGCCCCGTAGTTGGCCCGGCGGCCGAGCGCCTCGGGACCCGACTCGAACGCGAGGTCGAAGTGCTCGGGCCAGAGGTTGATCGCCGAGGAGTCGTCGGCGGGCGCGGTCGTCGCCAGTAGCGCCTCGAGCGCCCGGGCCGCGAAGTCGTAGAACTCGCCCAGCACGCGGGCCGCGTCGGGATCGATGGCGAGGGGCGAGTCGTCATCGGGGACACCGTCCGGAAACAGGTCGGCGCCCACGAACTCGGCCGCGTCGGCGAGTGAGCTCAGCGGCCGGCGGCGCTCGGTGCCGTCCTCGGCGACCGCCAGCACGGCGCCGTCCACCCGAACCTGAAGCGCCCGGCCCTCGAACTCAAACGGGGGCGTGCCGAAGCCCCCGGGCGTCTGGGCGAGCGCGATCTCGTTGTTCGGCTTGCGCGCGGCGGCGACGATCCGCTCGGCGACCAGGTGCAGCGCGTCGCGCGTCGCCGGCGAAGCCGGCGGGGAGCGGCGTGAGGCCCACAGGCCGAGCCCTAGGCCCGGATCCAGTCGAGCAGCGGCTTCGCCCAGCGGTCCAGGACCCCGTTGAAGATCACGAACAGGAAGATCAGCGCCGCCACGGTCCCGCCGAGCGAGAACGCGTAGGCGATCAGCATCAGGACCAGGCCGATGACGGTGAAGACGAGCAGCCGCACGGCCGGGAATCTACCCGCTCAGCCGCAGCCGGCGGTCATCGCGGCGCGTGCCGCGGTGATGAACTCGGCCACGGCGCTGCGGCGCTCGCGGCGTCCGCCGACTCGTCGACCGCGCGCACCAGGCGGGTCCCCACGATGACTCCGTCGGCTACGGCACCCACCTCGGCGGCCTGCTCGGGCGTGCCGATCCCGAACCCCACCGCCACCGGGACGGACGAGTCGGCCTGGGTGGCCGTGATCAGGTCGCCGAGCGCCTCGGGCAAGCGGTCGCGCTCGCCCGTGGTCCGCGTGTCGGAGACCAGGTAGACGAAGCCCTCGGCCTCGGCGCCGATCCGCGCCCGGCGCTCGGGGGGCGTCGTCGGCGCCACCAGCGGGATCAGGGCCAACCCCGCGGCGCGCAGCTCGGCGGCGATCTCGCCGCCCTCCTCACCGATCAGGTCGGGGACGATCGCCCCGGCCGCGCCGGCGTCCGCCAGCCGGCGTGCGAACGCGGCGGGACCGCGGGCGAGGATCATGTTCGCGTAGGCCATCGGCACCACCGGGACCCGCGCGGCGATCCGCTCGCAATCGGCGAGCACCGAGTCGAGCGTGGCGCCCGCCGCCAGGGCGCGGGTGCCGGCGGCGTGGATCACCGGCCCGTCGGCGAGCGGATCCGAGTAGGGAACGCCGAGCTCGACCAGGTCCGCGCCGGCTTCGGCGTAGGCCTCGGCCACCGCCGCGGAGGTCTCGCGGTCGGGGAAGCCGCCCATCATGTACGGCATCAGGGCGGCGTGGCCGTCGTCCCTCGCAGCCGCGAAGGCAGCCGCGATCCGTTCAGCCATCGCCGAGGCGCGCGACGACCTCGGCCAGGTCCTTGTCGCCTCGGCCGCTGAGGGTGAGGACGTCGTAGCCGTCCGGGCCGTCGCCGTTCTCCGAGCAGCCAGGCGATCGCGTGGCTTGGCTCCAGCGCCGGGATGATCCCCTCGAGCCGGGCGAGCTCGCCGAAGGCCGCGAGCGCCTCGGCGTCGGTGACCGCGACGTAGCGCGCGCGGCCGCTGTCGCGAAGCTGAGCGTGTTGCGGTCCGACGCCGGGATAGTCGAGGCCGGCCGAGACCGAGTGGGCCTCGATGATCTGACCGTCGTCGTCGGCGAGCACGGACGAGAGCGCGCCGTGCAGGACACCGGTCCGCCCAGCGGAGAGGGAGGCGCCGTGGCGGCCGCTCTCGAGGCCCTCTCCCCCGGCCTCGACGCCGATCAGCTCGACGTCGTCGTCGAGGAACGGGACGAAGCTGCCGATCGCGTTCGAGCCGCCGCCGACGCAGGCGATCACCCGCGCCGGCAGGGCGCCCTCCACGGCGAGGGCCTGCGCGCGCGCCTCGTCGCCGATCACCCGCTGCAGGTCGCGCACGAGCGCCGGATACGGGGCCGGGCCCACGGCGGAGCCGATGATGTAGTGGGTGTCGGCGACGTTGGTGACCCAGTCGCGGATCGCGGCGCTCACCGCCTCCTTCAGCGTCCGCGCGCCCGCCTCCACCGGCGCCACCTCGGCACCGAGGAGGCGCATGCGCTCGACGTTGGGGGCCTGGCGCCGCATGTCCTCGGTCCCCATGTAGACGACGCACTCGAGCCCGAGCAGCGCGCAGGCGGTAGCCGAGGCGACCCCGTGCTGGCCGGCGCCCGTTTCGGCGATCACCCGCGTCTTGCCCATCTCGCTCGCCAGCAGCGCCTGGCCGACGGCGTTGTTGATCTTGTGGGCGCCGGTGTGCGCGAGGTCCTCGCGCTTGAGGTACACCCGCCTGCCGACGCGCTCCGACAGCCGATCGGCGCGGTAGAGCGGCGTCGGACGGCCAACGAAGTCGCGCAGCAGCGCGTCGAGCCGCTCGCGGAACCCGGGATCCACACGCGCCGCGGCCCATGCCGCGGTGAGCTCGTCGAGTCCCGCAACGAGGACTTCGGGCACGAACCGGCCGCCGTAGGGGCCGAAGCGCTCCTCGACGCCCGCGACGCTCACATCGCCGCCCGCGTGGCCGGCGCCGGCACCCCGGCCGCCTCGGCGAACGCCGCCATCAGCGCGTGGTCCTTGATCCCTGGACTGGTCTCGATCCCGCTGGCGACGTCGACCGCGTCGGGGCGCGCGGCGGCGATCGCCTCGGCCACGTTCTCGGGGTTGAGCCCCCCGGCGAGGATCATCGGCACAGCGGAGCGCCGCCCGGCGAGCAGCTCCCAGTCGAAGCTCTCGCCGGTGCCGCCCACGGTTCCCGGGCGGTGGGCGTCGAAGAGATGGAAGTCGGTGCGGTAGACCTCGGCGGCCTGGATGTCGGCCGTGCTCCGCACGCGCAGGGCCTTGATCACCTTGCAGCCGGTCCGCCTTGCGGCCTCCTGGCAGAACGAGGGGCCCTCGTCGCCGTGGAGCTGGATCATCGTCAGCTGCTCGTCCTCGACCGCCTTGGCGACCTCCGGCAGGGTCGGATTGACGAACACGCCGACGATCTCAGCCTGGCGCCGCAGCTCCGAGCTGATCTCGAGCGCGGTCGCCGGATCGCAGCGCCGCGGGCTCAGTTCGGAGTGGTTGAGCCCGATCGCCCAGGCGCCCAGGCGGACCGCCTCGCGCGCGTCCTCAACCCGTGTGATGCCGCAGAACTTGACCCGCATGGCGACACGATGGTAGAGCCGCCCGCACGCACGGGCGCGGAGTACCGTGGTGCCGATGGGAGATCCCGCGCCAGCCAGCCCCGCGGTGGACGGCGCGACCCTCGAGGCCGAGGTGCAGCGGATCGGCCGCGAGCTGGCGGACGCGTTCCCGCCCCCCGCCCGGCACCCGGTGCGCTCGCTCGACAAGCGGGCCATGCAGCTCACCACGGAGGACGCGCGCCTCGGGGCGGCGATCTTCCGGCTCGTCGACGTCACCCCCGCCTGCCGGTCCCTCGACGACCTTGCCCGGCATCTCGTCGGCTACCTGCGCGACGTGCCCGAAAAGCCACCGCCGCTCGAGGTCGGGATGAAGATGGCGAACACCGCCGCAGGCCGCAAGGCGCTCGGCGCGGCGACCGCCGCGGGGGTTCGTCACATGGCGCACCGCTTCATCGTCGGCGAGTCGCCCAGCGCGGCGCTCGACACCATCGCCGGCCTGTGGCGGAGCGGGATCGCGACCTCGGTCGACCTGCTCGGCGAGGCGACCGTGACCACGGCGGAGGCCGACCGCTACGCCGCGCGTTGCGACGAGGCCCTGGTGGAGCTCTCGCGCGCCGCCGCGACCTGGCCCGAGCGCGAGTGGCTCGAGCGCGACTCCGTCGGGACCATCCCCCGGGTCAACCTCTCGGTCAAGGTCACGGCGCTCACGCCGCTGATCCGGCCCGAAGCGCCGGAGCTCGGCCGCGACGACGCAGCCACGCGGATGCGCCCGCTGTTGCGCCGCGCTCGCGACCTCGGCGCCCACCTGCACGTCGACATGGAGTCCGTGGACGCGCTCGAGACGACCGCCGAGCTGGTCCTCGGGCTGCTCGCCGAGGACGAGTTCGTCCAGGGACCGTCGTCGGGGATCGTGCTGCAGGCCTACCTGCGCGATTCCCCGGCCCAGCTCGACCGGCTGCTCGAATGGGCGGGCGCGCATCCGCGCGACTCTCCCTTCGTCGTCCGCCTGGTCAAGGGTGCCTACTGGGACCACGAGGTGGTCGAAGCGCGCCAGCATGGCTGGAGCCCGCCGGTGTTCGAGCAGAAGGCGGACTGCGACCGCAACTTCGAGCACCTCACGCGCAGGCTGCTCGATGCGCGCCCGCTGGTCCGGGTCAAGGTCGGCTCCCACAACCTGCGCTCGGTCGCCCACGCGATCGCCTACAACCGGCTCACGGGGGGCAGCGACTCCGACCTCGAGTTGCAGGTGCTCCGCGGACTCGGCGACGATCTCGCCGAGGCGCTGCGCTCTGAGCGCCTGCGGGTGCGCTCCTACTGCCCCGTCGGCGACCTCGTCGCGGGCATGGCCTACCTCGTCCGCCGCCTGCTCGAGAACACCTCGAACGACTCGTTCCTGAGCTCGCACGCCAAGGGGGTCCCGGTCGAGGAGCTGCTCGCAGCGCCGTGAGGTTTGCGAACGAGCCCACGCTGGAGCTGCGGCGCGCCGACGCGCGCGCCTCCCTGGTCGAGGCGCTCGCCGACCTCGACCGCAAGCTGCCGCTCCGGGTCCCGATCCTCGTGGGCGGCGAGCGCGGCGCCGACTCCGGCATCGACTCAACCGATCCCGGCGATCCCACGCGCCTGGTCGCGACCGCCGGCGCCGCGGGCGCCGCCGAGGCCGCGGCCGCTGTGGAAGCCGCTCAGCGCGGCGCCCGCGAATGGGGCTCGCGGCCGGCCGCCCAGCGCGCCACGGTCCTCAACGCGGCGGCCGCGAACCTGCGCGAGCGGCGGCGCGAGCTCGCGGCGTTGCAGGTGCGCGAGTGCGCGAAGCCATGGGCGGAGGCCGACGCCGACGTCTGCGAGGCGATCGACTTCCTCAGCTACTACGCCGACGCGGCGGTCGCCCTGGAGCGCGGCGGCGAGCTCGTCCAGGTGCCGGGCGAGCGCAACTCCATGCGCCGGGTTCCGCGGGGCGTCGCCGCGGTGATCGCTCCGTGGAACTTCCCGCTCGCGATCCCCACGGGGATGACGTCGGCGGCGCTCGCCGCGGGCAACGCGGTGGTGCTCAAGCCGGCCGAGCAGTCGCCCGCCTCGGCGCTGATGCTGGTCGAGGCGCTGCACGGCGCCGGGGTGCCGCCCGACGCCCTGGGCCTGCTGCCCGGTCTCGGCGACGCCGGCGCGGCCCTGGTGCGCGACCCGCGGGTGCACCTGATCGCGTTCACCGGCTCGAGCGCGGTCGGGCTCGAGATCATCCGCACCGCCGCCGAGACGCCGGAGGGCCAGGGGCACGTGAAGCGGGTGATCGCCGAGATGGGAGGCAAGAACTGCGTCATCGTCGACTCCGACGCCGACCTCGACGACGCGATCCCGGCGATCGTCGCCTCGGCCTTCGGCTACGCCGGCCAGAAGTGCTCGGCGACGGCGCGGGTGCTCGCCCACGAGAGCGTCGCCGACGCGCTGCTCGAGCGGCTCACCGGGGCGGCCGACACGCTCCGCCTCGGCCAGGCCAAGGACTTCGCCACCGACGTCCCGGCGCTGATCGAGCGCGAGGCGCAGGAACGCGTGGACGGCTATCGCGAGCTCGCCGCCCGCGACGGACGGCTGCTCACCGCGCCGCGTGAGGTTCCCGACGCGGGCTGGTTCTGCCCCCCGGCGGTGGCCACCGGGCTGCCGCCCGACTCGGCGCTGCTCACCGAGGAGGTCTTCGGCCCGGTGCTGACCGTCGAGCCGGTCGCCGGGGTCGAGGAGGCGCTTGACGTGATCGGGGCGCTGCCGGTTGCGCTTACCGGCGGTCTGTACTCCCGCAACCCGGCGACGATCGATCTCGTTCGCGAGCGCACCCCGGTCGGCAACCTGTACGTCAACTCGACCACGACCGGGGCGATGGTGGGGCGCCAGCCGTTCGGCGGCAACCGGCGCTCGGGGGTGGGCTCGCAGGCCGGCGGGCCCGACTACCTCCTGCAGTTCACCGAGCCGCGCGTGGTGAGCGAAAACACGATGCGCCACGGCCTCGAGACCGAGGCCACCTGAGCCGACAAACGCGACGGCCCCGCTTAAAGCGGGGCCGCCTGCGTCGGAGGGTCCCTGGGAGAGGGACTATTGGGACTGTTAGCTGCGCGCTTGCGCAGGCCTGTCGGTGAGAGTGACGGTCACGGTGCGCGTGTTGCCGTCGTGGAGAAGGGTCAGCTGCAGGTCGTCGCCGGGCTTCTTCGCGTCCACCGCGGCGATCACGTCGTCCATGCCGGTGACGTCCTGGCCGTCGACCTGGGTGATCACGTCGCCGCCCGCACGAATCTGCTGCCCGCCGATGCTCATCTGCGCGTCGCCGGCCTGGATCCCGGCCTTGTCGGCAGGGCTGTTCGGGACCACCGACTCGACCAGGGCGCCGTGGTCGACGCTGAGGTTGAGCACGTTGGCGAGCTCGGGGGTCAGGTCGCCGCCGCTGATGCCCATGAAGGCGTGCTCGACCTGGCCGTTGGCGATCAGTTGCTGGGCGACCTCGTGTGCCGTGTCGATCGGAACCGCGAAGCCGATCCCCACGTTGCCCGAGGACTGGCCGCCGGACTCGATCTGGGAGTTGATCCCGATCACGCGACCCTCGGAGTCGAGCAGCGGCCCACCCGAGTTGCCGGGGTTGATCGGCGCATCGGTCTGGATCGCGTTGGTGATCGTGAAGCCGTTCGGCGCGTCGATCTGGCGCTGGACGGCGGAGACGATCCCCGCGGTCGCCGTGCGGTCGAGGCCGAAGGGGTTGCCGATCGCGACCACCGGGTCGCCGACCTTGACCCCGGCCGAGGAACCGAGCGCGAGCGGCTGGAGCTGATCGCCGCCGGAGTTGACCTGCAGCACCGCGATGTCGGTCGACGGGTCGGTGCCGACGACGTCGGCGTCAAAGGTCTGCCCGTCCTCACCGCCGACGCGGACGGTGATGTTGCTGGAGTTGGCGACCACGTGGTTGTTGGTGAGGATGTGACCGTCGTTGTCGATCACGAACCCGGAGCCGGTGGCGGTCCCGCCCTGGGACTGCCCGAAGGGATTGACCGGAGAGGTCTGCGCGTCCTGCTCGGCCGTGATGTAGACGACGCCGGGGGCGTCCTCGGTGTAGATCTGGTTGACGGTCAGCGCCTTCCCGGTGCCATCAGACGCGAGCGCCGTCTCCGGCGAGGAGGACGGCGCGACCGTGGTCGTAGTGGTGGTTGTCGAGTCTCCGGCGTCGACGAGACCGGTACCGATGGCGACGAGCCCGACCACGGCGACGACGAGACCCCCCGCGAGCGCGGAGGCAAATGGACTTCGAGTCAGCTTCTTCATGGCCGGTAGCGTGCCCCGGCCTGTCTAAAGCGCCCTAACGCAAACCGTAAGCGCGCTTAAGAATCTGAATCCGGCTCTGGAGCGCCGTCTCCGTAGCGCTCGCGGGCGAGCTCCTCGTCCATCGTCAGCTCCCGGATCGCAGCCTCGGGATCGCCGGAGCGCATCAGCGCCTCGCCGATCAGCACGGCATCGCAGCCGATCCGCTCGAGCTCCGTGAGCTGCTCGGCGTGTTCGTACCCCGATTCGGAGACCACCGTCTTGCCGGCCGGCACGTCGGTGAGCAGCTCCGGGGTCGTCTCGAGGTCGACGGTGAGGTCGGCGAGGTTTCGGTTGTTGATCCCGATCACGTCCGCGCCGATTTCCAGCGCCCGGTCGAGATCGCGCTCGTCGTGCACCTCCACCAGGCAATCGAGGTCGAGCAGCCTCGCCTCCTCGTAGAGCAGGTTGAGGGGGTCGTCGCCGAGTGCGGCAACGATCAGCAGCACCGCGTCGGCGCCGTTGACGGCGGCCTCGTACAGCTGGTACGGGTCGACGATGAAGTCCTTACGCAGAATGGGCAGGCCGCTGGCCGCCCGTGCGGTGCGCAGGTCGTCGAGCGCGCCGCCGAAGTTCGCGCGGTCGGTCAGCACGGAGAGCGCCGCAGCGCCGCCGCGCTCATAGGCCGCGGCCGTCTCCCGCACCCCCGCCTCCGACGCGATCGCGCCGGCGCTGGGGGAGCTGCGCTTGAACTCCGCGATCAACGAGAGCCCGGGCCGGACCAGCGCCTCGCTGAACGGGCGCGAGCCGCTGAGCGTGCCCACGGCGTCGCGCAGGTCCTCGATCGGAACCCGCTGCTTGCGTCGCTCCACGTCCTCCCGCGCTGCCCCCACGAGCTGCTCGAGCTTGCTCATGTCCGCAGCAGGGTAGTGCAGCCGACCGCCGTCAGCCGGACGCGGAGAGCTCGCCCGTGAGCGCGACCAGGCGCTCCAGCACCCGCCCGGCGGCGCCCGAGTCGATCGCCTCGGCGGCCCGTTCGACCGCACCGCCGAGGTCCGCTCCGGAGCCCGCCGCGAGGATCGCCGCTCCGGCGTTCATCAGCACCACGTCGCGCGCCGGGCCCGGATCTCCGGCCAGCACTCCGCGGACGACGGCGGCGTTCTCCTCCGGCGTGCCCCCGGCGATCGCGCTTAGCTCCACCCGCGGAAAGCCGAGCTCCTCCGGGGTGGTGAACCACTCCTCGGTGCCCCCGTCGGCGACCTCGATCACCCGCGTGCGGTCGGCCGAGCTGAGCTCATCCACACCGTCGTCGGAGCACACGACCATCGCCCGCTCACACCCGAGCCCGACGAGGGCCTCGGCGATCGTCTCCTGGTAGACCCGGTCGGAGACGCCGAGCAGCTGCCGGCTCGCGCCGGCCGGGTTGGTGAGCGGGCCGAGGAAGTTGAAGATCGTCCGCACGGCGAGCTCCTTGCGCACCGGGACCACGTGCTTCATCGCCTCGTGGTGGCGGGGGGCGAACATGAAGCCGAAGCCGATCTCCTCGATGCAGCGGCGGACGCCGTCGGGGTCCAGGTCGATCCTCACCCCCAGCGCCTCCAACAGGTCGGCCGAGCCACACCGGCTGGTCGAGGAGCGGTTGCCGTGCTTGGCGACGCCGCACCCGGCGCCGGCCGCGACGAGCGCCGCCGCCGTCGAGATGTTGAACGTCGAGGGCCCGCCGCCGGTGCCTGCTGTGTCGACGAGGTCCTGGCGATCCGTGACGACCGAGGCCGAGAGCCGGCGCATCGTGCGCGCGAGACCGACGAGCTCGGCGACCGTCTCGCCCTTCGCCCGCAGGGCGATCAGGAAGGCGCCGGTCTGCACCTCGCTCGCCCGCCCCTCCATCACCTCGTCGAGGACGGCCGAGGCGTGATCGGAGGTGAGGTGCGCCCCGGCGGCGAGTTCGTCGATCGCGCGGGTGAGGATGTCGTTGGGCATGGGAGTTTCGGCAGTCTCGCACGGCGTCCGCGCCCCGAAAGTCCAGGCCCTGATCATTCGTTGGTAAGGGGAAGGGGAGAACGCCGACCCGTCAGGAGGGTCGAACCATGGGCCCGAAGCCTCGTCTAATGACCGTCGATGTCGTCGCGCGTGGAGCCCCAGAGCGACCAGCGATCGCCGGGTTCCCCCCGGTGAGCCGATTTCGTAGACGAGCCCTGTTCGCAGGCGGAGGGATCGTCGTCGGAGGGATCGTGATCGGCGGCCTGCCGCGGCTCGCCACCTCGGCCCCGTCGGCGCGCAGCAGGACGCCGAGATCCTCGCCTTCGCGCTTGAGCTCGAGCGCCTGCAGGAAGCGTTCTACGCCGAGGCGCTGCGCTCGCTCGACCCTGCCGGAGAGCTTGGCCGCTTCGCGCGCGTCGTCGGCGGCCACGAGCGCGCCCACCGCGAGTTCATCGAGAAGGCGCTCGGCGGCGACGCCAAGCCGCCCTCCGAGTTTGACTTCGGTGACACGTTGAGCGATACCAAGGCCTTCCTCGACGCGGCGGTCGCGCTCGAGGAGACGGCCGTCGCCGCCTACAACGGGCAGGCGACCAACCTGACCCCGAAGACCCTCGCCTCGGCGGCGACCATCGTCTCGGTTGAAGCCCGCCATGCCTCCTGGGCGAGGGCTCTCGCCGGCGAGGAGCCGGCGCCGAGGGGCTCGGACCGGGCGATCGGTGCGAAGCGCGCACAGGCTGAGCTCTCCCAGACCGGGCTGGTGGCGCAATGAGTCGCGCCGACCGACTCGCGTTCCGGCCCGGCGGCGTCCGGATGGAGACGCTCGACCGCGACGGCGCCCTCCGCGAGACCGCTGAGCAGCTCCCTCGGAGCACGCGAGGGGGCTTGCTGCGAGCCGGGCTGGCCTCGGCGCTGGTCGGGGCGCTCGCGTGGCCGCGAGCCGCGCACGCAGCCGATCGAAAGGCCGACTTCGGCGTGCTGAACTACGCGCTCTCGCTCGAGTACCTGCAGGCGGCCTTCTACACCGAGGCCGAGCGCCTGGGGTCGCTCGAGGGCAAGTTCAAAGAGCAGGCCCGGGTGGTCGGCGCGCACGAGCGCGCCCACGTCGAGGCTCTGCAGGCGCTGCTCGGGGCGGCCGCGATCAAACGGCCGGAGTTCGACTTCCAGGGCGTCACGGAGGATCAGTCGAAGTTCCGGGCGACCGCCGTCGCCTTCGAGGATCTCGCCGCGGCCGCCTACAAGGAGGAGGCACCACGGTTGAACAATCCGGAATTCCTGGCGGCCGCGATTCGCGTCCATACGGTGGAGGCCCGCCACGCCGCCTGGATCCGTCGACTGGCCGGCGCGCTGCCGGCCGCCGATGCCTTCGATAAGCCGAAGTCGAGGACAGAGGTAAAGCGGCTGGTCGCGTCGACGAAGTTCGTGGTCACGGATCCGGTGACCAGATCGAGGGGCGAACCGAGGTTCACCGGTTGAATCCGGGTGGGGTCGGAGCGGCGACAACTCCTCTGGTGGCTGGGCGTGGTTGCGATCGTCATCGTCGTCGCCGGAGTGACCGTGGCGCTGATCTCTCGCTCGCGGGGGTCCTCGCCGGTCCGTTCGTCCCTGCCCGCCCCCAGCGACGCCGCGTTCGTCGTCCGCCATCCGCCCAAGCTGCAGCTCGGCGAGCAGGTCGCGGCGTGGGCGCCGGTGCGGCGTCCGGTCGTCGCCAGGAGCGCGCCCCGGCCGAGCGCAGGGGTGGTGGCTGCAGGTCGGCGAGCTCACCCCCGAGGGGACGGGGAACGTCGTGCAGGTACTGGGCCGACGGCGAGCGGCGGGGGACCTCTGGCTCGACGTTCGCCTGCCCTCCGGCGCCTCGGAGCAGCGGGGCTGGGTCCCCAGGCCCGCGCTCGGCGGCTATGGATTCGTCCACACCCGGCTCGTGGTCGACGAACACAGGCTGCGCGCCGTGCTCCTGCGTGACGGACACCCCGTGTTCGCGGCGCCGGTCGGGATCGGCGCGCCCGGCACCCCCACCCCGCGCGGCAAGTTCTATGTCCGCAACCGGCTCACCCGTTACGCGAGCCCGGCGTACGGTCCGATCGCCTTCGGCACCAGCGCGCGATCGGACCAATTGACGGACTGGCCGGCCGGCGGCTTCATCGGCATCCACGGAACCGATCGTCCGGATCTGCTCCCCGGCCGGGTCTCGCACGGATGCATCCGGATGCGCAATCGCGCGATCCGCCGCCTCGACCGGTTGATGCCCGTCGGCACGCCGTTGACGATCCGATGATCCGCGCGCTGCTCAGAGCCGCTGCGCTGGTCCTGGTGGCGACGCTGGTGACCGTCGCGCCGGCGCTCGGTGACCCGCCGGAAGCCACGGCCGCGCAGGGCGTCGGCGGGGATCTGCGCTCGGAGTACCCGCTCCACGACGCGAAGCAGTGCTGCTCCGCGTCGCCCGCCCCGGCCGCCGTGGTGCACCAGCCCGGTCCCGGTCCCGGCGGCCGGGTCGATGGCGACGGCGGGTTGCCGCTCTGGGTCTTGGCGATCGCGCTTGCGTCGTGTCTGGCCCTGGCGTGGTTCGTCCACTCGAGGCCGGAGACGATCCCCCGAATTGACCTGAGCAGGGCGGCCGCGATCGCCGGCGCCGTTCCGAGGGCGGTGCGCGAAATCGACGTCAGCCGTTTTACCGGTCGCGCGCGTCCCGAGGGCGTCGTGGCATCGACGTCAGCCGTTTCACCGCGGCCGCGCGGGCGGTCCCGAGGGCGGCGCGGAAGGTTGATCTGAAGGCGGTGATCCCGACCCGGGATCGACCGCGCCGCGGCGCTGCGGCCCCCGAACCCGAGCCGAGCGGCATCATTGAGGATCACGATCGTATGGACGACGAGCCGCCGACAACGGCCCGCCCGGAGCCGCCGCCCGAGCAGCGCTCGGCGGCTCCGGTCGACCGGCCCAGCGCCCCCCCGCCTCCGGTCCGCCTCGATCGACCGCACCGCGCCGGCGCGAGGACTCCCGAACCCGAGCCGAGCGGCACCATGGAAGAGCACGATCAGATGGAAGACGAACCGCCGACACCCGCCCGGCGTGATCCGCCGCCCGAGCGGCACTTGACGGCCGCGGGCGAGCGGCCCGCCGTCCCTCCGCCGCCGGTCCAGCTGGTGGCGCCGCGCTCGTTCGCCGAGGTCGAGGCGATCAGAGACGGGTTCAGCGCCTCCACGGCGGTGGTCCTCGACCTCCGCTCGACCGAGCCCGAGCTCGCGAATGGGCTGACCTACTTCGCCTCCGGCTTTACGTTCGGCCTCGGAGGAGCGATGAGGGAGCTCGCCGCGGACCTCTATCTGCTCACCCCGCGAGACGTCAACGTTTCGGCCGAGGAGTCCACTCGGCTGCTCGAGAGCCTGCTCCCTAACCCGAACCCAGGAAGTTCCGCAGCAGGCTCTTCCCCTCCGGCGTGAGGACCGATTCAGGGTGGAATTGGACCCCGGTGGCGGGCAGGGCGCGGTGGCGGACGGCCATCACGACCTCGCCGTAGGTGGCGGTCCGCTCCAGGTCGTCGGGGAGCTCAGGGTCGGCGATCAGGGAGTGGTAGCGGCCAGCCCGCAGCGGGTTCGGCAGCCCGGCGAAGATGCCCGCGCCATCGTGCTCGATCTCGGCGTCCTTGCCGTGGATCGGCTCGCCGCGAATCGTGCGCCCGCCGAACGCCTCGACCATCGCCTGGTGGCCGAGGCAGACGCCGAGGGTCGCCACGCCCTGCTCGGGAAAGGCGCGCGAGGCCTCGATCGAGATCCCGGCCTCCGCCGGCGTGCAGGGACCGGGCGAGATCACCAGTCGGTCGGGCCGTCGCTCGAGCAGCTCGGCGACCGTCGCCTTGTCGTTGCGCACAACCTCGACCTCCGCCCCGAGCTCGCCGAGGTACTGGACGAGGTTGTAGGTGAAGCTGTCGTAGTTGTCGATGACGAGGACGTTCACGCGCTTTCGTCCTATCCCCACTCCGCCTGACTCTCCGCCAACTCGACGGCAGCGAACATCGCCTTGGCCTTCGTTACGCTCTCGTTCGTACTCGTAATCAGGCTTCGCGTCGGCCACCGTGCCGCCGCCCGCCTGCACGTGCACCTGGCCGTCCTTGACCACCGCGGTGCGGATGTGGATCGCCGTGTCGAGGTCGCCGGTGAAGCTCAGGTAGCCGATCGCGCCGCCGTAGGAGCAGCGCTTATGGGGCTCGAGCTCGTCGATGATCTGCATCGCCCGCACCTTCGGCGCCCCGGAGAGGGTCCCGGCGGGAAGCACCGCCCGCAGCGCATCCAGCGCCCCGATCCCGTCCCGCAGGCGGCCGGAGACCTGGCTGACGATGTGAAAGACGTGCGAGTAGGTCTCGACGATCATGTACTCGTCGACGCTGACCGTGCCGTACTCGCACACGCGACCGAGGTCGTTGCGGCCGAGGTCCACCAGCATCACGTGCTCGGCCCGCTCCTTCGGGTCGGCGAGCAGCCCCTCGGCCTGGCGGCGGTCCTCCTCCTCTGAGGCCCCGCGCGGATACGTGCCCGCGATCGGACGCGTCTCCGCCCGGCGCCCGGTGACCTTCACCAGCGGCTCGGGCGAGGCGCCGGCGATCTGAAAGTCGCCGAATTCGAGGAAGTACATGTACGGCGAGGGGTTGACGGTGCGCAGGCCGCGGTAGATCGAGAAGGCCTCGACCCGAGCCGGGGCGCTGAAGCGCTGCGAGGGCACGACCTGGAACGCGTCGCCGGCGTGCGTGTACTCGACGATCCGCGCCACGTTCGCCTCGAAGTGCTCGCGCGAGAGGTTCGAGCGCCACGGACCGTCGATTCCGGCGGGCGCGCACGAGTCCGGGGCGGGCTCGGCGTCGGCGAGCCGCGGGCGCTCGCGCGGCGGCGGCACCGGCCCGCGCAGCGCGGCTCGTGCCTCGTCGATCACCCCGACCGCGTGGTCGTAGGCGGTCGCGGCGGCGTCCTCGCTCTCGGCGAACGCGTAGCCGATCACCGTCACCTCGTGCCGGAGGTGGTCGAACGAGAGCATCAACTCGCAGACCATCAGCGCGAGGTCCGGCAGGCCGAGCGGGTCCGGGTTGGGCTCACCAAGCGGCTCGACGGTCCGCACCAGGTCGTAGCCGAAGAAGCCAACCGCGCCCCCTGCAAACGGCGGCGCCTGCTCCGGTGCGGCGAACGTGAAGCGGCCGAGGATCTCGGCGGCCGCCCCGTACGGGTCGTCGACGTCGCTCTTCACCACCTCCCCGTCGCGCGTCTCGGTGAGCACGCCGTCGGCCCAGCGCAGCTCCTGCCGCGGGCGAAAGCCGAGAAACGAGTAGCGCCCGAGGCGCCCCTGCTCGGCGGACTCGAGCAGGAAGGAGGGGCCGGGGAACGCCTCGCGGAGCTTCAGGAAGGCCGAGACCGGGGTCTCGCAGTCGTCGACGAACCGATACGCGATCGGGATCACGTTCGCCTCGCGGGCGAGCTCGCGCGCGCGGTCGAGCCCCGGCCCGAGCTCAGCGGCGACGCTCATTGAGGACCTCGAACGCGGCGGCGAGCGGCAGCCCGCGGGACAGCATCAGCACGTCGAGGTGGTACAGGACGTCGGCCGCCTCCTCGGCGACTCGCTCGTCGGACTCGTCGGCGGCGGCACGGGCGACCTCGTCGGCCTCCTCGCGGACCTTGTCGCCGATCCGGTCGGGGTCGGCGAGCAGCTCGACGGTGTAGGAGCCCTCCGGGCGCTCGGCCCGCCGCTCGCTGACCGTGCGCTCGAGCGCCGCGATCGCCTCGTGCGGCGTGAGCTCGCGCTCGCCCTCGAGGTCGCGGTAAAAGCACGTCCGCTCGCCGGTGTGGCACGCGGGCCCGGCCGGCTCGACCAGGGCCAGCAGCGCGTCGCCGTCGCAGTCGTAGCGCAGCCGCCGCAGGCGCATCACGTTGCCCGACGTCTCGCCCTTGCGCCACAGCCGCTCCCGCGACCGGCTGTAGAAGTGGACCTCACGCGTATCGAGGGTCAGCCGCAGCGCCTCCGCGTTCATGTACGCGACGGTCAGCACCTCGCCGGTGCTCTCGTCCTGAGCCACGCATGGGACCAGCCCCTGGTCGTCGAAGACGACGGATTCGCTCATGGCGGAAGATCGTAGGGCTAGTCGATGCCCAGCCGGTCGAGCAGACCCTCGTCACGGCGCCACTGCTCGCGAACGCGCACGTCGAGGTCCAGGAAGACGCGGGCCTCGAGCTCACGCTCGAGCTCCTTGCGCGCCGCGGTGCCGATCTCGCGCACCATGCGGCCGCCCTTGCCGATCAGGATCGACTTCTGCGACCCGGTCTCCGCCCAGATCTGGGCCCGGACCTCGATCAGGCCGTCGTCGCGGCGCTCGATCTCCTCGACGGCGACCTCGACCGCGTGCGGAAGCTCCTCGCGCGTACGGCGCAGGACCTGCTCGCGGATCAGCTCGGCGAGGTGGATCTCGCTCGGCTGGTCGGTGCGGTCCTCCGGCGGGTAGAGCAACGGCCCCTCCGGGACGAGCTCGGTGAGGCGCGCGACCAGCGCCTCGACCCCGGTGCCACGCTTCGCCGACACCGGGTAGACCTCGTCGACGATGGCGAGCTCGCCGACCGCGGCGAGCACCGTGGTGAGATCCCCGGGACCCACCCGGTCGATCTTGTTCACGGCGCAGATCACGGGCGTGGCGGAGCCGGCGTCGAGCAGATGGCGGGCGATGAACAGGTCGCCCGGCCCCAGGCCCTGCTCGGCGTTGACGAGGAAGAGCACGGCGTCCGCGCCGTCGAGCTCGTGCTCGACCCGGCGCTGCATGCGCTCGGTCAGGACGTCACGCGGGCGCTGGACCCCGGGCAGGTCGACGAGGACCAGCTGCCAGCGGCCGGCCAGGTCGGTCGCCACCCCCCGGCTCGCCCGACGGGTCGTCTGCGGCCGGTCGGAGATGATCGTGACCTTCGCGCCGACGATCGCATTGACGAGCGTCGACTTGCCGACGTTGGGCCGCCCGGCGAGGCCGACGAACCCGGCGCGGGTGCCATCGTCGTTCACAACCGCTCCAGTATCTCCCTTTGGAGGGCGAGCATCTCGCCGTCGTCGGTCTCGTGGTCGTGACCGCAGAGATGGAGCACCCCGTGGACCGTCGCCTCGACCACGTCCTCCGTGTGCTCGGGGCAGATGACGACGTCACCGAGCTCGCGCGGCCCCGCGGCTGGCCCGGTCCCGTCGATCGGGAACGAGAGCACGTCGGTGGGCTCATCGCGCCCGCGATGCTCGCGGTTGAGCTCCCGGATCCGCTCCGCGTCGACGAGCTCCACCGAGAGGTGGCCGTCGGCAACCCCCGTTGCCGCGAGCGTCGCCTGGACCGCCGGGCGCAGCTCGCCGGGAACGTCGGCGACGTCGATGCTCAATCTGAGTTCTGGCGCTCGGAGTACTCGCCGTACGCCGCGACGATCCGCTGCACGAGCTGGTGGCGGACGACGTCCTCGCTGCCGAACCGGACGAAGGCGATGTCGTCGACCGCCGAGAGGATCTCGCCGACGACGACGAGTCCGGAGCGCTGATCGCGCGGCAGGTCGATCTGCGTGATGTCGCCGGTGACGACCATCTTCGACCCGAAGCCGAGCCGGGTGAGGAACATCTTCATCTGCTCCGGGCTCGTGTTCTGCGCCTCGTCGAGGATCACGAACGAGTCGTTCAGCGTGCGGCCGCGCATGAAGGCGAGCGGGGCGACCTCGATCACGCCGCGGTCGAAGTAGGTGAGCACGCGCTCGGGGTCGAGCATGTCGTAGAGCGCATCGAACAGCGGCCGCAGATAGGGGTCGACCTTGGCCTGGATGTCGCCCGGGAGGAAGCCGAGCCTCTCCCCCGCCTCGACGGCCGGTCGCGTCAGGATGATGCGGCTGATCTCGCGGGACTCGAGCGCGGCGACCGCCATCGCCACGGCGAGGAAGGTCTTGCCGGTCCCCGCCGGGCCGATCCCGAAGGTCACGGTGTGGTTGCGGATCGAGTCGACGTACCGCTTCTGGTTGACCGTCTTCGGGGCCACCTTCGTCGCCCGGTGGCGCCAGATGACGTCTTCGAGGATCTCCGCGGGCCGCTCGGAGGCGGCGATCGCGCCGGTCACCGCGTCGATCGTCGCCGGGGCGAGGTCGTGACCCCGCTCGACCAGCCCGACGAGCTCGTCGACCATCGTGGCCGCGCGGCGGACGTCGGCGTCGTCGCCGTCCAGGGTGAGGACGTTTCCACGCAGGAAGAGATCGCAGCCGAGCTTGTCCTCGAGCTCGCGCAGGACGGTGTCCTCGGAGCCGGCGAGCTCGGCGGCGACGGTGTTGTCGAGGGTGAGCTGGCGGCGGGCCAAGTCGCTAACCGGCGAGCCTCTCGCGCACCGCGGCACTGACTCGCTTGCCGTCGGCGCGGCCGCCGACCTTCCCCATCACAACCCCCATCACCTTGCCCATGTCACCCGCGCTCTCCGCTCCGGTGTCGGCGATCGCCGCATCGATCGCGGCCCCCAGCTCGTCGTCGGAGAGCTCCGCGGGGAGGTAGCGCTCGATCTCGCGCGCCTCCGCCTCCTCGGCGGCGGCGCGCTCGTCACTTCCACCCTCGCGGTACGCGGCGGCGGCCTCGAGACGCCGCTTGCGCTCGCGCCTGAGGACGGTCACCTCGTCGTCGCCGCCCGCCTTGAGGTCCTTCTGCAGAGCGTCCGTGAGCAGGCGCAGCGCCGCGACGCGGTCGCGCTCGCCGGCCTTCATCGCCGTGCGTGTATCGGACTGAACCTGTTCGAGGATCGCCACGTGCTCAAGGGTAACGGCGGGCTACAGATCGGCCCGCTCCACGGCGCCCAGCGGAAGCTGCAAAAAGCGGGTCCCCAGCTCGCGAAACCGCTCCGGATCTCCGGTGCAGACGAAGCTGTAGGTGCCCTCCTCACGCCGCGGCGTCTCCAGCCGCTGTGACTCGAGGATCCGCTGCGCGGTCGCCGCGAGCGCGTGCCCGGCGCTCACCAGGCGCACCTCGCGCCCGAGGAAGCGCTGGAGCATCGGGCGCACGAGCGGATAGTGGGTGCAGCCGAGGATCACCGTGTCGACCCGAGCGCGCTTCAGGGGCGCGCAGTAGTTGCGCACCTTGTCGACCACCTCCTGGGAGAAGGGGAAGCCGCGCTGGATGATCGCCGCCAGGTCGGGTGCCGCCACCTGCGTGACGGTGAGCTCGCGGCGTTGCCGTCCGAGGGCGCGCAGGTAGGCGCCGCCGGACACCGTCGCCGGCGTCGCCAGCACCCCGACGCGCCCCGAGTCCGTGATCGCGGCGGCGATCTCCGCCTCGGGCTCGATCACGGCGACCACCTCCACCCCCGCGGCCCCGGCGAGCTCGCGCGCGGCCTCCAGGCCGGCGCCGGCCGCGGAGTTGCAGGCGATGACGATCAGCTTCGCGCCGCGGTCGAGCAGGTACGCGGTGTTGCGCTCCACGCACTCGCGCAGCTCCTCCTCGCTCTTGGCGCCGTAGGGGAAGCGGTTGTCGTCGCCCAGGTAGAGGTAGTCCTCCTCGGGCAGGGACACGAGGCACTCGTGGAGCACCGTGAGCCCGCCGACGCCGGAGTCGAAGACGGCGATCGGCAGCGATCGGTCGGGCGGACACGAGGCGTTCATGCCGTCAAATGATGGCGGTGGCAAACTGGGCGCGTGAACGATCGCGGCCAAGACGGCGACTCCTGGCTCTCGCTCTGGTCGGAGGACTCGGCCCTCTCGATCTGCTCGAAGGGCTCGTTCTGCTCCATCGGCTCGGTCGGCTCGGCGTTCTCGATCGGCTCGATCGGCTCCGTCGCGTCGGCGTTTTCCGTCGCCTCGGCGGCCTCGGTCGGCTCGGCGATGTCGGCCGCGGCGCGCTCCTCGGTGATGTCGGCCGGCACGCGCGGCGCCGTCATGGGCGACGAGGACCCCCGCGCCGGCCTGTTCGCCGCGGCGGCCCTGGCCCTGGTAGCGGTCCTGATCGCCGCGCGGGCGCTAGCGTGCCGCGATTGGCCAAGCGGTGCGCCTACAGGAAGGGCTTGGCGGCCATCACGTAGATCGTCAGGATCACGATCAGGCCGGCGACCGGGCCCATGCGGGCGTTGCGGCCGGTGAGCTCCTCGTGCTCGTCGCTGAAGTGGACCTCGCCCGTCGGGCCGGCGGCCTCGATGTCGCGCTTGGAGATCCGCAGGCCCCGCTCGTCGTTCGGCAAAAAGAAGCCGTGCACGAGGCCGAGCAGGACGATGATCGCGATCAGCCCCCAGATCACGAAGAAGTCGCCGAACGACCACGGCTCGCGCGAGGCGAGGTAGAGCCCCGTGATCAGGATCAGGATCCCCCCGATCGTGACCATCGAGCGGTTGATCGTGATCGTCGCCTCGCGGATGGCGGGCAGGGCGCGCGGGTACTTGCGCCCGGCGATCGCGTAGTAGATCCCGAACGCGAAGGTCGGCCCGAACGCGATCACCACCGAGCTGATGTGCAGCCAGACGACGACGTTGTAGAACGTGACCGCAACGGTCTGCATTGGGGCGCAGCCTAGCCGGAGCGCAGGCCGGAACCGAGCAGGGCCGCCCAGTCGCCACGGCGGCGGCTTTCGGCGACCTCGATCCCGGCCGCGGCGAGCGCCGCGGTCACCCGGTCGACCTCGGTGGCCAGCAGCCCCGAGCAGACCAGCCAGCCGGGCGGAGGCGTGATCCGGCCGGCCACCTCCTCGAGCAGCGGCGCGGTGAGATTGGCGACGAGCGTCGGCGCTGCCGGCGGGGGCTGCTCGCGCAGGTTGATCCGCTCCAGGTCCACCTGCACCCCGTTTGCGGCGGCGTTCTCTGCCGCCGCGTCCAGCGCGGCCTGCTCGCTGTCGCAGCCGCTGACCGGCCCCCAGCCGAGCTTCGCGGCCGCGATCGCCAGCACCCCGGAGCCCGTCCCGAGGTCGGCCAGCGGGCCGTTCGCCGCGCCGCGGTCGGCCAGCTCGAGCAGCAGCTCCAGGCACAGCGTCGTGGTCGCGTGCGCGCCGGTCCCGAACGCCTGGCCGGGATCGACGACGACAAACACCTGCCCGGCCACCTCCTCGGCTTCGCCTCCGGGGGTGCCGGGGTCGGGCGAGGGACGCGGCTCCCACGACGGCGTTACCACGATCCGCCCGCCGGCGACCTCGACCGGGCGGTGGAAGTCGCGCCACCGGTCGGCCCAGTCGTCCGGGATCTCGGTCGAGCTGATCTCCACCAGCCCGTCGCCGGCGGCCGCCTCCAGGTCGGGGAGGCTCGGAATCTCGCCGGGCGGGCCGTAGATCGCGTACTCGACCCACTCGGCGCCCGCCTCCTCCTCGACGCCTCCCGGGGCCAGCTCCAACAGCTCCGCCAGCACCCGCTCGGCCAGCTCCGGGCGGCAGCGGACCGCGAGCCGGATCAAAGCCGCTTGCCGTCCAGCGAGTCGTGCAGCTGGCGGGCCAGGTCGCGCTGCTTGCGCGAGAGCTTGCGCGGCACCACCACGTCGAGGACCACGTGCTCGGCTCCGCGTCCGCGGCCGCGGAGCTTGGGCAGGCCGAGGCCCTTGAGGGTGATCGCGTCCCCGGGCTGCGCGCCGGCGGGGATCTCGACCTCGCGCTCGCCCTCGAGCGTCGGCACCGAGACCTCGCCACCGACCATCGCCAGGGTCGCAGGCACGCGGGCGACCGTGATCAGGTCCTCGCCGCGGCGCTCGAAGCGCTCATCCTCGGACACGGTGACGACCACGTACAGGTCCCCGGGCCGCCCGCCGGCCGCGCCGGCGTGGCCCGCGCCCGAGATTCGGATGCGCTGACCCGACTCGATCCCCGGCGGGACCTCGACATCCCAGGCTCGCTCGCGGACCTCGCGGCCCACGCCCTCGCAGCGCTCGCAGGGCTGCTCGGCGACCCGCCCGTCGCCGCCGCACGTCGGGCAGGCGCTGGTCTGCACGAGCTGACCGAAGGCCGAGCGGCGCACCTGCTGCACGCGACCGACGCCACCGCAGGTCTCGCAGGTGTGGATCGGCGTCCCGGGCTCGGCTCCGTTGCCGTTGCAGCGCTCGCACGTTGAGACGGACTCGAAGTTGACCGTGCGCGTGACCCCGGTGACGACCTCGTCGAGCGAGATCTCGACCTCGATCGCAATATCGCCACCGTTCGCCGGGCCGCCGGCCCGGCCGCCGCCGAAGATGTCGCCGAACAGGGAGTCGGCACCCTGGCCGAAGAGGGTCGAGAGCACGTCCTCGAAGCTGCCGGCGTTGTGCGGCGAGAAGCCGCCGCTGCGCAGCCCCTCGTGCCCATAGCGATCGTAGGTGGCCCGCCGCTGGGGATCGGAGAGCACCTCGTAGGCCTCCGCCGCCTGCTTGAACTTCTCCTCCGCCGCCGGATCGTGGCGGTTGACGTCGGGGTGCAGCTCGCGCGCCAGACGCCGGAACGCCTTCTTGATCTCCGCGTCGCTCGACCCCTGGTCGACGCCGAGCACCTCGTAGTAGTCGCTTCTCACTCGTAGACCGATTCGAAGAAGCGGGAGAGCTCGCCGGCGGCCTCGCGCACCGAGGAGATCGCGGTCGCGTAGTCCATGCGGAGCGGGCCGACGACGCCGACCGTGCCGAGGTTGCGGTAGCCGAGGCCGTAGTTCGCCCCCACGACGCTCACCGAGCGCAGCTCGGGCGACGGGTTCTCGTCGCCGATCCACATGAACACCGAGCGCTGGTCGAGGGTCGAGCGCAGCACCTCCAGCAGCCCGGCACGGCGCTCGAGCGCCCGCATCAGCGAGTCGGCGCGTGGCAGGTCGGGAGCGTGCTCGGCCGACAGCAGCCGGGCGGCGCCCTCGACGTAGAGATCGCTCTCGGCCTCGTGCTCGAGCCCCGTGAACGCGTCGCCGAGCTCGGCGACGAAGGCCAGCTCGGCCGGCCCGAGCTCGGGGTCGGCCAGGCGGTCGCCGATCATCCGCGCGCCGAGCGCGAGGCCGCTGAGCCGCTCGTTGAGAAAGCTCGACGCCCACGTCGACGAGGCCCGGGTCGACGGCCTCGGGGAAGCTGAACATGCGCTTGGTGACCGCGCCGTTGGACGCGATCACGACCACCATCACCACGTCGGACTGCAGCTGCAGCGCCTCCACCCGGTGCACGCGCGCCGCGGACGGCGGCGGCGCGGTGGCAACCGCCAGCAGGTCCGTCATCCGCGACAGCGTCGACGCGGTCTCGCGCAGCGCCTCCTCGATCTCGCGCCGCATCGCCGAGAGGTCGATGCTGCCGCTCGCGGGCCCGGCTCCGGTGGCGAGGAGCGCGTCGGCGTAGAAGCGGTAACCGGAGTCGGTGGGCACGCGGCCGGCCGACGTGTACGGATGGGTCAGGTAGCCCTCTCGTTCGAGCGCGTGGAGCTCGGCCCGGATCGTCGACGGCCCCCAGCCGAGGTCGCCGCCCTCCGCGATCGCCGCCGAGCCCACGGGCTTGCCGGACTCGAGGTACGAGCCGACGACCAGGTTCAGGATCCGCTGCTGGCGCTCCGTGAGCATGGCTTTGATTCTAGGATCGGCGCGGATGGTCGACCCGTACTCGCTTCCCGAGGACCTGCCGGCGCCCGTCGACGACGGCGCCGCCGACCACCTCGCCGGCGCCGCCGTGCCCGCCATCGGGCTCGCGGCGACGGATGGGAGCGCGGTGGAGCTCGCGGGCCTGCCGGGGCGCACGGTCGTCTACGCCTATCCGTGGACCGGGCGCCCGGGCGAGCCGCTGCTGGCCGATGACTGGGATCTGATCCCGGGCGCCCGCGGATGCACCCCCGAGTCGTGCGCCTTTCGCGACCACTACGCCGACCTCACCGGAGGCCGGCGCCGCGGCGGTCTTCGGCCTCTCGACCCAGGACACCGCCTATCAGCGCGAGCTGGCCGAGCGCCTGGGGCTGCCGTTCGCGGTGCTCTCCGATGCGGCGCTCGAGCTCACCGCGGCCCTGCGGCTGCCGACCTTCGAGGCGGCCGGCGAGACGCTGCTGCGGCGGCTCACGTTCCTGGCGCGCGACGGCGAGATCGAGCACGTCTGGTATCCGGTGTTCCCGCCCGACACCCACGCGGCCGAGGTGGTCGCATGGCTGCGGGAGAACCCCGCCTAGCCGTCGTCGGGCAGCTCGATCTCGGCCTCGGCGTTGCGGATGATCGCGTTGCCGCTCTGCTCGGCGATCACCTCGACCGCGATCCGGTGGCCATCGACCTCGCGGACCTTGCCCGAGACGACGATCTCCTGCTCGGGGACACCCATGCCTCGGAACTGAACCGACAGGCGCCGCAGCGCCCGCGGGTCGCCACCGGCGAGCGCGGCGCACCCGCGCGCCACCAGCGCCATCGAGTACAGCCCGTGGAGGATGTTGCGCGGCAGGCCCACCGCCTGCGCGAAGTCGTTGTCGATGTGGATCGGGTTGAAGTCGCCCGACGCGCCCGCGTAGCGATGCGGCAGGTACTTGTCGGGCGTGACCCGCAGCTCTCCGATCGGCTCGCCGGCCTGCGGGACGCCCGCCATCAGACGCCCCTCACGATGTCCGTCCAGGTGCCGCGCACGACCTCGGCGCCGTCCTGGTTGGTGGACACGGACGCGAAGACGTAGAAGCCCTTGCCGTCGCGCTCGTAGATCTCCGTCACCTCGGCCCCGGTCGTGATCTCGTCGCCGGCGCAGACCGGCTCGCCCCACACGAACTCCTGGCCGGCGTGGACCATCATCGGCAGATTGATCCCGACCTCCGGGTCGACGACCGCCGGCCCGATCGCCGCCGCCGAGTAGACGACGCAGAACATCGGCGGCGCGACCACGTCGCGAAAGCCCGCCGCCTTCGCCGCCTCGCGGTCGTGGTGGACCGGGTTGGAGGCTCCGATCGCGTTCGCGTACTCGCGGATCTTCTCCCGCCCGACCTCGTAGGTCACGGGCGGATACGTCTTGCCGATCGCCTCGATGTTGACTGGCACGGGGCGGGGAATCTACGTGACGCGGAGTCCGAAGGACGAAGCGAGCCGCGCCGTTGTTGAGGCGCCTGTTTTCAGGGGACCGCCGCGAGCGCCGAATCACGGTCGGGATACATGTGGAACCGCGTCACCAGGCCGCCGTCGAACTCGAACAGCCAGAAGAGGCTCATCTCGACGGGCACGCCGCTTCCGGCGCCCGTGGCGCGCTGGCGAACCTCGGTCAGCATGTGGCTCTCGTCGGGCTCGCTCACGTCCACCAGCTCGACCTCGATCGAGCCCCAGGCCTCGTTCCAGGCGCCGACCATCTCCAGATAACCGTCGTGGCCGGTCCGCGTCCCGGGGTTCATCAGCCGGGCGTCGATGTGGGTCTCAACCTCGGGGTCGAAGATCGCGAGCACCGCGGCGGTGTCACCGCGATTGAAGGCGTCCATCCCCTCGGCGAGCCGGCGCCGCCGCTCCTCCGCCTCATTACTCATCGACCTGGAGCACCGCGAGGAACGCCTCCTGCGGGACCTCGACCGAGCCCACCTGCTTCATCCGCTTCTTGCCCTTCTTCTGCTTCTCGAGCAGCTTCTTCTTGCGGCTGACGTCGCCGCCGTAGAGCTTCGCGGTCACGTCCTTGCGCAGCGCCTTGACCGTCTCGCGGGCGAGCACCCGCGCCCCGACCGCAGCCTGCACGGGGACGTCGAACTGCTGGCGCGGGATCGTCTTCCGCAGTCGCTCGACCAGAAGCTTGCCGGCGTCGTAGGCGGCATCGCGATGGACGATCTGCGAGAGCGCGTCGACGCGTTCGCCGGCGAGCAGGACGTCGACGCGGACCAGATCGGACTCGCGGTTGCCGATCGGCTCGTAGTCGAGCGAGGCGTAGCCGGCGGTGCGCGACTTGAGCTGGTCGAAGAAGTCGAGCACGATCTCGGCCAATGGCAGGTCGTAGCGCAGCTGGACCCGCTCGGGCGAGAGGTAGTGCATGTCGACGTGGGTACCGCGCTTTCGCTGGCAGAGCTCCATCACCGTGCCGACGTCGCTGGAGCGGGTGATCAGCGAGGCGCGGATGTAAGGCTCGGCGATCGACTCGATCACCCCCGGATCGGGGAGCTCGGCGGGCGAGTGGACCTCGACCACGTCGGCGTTGGTGAGCGTCACCACATAGCTGACGTTCGGGGTGGTCGAGATCAGCTCGAGGTCGTACTCGCGCTCGAGCCGCTCGCGGACGATGTCCATGTGCAGGAGGCCGAGGAAGCCGCAGCGAAAGCCGAAGCCCAGCGCGCGCGACGTCTCGGGCTCGTAGGAGAGCGCCGCGTCGTTGAGCGCGAGGCGCTCGAGCGCATCGCGCAGGTCCTCGTAGCGATCGGTCTCGATCGGATAGAGCCCGGCGAAGACCATCGGCTGCACCTCGCGGTAGCCCGGCAGCGCCTCGGCGGCCCGGCGCTGCTTCGAGGTCAGGGTGTCGCCGACGCGCAGCTTCGAGACGTCCTTGAGCCCGGAGATCACGTAGCCGACGTCGCCGGCCGACATCCCGGAGACCGGGCGCATCGCGGGAGCGAAGAAGCCGATCTCGTCGATCTCGGCCTCGGTTCCGGCCTGCATCGCGACGATCGGCTCGCCCTTGCGGAACTCGCCGTCGAACATCCGCAGGTAGGCGATCACGCCGCGGTACTGGTCGAACTCGGAATCGAAGATCAGCGCCCGCGGCGGCGCGTCGGGGTCGCCCTCGGGGGCCGGGATCCGCGCGACCACCGCCTCGAGCACGTCGCGCACGCCCTCACCGGTCTTCGCCGAGATCCTCAGCACGTCCTCGGGCGCGCAGCCGATCAGGTCGACGATCTCGCCGATCACCCGCTCGGGCTCGGCGCCGGGCAGGTCGACCTTGTTCAGCACCGGGACCAGCTCGAGCCCCGCCTCGACCGCCGCGTAGGTGTTGGCGACCGTCTGCGCCTCGACGCCCTGGGCCGCATCGACGACCAGCAGCGCCCCTTCGCACGCGGCGAGGCTGCGCGAGACCTCGTAGGAGAAGTCGACGTGGCCCGGGGTGTCGATCAGGTGCAGGTGGTAGGTCTGGCCGTCGTCGGCGTCGTAGGCAACCCGCACCGCCTGCGCCTTGATCGTGATCCCGCGCTCGCGCTCGAGGTCCATCGAGTCGAGCAGCTGGGGCATGTGATCGCGCGAGGCGACCGACCCGGTGAGCTCGAGGATGCGGTCGGCGAGCGTCGACTTTCCGTGGTCGATGTGGGCGATGATCGAGAAGTTGCGGATGCGCTCCATGGGCCGCGCTGAGGATACGGGCGGTGGGAGCCGATCAGCGGGGCTTGTCCAGCGGCTTCCAATCCTCGAGCAGCGGCATCGGGTCGTGCGCGGTGCCGACGATCCCCTTGCCGTCGCGGACCTCGAAGTGCAGGTGATCGCCCCAACACGACCCGGTGCAGCCGAGCCGGCCGACGAGCTCGCCCGCCTTCACCCGCTCGCCGACCTTGCGCGGCGAGGGCGAGATCATGTGCATGTAGACGTAGGTGCGGTCGCGCTTGGAGTCGTAGAGGTAGACGTAGTTGCCCTGGCCGCCGTCGCTGCCGGTCTCGGCGACAACGGCGTCGACCGGCGCCACCTCGGGCGTGCCGGCCGGAGCGAAGATGTCCTGGCCCTCGTGGGTGTGCCCGGAGCGGGCGGCACCGAAGGCGTTCTCGGCGGTGCCGTAGTCGGGCTTGCCGACCAACGGCACGAATGGGCCGGGATCGCTGTGGTGGACGGCCGCGGGAGCCCATTCCGCCAGGCCGGCGAAGCCGACACCCGGCGCCGGGGCGGCAATCGAGAGGGCGGGCGTCGCCAGCCCCGCGATCGCGGTCGCGAGTGCAAATGTTCTGAGTCGTAGGCGGGCCATGCGTGCCGCTGCGAGGCGGTTAAGGCGGTACACCGAGAATGCGCGAAGTTAGGGGATGTGTGACCACCGTCACACATCATTTGCTTGCAAACACCCTTGCAGGCGACGCGGCGGGACGCGTTGTGACCGCTAGCGACCGCGCACGAGGCGGACGAGCTGCGCGGCCTCGGGGATCCGCAGCAGCGTGATCGCGGCCGCGTAGACCGCGGCGCCGCCCAGCAGCGCGATCCCGAGCGAGACGATCTGGCCCGCGAGCCCACGACCGAGGACGTGGTCGAGCCCGTCCCAGATCCCGAAAGAGACCGCGGCAAGCGCCGCGGACGCGAGCAGCACCCGCGCCGCCGTCCACGCGAACCGACCGAGCTCGAGCCGGCCGAGCGCCCCGCGCAGCACCCAGGCCTGGGCGACCACGCTCCCCGCGGTGGCGATCGCGGTCGCCGCGACGATCCCGCCCACGCCGAACGGCGAGTAGAGCACGAGCGAGACCACCGCCGTGATCGCGAGGTTGGCGCCCGAGATCGCGGTCGGCACCCAGGGCCGCTGGAGGCTGAAGAAGGTCCGGGTGAGCAGGAGGAAGAGCCCGTTGAACGGCAGCGAGAACGCGAACCAGAACAGGGCGGTCGCCACCAGGTCGGTCTGCGAGGCGGTGAACTCGCCGCGCTGGTAGACGAGCCGGATCATCGGCTCGGAGAGGACCAGGATCGCGGCCGCCGCCGGCGTGAGCAGGAGGATGATCTGCCGCATCCCGTTGGCCATCGTCGCCCGCAGGTCGTCGAGCGCTCCGCGCGCCGCGAACCGGGCGAGGGTCGGGAAGAGCACGGTCGAGACCGCGACGGAGAAGATCCCCTGCGGCAGCATGTAGATCCGAAACGCCTTGTCGATCCCCGCCGGGGCCTGGTCGGAGACGAGGCTGCCGAAGAAGCTGTTGACCAGGAGGTTGATGTTGATCAGCCCGAGGCTGATCGTCACCGGGAGCATCAGCAGCAGGACGCGCCGCACGTCCGCGTCCCCGAGCGCCTCCCGCAGGCGGGCGCGGAACGGCGACAGCAGCGCCCGGCGGATGCCGAACGGCGTGTTGCGCAGGTCGTAGGTGAGCATCGCGAGCTGGATCACGGTCCCGACCACGACCCCGATCGCGTAGGCGTAGATCTGGTCGTCCTCCGGGAAGGCCGGCGCGAGCCCGATCAGCACGGCGACGATCGCCACGTTCCAGAAGAACGGGGCGATCGCGAACACGCTGAAGCGGTCGTAGCTGTTGAGGATCCCGACCACCAGCCCCGAGACTCCGAGCAGGATCAGGATCGGGAACAGCACCCGCGAGAGCGCCACCGTGAGGTCGAGCGTCTCGCCCTCGAAGCCGGGCGCGAGCACCGGCACCACGACGGGCGCCAGCAGGATGAACAGGGCCGTGATCAGGCCGAGGACGAGGGTCACGAGGAAGAGCAGGAGCGACGCGAGCCGGAACGCCTCGCGCCGCTGCCCGTGCTCGAGCTTCTCGGTGAACACGGGCACGAAGGCGGCCTGGATCGCGGCGTCGGCGAACAGGCTGCGGACCGTGTTCGGGATCAGGAAGGCGATCGTGAACGCCGACATCTGCGGGCTGATCCCGAAGTAGCTGGCGGCGAAGATCTCGCGCACCAGGCCTGCGACCCGCGAGAACGCGGTCGCGATCGAAAAGAAGGCGGTCGAGCGCGCGAGGCGCCCTGAGCGGGGCCGCGGTGGCCGCGGATCCTCGATCGGCCCGGCCTCGGCCGCGGCGACATCGTCCAGTTCGACCGCGCTCGGGCGGGGCTCCTCCTCCCTGCTCAACGAGAACCAGCCGCCTCAACAACGGCGGGGCTCGGCTGCGCCCTTACGGGCTCCGCCTCGAAGACCGCCGCTATAGTCCTGCGTCGCCCGATGGCCAACATCGCCTCACAGAAGAAGCGCAACGCCCGCACCGTGCGCGAGCACGAGGAGAACCGGCGCATGACCAGCGCCGTCAAGACCCACTTCAAGCGCCTCGAGGCCGCGGTGGAGGCGGGCGACGACGCCGCGATCGAGGCCGAGCACCGCTCGCTCTGCTCCCGGGTCGACGCCGCGGTGAGCAAGGGCGCGCTGCATCGCAACTCCGGCGCACGCAAGAAGGCCCGCGCGGCGCGCATTCGCGCCGGCGCCGCGGCCTGACTCAACTTCCGGCGGCGCGGCGCACGGCGAGCGTGAGCGCGACGCGCTCGGGATAGTCCGAGCCTCCCCGCGTCCACCATTCGAGGTCGGCGACCGCGCACGCCGAGGCCCGGATCTCACCGCGAGAGCGGTCGCGGAGCCGCCGCATGAGCTGCTTCGCCGCGTAGGGATGCATCGGCAGCGCCGACTCGACCTCCTTCGGGGACCGGCCCTGCTCGAGCATCTCCAGGGCCGCGTTTGCCTCGCGCAGGCGTTTGGCCGCCTGGTAGATCAGGAGGGTCACCGTCGCGCCCTGATCGGCGAGCCGCTCGGCCGCGGCCACGGCGGTCGCCGGATCGCGGTCGACGATCGCGTCCGACAGCGCCCAGGCGACCTCCTCGGAGGTGTCGGCGACCATCGCCTCGAGGTCGGCCCGCGTCACCTCCGCCCCGGGCTCCGCCCAGAGCGCGAGCCGGTCGAGTTCGGTCGCGAGCCGCGCCGTCCCGTCCCCGAGCCGCTCGGCGAGCAGGCGCGCGGCGTCGGGCTCCAGCGCGAATCCTCGCCTGGCCGCCTCGGTGCTGAGCCAGCCGGGGAGATCGCGCGGCTTGGGGGCCGCGTAGCTGAGCACCTGCCCTCCCCCCTTCTCCGTGGCGTCGGCAAGCGACTTGGGGGCGCGCTGCTTGGGCGGCTGCTCGCGGGCGACGAGGACCACCGTGAGGTCGGGCGGCAGCGCGGCGATCGCCTCGGCCACCGGGGCCGCCTGCTTCGCCGACCAGCGCTCGACCCCCTCGGCCAGCAGGTAGCGGCGGGTGGCGGTGAGCGACAGGGCGGGGATCGCCGCCAGCAGGGCGTCGGCGTCGGGGCCCGCGGTGGAACCGGGCGCCGGCGAGTAGTCCTCGAGCGACCCCGGCCCGCCCTCCGCCTCGGCGCGGGCGCGCAGGCGCGCGAGCGCCGCGTCGATCTTCGCCGCGTCCGTGCCCGCGATCAGGTACACGGGCGCGATCTCCGGGCTCTCGCGAGGGCCGGCCAAGGTCGGCCGAGTGTACGCGCCGACCCGGCCGCAGCCGGGCCCCCGAGCGCTACAGGCTGCCGACCAGGATGCTGAGCGCGCCGAGCACGATCGCGGCGCCGGTGAGCGTCAGCAGCAGCCTTCCGCGGCGGCCGGTGGCGGCGAAGAAGACCGCCACCAGCGCGGCGATCCCGGCCAGCACGCCGCTGGGCCAGCCGAGCACCAGGCTGGCCGTCTTCTGCGCCGAGGAGCCGTCGAAGCACTCGTTGTCGGACGGCAGCTGCGCCTTGCCGCTGAGCACGTCGTCACAGGTCGGCGTCGAGCCGATGTCACTCATCGCGATCACCATCACCGCGCAGGCAAAGGCGAGCGCCAGGAAGAGGATCACGGCCAGCGCGCGCCATCCGGCGGTGGCCTTCGGCTCCCCGTCGACGACGGGCGGTGGTGGAGGTGGCGGGGCGTCGCCCGTCTGCGAGGACGGAGGCGGTGGGGTACCCGGGGTACCGCTTGCTTCCATGGTTCGACTTCCCTCCTGTGTGGCCCGACGTTGGGGACCCGTCCCCTCGACGGCGGCACAGTAACGGACGTGGGCGACGCCCCGGGCCAGCCGAGTGACATCTGAGCCACCTCTGAGGTGGTTGAGATGTCACTCGACTCGGGGGCGCGAGGGCCTCAGCGGGTCACTGACCAGCCGTGCCTCGCCACGGCGATCTGGATCTCGCCCTCCTCGTCGGTCCGCAGCGCCGGGACGCCCGCTTGGCGCAGGTCGGCCAGGGTCGGCGGCGCCGGGTGTCCATAGGGGTTGTCGGCGCCGACCGAGATCACGGCGAGCTCCGGGTCCGCCTCAGCGAGCAGCGCCGGCAGGCCCGCGTCCTCGCTGCCGTGGTGGGCGACCTTGAGCACGTCGACGTCGCCCGGGTGGACCGGCGCCAGCTCGGCCTCGGCGTCGCCGGTGAGCAGCAGGCGAAACCCGTGCCACCGGGCGAGCGCGACCAGCGAGAGCAGGTTCGGCTCCTCGCGCGCTGCGGCCTCCGCCGCGAGCCGCGGGGGCGGCCACAGGAAGCGCAACCGCAGAGCACCGGAGCGGATCGTCGCGCCGGCGGCGAGGCGCTCCGTCGCCGTCCCCGCGATCTCGGCGGCGCCCCGCAGCGCCTGGGTCGCCCGCGCGTAGCCGAGCGCCTCCACATCGGTCCCGGCGAGCACCGCCGCGCCGCCGCCCGAGTGATCGGAGTCGGGATGGGTGATCACCAGGGCGGCGAGCCGGTCGACGCCCCGTGCGGCGAGCTCCGCCTGGACGCCCGCCTCGGGCGGCCCGGCGTCGACGAGCACCGGGGCGCCGTTCGCCGGCTGCAGGAGGATCGAGTCGCCCTGGCCCACGTCGAGCACGCTCACCAACAGCCCCGGGTTCGCGCGCGGGTCGCCACCGGAGGCGGCGCCGATCGGCACCAGGAGCGCCGCGGCGATCACGGCGGCGGCGATCGTCCACCTGACCGGCGGGCGCCGAACGGGCCGCAGCCGGGCCCGGCGCCGAGTCCAGGCAACCACCAGGAACAGCCCGGCGCCGAGCGCCGCGTAGATCCCCGCCAGGGCCGGTAGGCCGGCGATCGGCAGCTCGACCTGAGCCCAGGCGGGGGCCGCGAACCACGCCGCGACCTGGGCGATGTAGGCGGCGAGCAGGCCCGCCAGCCAGGTCACTGGCTCGACCGGGAACCACGGCAGCTGACCGAGCGCCCCGGCGAGCATGCCCAGCCACATCACGGGCGCCTCGGCGACCACCGCGAGCAGGTTCGCCGGCAGCGTGACCACCGAGAAGGTGCCGAACACAAACGCCATCAGTGGCGCCGTGGCGACGGTCGCCGCGATCGTCAGCGCCGCGCCCTCGGCCAGCGCCCGGCGAGCCCGCCCGGGACTCGGGCCGGCCAGCAGCCGCGCGAGCGGTCCGGACAGCAGGAGGATCCCGACCACGGCGGCGAAGCTCAGCTGCCAGCCCACGTCGGCGGCCGCGCGTGGGTCGATCGCCAGGGTGATCGCGGCGGCGAGCAGCAGCACGTACCAGCGCGACCGCGGGCGGTCGACGAGCGCGGCGACGATCCCGGCGGCCCCCATCGCACCGGCCCGCTGGATCGAAGGCCCGGCCCCGGTGACCACCACGTAGACGCCGATCAGCACGGCGATCGCCACGAGGCGGGCGCGAATCGGCACTCCGAGCAGCGCCATCACCGCGGCGGCGAGCACCGCGAGCAGGACCACGTTCTGTCCCGAGACCGCGAGGAGGTGCGCGAGCCCCGAGCGCTTGAAGTCGTCCCGCGTGGGCTCGTCGATCAGGTCGTCCTGGCCGAGGACGAATCCGCGCAGCAACGCCGACGAGGCCGCCGGCGTACCGCTCGCGAGCGCGCGCTCGGCCCGGTTGCGAACCCCGTCGAGCAGGCCGGCGAGTCCGCCCCGGCGGTCCGCGAGGGCCTCGATCTCGCGGGTGCGCAGCAGCTCGCGGATCCCGAGCCGCCCGAGATAGTCCCGCTGGAACTCCGGCACCGGCTCGAGCGTGCCGCGGGCGGCGATCGCCGCGCCAACGTCGAGCTCGCCGACGGGCTCCGGGGCGAGGACGAGCAGCCTCCCGCCGGGCGTCTCGACCCGTACCGCGACCTCGCCGTCCTCGCGCCGGGGCACGGCGGCGACGTAGCCGCGGACCTCGACCTCGCGCCCGGTCGGGAGATCGAGGGCGCCGGCGTCGATCGCCGCGACCCGCGCCGAGCCGATCGTCAGCCCGAGCGCGCACGCCGCGAGGGCCAGGGGCACGAGCCAGGCGGGCGACCGGGCGCCGCCCCGAGCCCGGATCGCGGCGAGCGCGACGAGCGCCGCGATCGCCACCGCGAGCAGGGGCCCGCCGCCGCGCGGCCCGAGCGCCCCGGCGAGGGCGAGCCCGACGGCCAACCCTCCGAGGGCGAGGTGGCGCCAGTTGTCAGGGCTGGAGCCGGTCGCGCAGCGCCTCCATCGTCGTCGGGCCGATGCCGCTGATCTGATCGAGCTCGTCGACCGAGGACAGGCCGCCGTGCTCGTCGCGGTACTGGACGATGTCGCCCGCGGTTACCGGTCCGATGCCCTCGATCGTGTCCAGCTGCTCGACGGTCGCGGTGCCGAGGCTGATCGGCCCGTCCTCAGCGGTCGCGGACGCGGTCGCCACGCCGCCGCCCGGCGCCTTGGCGGGGACCACGACCTGCTGGCCGTCGGCGAGCTTGGCGGCGAGGTTGATCGCGTCCGGAACGCCAGCGTCGCTGACCCCGCCGGCCCGTTCGACCGCGTCGTCGACGCGCGAGCCCGCGGGCAGCTCGTACACGCCCGGCTCGCGCACCTCGCCGGCGACGTGGACGACCAACCCTCCCCCGCCCCGGTCTGATCTCGAAGCCCGCCCCCTCGTCGCCACCCGCCTGTGAGACGCCGCCAAACCCGGACGCCTGCTCGTCCGAGGAGCGCAGCCATCGGGCGCCGAGCAGGAGGAGCGCGATCGCGATCGCGGCGTAGACGGCGAGCTGGGCGCGGCTGAGATCGGGCACGGACCGATGGTCGGCCGCGTGCGGTCACCCGTGGTGCGCGCAGGGTGCCGGAAGCGCTACGCGATCCGAAAGCCCTGCAGGCCCTCCGGCGCCTCGTCGAGCTGCTCGACCCCATCCACCCGCGCCCGCGCGGGTCCGTGGCGACAGAACTCCACCAGCGCCTCGACCGCGTCCGGCTCGCCCTCGAACACCGCCTCGACCGCGCCGTCGCCGCGGTTGACCGCGCTCCCCGAAACGCCATGCTGCACGGCGAGCCGGCGCAGGGAGTCGCGGAAGAACACGCCCTGGACCCGCCCCCGGACGATGACCCGGCGCCGGATCACGCCGCGTGTCTAGACGTCCTCGAAGTCGTCGTCGTAGCCGGTCGCCTGGGTCGCCAGGCGGCGGCTGTAGAGCTCGTCGGCCGACACCGCGGGCGACTGCACCGACACCAGGGCCAGCGCCACGTCACCGTCGTTGGCGACCGCGTGGTCGGTCGCGGGCTGGATCAGGACGAGATCCCCGGGGCTCAGCCGTTGCGTGTCGCCCGTGGCGGTCATCGTCCCGCTCCCGGCGACGACGATGTAGACCTGCTCAGCCTCCTCGTGCGAGCGCAGTTCCTCGGAGACGCCGGGCGGTACCTCGAGCCAATTCACCGAGAGGTTCCGCGAGCCCAGCTCTCCCGCATCCATGAGGATGTGCGGGCGAAGCCCGTGGACCTCGGTAACCGCCGCGTCGGAGAGGCGCCTGACGAGCACGCGAGCTTTCTACCAGACCCAGGCCCATCTGGTGTGAAACTCACCTCCGGTTCAACGGACGACGAGATTCACGAGCTTGCCCGGGACGACGATCTCCTTGACGACCTCCTTGCCGTCCAGATGCCGCCGCACGTTGTCGCTCGCCCGCGCGAGGGCCAGCAATTCGTCCTCCGAGGCACCCGAGGCCGCCTCGATCTGATCGCGGCGCCGGCCGTTGACCTGGACCACCAGGGTGAACGTGTCGTGCGTCAGCAGCCGCGGGTCGGCCTCCGGCCACGGCTGCTCCCAGACGCGCTCGCCGGTGAGGGCGTCGTAGACCTCGCATCCCAGGTGCGGCGCGAAGGGGAAGATCAACGACGCCGCGGTCGCGGTCGCAAAGCGCAGCGCGGCCTCGCCTGCCTCGTCGCCGTAGAGATCGTCCTTGAGCCGGTAGGCGTCGTTGATCAGCTCCATCACGGCCGCGATCGCCGTGTGCAGCTGAAAGCCGTGGCTGATGTCGTGCGTGACCTTGTCGATGGCCCAGGCCGTTTTCGCGAGTAGCTCGTGCGCTGGGCCCGATTCGGGTCGTTCGTCGTTCGTCGTTCGTGGCTCCGTGCGTTCGGCGACCTCGTTCGAGAGGCGCCAGAGGCGGATCAGGAAGCGGTGCACGCCCTCGACCCCGGCCGGAACCCAGTCGCCGCCGCGCTCGGGCGGGCCCAGGAAGCAGACGTAGGTACGGGCGGTGTCCGCGCCATAGCGGTCCACCGTCTCGACCGCGCTCACCGTGTTGCCCTTCGACGAGGACATCTTCGCCCCGCCCATCGTGATCATCCCCTGCGTGAACAGGTTGGCGAAGGGCTCCTGGACGGAGAGATAGCCCATGTCCGCGAGCGCCTTGACGAAGAAGCGCGCGTACATCAGGTGCAGGATCGCGTGCTCGACGCCGCCGATGTACTGGTCGGCCGGCATCCAGTAGTCCGCGCAGTCGCGATCGAACGGCAGCTGGTCGTTGTGCGGGTCGAGGTAGCGCAGGAAGTACCAGGACGAGTCGACGAACGTGTCCATCGTGTCCGTCTCTCGCAGGGCGGGACCGCCGCACTTCGGGCACTCGGTGTTCACCCAATCCTCGGCGGCCGCCAGCGGGCTGCGGCCCTTCGGGGCGTAGTCCTCGACCTCGGGCAGCTCGACCGGCAGCTGGTCGTCCGGGACCGGGACCATCCCGTCGCGCTCGCAGTAGACGATCGGGATCGGGCAGCCCCAGTAGCGCTGGCGCGAGAGCAACCAGTCGCGCAGCCGGTAATTGACGGCCGCGTCGCCGACCCCGCGCTCGCGGAGCCACTCGACGATCGCCTCGTAGGCCTCGCGGTTGTTGCGGCCGTCGAAGTCGCCGCTGTTGACGAGCGGCCCGTCGCCGAGATAGGGCTCGACCTGGACGTCCTCACCGCCGGCGACCACCTCGCGGATCTCGAGGTCGAAGGCGCGGGCGAAGTCGTGGTCGCGCTGGTCGTGGGCGGGGACCGCCATCAGCGCGCCGGTGCCGTACTCCATCAGCACGTAGTCGGAGACGAACATCGGGATCTGCTCGCCGTTGACGGGGTTGGTGATCGTGCGGCCCAGTGGGACGCCGGTCTTCGCGCGCGCCTCGTCGCCGCGCTCCTCCACGGATTCGCGGATCGTCGCGTCGACGTAGGCGCGCACCTCGTCCTCGTGCCCCGCGCCGGCGGCCAGCCGCTCGACCTCGGGGTGCTCGGGCGCGAGGACGAAGAACGTGGCGCCGAACAGGGTGTCCGGGCGGGTTGTGAAGACCGGGAAGTCGAGCCCGACCTCCTCGCAGCGAAAAGTGACCTCAGCGCCTCGCGAGCGCCCGATCCAGTTGCGCTGCATCGTCACCACGTGCTCGGGCCACGACTCGAGCAGGTCGAAGTCGTCGAGCAGCCGGTCGGCGTAGTCGGTGATCCGGAAGAACCACTGCTCGAGCTGGCGCAGCTCGACCAGGTGGCCGCACCGCTCGCAGCGTCCGTCGATCACCTGCTCGTTTGCGAGCACCGTCTGGTCATGGGGGCACCACTGCACCGGCGCCTCGGCGCGGTAGGCGAGCCCGCGCTCGAACAGCCGCAGGAAGATCCATTGGGTCCACCGGTAGTACGCCGGGTCGTGACTCGAGATCTCGCGCGACCAGTCGAACGACACGCCCCACGCCCGGAATTGCTCGCGGTAGGCGGCGATCGAGGCCTCGACCGCCTGGCGCGGCGGGACCCCGGTCTTGATCGCGTTGTTCTCGGCCGGGAGCCCGAAGGCGTCGTATCCCATCGGGTGCAGCACCTGAAACCCATGCCGGCGGCGGAAGTGGGCGATCGCGTCGCCGAGCGAGTAGTTCTTCAGGTGACCGACGTGCGGCTCGCCCGACGGGTACGGGAGCATCTCGAGCACGTAGGCCTTCGGCTTCGAGTCGTCGAACCCGGGCTCGCCTGGGTTGGGCACCTCCCAGGTGCGCTCGGCGGCCCACACGTCCTGCCAGCGGCGCTCGATCGCATGCGGGTCGTACTGCTCCATCGGCTCGATCTTACGAGCGCGGCACCCATCCCCGGGGGCCGGTTGGGCGCGAGCGTAGACTCGCCTCAGCTGCACCTCGCGCGAAGGAGGATCGGATGGGACGGTTGATCAGGCTCGATCGAAGCGGCCACACCACGCTGGCGCGCTGGGAGGCGGGCGACGCGGACGCGGAGGCCGCCGTGGAGGCGTTTCGCGCCGAGCTCGACCAGGGGATGATCGCCTCCGTCGCGCGCCCTGACGGCACCGCGGAGGTCGTCCGCGAGCTGCCGCTCGACGCCGACCTGGTCGTGATGCGGCGCCCGATCGCGGGCGGCTGAGCGATCGCGACCCCGGAGGCGACGCTCCAGGCCGGCGGCCTCGAGGAGGCCGCGCGGCTGCATTGGCGCGAGGACGCGAGCGAACGCACGCTGCGTCGTGACGGGCGGCGGTGGACGGCCTGGACCTGCTGGATCTGCGTCGCCTTCGTCGCCCCGGGCGTGCTGCTCATCGCGATCGAGCCGCTCACCTTCCCCGCCGCGCTGATCTGCTTCGTCCACGCGTGGGCGATCCCTTCGCTGCAGGCGCGGCGCGGCGCCCGGCAGGTGGTCGCGATCGGCGAGCCGCGCAGCGTCGCCGCGCGTGGCGCGCCGGCCTCCGGGCCCGAGGCTGTGGCGCTCGGCCTGCTCGGCGATCTCGTCGGGCACCGCGAGCGCGACCTCCTGCGCGAGAGCGGCCTGGTGCTGCAGCGGGGCGCGCTCGGCGCCTGGCTGGTCGGCGAACAGGGCGCCTTCCTGGTCCGACCCGGCGGCCATCGCGTGGACTGCTGGTGCGTGGGCGTCGGCCACGGACAAGGCGACGCGGCTCGGCACGCCTCCCTCCCGCAGCCGACCGCGTCGCCCACCTGCTGCTCGCCCTGCGTGAGGACGAGCTCGGGTTCGTGAAGGTGGCGAACCTGGGCTTCTCAGGGGCTCGGTGGCGCGTGCGCCGCCACCTGGGCGAGCGCCCGCGCGCGGCGCTCGCGGCGGCGGCTCAGGCCGCCTGAACGAGCGCGGCCTGCGAGTCGCGCTCGATCTCGGCCGCGAGCGTCTCGAGGATCTCGGTCGCGCGCGAGTGGTGATCGTCGGAGATCAGCGCGCCGTCCGGATGAAACGCCTCGTGGGCGCGCGCAAGCGGGAGGTCGAGGTCGACCACGCGGGCGCCCGTCGAGCCGAGCACCTTGCGCAGCTCGGCCTGCGCCCAGACGGCGCCGAAGCTCCCCGTGGACGCCCCGATTACCGCCGCGGGCTTACCCTGGAGCGGCGTCTCGGCGCGCGGACGCGATGCCCAGTCGATCGCGTTCTTGAGCACCCCCGGGATCGATGAGTTGTATTCGGGGGTTGCGAACAGCAGGCCGTCAGCGTCGGCGATCGCCGCGCGCAGGTCGGCCACCGCCGGTGGCCCGGGAGCGACGTCGTCGTCCTCGTCGTAGGGCGGGATGGACTTCAGGCCGTCCCAGACCTCGATCTCCAGCCCAGCCGGCGCCTGCTCCGCCAGATGGCGAAGCAGGCGCGTGTTGTGGGAGTCGCGGCGGAGGCTGCCGCTGATCGCCAGGATCCGCATTTGGGTTCAGCTCTTCTGGAACTCGAGCTCGACGATCAGCCGGACGTCGTTGGCGAGGGCCGGGTTGCCGTCGGGGAGCTCCATCTGCCAGTTCATGCCGAACGCGGTGCGGTCGACCGTGGCCGCGAGCGAGAGCGACAGCCGCTCGATCTCCTCCGTGAGCCGCACGGGACCGCGCAGCCGGCCGGTCGCCTCGACGGGGAGCTCAAAGCCGGCCATCGACAGGTCACCGCGGACGTGCAGATCGTCGGGAGAGCCCTCGATCGAGGTCGACTTGAAGCTGATCTCCGGGTTGCGTCCGACGTCGAAGAAGTCGGGCGAGAGCAGGTGGGGTCGGATGTTGTCGTCGTCGACGCTGATCGTCTCGACCGAGACGATGCCCTCGAGCCGGAGGCCGTCGTCGTCGGACACGAGCTTCGCGTCGATTGGCGTAAAGCCGCCGCGGAAGGTCGAGACGCCCGCATGCTCGGCCTCGAACGTGGCGCTCGAGTGGGCGACGTCGATCGTCCAGGTCCCCGCGGGGACGAGGCGGTCGGTGGTGGTTGCGGTCATCGGGAAGGGCTCCTTTTAATGAAGGGACAACTGTTGTTGAGGCAACTAATGTACCAGCATATACTTGCTTTGTCAACAATTGTGTGAGAAACTGTTTTTGATGGCATCACAGAGCGCAAAGGACCTCCTCAACGAAGAGCAGCTGGCCGCGTGGCGCGCGTTCCTACGCGCCCATTCGACGATGCTGCGACGCATCAGCCGCGACCTCGACGAGGCCGACCTGCCGCCCCTCGCCTGGTACGACGTCCTCGCCGCCCTGCGCGACGCGCCCGATCAGCGCCTGCGCCAGGTCGAGCTCGCCGAGCGGGTGCTGCTGTCCACCAGCGGCCTGAGCCGGCTGCTCGACCGGATCGAGAAGCAGGGGCTCTGCGAGCGCACGAGCTGTGACACGGACCGGCGGAGCTTCTACATCCGCCTCACCGACGACGGGGCCGCGATGCTGGAGGAGATGTGGCCGGTGTACGCGCGTGGGATCGCGGACGACTTCCTCCCCGCCCTCGGCAGCAATCCGTGCGAGGTCCGCCAGACGCTCGAGGCGATCGGCCGCCAGTGCGACGCGGCCCGCGAGGCCGAGCCGAAGCCGAGTCCGAAGCCGCCGAGCGCGGCTAGCCCGGCAGCTTCGCGCAGAACTCGACGAGCTTGCGCGTGTCGCGGTACGGCGGCCCGTGCCCGACCAGCAACAGCCTGGGCTCGAGCTCACCGAGTCGCTTGGCCGAGCGCCGGTTCTGAGCCGGGTCCGGCGTGAAGTAGGGCTTCGGCTCGCGCAGGCCGGGAATCGCCAGGAACGGGTCGGCCGTGTTGAAGACGTCGCCGGCGATCAGGACCCGGTCGGACTCGCGCCAAAACGCGACGTGACCCGCGGAGTGGCCGGGAACGTGGAGCACCTCGAAGCCCCCGACCTCATCGCCCTCGACCAGCTTGCGATCCACCGGATGACCCGGCCCCGTGCAGGCCTTGCCGAACAGCTGGGCCATGAAGTGATCCGGCTGGCGTTGGCCGATGAGCTCCGGCCGCTCGGCCGCGTCGGCGTCGGCGTCCCCGACCCAGAACGGGATCTCGAGCCGCTCGCAGACCGCGTGGCTCGCGCCCTGGTGGTCGGGGTGGGCGTGGGTCAGGGCATGGGCCTTGATCCCCCGGTCTGACACCTGGCGGAGGATGCGGCGGCTCGCATAACGCGTGGAGGCGTCGATCAGCACGTCCTCGATCACGAACACGTTGATCGCGTTCGGCGGGAAACCCGAGAGCTGCCACACCCCGTCGGCCAGGCGCTTCACCGGCGCAGCCTAACCGCGGCGCGGGTCAGGCGAACAGGGCGCGAGCCCGCTCGAGCACGAGCTCGGGGCGCTCCTCGGCGATGAAGTGACCGCAGTCGGGGATGAGCTCAGCGGTCATCGCGTCGGCATGCCGCTCATACCCGGCGAGCAGCCGCTCGGTGAGCACCGGGTCGACCCCGCCGAGCATCAGGTGGGTTGGGACCCGGAGCCTCGCCTCCGCGTAGCGGCCGCGGACCAGCGGCGCGACCTCACGCAGGACGAAGGTCCGATAGACGCTCACGCAGGCGCGCGACCGCGCCGGCTCGGCGAGGTTGTCCGCGAAGCTCGCGAGCGCCACCGGGTCGATCGCCTCCCGATCGGCGCTGCCGCCCCGGAGCATCAGGCGCACGAAGGCGCCGCTGCGGTGCAGGGCGTAGCCGAGGCCGGGCGCGAGGATGACCTGCTGGTAGGCGAACCGCGGCAGGTTGCGCCACCCCTGGGCGACGTCCTGCCACGGGTGGACGACCCCCAGCGCCAGGAAGCGCTCGAACCGCTCGGGCGCGCGCAGGCACGCCAGGAACCCGATCCACCCACCCCAGTCGTGCCCGATCAGCTTCAGGCGCTCGATCCCGAGCGCGTCGACGACGGCGAGCACGTCGGTCGCCATCTCCTCCTTGGCGTACCCGCGCGGCGGCGCGTCGCTCCAGCCGAACCCGCGCAGATCGAGGGCGAGCACGCGATGGCGCTCGGCGAGCGGCGCGATCAGGTGGCGCCACTCGTACCAGTGCTGGGGCCAGCCGTGCAGGAGGAGGACGACGTCGTCGCCGGCCCCGGCCTCGGCGACGTGGAACGTGATCCCGTTCGCCCCGACGAACCGATGCCTGACGCCGTCCAAATGCGGTAGGTCGGTGGGTAACGCCATGGCGCGGCAAGCTATCCGACGGCCTCAGGCCCCGGATTCGAGACCGACCCGTCTGTCTCCGGGTCGTACGCTCACACAACGCTGGGGAAGGTGATAGGGTCGCGTTAACGAAGCGGTAACGGACGCCCTTCTTGTCGGTGGGCGCGGACGTTGGCGAAGCGTTCGAATTGACGGTGATTCAGTGGTAGTCGCTGGCGTGGACCTCCCCCGGGTGGTCCATTTGTGCGTGGGGCTCTACCCAAAACGCGGGAACAATTCGTAGTAATCGGCGGGTAAGACCGCAGCCTGGGCTTGCGTTCCGGCGTTTCCGATGAAACTGTCCCCGCAAGCGACACGAAGCCGCGGGCAGTCAACGCTTCCCGCGGCGGGAAAAATCTTGTCGGCTCGGCTCGGACGTTAAATGCGGCTCTGGAGGTAGGGTCGATGACTTTTCGCATCGATAAATCGAACTCGACCACGACGTCGCACTAGGCAGGCCTGGGGGTCAAGGATGAATCAAACGGACGTCAAGGAACGCACGCGGACACGCATCAACGGGTCGGGTCCGAAGCAGGACGCCGACAACTTCAACGGCAACGGACGCCGGCCGGCAGCTGGCCGGGAGGACGCCGCGGAACGCGCGGCGATCGCAGCCGCTAAGCGCGGCGAATGGGACGGGGTGCATTACCTGTACGCCCGCTACGTCGACGATGTCTTCGGCTACGTCCAGAGCATCGTGCGCGACTACCACGAGGCGCAGGACATCACCCAGAACGTCTTCGCGAAGCTGATCACGGCGATCGGCAAGTACGAGGAGCGTTCGGTGCCGTTCACCGCCTGGATCATGCGGGTGGCGCGCAACGCCACGCTCGACCATCTCCGCGCCCGGCGGCAGATCCCGGTCGAGGAGGTGCGGGTAAGCGACCCGGTCGACGACCAGGTGGGCTCAGAGCGCCGGCGGTGCCTGAAGGACGCGCTGGCGACCCTGCCGATGGAGCAGCGCCGCGTGCTCGTGCTTCGTCACGTGTTCGGCCTCTCCCCGGAGGAGATCGCCGACCGGCTCGGGAAGTCCGAGAGCTCGGTCCACGGGCTCCATCATCGCGGGCGCGCCACGCTCAAGGCCGCGTTGATCGAGCAGGATGCCGCCCCGGTGACGGCGCCGCACTAGCCCGCGGCGTCGTCCTCGGTCTCCTCGGCCCGCTCGAGCACCCGATCGGCAACCCGGCCGGCGTCGATGTCGGCCAGGTACACAAGCGCCGCGTGCTCGTAGAGCTGGTCGAGGGGGACGCCCTGCCGCGTCGCCTCGGCCTGCATCCGCTCGCGGCCGGCGACCGGAATCGCGAGCACCACGTCGCGGGGGTCGCCGTGCTCCGCCGGCTTGAACAGGGGCGCGGACATCGCGACCCGGGTCGCGGGCAGTTCGCCCTCGAAGTAGAGAACGGCGCGGGTGAGGAAGTCATCGAGCGTCTCGCCGTCGCGGCGCGCCGCGGACTCGAGATTGCCCCAGGCGAAGTCGTCGAAACGCAACGTGACGCGCACCCCCGGGGCCCGCTGGCTGGAGGCGTCCGCGTCGCTCATCGCTGGATCGCCTGTGGGATGTCGGGGGGCAGCCATCATCTCCTTCTCCGATGCCGCCGAGCCGGTGCTCGGCTGATTCGTAGCAGGTCGATGGGCGTCCGTCGCCCGGGCCGGCCCCGGGCTTGGTCTCCTGCAGCGCCGTGATCCCCATCCGGAACGCCGCCTCCTCGGTGCACCATCGCCGCCTCAGCTCCGGCCTCGCGCCATCTCGGGCACCGGGGCGCCCCCGTCCGGCTCGAAGCGGGGGAAGTAGTCGAGCCGGCTGACATCGCCCAGCCGCTGCCCGCACCGGTCGCAGAGGCGGTAGTAGGTGAGCACCCGGCGGTCGCGGTCGTACGAGGAGGTGATCGTGTGGAGTCCCTGATGCGTGCAACTCATGTCGGTGAAGCAACGGGCGGTTTGGCCGCCGACTCTCACGAGGACGCCCTCAGCCGTACGAAATTCCCTCACTACTAGTGCGAAACTCGCCCTTTAGGCCTCCTTTTGATGGCCGGATGACCGATGCGGCGAAATCGGGGGAGTGCCGCTTTAGTCGGATCGAGTGCAAAGCGCGTGGGAGCCGCCGACCTCCCGGGGCGTTATTGGGGCAGGAAATGCTCCAGCCACCGTCGCAACCCAAGCGGAACGGGAACGGAAACGGGAAGCCCAACGGCGACCACCGTCGTCGCCTTCCCAGCCGGCGCTGGTCGCTCGCCGACGGCGGCTGGCGTCCGGACGAGGATCGCGGCGACGAGGTCACGGCCGGGATCGTCGGCCTCGGATACTGGGGTCCGAACATCCTCCGGGTCCTCGCCGAGCAGGCAAACGTGAACGTCCGCTGGATCTGCGACCGCGACCCGGAGCGGCTGGAGCGCATGTCGCGGCGGTATCCGAGCGTGATTCCGACCCAGCGCTACGAGGACCTGCTCGAGGATCCCGAGCTCGACGCGATTCTGATCGTGACCCCGGTCGGCACCCACGCCGGGCTCGCCGAGGCGAGCCTCGAGGCGGGTAAGCACACCTTCGTCGAGAAGCCGCTCGCGGCGTCGGCAGTCGAGGCCGAGCGGCTCGCGGGGATCGCCCGTGGGTCTGGCCTGGTGCTGATGTGCGGCCACACCTTCACCTACAGCCCACCGGTACGCGCCGTCAAGCGGATGCTCGAGTCCGGCGAGCTCGGCGACATCTACTTCATCTCGTCGAGCCGAGTCAACCTCGGGCTGCACCAGCGCGACGTGAGCGTCCTCTGGGACCTCGGCCCCCACGACTTTTCCATCCTCCGCTACTGGCTCGACGAGGGCCCGACGTCGATCGCCGCCTCCGGGCGCGACGCCGTCGTGCAGGGGATCGCCGACGTCGCCTTCCTGACCCTCGAATACGGATCGGGCACGCTCGCGAACCTCGAGATGAGCTGGCTGGCGCCGAGCAAGCTGCGCCGGACGGTGATCGTCGGGAGCGAGAAGATGGTCGTCTACGAGGACGGCGCGCCCGAGCCGGTGCGCGTCTTCGACCGCGGCGTCGTCTACCGCGACCCAGAGACCTTCGGCGAATACCACCTCTCGTACCGGACGGGTGACATCGTCTCCCCCCACCTCGACGGCAGCGAGCCGCTCGCGGTGGAGCTCCAGGACTTCGTGGCCTCGATCCGGGACGGCGTGGCGGGCCACGAGAAGCTCGACCTCGCCCTGGACGTGGTGCGCATGATCGAGGCCGCGGAGACGTCGCTGCTCGACAGCGGCGCTCCGGTGCGCGTCGAGACGCCGGCTCTGCCTCAGCTGCTGTCGTGAGCAACGCGCCCGCCCCGTCGCGCGCGGTGCTGGCCAGCCCCAGCGAAGCCGCCCTCCGCCTCCCCACGACGCCGCGCTCCGGCGAGGCGCACGAGCAGGTGGTCGCCACCACCCGCCCGCCCCGCGACTACTTCCTCCGCCGGGCCTTGGCTACGGCCGACCTCCTAGCCGTGATGGGCGCCGGCGCGTTCGCGCTGCTCGTCGTTCCACACGATTCCGGGCACCTGAACCTGCTCTGGCTCCTCCCCACGCTGCCCGTCTGGCTCGTGCTCTTCCGCCTCTACGGCCTGTACGAGCGCGACGTCAAGCGCGTCAACGCCTCGGCGCTCGATGATCTGCCGGCCCTCTTTCACGCCTTCGTGCTCGGGACGCTGCTCCTCTGGGTCTATCTGAAGCTGCTCAGCGGGCATGGCCTCGACGTCGCCGAGGCGCTTACCTTCGGCGTTTCGGGGATCGTGATCGCCTGCGCCCTCCGGGTCGCCGCCCGGCGGGCCGTGCTCAAGTTCGGGGGCCCCGTCCGCGTGTTGCTCATCGGCCAATCGCCGATCACAGAGGCGCTCGTGCGCAAGGTCCGGTGTCACCCGGAGTACGGCCTCGAGCCCGTCGGGTCGATCTCGATCGGCGAGCAGACCGAACACCCGTCTGACCTCCCCAACCTCGGTCGCCTCGGCGACCTCGACCTCCGCGACCTCGTCGTCGCCCACGGGGTCGAGCGCGTGATCGTCACCGCGCAGGACCTCTCCGACGAGGCGATGATGGATCTCGTTCGCAACTGCGCGACGGTCTCGGTCAAGGTCAGCCTGGTGCCTGACCACATCAACGCTCTGGGCCCCTCGGTGGCGATCGACGACGTCGAGGGCCTGACCATCCTCGGTCTCAATCCGCTCGTCCTCTCGAGCTCCTCGCGGCTGCTGAAGCGGCTCCTGGACGTCGCCGGCGCGACTGCGGGGCTGCTGCTTGCGGCCCCTCTGCTGCTCGTGATCGCGATCGCGATCAAGCTCGACTCGCCAGGGCCAATGCTCTTCCGCCAGCGGCGGATCGGCCGCGGCGGCAAGCCGTTCACCGTGCTCAAGTTCCGCACCATGGTCGTGGACGCAGAGGCGCGGACGCAGGAGTTGCGCGCACAGAGCAGCGATCCCGACTGGCTGAAGCTCGACCACGACCCGCGCATCACCCGCGTCGGTCGCCTACTGCGCTCGACCAGCCTCGACGAGCTGCCGCAGCTCTGGAACGTGCTCACCGGCGAGATGAGCCTCGTCGGGCCCCGGCCGCTGATCGGCTCCGAGGACGAGCAGGTCGCCGGCTGGTCGCGGACGCGCCTCGACCTCGCCCCGGGCGTCACCGGCATGTGGCAGGTCCTCGGGCGCACCGACATCCCGTTCCGCGACATGGTCAGCCTCGACTACCTGTACGTGACCAACTGGTCGCTCTGGCTCGACGTGAAGCTGATCGCGCGCACCATCCCCGCGGTGCTGATCCGGCGCGGCGCGAACTAGCCGCGCCCGACTCACCGGACCCGGACGGTCCGCAGGTCGCGAAGTGGCCGTATAGAGGCCACTTCGTGACGTCGGTCCGCAGCCGCGAAGGCCGATCTGACGTTCTGCACCCACCAGGTGCAAAACGTCAGCCGCGGTGGAGCCAGCGAGTAGCACTGGCGGCGCGCAGGGCTGCGGGGTCGGCCGCGGCGCGAACCCAGCCGCCCGCCCGACTTCACCCGACCCCGGAGGGTCCACGTTGTGGGGCGAGGCGCGCAGCGATTGGCTGGGTAGGGCGGCGGTGTGCGCCGCCGGTGGTCGCCCACGAGGCCTGTCCGCCGCCGAGTGTCGCGGCGGGGAGAACATCGAGCGCCGAATTTCCCTCGCTATGGCGACAACAAGCCGGCGCTCGCCTTCCGAACCGCGCCGCGCGGGCCCTCGCCGAGCAGCAGGGGTGGCTCCCCGGCCGCCCTACCCAGCCAAATAACCGCCGCGGGCGCTTTCCGTCCTCTGGGAGGACGGTTTGCGCCCGTCGCGGTTGTGCGGCGCCGCGCCGGCGCCCTACCGCCGCGTCACCGGTCGACGTGGACGCCGGGTGGCCGACTGCAGGCAGTAGCCGGTCGACGTCGGCCGACGGCCGCAGAGAGCCACCGAGCGGCGCTGGCGGCGCGCAACGGCTGCGTCCGTCGCCCCGCCTGCAGGTCGTCGAGAGACCGAGGGCGCTACCTGAGCTGCCGGTCGAGGTCGTGTGCCCTACGCACGGAGCGCCTAGGGGCCGCGCAGCGCTCTCGAGAGCGCGCGCTACCCCTCTACTGGCCAGCAGCCCGGATTGAGGCTCTCGGAGCCGCTCAGCGCGTGAGGCCGCGGGCTGCGAGCTCGCGGGTGGCGGAGTCGACGCGGTCGACGGCCTCCTGGCCCTCGAGCCACTCGAGCAGGTTCTCCATCCCCTTGGTGAGCGACACCTGAGTCTCGAAGCCGAGCGCTTCCCGGGCCAGCGAGGGATCCGCATAGCAGTGGCGGATATCGCCGGAGCGGTACTGCTTCGGCCATTCGGGCTCGATCGCCAGGCCCAGCCCGTCGGCGAGCACCTCGGCGATGTCGGTCACGTTGGTGGGCGACCCGGTTCCGAGGTTGATCGCCCGCCCCTCGGCACCGGGGCTCGACAACGCCTTGACGATCCCGCTGACGATGTCGCTGACGTGGATGAAGTCACGCGACTGCAGCCCGTCCTCGAAGATCATCGGGGGCATCCCGTTCATGCAGCCGCGAGGCGAAGATCGCCGCCACGCCGGTGTACGGGTTGGAGAGCGCCTGGCCGGGGCCGTAGACGTTGAAGAACCGCAGCGCGACGGTGGGGATCCCATAGGACGCGCCGGCCACGAGGCAGAGCTCCTCGTGGTCTCGCTTCGTGATCGCGTAGATCGACGTCGGGATCACGGGCTTCGTCTCACCGGTTCCGACCGGCGTCAGCTCCTTGCCGCACTGAGGGCAGGAGACCTCCCACTGGCGCGAGAGCAGCTGCTCCTCGGGCCGGGGACCGGGCGCCACCCGCCCGTGGGTCTCGCACTCGTACTCGCCCTCGCCGTAGATCGACATCGACGATGCGACCACCAGCCGGCTCGGGGGGATCGACCGCGCCACCACCTGCTCGAGGAAGGTCGCGGTCGCCATCGTGTTCGAGCGGGTGTAGCGGTCGATCTCGTACATCGACTGGCCGACCCCGACCACAGCGGCCAGGTGGACGACCTCATCGACCCCGTCCAGCGCCTGCGCGGCCGCCTTCGGATCACCGACGTCCCCATGGATGAAGTGCACGCCATCGGGGAACACCGGCTGGCGCCCGCCGTGGACCTGCTCCTCCAGCGAGTCGAGCACGACGACGTCTCGTCCCGTCTCCAGCAGTCGGGGGACCACGTGGGAGCCGATGAACCCGGCTCCTCCGGTCACGAGTGTCTTCACCTGGGTTCCTCCTGTGATTGATTGGACGGGATCAGCTCCGATGCCGCGACCGCGGTGCGCGGGCGGTCGGCGGTCGTGGCGCGCTCTTGCACGGCGACGCCGGGCGGGTCGCCGAAGGGCGGCTGCGCGCGACCGGTCAGGGTCGCCAGGGCGCGCTCAGATACGCGCTTGCGCGTCGGGTCGCGCCTGCCGAGCAGCGCCCAGCGCAACGCGTGTCCGAGGACGAGCGTGAGCCAGTAGGTGCCCCGCTGGGGCAACGAGAAGTGCTTGTGCGCGTACTGCATCCGGGCGTACGCGTTCTGGGCCTCCATCTTCGGGTTCATCCCGGCCTTGCCCGCGTGATGGATGATCGTCATCGACGGCAGGTGCCGGATCGCCCAGCCGCTCTCCTTGATCCGCAGGCAGAGGTCGGTCTCCTCCGAGTAGATGAAGAAGCGCTCGTCGAGGAACCCGGCGCTCTCGAGCGCCTCGCGGCGGGCGACCATGAAGGCGCCCGTCGTCCAGTCGCACTCGACCTCGCGATCGTAGATCCGCTCGTCGAGCTCGCGCTCGCAAGTCCAGGACGGGCGAACGGGAAAGCGTTCCGCGAACAGCGCCTGCCCGAACGAGCGCCGCACGTTCGGAAACCGGCGAATGGTCGGAAACACCTCGCCGTCGGCGGTCAGATGCCGGACGCCGACCAGCCCAACGGTCGGGCGGGCGTCAAGCGCCGCGACGAGGTCGGCGAAGGTGCCGTCGACGATCTCCGTGTCGGGGTTGAGGAAGAGGACGTAGCGCGCATCGCAGGTCATCAACGCGCGGTTGTTCCCGTGCGAGAAGCCGCGGTTCTCGCTCCAAACCACCCGCGCCTGCGGGAACTCGCGCTCGACCAGCTCAGCCGTGCCGTCGGTGGAGTCGTTGTCGGTGACGACGACGTCGAGCGAGATGTCCCCCGCCTGGGCGAAGACCGTGGTCAGGCAGCGCCGAGAGCCATTTGCCCTCGTTGGTCGAGACGATGATCACCGCCAGGTCGTGGGTCGGGGACTGCGGTGAGGGCGCGGTCGATTCGGTCATCCCGATAAAAACGAAGCGGCGACCGAGCTTCTTGCAGCGCGCCGAGGATCCGGTTCCTACGAAACCGGTACCGGCCTAGCGAAGCGCCCGAATCGCGTCAACGACGCGGCTGACCGCCGCTTCGTCGAGCGACTGCCCCATCGGCAGTGCGAGGCCCTCAGAGGCGAGGTTCTCGGAGTTCGGCAGCGGCTCAGGCGGCCGGCCGTCGACGAGCGCCGGCTGGCGGTTGAGCGGGGTCGTGTAGTAGGCCCTGGTCTCGACCCCCGCCTGCCGCAGGGCGTCGGAGAGCGCGTCGCGCGCCCGTGTCCGGACCACGTAGAGGTGGTAGGCCGAGGACGCACCCTCGGTCTCCCGCTGGACATCGACCAGCTCGCGGATTCCGGCTCGCTCGTACGCGCAGGCCGCCGCGCGGCGCGCTCGCGTCCAACCCTCGAGCTCCGGGAGCAGGACCCTCAGCGCGGCCGCTTGGAGCTCGTCCAGGCGCGAGTTGTAGCCGACCTCCACGTGCACCCAGGCCTCCCGCTGCCCGTGGGCGCGGAGGCGGCGCGCCGTCTCGGCCACATCATCGTCGTCGGTGAGGATCGCGCCGGCGTCACCTACGGCACCGAGATTCTTTCCCGGATAGAAGCTGAACGACGCCGCGTCGCCGTGCGCGCCGGCGCGGCCTCCCCGGTACACGGCTCCGGCGGCCTGCGCCGCGTCCTCGAGCACCGCCAGGCCGCGCGAGCGGGCGAGGGCGGTCAGCTCGTCCATCGGCGCCGGGTTGCCGAACAGGTGCACAGGGACCAAGGCTCGCGTGCGCTCGGTGAGCACCGGTTCGACCGTGGCCGCGGTCATACAGTGAGTCTCGGGGTCGATATCCGCGAACACCGGCCGCGCGCCGGCGTTGACCACGGCCCCAGCGGTGGCGAAGAAACTGACCCCGGGGACGACCACCTCGTCGCCGGGCCTGACCCCGAGCGCTCGCAACGCGATCGTCAGCGACTCGGTGCCGTTGGCGACTCCGATGCAGTGGCGGCGACCGACGAAGGCGGCGAACTCGGCCTCGAACGCCTCCACCTCGGGACCGAGGATGTAGCGGCCCGACTCGAGCACGGCCCGCTGGCGCTCGGCGATCAACGGCACCAGCGGCTCCAGCGCCGGTCGCGTGGCGAACAGCGGAACCGCGGCCCCGGCACGCCGTGTCGAAGTCGCTAGCGCCATCGTTCGATCACGTCCTCGTCGGGAACGCTTCGGATCTGGCGCGCCGGCACGCCCACGACCACCGCGCGGGGCGGGACGTCGCGGACGACCACCGCTCCGGCGCCGACGAACGCCTCCTCGCCGATCTCGACCCCGGGACAGAGGACGGCCCCGCCACCGATCCGGCACGCCCGCCGCAGGGTCGGGTCCGATCCTCGGCTCGCCCTCCGGATGGCGGGCCATCGTGTCGTCGTTGGTCGTGATCACGCCGGGCCCGATGAACGCGTCGTCCTCGATCACCGTATGCGCGGTCACGTAGCAGTTGGTCTGCACGCGGACCCGCTCGCCGATCAGGACGTCGTTGTCGACCGAGCTTCCCCGGCCGATCACAGAATCGCGGCCCACCCGGGTCCGCTCGCGTACGTGCGCCTGGTCGCCGACGATCGCGCCGGGCTCGAGCGTCGCGCCTGCGAACACGATCGCTCCCGAAAGAACCGCGGCGCCCTCGCCGATCACGGTCGGCAGCAGCGGCTCGCGGCTGGCGGTCGAGAGCGGGCCCAGATGCGGGGGCTTGCCGACCACCGCGCCGTCCTGAAGGATCGCGCCCGGACCGATCCGGGCGCCGTCGTGGACGACGACGTTGCGGCCGAGCTCGACCCCCGGGCCGAGCTCGACCCCGCTGCCGATCACCGGATCGGACGGTGCGTGACGCTGCGCCTCCATCTCAGATCATCAACGTCGCGCGACGGCGAGCCCTTGCAGAGCCGAGTCCAGCTCGGCGGGTCTGGCGGCGGGCTGGAGGAGGACCTCGCCGGAGTCGTCAATGGAGGCAATCCCGGCCTCTTCGAGGGCTGGCTCTCCACGGGCCGCATCCCGTTCACGCCACCATGCCGCCACCTCGCGGGGCAGAGCCCTCCAGACATCGTCGCGCTCGGCAACCGCGTCCAGGAACTCGACGTACAGGGACTCCTTGTCCCGATCCCCGAGGTAGCCCGGGTCGGGGTGGGAGACGCACTGGGCGAGCCCGGCGCTGTCGACGATCAGCTCGAGCTGCCGCAGCCACAGATCGACCGTCGACTGGCGCAGCAGCGTGAACGTGGTGTGGTCCTGCGGAATCGTGTACGGGAGCTCGACCACGGGCCCGATGAAGAACGGCCACGGCGAGCAGCAGCCCCCCGGCTGCGGCTCGTACGGATCGGACATCGGCACCGTGCAGTCGTAGGCCACCGGCAGCTCGGCAAGCCAGGGGTTCACTCGATGCGTGGCCGGCGAGCGGAACCCGTCGGCCCCAACGCGCTCCGCCATGTCGCGCAGAGCGGGTCGCTGGCGGTCGAACTCCTGCCGCGACGAGAACAACGAGCGGTCGTGGAAGACGCCGTGGACGCCGAGCTCGAAGCCACGTTCCCGCAGCTCCTCGACGATCCCCCAGTCGATCGGGTATTCGGAGGCGACGATGTTGAACGACGAGCGCAGGCCCCGCGCCTGCTCCAGATCGGCGATCCGAACGGCGTTGCGGAGTCCCGCGTCCGACTCGACGTCGTGGGTCAGGATCACGGCCGCACGGGCGCCCTGCGGCCAGAACCAGCGGAAGCGCAGCGCCTGCTTCTGCTCTGCGACCAGGGCGCAGCGCACGTAGAACCGGAGCAGGGCTGCGACGCTGTCGTCGAACGGCCAGCGGGGGAAGTCGGGCTCGCCCTGGCCGCGGATCAAGACCCTCCGCGCAGCGAGCTGGGCGCGGCGAGGGATAGCGCGCTTCAGTCGGTAGAAGGCATTGAGCAGCCGCGGGGAAAGGCCGAACGGCGCCTGCGCCCTCGGCCCAGAGCTCGGCGACGTAGCCGGCGTACGCCTCGGCGAACCCGAACGGGACCACCACCCGGCCGTCCCGCGCCCGATAGCCGCGGGCGGTCCGGCCGCCCTCGGCGACGAACGACGCGATCGCCTCGTCGGCGTCCTCACCATCCGAAGCGTCATCCAGCCGCGCGTAGAGCTGCCAGTCGCCCGTGCGCACCCAGGTCGGCTCGCCAGGCCCGACCCGGCAATGCACCAGGTCCTCGGTGGGCGTGTCCCGCGCCGCCGCCCAGGAGGGATCGCTGACCGCGATCGGCTCCACGGGCGCCAAGAGGCGCTCCAGTGGATGGCGCGGCTCGGGCACGCTCTCAGGCAAGCCGGTCATCGCACCCCTCTGGGTAGAGTGGCGTCGTGGGCTCGAGCAATGCCGACGGGGGCGGCGCGGTCCTCCTGCCGCTTACCGACCCAACCTGGATGTCGTTCGTCGAACGGCACCCGGAGGCCACCCCCTTTCATCATCCGGCGTGGGCGAACGTCCTCGCGCGCTCCTACAGGTTCGAATCGTGCGGTCTGGCGCTCGTCGCCGAGGACGGCGAGATCGAGGCAGCGTTGCCCCTGATCCGGCTCGGCGGCCGCGCGTCGCGCCGGCGCGCGGTCTCGCTGCCGTTCACGGACTGGTGCCCGCCGCTGCTGGCGCCCGACGCCGACCGCGAGCGGCTCGGCGAGCGGCTCGAGCGCGCCCGGCACGGAACCGGGGTCGGCTCCCTCGAGGTCCGGGACGAGCTCCCCGGCGGCGCAGGGTACGCCCAGGACCAGGGCTACCGGCACGTCCTGGCGCTCGGGCCCGACGTGGACGAGCAGTTCGCCAACGTCGCCAAGAAGACCCGGTACATGGTCCGCAAGGCCGAGCGCGAGGGCGTGGAGGTACGGCGCTCGAACTCCGCTGCCGACGTGCTGGAGGTCTTCTACCGGCAGCACGTCACCACCCGGCGCCGCCTGGGCGTCCCGGTGCAGCCGCGGCGCTTCTTCGAGGTCCTCGCTCGCGACTACATCGAGCCGGGGCTCGGGTTCGTGGTCATCGCCAGCCTCGGCGACACGCCGGTCGCATCGGCCGTGTTCCTCGCCTGGAACCGGCGGATCGAATACAAGTACTCCGCGTCGGACCGCTCGCACGGCGACGTCGGCGCCGGCCAGGCCGTCGTCTGGGACGCGATTCGCTGGGGATGTCAGAACGGACATCTCGAGCTCGACTTCGGTCGCACCGAGCGTGGACATGAAGGCCTGCGCCGCTTCAAACGCGCCTGGGGCGGGGTTGAACGAGACTTGACGTACACGGTGCTTGCCGACACTCCCCCGCGCCCGCCAAGCGGGCGCGCATTGCGCATCCTCGAGCCGGTGATCCGCAAGTCACCGGAGATCGTCTCCCGGGCGATCGGCTGGGCCGGATACCGCTACACGGCCTGAGGCGCGCACCCCGTTGCTCGCCGGCCGCGAGCCGGCCGCCGACTCGACCACATGGTCATAGGCGGCCAGCAGCTCCCTCGACGAGCGCTGCCAGGAGAGCTCCTTGACGCGCCGGCGCCCTTCCTCCCCCATCGTCCGACGCCGACTGGGGATCCTCGAGCAGCTCGTGCACGCAGCGCCCGAGGCTCTCGGGGTCCGGCGACGCGGCGTAGGCGGCCGCGCCGCCGGCCGAGATCCGCGTCTCGGGCAGGTCGTAGCTCGCGATCGCCCGCCCGATCGCCATGTACTCGGGGATCTTGACCATCGTCGAGACGTCGTTCAGCGGGCTCGGCGGGTCGGGCGCGATGCAGACGTCCGCGCTCGAGAGGATGCGGCGGATGTCGTTGTCGCCTCGCCATCCGGCGAAGTCCACCACGTCGGCGAGACCGAGGTCCGCGGCGAGCTGCTTCATCTGCTCGAGCACCTCGCCGTTGCCGATGAACACCGCCTGCCAGTCGTCTGGGCGCATCCGGCGCAGCGCCGCCAGCGCCTCGAGCGCGTGGTCGATGCCGTCCTGCGGCCCCATGACACCGAGGTAGGCGATCAGGTGGCGCCGCCCCTGGCGCAGGCTCGGGTCCGGCTCGACCGGGACGAAGCGGTCGATGTCCGGGCCGTTGCGGACCACGAACACGTCATCGGGCGCGACCCCGCGCTCCACGGCGATCCGGCGATACGACTCGTTGGTCGAGATCACGACGTCGGCCCCGTGCAGCGCCCGGCTCTCGATCCAGCGAAGCACTCGGTAGCCGAGCCCCGCGCGGCCGAAGCGCGAACGGAACAGCTCGGGCATCAGATCGTGCTGGTCGAAGACCATCAGCGCGCCGGCCGCGCGTGGGCGACGGGTCGCGAGGTACATGAAGTCCGGCGGGTTGGCGAGGTGGACGACGTCGAACGGGTGCTCGCGCTGCAGCCGGTTGGCCAGCCGCCACGTCCGCCAGAGCGCCTGCCCGTACTCGCGGAAGTAGCCGAGCGTCGTCTCCGCCGGCCGGAGCGGGTAGCGGTGGATCTCGATCCCGTCGATCGTCTCCTGCGCCGCCTGGTCGGCGTCCCGTGCCTGCGGGCAGATCACCGTCACGTCTCCAGCCGGCGGCCGACAGCGTCCGGCTCTCGTCCCAGACCCGGCGGTCCTCGGGCGCCCCGTCATTCTCGATCACCATCAGGACACGACCGCGGCTCCGCTCGCTGCCGGCGTCGCTGGTGGTGGTTCGGTCGTCGGCGCGGGTATCCGTCGCCCCGGCGCAGAACGCGATCGCGGCTCCGATCAGCAGCAGAGCACCCTTCGTCATGCCTTCTCCGCCGAACCCACGATCGGCGCCACCAGGCCGTCGAGGCCGGGCGGGCGGCGCTGGACGGCCCCGGGGTGGAGCATCCGCTAGGCGCAGCTCGCGCCGGACGAACAGCCGAAATTCTCGGTCCTCGACCCGCGGCACCCGCTTCACCGCGGCGCGCGCGTAACCGAAGAGAAATGCGCCTCCGGAGAGCCCGATCGGCGGCACCCGCGCGACCTTCAGCGACCTGAGCATGGCCCAGGGCAGGGTCTGGTGCAGGATCCACGCGCACTCGCCGTGGCGCGCCCGGCCACGGAGGCGGCCGTCGGCCGAGCCCCAGGGCCGGTGGTGCCGGCCGACCAGATCCACGTAGGAATGGACCTCGAACCCGCGCATGCGCGCGTAGGTCTCGTCGATCGTGTCCCAGCCGAGGCGTTCCTGGACCCCGCCGATCGCCTCCAGGCACCGACGTCGGTAGAGCTTCACCGCCCCGTGCACGTGAATCGCGGGAATCGGGAGCATCGTCCATCCGCCCGGGGTCGGCTCGGCCAGCCGCCCCGCCGCCAGCCCGAGGCGCTCGATCGGCCTCGAACCGGTGCGAGCAGCGTCTCGTACCAGTCGGGGGGAAGCTCGACGTCGCCGTCGAGCTTGCCGATGAACTCGTAATCGCTCCACCCGGCGTGCTCGAGACCGAGGTTGAAGGCGCGTGGCGGCCGGGCGAGGGCGAGATTGTCGGCCCCCGGGCCGACGTTCTGAGGGGCCTCGACCACGGTCAGGAAGTCGAGTTCGCGCTCCCAGCGCCGCGCCACGGCAACGGTGTCATCGGTCGAGCCATCGTCGACGATCACCCATCGATCCGGGCGCCGCGTCTGCGCCGCGACCGCGCGCGCGGTGCGGTCGACATGAGCCGCTTCGTTGTAGACGGGGCTGACGATCAGGAGCCGGTCGGCCGCGGGTGCCATCAGCAGGACAACGGCCCGGCCGGGGCCCGACTTTCGGGACCTGCGCGGAGGCGGCGAGGAAGGTCTGGGCGCATTGGGACGTTGGTCTCGCGAGGGTCGGCCCGCCGCGGGCCGGCGTTCGAGCGCCACATGCCGATCAAAGGGCTCAAACTTCACGGCCGGAGACTCCGCCTAGCGATCGTCGGGGCGAGCGCGTTCGTCGCGCTGATCGCCGCGATCTCGAGCATCTACGAGATCCAGCTGCTGCCGCCGTCGATCCAGAAGCGGGATCTGCAGCTCGGCGTCGCCGCGACTAACGCGATCGTCGACTACCGCTCCGAGGGCGACGGCGCCTCGATCGCCGACCTGGTCTCCTACAACGACCTCGAGGCGATGACCGAGCGCACTGAGCCGCTGGCGAGGGTGATGACCAGCGAAGCGCTCCTCGACCGGATCGGCAAGCAGCTCGGCGTCGAGCCCGAGCCAGATCTCAGCGACCACCCAGGTCACCCAGAGCGCTCCGAGGTCGTTGATCGAGCCGGACAACGAGCGGCGGGCCGCCGGAATCCTCGGCGAACAGGCGTCGTACCGGATCGAGGCCCAAGCGGAGCCGAACCTGCCGGTGCTCGGCATCTACGCGGAGGCGCCGACGCCCGCCGAGGCCACGAGCCTCGCCGACACGGCGGTGGGAGCGCTCAACGCCTACCTCCGCGACCAGGGCCGCAAGGAAGGCACCCCGGCCACGGCCGTCGTTCATCTGACTCAGCTCGGCGCCGCGCGCGGCGGCCCGGTCGACGCGACCGCTCCGTGGAAGATCGCCGCGCTCACGTTCGTGGTCGTCTTCGGGGCCTGCTGTGGTCTGGCCGCGCTGATCGCCGGGGTTCGGCGCGGCTGGAGAAGGGGGTCGAGGCCGACCGCCGCGGTTCGGGCCGCGGGCGAGGCCGTGTCTACCCGTCTGCGCAGCGCGCCGCTGCTCGCGACAACCCCCGACCGCGACCGACCGCGACGCGACGATTGGCCGCACACAACCCGGCTGCTGCCGTGGATGATCGCCGGCTTCATCGCCATGCTCTGGCTCGTTCCGTTCAACGGGGTGTTGCTCAACGCCTCGCTCCCGATCGACCTCAACCTCGACCGCCTCGTGCTCCCGGTGATCGTGCTCACCTGGGTGGTCGCGCTCGCGGCGGGCGGGCCCGGCGCCCCGAGGTGGCGCTTCACGCCGATCCACGCTGCGCTCGCGGCGTTCGCCTTGGTCGCCGGACTCAGCGTCGTCCTCAATGCCGAGGCCCTCGATCGAACGCTGGTGCTTCGACCTCTCGGTCAAGAAGCTGACCCTGCTGCTCGCCTACCTGTCGTTCTTCGTCGTCGTCGCGAGCGCCGTCCGCCCGGCCGAGGTACCAGCCTTCCTCAAGTACATGCTGGGGCTCGCGGTGATCTGCGCGATTTGCGTGATCTGGGAATACCGCACGGGATACAACATCTTCTACGACCTCACGACGCGAGCGCTGCCCGGCGTCTTCCAAGCGCCGCTCTATGCCTCGACTTTCGACGAGCTCGGACGGCGCGCGGTCGTCGGCCCGACCGAGCTCGGACTCGAGGTGGTGGCGATCCTCTCGATGGCCTTCCCGATCGCGATCGTCGGGATCATGCACGCGAAGCGCTGGCGTGGCCGGATCCTCTACGGACTCGCGGTCTGCATCCTCGGCCTGGCGATGCTCTCGACTTACCGCAAGAGCGCCCTGCTCGCCCCGGTGACCGTCGGCCTCGCGCTCGCCTACTTCCGCCCGCGCCAGGCGCTCAAGCTCGCGCCCCTGGCGGCGGTGGTGATCGCGGTCATGGCGATCGCCGGGTTCAGCGCGTTCCAGTCGGTCACCGGGCAGTTCGAGACCGATCGTCTCGACGTCGGCACGGTCAACGACCGCGTCGCGGACTACGACGCGGTCAGGCCGGACTTCCTCAGTCACCCGGCGCTCGGCCAGGGCTTCGGCTCCTACGAGAACTTCAACGCCCCCGCCGACAACCGGATCCTCGACTCCGAGCTGCTCCTGCGGGTGGTCGAGACCGGGATCATCGGCCTTGCCGTCTTTCTGCTCGTGATCGGCACGGTGATCGTGGTCGCGGCCGGCATCCTGCGGAAGGGAGATCCCCTGCGAGCGCCAGCGGCGCTCGCGATCGGGCCTGCGGCCGCCGCCTTCCTCTGCTGCACCTCGCTGTTCGACGAGTGGTCGTTCCCGCACGCGGTCTACGTCTTCTTGACCCTCGCGGGCCTGCTGGCGGTACTCGTGCGCTCCGCGGACGAGGAGACGCCGAGCGTCCGCCCCGCGGCCGGGCTCGGAACCCCCGACCGGTTCGAGCACCCCGAGGGCATCGAGGCGGCCGCGCGCCCGCTTCCGAGGACGGTCGTCTAGACGATGTGCGGGATCGTCGGACAGGTCCGCCCTCGCGGCACCCCCGTGGCGGCGGGGCTGCCGGAGCGGATGTGCGCGCTGCTCGAGCACCGGGGCCCGGATGCGCGCGGCATCCACCGCGACGGCAACGTGGCGCTTGGGATCCAGCGGCTGCGGGTGATCGACCTCGACACCGGTGATCAGCCGATCTACAACGAGGATCGCTCCGTCGCGGTCGTCCTCAACGGCGAGATCTACAACTACCGCGAGCTCCGCGACGAACTCAGGCAACGCGGTCACACGCTGACCACGAACGGCGACACGGAGGTCATCGCCCACCTCTACGAGGAGCATGGGATCGACTGTGTCCGCAAGCTCCACGGCATGTTCGCGTTCGCGCTCTGGGACACGCGCCGGCAGCAACTCCTGCTCGCCCGCGACCGGGTCGGAAAGAAGCCGCTGCTGTATTGCGAGCGCGACGGGGTGCTCAGCTTCGCCTCCGAGATGGCAGCCCTCCTGGGCGACGACGAAATCCCGCGCGAGGTCGACCACGAGGCGCTGGATGCCTACCTCACGCTCGGCTACGTCCCGGCGCCGTTGACCGCCCTGCGCGGGGTGGCCAAGCTGCCGCCGGCGCACACGCTCACTCTGCGCGACGGCCGCAGCGAGCTGCGGCGCTACTGGAAGCTCGACTACTCGGCGAAGCTCGCGGACGTCCCGGTCGACGAGCTCTGCGAGCGGCTGCGCGCCGGATTGTTGACGGCGACAAAACGGCGCATGATCTCCGACGTGCCGCTGGGCGCCTTCCTCTCCGGCGGGATCGACTCCTCAGCGGTCGTCGCCGCGATGGCACAGCAGTCGGCCGAGCCCGTGCGCACGTTCTCGATCGGCTTCGACCACCAGGGGTTCGACGAGCTTCCCCACGCGCGCCAGGTAGCCGAGCGGTTCGGGACCATCCACGAGGAGTTCCAGGTCCGCGCGGATGCCGTCGAGATCGTGCCGAAGATCGTCCGCCACTACGGGGAGCCGTTCGCCGACTCCTCGGCGATCCCGAGCTTCTACCTCGCCGAGCTCACCCGCCGGCAGGTGACCGTGGCCCTCAACGGCGACGGTGGCGATGAGTCCTTCGGCGGTTACACGCGCTACGTCGCCAACCGGCTCGCCAGCCGGCTGGACGCGATCCCGGGTCCCGTACGGCGGGCCGTCGCCGGGGCGGCGGCCCAGCTGCCGGCGGGCGGCCACGTCGGCAGCCTGCAAAACAAGACGCGGCGCTTCGCGGGAGCGCTGGCGCTCGACGCCCCGGCTCGCTACGCGAGCTACATGTCGTGGTTCGACCGCGCTCAGCGCCGCGAGCTCTACACGCCCGCGTTCGCCGCCGGCGCCGGACTTGCCGGTGAGCGGGCGATCGCCGCATCGTGGGCGAGCACCTCGGGCGCGAGCGTCGTCGACAAGCTGCTGGAGGTCGACGTCAACACCTACCTGGTCGGCGATCTGATCGCGAAGATCGACACCGCGACCATGGCCTACGGCCTCGAGGCGCGCTCGCCCTTCCTCGACCACGAGCTGATGGAGCTCGCCGCGTCGATTCCCGCCTCGCTCAAGGTCCGCGGCTCCGAGAAGAAGTGGATCCTGCGGGAAGCGCTCCGCGGCTGGCTGCCGGACGAGATCCTCGACCGCCCGAAACAGGGTTTCAGCGTCCCGCTCTCGGGTTGGCTGCGCGGCGATCTGCGCGCGTGGTCGCGCGAGGTGCTGCTCGACCGCGAGACGCTCGACCGCGGCTACTTTCGCCGGGACGTGATCGCCGGCCTGCTCGACCGGCACGCGGCCGGCAGGGACGACGACGGCAAGCGGATCTGGGCGCTGCTGATGCTCGAGCTCTGGCACCGCGAGTTCATCGACGCGGGCGTCGGCCAGCGGCCCGCCCTGGCGGTCGCGGCCTGAACCGGCCGCCGCTCGGTGGCCTGGATCTTCATCCTGATCGTGCTCCTCGGGGCCGGCTGCGGCCAGGCGCCGACCGTCGAGCACGGCCCTGTGAGCGCGAGGGTCTGCGACCGCGACCCACCCCGGGCGCGCGTCGACGCCGAGCGATTCGCTAGCGTGCCCGCACGCATCGGAAGCCGCCCCGGCTACGGAACCGGGTTTCGTTTCCCGCAAACGGGAAACAATTGCGGCCATCTTCTCGCTCATGTCTCGCCGCATCAACAGCCCTCGGCTGATCGTCTCCGCGCTCGCGCTCGCGGTGGCGGCGACGCTTGTCGCCACGCCCGCCGCGGATGCGGTCGAACACCCCGCGACCCCGGCGACGCTTCAGAGCGTCTTCGCCTCGGCGCAGGGCGGCGACACGATCCTGCTCGCGAGCGGTGACTACGGCACCTTCCACGGCGGTATGAAGTCGTCCCCGGTGACCCTGACGCCGCAGTCGGGCGCGTCGGTGAGCATGGACATCGACTTCAACCCGGCCTCCAACATCGTCATCGACGGGGTGAGGATCAGCGACGCCTTCATCACCGGCACCGCCACCAAGTCGATCACGATCCGTAACTCGGACTTTCCCGGGCAGATCTGGCTCGACACCCGCGAGCTGGTCGACTCGGACGTGACGCTCGCAAACGACGTCTTTCACGACTGGGACACGTGCTCGAGCTGCGGCGAGGCGCGGGTCTTTCTCACCGGGGGCTCACAGCCCTCGGGGGTGACGATCCGCGACTCGCGCTTTTACGGCGGGCTCTCGGACGGGATCCAAAACGGCTCCTACGGGACCAGGATCATCGGCAACGAGTTCTATGCGATCGAACCCGGGCAGCCCCTCGGGCGTGCACGCCGACGCGATCCAGCTCTACGGCTCGAGCCACACCGTGATCCAGGGCAACTACATGCACGACATGCCCGAGGTGCCGTTCATCATGGCCGCCGACGGCACCGACCACGAATTGATCGAGGACAACGTGGTCGAGGGGAGCTCTCACGGCTATCCCTACATCACCCTGTTCTCCGACGACTCCTCGATCGTCCGCCACAACACGTTCGCCGACGGCGCCTGCGCCTTCAACATCCGCTGCGGGGTCCTGCGCCTCGGCAACAAGGACAGCGACGACCCGGGACACGGGACGATCGTCCAGGACAACATCCTCGCCGAGATCAACACCGAGGGCGCGACCACGCTGGGCGAGCGCTCGCACAACCTGATCTCGAACGACAGCCCCTCGGGCCAGGCCGAGATCCGCGGCAAGCCCACATACGTCGGTGGCGCGACGCCGACGAGCTACGCCGATTACAGGCTGGCCTCGGGCTCGGCCGGCAAGGGCAAGGCCAGCGACGGTCTCGACATCGGGGCGCGCATCGGGATCCAACCCTCCCCCGGCGACGCCGGGAACGACAGCTGCGACCAGGCCAAGCACAAGGTCAAGAAGGCCAAGAGGAAGGTGCACAGGGCCAAGCGCCGGGTGCACCGGGCCGACGGTCACAAGCAGACTCAGAGCGCGAAGAAGAAGCTGCACCGAGCGAAGAAGAAGCTGCACCGAGCGAAGAAGGCCAAGCACCGCGCCTGTTGACGGGGGTGCGCGGGGCGCGCTAGCGGCCCGGGCGGGCCACGTGGGCGCGGCCGTTGCGAGTACGCGGGGCCGGCCGTCCCGCGCGAGCCAATTGCCTCGTGGGGTGGTGACCGTTCATCGGGGGTGCGGTTGGCGTCCTGCGGCGACGACGGATCCGGTCGAAGAGCACGACCGCCGTACACCAGAGCACAAAGAGCACGACCGCCACGGCGATCGCCTTGAGCGCTCCGGAGCCGGCGGGGACGCTCTCCATGGCCACCGGTCCGAGCTGCTCGAGCCTGACCGGCGGTCCATCGCCCGCCACGGCTCCGCGAGCGAGCGAGCCCAGGGCCGCGGTAGCCGCGTCCGCCAACGGTTCCGCCGCGGCGGCGTCCGCGGTCTCGGCGGTGATCGAGACGATCGGCACCCGCGCGTCCTCGAGGCTCACGGTGAGCAGGTCAGGCGCAACCGGGCGCGAGACCTCGACCGCACTCCTCGACAGCGGGGTGGCGATCGGGGCGCCCAGGTAGGGGTTGTCGATCGCCAGCTCGGACGGCTTCACCCCCGCGGCGCTCGCGATCCGCAGGCGGACGTCGTCTTGAGCGAGCAGGCTGCCGAGCAGCGCCGCACGGGCGGCGATCGTGTCGTCGCCCAGCGTCCGCGCAGCCGCCAGCAGCGGCCGCCGCGTGTCGACGAGGACCTTCACGGTCGCGGCTCCCGACTCGGTCGCGCGACTGGAGAGCTGCGGCGGCGCGATCGAGACCCGGTAGCCGGCGAAGAGGCCGAGGGCGATGCTCGCCAGCGCTCCGAAGCAGACGAGGACCCAGCGGCGCCGGAGCACGACGAACGTCGAGAGGAGATCCATGGTCCCCGATCAGGACAGCCCACGCGCGGGCGGGCCGATGCCGTCGGTTGCCGCCCAGCCGCGCCGAATGCGGGCGACGCAGAGCACCGCCGCCGCGCAGACGGTGAAGATCAGCAGGAACACGACGAGTGCCATCGTCAGCCCCGCCCCGGAGTTGATCACTCCGCCCCGAACCGGCCCGAGCTGCTGCAGGACCACCTGCTCCGAGCCGGGCGTCCCCCGCTGGTCGGAGACCAGGTTGAGGTAGTCCTGCAGGCCGCTCACCGCCCCGCTCGCGAGCTTCTTCGCCGCCGCGTCGTCGGGCGCCTCGGCGTAGATGTCGAGCACCGGGACCGTGGGGTTCGCCTGGATGCTGAGCCGGTACGCGTCGGGGCGCTTGAGGATGTCTGTCGTATGTGGCGCGTTCTCGGCGGTCGCGATTCTGCTCGGCTGGTCCGGCGTCACCGGCGCGGTGACCGAGATCTCCTCTCCCGGCACGCCCACTCGCCGGCCGATGAAGTCGCGAACGGGCGGGCTCGCCATCACGTTGCCGAGGATCACCGCCCGCTGCGAGAGCACCCGGATCTCGTAGAAGTCCTGGCGCAGGTCGGTCAGGGTGGAGCGCGGGGTGTCGATGAGAACGTGCGTCGACGCGGTCGCGACGTCCGTCGAGCGGGACTCGATTCCGGGCGGGAAGATGCTGATCGCGAACAGGACCCGGCTCGCGGCGAGCAGCGCAACGGCGAGCGCGATGCCGAGGCCCACCTTCGAGCGTGAGAGCTCCCGGAGGTACATGCCGAGACGCATCTCAGGCCTCCCGCGGGCTCACGAGTCGCCGGCGCGACCGTCGCCCGCGCGGATCTGTTCTCGCCGGCCACCGACGCCGTCGCCCGCGCGGCTCGGCTCCTCCCTGGGGTCGGCCGGGTCAAAGGCGAACCCGTTCTCGCGCGCGGCGGACCCGTTCTCGCGCGCGGCGGACCCGTTCCGCGCTGCGGACCCGTTCTCGCGCGCGGCGGCCGCGGCCGCGAGATCGGTGACCGCGGGTGAGCTGCTGGTCCTCGTCGGCGGTCCGGTCGAAGAGGCCGTTCGAGCCGGTGTCGGCCGTGATCGGGACGGGGTCCGTGTTCTCCTCGACCTCCGGGCCTCGCGGCCGCCTCGGCCTCACGATCCGCAGCCTCTGCCGCGCTGCGCCACCGCCGGGCGATCATCGGCGCGGTGACGATCGCCCCGCATGCGAGGAGCGCCAGCATGATTGCGGCCAGGATCCCCAGCGACCTGGAGGTGCCGCGGGTCACGGGCGCCGGGGTGGGCGCCGCAAGCGGTCGCAGGACGAGCTTCCGCGGTGCGGGGATCTCCTCCGTCGCGCCGACCGTCTTCAGGTGTTCCGCCAACTCCGTGCTCGTCGCCGTCGTCAGCCTGGCGGCCGTCGCCGCGTCGGGAGCCTGGGCGGTGACTCGCAGGATCGGCAGGCTCGCGTCCGTGGAGACGGTGAGCACGGTCGCCTCGGAATCCGGGATGTCGCGACCGGCGGTGGACACCGGCGTCGGCGTCAGCCCGACGCCCCCGGTCGTGGAAGTGGACGTGTTGGCGGGAGGAACGACGACGAGCGTGGACGAGTCCACCCCGGCGCGCTCGCCGATCGCCGTTCGCAGCGGCTTGGTCGCGATCAGGTTGCCGAGCAGGCTGGTGCGGTTGGCGAGGCTGAGGAAGTCCGGGCCCTTGGAGTCCACGACCTGTGAGTCGGCCGTGTCCACGAGGATGTCCGCCGACGCGAGCCAGACGGTGTACTGCCGGCTCTCCGGCGGCAACCCAGGCCGATAGGCCACGAAAGCCCCGACCACGACCGAGATCACCAGCGCGAGCCAGATCAGGTTCTTCCGCCTGACGGCCCCCTGCCACATCTCGCGCAGGGTCACGTACGTGTCCACGTGACTCCCCCGCTAACGCGGCTCCTGCTCTCGTACGGTCGGTCCACGGCTGCGACATGAACGGCCGCCGCCCGCACCTTCTTCCGACCCTGTGGTGCGTCGTGCAAGCCGCGCGGTGACCCTGTCGGTCGTCGCGCAAGCCGCGCGGGGGTTGCAGCGTTCTCTCGATGAAGGTTGGGTCGCTTGTGCGGCCCTACGTCAGCGTCCCTAGGAGGTTCTCGTGCGCGTCCTCGTCACCGGTCACAACGGCTACATCGGCTCCGTCCTCGTGCCCCGATGCTCGAACGGGCGGGCCACGAGGTCGTCGGCCTCGACTCCGACCTCTTCGCCCCCTGCACGTTCGGCCCGCCGCCGCCCGGCGTCGAGTCGGTGCGCGCCGACGTCCGCGACGTCGAGAGCGAGGACCTCGCCGGCTTCGACGCCGTGATCCACCTCGCCGCGGTCTGCAACGACCCGGTCGGGGACCTCAACCCGCAGGCGACCTACGACATCAACCACCTGGCCTCCGTGCGACTCGCCGAGCAGGCGAAGCAGGCCGGGGTGACGCGCTTCCTGTTCTCGTCATCGTGCAGCCTCTACGGCAAGGCGGGCGACGAGATGCTCGACGAGGGTGCCGAGTTCGCGCCGGTGACCGCCTACGGACACTCGAAGGTGCTCGCCGAGCGGGACATCGCCGAAGCTCGCCGACGACTGCGTTCAGCCCGACCTACCTGCGAAACGCGACCGCCTACGGTGCTCTCGCCGCGCCTGCGCGTCGACGTCGTGGTCAACAACCTCGTCGGCTACGCGCGACCACCGGGAGAGATTCTGATCCAGAGCGACGGGACGCCCTGGCGCCCGCTCGTGCACGTCGAGGACATCTCGGCGGCGTTCCTCGCCGTGCTCGACGCCCCGCGCGAGCTCGTCCACGACGAGGCCTTCAACGTCGGCGCGAGCTCCGAGAACTACCGGATTCGGGACGTGGCGGAGATCGTCGAGAAGGTCGTGCCCGGAGCGCGGGCGTCGTTCGCGGCCGGCGCCGGCCCCGACACGCGCTCCTACCAGGTCGACTGCTCGAAGATCGTCGCGGGTCCTGCCCGGCTTCGAGACGCAGTTGGACCGTGCGCCGCGGAGTCGAGCAGCTGTCACGACGCCTACGTCCGCCACGGACTCACGCTTCGACGAGTTCCTCGGCCCCCGCTACCTGCGTATCAAGCGGGTCCGGGAGCTTCAGGAGGCGGGACCGGCTCGACGACGATCTCCGCTGGCGAGCTGCCGGTCGCTGCCGGCCTGTAGCACGGAGGTCCTCTACCAGATGTCTCACCGGTATGAGCGGGACCGGGCCTGGCCCGACCTCGCCGACTGAGGCCGCGATGGCGAGTCGGCGCGAACCGGTCTCCGTCGTCTGCGTCTTCAGCGACGCCGAGGTCAGACGTAGGTGCCTCGATCGATCGATCGAGGATCATCGCCGGGAGGCCGAGGTCGAGTACCTGCCGATCGACAACACCGACGGCTCGTTCCCGACGGCGGGGGCGGCCCTGAACCACGGCGCGGCGCTGGCGAGGAACGACTACATCGTGTTCGTCCACCAGGACGTCTACCTCCACTCGTTGCGGCGGCTCGAGTACGCCGCGGGGATGCTCGCCGACGATCCAGGCATCGGCGTCCTCGGCGCCGCCGGGATCACCGCGGGCGGTGAGTGCGTCGGCCGCATCCGCGACCGCGTGATCCTGCTGGGAAGGCCGGCGAGCCGGCCGTCCGAGGTGGACAGCCTCGACGAGCTGCTGTTCATGGTGCCCCGAAGCCTCATTGCGCGTGAGCCGCTCTCCGAGGCCCCCGAGCTCGCCTGGCACGCATACGCGGTCGAGTACGGGCTGCGGGCAAGGTCGCTGGGGCTGCGCGTCTGCACGCTCGACCTGCCGCTGACGCACAACAGCCTGACCACGAACCTCGATCGGCTCGACGTGGCCTACGCGGCCGTTGCGGCGCACCACCCGCGGGCGCTGCCCGTGCGGAGCAACCTGCGGATGGATCGGCGGGCCGGCACGTGCGGTGGCGGAGCCCTTGCGGCCCATCGGTGGCGGTACCGGTGGCTGCGGGAGTCGCTGGCGGCTATGCCGGCCGACGGGCGGTGGGTGGCGGAGCGTGCGTGTTGGGCGACATCCGGGTCGACATCGACGACGTGCTCGGCGAAGCCCGGACTCGCCGCTGCTGGTCGTCAACCTCGAACACGGTCCGCGCGTTCGCCGACGAGCGGCCGGCCCACTCGAGCTCCCGCGTCGAGGCCGGCCGATCATGCTGACCGCGTCGAGCCTCTCCGACGCGATCGACAACGGTCGCCGCGCGGCCGGCCGGCGCCTCGCTGCTGCTCACCAACCTTCGCCGAGCCGACCTGCGGGCGCTCGCCCCGCGGCTCGGCTCGGAGCCCCGCCTGCTCGGGCTTTCGCAGCGAGATCGGCTTCTGGATGCTGCTCGGAGCCGCGGCGACGGCGGTGCCCCCGCAGTGGCGGTCGCCCAAGGCGCGACCGACCGGAATGCGGAAGTTCGCCGAGCAGCCCTCCGTTGTCTGAGCAGGTGGCCAGCCAACAGCGTCCGGTCGCGTCGAGCGCGAGCGCCCGATGACCCCGACGACCAGAAGCGAGCCGGCGGTCGACGTCGGCATGCCCGCCTACCGCCGCCCTCAGTTCATCGGCCAGGCGATCGCCTCGGTGCTGGCGCAGACGCACGCCAACTGGAGGCTGGTGGTCTCCGAGAACGGGCCCGGCGGCGGCGACGTCGAGGCCGCGGTCAGGGAGTTCACCGATGATCCCCGGGTTCAGTACACCGCGACCGGCCGCAACCTGGGCGCGCCCGCGAACTGGACCCGGCTGATCCAGCAGGCCACGACCCCGTACGTGACCGTGCTTCAGGACGACGACGTCTGGGACCCCGAGTTCCTCGCCCGCCGAGTCGCGTTCCTCGAGCGCCACCGGTCGTGCGCCTTCGTCTTCTCCGGCGAGCGCAAGATCGACCACGAGGGCAGGGAGATCGCGATCGAGCAAGTGCCGTCGCTGCCCGCCAGGGACATCTCCGAGGTCCTGCCGGAGGGCGTCTACATGCCGCAGGAGCTGATCCCGGCGATCTACCGGCACAAGCTTGGCGGGATCCACACGCCCTCGATCGCCAGCGTCGGCGTGATGTCACGCCGTGCGGCGCTCGAATCCGTCGGCGCGAGGTTCGACGACACGCACGACTTCCTCTACTGGGACGTCGAGCTCTACATGCGGATGGCGCTGCGCCATCCGACCGGGTTTCTCGCGGTCAGGGACGTCGCCCAGCGGCTTCACGACGCGAGCATCACCGGCGAGATGCCGTTCGACGGCGAGCGCTGGGTCCGCTACCACGACTACCACGGTGAGTGGTTTCGGCGGGCCCTGCCGGCGGTCGAGCTGCCGCGGCAGTTCGACCAGTTGCGCTCCGACGCCTACATCCTCGCCGCGCTCGACGCGCTCGAGCAGGGCGACCGCCGTCGCGGCCGCAGCCGTCTCGTCAGCGGGGTGCGCGCATACCCCCGATCGCTGTTCAACCCGCGCGTCGCGGCCGCGACGCTTGCGCTGCTCCTCGGCCGACGCGGGGCCGACGCGCTGGCCCAGAGGCGGAGCGCGAGGCGCGAGCGGAGCGAGGCGCTGGTTTACGAGCCGGCCGGAACCGGGAGCGTCTAGCCGTGGCGCCGGCGAGTGTCGGCCCCGACGGCGGTCCACCGGCCGGGGCAGACCAGTCGCTTCCATCCGCCGAGGTCTCGCGCAGCGAGCTCCGAGAGGCCACCTTCTCCAGCCTCCGCTGGGTCACGGTCGCCCGGATCGCCGCCGAGCTTTTGTCGCTCGCGGCCGGGATCTTCCTGGCCCATCTCGTACCCCCGGCCGACTTCGGCCGCGTCGCGGTGGCCGTGGTCGTCAGCGAGCTCGCCCTGGCGCTCGCCAACCAAGGCACGGGTAGCGCTCTGGTGCAACGGAAAACGCTCGATCGAGCCCATGTCCAGAGCGCAGCGATGCTGGCCCTGATTGTCGGCACGACGTTGATGCTCGCGACCTTCTTCCTCGCCCCGTTGGTGACCACGCCCCTGTTCGGCGAGCCGACGACCGAGCTCTTCCGCCTGCTCGCCCCCGCGTTCGTGATCGCCGCCGTGGGAATCGTGCCGCTCGCGATGCTCGAGCGGCAACTCGATTTCCGCCGTATCAGCATGATCGAGATCGTCGGGGTTCTCACCGGAGCCCTGACCTCGGTCGGACTCGCGTTGGCAGGCCTGAACGCCCAGGCGTATGTGATCGGCGCGCTAGCCGGGATGGTCGCGTGGGCAGGGTTGCTCGTCGTCCTCGGTCCGAGCGTCATGCCGCGCTGGCGCCCGCGTCAGATGCGCGAGATCGCGGGATTCGGGCTCCCCGCCGGGGCCGCGAGCATGGCGATGGTCGGCTACGGGAACATCGACTACCTGATTCTCGGCGCGAAGCTGAGTCCGGCGCAGGTCGGCTTTACTACCGCGCCTATTCGCTGGGGGTCCAGTACGAGACCAAGATCAGCAACATCGTCTCCGAATCGCGTTCCCGATCTACTCGCGGACGGAGGACCTCGACCACATGCGAGCCCTGCGCTCGCGGGTGATCCGGATCAACGCGGTGGTGATCTACCCGCTGCTGGCGCTGTTCATCGCCACCGCCCCGCAGCTGGTGCCCTGGGTCTTCGGCCCACAGTGGGCCCCGGCCGTGGTGCCGCCCAGATCCTCACGGTCGCCGGGATGGCGCGGATGATCAACAACGGGACACCCTCGCTGGTGCTCGCGGCCGGCAAGCCTCGAACCCTGCTCGGCTTCAACCTCTACCGGCTCGCGACCCTGGCCGTCGTCGTCTTTATCGCCGCTCCCTACGGGCTGAACGTGGTCTGCGTCGCGGTCGCCGCGTTCCAGGTGATCACGCTGATCGGGTCGCACAGATTCATGCTCGCGCGGCTCGCCGGGCTCACCGTGGGCGATCTCGTACGCGATATCGGGCCCGCGACCCTCGCGAGCGCGATCATGCTCGCCGCCGCGTATCCGCTCGCCCGCGGACTCGCGGCCCAGGGCCTGTCGAGCCCGGTGACGATCATGATCGTGGCCATCGTCGCCGCCCCTCTGTACCTACTGACGCTCCGCCTGCTCTCGCCCGCGGCCTGGGCCGATCTGCTGCTGCTGGCGCGACGCGTGCTGCCGCGCTTCGGGCGCCGAAAGGCGCCGCCGCTCCCTCTCGATGGCTCCCCGGCACCGAGCGCCCAGTCGCTACGGCTGGGGCTTCAGCGCCCTGATTTCGAAAGTTCAGAGCGCCATCGAGCGTTGTCTGAGACAAGGAGTACTAGAGATTTGACGCAGTCCCATGCCCCCACTGAAGCGAGCGGTGATCGTTCCATCGCGAGCTCTGTTGATCACCAGCCCCAACAGGCGCTCGGCCTGAAGCCGGGCGAGTTCGTGCGAGTCCGTCCCGCGTCGCAGATCTTCAGCCACCCTCGACGCCACCGGGAGCCTCGACGGGATTCCGTTCATGCCGGAGATGCGACAGCACTGCGGGCGCAGCTTCCGAGTCGGGCAGCGCTCCGACAAGACCTGCGCGGGAGACGGCGTCGTGCGTCGTATGCATAACACCGTTCACCTGCAGGGCGTCCGTTGCGACGGGGCGGCTCACGGCGGTTGCCAGGCGGCGTGCCTGATGTTCTGGAAGGAGGCGTGGCTCGAACGGGTCGCAAGCGCACAACAGCGTCGTCGAAACGCCGAGCCGACGGCGACGATGAGCGAGTTCGTCGCCCAGACGCTTGAGCCGGCCACGAAGACCGAGGACGGCCTCTACCGCTGCCAGGCGACCGAGATTCCTCGCGCATCGACGACCCTGCGGCTCAGGGAGGCCGATCAGTACGTCAAGGATGTGCGCAACTGGAGCCTCGGAAAGATCGTCCGTGGTCTGATCATCGACGCCTTCAACCTCTGGCAGTCGTTCAGCAACCGCCACCTTCCCACGGCGCTGCGTGCTCGCCGAAGGCCGCCCGTATCCGTTCATCCGGGGGCCGCTCGAGCGCGGATCGACGCCGTCACGGAAACTCGACCTACAACCCGGCGAGCTCGTGCGGGTCAAGAGCAAGGCGGAGATCGAGGCGACGCTCGACACGAGAATTACAACCGCGGATTGAGCTTCGATGGCGAGATGGTTCCGTACTGCGGCCGCCTGGCGCGCGTGCAGGCGCGCGTCAACCGGTTGATCGAGGAGTCGACCGGCGAGATGATCGAGATCGGCTCCGATTGCATCATCCTCGAGGGCGTCGTCTGCGCGGGCGACTACCACCGCTTCTGCCCGCGCGCTATCTATCCGTACTGGCGCGAGATCTGGCTCGAACGGGCCGAAGGCCCTCCGCGTGACGGCGATTGTCCGATCAGCGATCCAGCGCTCGCCGCGGCCAGCTCAAATGGCCGCACACCCGCCTCCTGAGCTTCATCCCTGAACGCCTAGGCTGCGGTGCCGACGCTTGCAGACCGCAGTTGCTTGGAGGACGCTGATGTCGGACACCACCTGCCACATGTCGATCTCGCTCGATGGGTTCGTCGCCGGGCCGGACCAGAGCCGGGAGAATCCGCTGGGGAAGCGCGGCAGGGAGGTCCATACCTGGCACCTCGGCGACGAGCGCGCGAACGACGCCGACGCGACGGCAGAGGGCTGGCTCATGCGACCGCGCGGGGCCTACGTAATGGGCCGCAACATGTTCGGGCCGATCCGCGGCGAGTGGGATGAGACTGGAATGGATGGTGGGGCTCCGAGCCGCCCTACCACGCGCCGGTCTTCGTGCTCACCCACCACGCCCGCGACCCGATCGAGATGGAGGGCGGCACGAGCTTCCACTTCGTCACCCAGGGCTTCGAGGCCGCATTCGCGCAGGCGCGTGAGACGGCCGGCGAGGATGGCATCGACATCGCGGGCGGCGCCTCGACCGTCCGTCAGGCGCTCGCCGCCGGAGTGATCGACGAACTCACGCTCGACGTGGCCCCCGTCCTTTTAGGGTCCGGCGAGCGGCTGTTCGACGGAGTCGAGTCCTTCGGGTTCGAGCCGGTCGAGGTGCTCCACTCTCCGCTCGCCACGCACGTCCGCTACCGGCGGCCGGAGGAGTGAGGCTCGAGCGCCCGTAGCGGATCGGACGGGACCGCCGCGCCGTGCTCAAGCCACGGTGTTCTCAAGTCGAGAAACGGTCGCCGTGCTCGCCCCGGCGCTCAGCGACCTCACGCTGCATCACGCCTGGAGCGGTCGCGGGCCTCACGTAATCACCGGCGTGGTAGAGCAGGCGACCGACTATGGGAGTCCAGCTTTACGCCGCCTTGCATGGGGTGTAAATCGGGCCGGTACGGTCGTTTGAGCGCCCAAGGGGGGCAAAACCCTCCCGGAGGAGGGGTCATGCGACTCACCGATGGGTCGAATCGGGCGACGCGGGGGCGGGAAGGGCCAAATGGTGGGGGTCGCTCCCCACTGCGAACCCCGACGGCCGGTGGGACGCTCCCCACAGTCGCTTAGCCATCCTGCCGCGTCCAAGGGGAGATCGAATGCCAACCGTGTCCGTCCACCAACGCACCAACTCGGCCGCGTCGTGACCACCTCGGGCGATTGGGCTTGTCCCCGCCGGGGGCTGATCGCCTGCACGGCGATCGCGTTCTGCCTCATCTTCCTGGGCCTCGCTGCGCACGCCGAGGCCGACGCCGGCCACGTCTACTGGACGAACTACAGCACCAACACGATCGGTCGCGCCAACCTCGACGGCAGCGGAATCGACAACGACTTCATGTCAGGCATCGGCGACTCCCTGGGCGACGTCGCCGTCGACGCCAACCACATCTATTGGCTCAGCAACTACCGCATCGCTCGAGCCAACCTCGACGGCTCCGGCGTGGACCTCGACTTCATCCCCGCTGCACCTGTGCTGGGTTTCACGGTGGACGACGCACATATCTACTGGACGACCTTCGGTTATGCGATCGGCCGAGCCAACCTCGACGGCAGCGGAGTCGACCACGACTTCATCCCGCTCGGCGGTGCGCAGTTCGACATCAAGGTAAACGCCAGCTACATCTACTGGACCCGTCCCGGGGGCTCGATCGAGAGCGCCAACCTCGACGGCACCTACGTTGATAACACCTTCCCCCGGACAGCGCCCGCCACGGCATCGCCGTCGACGCCAACCACGTCTACTGGGCGAGCTACCCCGGGATCGCCCGCGCCAACCTCGACGGGTCCGGCGTCGACCCGACCTTCATCGACGACGCACCCGCGGCGGGCCAGCTGGCGGTCGACGCCAACCACGTCTACTGGACGACCGGCGACTACCAGGCGGCCGACGCAGCGATCGGCCGCGCCGACCTCGACGGCACCGACGCCACCCAAAGCTTCATCACCGTTCCCGGCCGCCTGTCGGGCATCGCGGTCGACGCCCCGCCCGACAGCAGCCCGCCCGACAGCAGCCCGCCCGACACCACCCCGCCTCAGACCAGGATCACCAAGGGCGCACGGAAGAGGACCGAGAAGACCAGGCTCGGGTTCAGGTTCACGTCCTCCGAGCCCGACTCGAGCTTCGAATGCAGGCTCGACAAGAAGACGTTTCAGCCCTGCACGTCACCGAAGAAGGTCAGGCGCCTTGACGCCGGTAAGCACCGGTTCAGGGTCCGTGGGATCGACGCGGCCGGCAACGTCGACCCGAGCGCAGCCAAGGACAGGTTCAGGGTCCTCGGCTGAGCCGCGATACGGCGAGGTTCGGGTGGCGTCGAGTGCGGGTTTGAACGAGAAGCGCAACGTTGCGCTTGCCATGGAAAGTGGAAGGTTCCGCGCCTGGACGACGCCCCTTCAGGTCTAGCGGGAGCGGGCCTTAAAGAGTCAGGCACGAGTGTCGAGCAGTCACCCTGCAGCGGGGGTGATCCCTCTAGGCCCGTGTCGTTCTGCATCCAATAGACGATGCCTATTGCCCGCTTGCCGCTTGGGCTGCTGACGCGGTTGATGTAGGCGTGGCCGAAGAAGTGCTCGCCACCGGACACAGGCTCAAAGGTGATCGGCACGGACAGCGGCAGGTTGCGCCGCACCCCGCTCCGCTCGCCACGCACATCCGTTACCGGCGGGCGGGGTGAGTGATGAGATAGCCGTCTCCCGGCTTCAGCTCGACGTCGAGGATGCCGTCAGGCCGCGACGAGCAGGCGTTCCTCGAGCCAGGTCTCGCCGCGGAAGTGGCGGTACTGCTCGGCGCGCAGGCGGTCGGCGAGCCGGCCCGGCGGGCAGCTCGACGTCGTCGTAGGTGAGCACCTCGTCCTGGCCGATGTCGCGGAGCAGCCGGCAGCCCTCGACCAGGCCCTCGGGCAGGTAGCGCCGGGCGCTCATCTCCTCGACGTTCGCGGCCTCGCCGTAGGTCATGAACATGCCGTAGTCGTCGAGCACCTCGCCGGCCTTCAGGTCGCGCTTGGCCACCGCGCAGACCTCGACCGACGGGCCCGCCGAGCGGCGGCGCGAGCTCGTCGCCGAGGAGAACGACGCGCGCGATCGCGTTCGGCGCCTCGAACGTGCGGCAGGTGGTACGGGATCCAGAACGGGTACAGCGGCCCGTCGCCCAGCTTGTAGAGGCTCAGGTAGTGCCGCTGCTTCGGGTCGGAGTGCTCGGCGAGGCAGAAGACCTTCACCGACGACGGCCCGACCGTGTAGTCGACGATCCCGCCCGAGCTCGCGCACCTCGTCGAGGTCGTAGAGCGACGGCAGCTCGAGCGGCGAGCCGTCGAACGTCACCCCGCGCGACATGCCGCGCTGCAGCACCTTGAAGCCGGTGGCGTTGGCGACGATCGTCTGCTCGAAGCTGATCTTCGAGCCGTCGGCGAACGAGGTCACCATCGCCGGGTTCTGATCCCACTTCTCGGCGAAGCTCGCGCTGCGTGTCCGGGTTGCGGTACGGATCCTGCAGGCCCTTGACGTTGCCGATCACGCGCGGCTCGAGCCCGAGGCCCTTGACCCAGCGGTACGAGGTTCATCTGCAGGCCGGGCTCGTCGCCGTCGCAGGCCGAGAGGATCACGCCGTGGCGCTCGGCGTAGACGTGTGAAGGATCGGCCCGATCGTCGCGTCGAGCTCGGCGTTCATCAGGATCACGTGCTTGCCGTGGCGAAACGCCTCGAGCACGACGTGCGCGCCGAACTCGACCGATCCGGTGACGTCGACGAGCGCGTCGATCTGCTCCGAGCGGCAGAGCAGCGATCGGGTCGTCGGTGATCACCGGGCGGCCGGCGCGCGACGGCGTCCTCGACCTCGGCCTGGCGTGGACGACGACGGCCGTCGGCCCGAGCCCGGCGTACTCGTAGACCTGCGCCGCGCGCTCGAGCCGGCGGCCGTAGATCGCGGCCACGCGCATGCCCGGCGACGCTGTTGACGATCGGTTCGCCAGGCCCTGCGCCATGAAGCCGGCGCCGATGATCCCGACCCGGATCGGGCGGCCCGGCGCGCTCGCGCTGGCGCGAGCGCGTTGTCGACGATGATCATCGTGACGCTCCCGCGGCGGCCGAGCGAGCTCGGCGGCCGACATCCGCGCCCTGACCTCGGCTCGGACCTCCGAGAGCGGCGCCCAGTCGGCGTCCTTCTCGGAGATCTCGCGTCACCGGCAGCGGCCAGCTCAGACCGAGGCCGGGTCGTCGTACGACGAGCCCGCCCTCGTGGCCGGGGGCGTAGAACTCGCCGACCTGGTAGCTCGTCTCCGTCGTCGTCCTCGAGCACCTGGTAGCCGTGCGCGAAGCGCTCGGGCACGTAGAGCGCGCGGTGGTTGTCGGCGCTCAGCTCGACCGCGACGTGCTCGAGGTAGGTCGGGCTCTCCGGGCGGAGGTCGACGATGATGTCGAGGATCGCGCCGCGCGTGCAGCGCACGAGCTTCGTCTCGGCCGCGGGCGGATACTGGAAGTGCATCCCGCGCATGCGTGCCCTTGCGCGGTGGTTGAAGGCGACGTTGGCCTGCGCGATCACGGGCTTGAGCCCGTGCTCCTCGAACTCGTGCTGGCAGAAGACGCGGGCGAAGAAGCCGCGGTTGTCCTCCTTGCGATCGACGTCGATGACGAACGCCCCTGCGAGCTTGGTCTCGGTGAAGATCATCTGTACCTCCGTTCGGATTGGTCGGTCGACGGGCTCACGCCAGCACCGCCTTGCGGCAGTAGAAGGCCTCGGCGAAGGACGTCGGCGACTGGCACTCCATGCCGCGAAGCCGCAGCAGGCCCGAGAACAGGTCCTCCTTGAACCACCGCTTGGCCCGCTGGGACTCGAAGTGCTCGAGCAGGTGGTCCACCTTGTGCCGGCAGACGTCGTCCGCGAGCGGGACGAACAGGTTCGGCGCGCCCATGTCGCCGTCGTACTTGGGCACCTCGTACTCGAGGATCAGGTGGTCACGGAACGTGTTCCAGGTCAGGTCGCAAACGAGCCGGTGGTCCTGGTGCAGGTCCTTGCGCTGGTGGGTGAAGACGACGTCGGGCGAGAACTCGGCCTTGATCTCCTCGAAGAACCCCTTGATCTCGCCGCCGTCGTAGGGGAAGAAGCCGTCGCGCGAAATCGCGGACGATGACGCGTTTCTTCGGCGCCCTCGAGCAGCGAGTTCGCGCTCGCCTCCGCCTCAGCGGCGCGGACGGTCTCGCCGCTCAGCACCACCCACCAGATCTCGGCGACGCGACCCTTGCTCGATCAGCTTCAGCAGCGTGCCGCCGCAGCCGATCTCGATGTCGTCGGGGTGGGCGCCGAAGACGAGAACCTTGGCCGGCCGCGCATCCGGCGCTCCCATCAGCAGCGGCGAGCATCAGGCGAATACGGCCTGCGCGACGCCGTTGCCGGCTCGCGGCCGGTATTCCAGAGCTGCCACGGAGCGCTGCCGTCCTCGTGCAGCCCCTCGAGCCACTGCTGGTCCTTGAGCGTGTCCATCGGCGACCAGAAGCCGTCGTGCGCTGCGCGAGCACCTTGCCCTCGGACATCAGGCGATGGAACGGCTCCTCGACGAGGTCCTCGCCCGGGCCGCGATCTCGTCGAGCAGCTCCGAGCGCATGACGAAGTAGCCGCCGTTGATCCAGATGTCCGAACGGGTCACGTCACGAAGCTCGCCGGACGGTCCCGCCATCGTCCATCGAGACGACGTGGAAGCTGTAGTTCGGGTGGACCGCGAGGAAGCTCGCCGTCGACGCCGGCCGCCTTGTCGCGCTCGATCATGGTCGGCAGGTCGGCGTCGGTGAGCGTGTCGCCGTAGTTGGCGAGGAACATCTCGTCGTCCCGGAGCAGATGGCGGACCGCACGCAGGCGTTCGCCGATCTTCGCGTGCAGGCCCGTGTCGACGAAGGTGATGTTCCAGTTGTGGATGTCGGTCTTCAGCAGGTGGACGCTCGCGCCGCCGTCGGACAGCACGAAGTCGTTCGACAGCGCCTCGTCGTAGGTGAGGAAGAAGTCCTTGATCACCTCGGCCTTGTAGCCCAGGCAGAGCACGAAGTCGCGTGAAGCCGAAGTGGGCGTAGTACTTCATCACGTGCCAGAGGATCGGCCGGTTGCCGATCGGGATCATCGGCTTGGGCACGGCCTCGGAGGCCTCGCGCATGCGCAGGCCCTGGCCGCCGCAGAAGATGACGACCTTCACCTGCAGCACCTCCGATTGATTGGTTCGATCTGTCGGCATGGCTGACTCTGCCCGACCAACGTTCGACGGCAGGCGTTTCTCACAGGTGGGTGCGTGAAAGATCACGATGCTCAGGCCTGCAGGGCGATCGGCTCGGCGCGGACGAGCGGGATGCCCAGTCCGCGGCCGCGCTCGGGATCGAGAATCAGGCTGGCGGCCTCGTGACGGGAGGAAACGCCGAGCTTGCTGAACGCGGAGGAGAGATGGCTCTTGACCGTCGATTCGGCGAGGTACAGCTTGCCCGCGATCTCGGCGTTGGTGAGGCCGGCGATCACGAGGGCGAGGATCTGCTTCTCGCGCCGGGTGAGCGCGGCGGCACGCACGTGGCCGCGCTGCGCGCTGGGCAGGGATACCTGGCCGGCGCAGACGACGGCGACGACGGGCACGAGCGCATCCTCGAGCTCCTCGACGAGCAGGACGCCATCGATGCCCAACTCAGCGCGCGCCGGACCTCGAGTCCGCGAGCGCGGCGGCAGACGAGCACGCCGGCGACACCGTCGAGCTGTGAGCGAAGGAGTTGGACTTCGCTGATCGCGGCGCGGTCGGGTCGCTCGGAGGCAACCACGACGCACGCCGGCGCGCTTCCGTCTACCGCTGCAAGGAGACCGTCGACCGTTGCCGCCTGGGCGACCACGGTATGCCCCCCGGCCTCCAAGACCTCGCAGACCTGTTCCCGCGGCCCGTCCTCCTCGACGCAGACGCCGACTAGGAGCGCTTGGCCGATCGCTGGAGGTGCAGACCGCAGAGTGGACATTCGATCCAACAACGGCTCGTCGGCGCCTGGGCTTTCGCGCGGCACCTCCCGTAAATGCGGTATCTGGGAGCCGAGGACGAGGTGCGGCGCGGTGAGGTGGAGCTAGTGGGGCTCGAACCCACGACCTCCCGGCTGCCAGCCGGACGCTCTCCCAACTGAGCTATAGCCCCAAGGCGGTGGTCGGCCGCAAAGTTTAACGGCGTGACATGGGCGTTTCTCGCCTCGCGCCCGGCCGGATCAGCCGCCGTCGGTGACCTTGAACCGCGTGCTGCCGGCCGAGTTGTACTGGTCCGCGAGCAGGTACTGCATCACGTAATCGCCCGGCGGCAGTGGCCACGGACTGCCCTGCGCGTCCGGGCCCATCGTCACCGAGCCGTCGGTGGTCGGCGGCACCGTGCCCGAGGCATGTTGGCCGGTGTACGCCCAGATCAGGTAGTCGTCCTTCTCCGGATCCGAAGCCCCGGCCTTGTACACGCTCACCCAGTCCCAGCGATTCGCGGGCCCGCTCGACCAGCTCACCTCAATCGGCTCGCCCGGCGCGTAGGTGCTCCGATCCGTCGAGAGCTCGAGCCGAGCCTCGGGATCACGGAGGAAGAACGGGACCCGGGCCACCTACGCGCCGACATCGTCGACGAGCACGGCCTCGTAGGCGCCGGGGTCTCGCGGACGTGCCCAGCTTCGCCGTGCCGTTCCCGCCTGGCGCGTCGAGTGTCTCGTTCGGGGAGTCCGGATCGCCGCCCTCCGGAACGATCACGACCTGACCCTGGTCGGTCGCTGGATCGTTGTAGGCGATCGTGACCGAGTCGCCGACTGTCCCAGCCGATGGTCGACCGCCACCATCGTCGGCATCGCCATCGGGGTCGCCTCGAACGTCGAGAGCACCGCGAAATGGTCCGACGACCACGGCGTGAACCCCATGTCCACGTCCGGAGCATCCGGATCGCCGATCAGCTTGCTGTCGAGCGTCTTCGACGGTCCGCCGGCGTACACGTAGGTCGATCCGCTCCCCGGACCGGTGCGTGAGCCCGGGCTCCTTGAGCGGATCCGGGTGCTCGTCGCGATAGCTGTCTCGGAACCCGAGGTCGAGCAGCTCCTCGCTCACCGGCCACGGCACCGGCTCCATCAACCCCCTCATGCGTGCCGACCGTCTCCTCCGTGTAGTCGAGGCTCGAGGGCTCGTTGAAATCGCCGGTGAGGAAGACCGGGTACCCCTGGTCGAGCAGCCCGCTCATCGCTCGACCGGCCGCTGCAGCGCGAGCGTCCGGACCTGGTTTCGGACTTGACCACCGACGCCACGGAGTTGCCGTTGCGCAACGCCCGCGGGCCCCAATCGACGTAATCCAGGTGCTCGTTGAAGAACGGGATCCCGTAACCCGGGCGCACCTCGATCAGCCCGTAGAGCCCGTCAGCACCGGAGGGCTCGTAGATCGGGTACTTCGAGAGCAGCTGCAGCGACACGTTGTAGTACGGGTAGCCCGTGTTGCGCGCGATCTCCGGCAGCCGGTCGTCGGACTCGAGCACACCGACGACGTCGGCGTCCACCTTTCATCACGCGGATCGTGCCGCCGCCCCGTACTCGACGTTGTAGACGAGCAGGTCGAGCTGAATCGGCTCAGCGGCCGAATTCGCGGTCGATCCGGCCGCCGGCTCGGGCTCCGAGTCTCCGCCGCCGAAGTCGCACGCACCAAGGGTCAGGGACGCGGCTATCAGCAGCGCTGCGGCCACGACGCCCGCGATCGCCTCATTGACCTTGTAGTAAATCAAACGATGTCGGCCGGGCCGCGGCTACTCGTCCGCGTCGACGTGCCGGACCAGCCGATCAAAGCGCCGGTCGCGGACCCGGAACTCGAACGGCGAGCGCTCCTCGAGCTCGCGCAGGAGCTCCACGGGCTGATCCAATCGCGTCTCAAGGACGCGTCGCCCGCCCGCGCGCGAACCGCTTCACGGAGATCTCGGCCGTGGCGCCGATCTGCCCCGCCGCGTCCTCGAAGCCGACGAGTTGGGAGAAATCCGCCAGCGGCCCCACCTCGACCTCAACCCGGCCGTCGAAGATCTCATCGCCCGGCTCCAGCGCCGCGGGCTCATCGGCTCGTTCCTCCTCGGTGCGCTCATGCGCGCGATCGCCACCTGCAGCGTGTCCAGCAGGCGCTCGCGCCCGGACCCGCGCGTTCGGTCGCCTCGGCCGCGCGTTCGGTGAGCTCCGCCGCCTCGCGCAGCGCCGGGCGGATCCTGGTGGCCTGCCCGCGCGCCTGGCTGCGCACGCCCTCGATCTGCTCGGTGAGGCGTGCGAGCGCGTCCAGCCCGCGCTGCGTCTCAGCCCTGAGGCGCTCGAGCTCGGCCCGCGTCTGCGCGCCAGTTCTCTCCCCCGCTCGACGACCCGGTCGCACAGGCGGTCGCACACGGCCTGCAGCTGCTCGATCCGCCGGCGCCGCGCCTCGAGCTTGCCGGCATAGCGACTCGAGCTCGGCCCGGGTGTCCGCCAGCGCCTCGTCGCGCAGCGCCAGCGCCTCGTCGACCTCGCTCGGCCGGTATCCGAACAGCGACCTCTTGAACTCGTCGCGCGCGATGCCGAGCACGCTAGGCGCGGCGTCGGACGGACGCGGCGCTGACCGTCGCGCCGTGCAGCCCGAGATCGAGCGGGTCGGCCTCGCCCCAGAGCCGCTCCAGCCGGTATCGCTCCCGCACCTCGGGAACCTGCACGTGGAGCACGCAGTCGAGGTAGTCGAGGAGCACCCAGCGGGCCTCGCTCTCGCCCTCGGCCCGGGCGGGCAACCGGCCCTCGTCCCGCTTCAGCCGCAGCCGGACCTCGTCAACTATCGCCTTCGCCTGGCGCTCGTTGCGCGCCATCGCGACCACCAGGTAATCGGTGTACAAGAAGACCAGGTCCCCAACGTCGAGGGCCACGATCTCCTCGCCCTTCTTGTCGTCGACGATCTCGGCGATCAGCCGCGCGGCTCGGCGACGATCCAGTCCGCCCTCCTCCGCAGGCCGCCTGCCCGGCCTGCGCACGCCGACTCAAGCCGGCACCGCCTGCCGGTACAGCCCGCGCTCGGCGATCAGCGCGGCCACCGCGTCCGGGACCAGGTACCTGACCGGCCCGCCCTGCGCAACCCGGCGGCGAATCATGGTCGAGGAGACCGCGATCTCCCCCATGCGCACGATCTCGGCGCGTTCCTCGCCAGCGCTCCAGCGCCGCCTCGGCTTCGTCGAGCAAGGCGTCCGGGCGGCCCCAGACGCCGATCCGCGCCAGCTCGAGCACTCGCTGGGGCGGTTCCAAGACTCCAAGTCGCGGCGACGTCGGCTCCCATGGAACAGGATCTCCTTCACCAGGTCGCTCAGCACTGACTCCTCCAGCGTACAAAGCTGTAGGACGGGCCCTCCCGCCGCACCTCGAGGTCGCTGACCTCCAGCGCAGGTCGTCGCCGCCGCCAGCCTCGTCATCTTCAAGCCCATTCCCGGTCCCGGCTCGGGCTCGATCCGCTTGTGCGGCGCCACCCCCGACGGCACCAGGACCACCCGGTCGAGGTCGAGCCGATACGCCGCCTCCTGGGCAAGCAGCAGATGCCCGATGTGGGGCGGGTTGGAAAGCACCCCCGAGGACCCCGTAGGACCGAACGGCGACGACGCTACCCCCGCACCTGTCCGTCCCCGTGGACCACGTACTTCGTGGTCGTCAACTCGCGCAGCCCGATCGGGCCGCGCGCGTGCAGCTTCTGGGTCGAGTTGCCGATCTCCGCCCCCATGCCGAACTCGAACCCGTCGGTGAACCGCGTCGACGCATTGACGTACACGACGGCCGCGTCGACGCCCTCGGTGAACTCCGCACCCACGTCCTCCGAGCCGGTCACGATCGCCTCCGAGTGCCCGGTCCCGTGGGTGTTGACGTGGTCAATAGCGTCCGCGAGCGAGTCGACCACCCCGACAGCCATCTTCAGCGCCAGGTACTCGGTGTCCCAATCCTCGTCGGTTGCCGCGCCCACCGGCGTGGTCCCGGCTGCAGCCTGGGCCCGCCCGTCGCCGACTCCACGCCGGCCCCGGCAAGCTGCGCCGCGATCCCGGGCAAGAACTCCGCGGCCACCTCGGCGTTCACCAACAGCGTCTCGGCCGAGTTGCACACCCCGGGCCGGTCCACCTTCGCGTCGAAGGCGATCCGTCGCGCCATCTCCAGGTCCGCGTCGGCGTGCACGTACACATAGATGCCCGCCGCCGCGTACATCACTGGCACGGTCGCGACCGCCTTCAGCGCGTCCTTCAAACCCTCACCGCCGCGTGGGATCACCAGGTCGACCAGCCCCTCGCCATCGCCAGCGCCTCGAGCTCGGACCGATCACCCGACAGCAGCTCCACCGCGCCCTCGGGTAGCCCGACCTCGGACACAGCCTCGCGCACGACCGCGGCGAGCGTCGCGGCGTTGGAGCGCTGCGCGTAGCTCGACCGCGTCGAGAACGATCGCGTTGCCGCTCTTGATGCACAGCGCGGCGCAGTCGCCGGTCACGTTCGGTCGCGCCTCGTAGATCACCGCGACCACGCCGAGCGGCACCCGCACCTTCGCGAGGTCGAGCCCGTTGTCAAGCGTCCGCCGGTAGAGCTGCTCGCCGACAGGGTCGGGCAGGGCGGCCACGGCGCGCACGCCGGCCGCGATGCCCTCGATGCGGTCGCGCGTCAGCGTCAGCCGGTCGCGCAGCGCCTCGGTGAGCCCGGCGGCCCGCTCGTCGGCCAGATCCTCGGCGTTCACCTCCAGGATGTCGTCCGCCCGCTCCTCGAGCAGCTCCGCGAGCCGTTCCAGCGCCCGCGCCTTCGTGCCCTGGTCCGCGGTCGCGAGCGCGCGTGAGGCGCGCTTGGCGCTCTCACAGGCCTCGGCGACGCTTGGGGTGGCAATTGCCATCGGTCAGAGTAACGACGCCGGGCGGCCTCAATCCACCGGCTGCAGGCGAGGGTTCGGACGCTCTTCGCGCCCCACCTTCGCGCCCGGGCCGGCCGTCGACCCCGGACCACGTCGGCGGTGAAGTCGTTCTCCCCCCGCAGGAGCGCCGAACCGACCCCGTATGCGTCCACGGGCGCTGCCGCGCGCTCGAACTCCGCGATCCGCCCCGCGTCGAACCCGCCGGAAACGACGATCCGGACCCGGTCGTGCCCCGCCGCATCGAGGGCTCGGCGGACGTCCGCGGCGAGCTCCACCGACACCCCGGGCGGCGTCCGCCGTCCAGCGAGCCCGGCGTCGACCAGCGACCCCGACGTGTCCAGGCGCACCCCCCAGAGGTCGTCGCCGAGCGCCTCGGCCACCTCCACGGCCGTGCGGGCCGAGTCGTTGGCGAAGTCCACGAGCACGGTGATGTTCATCTCCCCGCCGAACCGCCCTGCGAAGGCCCGCGCCGCGGCGACCGTGTCGCCACCGTAGGCGGCGATCAGGCCGTGTGGGACCGTGCCGAGGCCGCGCCCGCCCCACCACGAGCCTGCGCGCTCGGTCGAGACCCCGATCACCCCGGCGACGTGCGCCGCCCAGCCGTCGCCCGTCTGCACCAGCCAGTGGTCGTGGCGCGCGGGGAAGAAGAGGATCGGCTTTCCCGCCGCTGCGTCCACCACCTCGCGCACGTTGTGCATCACCAGGGATCGCCGCGCGAGGCAGCCGAGGTAGACGGTCTCCAGGTGGGCGAAGAGCGAGTAGTCCCCCTCGATCGTCATCACGGTCTCCCAGGGCTCGATCGCGTCGCCCTCCTCGAGCGCCCGGACCTCCAGCCAGCCCAGCTCCAGGTAATCGTCCGCCGCCGCCCACTGCCCGAGCTTCGCCCGCGGCAATCGCCGCGTCGATCCCGCCGAGCACCGACTCGTGGCGCTGGAACACCTGCATCAGCACCCGCGGATGCCGACCCTCGGCCTCGAGGAGGTCTCCTCTTGGTGTGGTCGAAGTCGTAGCCGCTGTAGTAGCCGCCTCGCAGGCGCTCCACCGGGAGGTTGAAGACCGCCGGGTCGAGCCTGCTCATGCGAGGACGAACCGATCGCGGTGGACGGCCTCCTCGGAGGCGTTCGGCAACAGCTCCAAGACCTCGGCTGACTTCATCCCCTTGATGCGCGCCAGCTCGGCCGCCGTAGTTCGCGATCCCCTTGCCCACCGGGCCGTCGTCGGCGACCACGTCGAACAGCGTCGCCGGCGGCGAACTCACCCTCCACCCCGACTATGCCGACCGGCAGCAGGCTCGAGCCGCTCTCGCGCAAAACCCGCGCCGCGCCCGCGTCCACCGCGATCCGCCCGCGCGCCGGCTTCGCGTAGCGCAGCCAGAGCTTGAAGGAGGGCGTGCGCTCGGGATGGGCGGCGAAGGCCGTCCCCACGTCGTCCCCCCGCGCGGCCGCCAGCAGCAATCCCGCCTCGGTGCCGTCGCAGATCACCAGGGCCGGGATCCGGCGGCGCTCGCCATCCCGGCGGCCGACACCTTGCTCCGCATCCCGCCCGATCCGTACAACGAGCGCCGATCGCCGATCTCGTAGCCCTCGAGCTCGGCGAAGTCCTCGACCCGCGCCACCCGCGTCGCCTCGGGGTCGCGCCGCGGGTCCGCCGTGTGCAACCCGGGCGTGTCGGTGAGCAGCACCAGCATCCGCGCGCCCAGCAACAGCGCCAGCTGCGCGGAGAGGAAATCGTTGTCGCCGAAGGTGATCTCGTCGGTCGCCGTAGTGTCGTTCTCGTTCACCACCGGGACGGCGTGCCAGTCGAGCATCCGGCGCAGCGCCTGGCGCGCGTTGAGGTAGTGCATCCGTACCGACAGGTCGTAGGACGTGAGCAGCACCTGCGCACGTGCACATCGCGGCTCGCCAACCGCAATTCGTAGGCGCGAAACAGCGTGCCCTGGCCGATCGCCGACGCCGCCTGCAGCTCGTCCACCGTCCGCGGGCGCTGCGGCAGCTCCATCAGCCGCCACCCGAGCGCGATCACCCCGGATGACCATCGCCACGTCCTCGCCCTCGTGGCGTAGGTAGGCCACCTGCGCGCAGCGCCAGTCGAGCACGCCGCCGCGCACCTCGCCGCGCTCATCGGCGACGATCGACGATCCAAGCTTCACCACCACGGTCATTTCGGCGGCTCAGTCTAGGAGCGGGCGGGCGCCGATCTGGGGCCACGTTGACGCGGCGCACCCTAGCCCGGTGCAGCTCGAAGTCGTGATCGCCGATACGGACCTCGTCGCCGGACTCGAACCCGGCCCGCTGCAGCGCCGCGAGCACGCCGATCTCCCGTAGCCGCTGCTCGAGGTAGGCGAGCGCCTCGGGATTGGCGACGTCGTGGCGCTCGACGAGCATCTCGATGCCTCGGCCGGTGACGCGGTAGCGGCCTCATCCTCGCGCACGACCTCGAAGCCCGCCGTCGCCGGCGGGCGCGTAGACGCGTGTGCTCGGCCTCGAACCCGTCGCCCTCGGCGGCGACGGCCTCGGGGGCCTCGGCTCGCCGGCGGCAGCGCCTCGAGCACTCCGGCGTCGGAGTTCGTCGAGGCCCGCGCCCCGTGGCCGCGAGACCGGCGAGCACGCGTCCGGCCCGCGCACCCAGTCCGCTCCCGCCTTGCGCGACCAGCTCCTCCGCCGCGCTCGGGCGCCACGAGGTCGAGCTTCGAGAGCGCGATCAGCTCGGGCAGCCGTGTCGAGCCCCGTGCCGTAGGCCTCGAGCTCGCCCGGAGGCTGCTGGCGTAGGCCTCCTCGCGGTCGGGCTCGCCGGTCTCGAGCTCGCCGCCCACCGCGACGACGTGCGACGAGCAGGCGGCAGCGCTCGACGTGGGCAGGAACTCGTGGCCGAGACCGGCCCCCTCTGCCGCCCCCTCGATCAGCCCGGGGATGTCGGCGAGCACGACCTGGCGCTCATCGGCTCGATCGTGCCCGAGCACCGGCTCGGGGTCGTGAACGGATAGTCGGCGACCTTCGGCGTCGGCCCGCGTCATGCGCCCGAGCAGCGACGACTTGCCGGCGTTCGGGAAGGCCGACCAGCCCCGCATCGGCGATGAGCTTCAGGCGGAGCTCGATCCATCCCGACTCCCCCGCGACGCCTGGCTCGGCGAAGCGCGGCGTCTGTCGCGTCGGGGCGGCGAAGCGCTTGTTCCCGTGGCCACCACCCCCGCCCGAGGCGACGACCGCGCGCTGGCCCGGCTCCACCAGCTCGTACCTGCGGCCGTCGAGCGCCTCGACCATCGTGCCGGGCGGGACCCGCACGTCCGACGGTCTCGCCCCGCGCGCCGTGGACGCTGGCTGGCCCCCCCGTGGCCGCCGCGCTCGGCGCGAAATGAGGCGAGCGCCCGAGGTGGCGAGATCGCGGCGCGACTCGTCGCAGACGAGCACGACGTCGCCGCCGCGCCCGCCGTCGCCGCCGTCGGGCCCGCCGCGCGGGACGTGGGCCTCGCGTCTGAAGCGGACGCCGCCGTTGCCCCCCCGCCACCCTCGACGTAGACTTTGGCTCTGTCGTAGAGCATCGGACTACACCGTACGCGGCGCCGTATGCGTGGCAGCTCGTCGACCCAGCCGTCCCGAGAGCTCTCCGGATGCGTGGGTCGGCTGAGCTCGAAAGCCCGGGTGGCGTCGGACTCGACCTCGACTAGCCTCCCAGGATGCGGTCCTCCACCCCGTCGACGACGTCCGTCAGATCGACGGCTTGGGCGAGCTCGATCATCCCCTGGATTTCACCGCCGCCACCGTCCCAGTTGCGCTGTCGACGATCAGCTAGCGGTCGATCTTCACCGTGTCGCTCGGAATCCGCCCCAGTCGGGCCAGGGAGTCGAGTGCACCAGATCCCGAAGTCGCTATCGGCTCATCGTCTTTCCCCGAGCTCTTCTCCGGCGAGAGCGCGCGTCACCCCCACCGTCTGTCCGGCCGCGAAGTGGCGGTCCTCGGTGATCTCCACCGCCGACCTGGAACGCGCCCTGTGCAGGCCTCGAACTAGGGTTAGATCTCAGCGCCCCCGGAATGTCGCGCCTCCTCGGACGAATAACCCTGGAGGATAGATGGACCGTCACCATCACGGTGGCGCGACGAACGGAGATCGGCGACGACCTGTTCGATCGCGGCAGGGTCAGCTCCAGATCGTCCGGTCATCGGTCTCAGCCGAGACGATGAAGTCGCGCTGCGGAATCGTGCCCCGGCGGGATCGAGCCACCGGCACAGAGCCTCACCGCGAGCAGCTCGCCGCTGGAGCGCACGATCGGCGGGTAGACCACCCGAGCTCGTCCGCGGCGTCATCGCTCTGCCGGCCGCGACGAGACCTGGCGCGCCCGCGGTCGAGTCGCGAGTGTGCCCCTTGGCGAGCATGCTGACCCCCCCGAGCAGGAAGATCCAGGTGAGCGGCGGCCAGCGCCCCTCGAAGCGGTCGTCCCCGTGGTCACCACCAAGCCAGATGATCGGCACCGCGATGCCGGCGACCGCGCGGCGGGCACGTCGGCGAGCGCCATCCGCATCATCCCGGCAGGTCAACTCGTCGACAGCCGACAAACAGCATCGTGCCTTCCGTCGTCCGGCCACAGAAAGCGCTCCGCCAGATCGCATCATCCTGCCGCGCACGTTCCCGGGGCGCCGGCCTAACCGACGGCTGGCGCTCATCCATCCGCTCAAGCGCACGCGTCCCCCGCGTGACGTCTGACCACGCGGAGTGGTTGGAGCCGCTTCAGTTCGCTGCGCGGGCTCTAGCCTCGACGACAGTGACGACCCGGCCCTTGCGGCCCGGCGCTGAACGCGACCGTGCCGGCGCGGGTCGCGAAGATCGTGTGGTCGCGGCCGAGGCCGACGCCATCACCCGGGCAGAACCGCGTGCCGCGCTGGCGGACGATGATCTCGCCGCCGTCGACCCGCTGGCCGGCGAAGACCGGGACCCCGAGCATCTCCGGGTTCGAGTCGCGACCGTTGCGGCTCGAGCCGAGTCCCTTCTTATGCGCCATCGCTAGGCCTCCTTCTCTCGGCCCGGCTGCTTCTTGGCGGCCGGCTTCTTTGCCGCCGGCTTCTTGGCCGCCGGCTTCTTGGCGGCGGGCCTCTTCGCGCCGCCAGCTGTCTCGGCTCGGGCTCGCCGGGGCCGCCTGCTCGCCGTCGGCGGCTTCGCCTCGGCCTCGGCCTTCTTCGCGGCCGGCTTGCGGGTGAGCATCTTCACCCCGGTCACCTCGAGCCGGTGAGCTCGGAGCGATGGCCGGCGCGCTTGCGGAAGCCCTTCTTGCGCCCGGTACTTGAAGACCCGGATCTTCTGGCCGCGCTGGTGGCCCGTCACCTTCGCCTCGACCTTCACCTTCTCGAGCTCGTTTCGGCGTCGATACCCTGTCTTGTCGAGCCCTTGAACGTCGACGGAGCGGGACACCTTGTCCCCCTCCTCCTCGCGCAGGCGATCGACGACAAGCGTCGCCGCCCTTCTCGACGCGGTACTGCTTGCCGCCGCTCTCGATCATCGCGTAGCTTTCGGCCTGGTTCAGTTGTCTCGGCTCTCGTCGCTCGTCCGCTCTCGGTGCGGGCGCGGCTCGGCGGCTGCCGCCGCGGCGGCCACGGCGCCTGCCGGAGGGCGGAGATTTACCTGCTCGCTCCGTGTTGTCCCCGCGGCCCGCCGTTGGCGTCGGCAACGCCGCCGACGCCGCCGAGCGGTCGACGGTCTCGATCCGCACCAGCCGCCGCTGGCCGACATGCGCCGCCGCCGGCGACGCTGACGATGTAGGAGTCGACGCGCGCGACCGCGTCGTTCGCGTTGTACATGTGCGGCTCCTGATCTCACGAGCACCTCCTCGCCGACCTGGAACGGCAGCGCGCGCTGCTCGATCTCTCGCGGCTGCCGCGGTCGACCACCTCGAAGGTCCCGATCGGCAGCGCCTCGCCGCCCTCGAAGTGGAAATGCTTGCCGGTCTCGCTCTCGAGCTCGACCAGCCCGCTGTCTCGGGATCGATCAGCTCGGCGGCGACCTTCGGGTTCACGCGGACCAGGTACGCCTCGGGCTCGGGGTGTTTCGGCGATGACGTCGCGCAGCTCGCGGATGATCCTCGATCGCCACCGTCTCCTCGGAGCGCGACGACGCCCTCGCCGTCGCAGGTCGGGCAGCGCCTTGGTGAGGATCTCGCGCACCCCGTCGGTGACGTTCTGGCGCGTCATCTCGACCAGCCCGAGCGGCGAGACCTCGACCACGTAGGTCTTGGTCCTGTCCGCGTCGAGCGCCTTGCGCAGCGTCTTCAGTACCTGGTCGCGGTTCTTGGCCCGCGCCATGTCGATGAAGTCGATGACGATGATCCCGCCGATGTCGCGCAGCCGCAGCTGGCGGACGACCTCCTCGGCCGCCTCGACGTTGACCTTGGTGATCGTGTCCTCGAGCCGGCCCTTGCCGCGGCCGGTGAAGCTGCCGGTGTTGACGTCGATCACCGTCAGCGCCTCGGCGTAGTCGATCATCAGGTAGCCGCCCGAGGGCAGGTCGACCCAGGCGGTGGCGTCTGGTCGAACGCCTCCTCGATGTCGTCGCGCTCGAAGAGAGCACCGTAGCGTCGAGAGCTCACCATCGACCAGCTCCGGCGTGTGCGCTGGAAGAAGCTCGATGACCCGGTGGTGCTGCTCGGTCGTCGATGACCACGCCTCGAACTCCCTGGCGTAGCACGTCGCGGGGCACGCAGATCGAGAAGTCGGCCTCCTGGAACACAAGCGCCAGCCTTGACCTCCTTCGACCGTCGCTCCAGCACGTCGTGCAACTTGCCCAGGTCCGCGATACCTCGCTCGAAGTCCGCCTTGTCGCGCCGTGGGCCGCGGTGCGACGATCAGCGCCGCCCTCGCCCTTATAGAGCTTCTCCAGCGGCTTGCGCCGGCGGTCACGCTCCTCGTCCGGCGGCCGCTTTGACGCGCCGACGCCCGTGCCGTCGGCATGTACACGATAACGACCCGCGACCAACCTTGCATCGACAGCCGTGCGCCCTTGGTCTTCAGCGGGTCCTTGACCACCTGCACGAGGACCTCCTGCGGGGCTTGATCAGCTCGTCGATGCGCCGGCCCTTGCCGCGGCCGCGCTTCGGGAGCCTGCTCGCCGTCCGGGAGCACGATTTCGTCGACGTGGAGGAAGCCGTTTCGCTCCAGGCCGATGTCGACGAACGCCGCCTCCATGCCGGGAAGCACGTTGTCGACCACGCCCTTGTAGATGTTGCCGACGATCGACCGCTGCCCGCGGCGTCCTTCTAGAGCTCGGCGACGTACAGCTTCGGCAACTTTTTAGTCCGGATCCGTTCCGCGTTGTCTGGCGCACAGATGCCCCTTGCCTTCGAGTACCGCCACGCGGGTTTCACCCGCGTCGACGGAAACGAGAATTCGCTTTTTCAGTTCAAATCACCTCAAAACGGAGTTGTACCCCCGCTTCGAGGTCTGCTGCGCCTGCTCGTGATCCCCTCTGAGCAGTCCGAGCGCCAAGAAGGTGACGATCACGGACGAGCCACCGGAG
>CAVUKZ010000003.1:0-171473 GCA_963742205.1 uncultured Solirubrobacterales bacterium | reverse complement strand
CGATCGGCGGCGGGACCGCCTACGCGGCCAACACGATCGGCAGCTCGGACATCATCGACGAGTCGATTCTCTCGCGGGATGTGAAGAACGGTGAGATCGCCAGCGCTGATTTGAAAGACAGCGGCGTGCAGGGTGGGGATGTTCGAGCCAGCACCCTTAACCGCAGCGATGTCGCCGACGAGTCGCTGACGGGCCACGACATCCAGGACGACACGATTGGTGGTGCCGACGTCAACGAGTCGCTGCTCGACCCGATGACCGAGGCGCAGATCAAGGACGAGTCGCTGACGGGCCACGACATCCAGGACGACACGATCGGTGGCGCCGACGTCAACGAGTCGCTGCTGGATCCGCTGACCACCGACCAGATCAAGGACGGGTCGCTGACCGGGTGGGACATCCAGGACAACACGATCGGCGGCGCCGACGTCAACGAGTCGCTGCTTGACGGCGTTGCTTACTCGCCGGCGTACACAAAGCACAACCCCGGAGATTTCGACCTGCCGGACGACGGCTCATACGCTCAGGTGATCTACACGGGCGACGGCGTTCAAGGAGATCACGGGGACCCGCTGGTCCACGTGCCGGTTCTCGGGGTGGTGATGGCGAACGCGAGCCTGAATATCCTGCAGAGACACAACAGCCTCTCCTTCGTCACGTGCCAGCTCGGGCTCGTCGAAGGCGGCCACCAGAGCTTCTTCGGAGCGCCAATGATTCAAATCGTCGACGCCAGGAACGGCCGATTCACTGGTTATGAGGCGATCTCGCTGTCGGGCGGGACCGTCGCCGCACCGGGCGACTACCTCGTCAACGTGGTCTGCAACTCGGCGGATTTGGCTCCCGGCTCAGACGACCGGGCTACGTTCGACAGGGGAAACCTGACCGCCTGGGCGATGTAGCAATACGGCTTCAAACCGCCGGGCCGGCGCGGGCACCGGCTCGGCGCCATGCGAGACAATGATTTCGATTCCGTAGGCCGGCGTTCGGCCCTGAACGACTACGGGCACGTGATCGATGAGCTGGAGGACGCTCCGATCGTGTCCGCGGAGGAGGCAATCCGGGCCGCCCGGGAGGGAGCGGTACCCGCTCGGTACCGCGAGCGGTCGGCGGGGCGATGGCCGCTGAGAAGCGGATCCCCGAATCCCGCATCGCCATGCGAGACCCGAGGCAGTGGAGCTAGTCGGGCTCGAACCGACGACCTCCTGATTGCGAAGCGGGGAAGCGTCGCAAGGGAGCAGCAAGGCGTTTGCCGCTCTATCAAGCCAAGTCCGATCTGCACAGCCGTGAGGCCGGGCGTCTCGGATAGCCGTGGATCACCGGGGATGTCGTGCGATTTGGGCACTAGAACGCGTTTGGTGCCCAATGGACGCCGGGGCTCCGCTGTCGCCTTCTCGGACAGGGGTTGGTCGGCCGCAGCGGTCGGCGGCAAGGTGGCGGGTGGAAGCATCTCGTACCCAGGTCCAGGGGGCTCGGCTTAGGGTAGAGCCGGCCGTAGGCTGTTCGAGTGCGGATTGTGAGCTGGAACGTCGCGCGGCTGAGCGCGCGACTCGCCGAGCAGGCTGCCGCGCTCGCGGGGCGCGAACCGGACGTGGTCGCGCTTCAGGAGGTCACTCGACGCACCCTCCCGTTGTGGAGGGCCGCGCTCTCGACGATCGGACTCACTCACGTTCGCGCTTCACTTGATGGCGCCGACCCCGGTCGGCAGCCGACAGGTCGGCGCCGCACAGGGGTTCTCCTGAGCTCAAAGGCTCCGCTCACGGACGCCTCGACGAGCCTGCCCGTGCCGTGGCCGGAGACCGCCCTCGCGGCGACGACGTCAACGGCGGCCGCCGGCGTGGTGGAGCTCCACTGCGTTCACGTCCCGAATGCGTCCAACGGGTGGGTCAAGGTCCGGACCTTGGAGGCAATCCGCAGCGGGCTCGCCAGCGCGCCGCCCGCTCCGCGGGTGCTCTGCGGGGATCTCAATATCCCGCGGCGCGAGCTACCGAGCGGGGAGGTGATTTCGTTCGCACGCGACTCCCGAGGCCGCCTGCGCCCCGATCGCGGAACCGCATGGGATGACGCCGAGTTGGGCATCGTTCCGGGACTCGCAGAGGTGGGCTACGAGGATTCCTTTCGGGCCCTGCACGGCTATGCGCACAAGGAGCCGAGTTGGACATGGCGGCGCATAGCCGGCCATGATGGGGGTTGGCGCCTGGATCATCTCTTCGCGTCGGAGGGGCTCCGCCCCGTTACAGCCGTCTATCACCACGAATGGCGGGACCGAGGACTCAGCGATCACTCGCCGCTCGAGGTCGACCTACGGGAGTCGATGCCGCCGTCAGGCTCAACTGAGTAAGCGGTCCAACCACGAGTAGCTATCGATCGCGAACAGCTCCTGCGCTGGGCCTACGCCGGCCATCCCCGGGCCCTCTGGCTCGATAACGGCCGAGACCTCGTAGTGCCCACCCAGGGAACCCCGCTCGGGATTCGCCCGGAGTCCGGCCTTACGGAACGGTCCGCAGCGGTCGGTGGCCGGCGCGGGAGTGGTGCTCTACACCGACGGCCTGACCGAAGCAAAGGGCCGCGTCAAGCGGTCCGGGCTAGCGAGTCCTGCACGAATGTTGCTTGCCTCGGTTCTGAGCGGGTATCGACAGGACACGGCAGCCAATTGCCTCGCCGATCGCGACGCAACCTGCCCTCCGGCTGGGAGCACAGGGGCGAGAGTGATCGATCCGATCACCTTGCACGGCCCAGTCGAGATTCACAAGACAGGAGAACGTACTTATGGAAGCAGGAACGACCGTTGCGCCGAACCGCAGCGATTCAGGTTCAGTTAGGACCGACGCGGTCCGTCACACGGGGCGTCATCCGCCGCCTGACCACCGAGACCAAGCAGGCCTTCAAGACCACCGAGTTCTGGGCGATGGTCGGCGTCATCGTCGCGATCCTGGTCAGCGCTGCCGCGATCAAGGGCGGGGACACCAGCGGAACCGATGAGTTCATCGCCCGCCAGGCATGGCTCTACGTCGCCATCGTCGCCGGCGCCTACCTGATCAGCCGCGGGCTGGCCAAGTCCGGCTCGAGCGATCCCTACACCGAGACCCGCGACGACAGCACCAACGGCAGCGGTCACTAGCACCCGATGCGAGCGCGCCCCGGCCTGACGGGCCCCGTACCAGCGGGGCCTCGGCCGGGCGTCTCTCTGGACGCACTCTCGCTCACAGACGAAAGGCAACACGAACATGACCGAACCCCAAACTGACGAACGAACCACCGGCGGACTCGCCGGCAAGATGGTCGGCAAGGCCAAGGAGCTGGCCGGAGAGCTGACCAACAACGACGATCTCGCCCGCGAGGGCCGGCTCCAGCAGGCTCAGGGAGAGGCCGCGGTCGAGGCCGCAGAGGCGCGGACCGAGGCCCAGCAGGCCGACGCCGCGGCGCAGCTGGAGGAAGACAAGGTCGAGACGGCCGAGGAGCGCCAGCGACTCGAGGCCGAGATCGAGCAGCGCCGCACCGAGGAGGCTGCGGAAGCCGACCGCGAGCAGACCGAGGAACAGGCGACCCAGGAGGCCGCCGGCGAGATCAAGCAGGCCGAGGCCACGCGTCGAGCGCGAGCGGGCCGAGGCCGATGCGCGCACCGAAACCGCCGAGGCACAAGAGCGCGATCTCAACCTCGAGGCGCTCGAGCTCGAACAGAAGGCGCGCGAGGCCGAGTCGAAGGCCGCCGCGCTCGACCCGAAGGAGACCCGATGACCGCACTGAAGACGATCCCCAAGGCCACCGTGAACGGTGCGATCAAGCTGGCGCGGCTTCCCGCCGACACCGTGCTGCGTGCCGCGCCGGAGAGCGTTGCGTCCTCCGCGCGTCTCGCGGTCGACAGCGCCGACGCCGCGGTTCGTAACGCCGCCGGCGACCGCGCTTCGCGACCCGCAGCTGCGCGACGAGTCGGAGCGCCTGCGCGAAGCCGTCGCCGAGCGCCGCCGCGCGCTCGGGCTGCGCGAGCGAGCGAGCGAGCGCACCGAGGAGGGCGAGGAGCAGGCCGAGAAGACACGCGCCGAGGCCGAGAAGCGCCGCAAGCTGGCCGATCAGGAGGCCGAGCGCAAGCGCGAGCAGGCCCGCAAGCGCCGCGAGCAGAAGCAGGCTGGGGCCAAGAAGGCCGAAAAGCAGCGCAAGGTGGCCGCGCAGAAGCGTGCCGCCAAGCAGCAGGACAAGGTCAAGGAGCAGGCCCAGACCGGGCGTGTCGACGCGCTCGAGGCCAAGGCCGACGCGCTCGAGGAGCGCGAGCGCGCGCTGACCGAGACCGATGAGGCCCAGCGGCTCAAGGATGCCGCGGCTCGGGCCAAGCAGGAGCGCAAGCGCGCGACCGCGAAGGCCCGCGGCTCGAGCTCGAACGGCCGCTCGTAGCTGCGACGCGGTGCCACGGCTGCGAGCCCGCGGCCGTGGCCACCGTCGTCGATCGGGAGCCCAGCGAACACGAACGCGCTCGAACCCGCGGGCGCCGGGAGCGGCTGAGAAGCGGATCCCCGAATCCCGCATCGCCATGCGGGACCCGAGGTAGTGGAGCTAGTCGGGCTCGAACCGACGACCTCCTGATTGCGAACCAGGCGCTCTCCCAACTGAGCTATAGCCCCAGGTCGAGCGAGTTTAACGCGGACTCGGCGGGCGGATTAGGTCCGAAATGGAGTCTTGACTCCCGCCTGGGGCCGCGAGAGGGTGGGGAGTCCCGTTGACGACCCTGAAGGAGCTGGGCTGCATGAGCGCACGTACGCGCACGGACGTGGCACTCGATCTCGACTCGTGGGCGTGGCTGCGATCCTCGTGCTCGCCGGGCCGGTGGGCCAGGCGGACGCGGTGGTCACGGGGCTCGCGCGCGTGACGCCGTTCACCGCCAGCACATCAGCCCCCAAGAGCCTGACGGCGACCTGCCCGGCCGGCACGCGGGTGATCGGCCCCGGCGGCGACACCACGCCCGGTAACGGCAGCGTGGTGCTCAACCAGATCCGGCCCGACGCCTCGCTGACGTCGGTGACCGTGCACGCCGACGAGGACGAGGTCGGGACACCGTCGAACTGGTTCCTGCAGGCGTTCGTGATCTGCGCCGCTCCGCCCACCGGGCTGGAGCTCGTCAGCGCGACGAGCGCGAACACCTCGGCCAACAAGAGCGTCGTCGCCGCGTGCCCGAGCGGCAAGCGGTTGCTCGGCAACGGCGCCGAGATCACCGGCGCTGCCGGCCAGGTGCTGCTCGACGGGCAACTTCCCAACGCCCAAGTCGGCGACGGTGACGTGCCCGGCCGGCCTGCGCGTGATCGGGGCCGGAGGCGGGATCAACGACGGCGATCCGACCCTCGTGCCGGCGAACCTCACGCTGGAGACGGTCCGCCCGAACAGCGCGCTGACCGGGGTCACGGCGACCGCGCACGAGACGGAGGAGGGCACCGCGTCCAAGCTGGACCGTGAACGCGTACGCGGTGTGCGCGTCGCGCCCCGCCGGCCTGCGCCGCGTGACGAGATCGAGCGCCCCGGGATCCGACGAGTTCGCGCAGACGACGCGCGACCTGCCCGGCCGGTACGCACCTGATCGGCACCGGCGGTGAGATCGTCGGCGGCGCCGGCGAGGTGGTGCTCGACGACCTCCGCGCCGACACCGCGCTGACGAAGACGACGGTCACCGGATTCGAGGATCACACCGGCCTGGACTCCGACTGGCGCGTGACCGCGTACGCGATCTGCATCAACCGCTGAGGAACTAACGAAGAGGCGAGCGGGCGCACCCAGGCTCGCGGCAGGTGCAGCACGGCGCGCCGACAGCCGGTCTAATACGCGGTGCGGATGAGTTTTCGGGTCCGGCTGATCGTCTTCTTCGTGCTGATCGTCGCGCTGCCGATGGTCGCGCTCGCCGTGCTCGTCACGCAGATCGCGTCGGACTCGGCGAACGGTAAGACTGACGCGCGCCTCGACGCCGGCGTGCGCACGGCCACCAACCTCTACGACGAGGCTCGCGCGGACTCGGGCCGGGTCGCGAACGACCTCGCGCGCGAGACCGCCGACGACCCGGAGTCGATCGCGGCGATCCGCGCCGGGGCGGTCGGCGACGTGGTGAGCCTCGCCCGGATCTACGCCGATCGCGACGGGATCAGCTACGTCTCGATCGTCGACTCCGAGGGCCACGAGAGCGTGGCGGGCGACTCGCGGCCGGTCGCGACCGCGGAGGTCGATCTGGTCGACGACCAGGGCGATCAGGTGGGCACGATCACGACCTCGACCACGACGCGCGACCAGCTTCTACGGCAGATCGAGTCGACGACCGGCGAGGAGGCGGCGCTGCTCGGCCCGCGTGGGCCGGTCAGCGGGACCGCCGACGTTGAGGCGGGCGACCTGCCGGCGAGCGGCGAGGCGAAGGACCTGCAGCGTGGGCGACGAGGAGGTGCGGGTTGCGGCGACCGCCCCGCTGGGCGCCGAGCAGGTGAGGGTGGCCCTGTTCGCACCGACCGTCGACGAGGGCTTCCTCGGCTCGCGACCGAACGTCGCGATCGCGCTGATCGCCTTCTTCGCCGTCGCCCTGATCGCCGTCGCCCTGATCCTCCGCTCGCTGCAGGGCTACGTGCGCGAGATGCTCGGGGCCGCGAAGCGCATCGGTGACGGCGACTTCTCGACCCGGGTCCCTGTCAGCGGCCACGACGAGATGGCGGGGCTGGCGAGCGAGTTCAACAAGATGAGCGGGCGCCTCGCCGACCAGATGGACGAGCTCCGGCGCCAGCGCATCGAGATCGAGAAGTCGACCCGGAGGATCGGGGATGCGTTCGCCTCCGGGCTCGACCGCCAGGCCCTGCTCGCGATCCTGGTGGACACCGCGGTCGGCGCCTGCACGGCCGACTACGGGCTGGTGGCGCTCAGCGGCCACGTCGGCTCGGAGGCCGAGTCGGGGAGGGCGACCGAACCGGTGCAGGAGGCGGCGCTGGCCGCCGAGAGCCGGGCGCTTCGCGAGCACGGGCCGGTGGAGGTCTCGCAGGGCGGCGCGTACGCGTTCGCCAGCTCGCTGGGCCGGCTCGGGTCGACCGGGGAGCCCGTCGGCGCGATGACGATTGCCCGGGCGGCCACGCCGTTCAACACGGCGGAACGCGACGTGTTCCTGTATCTCGTCGGGCAGGCGGCGGCGTCGGTCGAGAACGTGGCCCTGCACGAGCTCGTCTCCGAGCAGGCCGTGACCGACGACCTCACCGGCCTCGCCAACAACCGCGCCTTCCGCGACGTGATGGAGAAGGAGGCGGCGCGCGCCGTGCGCTTCCGCCACGAGCTTTCCGTGCTGATGCTCGACATCGACGATTTCAAAGCGGTCAACGACACCCACGGGCATCCGGCGGGCGACGCGGTACTGCGCTCGATCGGGCGGATCCTGAAGGCCGAGTCCCGGGGAATCGACGAGCCGGCGCGCTACGGGGGCGAGGAGTTCGTGGTCGCGCTCCCCGAGACGAGCCCCAGCGGGGCGCTGGAGCTGGCCGAGCGGATCCACGCTCGGATCGGCGCCGAGCGCACGCGGCTGCCGGATGGGACGGAGATCAGGGTGACGGCGAGCATCGGCGTGGCGACGCTGCCGGCGACGGCGATCGACGTGCGCGAGCTGATCGCCGCGGCGGACGCAGCGCTATACGAGGCAAAACGAACGGGCAAGAACAGGGTGGTCGTCGCGGGTGCGGGCGCCTATCGCGTGGGCAGTGATGCCAATGGAACGGGCGCCGTGGCGTCGAAGGGACCGGAGCCCGCACGGCGAAACTAGGGTCGAAACCGTCGGCCGCCGGCCGGCCGGACTAACCCACGCGCAGTAGTCTTTTCGCATTCCATAGCCATGGGAATTCTCGACGACGCGATTCGCGAGCATCTCGACCTCAAGCGGCGCACGGGCGCCGAGGAGGACGAGCTCAAACGCCTCGAGGGCGAGGCGTTCGGGCCGCCGACCCGGCCCGGCGACCCTGACTTCCCCGAGGAGCAGGCGCCTGCCGCTGCGGTCACGGAGGCCCCGGCGGCCGATGCGCCGACCTCCGAGGAGCCACTGACGGAGCCGCCCGCCACCGGCGAGGAGCCAATCGCGCCGCCCGCCGACGCGCCGGCTGCGTCGGGGTTCTTCGATCAGTCGGCCGACGAGCTGGCGTTGGACGTGGACATGAGCCTCGACGACGAGGCGACGCAGGTTGCCGAGACCGGCGAGCAGGCCGCCGCGCCGCCGCCGCCCGCCCCGCCCGAGCCCGAACCGGCGCCCGAACCGCCGGCACCCGCCCCGCCCGAGACGGGCGAGGCGCCGGTCGCATCCGAGCCCCCGGCGACCGACGAGCGCGAAGCCGTTGAGCCGCCGATCGAGTCGCTCGACACGGTCGAGCACCCGTTCGAGGAGGCGGTCGAGGAGACGGGCGAGGCGGAGCTGGTCGAGGGCGAGCTCGCCGAGGAGGGCGACCAGCCCGAGGAGGGTGAGGAGGAGGACGTGCTCGAGGAGACGCCCGAGTTCCTCCGCGACGCCCCCGAGGACGACGAGCTTTGGTTCGAGCAGGGCGAACCCAAGGACTTCGACTTTCTAGCTACGTGGTGATGTAGCCGCGGGTCTTCGCGGCTTCGACGACCCGCTCGATCCCCACCAGGTAAGAGGCCTCGCGCAGGTCGAGCCTCTCCTCCTTGGCCCGGCCCGAGACCTCGCGGAACGCGCGGCGCATGATCGTGCCGAGCCGATCGTTGACCTCGCGCTCCTCCCAGCGGAAGTGCTGGAGGTTCTGGACCCACTCGAAGTAGGAGACGACGACGCCGCCGGCGTTCGCCATCACGTCGGGGATCACGTACGTGCCCTTGTCGCGGAGGATCTGGTCGGCGGCCGGGGTGGTGGGGCTGTTGGCGCCCTCGACCAGCATCTTGCACTGCATCCGGTCGGCGTTGCTCTCGTGGATCATGCCGCCGAGCGCTGCAGGGATGAAGACGTCGCACGGGATGGCGACGAGGTCCTCGGCCGCGATCTTCTCCGCCCCCGGGAAGTCGGTGATCTTCTCGCCCTCGTGGAGGTGGGCGTAGAGCTCGTTGGCGTCGATCCCGGCGTCGTTGCGGATCGCCCCGTGGACGTCCGAGACGCCGACCATCTTCGCGCCCAGCTGCTGCATGATCCGAGCCGCCCAGGACCCAACGTTGCCGTAGCCCTGAACGACGAAGGTGGTGTCGGCCGGGCTCAGGCCGAGCTGCGGGGCGGCCTCGCGGAACATGTAGACGCAGCCGCGCCCGGTGGCGGCCTCCCGGCCGAGCGAGCCCTCGAGAGCGATCGGCTTGCCGGTGACGATCGCCGGGGTGTGGCCGTGCAGCTTGCCGTACTCGTCCATGAGCCAGGCCATGGTCTGGGCGTTGGTGTTCACATCCGGCGCCGGAATGTCCCGAGTGGGCCCGAGGACCTTCTCGATCTTGTCCATGAACGAGCGCGCGATGCGCTGCAACTCGCTGGGGTCGAGCTTGCTCGCGGGGCAGTTGACGCCGCCCTTGGCGCCGCCGAACGGGAGGTTGACGACGGCCGTCTTCCAGGTCATCAGCGAGGCCAGCGCGCGGATCTCGTCGATGTCGACCTCCGGGTGGAAGCGGATCCCGCCCTTGTAGGGGCCACGCGCGCCGTTGTGCTGGATCCGGTAGCCGGAGAAGACGTGCGTCATGCCGTCAGCGAGCTTCACCGGGATCTGGACGGTGACCTCGCGATAGGGCGTCCAGAAGACGACGCGGAGGTCGTCGCGGAGGCCGAGGTGGTCCGCGGCGATGTCGAAGTAGTGGCGGACGATGTCGAGGTTCGAGACCTCCGCCGGGCGCGCACGCGTCTTCGCGTCCGCGGCCTCCTCGACGCGGGCCGGCGACTTGTCGGTGTCGCCCCGATCCCCTACCGCGACCGACGTCTCGCTCTCAGTCATGCGTCTCCTCCTCAACGCCGCCGTTCGCAAGCGATCCTCGCACACGCAGTTCCTACCCGCGAGAGCTCGGGTGCAACTCCTGGGCTCGACGGGGGTTTCTGCGGGTGGATGCCGGCGGGGCGGATGAGACTCGGGCTTGCGGCGCTCGTCGCCCTGGTCGTCCTTGCGCCGAGCGCCGACGGCAACGCCGCCCAGGTGATCGACGTCGGGCCGACGCTGACGATCGGGGTCGTGCCCCAGCGGTCGTTCGACGACTCGGAGGCGGGGCTGATGGCCGACGCCGGGATCAGCTCGATTCGCGACTGGTTCCCGTGGGCCCAGGTGGAACGCGAGCGCGGCGAGTACGACTGGGGGTCGACCGACGGCATGGTTGCGGGGAACGCCCGCTCCGGGATGACGACGCTGCCGTTCCTCTTCGGCACGCCCGATTGGGCGGCCGCCGAGGACGGGTGGGAGTGTTTCGGAGGGGAGTGCGCGTCGTATCCGCCGCGCACCGCCGAGACGCGGACGGCGTTCGGCGACTTTGCCGCGGCGGCCGTGCGACGGTACGGGCCGGGCGGCACCTTCTGGGACCAGCATGAGGGGCTGCCGTACAGGCCGATCGAGACCTGGCAGCTGTGGAACGAGCCCAACCTGAGCTCGTTCTACCGGCCGGCGGTCGACCCCACCGGCTATGGGCTCCTCGTGCAGGCCGGCGCTGCCGGGGTCCGCAGCGAGGATCCCGACGCGGTGGTGCTGCTCGCGGGCCTCACCGGAACCCGCACCAATCGCAAGCGCATGAGCACGAAGGCGTTCCTGACGGAGCTCTACACAGTCCCGGACATCGCGGCGAGCTTTGACGGGATCGCCCTGCATCCCTACAACCGCAGGGCGCGCGGCACGATCGACCAGATCAAAAAGGCGCGCAAGGTGGCGACCGACCACTTCGACAACGCGGGAATCTGGGTCACCGAGGTCGGCTGGGCATCCGCCGGGAAGCGGCGTTGGGGGCTGGTGAAGAGCCGCGACGGCCAGGCCCGCATCCTGCGGCGGGCCTACACCCGGATCATCGCGGGCGCGGAGGGGTGGGGCGTGCGCGCCGTCTACTGGTACGCGTGGCGCGACACGGAGGCCGGCCATGCGGTGTGCGGCTGGTGCCCCTGGTCGGGCCTGCTCGATCGCGAGGGGCGGCGCAAGCCGGCCTACTACGAGCTGCGCGCCCTCGCCGGCGACTAGCGGTCGAGCTCGTAGCGGAGCTCGACCATGCCGCTCGCGAACGTGCGGGTGCCGGTGAGCTTCATCGGCCCGCCGGGGGGCGGGCGGTCGAAGAGCGGTTTGCCGGCGCCGATCACGACCGGGACCACGGTCAGATGGACCTCGTCGAGCAGGCCGGCGTCGGCGAACTGCGAGGCGACGTTGCCGCCGCCGACCACCCAGAGGTTGCCCTCGCCGGCCGCGGCGATCATGTCGTCGTAGAGGTCGGTGACGGGCGCGTCGGCTATCCGTACGTCGATCCCGTCGCCCTCGAGCACGCGGAGATCGCGCGAGCTGAGCGTCCAGTAGGGCTTGCCCTTGTAGGGCCAGGAGTCGTCGGAGTCGAGGTGGTCGAGGACGAACTCGTACGTGGTCGAGCCGCTGACCAGCGCGCCGACATCGTCGTAGAAGCGCTCGTAGGCACCGCCATCCACCATCGGCCCGGGCTCGGCGTCCGCGCCGTCGTAGCTGCCCTCGTAGCCGAACAGCCAGCCCAGTCCATCGTCGGGATCGGCGATGTAGCCGTCGAGGGTCGCCGCGCAGTAGTACTGGCTCTTGGCCATGGGGTCACCCTATTGAGTCCAACTCGACACGTCGTGCGCGTCACGGGTGCGCCCGGCCCCGCGATCGTTTCCGCGAATGGAGGATCCGAGCCGGGACGAGATGGAGGCGGCGATGCGGCGGCTGCTCGACGAGGGCGGACTCGCGCAGCCCGATGAGATCCGCCCGCACCCCGACGGCGGCATCGTCTGCCTCTGGCACGAGCAGAAGCTTGCGGTGATCGTTGATCCGGATCCGCCGGAAGGGGTCGAGGACGCCTTCCCGGTGTGAGAAGCGGGCCTACAATCGCAGCGTTGGGGCCATAGCTCAGTTGGGAGAGCGTCGCGTTTGCAACGCGAAGGTCGCCGGTTCGATCCCGGCTGGCTCCACCTCGAACCCGGCATCACGTCTCGATGCGAGAGCGCGTCTCGTTGCGCGCGCGGCGACCGCGGACTTAGGATTGGGCCCTCGGACGGGTTCGAGGAGATGCCGGAGCAAAACGTAGAGATCGTGCGCCGCGGCTACGCGATGTTCAGCGCCGGCGACGTCGAGGGCGCCGCGGCGATGTTCGCCGAGGACGCGGAGATCCCCGATGCCGGCGGCCTCGGGGTCGGCGACTCCGCCGAGGGCACGCGCGTCGGCCCGGAGGGGTTTCTCCGCAACGTCGCCGAGACCCAGGCGGCGTTCGAGGAGTACATCGTGAAGACCGACGAGCCGATGGCGGTCGGTGATGCCGTCGTCGTCCCGGTGCGCATCCTCGGTCGCGGCCGGGCGAGCGGCGCGCGGTTGGAGATGTGCGCCGCGCATCTGTGGCTGTTGCGCGATGGCCTCGTCGTCCACGGCGAGGTCTACCGGACCGCCGAGGAGGCGCTCCAAGCCGCCCGCCTTCTGACCCTCGACTGACCGCCTGGGGGGCGCGTCTGCGAGCCGCGGGCTTGGTGTTCGAAACGGCACCGACGGGAGGACTGCATGGACAGGGACCTAAGGCGCGGCGACGTCGTCGAATGGAACTTTCGCGGGCGCACGGTCCGCGGCACCGTTCGTCGCCGGCTGACGAAGCGCACCGAGATCGCGGGGCGGATCGTGGCCGCGACCAAGGACGATCCCCGATACCTCGTCAGGAGTTCCAAGACCGCAGCGGAGACCATCCGACGCCGGGAGGCGCTGCGGCCCATCGATGACTAGGCCCGCACCGCCATAGGATGGAGAGGTGAAGGGCGTCCGGATCGCGGTCACGCCGCTGCGCCCGCCGGCGAGCGAGCGTCGAACGCTCGACGAGCGCTTCTTCGTCCGCTTTCCTGGTCTCTACCGGCTGGTCGCCCCGCTCCTCACCCGGGTTCCGGTGGGCTCCCGCCCGCGCCGCTGGCTGGTCACCCGCCTGATCAGACGCGCATACGCGGCCGGCAACCGGCGAGATTTCGAGGTCATCCTCGTCGGGAACCATCCGGACCACGAGTACCGGCCCAGCCGCGACCTGATGCCGCCCGACCTGGAGCCGGTCTTCCATGGCCAGGAGGGCTACCTCAAGCTGTGGCGCTACTGGCAGGACGCGTTCGAGGACATCCGCTGGGACCCGGAGGAGATCCTTGACTTCGGCGCGACCCTCCTCGTCCGCACGCACCAGAGCGGGCACGGGTCGGGTAGCGGCCTCGCGGTCAGCGAGCCCGTGTTCCAGCTCTTCACCCTCCGGCGCGGCCTGGTGTTCCGCCAAACGGACTTCCTCGACCGCGCCGAGGCCCTCGAGGCGGCGGCGGCCGGGGTGGCTAGTTAGTTACAGCGGATAATCGTTATGAAGTAAAAGTATCCAGCTATCCTCCTATGGATGGCGGATACGACCAGCACCACAACACCTAGCCACGCCGGGGCCGGAACGAGCCAGCTCCTCGGGCGTCTCGCTCGCGCGACCGGCGCCCGCATGCGCCTCGAGCTCGAGGGCGCCGGGCTCTCGCGCCGCGAATTCGCGGTCCTCGACCGGCTTGCGTCGAGCGGCCCGGTGGCCCAGCAGCGACTGGGCCAAGAGCTTCACGTCCACCCCAGCAACCTCGTCGCAGTGCTCGACGAACTCGAGGCGCGCGGCCTCGTTCGTCGCCCGCGGGACCCGGCCGATCGCCGCCGCTATCTGCTCGAGCTCTCCGCGGACGGTGAGCGCGCGCTCACCGGCGCCCGCCGCGCCGCGACCGCGATCGAGCGCGATCTGCTGGCCCCGCTCGACGCGTCCGAGCGCCGTGAGCTGAAGTCGCTGCTCGAGCGCGTGACGGTCGCAGCGTGCTGCTCTCCGGACGACCCGAGGTGCAGGCGATGATCGGGCGCGATCGCAAGGCGGAGCCGACCCTGAGCCCCGCGGAACGTCGCCGGATGCTGGCGCTGTTTCGCCCCTACCGGGGGAGACTTGCCGCGGTCCTCGCGCTGATCGGCCTCTCGGCCGCGCTCGGGATGATCTCCCCGTTCCTGCTTCGGGGCGTTCTCGACGAGGCGATTCCAAATCAGGACACGACCCTGCTCGCCGAGCTCGTCGTCGGGATGATCGCGATCGCGATTGCGACCGGGGCTCTCGGCGTTGGGCAGACGCTGCTCTCCAACACGGTCGGCCAGCGGGTCATGCACGATCTCCGCGCGGCCGTCTATCGCCACCTTCAGCGACTCTCACTGGCCTTCTTCACCCGCACCCGCACCGGTGAGATTCAGTCGCGAATCGCCAACGACATCGGTGGCGTCCAGAGTGTCGTCACCTCGACGGCGACCTCGATCGTCTCGAACGTCACGACCGTGATCGCCGCGGCGACGGCGATGTTCCTGCTCGACTGGCGCCTGGCGCTGGCGGCGCTCGGACTGCTGCCGTTCTTCGTCTGGCTGACCCGCCGCGTCGGTCAGGAGCGCCGCCGGATCACCTCGGTGCGCCAGGGCCGGCTCGCCGACATCTCGGCGCTGATCGAGGAATCGCTCTCGGTGTCAGGGATCCTGCTCGGCAAGACCTACGGGCGCTCGCCCGAGCTCGCCGAGCGCTTCGACCGCGAGTCGGCCGACCTGGCCGACCTCGAGGTCCGCTCGCGGATGGCCGGTCGCTGGCGGATGGCGTCGGTTCAGATCGCCTTTGCGGCGATGCCGGCGCTGATCTATCTGGTCGCCGGGCTCAGCATCGCCGGTGGCGGTGAGGCGATCACGATCGGCACCCTGGTCGCCTTCACGACGCTTCAGACCCGCCTCTTCTTCCCGATCCAGTCGCTGCTCTCGGTCGGCGTCGACGTACAGAGCTCACTCGCCCTCTTCGAGCGCGTGTTCGAGTACCTCGACATGCCGGTTGAGATCGACGAGCGCGACGGCGCCGTCGAGCTCGATCCGGCGGCCGTCCACGGCGACGTCGAATTCGACGGGGTCGGCTTTCGCTACGGCGCCGACGGCGACGAGATCCTCAGCGGAGTCGACATCCACGTGCCCGCGAACACGACCCTTGCGGTGGTCGGCGAGACGGGCTCGGGTAAGACGACGCTCGCCTATCTGCTCGCCCGCCTCTACGACGTCGACTCGGGAGCGGTCCGCATCGAAGGAACCGACGTCCGCGATCTCACGCACGCGTCGCTCGCAGCGGTGGTCGGCCTCGTCTCGCAGGAGACCTATCTGTTCCACGCGTCGGTACGGGACAACCTCGCGTTCGCGCGGCCGGGCGCCAGCGACGATGAGATCGCCGCCGCCGCGCGTTCGGCCCAGATCGATGACCTGATCGCGAGCCTCCCCGACGGCTACGAGACGATCGTCGGCGAGCGCGGCTACCGCTTCTCAGGCGGCGAGAAGCAGCGGATCGCGATCGCCCGCGCGATCCTGCGCAACCCGCCGATCCTGATCCTCGACGAGGCGACGAGCGCCCTCGACACCGAGACCGAGCGCGCCGTGCAGGAGGCGCTCGACACCCTCTCGCGCGGCCGCACCACGATCGCGATCGCTCACCGCCTCTCGACGATCCGCGATGCCGAGCAGATTGCCGTCGTTGCCGAGGGTGGCATCGCCGAGCTCGGAACGCATGAGGAACTGCTCGAGCTCGACGGCCGCTACGCGGCGATGGTCGCCGCACAGAGCACGCGCGGCGAGCTTGCGCTCGCGGCCTGAGCGGCTCAGGCCGCGACTGCGGCCGCGGGCTGGCGGGTGGCGCCTGGGGGTGTAGCCCGCCTCGTCACCCGCACGCGGACCCCGTCCCTCGGCGCGAGCGTGATCCCCCTGAGGATGACCTGATCGGTGCGCGGGCTCACCGGCGCGAGCTCGACCCGCTTCAGAACCACCCGCAGAACCTCGGCCATCTCCGCCTGGGCGAGCGCCGCGCCGATGCATCGGCGGATCCCGCCGCCGAACGGCAGCCAGGTATACGGCTTGGCGGCGCCATCGAGGAAGCGCTCCGGGCGGAACGCGGCCGCGTTCGGGTACAGGTCCTCGCGCCGGTGCACCATCGCGATCCCCGGATAGACGCGGATCCCGGCCGGCAGGTCCCAGCCGGCGATCGTCCGCGGCTTCTTCAGCGTCCGCTCGGCCGCGTCGATCACCGGCCGGAGGCGCAGCGTCTCGGTGACCACGGCGTCGAGGTAGGCGTCGTCCTCGCCGTCGAGCTCCTCGCGAAGACGGTCGAGCGCCGCCGGGTTGTGGAGCAGCAGGTCGAACGCCCAGGCGAGCCCGGTGGCCGTCGTCTCGTGTCCGGCGGCGAGCATCGTCATGAGCTCGTCCCGGAGCTCGACGTCGCTCATCGGCTCGCCGTCTTCGTCCCGCGCCCCCAGGAGCAACGAGAGCACGTCGCTGCCCCCCTCGACATCGGGCGCGAGCCGGCGCCGCTGGATCTCCTCGTAGATCAGCGCGTCGGCCGCCGCGAGCTGGCGCTTGAAGCGCCCCCATGGCGACCATGGGCCCAGATCCCTGCGCATGCCCTCGGCGAAGAAGATCACCGAGGTCGTGTCGAGCACGGCGAGGAGCGCCTCACGCAGCCGCTCGACCCGTTCGGGCTCGGCCACGCCGAAGACGGCACGACAGATCACGTCGAAGGTGAGCGACCGCATCCGCTCGCGGACGACCACCTCGCTGCCGACGGCCCAGCCGGCGACCTCGTCCTCGGCGATCTCGCGGATCACCGACCGCCATTCGACCACCGCGCGCCCCTGGAAGGGAGGGAGCAGCAACTTGCGCTGGCGCATGTGCTGTTCGCCGTCGAGCAGCAGCACGGAGTTCTTGCCGAGGATCGGCGACAGGGGCTCGTTCGCCTCGCCGGCGTGCAGGTCCGACTGGTCGCCGGTGAACAGCTCCCGGATGCCCTGCGGGTCGGCCACATACACGCCGGTGCCGAACAGCAGGAAGCGCACGGTGATCAGGTCGCCGTAGCGGCGGTGCCAGCCGAGCAGCGTCTCCAAAGGCCGCACGGCAAGCCGCGCCGTGTTCAGGGTCGCGGGTGTGCGCGGACCGGGCGGTAGCGCCATCCGCCGAGTATAAAAAGGGTCCATGAACGAGCCTTCCACGACCGGCCGTTGCCTGTGCGGCGCCGTCCGCTTCCGCCTCGCCCAACCGGCGAAGATGGCCACCTACTGCCACTGCACCCGGTGCCAGCGGCGGACCGGGACGTCCTCATCCGCCCAGGCCCAGGTGGACGGCGCCGGCTTTGAGATCACCCAGGGGGCCGAGCTCGTGAAGGCCTGGCGCCCGCCCGACGGCGGCTTCGAGAAGGCGTTCTGCGGCGAGTGCGGCGCCCAACTGTTCAGCCGCGACCCCGAGGACCACACGAGGATGGCGGTCCGCATGAGCGCCTTCGACGGCGATCCCGGCGTGCGGCCGAGCAAGCGCAGCTTCGTCGCCTACGCCGCGGCCTGGGAGCCGATCCCCGACGACGGGCTCCCGCGCTTCGACGAATCCGCCCGAGCGGACTAGGCCGGCTACTTCGGCGGGTTGCGAAGCGCGCCGATCAGCGGCAGGACGAGCAGCAGGATGATGAGCCCCGCAGCCGCCGTCAGCACGTCGAAGCCGTACTCGACCGCGACCGCGACCGTCATCAGCGCGAACACGCCGACGAAGATCAGCGCGCCGACGAGCAGGGCTGTCCGCAGGTCAGGGTCCACCCAGGACGCCTAGTACACAGCTCGCGAGCCGTCGGCGGCGATGGCGGGGCGACCGTGGGCGAGGAGCCTGATCGCCACCACACCGAGGAGCAGGCCGCCGGCGAGCCCGGCGATCGGCGGCTGACCGACGGCCGGGATCGCCTGCAGCGCGAACCACACCGCCGCCAGAATCAGGGCCGGAACCTCGACGAAGGTCACAAAGAACGGGATCAGCACCCAACCGAGGATCCGCGCGTGGGGGTAGAGCAGCGCGTAGGCGCCGATCAGGGCGGCGATCGATCCGGCGACCCCCACGGAGGGCACGACCGTGTCCGGATCCACGAGCTCCTGGGCCCCGGCGGCGGCCAGCCCGCCGACGAAGAACAGCAGCAGGAAGCGGACAACTCCGAGCGTGTCCTCGAGGCTCTTTGCGAACAGCCAGAGAAAGAGCATGTTCACCACCAACTCGATCACCCCGCCGCCGACGAACAGCGACGCGATCGCGGCCCACGGCCACCACGCGTCGGCGAGGTCGGGGCTCCAATCGAGGACGCGGGCGACGACGCCGACCACGATCAGGGCGATCGTCGCCACCGGCAAGCGCTGCGACGGCAGGTTGTCCTTGAGCGGGATCAGCGGCCGAAGCCTAGAGCCCGCACGGAGAGCCGGAGGGCTGGTCTAGGCTCCCGGTGTGGCCGCGGAGCCCTGGATCGCGCAGGTGAACATCGCGCTGCCGCGCGAGCCGCTCGACTCTCCGGCCCTGGCCGAGTTCGTCGCCAACCTGGAGCCGGTGAACGCGCTCGCCGACGCCGCGCCCGGCTTCGTCTGGCGGCTCGAGGACGCGAGCGGCGACGCGACGTCGATCCGGGTCTTCGACGACGAGCGACTGATCATCAACATGTCGGTCTGGGAGTCGATCGAGTCCCTGTGGGATTTCGTCTACTCCGGGGGCCATCTGGCCGTGATGCGCCGCCGCCGCGAGTGGATGACGCGGTTGGCCGGCACCTACATGTGCCTCTGGTGGGTGCCGCAGGGTCACGTCCCGGACACCACCGAGGCACGGGAGCGGCTGGAGCACCTCGAGCGCCACGGCCCGACGCCGCATGCGTTCACCTTCAAGCGTCGCTTCGAGCCCGCGACCGTCGAGATCTAGGCGGCGCGCGTCAGGGGCCGACGGCGGTCCAGATACGCGCATCCGCATTCGGCCGCCAATCGACGGCGGCGACCCCGCCTCCCAAGCCGACCTGGATATCGGTCACGCGGTCGACGTCGGAGAGGATCTGCGTCGCCAGCAGGGAGCCGCCGGCCGTTCGCTCACGGGCCACGGGGTAAGGGGCGAGGCTGTTGCCGAAGTCCTGACCCCAGGCGATCATCGCGCGGCCGCCCGGAGCCACGCTCACCCGGGGAAAGAACCCGCCCGTGTCCGGCTGTGAGACACGCTGGACCGGGCTGAGCGCTCCGGCTGCCGCGCGCCCGCGCGCCTGGATCCGGAAGACTTGCGGCCCGGTGGCCTGCCAGGCCAGGACAGCGTCGCCGGCTGCGTCGACACCCAGTGCCGGGGGGCGAACGCAGTCTCGTGCCGGGCGGCGAGACCCTCTGCAGGCGGCTGAGTACACCCGAGGCGCTGCGGGCCCGCGCCTCGATCCGCACGTTCGCCCCGTCGAAACGCGTCCAGGCGAAGACCGCATCGCCGCTCGGGTCGACGGCGATCTGGGGCTCGGCGGCGTCCTGGCCGCCCAGCGAGAGCGTTCCCACGGGGCTCAGCGTTCCCGTTCCGCTGCGGCCTCGGGTCCTCGCGCGGAGGTTCGAGCCGTCCGAGCTGAGCCAGACGAAGACAGCGTCCCCGTCGTCGTCGACGCCGACTCGGGGGAAGTCTCCGGCCGGCGTGACGGTTTGCACCGAGCTGAGCACGCCGGCGGCGCTGAGGGCCCTCGTTTCGACCCTGAAGCTCGCCCTTCCCCCGTCGAAGAGCTTCCAGACGAAGACGGCGTCGCCGTCGACGTCGACGTCCAGGCCGGGGTCGGACGCGCCCTGCCCGGCAGCTGAGAGCGTCCGCACTGGGCTGAGTACGCCGGCGGCGCTGCGGGTCCGAGCCTCGATCCGCACGGTCGCCCCGTCGGAGCGTTGCCAGACCATGACGGCGTCCCCGGTGGTGTCGACCGCCAGCTGCAGGTTCTCGGCGTCCTGCCCGGCGGCCGAGAGCGTCTGGATCGGGCTCAACACCCCGGCGGCGCTGCGGAATCGCGCCTGGACGCGCCAGTTCGTCCCGTCGAAGTGTCTCCAGGCGAACACGGTGTCGCCGTCGGAGGCCACCGCGACCTCAGGACTCTCGGTGTTCCCCGCGCTGACCGGGAAGGGCTCGGCGAACGTCGCCACCGCGGGGCTCGCCGCCGCCAAGCCGGCGGCGGAGACGGCACAGAGGACGAGCAACGGGCGCAACGGGTCTAGGCAGCGCGCCGCTCGACCACCTGGGCCGCGGCCTCGTCGGCGTGGTACGAGCTCCGCACGAGCGGGCCGGAGGCGACCGACTCGAAGCCGAGCTCATACGCGGCGTCGCGAAGCCGGTCGAACTCGGCCGGCTCCCAGTAGCGGACCACCGGCAGGTGCTTCTCGGTCGGCCGCAGGTACTGCCCCACGGTCAGGATCTGGACCTTGTGCTCGCGCAGGACGCGGAACGTGTCGACCATTTCGTCGAAGTCCTCGCCGAGCCCGACCATCAGCCCTGACTTGGTCAGCACGTCCTGGCCGCCCATCTCCTTCGCCATCCGGAGCACACGGCAGGACCGCAGAAAGTCAGAGCCGCGACGGGCACGGGGGTAGAGCCGCGGCACCGTCTCGACGTTGTGGTTGAAGACGTCGGGACGCTCATGGATCACCTTGGCGAGCGGCATCTCCTGGCCGCGGAAGTCGGGCGTCAGGACCTCGACCTTGCACTCGGGGGCCAGCATGCGGATCGACCGGATCACGCCCACGAACGCCGAGGCGCCGTAGTCCGGCAGGTCGTCGCGGTCGACCGAGGTGATCACCGCGTGGCGCAGGCCCATCTTCTTCACCTGGTTGGCGACCCGCAGCGGCTCCAGCGGGTCGTTCCAGGTGGGGACGCCCGTCTGCACGTTGCAGAACCCGCACCGGCGGGTGCAGACATCGCCGAGGATCATGAACGTCGCGGTGCCGCGCTCCCAGCACTCGCCCACGTTGGGGCAGTTCGCCTCCTCGCAGACCGTGTGCAGGTTGTCGGCGGCGATCGTCCGCTTGAGCTTGCGATACGTGGGCCCACCGGGTGCCGGCACCTTCAGCCACGGCGGCTTGCGCTCGCGAAACGGCCGGCCCTCGATGCCGGTCGCGCCGCCGGGGTTGGCGCGCGAACGGGTGACGTGGATGCGCTCCGCCGCTTCGGTCATGCCGAACTCAAACTTAGTGACCCGAGCACGGCGTCCGCCGGGGCCTCGACCGGCTCGCGCCCGTAGGCCTCGCCGAGCCGCCCGGCCAGCGCGTCAGCGAACCCGCCGACCGACTGCTCGCTCCCGAGCTCGCGGGTGAGCGACGTCATCCGGCAGGCCTCGATCCCGCACGGGACGACCCACTCGAAGGGCTGTAGGTCGTTGGCGACGTTGACCGCGAGCCCGTGCGTGGTGATCCCCTTGTGCACGTGGATGCCGATCGAGCCGATCTTCCGTGCATCGCCCGCGGGCGGCGGCTCGGAGCCGACCCAGACGCCGGTGAGCCCGTCGATCAGGCCGGCCTCGATGTCGTAGTCGCCGATCGCGGCAATGATCGCCCGCTCCATCAGCCGCACGTACTCATGGACGTCATCGGGCCGTCGGAGCTCGCGCAGGCTCATGACCGGATAGGCGACCAGCTGCCCGGGACCGTGGTAGGTGACCTGCCCGCCGCGGTCCGTCTGCACGACCTCGATGCCCTGCATCCGATACCAGTCCTCGCCCATCGGCAGCTCCTCGGAGCTCGAGCGGCGGCCCTTGGTGTAAACGGGCGGGTGCTCCAGCATCAGCACGACGTCCGGGATCTCTCCAGCCAGCCGCCTGCGCTCCACCTCCGCCTGCACGCGCACGCCCTCCTCGTACGGGATGAGCCCGAGGCGGACGACCAGCAACCGATCCATCGAGGTCAGTCTCGCAGAGCGGCTCCGAGCCGCTCGCCCGCGAGCTCGCGCGCCGCGACGAGCGGCGTCACCTGCCGCTGTTCGGCGACCACGAACACCCGGCCGAGCGTCTGCTCGATCCCGCGCGCGAGCACGATCGCCCGGCGCTCGGAATAGCCCTTGATCTCCTTGTAGACGTGGATCAGGCCACCGGCGTTGGCGATGAAGTCCGGCGCATACAGGATTCCCTCCGCGGCCAGCGTGTCGGCGAGGGCGTCGTCGGCGAGCTGGTTGTTGGCCGAGCCGCACACGATCTGACACCGCAGGTCGTCGACGTTCTCCTCGCTGATCACGCCTCCAAGCGCGCACGGCGCGAGCACGTCGCAGCCGACCGTGATCGCGTCCTCCGGGTCGACCCACGTGGCGCCGAGCTCATCGGCGAGCTCGCGCTTGTCCGGGTCGATGTCGGAGAGCAGGAGCTCGCATCCGGCTTCGGACAGGCGCTCCGCGAGGCGCGCGCCGACGTGGCCGAGGCCGACCACGCAGACGCTGCAGCCCGTGAGCCGCTTGACGCCGAAGTGGGCGCGGGCGGAGGCCCGCAGAGCCGCCTCGACCCCGATCGCGGTGAAGGGGCTCGGGTCGCCCGAGCCGCCCCGCTCGGGCGGGAGTCCGGTGACGTGCTCGGTTCGCTCCGAGATGGCGACCAGGTCGTCGGGCGAGATCCCCACGTCCTCGGCCGTGATGTAGCGCCCGTCGAGCGACTCGACCACGTCGGCGAAGTCGAGCAGCGCCGCGCGCCGCCGGTCGCCGCTGAGGCCCTCGGACGGGGCGCAGATCACGCCCTTGCCGCCCCCCAGGTCCAGCTGGGCCGCGGCCGCCTTCAGGGTCATCCCGCCCGCGAGCCGGAGCGCGTCGCGGATCCCGTCCAGCGGCGCGGGGTAGTGCCACATGCGCAGGCCGCCGAGCGCCGGCCCGAGCGCGGTCGAGTGGATGGCGACCACGACGTAGAGGCCGGAGCGCTCACCGACGCGCACCGCCAGTTCCTCGTGCTCGAACGCGACCGGGGCGATTGCTCCCGCAACGGGCGCCGCCGCAGGGGCGGGTCGGCCGTTGCCGGGTGTCCTGACGACCGTGGCCATCACTCCACCTCCCAACCCTCGAGCCGGCTCTTTATCCGGCTGAGGAACTTCGCCGCCTCGGCGCCGTCGAGCGCGCGGTGATCCCAGGACATCGGCAGGTAGGTCATCGGGCGAATCGCGATCGAGTCGCCGCCACCCTCGTCGGAGACCACCACCGGCCGCTTGACGATCGCCTCGAGGTCGAGGATCCCGACCTGGGGCTGGTTGATGATCGGCGTCGCGAGCACCGCCCCGAACTGGCCGGGGTTGGTGATCGTGAACGTGCCGCCGTGGACCTCGTCGGGGTCGAGCCGCTTCGAGCGCGCGCGCTCGGCGACGTCGGCGATCGCCGCGGCCAGCCCCTCGAGGCTGAGCCGCTGAGCCTTTGGGATCACCGGCACGATCAGGCCCTCGTCGAGGGCGACCGCGATCCCGAGGTTGACGTCGTCGTGGTAGACGAGCTCCTGGCCGTCGACCGACGCGTTGAGCACCGGATGGTGCTCGAGCGCCTCGACCGTGGCGGACGCGACGAACGCGAGGTAGGTGAGCGACACGTCGCGCTGGGCCATCACGGGCTTCAGCTGCGCGCGCCGCGCGGCGACCCGTGACATGTCGACCTCGACGATCGTCGTGCAGTGCGCGGCGGTCTGGCGGCTGCCGACCATGTGCTTCGCGATGGCGAGGCGCATGGGGGTCATGGGTTCGCGATGGCCGCCACTCGCCTCTCGTCCCTCGTCACTCGGCTCGGGCGTGGGCGCCGGCTCATCGGGTGTATACGGCGATTCGGTGTGCAGCGGCCGGGCGGCCTTCTGCTTGCCGTTACCGCCGGCCTCGACATAGGCGAGCACGTCCTTCTTGCGCACGCGCCCGCCGATCCCGGTTCCCTCGACCTGACTCAGATCAACGTCGTGCTTGTCGGCGATCCGGCGCACGACGGGGGAGACGAAGCCAGAACGGTCCGGCTCGCCGTCGGGTGGCGAGTGGCGAGTGGCGGGTGGCGACTCCTGCGGATGCGCCTCACCCGCTTTCGCCCCGCCATCAATCTCGGCGATCGTCGCGCCGACCTCGACCGTGTCGCCGGCTTCGACGACGATCCGCGCCAGGCGGCCCGCCGCCGGCGACGGGATCTCGACGTCCACCTTGTCGGTCGTGACATCGGCGAGCGTCTCGTCGGCCTCGACCCAGTCACCGGGCTCCTTGCGCCACTCGAGGATCGTGCCCTCGGAGACCGAGATGCCCATCTTGGGCATCGCAACCTCCACCAGCGTCTCAGTAGGCGAGGAGCTCACTGCACGCCTCCTTCATGTCGTCGAGCTGCGGCAGCACGGCCTGTTCGAGCGGCGGGCTGAACGGGATCGGGACGTCCGGAGCGGTGAGTCGCCGCACCGGCGCGTCGAGGTCCTCGAAGGCCTCGGCGGCGACCAGCGCGGCGACCTCCGCTCCGACCCCGCACGATTGCGTCGCCTCGTGGGCGACGAGCACCTTGCCCGTCTTGCGGGCGGTCGCCAGGATCGCCTCGGTGTCAAGCGGGCACAGGGACCGCAGGTCGATGACCTCGATCGACTCGTCCAGCGCCTCGGCCGCCTCGAGCGCGAGGTGGACGGCGGATCCGTACGTGATCACGCTCATCTCCTCGCCCTCCCGGGCGACCCGCGCCTTGCCGAGCTCCACCGAGTAGTCGCCCTCCGGGACCTCGTCCTTCACGTAGCGGTAGAGCCCCTTGTGCTCGAGGTAGCAGACGGGGTTTGGGTCGCGGATCGCCGCGGTCAGCAGTCCCTTGGCGTCGGCGGCGGTCGACGGGGCGACCACGCGCAGGCCCGGCGATTGCAGAAACCACGCCTCTGGGTTCTGGGAGTGAAATGGGCCGCCGCTGAAGCCGCCGCCAGAGGGCAGGCGGACGACGAGCGGCGCCGCAACGCCCTGGCGATAGTGGAGCTTCGCCGCGACGTTGACCAGCTGGTCGAAGCCGCAGGAGATGAAGTCCGCGAACTGCATCTCGCACACGGGGCGCAGGCCCTCGACCGCGGCGCCGACGGCGGTGCCGATGATCGCGTTCTCCGCCAGCGGCGCGTCGAGCACCCGCTGGGCGCCGAACTCGTCCAGGAACCCGTCGGTGACCTTGAACGCGCCGCCGAAGTTGCCGATGTCCTGTCCCATGCAGAAGACCGAGTCGTCGCGTCTCATCTCCTCGCGGAGCCCGTCCGAGATCGCCTCGAGATATGTCATCTCGGCCATCAGGCGGCGCTCCTGCTCGGCGCCGGCGTTCGCCCAGTGCGACCAAGGAGCCTTTCCGTCACCGAGCGGCGTGATGTCGTCGGCGAACACGCCCTCGGTGGCGATCGCCGGATCGGGCATCGGCGAGGCGAGCGCCGTCTGCGCGCACTCGTCGACGTAGGCCTTGACCTCGGAGCGGATCCGCTCGACCTCGTCGGCGTCGAAGCCGTGGTCGGCCACCAGGCGCTCGGAGTAGAGCTCGATCGGGTCGCGCCCGGACCACTCCTGCTTGAGGGCCTCGGGGACGTAGCTCATGTCGTCGTGGGCTCCGTGCCCGTGCATGCGCAGGGTTCGGCACTCGACCAGCGTCGGGCCGCCGCCCGCTCGTGCCCGCTCGGCGGCGACGCGCGAGGCCTCGAAGACCGCCTCCACGTCGTTGCCGTCGACCAGCACGCCCGGGAACCCGTAGGTCGCCGCGCGCTCGACCGGGTCGACCGCGAACTCGAGCTCGTTCGGCGTCGAGTAGGCGAAGCCGTTGTTCTCGAGGATGAAGACCACCGGCAGCTTGTGGATGCCGGCGAAGTTCATCGCCTCGTGCCACTGGCCGTTGGCGGTCGAGCCCTCGCCGAAGTAGGTCATGGCGACCCGCTGCTCGCCGCGGGTCTTGAAGGCGAGCGCCAGCCCCGTGGCGACGAGCGCCATGTCGGGCAGCATCGAGACCATCCCGACGCAGCCGAGCTCGCGGTCGCCGAAGTGCAGGTTGCCGTCCTTGCCGCCGGTGACGCCGCCGCTGCGGCCCATGTAGTTGGCGAGGTAACGGTCCGGGGTCACGCCGCGGACGAAGTGGGCACCGAGGTCGCGGTGCAGGATGCACATCCGGTCACGCGGCCCGAGCACGAAGGAGGACCCGACCGAGATCGCCTCCTGGCCGCAGCCGTCATAAAAGCTTCCCGGCACCTTGCCCTGCCGGTAGAGGGTGATCCCGCGCTCCTCGGCGGCGCGCATCATCGCCATGTACCGGAGCAGGTTCGCCCGGTCGTCACGAGTGAGGGAATCACCGCGCGGCACGTCCTCCGCTTCGCGTCCGGGCGCGCCGCGGTCTGCGGTTTCCCGTTCGCTCAACTCGTCGCGCGCAGGCTCGCTCGCGACAGCGCCGTTGACTGGCTTCATCTCTCCGCCCTTCGTGTCTGGCCTCCCTTCGGGATCTCCTCGGGTCGGCCGGCAGTTCTCGCCGCTTTGGGATCTCCTCCGCGGCGCCTACGGACGACGGGAGCTCGGGGTTCCGCCCGCGCTCCCTATGTCTGGATCCGCTCCAGTTGGTGGCTAGAGCCGATCGCTACACGGGATTGTATTCCCGCCCAGCGACGTTTCAACCCCCCGGGCGGGTGGTCTCAGCGCTCGGCGCGCCGCCGCACGGCCCGGAGGACCGACCTGGTGGCGAGCACGTGCCCGCGCGTCCCGATCACGGCGGCCCGGTACAGGCGCCCGGTGGCGCCCGGGAACTCGGCCCGCGTCTCAGCGCCGAGCAGCACGTTGCCCTCCGGCGTCTCGGCGATGCGGAAGATCAGCGCGTAGCGCGAGAACCGGTGGGCGCCGAGCAGGGCCAACACCGCGGGCCGGACCGAGCGCGCGACGACGAACCCGGGGATGGTCGAGCCGATCTCCCCGGGCTCCCCCGAGGGCTCGGTCTCGTCGCAGCCGAGGGCGCGGGCGAAGGTGCCGCCGCCGCGCCCAGCGGTGAACCCGCCGACGACGGCGACGAGCGCCTCCCAGACCTCGTCCGGCGTCGCGGCGATCTCGGTCGAGTGCTCGTCGACGTGGGGGAGGGATTCGATCGGAACGTCGATCAGGCGCCCGGAGTCGGGCGCGGCGGACACCGCTCAGAGCGCGAGCCCGAGCGGTTGCTCGAGCAGGGCACGGACGCGTCCGAGGAACTCGGCACCGTCGGCGCCGTAGAGGATTCGATGGTCGCAGGCGAGCGTCACGCCCATCAGACGCGCGGTTTGAATCTCGCCGCCGCGGACCACCGGCGTCTCGGTGATCGTGCCGACGCCGAGGATCGCCGCCTGCGGCGAGTTGATCACCGGGTGGAAGTTGGTGATCGCGTACATGCCGAGGTTCGAGACCGTGAAGGTGCCCCCGGAGAGCTCGGGCGGCGTGACCTTGCCGTCGCGGACCTTGCCCGCCAGCGCCCGCGACTCGGTCGCGATCTGCCGCAGTCCCTTGCGGTCGGCGTCGAAGATCGTCGGCACCACCAGCGCCTCGGGCGCGGCGACCGCGATCCCGACGTTGATCCGCTCGTAGAGCTCCCACTTGCCGTCCCGGTAGGCGCCGTTGGCGCGCGGGAACTCGCGCAGCGCGATCGCGCACGCCTTGACCACCATGTCGTTGAAGGAGGGGATGACGTCGCCCTCGGCGGCCGCGGCCTTGAGCCCGGCTCGCGCGTCCCAGGCGCTCGTCATGTCGAACTCCGACTGCAGATAGAAGTGCGGCGCGGTCGCCTTGGACTCGGCCATGCGCCTGCCGACCGTCTGCTGGAGCTTTGAGAGCTCGACGACCTGCACCTCGCCCTTGGCGGTCTCCGGCGAGCTGGGACGCGCCGGCGTCGGCGCAGCGGCTGCGGCTGGCGGTGCGCCGTCGCCCTCGGCGGCGTTCTCCACATCCGACTTGATGATCCGCCCACCGGGCCCCGACCCCTGCAGGGTCCCGAGATCAACGCCCTTCTCCTCGGCGATCCGCCGCGCGATCGGGCTCGCCTTGACCCTCCCATCCGCCCTCTCCCCACCAGCAGCGGGGGCAGCGGTAGCCGCTGCAGCCTTCTCGGGAGCGGCAGCCGGAGCAGCCTCCTCGGCGGCGGGGGCGGCGGCGTCGGGAGGGTCCGGCGGACTATCCGCAGCGGAGCGAGGACTGTCCGACGGGCCCTTCCCGTCGCCGTCGTCACCACCGCCGCCAGAGGCCGCCTCCGAGGCATCACCAACCCGCGCGATGACCTCACCAATCGGAAGCGTCGCGCCCTCATCGGCCACGATCTCGATCAAAGTCCCCGCGGCGTCCGCCTCGAACACCATGTTCGCCTTGTCGGTCTCGATCTCGACCAGCTCCTCGCCCAGAGCCACGTCGTCGCCGACCGACTTCATCCACCGCAGCACCGTCCCCTCCTCCATCGAGTCGGACAGGCGCGGCATGACGATCTCGGTGGCCATCAGATTGCCCCCGCGGTCGTCGCCAGGGCGGCGCTGATCACGTTCTCGGCGTGCGGCATGGCCGACTGCTCAAGCCGCTTCGAGTACGGCATCGGCACGTCGGCGCCGGTCACCCGCTGGACGGGCGCATCCAGGTGGTCGAAGGCCTGCTCGGCGACCAGCGCGGCGATGTTGGCCCCGACGCCGCCGTGCGGCCAGCCCTCCTCGACGATCACCAGACGGTTGGTCTTGCGCACGGACTCGAGGATCGTGTCGAGGTCGAGCGGCCGCAGCGTCCGCGGGTCGATGACCTCGGCCTCGACCCCGTGCTCGTGGGAGAGCGTCTTCGCCGCCTGCTCGGCGATGTGGGCCATCCGCAGGATCCCGACGATGGTCACGTCACCGCCCTCCTTCCGGATGGCCGCCTTGCCGAAGTTGACGACGTGATCGTCCTCGTCGGGGACGTCCCCGCGGAGCCCGTAGAGGGTCTCGTGCTCGATGAAGACGACCGGGTTGTCGTCGCGGATCGACGCCTTCAGCAGCCCCTTCCCGTCCGCGGGCGTCGACGGGCATGCGACCAGCAGGCCCGGGATCTGGAGGAACATTGCCTCGAAGCTGTGCGAGTGGGTCGGGCCCAGCTGGTGGCCGCCGCCGCCCGGCATCCGGATCACCATCGGCAGCCGCGTCTGCCCGTTGAACATGTACGGGATCGCGGCGGCGTGGTTGATGATCTGATCGAACGCGAGCAGCGCGAAGTTGACCGTCATCAGCTCGACGATCGGCCGCAGCCCGCCCATCGCCGACCCGATCCCGGTCCCGACCATCGTGTTCTCCGAGATCGGCGTGTCGCGGACGCGACGCTCGCCGAACTCGTCCAGGAGCCCCTCGGTGACCTTGAACGCGCCTTGGAACACGGCGACGTCCTCGCCCATCACGTAGACGGACTCATCCCGGCGCATCTCCTCGGCCATCGCATCGCGAAGGGCCTCGCGCATCCGCAAAACGGCCACTACTCGTCGCTCTCCTGTGGGCTGTCGACGAACGACTCGCGATCCTCGAGCGCGTCGGCGGCCTCCTTGTCGCCGAGCGGGTCGTCGTCCTCGCGGCGGCCGGCCGGCGATGCGGCCTGTCCGCCGTAGGCGGCGCCGGCCTCGGCGAGTCGCTTCGCCTCGCCGGTCAGCTCCTCGCCCTCGCGCTCGCCCGCGAACGGCTGGGGGGCGCGCTCGTCGACGGCGTACCAGCCCTTGACCTGGTCCCCGAGGACGTACAGGTGGTCGTACAGCGTGTCCAGCGGCGGCTCCGGCGAGTTGTCGGCGAACTCGACCGCCTCGACCACCCTGGCGTCGATCCGCTCGCGCAGCGCGGCGCGCTCCTCGGAGCTCAGCACGTCCTCGGCCTCGAGCCGGTCGGCGAAGGCCTCAACCGGGTCCTTCTTGCGCCACTCCTCGACCTCCTCCTTGGTCCGGTAGACCTCGGGGTCGGCCGCGGAGTGACCGCGGAAGCGGTAGGTGAACGCCTCAACCATGGTCGGCCGGCGCTCCTCGCGGGCAATGCGGATGTGCTCGGCGACCGTCTCGCGCATTGCCAGCACGTCCATGCCGTCGACGCGCACGCCGGGGACGCCCATCCCCTCGGCCTTCCTCGAGAAGTCCGTGACCGCCGAGTGGCGCTCCACGGCCGTCCCCATGCCGTACAGGTTGTTCTCGAGGATGAACACCACCGGTAGCCGCCAGAGCGCGGCCAGGTTCATCGTCTCGCCGAAGTTGCCGGCGTTCGAGGCGCCGTCGCCAAACATGCAGACGGTGACGTCGTCGGTCCCCATGTAGTCGGAGGCGAGCCCGAGCCCGGCGGCGAGCGGCAGATTGCCGCCGACGATCCCGTAGCCGCCCATGAACCGGCGCTCGCCGTCGAACACGTGCATCGAGCCGCCGCGGCCGCCCGAGGTGCCGTCGACGCGGCCGAAGAGCTCGGCCATCACGTACTTGGGGTCGGTGCCCCGGGCGATCGCGTGCCCGTGGGTGCGGTAGGTGCCGATCAGGTAGTCGCCGGGCTCGAGCACCGAGGTCGTGCCGACGATCGTGGCCTCCTCGCCGATCGCCAGGTGCAGGAAGCCGCCGGCCTTCGCGCGCTGGTACTGGCGCCCGGCCTCCTCCTCGAACCGCCGGATCAGCGCCATCGTCTCGAGCAGCTCGAGGCAGAGCGCGGGATCGGGAAGGGCGCGGGCGCCGGCGCTTGCGCCGTCCGCCTGTGCAGTGCTTGCTGTCTCCTCAGCCACCCGACCTCAACATAGCTACTTAGTACTACCCGGCAGCGGCCGCCGCAGCCTCTTCGAGCCGGTCGTCGCCCCAGAAGACCTCGTCGCCGACCACCAGCGCCGGGACCCCGATGACGCCGCGGTCGCCGGCCTCGTCCGTCGCGGCCCGCAGCCGCTGCTTGATCGCGTCACGGGCGATCGCCGTCTCGAGCGCGCGCGGGTGAAGCTCCGACGAGGCGGCGGCGAGGAAGACGTTGTCGGGCTCGGTCAGGTCACGTCCGGCGGCGAAGGCCTGCCTGTAGGCGGCGAGCGAGAACGAGATCGTGCGCCCGATCTCCTTCGCGAAGGTGGCGGCGCGCATCGCCGTCAACGAGTTGCCGGGCCACGGATCGGGCCAGCGCATCGGCGGCAGTCCGTACGCCTGGGCGCGGCGCTCGATCTCGCGCATCCCCGTGTCGCGCGCTGCGGTCAGGCCCCAGGACCCGCGGTCGAAGCGTTTGAACAGGCCCCCGAGCAGGATCGGCTGCCACTCGGGCTGCTCGGCGCCCGCGTCCTCGAACGCGGCGGTGATCCGCTCGGCGGACAGGTACGCGTACGGCGAGGCGAGGTCGTAGTAGAAGGTCGACCGTTCGCTCACGGGGCCGCGCGCGGGGCTACTGGTGGATCGCCCAGCCGTCGACGGCCCTGGCGGCGTCGAGGATCGCCTCCGAGATCGTCGGATGCGGATGGACGATCCGCGCCAGCTCCTGGTAGCCGCCCTCGAGCGCGATCGTGTCGACGAGCTCGGCGATCATGTCGCAGGCGCGGTTGCCGACCACGTGGGCACCGAGGATCTCGCCGTACTCGGTGTCGACCACCAGCTTCACGATCCCGTCGCGGTCGTCGTACACCGCGGCCGCGCCGACGCCGCCGAGCTTCATGCGGCTGGTCTTGATGTCCTTGCCGGCGTCCTTGGCCTGCTGCTCGGTGAGCCCGACGCTCGCGACCTGCGGATGGCAGAAGGTCGCGCCGGCGACCAGGTTCGGGTCGAGCGGATGGGTGGGCGCCTCCGCGATCGTCTCGGCGGCGATCACACCCTCCTCCTGCGCCTTGTGCGCGAGCGCGGGACCGCGGACGAGGTCGCCGATCGCGAACACCTTCGGGTTGGACGTGCGCTGGAAGTCGTCGATCTCGACCCGCCCGCCGTCGCCCACCTTGACCCCGGCCTCGTCGAGCCCGAGCGCCTCGGTGTCGGGCGCGCGCCCGCCGGCGATCGCGATGTACTCGGCCTCGAGCTGCTCGTCGCCGACCTTCGCCTTGACCGAGTCCGAGCCGACCTCGACGTCGGTGATCGGGTTGCCGGTGAGGATCTTCATCCCCTGCTTCTTGAACACGCGCTCGACGACGCGAACGACGTCCTTGTCCTCGGCCGGGAGAATCTGCGGCAGCATCTCGACCAGGGTGGTCTCGGTGCCGAAGCGCACGTAGCCGGAGGCGATCTCCGCGCCCGAGGCCCCCGCCCCGACGACGATCAGGGACTTCGGCAGCGAGGGCAGCGACCAAGCGCCCCAGGTATCGACGATGCGGTCGCCGAACTCCACGCCGGGGATCGTGAGCGCCACCGAGCCCGTGGCGACGATCACGGCGCCGGCCTCGTAGGTGGTGCCGTCGACCACTACGTTCGCGTCGCCGTCGAGCTTGCCCCGGCCCTGGATCAACGTGACCTTGTTCTTGTCCCAGAGCATCTTCACGCCGCCGGAGAGGGTCTCGGAGACCTTCGTCCGCCGCGCGGCCAGCGCGTCCCAATCGAGCGAGGCGCCCTCGATGCTCAGCCCGAGCTCCGCGCCGTGCTCGACGTGGTCGTAGAGCTCGGCCGTGTGGAGCATCGTCTTCGCCGGGATACAGGCGTAGTTGAGGCAGCGCCCGCCGGGCTTGTCGGCCTCCACCACCGCCGTCTTCTTGCCGAGCTGGGCGGCCCGAATTGCGGCGTGATAGCCGCCCGGTCCGCCCCCGATAACGATCACGTCATAGGAATCCGCCATGCGTTCGACTTTATAAGGCGGCGCTCAGTCCGGGTCCGCGCCCTGCGATCCGGGCCGCTGCGGCATCTGAATCCGGGCCATGGCCTTGATCATGAAATAGAACATCGCCCCGGCGGCGGCGATCAGCAGCGTGGTCCCGACGGCCTGCATCCATTCGGTCGCCTGGATCAGGCCGAGCGAGGCGGCGACGAGCACGATTACGAGCAGGGCCTGGAACCCGAGCACCGCCCAGTAGCGCGCCCGCCAGAGGCCGTAGGCCATCGTCCCCATGAGCCCGACGGCGGCGATCACGGAGAGGATCGGCGCCTGGTGCTCGCCCTGTTCGATCCCGTCGCTGCCGATCCGTGTCACCTCCACGCCGAGGGCGTAGCCGATGAGGCTCGAGATCGCGACCAGTGCCGAGGCCACGGCTGCGATCGTGACCACGAGCGGGCGCTGTCCCTGCTCGAGGGGCTCGAGCGCCTCGCGGGCGGCGGCGTTCTTGGCCTCCGTGCGCGCCGCCATCGCCTCGAGCCTCGCGGCCTGCTCCTCGCGGCGCTCGCCGCCGCGCTCCTTGCGCTTGCGCCGCTCGGCGCGCTTTCGCTCGCGGCTCGCCATCGAGGAGCAGGCTAGACGCCCGGAGCCGCGTGCAAGGCGCTCCGCAGCTCGCGCGCCGCCGCCTCCGGGTCGGCGGCGTCCCGGATCGCGCGCACGACGACGATCCTGCTCGCCCCAGCCGCCACGACCTCGTCGACGTTGGTCGCGTCGATGCCGCCGATCGCGAACCAGGAGGCCTCGCCCCCGGCTCGCGCCGCGTGTTCGACCAGCTCGATCCCGGCCGCCGGCCGCCCCTCCTTCGTCGGCGTCTCCCAGACCGGCCCGGCGCTGATCTGGTCCGGCCGGGACGCACCGCCGGCCGCGAGAGCGGCGTCGAACTGCTCGGGCGAGTGCGTGGACAGGCCCACGAGCGCGGCGGGGCCTGCCGCGGCGCGGGCTGCGGCGACCGGCTCGTCGTCCTGGCCGACGTGGACCCCGTCGGCGTCGCTGGCCTCGACGAGCCCCGGCTCGTCGTTGAGGAAGAAGATCGCCCCGTGCTCGCGCGCCGCGCGCGCAAATGGATCGGCGAAGGCGATCAGCTCCTCCGCGCACCGGGGCGCCTTCTCGCGCAGCTGGATCACGTCGACTCCGCCGGTGATCGCCGCCGCCAGCAGCTCGGACGGGTCCGCCCCCGCGGGCTGCGCCTCGCAGACGAAGTACAGGCGGGCCGCCGCGAGCGCTCGCCGCCGGGCCGCCAGGAGGGCCTCCTCGTAGGTCTGGTAGAGCACCCCCTCGGCGATCAGCTCGCCCTCGAAGCGCGCCAGCCAGCCGCCGTGGGCGATCACGTTGATGCCGCTGGAGCGGCCCTCGATCGAGACCTCCGTCTCGACCACGGCGAGGTCGCGGCCGACCGCGCGCAGGCGGTTCGGTTCCCAGGTCATGCCGCCGAGCGGATCGCGGTACTCCGCGGTGGCCACGCGCACCTCCTCGTGCCCGCGCGCGACCCCCCGGAACGGGCCCTTGGAGTGGCTGCGATCGAGGACGACGTCGTCGGTTGCCAGCGCCAAAGCGCGGTCGAGATCACCGGCCGCGAAGGCGGCGAAGAAGCGGCGCATCAGGTCGGGTTTCGAAGCTCCCACCATTGGGAGTATCTTCAACGCAACGGGAGCCCGAAACGAAAAGGGCTGAGAGGGCGGCGACGGGCCGCCGACCGTCTGAACCTGATCCGGGTAATGCCGGCGCAGGGAGATGTGAAGGTCCGCCCGCCCGGGACAAGGAGCAGCGCCCGTGGCACAGACAGCACCGACAACTCCGAGCGCGGACGCGGTCGTCGTCGGCGGCGGCGTGATCGGCCTCGCCTGCGCCTGGCGCGCGGCTCAGGCCGGGCTCGACGTCACCGTGATCGAGCGCAGCCGACCGGGCGCCGGCGCTTCCGGCGTGGCCGCCGGCATGTTGGCGCCGGTCGGCGAGGCGACCTGGGGCGAGGATCGGCTGCTCGAGCTCGCGCTCGCCTCGCACCGCGCGTGGCCGGAGTTCGCCGCTGAGCTCGCCGAGGCCGCCGGCCAGGACGTCGGCATGCTCGAGCTCGGCGCGTTGCACATCGCGCTCGACCGCGACGAGGCGGCGGAGCTGCGCCGGCGGTACGAGCTCATGGACTCGCTGGGCCTCGAGGCGGAATGGCTCGGCCCGAGCGCCTGCCGCGAGCTCGAGCCCGGGCTCGGGTCCGGCGGGCACGGGGGCGTTCACGCCCCGCACGAGGCCGCCGTCGACCCCCGGCTGCTGGTGGCGGCCTTGGCCGCGGCGTTCGAGCGCGCGGGCGGGACGATCGAGATCGCCGAGGTCGGCGGCGGTTTGTTCGACGGCACCCGGCTGGCGGGGGTGCGAACCGCCGCCGGGGGCGAGCATCGCGCCGGCTCCGTCGTGCTCGCGGCCGGCGCCTGGTCGGCGGCCGACTGGCTGCCGCCCGAGGCGCGTCCGGAGGTCCGCCCGGTCAAGGGCCAGATCCTGACCCTCGCGGGCCCGCCCGCGCGGCCGGTGTGCGAGCGCCTGGTGGTCAGCGAGCGCATCTACCTGGTCCCCCGCGCCGACGGCCGGCTGATCGTCGGCGCCACGGTCGAGGAGCAGGGGTTCGACACCCGGATCACCGCCGGCGGCGTCCACGAGCTGCTGCGCGAGGCCTACCGCGCGCTGCCGGAGATCGCCGAGCTCGAGCTGGTCGAGGCGACGGCGGGGCTGCGGCCGACGACCCCGGACAACATGCCGCTGATCGGGCCGGGGGCGATCGACGGGCTCATCCTCGCCACCGGGCATTTCCGCAACGGGATCCTGCTCGCTCCCCTCACCGGGGACCGGATCGCGTCGCTCCTCGCGGGCGATCGAGTCGAGGCGGCGGCCCGATGACGATCGAGCTCAACGGCGAGCGGGTCGAGATCGGGACCTCCGCCACGGTGGCCACGGCGGTCGCCCAACTCGGCGCTGACGGCGAGCGCCGCGGAGTCGCGGTCGCCGTCGACGGCGAGGTCGTCCCCCGCTCGCAATGGGATCGCACGCAGCTCGCGGATGGTCAGAAGGTCGAGATCGTGGGAGCGATCCAGGGTGGCTAGCCGAGCAACGAACGACGAGCGAACGAGCAACCAGCACCTGGACCCTGGGCGACTCGGGAGTGGCGCTCGCGCCTGATCGTCGGCACCGGCGGCTTTCGGAGCCTCGAGCAGATGGAGACCGCCCTCGTCGCCTCCGGGACCGAGATCGTCACCATCGCACTGCGTCGGGTGAGCCCGGAGGCGCAGGGGTCGTTGATCGATCTGGTCGGGCGCCTCGACCTCTTCTGCCTGCCGAACACGGCCGGCTGCTACACGGCCCGCGACGCGGTCCGGACCGCCCACCTGGCGCGCGAGGCCTTCGAGACCGACTGGGTGAAGCTCGAGGTGATCGGCGACGACCGCACCCTGCTCCCCGACGCGCCGGAGTTGCTGAGCGCCGCCGAGACGCTGGTGGGCGAGGGCTTTGTGGTGCTCCCCTACACGAACGACGACCCGATCCTCGCGCGCCGGCTGGAGGAGGCGGGGTGCGCGGCGGTGATGCCGCTCGGCTCCCCGATCGGGTCCGGCTCGGGGATCCGCAACCCCTACAACCTGCGGATCATCGTCGAGGGCGCCTCGGTCCCCGTGATCTGCGACGCCGGGATCGGTACCGCCTCGGACGCCGCGCAGGCGATGGAGCTGGGTTGCGACGGCGTGCTGCTCGCCAGCGCCGTCTCGCGCGCGGCCGACCCTGAGCGGATGGCAAGCGCGATGCGCAAGGCGGTCGAGGCCGGGTATGAGGCCCGGCGGGCCGGCCGCATCCCGCGTCGCCTGCACGCCGAGGCGTCGACCCCGGACGAGGGTCTCGCGGACCTCGGCTAGCGCCCGATTCGCGGATCGCCGCCGAACTGCCGATAAGGAGGTGCGGCGACCCACTGGAGGAGGAATTGATGGCGACAGCCGGGCCCACGACGCGAGCGGTGATCGGCGCGGTAATTACGGCGGCGATTCTCGCCGTGTCGGCGAGCGCCGCCACGGCCGCGACCGTGACGGTGCGAACGGTCAAGGTCGGCGCGCCCGGGAACGCATCGGTCGCCGTGGTCCCGTTCACGGACGCCATCTACCAATCCTGCTCTGACGCCCCCCAGACCTCCGCCGGCTGTCAGTCGGTTGGCGGCGTCTCCTACCAGTACGGGATCGGGGAGCTCGAGATCACGGTCAAGCAGTGGGTCGCGTTCCTGAACACGGTGGACCCGACCGGCAGCGACCCGCACGACCTCTACGAGGGGGTCGAGAGCTCGTCGGCGTGGCCGAAGTACGGCCAGATCAACGAGTCGTCGAAGGCGCCGCAGAGGCCACCACTACTCGGTCGGCTATCCGCAGTGGGCCGACAAGCCCTACGGCTTCGCCAACTTCCTGCAGGCCGCCCGGTTCGTCAACTCGCTCTACAACGGCCGGCTGCTCTCCAAGACGGCCAGCGCCAACGGCGCGATCAAGTACGTCACCTACCGGGTCCGCCTGTCCGAGCAGAGCGGGCGCGGGATGTACGACCTCGCCCGGAACAAGCGCACCGGCGCGACCCGCAGCCACAAGAAGGGCTTCGTCGTGCCCAGCCAGGACGAGTGGATGAAGGCGGCCTACTTCGACCCGAGCGGCGGCGGCACCTACTCCTACTGGAAGTACCCGACCAACGCGGGGGTGTTCGGCGACGACACCGCCACCGCCCCGAGCACGACGACGCTCGACCCGACGACGGGGAACGTCACGAACGCCGCCACGCAGCCGCTCGCCACCTACCACGCGTCGGGCGTCGCGGCACCCAGCTGGTGTCCGGCCGCCGTGTCAGCCGATGACTGCTCGAGCGTGAACCCGTTTGGCATCGATCCGACGACCTACGCCGAGGCCTACCAGGGCAGCCTCGGCACCGTCGGCCAGGCAGAGGACCCGGTCACCGTGGGGCACGCTCGACCAGGGCGGCAACGCGGTCGAGTGGACCGACACGATCACGCCGCCGCCGGCCGGCAACCACGATCCGCGGGTGTGGCGGCGCCTGCACGGCGGCATCTCCAACGCCCCCGCCTACCAGCTCTGGCTCTCGGCCGTGGGGCTGCAGCCCCAGGACAACAAGTTCTACGACTACACGTACCCGTGGCTCGGGTTCCGGGTCGGCGTGGTCGGGAACCTGAAGGCGAAGCAGCGCTGAAGCGTCAGCGCCGCTTCGGCTTGCGCTTCCAGGAGTACTTGGCCGGGCTGCCGTCCTGATTGCCGGCCTTGTCGATGGCCCGGACGGCGAGCTTGTGCTTGCCGGGATCCACCTTGAACTTCTCGGGCGAGTCGCAGGACTTGAACTTGGCCCCGTCGAGCGAGCACTCGAACTTCGCGCCCTGCTCGTCGGACTTGAACTTGAACTTCGCCTTCGCCTTCTTCGTCTTCTTCTTCGGCCCGGACTTGATGTCGGTGTCCGGCTTGGTCGCGTCGCGCTTGATCGTCACGGACTGCGAGCCGACGCCGCCGGGACTGGTCGCGGTGCAGGTGAGCGTGGTGCCGGGCGTGTCCGCGTTGATCGTGGTCGGGCCGCAGCCGGAAGTCGTCACCGAGCCCTCCGGCTCCGTGACCTGCCAGCTGACCTGGACGTCGCGCCGGTAGAAGCCGTGGTCGCCGTCGGGCTGGGCGGGGTCGACGACCGCCTGGACCTGCGGCGGCGTCGCGTCCCCACCTGGCAGGGTCGCGATCAGCCGGCGCTGGAAGGCGCAGTTGTTGATCAGGTCGACGTCGGCGCCGCCGAACATGTTCTGGTCGGCTACGCGGAGCGCGGCCACCGAGTCCTCGAAGGCGTTGTTCGACGCGTCGGGGACCAGCATCGCGTTCTGCGCGAGGACCAGCTTCAGCGTCTGGTCGCGGGCCGCGACGTTGCCGCCGAGCCCCTCGAAGATGCAGGTCATCGCCGCCGACCAGAAGCGCCCGTCGTCGTGGACCTCGGTGGGAGTGCCGGGGTACTGCCCGATGTCGGTCCCGTCGAACTCGTTCGTGCCGTCGATCCAGCGCAGGCAGCCGCTGCCGTTGTTCGCGCCCGTGAAGTCGTTGTAGGAGGTCGCGTCCCACTCGCCGATGCAGTAGCGGCGGTTGGCCTGGTAGGTCGCGTTGCCGTGCTCGAGGTAGTACATGCCGGCGAAGAAGTCGCCGAAGCCCTCGCCGATCGCGCCCTGCTCGGTGTCGGAGACGCCCGGCCCGAAGCCCGGCACCTGGTTGTCCTGGATCGAATGGCCGTACTCGTGCAGGACGATGTCGGCGTCCTCCGCGTCGTCGACGCCGCCGTCGCCGAAGTGCAGCGCGTGGTCGTCGCTGGAGTAGAACGAGTTGTCGACGGTGTCGTAGTGGACGTCGACCGGGATCGAGCGATTGTTGGCGTCGGTGAAGCCCAGCTGCTGAATCTTGGTCTGGGCGCCGGTGATCGCGGCGTAGACGTTCGCCTCCTCGAAGCGGTTGTCGGCGCGCATGTAGTTGTAGTCCCGGGTGGCGGAGTGAGCGGCGCCCGGGATGTAGGGCAGAGTCCCGGTCTGGTCGATCCCGGTCGCCGTGAGGTCGGCGAAGTCGCCCTTCAGCGTGTCCACCGACGGGTTCAGTCGCGTCAGCGGGACGCCCGTCACGCCGGGCGTTCGTCAGCGCGGTCGAGTTCGCGTCGTTGGCGTCGTTGAAGCCCGTGTAGGTGCCGGCCGTCTGCACCGGGCTCGGGTCGTAGATCGAGGCCGAGTTGGCGTCGGCGATCGCGTTCCAGGAGTCCACGATCGCTCCGCTCCGGGCGTCCACGATCAGGTTCCAATCCGCCGGGGGCGCCGCCGTGGGTAGGACGACGTGCCACGCGAGCACGCTCGCGGCGCCGCTGGGGTAGATGACCCGCTCGATGGTGGGCGCGTCGCGAAGCGCGGTGCCGTCGCCGATCGACGCGTTGGCGATGCCAAGTGCCCGCCCGCGGTCGATCAGCGCGTGAAGCGATTGCGGGGGCTCTGAGATCGCGCTGCTGCGCACCCAGCGCATTGCCCCGCCTTCGCTGAACCCGAGGACGACCTCGCCGTAGAGGACGGGGATCCCGTGGACGCTCTGCTGCAACCGCACGATGCGGCCGCCGGGGATGCGGTCGGCGCTCGGCGACGCCGAGGCTCGAGGGACGAACGCCGAGGCTGGGAGCGAGCCGGTCGACGGCGCGGGCCGCGGCCGCGTTTGCGCCGAGCGACGGGTCGATCCTCCCGCAGTTCGTGAGCAGCTCCGGAGCGCCGCCGGCGCCGGCTCGCGCCGTGCCGTCGCAGCTGAGGGTCGAGCCCGACGCGGGCGTGGCGACGACGACGGCCGCGACCGCAATCGCGCCGACGATGACCGTCCTGATTCGAGCAACCCCCTGCATCAGCCGCAGCCTTTCACAAACCGCGCGCCGGCGCCAGCGTTTCGCCGGCGCCCGGAGAGGGGTAGAACACGTCCGTGGCCAAGCTCGTCCTCGGACCCCTGCTGCGTTACGTCGGCGAGACCGAGGCGGTGCTGTGGGTCGAAACGGACGAGGCCTGCGAGGTCGAGGTGCTCGGCCACAGCGAACCCACCTTCTGCGTCGGCGGACACCACTACGCGCTGGTGATCGTCGAGGACCTCGACCCGGGATCGTCGACGGAGTACGAGGTCGCCCTCGACGGCGAGCGCCGCTGGCCCGAGCCCGACTCCGAGTTCCCGCCGAGCGCGATCCGCACGCTTGGGGCCGAGGGTCCGCTGCGCCTGGCCTTCGGCTCGTGCCGGGTCTCGCTGCCGCATCACGGCCCGTACGTGCTGCCGAAGGGCGAGCACCCCGAAGGACGCGAGTTCGACGCTCTGTACACGCTCGTCGTCGAGATGCTGCGCGGCGATCGGCAGGAGTGGCCGCAGGTGCTCGTGATGCTGGGCGACCAGGTCTACGCCGACGAGGTCTCGCCGGAGACGATCGCCTTCATCCGCAAGCGGCGCGACATCCGCAAGCCGCCAGGGGAGGAGGTCGCCGACTTCGAGGAGTACACCCGGCTCTATCGGGAGTCGTGGGAGGACCCGCACATCCGCTGGCTGCTGTCCACGGTCTCGACGTCGATGGTCATCGACGATCACGACGTCCACGACGACTGGAACATCTCGGCCGCCTGGGTCGAGGACATGCGCGAGCTCGACTGGTGGGCCGAGCGCGAGTGCGCCGGCCTCGCGAGCTACTGGCTCTACCAGTTCGCGGGCAACCTGTCGCCAAAGCTCCTGCGTGAGAGCGACCTGCTGGCCCGGATCAGGGACGCCGACGACGGCTGGGAAGTGCTCCGCGAGTTCGCGGCCAACGAGCGCGGCGCGCGGGACGGGGCGCGCTGGAGCTACTGCCGCGACCTCGGTTCGACCCGGCTGATCGTGATCGACTCCCGGATCGGTCGCGTGCTTGACGAGGACCGGCGCTCGATGCTCAACCCCGAGGAGTGGGAGTGGCTGGAGCAGCACCTGCGCGGCGACTTCGAGCATCTGCTGATCGGCACCTCGGACCCGCTGGTGCTCGCGCCCGCTCTCCACCACGTCGAGCGCTGGGGGGAGGCTGTCGCCAGAGGTGCCTGGGGGGCGGCCGCGGCGCGCCAGGCGGAGAAGCTGCGGCGGACGGTCGACCTCGATCACTGGGCGGCCTTCGGCGAGTCGTTCGACCGGCTCACCGAGCTGATCGGGCGCGTCGGCTCGGGGGCCTTCGGCGCGCCGCCTGCCTCGATCACGGTGCTCTCGGGCGACGTTCACCACGCGTATCTGGCGGAGCTCGCCTACCCGCGGTCCGCAGGGGTTCGCAGCAACGTCTGGCAGGCGGTCTGCTCGCCGTTTCGCAACGCGCTCGACAACCGCGAGCGCAAGACGATCGACCTCGGCGATACGCGGATCCCGGCGCGGGCGTTCAGCACCCTCGCCCGGCTCGCGGGCGCACCGCGGGAGCGGGTGCGCTGGCGCCTCGTCGAGGGCCCGTGCTTCGACAACCAGGTCGCGACGCTAACCCTTGATTCCCACTCGGCGGCGATGAAGCTCGAGCGCACGACCGGGGATCCCGAGACCGACGACCGCAAGCTCCACACGTCGTTCGAGCGCTCCCTCACCTGAGGGGCGGCCTCAGCCGGTGCGCGCTGGGCTGGCCTCGCCGGTGTCGATCGGATGGCCGGCGCGCTTCCACGTGCCGACGCCGCCCTTGCCGACGTGGATCACCTGCTTGAAGCCCTCCCGCTGCAGCAGCGAGGCGGCGAGGCCCGAGCGCTTGCCGCCGCTGCACACGGTGGCGATCGGGCGTTCGAGGGAAAGCTCGCCGGCCCGCTTGCCGATCTCGCCATAGGGCATGTGGACGGCCTCGGGGATATGGCCTGAGGCGAACTCGGAGGCGTCGCGGACGTCGAGCACGACCAGCTCGTCGTCGGCCTCGAGCCGCGCCGCGAGCTGGTCGGGGTCGATCTGCTCGAGCCGGCTCACCGGCCTGCCCTCCGAGCGCCAGGCGGTCATCCCGCCGACGAGAAAGCCACGGACCCGCAGGCCAACCGAGGCGAGCAGATCGGACGCGGCGAGCTCGTAGCCGTCGGAGGCGGCGACCACGATCAGCTCTGAGTCCGGGGGCGCCACCTGCGCGACCTTGGTCGCGAATCCCGTGTCGTAGGCGGAGGCGCTGATCGCCCCGGGAATGTGGGCCTCGTCGAACTGGTCGTTGGTGCGCGCATCGACCAGCAGCGCGCCCTCGGCGATCGCGACCTCGACGGCGCGCGGGCTCAGCGGCGCCGGCGTCCCCAGCTCCTCCACGAGCGGCCCGCGGTTCAGCCCGACGACCATTTCGACGTTCGGCGGCCGGTCGCCCAGGGACGCGATCGCGTCGGCGACGAACGCGTCGGCGGTGGCGAAGCCGACGACGTGGTTGTGCGCGAGCTCGTAGCCGATCGTCGATGAGGTCCGGTGGTCGATCCCGGAGCTGCCACACATCGAGCCCCCCAGGTGGCCCGGGCCAGACCTCCACCGCCGGCGGCAGGTTGAGCAGCCGCTCGTGCAGCGAGCGATACAGGTCGCGGGCGCCCTCCTCGGGCTCGACCGCGAGGTCCGGGCGCGCGACGTCGCCGACGAACAGCGAGTCGCCGGTGAGCACGGCCACCGGCTCACCGCCGGCGCCGGCCCGGATCAGGAAGGAGGTGTGCTCGGGCCGGTGGCCCGCGGTGTGCATGGCCTCGACCTCGACCTCGCCGAGGCGCAGGACCCAGCCGTCGTCGAACGATTCGTGGGGGTACTCGGCGTCGGCGAGCCGGTGGATGTGGATCGTGGCGCCGGTCGCGCGGGCGAGCCGTCCGTGCCCGGAAACGTGGTCGGCGTGGTTGTGGGTCTCGAGCACGTGCTCGATTCGAACCCCGTGCAATCGGGAAAGGTGGAGGTATGGCTCGATGTCCCACTGCGGGTCGACGACCGCGGCGATCCCCTCGCCGACGTCGCCCACCAGGTAGGAAGCGCAGCCGAGGTCCTCGTGAATGATCTGCCTGAAGAGCATCGTCGCGTCGATCTTCGCACGACACGACTAACCCTACTTTTCTGACTAAGATAGTAGACAATGACCGACCGCCCGCAACGCTCCTATCTCGTCTGCGCGACCCCGCGCAGCGGCAGCACGCTCGTCTGCCAGGCGCTCACCGACACCGGCGTCGCGGGACGGCCCGAGGAGTACTTCGAGGCGCTGCGCCACTCGGGGCGCCCGCGGCGGCCCGAGGAGTACTTCGAGGGCGTCGACGACCGGTCGATCCTCGACCACCTGGGTGAGCGCGGGATCGGTGACGAGCCCCAGCAGCGCTCGCCGCTGTGGAGCCGCGCCGCCTATGACCGCTACCTGGAGTGGGCGATGAACGCCGGCACGACGCCCAACGGGGTCTTCGGCGCGAAGTTGATGTGGGGCTACTTCGGCGACTTCGTGAGCCTGCTGCGCAACATCCCCACCTACAGCGAGCTCTCGATCGCCGAAGTGCTGCCTGAGGTGTTCCCGGACCTGCAGTTCGTGCGGGTCGTGCGGGCGAACAAGGTCCGCCAGGCGGTCTCGCTGTGGAAGGCGGTGCAGACGGCGACCTGGCGTCAGGAGGATGCGAACAGCGGCAGCGGCGTCTCGGACGCCGGCGCGCCGCCGTACAAGAGCTTCCTCGAGGACCACCGGCCGCAGCTGCGCTTCCACTACGGGGCGATCGAGCACCTGCTCGGCCAGATCCTCGCCGAGGAGGCACATTGGGACGCGTTCTTCGAGCATGCAAGGATCAAGCCGGTGCTGGTTTTGTACGAGAACTTCGCCGCCGATTACGAGGCGTCGACGCACAGCGTGCTCGAGCGCCTCGACCTCGCGCTCCCGGAGGGCCAGGAGCTGAAGCCGCGGATGCGCAAGCAGTCCGACGGGATCAACGACGACTGGACGCGGCGCTACGCCGATCTGAAGCTGGGCACCCAGTTCGACCTCGTACCCGCCGCCGGGGCGGCCGCGTGAGCGCGGCCCCGGGGCCACAGGGCAGACCGCCCAACATCCTCTACATCCACTCCCACGACACGGGCCGGTGGGTGCAGCCGTACGGCTTTGCGGTGCCCACGCCGAACATCCAGCTGCTCGCCGACCAGGGGGTTCTCTTCCGCGAGGCGTTCTGCGCCATGCCGACCTGCTCCGGCAGCCGGGCGTGCCTGCTGACCGGCCAGGGCGGGGTGGGCAACGGGATGCTCGGGCTCGCCCACCGCGGCTGGCGCCTGCGCGACTACTCACACCACCTCGTGCACGCGCTGCGCCAGGCGGGCTATCGCTCGACCCTGATCGGCGAGCAGCACATCTCCAACGACCCCGCCGAGCTCGGCTACGACGAGGTGGTCGACGTCGATACCCACGACGCGCGGGAGATCGCGCCATCCGCGATCGCGACCCTGCGCCGCGCGCGCGAGCCGTTCTTTCACTCGGTCGGCTTCTTCGAGACCCATCGCAGCTTCGCCGCCCCGGTGTCGGTTCGCGACACGCTCTACTCGCTGCCGCCGCCGAACCTCCCCGACACGCCCCGCACGCGCCAGGACATGGCCGCGTTCAAGGCCAGCGCCCGGTCGCTGGACCAGGGGATCGGCGCGGTCCTGAACGCCTTGCACGGGCTCGACCTGCTGGAGAGCACGCTGATCATCTGCACGACCGACCACGGGCTCGCGTTCCCCGGGGCGAAGGCGACGCTCTACGACCGCGGCACCGGAGTGATGTTGATCATGCGCGGCCCGGGCTTCGCCGGGGGCAAGGTGATCGACTCGATGGTCAGCCACCTCGATATCTACCCGACGATCTGCGAGCTCGCCGGGATCGAGCCGCCGCCGTGGCTGGAGGGCACCTCGATGATGCCGCTGGTGCGCGGCGAGCGCGCGGCGATCCACGACGAGGTCTTCACCGAGATGACCTACCACGCGGCCTACCAGCCGCAGAGGGCGATCCGCACCGAGCGGTGGAAGTACATCCGTCGGTTCGAGGACGACCCGCACCCGGTGCTCGCCAACTGCGACGACTCGGAGAGCAAGAACCTGCTGGTCGAGCACGGGTGGGCGCGCGAGCGCGTGCAGCGCGAGGAGCTCTACGACCTCGTCTTCGACCCCAACGAGGGCCGCAACGTGGTGGGCGATCCGGAGAACGCGGCGGTGCTCGCCGAGCTTCGCCGGCGGCTGGAGGAGTGGATGGCGCGGCGCGGCGCGACCCGCTGCTCGAGGGCCCGATCCCGCCGCCGCCGGGGACCGAATACAACGACCCGAGCCAGATCTCGCCGGCCGAGCCGACCCATCGGGCGCCGCTCAGAGCGGATCCCACGGGCGCGCCATCCAGGTGACGCAGAGCCACTCGCCCGGGCTCGGGTAGGCGGCCTCGGCGTCGAGGGGGCGGTGCTGGAACGCGCTCAGCGCGCAGTTGAGCGTCCGCAGCTGCCACATGCGCTGTACCTGGCCGGGGCCGAAATCGCGCTCGAGGAAGCTGTGGACGAAGAAGAAGCGCAGCAGGATCCCGTGGCTGACGGCGAGCACGCGGTGCTCCGGCTCGGCCAGTAGCTCGCGCTTCAGCCGCTCCACCCGCTCGAGCATGGCCGCGAACGACTCGCCTCCGGGCGGCGCGAACGCTGGATCGTCGGGATGGTCGGCCATCCAGGCGGACCAGCGGCGCAGGCGTTGCTCCTCGCCGGTGAGCTCCCCGTGGCCCTCGGCCTCGCGCAGCTCGCGTAGCTCGTCGTGGATCTCGATCTCGAGCCCGAGCTCGGCCGCGATCGGCTCCGCGGTCTCGCGGGCACGGCGCAGGGGGCTCGACCAGAGCCGGTCGATGCCGAGCTCGCCGAGGTTGCGCGCGGCCTGCGCGGCCTGGGCACGCCCGCGGTCGGTGAGCCGGTCGCCGACCTCATCGGGGAGGTCGCGGCCGGGCTCCGCGTTGGACACCGACTCGCCGTGGCGCAGGAAGTGGACGATCACGCCGTAGTTACTGCGAGACCCAGGCTTCGGGCTCTTCGACCAGGACCTTGATCCGCTTCGGCAGGTCGCCGGAGACGAGGTCGGCGATCGTGACCTCCTCGACCACCGAGCGGATCGCAGAGCGCAGCGCGACCCATACGTACTGGAGCGGCTCGGCGAGGCCCTCGTATTCCAGCGTCTCCGGCCGGCTGGAGCGCACGGACGCGAGCGGGCCCTCGACCGCCCGCATCACGTCGGCCACGCTGATCTTCTCCGGCGGCTCGCTGAGCCAGTAGCCGCCGTCGGAGCCGCGCTGGCTTTCGACCAGCCCGGCGTGGCGGAGCTCGGAGAGGATGTTCTCGAGGAACTTCGGGGGGATCGACTGGGCGGCGACGATCGCGTCGCGCTTCACCGGCTCGCCCCCGCCGGCCGCCAGCTCCATCACAGCGCGCACCGCGTACTCGGCTTTGGCCGTGACCCGCATCGCCACGCATTGTCCACGACCGGTGGGCGGCAGCGCGCACCTGCGCCTGCAGAGACTCGCGCACCGCGGGTCCTGCTGCTACCCTGCCGCGCTGTTTAGTATTCCCACCTAACCCAATCAAGAAAGGTGAAAAGGATTCATCTCATGATTCGCTTCCTCTCGAAGCTCCGCCGCGGCGGGGCCGCGAACGCCACAGTCGCGGACGCGCGGCCCCGCGGCGGCGTCCGGCTCCTCGGGGCCGGCGCCGTCTCCCTCGCGCTCGCGCTCGGGGTCGCCGCGTGCGGCGGCTCGTCCTCTGCATCGGGCAGGCGACGGCAGCGGCGGCACGGTCAGCGTCGTCGGCTACTCGACTCCTCAGGAGCTCTACGAGGAGGACGCCGAGCCCGCGTTCAACCAGACCCCCGATGGCGAGGGCGTCACGTTCAAGAACTCGTTCGGCGCTTCGGGTGACCAGTCGCGCGCGGTGGAGGCCGGCCTGCCGGCGGACATCATGCACTTCGCGCTCGCGCCCGACATGGACCGCGTGGTCGAGGCCGGGCTCGTCAGCGACGACTGGGACAGCGGCAAGTACAAGGGGATCGTCGAGGACTCCGTCGTCGTCCTTCGTCGTCCGCAAGGGCAACCCGGACAACATCACCACCTGGGATCAGGTCGTGAGCGGCGACTACGACGTCGTCACCCCGAACCCGTTCACCTCCGGCGGCGCCCGCTGGAACATCATGGCCGCCTACGGCGCGCTCATCAACGAGGGCAAGTCGCCCGAGGAGGCGCTCCAGGGCATCCAGTCGATGCTGTCGGCCACCGTGGTCCAGGACTCGAGCGCCCGCGACGCGCTGGGGACGTTCACCAGCGGCCAGGGCGACGTCCTGCTCACCTACGAGAACGACGCGATCCAGGCTCAGGACGCGGGCGAGGACATCGATTACGTCGTCCCCGACTCGACGATCCTGATCGAGACCCCGTTCGCGCAGGCGTCGGACCCGGAGAGCCCGGAGGCCACGCAGGCGTTCTACGACTACATGTTCTCGGCCGAGGGCCAGAAGCTCTTCGCCGAGCGCGGATTCCGCCCGGTCGACCCGACGGTCGCGGCTCAGTACAAGGACAAGTTCCCCGAGCCGAAGGACCTGTTCACGATCGATGACCTCGGTGGCTGGGACAAGGTCACCGACGAGTTCTTCGACACGGAGAACGGTTCGGTCGCTGAGATCGAGGCGAATCTGGGGGTTGCGACGGAGTGAGTCAAGGGGCCGTCGCCACTGCTAACGCACCCTCGAGGCCGGGCTTCAGGCTCGGCCTCGGGGGCCCCGGGCTCACCCGTGGGCTCGTAGTCACGTACCTGAGCGTGATGGTGCTGCTGCCGATCGCGGCGGTGGTCTCGAAGTCGTTCAGCGACGGGTTCGACACGTTCTGGAACGCGATCACGGCGCCGCAGGCGGTCGCGGCCCTGAAGCTCACCTTCTTCTCCTCGCTCGCGGTCGTCGTGATCAACGGGATCGCGGGCACGATCATCGCCTGGGTGCTCGTCCGCGACGAGTTCCCGGGCAAGCGGATCATCAACTCGCTGATCGACCTGCCGTTCGCGCTGCCGACGATCGTCGCCGGGCTGACGCTCCTGGCGCTCTACGGAGACAACGGGATCCTCGGCCTGCACGGCGTCTCCTACACGCGGATCGGGGTGGTGATGGCGCTGCTGTTCGTGACCCTGCCGTTCGTGATCCGCTCGGTGCAGCCGGTGCTGATGGAGCTCGACACCGAGATGGAGGAAGCGGCCGCGTCGCTGGGCGCGAGGCCGCTGACGGTCTTTCGCCGCGTCATCCTCCCGAACCTGACGCCGGCGATCGTCGGCGGGGCGGCGCTCGCCTTCGCGCGCTCGATCGGCGAGTTCGGATCGCTGGTCCTGATCTCGGGCAACGTCCCGTTCAAGACCGAGGTCTCGTCCGTCTACATCTTCGGCCAGATCGAGAGCGGCAACGAGGTCAGCGCCGCGGCCGTCTCGGTCCTCCTGCTCGCGATCTCGGTCGGCATGCTGTTTCTGATCAAGGGCATCGGCCGCTGGAGCACTCGCCATGAGCGCTGACGTCTACTCCAACCGGCCGAACATCGTCCAGGGCGGGCGCGCCTCGCGCTGGGGGCTGCGCGGGTTCGCGCTCTTCTACCTCGGGGCGTTGCTGATGGTCCCGGTGATCATGATCTTCTACAAGGCGTTCGGCGACGGGATCGCGCACGCCTGGGAGTCGGTGACCACGCCGGAGGCCCAGCACGCCTTCTATCTGACGGTGATCATGGTCCTGGTCGCGGTCCCGATCAACACGGTGTTCGGGATTGCCGCCGCCCTCGTGATCGTGCGCCAGAACTTCCGCGGCAAGGGGATCCTGAACACGATCATCGACATGCCGTTCGCGATCTCCCCGGTCGTCATCGGCCTTTCGCTGATCTTCGTCTACGGCAGCGTCGACGGGTGGTTCGGCCCCTGGCTCGCCGAGCAGGGCATCCAGGTGATCTTCAACCCGGTCGGGATGGCGATCGCAACGATGTTCGTCTCGCTGCCCTTCGTCGTCCGGGAGGTGATCCCGGTGTTGGAGGAGATCGGCGACGACCAGGAACAGGCCGCCTCGACCCTCGGGGCGAGGGGCTGGCAGACGTTTTGGCGGATCACGCTGCCGTCGATCCGCTGGGGCGTGACCTACGGCGTGATCCTCGCGACGGCGCGCGCGCTCGGCGAGTTCGGCGCGGTCGCCGTCGTTTCCGGGCGGATCTCGGGCACCACCGAGACCCTGCCCCTCCATGTCCGCAACCTCTATGACCACTTCAACGAATCCGGTGCGTACGCGGCAGCCGTGGTGCTAGCGCTGATCGCGATCGTGGTCCTGGTCGGGATGACCCTGATCCAGCGCCGCGACAAGCGTCTCGGTCGCTCCGAGCGTGATCTCGGAGGCCGGCACCGGTGGCTTGACCCCTCATATAGACGTTTCCGACGACCCCAAGGAGGCCCGCTGATGGGTATCAAGGTTGAGAACGCCCGCAAGCAGTTCGGCGACTTCGTCGCCCTCGACGACGTCTCGATCGAGGTCCGCGATGGTTCGCTGACCGCGCTCCTGGGCCCGTCGGGCAGCGGTAAGTCGACCCTGCTGCGGGTGATCGCCGGGCTCGAGCGCCCGGACTCCGGCCGGATCCTGATCTCCGACCAGGACATGACCAAGACCGCGGTCCAGGACCGCGGCGTCGGCTTCTGCTTCCAGCACTACGCGGCCTTCAAGCACATGACGGTGCGCAACAACGTCGCCTTCGGGCTCTCGATCCGCAAGCGGCCGAAGAAGGAGATCGAGCAACGGGTTCACGAGCTGCTCTCCCTGGTCCAGCTGGAGGGCTTCGCCGATCGGTATCCGTCGCAGCTCTCCGGTGGCCAGCGCCAGCGCATGGCGCTCGCCCGGGCGCTCGCGGTGGAGCCGAAGGTGCTGCTGCTCGACGAGCCGTTCGGGGCGCTCGACGCGCGGGTGCGCACCGAGCTGCGCCAGTGGCTGCGCCGCCTTCACGACGAGGTGCACGTGACGACGATCTTCGTCACCCACGATCAGGAGGAGGCGATGGACGTCGCCGAGCAGATCGTGGTCATGAACGACGGCGCCGTCGAGCAGGCCGGCAAGCCGACCGACCTCTACGACCATCCCGAGACCGAGTTCGTGATGAGCTTCGTCGGCACCGCGAACCGGATCGGCGAGCGGCTCGTGCGCCCGCACGACGTCCAGCTCGCCCACGTCCCCGGCCCCGGCGCCGAGGAGGCGATGATCGACCGGATCGTCTACCTCGGGTTCGAGGTCCGGGTCGAGATGACGCTGGCCAACGACAGCCCGCTGATCGCGCAGCTGACCAGGGCGCAGGTCGAGGAGCTCGAGCTCGCCGACGGTCAGATCGTGTACGTCACCCCGAGCCGGGCCAAGGTCTTCTCGAACGGCGGGCCACCGCGCACCGAGGAGCTCGTCCCCGCGTGAGCCTCGCGGGGGTCGTCGCCTGCGTGATGTTGGCCCTCGTGGTCGGCTTCTTGGCGCTGATTCTCGGCGCAACCCTGCGCCAGCTGCGCGGCGAGGTGCGCCGGGCCTCGGAGCAGGGCGAGCTCTGAGGCCGGCTGCGCCTACGGGCGCTCGGGAGGCGTGACGAAGCGAGGCTCGCGGCCCTGCGCGGCCTCGGGGTGCTCCGCGAGCCCGAGGACCGGTTCCGGAAGCTCGTCGGACACGACGGAGGCCAGGGTCACGGTCTCGAGGACCTGGCGGATGTTGGCCCGCAGCGCGATCCAGACGCGCTCGAGCGGCTGCGAGGCGCCGCGGTACTCGATGTCCTCCGCCCCCTCGCCCCGGACGGTGGCCAGCGGCCCCTCGACCGCGCGGATGATCTCCGCCAGCGTGATCTCGTCGGCGTCGCGGGCCAGCCAGTAGCCGCCGTCGCTGCCGCGGCGGCTGTGGACGAGCCCGTGGACGCGCAGCTCGCCGAGGATGTTCTCGAGGAAGCGCGGCGGGATCGCCTGCGCGGCGGAGAGCACCTCGCCCTTCGCGGGCTGCTCCTCGGAGCCGCCACTCGCGGCGAGCTCCACCATCGCCCGCACCGCGTAGTCGGCCTTGGCTGAGACACGCATCGGGGAGGATTCAACACCACGACGCTGGACTCGTGCGCCTGAGCCGGCGCAGCGCCGTCAGTCGTCCTCGATCCCGCCGTAGACGTGCAGGACGTCCTCATACGTGGCGCCTGCGGGTGGACCGACCAAGCGCCCCGTCTCGATCTCGCCATGGCAGTTCGCGCAGACGAGCACGCACTTTTCGGCTCGCCTCGCGCGATACGCGGCGAGCGATTTCGTGGTCGCCATCGAGAGGGCGAAGGACTTCTGGGCGGCGTCGACGTGGTGGAAGACCAGGTTGATGATCTCGCGGTCATATCCGCACACCGCGCAGCAGCCCCCGGCCTCCGCGACCAAGCAGGCGCCGGATCGCATGCTTTCGTCGCGTGACGGCTTCGCCGGCGCAGCGCTTGCATCGCCAGCGGCGCCGCCCGGAACCGGTGGAGTAGTACGCGAACTCAGTCAGCCCGTGCTTGTTGCACTCTCGGACCTCGACCGCGCAGCGGCGCGTCTCGGGAGATGGCGGCCGACCGGCCCGGCGCACGAGGGGAACTGGAGTCGGGCGGGAACTCGGGCACGAACACATGTTCGCATACCGCTCGGACGGCGACTGCCAGAATGCCGCGGGGCCTCTAGCTCAATTGGATCGAGCGGCACCCTTTTAAGGTGACAGATCTGGGTTCAAGTCCCAGGGGGCCCATTTTGCGCTCGCGGCGGCTCTAGACCGCGGGTGCGGCGGGGGGCGGGGTTACGGTCCCGCCCTCGCGCGGCTGGTGCGTGCCGCCGAGCTCGAAGAAGAGGACGCTGGAGACCAGCGCCGGGAACGGGGCGACGAGGATGTTGGCGAGGACGGCGAAGATGATCGTCCCGGCCAGGTCCCCGATCGCGGCGCCGATCAGCGCGGCGAAGAAGGCGGCCAGGATCAGGATCAGGAAGGCCACCACGATCGCCCCGAACACGGTCCAGCCGTGGCCGCGCACGAGCTCGTGGCTGCGCCCGAAAGCCTCCACCGGACCCCGGCGCTCGGCGACGATCGCCGGCGCGACCACGGCCCAGATGGTGAGCAGGAAGAGCCCGGGGATGATCAGCAGCAGGAACCCGATCCCGACCGCGATCCCGTACATGATCCCGTTGAGGATCAGGGGCACGATGGCGTGCGAGGCGGCGCTGATCAGCTCGCCGACGGTGAAGTCGCGCCGGCCGTCGCGCACGTCGGCGACCAGGGTGACGACGAACCCCGTGAACAGGACCGAAGCGACGAGGCCGATGATCGAGGCGACGAGGCGCAGGATGAACCCGTGGTCGTCGTTGAGGATCCCCTGGACGATCCCGGCGACCACGAAGACCGCGGCTGCGGTCCCGAGCAGCACCCAGAAGTGCTTGCCGTAGAGGTTGAACGCCTCATCGATGACGCCGCCGACCGTCAGGCGGCGCTCCGGCGGAGTCGGGGCTGCGGTGGCCTCCATCGCCACACAACGTATTACGCGGCCCAGTCGGAAGCTAAATAGGCTCGCGACCTTGCAAGGCGCGGTTCAGGCGATGCAGATCAGCAAGCGATCGATGTGGCTGACGCTGGTGGGGATGACGCTCGCCAACAGCATGATCCTGGTCGACCAGACCGCGGTCCCGCTCGCCACCCCGGACGTGGTCCAGGGCCTGAACGCCGACCTCGACCTCGGCCAGTGGCTGTTGACCGCCAACATCCTGCCCCTCGCCGCGTTCATGGTCCTCGGCGGGCGCCTCGGCGACCTGCTCGGCATGCGGCGCGTGTTCCTCGTCGGCGCGGTGATCTTCCTGATCTCCACCGCGCTCGCCGGTGGCGCCCAGGACATCGTCTGGATGATCACCGTGCGGGCGACCCAGGGCATCGGCGCGGCGCTGATGATGCCGACGGCCATGGCGCTGGTGAGCGCCGTGTTCCCGGACGACCGCCGTGGCAGCGCCCTTGGCATCCTCGCCGGCGCCTCGGCCTTCTTCGCCGCCCTCGGCCCCGTTCTCGGCGGCCTGCTGACCTCGATCGACTGGCGCCTCGTGTTCTGGATCAACGTCCCGCTCGCGGCGCTGACGATCCTGATCACCCTGCGCAACACGCCCGACCTCAAGCCGTCGGGCGATCGACCCGCGATCGACTATCCGGGCGTGGTCACGTTCGCGCTCGGGATCGCGGCGCTCGTCTTCGGCTTCAGCCAGGGCCAGCCGCAGGGGTGGCTGAGCGCCGACACGCTGGTCCCGCTGGCCGCCGCCGTCGTGCTGCTCGGCATCTTCGTCATGGTCGAGCGCCGCGCGAAGGAGCCGCTGATCAAGTTCAGCCTGCTGCGCCACCTCAACTTCCTCGCGTCGATCATCAGCCAGGTCCTCGCCGGGATGGTCGAGCTCGGTCTCGGCTTCCTCCTCCCGTTCTTCCTCCTGCTCGTCGTCGGCGTGTCGCCCGCGGTCGCCGGGATCGCGCTGATCCCGGGCACCCTGCCGATCATCCTCGCGGGCCCGCTCGCCGGCCGGCTCTTCGACAAGGTCGGCGGCCGGATCCCGCTCGTCGCCGGCTTCCTGATCCTCGCCGCGTCCGGCGCCGCGCTCGCCATCGGCGCCGGGGACGCGAGCGCCGTCGCCCTGATCCCCGGGCTCGTGCTCCAGGGCCTCGGGCTCGGGATCGTGCTCACGGTCAACGACCCGACGGGCCTCACGGCCGTCCCGGACGAGGACGCGGGCGAGGCCGCCGGGATGATCAACACCGCCGAGCAGATGGGCGGCGCGCTGGGCATCGCGATCCTGTCCGCGCTCGAGCTGGGCGTCTACTTCAACAAGCTCAACGACGTCTACCAGCAGACGGGGTTTCACCCCACCGACAAGCAGTACGACAAGCTCATGAACTACGTGGTCGAGGCCGAGCAGCGCGGCCTCAGCCACGTGCCGCTCGACTCCAAGGTCGTCCGCCTAGCGCACGACTACATCATCTCGGTGCACATCGACGCCTTCCAGGTCATGTTCGTCGCCAGCGCCGGGATCGCGCTCCTCGGGGCGATCTCATGCTTCGTCCTGGTCCGCAAGAGCACCCGGGTTGCCCAGGGGCCGATCTTCGGCCGTCGCTCGCGCTGGATCCTCGCCAACACCGGGCGCACGCCGGCGGTTACGCGTCACCCACCGCCGCCGGATAGGGCCTGACCTCCTCGAGCACCACCCGGCCCGCCACCTCGGCCCAGCCCTGGCGCACGGGGCGCGCGAACAACACCGAGCCGCGTCCCTGGCGGATCTCGATCTCACGCCCAACGGCCGCGCAGAGGCGCAGCGCCGCCGAGCCCGTCGCCTCGTCCTCGTCGATCCCGGCCTCGGGCACGAAGACGCGCATCCGGATCAGGGCCGCGTCCTCGTCGATCCAGGCCCAGACCGCCGCCAGGCCGCGGCCGTCCGGCGCGCCGGTGAGCGCATCGACCTCGGCCGGCGAGCTCGAGCTCGACCAGCTCGAAGCGGCGGGCCCCATTCGGGGTTGGCGGCGATCCGCGTCAGCTCGCCCTCGAACTCAACCGGGATCTCCCCTGCGGGCGGCCGGAGCTCCGGCACGTCGAATCCCTGCTCGAGCAGGAGCCACGCGGACCCCACGAGCGGATGGCCGGCGAGCGGCAGCTCGGTCTCCGGCGTGTAGATCCGCAGCACGCCGCGCGCCGGCTCGTCGACGAACACGGTCTCCGCGAAGCCGAGGTCGCGCGCGACGTCCTGCCGCTCGGCCTCGGGAACCTCGGCGCCGTCGAGGAAGACGCCGAGCGGATTGCCGCCCGAGCCGTCGGCGGCGCAGAAGACCCGCACCACGTGCAGGGTCGCGCCGCCGGGAGCGAGCCCGGCGGCGGTCAATGGCGGAAGTGGCGCCGGCCGGTGAACACCATCGCCGCGCCGGCGGCGTCGCAGGCCGCGACCACCTCGTCGTCGCGCTTCGACCCGCCGGGCTGGATCAGCGCCGCGGCGCCGGCTCGCATCGCCGTCTCGGGGCCGTCCGGGAAGGGAAAGAACGCGTCGGAGGCGACCACCGAGCCGTCGAGGAGCCCCTGCGCCTTGTCGGCGAGCGCCTCGCGCGCCTTGTCGATCGCGATCCGCACCGAGTCGACCCGGCTCATCTGTCCTGCGCCGATCCCGATCGTCGCCCCGTCCTTCGCGAAGACGATCGCGTTGGAGCGCACGTGGCGGCACACCTTCCACGCGAACAGCAGGTCGGCCCACTGCTCCTCGGTCGGCTTGGCCGCCGTGGGGACGGTCATCGTCTCGCGCGTCTCCTCGATCCGGTCGGGTTCCTGCACCAGCAGCCCGCCGCGCACCCGTTTGACGTCGCGCTCGCGCGGCGTGTAGTCCATGTCGTCCGCCTCGAGGATCCGGATCGACTCCTTTTGCGTGAGCGTCTCCATCGCGCTGCCGTCGAAGCCCGGCGCGAGGAGCACCTCGATGAACTGCTGATTGAGGCGCTCGGCCAGCGCCTCGTCGATCGGCCGGTTGAAGACGAGCACGCCGCCGAACGCCGAGAGCGGGTCGCACGCGAAGGCGCGCTCGTACGCGTCGTTGACCGTCTCGGCGATCGCCGTCCCGCACGGGTTGTTGTGCTTGACGATCACGCAGGCGGGCTCGGAGAACTCGTCGAGCAGCCGCCAGGCGGCGTCGAGGTCGAGGATGTTGTTGAAGGACAACGGCTTGCCGTGATGCTTGGACACTCGAGCCAGCACGTGGTGGTTGCCGGCGCCGCTCTCGATGTAGAAGGCCGCCCTCTGGTGCGGGTTCTCCCCGTAGGGAAGCTCCATGAACTTCTCGTGGGGCATCACGAAGTGGTCGGGGAAGTTCTCGTAGCGGGAGCCGAACCAGCGCGAGATCGCGGCGTCGTAGGAGGCGGTGTGCGCGAACGCCTCGTTCGCCAGCCACTGGCGGGTCTCGGTCGAGATCTCCCCGCCGAACTCGCGCAGCTCCTCGAGCACGGCGTCGTACGCCTCGGGCTTGACGACCACGGCCACGCCGGCGTGGTTCTTGGCCGCGGCGCGGATCATCGTCGGGCCGCCGATGTCGATGTTCTCGACCGCCTCGCGCTCCGTCACGCCCGGCTTCTCGATCGTGCGCTGGAACGGATAGAGGTTCACGCAGACCAGGTCGATCGGCTCGATTCCCTCCGCCTCCAGGGTCGCCATGTGATCGGTGTCGTCGCGGCGGGCCAGCAGCGCCGCGTGGAGCCGCGGGTGCAGTGTCTTCACCCGCCCGTCGAGGATCTCCGGCGAGCCGGTGAAGTCCGCGACGTCGGTGACGTCGAGGCCCGCGTCGCGAATCGCCGCCGCCGTGCCTCCGGTCGAGAGGATCCGAATGCCCAGCTCGCGCAGCCCGCGCGCGAAGTCGACGATCCCGGTCTTGTCGGAGACCGAGATCAGGGCGCAGCGCACGCGAATCGGGATGCCACCCGGTGGGGAGCCGCCCTCGTGCGCGATCGCCGCTTCGAGGCTCACGGTCCGAGTCTAATCCGCCACGATCCTCACCACGCGACTTCCCGGGTCGATTCGCACCCGGCCCGCGGCGATCATCCGGATCGTCTCGGGGAGCAGCTCGTGCTCGGTCGCGTGGATCGCGGCCTCCAGCGCGTCGCGGTCGCGATCCGGCGGCACCTCCACCGGGCGCTGGACGATGATCGGTCCCGAGTCGACCCCCTCGTCGACGAAGTGCACGGTCACCCCGGTCACCTGGACCCCGTGGTCGAGCGCCTGGCCGATCGCGTCCAGGCCGGGGAACGACGGCAGCAGGGCCGGGTGGACGTTGATCACCCTCCCGGCGAACCGGCGCACGAAGTCGGGCGAGAGCAGCTGCATGTAGCCGGCGAGCACGACGAGCTCGACCTCGCGCCCGTCGAGCCAGTCGGCGATCGCCAGGTCGCGCGACGCGCGGTCGCGATGCTCGCCGCGCGGGAACACCGCGGTCTCGACCCCCGCCGCCGCGGCCCGCTCGAGCGCCCCGGCCTCCGGCTTGTCGGAGCCGACCGCGACCACCTCGACATCGTCGCGGCCGTGGACCCGGTCGAGGATCGCCTGCAGATTGGTGCCCGCGCCCGAGGCGAGCACCCCGACCCTCATCGTGGCCGCCGCCACGCGTACGCGATCGAGACCGGGAGCCCTCGGTACCGCTCCCACTTGGGCTTGAGCGCGACCCAGGCGTCGTCGACCAGCCGCTCGCGCATCTCGAGCAGCGAGAAGCCGGCCGCGAGGGCCGCCTCTGCCTGCTCGCTGACGAGGTGCACGTGGGTCGCGATCGCTACCGGCTCGCCGTCCGGGCCGTCGAAGTGCGTCGGCATACCCGTGGCGATGATCCACTGCGGGTGAAAGCTCACCTGGACCCAGAGCGCCCCGGGGCGCGCGAGGCGCATCGCCTCGGCATGGAGGGGTGCGGGATCCGGCAGGTGCTCGTCGACGAGCGCGCTGATCACCAGGTCGTAAGCGCCCCCCGCGAGCCCGCTGTCGCGCAGGTCGCCCTCGCGCAGCGAGTCGTGGGCGCCCCGCTCGCGCGCGCGGCTGAGCATCTCCGGCGTGAGGTCGACCCCGTCGATGGGCCCCCTGACCCCCGCGGCGCGAAGCCACGCCGCGGTTCGCCCCGTCCCGCAGCCCAGGTCGGCTACCGCGCCCGACCGCCGGCCAGTCGGGCCGCGCGAGCCGCTCCAGCAACGCGATGTCCATCTCGTCCACGACGTCGTCCTCGTACGCCCCGGCCCACGCGGCGTAGCCGGCGCGTGGTTCGAGGGTCGCGTAGCCGCGCGAGTCGTAGTCGTCAAACCGGGCCACTACGCCGCTCGGGATGTGAGCGCGAGCTTCGGGAACCGCCCCCCGGTGGACCGCAGCATGCCGCCGTCGATCAGCGCGTCGACCTCGCGCAGCAGGTCGTCGGCGCGCCAGTCGTCGAACTCGCCGTACCCGGGCAGCTCGTCGTAGTCGTACTTGCGCACGACCTTGCTGCGCCCGCCGCGCAGGATCTCGACGGCGCGGGTCCGGCCGACGCTCGGCTCCGCCTCACGCACGACGCGCGAGGATGGCTTGTTCGATGGACTGGCGTTCGCCACTCGGCCACTCGGCTCTCGCCGCTCGTCCGTTTGCCCGAGTCGGCGAGCGGCCAACGGCGAGCGGCCCATCACACACGTCACAGCACCTCCCGACCGCCTCGGGCTCTACCCGATCACCGAAATGCTGCAGGATCGCCCGCCGCCTGCACGTCTCGCCCTCGACGAACCCCCAGACCTCCCGGTACTGGCGCCAGCGGTGGTTCTTGGCCTCCGGCTGGTCGATCTGGTTGATGAAGAACACGTGCAGGCCCTTGTCGCGGTTCTCGGCGAGCAGCACGCAGCGCGACTCGAGCCCGTCGCGCCCCGCGCGGCCGGCCTCCTGGTAGTAGGCCTCGAGCGAGGAGGGCACCACCTCGTGCACGACCGTCCGCACGTCCGCCTTGTCGACGCCCATCCCGAACGCGTTCGTCGCCACGACGACCGGCGCGTCGCCGGACATGAACGCCCGCTGGGACTCCGCGCGCGGCTCGCGCTCCATCCCCGCGTGGTAGGCGGGCACCGGATGCCCGAGCTCCTGCGCGAGCCACGGCCGCCGTCTCCTCGGTCTTCTTGCGCGTGCCGGCGTAGACGATCGCCGGCAGCGCGTCGGGCTCGGAGAGCAGGGCCAGGGTCGCGTCGCGCTTCGCCCGCGCGGATCCCACCGGGACCACGTCGTAGGAGAGGTTGGGCCGGTCGAAGCCGGTCGTGATCCGCAGCGGGTCGCGGAGCCCGAGCCGCCGGGCGACGTCCACCGCGACCCGCGGGGTCGCGGTCGCGGTCGCGGCGAAGATCGAGCGGGCGCCGAGCGCGCGCGCGACGTCGCCGAGGCGGAAGTAGTCGGGGCGGAAGTCGTGTCCCCACTGGCTCACGCAGTGCGCCTCGTCGACCACGAAGAGCCCGATCTGAGCCTCGCCGAGGCGGTCGACGAACCCGGGCGTCGCGAAGCGCTCTGGCGCGACGTACAGCAGGCTCGCGTCGCCGGAGACCGCGCGCGCGAGCGCCCGGCGGTTGTCGGCCGCGTCGCGCTGGGCGTTGATCAGCTCGGCGCGACCGCCCAGGCTCTCGACCTGGTCGGTCATCAGGGAGACGAGCGGGGAGACGACCACCGCGAGGCGCCGATCGCAGATCGCGGGCAGCTGATAGCAGAGCGACTTGCCGGCGCCGGTCGGCATCACCAGGAGCACGTCGCGGCCCGCGACCGCCGCCTCGACCGCCTCCAGCTGCCCCGGCCTGAAGGCCGGGTGACCGAAGTGGCCCCGGAGGACCTCGGTGAGCTCCGCCTCGTTCACCCTTCGATGATCGATGTCCGCCCGGCGGAGAGTTCGCCCCTCAGCCGGCGCCCTGGACCACGGGCAAGCCCTCGAGCGCGAACTTCCCGTTGGACTCACCGTGGTCGGCGAGCGGGTAGTCGCCGGTGAAGCACGCGTCGCAGTGGACCTCGCGCGGCGTGCCCACCGCCTCGTAGACGCCGTCGAGTGACAGGTAGGCGAGTGAGTCGGCGCCGAGCTCGGCCGCGATCTCCTCGACCGAGCGGTCGTGAGCGATCATCTCCTCGCGGGTCGACATGTCGACGCCGTAGTGGCAGGGGTGGCGGATCGGCGGCGCCGAGATCCGGAGGTGGACCTCGTCGGCACCGGCGTCGCGGAGCATCCCGATGATCTGCCTGGTCGTGTTGCCGCGGACGATCGAGTCGTCGACGACCACCACGCGCTTGCCGGAGACGATCTCGGGCAGCGGGTTGAACTTCAGCCGCAGGCCGTGCTTGCGCAGCTCCTGCCCCGGCTGGATGAACGTCCTGGCGACGTAGCGGTTCTTGATCAGGCCGTCGTCCTTCGGCAGCCCGGAGGCGCGGGCGTAGCCGTTCGCGGCCGCGTTGCCGGAGTCGGGCACCGAGATCACCAGGTCCGCGTCCGCCGGCGCCTCGGCGGCGAGGATCTCGCCCATCCGGCCCCGCACCTCCTGCAGCACCCGGCCCTCGAGGCGCGAGTCCGGGCGGGAGAAGTAGATGTGCTCGAACACGCAGTGGGCGGGGCGGTCCGCCGGCATGATCTGCCGCGTGTCCAGGCCCTCCTCGGTGAGCGCGACGAGCTCCCCCGGCTGCACCTCCCGCATCAGCTCGGCCCCGATGATGTCGAACGCGGAGCTCTCCGAGGCGACGCAGAAGCGGTTGCCGAGCTTGCCGAGCGACAGCGGGCGTACCCCGTGCGGGTCGCGGAACGCGACCACGGCGCGCTTGGTCATCACCACGGTCGAATAGGCGCCCTCGAGGCGGGGCATGACCGCGGCCACGGCGTTCTCAATCGGCCGGGCCTCCTCGACGGAGAGCAGCGCGGCGATGATCTCCGAGTCGGAGGTGCCGCGGAACGAGATCCCGCGATCGCGAAGCTCGTTGTAGAGCTCGACGGCGTTGGTCAGGTTGCCGTTGTGGGCGAGCGCCACCTCGCGCCCGTCGTCGCGCCACACCGGCTGCGAGTTCTCCCACGAGCCGCCGCCGGTGGTCGAGTAGCGGACGTGGCCGATCGCCATGTCGCCATCGAGGGCGCGCAGCTTCTCCTCGTCGAAGACCTGTGAGACGAGCCCCGTGTCGCGCAGGGTCGTGATGTGGCCGCCCTCGCAGCTGGCGATGCCGGCCGACTCCTGGCCGCGGTGCTGGAGGGCGTAGAGCGCGAAGTAGGCGAGCCGGGCCACGTCGTGGCCGGGGGCGTAGATCCCGAACACCCCGCACTCGTCGCGCGGACCGTCGCGATCGGCAACGTCATCGTTGTCACGGCCCGGGGGCCGCTCGCGTGAGGTCATAAATGGGGCTTCTCTGAGCGAGAAGTCGTCGGGCGGTGCAAGCGGATTCTTGCCCTGCAAGGCTAGCAACGCCGCGGGTCGCAATCCCGCTTCCGGCCTGCCGTCAGCCGACGAGACCGACCGGTCTCATGGTAGTGTCGCGCGCCCCGTGGCCGAGTTTGATGGCGGGACGCGGGCGGGCAAGGCAAATTCGGCAGCAGAGGCAGGGTCAGACTTGGCAGATTCAACGCTGGCAAACGCGCGCGCGCTGATCGAGGCGCGCCTCTCAGAACTCGAGCGGGAGCGCGCCCGGCTGCGCGAGGCGCTCGCCCACCTGGGCACGGCGCCGGCCCGACGTCCCGCGCGGCGCTCGAGCACCAAGCGCGCCGGCCGCGGCCAACGCCAGGCGGAGTTTCTGGAGCTACTGGGCTCGAAGCCGGGAGCCTCGATCTCCGAGCTCGCGCGGGAGATGGGCGTTCAGCCTCAGCAGCTGTACGCGATCGCCCGCCGCCTGACCGACAGCGGCGCGATCGCGAAGCGCGACGGCAGCTACGTGGTCGTCGACGGCACCCCCGCCGCGGACGCGGAGCCGGCAGCCGACGGTTAACCGGCGCAGAGCCCAGTCTCGAACGGATACTTTGCGCCCTGCTCGGGTGCGTCTGGGTTAGGGGTGCCGGGGCGTCAGGAAACGAATCAGCACTCGTTTCGAACGACGAAGCGTCAGGAGGCTTGCCGTGGAGCAGGTCGTCACTCGCTGGGCTGATGGGGAGCCCGGTTATCGCGTCACCCAGGGCGGGCTCGACCAGCTCTGGGATCTCGTCAGCGCCGACCGGCTCGAGGAGGGCGAGCGCATCTCACTCTGCCTCGCGCTGACCGAGTTGGAGCGGCTGCGCTCGCGGAGGGTGGGCAGCTGCTGCTGACCCCCGTGCGACCAATCCATCACGCGCGGCGCGCCCGTGCCCGAGGCGCCCTCGCGACCTCGCGGGCGTAGACGATCAGGTTGTCGACGTAGCTGTCGGTGCGTTCGTCGAAGACCCCGTCGCAGGTGATGAGCGCGAGCGTCGACCCCCGCGTGGACGAGTACACGCGCGCCGCCGGGAACTTCGACTTCGCGGTCTGCTGGATCGCGGTCACGCGGTAGCGATGGCGCGATCCGCCCCCCACGGTGACCACCCGGGCACCCGGGCGCAGCGACGCTAGGGCCGCGAATGGCGCCGCTCCGGTCGTCGAGTCACGATGGCCGATCAACACGGTGCGCCCGGGCTCGCCTGGGCGCGGGCCGCCGCGAACCCACCCCACCCGGTCGACCGGAGGAACCACCAGGTGGCCGTGCTCGGCGTCGACCGGGACGACCGGGACGTCGATGGACCGGGAGCGGACCCGGACGAGGCTCGGCGGCGGCTGACGCCCGTGGCGCGCTGGGGCGCGGGCGAGTCGCGGCGCGGGGGCGGGAAGGTTGACCACGACCGGGCGCATCGTCCCCGAGGGCACGCCCTCCGGCGCGGAGAGCAGCATCACGGCCGCCGCGGCCGCGAGCGCCGGCAATCCGACCACCGTGAGCCAGCCGATCGCTCGCCCGATCCCGCCAGGCCCCGGCTTAGCCATCGCGCTACCGGGTGGCTCGACGCCGGACGACGATGGCCACGAGCGCGGTCGCGAGGGCGGCGGCGATTGCCCCGCCCCAATTCCGGAACTGGCTGTCGTCCTCAACTAGGCCGCCCAGCCCGGTCTGAGGCGCGGCGGACGGCGCCGTCGTCGCGTCGTCGACCAGCACCACGCGAACCCGCTCGCCCTTGCTGCCGACCACGTACGCGGTGTTCGCCGTCCCGGCGCTGAGGGGGAGCGAGGCCTTGCCGAGCGCAACTACGTTCGATCCCGGGCCCTGCACAGTGAGCTCCTCATCACCGGGGGGTAGGGTCCAGTACCGCGTGGCGGCTCGGTAGGCCACGTCGCCGGCGACCACCTTGCCGCCGAGGGCCAGATCGGCGTCGCCGAGCTCAGGGGCCGCGTGGACCATCCGCAGCCGGGCCTTGCCGGGCTCCGCGCCGCCGTCGCGATAGAGCTGGAGCGCAGCGGCCTTCCCCGTTGCGAGGCCGACGATCGTGTAGCTGGCGCCGTTCGCGAGCCGTGCGGTCTCCTCCAGCGTCACCCCGCCCGGCGCCTTCAGCACGAGCCTTGTCGATCCCGACGGAACCGTCACGGGCGACGAGGCGTGTCCGAATGCGGCGCTGCCGACCGCCCGGCCGTCGGCCGAGAGGGTGGCCTTGCCGACGCCCGGGACCGCGTGCAGAAACTCGACCTGCGTACTGCCGGCGGCGACGGCCGGCAGGGCTAGCATCCACAGGGCGGCGGCGACCCAAGTAGGGAACGTCCAGAAGCGGAGCGGGAACTCCATCGAGCGCAGAACAGTAACCAACGGATATGAGGCTAAAACCCGGTCGCTGACTGCCTCGGTCGCCGCGCTCAGCTCCGACGATCGCGCGATCGTGGACCTCGGGATCCGTTACGGGTTCTCCGACGAGCGGCTCGCCGCAATGCTCTACCTCGACCGCGAGGAGGTCGTCCGCCGCCGCGAGGAGACCTTGGCGACGCTGGCTCGAGACGTCGGGCTCGACGCTGAGACGGACCGCGCGCGGCTGCAGCGGGCGTTGGGGGAGGTCCCGCACGACGTCTGGCTCGGCCACACCGGTGCCGAGGTGGATCGGGGTCCAGCGTCCGCCCAGCAGCCTCCCGCGGGCGCGCCCTCACCCGTCGCGGATGCCCGACCCCGGCGGCCCGGAATGTGGCTCATGGCCGCCGCCGCGGCGGCCGCCGCAACGGTCGCTCTGATCCTGGTGCTCACCGCCGGCGGCGACGACGGCATCGACCCCGCGGTAGCCGTCCACGTCGGCTCGGGAGCTGCCCCAGTGAGGCTCGACCACGTCACCGGCACCGACACCGCGCGGGCCTCGATCCGCGTCGCCCGCCCCGGGCCACCGCCGCAGCTCGCGCTCACGGTGCGCCCGGCGGCTGATCACTCCGGCGCCTATGAAGCCTGGCTCTATAACAGCGTGATCGACGCCCGCTCGCTGGCGAAGCTCCCGCACGCCGGCGGCACGGTCCGCTTCACCCTCCCCGAGTCGACGTCCGGCTACCGCTACATCGATGTCTCCGAGGAGAAGCCCGGCGGCTTCCCCGGGCACAGCGGGCGCAGCGTCGAGCGGGTCGGCCTCCCGGCTGCGCTGGGCGGACTCGGGCTGGGCGGGGGCTGACGACCTAGACCGGCGGCGGGGCCGCCGGCGCCTCCAGCTGCTCCGCCAGCGAGTGCCACGCCCGTGCCGCATCGGCGAGCGGCACGTCGACCTGAGCCTCGGCGGCGTCGATGGAGATGCGGTCGCCGCCCGCGACGCCGACGACGAACACGTCGACCGCGCCGGCCGCGAGGCGCTCGAGCTCGCCCCGGTCGCCGGCGAGGACGAAGCCTCCCGGCCCCTCGCCGAACAGCGCCGTCTCGCCCGCGCAGCCGCGCGCCTCGACCAGCGGGTCGAGGTCGACCTCGAGCCCGACCCCGCCCGCGATGGCCATCTCGGCGAGCGCGCACGCGAGCCCGCCGTCGCTGACGTCGTGGGCGGCGCGCACCGTGCCCGTCGCGCACGGCATCGCGGACGAGCTCGATCGCCGCCCGCACCGCGTCGATCGGCAACGAGGGCAGGCCGGGGCCGAGGTCGCCGCGCAGCTTCGCCAGCTCCGAGCCGGCGAGCGCGGGCGAGAACGGTCCGCAGATCGCGATCGCGTCGCCATCGGCGAGCGCCATGCGCCCGGGGCGCGCGGCGTCGGGCAGCTCGCCGACCATGCCGACCACAGGGGTCGGGTAGATCGGCCCCTCCTCGGTCTCGTTGTACAGGGAGACGTTCCCGCCGACCACGGGCACCCCGAGCGCTCGGCAGGCGTCGGCGAGGCCGGCCGTCGAGCGGTCGAGCTGCCAGGCGACCGTCGGCTTCTCGGGGTTGCCGAAGTTGAGGCAGTTGGTGAGCCCGAGCGGCTCGGCGCCCGAGCAGGCGAGATTCTGCGCGCACTCCAGCACGGCCTCGACCGTGCCCGCGTAGGGGTCGCAGGCCACGCGCCGCCCGTTGCCGTCGATCGCGACCGCGATCGTCACGCCGGCCTCGGGGAGATCGAGCACCGCGGCGTCAGCCGTCTCGGGGCGCCGGACCGTGTGCGAGAGCACGATCGAGTCGTACTGCTCGAACGCCCAGCGCTTGCTGGCAACCGTGGGCGAGGACAGCAAGGCCAACAGGATGTCGCCGGGCGGTCCCTCAGCTGACCCGGCCGCAACGTTGGTCCGATAGGGCCAGCTCGCTGGCTCTATGGGTGTCAGGTCATACAGCGGGCACTCGTCGACCAGCGCCGCCACCGGCATCTCGCCGACCGCCTCGCCGTCGCGAAGCACACGGAAGTCGCCGCTGTCCGTGACCTCGCCGACCACGGCCGCGCCAGTCTCCCAGCGTTCGCACAGCGCGAGCACCGCGTCGACCTTCTCGGGCTCGACCACGGCGAGCATCCGCTCCTGCGACTCCGAGACCATGATCTCGAACGGCTCCATGTCAGCCTCCCGCAGCGGTACCCGGGCGACGTCGATGTCGATCCCGACGCCGCCGCTGGAGGCCATCTCGCCGGCCGACGAGGTGAGGCCCGCCGCGCCGAGGTCCTGCAGCGAGACCAGCAGGCCCTCGCGCAGCAGCTCGAGGCAGCACTCGAGCACCTTGGCCTCCTCGAACGGATCGCCGATCTGCACGGTGGGGCGCTTCGAGTCGTCGCCGCCCTCGAGCTCCGCCGAGGCGAGCACGGAAGCGCCACCGATCCCGTCGCGCCCCGTCGAGGCGCCCATGAGGACGACCTTGTTGCCGATGCCCGCCGCGGCCGCGCGCACCATGTCGTCGGCGCGGGCGAGGCCGACGCACATCGCGTTGACGAGGCAGTTGTGCTCGTAGGGCGCCTCGAAGGCGACCTCACCGCCGACCGTCGGCACCCCGATCGAGTTCCCGTAATGGCCGATTCCGGCCACCACGTGGTCGAAGAGGTAGCGCGAGCGTTCCGAGTCGAGCTCCCCGAAGCGCAGGGAGTCGAGCACCGCGATCGGGCGGGCGCCGAGCGCGAACACGTCGCGCAGGATCCCGCCGACGCCGGTGGCCGCGCCCTGGAAGGGCTCGACCGCGCTCGGGTGGTTGTGGGACTCGACCTTGAAGGCGACCGCCCAGCCGTCGCCCACGGCGACCGCACCCGCGTTCTCGCCCGGGCCCATCAGCACCCGCTCGCCCTCCGTGGGCAGGCGGCGCAGCAACTTGCGCGAGTGCTTGTAGGCGCAGTGCTCGGACCACAGGAGGCTGAACATCGCCAGCTCGACGTCGTTGGGCTCGCGCCCGAGCTTCGTGACGATCAGCTCGTACTCGTGGTCGGTGAGCCCGAGCTCGCGGTGCTTCGCGACGGAGGTGGTCAAGGCACGCAGTATCGCGACTCTGCACGTCGTCATTCGGCGCGCCGTGGCGCCGCGTCATCCGGCCGTCGGCCGTGTTGAGATCAGGACATGGGTGGTTTGGCCACAGCCGACGGCCGCGGGGATCCTCGCCGCGCTCTGCGCCCTCGCCCTCCCGCGGTGGCGCACGCCGCCCCCAAGGCCGAGATCGCGACGACCGGCAACGACTCGGAGCTCTTGAGCAAGGTCCCGATCTCGAAGCAGGCCGGGACGCGAGCGCGGGTCGCGATGCGCCTCGGGCCCGACCAGCTGAAGCCGATTCAGGTCGGCGACCGCCTCCGGGCGAGTGCCGAGGTCCAGGTCTCGACCACGTGCGTGGAGGACAGCCCGCGCTGCATCGGGCGCAGCTACCGGCGAATCCCGACGATCAGCGCCCAGATCGTGCTCTCCGCGAGCCCGACGCGGCGGCGACCTCACCTGCCGCTCTCGGAGAGCCGCGGCGTGCTCTGCAAGCAGCGGCGTCCCGAACCGCAACCACCACTGCACGATCGCGATCCCGAACACCGAGACGACGATCACCGACCTGGCCGCGCTTCCGTGTCCGCCCGACGCCTGCTACGTGAACCTGATCGTCGGCGCCTCGTCGAAGAAGTCGAAGAAGGGCGACGTCGTCGTGCTGGGGGCCGACCGACCCGACCGCACCGTGCAGAAGGACAAGGGAGCGTCTCAACGTCGTGCAGTCCCGCGCCAAGGTCCCGGCGCCGACCGTGAGCTTCGAGCGAGACCCTGGTCAACACCGAGCTGCCGCTGACCGAGGGGAAGAAGGAGAAGCGGCGGGTCGTGTACTCCGTCCCGATCCCGGCCCCGCTCAAGGGCGAGATCCTCGCCTTCGACGCCAGTTTCGGCTCCGACATCTCCGGCCTGCGGTTCAACACCTTCGTCGGCTCGCGCGTGCTCATGGCCACCGACCCGACCGCCACCGACGTCCGAGGGGATCGCGAAGAGCTCGATCCCGCTCCGCGGTCAGGCGACCGAGTCCAACGGGTTCAACTGCACGTTGGGCGCGAGCGGCTTCGCCAACCCGTGCACGACCGTGAAGTCAGGCGCGACGCGGATCTCCCGCGACGTGGCCCGGGGACGATGCCGATTGCCCCCCCGGAGGGCGACACGTGTACGCAGAAGCGGCCCGACTACGAGCACCACTGCGTGCTGGTCTTCACCGCCGCCGGCTTTCGCGTCGGCGACCCGGGTCGTCTCCCCTGTCCCCTCGAGGCCTGCTACATCAACCTGGTGGCGAGCGCCGACAATCCGCGCGCCCGGCGCGGTGACTTGGTGACCGTGGGCGGCCTGCGCCCCGACGGGTCGATCCCGCAGGATCGCGGGCGGATCAACGTCATCCGCTACCGGGGCGCGACCGCCGGAGACTTCGCCGTGAGTTCGATCGTGCAGCCGCGCAAGCGCCGCCTGCCGCCGGACCTGAGGCGCCGGGTGGCCTTCTCCAAGCGGCTCGTGGGCCTCCGTGACGGCGAGCAGCTCGCGGTTGACGCCGCCCTGCGAACCGACGTTTCGCACCTGCGTTACGCGGTCCGGACCAGCGCGCGCCTGATCCTGGCCGACTCGCCGCGGGCGACGCCTCGGCCCAGCGGCTTCGGCAACGCGTGCACCACCGTGAAGGCCGGGCGCCACGCGGATCTCGCGCGACGTCATCGACGAGACCACGGCCGGCCCGCCACCCTGTACCTCAACGTCGTCGCCTCGGCGAAGCCGCTGCTGCCGAGAAGGTCGACCCCGTCCGTCAGGTGGCGCTCGGAGTGCTCCCGGGCGGGCTCACGGTCACCCGCTACGCGCCGTAGCGAGGAGACCATCGCTCCTGACCGCAGCCCGGGTCGCCACGGCCGCCGACGCGGGCGACATCGCCCGGATGCTTCACGACTTCAACACCGAGTACTCGGACCCGACCCCGGGCCCGCAGGTGATCGCCGAGCGTCTCGGCCCGCTGCTCGCCGGCGGCGAGGTCACCGTCGTGCTCGGTGGTGCCGGGCCCGACGGGCTGGCGCTGCTGCGATTCGAGCCCTCGCTTTCGAGCGCCGGGCTCGAGGCCTTCCTCGAGGAGCTCTACGTCGTCTCCGCGCCGAGCGCGGCAGGGGACTCGGCACGGCGATGCTCGAGCGCGCGATCGAGTCGGCGCTCGAGCGCGGCGCGATCCGGATGGAGCTCGACACGAGCACCGACGACCACGCCGCGCGCGGGCCCTCTACGAAAAGCTCGGATTCACCAACCTCGAGCGCGAGCCCGACGGCCCGATGATGATCGTACTACGAGCGCGAGCTCTAGGTCGTCGCCGCGGCGGGGGCGCGAGCGCCCTTCTCCGCCGCGCGGGCCTCGCCCGCCTCGCTCGCCAGCTCGTAGCCGAGCTCGACCAGCATGTCGCCCGCGATCGCCTCGTACTCGGCGACCTCCTCGTCGGTCATCCGCTCGCGCCACATCCCGATCCGGTCCGAGCGCGGCGGCTCCTTTGCCAGCCGGTGGCTCTCGAGCCGCGCCTCGGCGGGCTGGTTCGGGCGGTTCTTGCGCGGCAGCTCGCGCGCCTTCTCGGCCAGGCGGCCCTCGGCCCGCTCGTGGTAGTCGAGCATCACGGGGTCGTAGTCGAGGTCGATGAACTCGCAGACCCGCCGCAGGCTGCCCTCCGTGTCCGCGACCAGGTCCTCGAAGTGGATCTCCGTGTAGTGCTTCACCGACGGCGCCATCTTGCGCGCCTTGCGGATCCGATTCCGCCACAGGCGCGCCGACTGCGCGTAGGTCTCCGGGCCCCAGTTCATCCGCAGGTGCGAGAGCGAGACGTCACGGCCATCGCGGATGATGTGGACGAAGCGGGCCTCGGGGAGCACCCGCTGGATCCGCCGCATCTCCTTGACGTAGCCGGGCGTCTTGTCGCCGTAGCGGGACTTGCCCTCGCGCTCGGCGTAGAGCATGTAGAAGGCGCGGATCGAATCGGCCGCGGTGACGGGGTCGAGGCCCTTGATCCGCTCGCGCAGCTCGTCGGCGTCGAGGTGGAAGTCGCCCCAGCGCTTGTGGTCGATCGCCAGGTTGGCCGCGTCCTCGCCGCTCTGCGGCGAGCGCTCGAACGCCTTGATCAGCTTCGGCACCCAGTGCGTCTCGCCGGGGATCGCGACGTCGGGGTGCGAGTCGAGCATCAGCCGCAGCAGGGTCGTCCCCGAGCGGGTCACGCCGCACACGAAGGGCGCCGGCGGCGGCTCCGGGCTGCGGCCCCGCAGGCGGCGGCCGGCGCGGACGATGTCCCATCGCTTCCGATATCGCTCGATCTGTTCTGAGAAGCCCATGAAGCCCTCCAAGCTACCCCTTCGGGGTGGTTGTCAAAAGCTCGCCGATGCCGGTAACCGTGTCGGCCCAACGGCGCTCGGTGTCGCGCACCCGCACCGCGCCCGCGGCGAGCTCGGCGCGAGCCGAGTCGTCCGCGAGCCGGTCGATCGCCGCTCGCAGCTCGCCGACGTCGGGGTCCAGGGCGGGGATCCCCGAGCGCGCCGTGCCGTTGGGCTTTGAGCTTACGAGGACGCCGTTTACACCCTCGTGGATCGCCTCGTTCATCGGCGGCGCATCGTTGGTGATCGCGGGCATCCCAAAGGCGATCGCCTCGTACAGCGGCAACCCCAGCCCCTCCCAGCGCGACGGGGCCAGGCACACGTCGCAGCTCGCGAGCGCGCGCAGGTGGTCGGCCGTCGGCTCGTCGGCGAGGCGGAGCTCGACCCGCGGGTCACGCCGCGCCGCGTCCTCGGCGACCCGCAGCTGCTTGCGCTCCACCTGGGCCTTGACGATCAGCCGCAGGCGCGGGTCGTCCGTGGCCTCGAACGCCTCGAGCACCGGCTCGAGCGGCTTGCGGTGGCCGAGGAACCCCCCGGGGAAGACGAAGGTGACCGGTCGTTCGTCGTTCGATCGTTCGTCGATCGAACGCCACCTCTCCACTACCGCGATCAACTCCGGGTGACATCCCCACGGGATGTAGGGCGTATCCAGACCCATTTCGGCGTACCGAGTCTGCTCGGCGTGCGTGAGCGAGTAGACGACGTCGAAGGCCTCGCGCGCGCCGGCGACGTGGTCGGCGGTGAAGTGCTCCCAGACGAAGCGGCCGACCGTGCGCACGCCGCGGGAGCGCAGCGTGGCCAGCTCTGAGAACTGGTAGTTCTGGTCGCAGAGCACGGCCTCGATGTCGTTGTCGGCGACCCAGGCCAGGTACTCCTCCGCGGGGACGTCGTACGCCGACGCCTCGGTCACGCCGGGCTGGTCCCAGACGTCGTCGCGATCCAGCGCGCCCGGACGCGGGCCGCGCTCCTTCTTCGGCCGCGCGAGCACGAAGGACTCGTGCCCGAGCTCGTCGACCGCCGAACGCAGCTGCCGGCCGACCACGGGCTGGCCGCGGTTGAACCACTTCGTGACGATCCCAACCCGCATCAGCCGAGCAACTGCGCCAGACCATCCACGGTGCGCTGCCAGCTGCGGCCGTTCTGTCGCAGCTCGATCGCACCGGCGGCCAGGCGCTCACGCTCGCCAGGGTCTCCGAGCCGCTCGATGGCCGCGGTGAGCTGGCCGAAGTCCGGGTCGAAGGCCGGGATGCCGGAACCAGCCTCACCCCAGCGGACGGAGTCGACGCACGCTCCGTTGACGCCGTCGATGACGATCTCGTTCATCGGTGGCGAGTCGTTGGTGATCGAGGGCATCCCGAAGGCCACCGCCTCGTACAGCGGCAGCCCGAGGCCCTCCCAGCGCGAGGGAGACAGGCAGACGTGGCAGCCCGCGAACTGGCGCAGGTGCTCATCGGTGGGCCGGTCCTCGAGCTCGATCACCACCCGCTCGTCGCCGCCGGCCGCCTTCTCCAGCTTGCCGCCCTTGCGGTCTACCTGGCCGCGGATCAGCAGCCGCAGGTGATCGCCCCGGGCGCGGACGAACGACTCGACGATCTCGGGGAAGGGCTTGCGCTTGCCCATGAAGCTGCCCGGGACGTAGAACCAACACTCGTCGCTCGTCGTTCGTCGTTCGGCCGCCTCCTCACCGACTTCGATCAGCTCCGGATGGCAGCCCCACGTAAGCAGGGGGGACTCGATGCCGAAGGTCGCGTAGCGCTCCTGCTCCGCCTTGGTGAACGAGTAGATCGTGTCGTAGGCCGCCTTCGCGGGTTCGGAGTCCTCCGGCGCGAAGCTCTCCCAGACGAACCGGCCGATCGTCCGCACCCCGCCCGACCGCAGTGCCTTGATCTCCTCGAACTGGTCGTTCTGGTCGGTGAACACCACGTCGAGCGAGTTGTCCGCGACCCAGGCCTCGTACTCCGCGAGCGGGATGTCGGCCTCGGCGCTCTCGGTCACCCCGGGCTGGTCCCACACCGGGTCGGCGACCCGCTCCTGGTTTGCCCGCGGCCCCTTGCCCTGCTTGGCGAGGACGAAGGTCTCGTGTCCGAGCCCGTCGAGCGCCGACCGGATCTGGCGCGAGACGACGGCCTGCCCGGAGGCAAACCACTTGCTGACGATGCCCACCCGCACAGCTACGAGCTGGCTGCGATCTGAGCTGCCGCCCTCTCGACGGCGTCCGTACCCGTCGGGTACCCGAGCTGATCGAGCAGGTCGCCGGCCACGGCCTCGAACTCGTCGCGCTGCTCGGCGCTCATCTGGGTGCGCCAGCGCGCCACGCGATCGGCGCTCGGGGGCTTGGTGGTCATCTCGTGCGTCTTCAGCCGTCGCTCGACGCTGAGCTCCTTCGCCCGGCCCTCGGCGGGGAGCGCCCGGGCCATCTCCTGCAGGCGGTCCGCGGAGCGCTCGTGGTAGGTGAGCAGCGAGTCGTCCCAGGGCAGCTCGATGAACTCGCACACGCGTCGCAGGACCGGCTCGGTGTCGAGGACCAGGTCCTCGTAACGGATCTCGGTGTAGTGGTGAAGCTGCGGCGAGTCCTCGCGCGCCTTGGTGATCTTCTTGCGCCACCGCTTGGCGATGTCGCCGGCGGTCAGGTCGCGGACGGTGCGATCGAGGACGGAGAGCGCGACGTCGCGGCCGTCGCGGATCACGTGCACAAACCGTGCCTCGGGGATCGCCCGCTGGATGAGCTTCATCTTCTGCACGTAGGTGGGCGTCTTTTCGCCCCAGCGGGGCTTGCCCTGCTCCTCGGTGTACGCGGCGTAGAAGGTCCGCACCGCCGGGCCCGGCTTGATCTCGGGCAGCGCCCGCAGCCGGGCGAGCATCTCCTCGTCGGAGAAGCCGAAGTCGCCCCACTCGCGCGCCGACTTCATCGCCTCGAGGGCGCTCTCCGGGGTCGCGTCGGGCTCACGGGCAGCCTTGATCAGGTCGGGCACGAAGTGAGTCTCGGGCGGAATCGTCAGGTCGGGGTGGGCGTCGAGCATCATGCGCAGCAGCGTCGTGCCCGAGCGGTTCATGCCCACGACGAACGGCACCGGCTCGCGGCGCGCGTCGTCCCTCTTCAGCCTCGAAAGAAATCCCATGGTCAGTGGCTACGCGTCCTCGGAGTTGCCCGCGACGCCGCCGAAGCGGTTTGAGCCGCTCTCCCCACGCGCCCGCTCGCCCGGCGTCTTCGACCGCGCCCACTCGTCGGGCGGGATCCAGTTCTCGCGCGGGGTCGCGGTCTCATAACCGAGGTCGTCGAGCAGGTACCCGGCCGCCTCCTCGAACTCGGCGTTCTCGGACTCGCTCATCTCGGTCTTCCACACCGCCACCCGGTCGGCCTGCGGCGGCTTGGTGGTCAGGGCGTGAGCGGCGACGCGCTCGCCCGCCTCGCGCTCGGGACGGCCCTTCTTCGCCGCCAGCGCCCCGGCCATCTCCTGCAGGCGCTCGCCGGCGCGCTCGTAGTAGGCGAGCATCACCGGGTCGAAGTCGATCTCGATGTGCTCGCAGACCCGGCGGAGGGTGCCCTCGGTGTCCGTGATCATGTCCTCGTAGCGGACCTCGATGTAGTGCTCGAGCTCGTCCGCGTCGACCCGCGCCTTCACGATCCGCTTGCGCCATCGCCGCGCCATCTCGCGCGGCGGCACCGGGTCCTTGCCCCGCTTCTTGATGCGCGCGTTCTGCGACAGGCCGGCGTCGCGGCCGTCGCGGATCACGTGGATAAAGCGCGCCTCGGGCAGCGTCTTCTGCAGCTTCCGCATCTTGCGGATGTAGTCCGGCGTCTTGTCGCCCCAGCGGCGCTTGCCGTGCTTTTCGGCGTAGAGCTCGTAGAAGCCGCGCACCGCGTCGGTCGTGTTGAAGGGCTTGACCTGCTCCAGCTTTTCGAGCAGGTCCGCCTCCTCCAGGCCGAAGTCGTTCCAGCGGCGGCGCTCGTCGCGGACGATGGTGCGGGCGGCGATCCGGGGGTTGAAACGCAGCCGCCCCGACGACTGGATGAACGGGTTGATGAAGTGCGTCTCCGGCGGGATCGTCAGCTCCGGGTGGGCGTCGAGCATCAGGCGCAGCAGGGTCGTGCCCGAGCGACCCACCCCGACCACGAAGGGGGCGGGGAAGGGGGGCTCCGCGCGACCCCGCAGGCGGCGGTTGCGCAGCATGCGGAGTGAGTAGTCGAAGGCCATCGGGGCGGTCAGGATAGGCAGTCGTAGCCCAGTTCGCGAAGCAGGTCGCCCGCGACGGCCTCGAAGGCCTGGCGATCGGCGGCGCTCATCTCCGTCCGCCACGCTCCGGTTCGCGCCCCGGTCGGGGGCTGCGCGGCGAGCGAGTGCGCGGCGATCCGCTCGGCGCCCTCCCGGCCGCGGCGGGCGTCGACCGGCGCCAAGTCGCCGAGCTCTGCCAGGCGCTCGCCTGCCCCCTCGTGGTAGGCGAGCATCGCGGGGTCGTAGCCGAGCTCGATCAGTTCGCAGACGCGCCGCAGCCCGGGCTCGGGATCCGCGACGAGGTCCTCATAGCGAAGTTCGACATAGCGGCCACGCAGCCGCTTGGCCGCCTCCCGCGCCCCCTCGATGCGCTTGCGCCAGAGGCGGGCGGTGTCGGCCATCGGCTTGGAGGCGCCCATGCCGCGGGCGCGCCGCGAGAGCGCGACGTCACGACCATCCCGAATCAGGTGGACGAACCGCGCTTCGGAGAGCAGCTCGCCGATCGGCTGCATCCTCCGCACGTAGCCCGGCGTCTTCTCGCCCCACCGGGGCTTCCCACGGGTGTCCGCGTACAGGCCGTAGAACGCGCGGAGGACCGCGGCGAGATCGCCGCCTCCGGCGCGCTCGCGCAGCGTGTCGGCGTCGAGATCGAAGTCGGCCCAGGTCCGCGCCGCCCGCATGGCGTCGACGAGCTCGCTGGTGCTCGCACCCTCGCGGGCGAGGTCGATCAGCTCGGGCACGAACTGCGTCTCGGGGCCGATCGCGAGCTCGGGATGGGCGTCGAGCATCAGGCGCAGCAGGGTCGTGCCCGAGCGCCCGACCCCGACGACGAACGGCGCCGGCGGGGGGCCGGCGGAGTTCACGCCGGGGCGGGGGCCCTGGCGGCGGCGAGCGACTCGAACAGCCTCAGGCCGTCGGCGGAGCCGGTGAGCCGGTCGACCGCGTGCTCGGGATGGGGCATCAAGCCCACAACGTTGCCGCGCTCGTTGCTGACCCCCGCGACGTCGGCGACCGAGCCGTTCGGGTTCTGTCCCGGCGCGTAGCGGAACACGATCTGGTCCTGTGCCTCGAGGCGCTCGAGCAACTCGGCCGGGGCAAACCAGCGCCCGCTCATGTGCTTGACCGGGATCGAGAGCGTCTCACCGACCGCGCAGTTGCGAGTCGCGAGCGTCGCGGCGTTCGCGACCTCAACCTCGACCTGGCGGCAGACGAAGCGCAGGCCCTGGTTCGGCAGCAGGGCGCCGGGAAGCAGCCCCGCCTCGCACAGCACCTGAAAGCCGTTGCAGATCCCGAGCACCGGGCCGCCCTCGGCGGCGAACGCGGCGACCGCCTCCATCGCGGGTGCGAAACGGGCGATCGCCCCGGCGCGCAGGTAGTCGCCGTAGGAGAAGCCGCCCGGGATGACCACCGCGTCGAGGCCGGAGAGGTCGCTGTCGCCGTGCCACACCAGCTCCGCGTCGGCCACTCGCCGGCAGGCGAGCACCGCGTCGCGCTCGTCGCAGGAGCCCGGGAACTGCAGGACCCCGAACCTCATCGCTCGATCTCGTAGTCCTCGACAAGTGGGTTGGCGAGCAGCTGCTCGCAGAGGCGATCGAGGTCGGCGCCTTCCTCGACCTCGAGCTCGACCATGCGGCCGACCCGGACGTGGCTGACGCCGTCGAACCCGAGCGCCGGCAGGGCCCGCTCGACGGCCTTGCCCTGCGGATCGAGGATGCCCTCCTTGGGGCGGATCAGCACCCGAGCCTTCACCGGATCCAATCTAGCGTCAGCCAAGGCGGCGGCGGGCGCCGTCCGCGCCGGCGGCGAATCAGCGCGCGCGCCGGCGGGCGCGGCCCATGAAGCCCGAGAGCCGGGAGCGGTGGGCGGGCGGCGTCAGGTCCAGGGGCTCGCCCGGCGCCGGTTCGAGCTCGAGGATCTCGCCGTACCCGGCGGCCTCGAGCTCGGGCTCCATCCGCAGCATCCGCGCCGCCCGCGCCCACCGGGGATCGTCCCCGAGGTGGGTCGCGGCCTCACCGCGGATGTTCGCCGCCGCCCACTCGGCCACCCCGTCCGGGAGCGTTCGCCCGCAGAGCGCGTAGATCCGCTCCAGCTCGCCGCGCGGGTCGGTGCGCAGGTCCTCGAGTCGGACCAGCGCGTAGCGGTCGCCGAACAGCCGCGGGCCGTCGCCGGAGGTGGTCTCGAATGCGGCCTTCCAGACGAGCAACGGACGGATGAAGTCGGGGATGTCGGGAGGAAGCCCCAGCGAGCTCCGCCGGGTCACGAGGTCCTCGGAGATCCGGCGGCTCGACCACAGGCGCCGGCCGGTGCGCGCCGTAAAGAAGGTGTCGGCGTCGGGGTAGAGGTCGGTGCGCCGCCGCCGGCCCAGCAGCATGGACGCGGTCACGGCGCGCGGGTCGCGGACCAGCTGGACGAGGGCGAGATTTGGATCGATGGCCGCGAGCTCGTTGAGCTTGTGGTGAAAGCGGGTCTCCTTGATCGCGACGTCGGGCGCTTGCTCGTGCAGGTGGGCGAGCAGCGCGCGCACGTGGTCGGGCAGGTCGGGCTCGAGCTCGAGCTCGGGCGCGCGCGGCCCGCCCCAGTTGAAGAGCTCGATCTGGAGATTGGGGAAGCGGTCGCGGCGGAAGCGCTCGCGCAGCTCGCGGGTCTCGGCGGAGAGGTCCGTGTTGTGGGCCCCGCTGCCGCCGCCGATCGTCTCGGAGTCCTCGCGCAGCGGCTCGTAAAAGCACCGCAGCTCCGGGTCCTCCGAGAGCGCGTCGTAGAGGATCGTCGTCCCCGACCGCCGCAGCCCGCACACGTAGAGATTCATCGGCCCAGGCTAGATGCCGGGGCCGCTCAGAGGGAGCGGCCGCTGATCCGCTCGTAGGCCTCGACGTACTTGTCGCGCGTGTTCGCGACCACGTCCTCGGGCAGCTCCGGCCCCGGCGGCGAGTGATCCCAGCCCGACTCGTCGAGCCAGTCGCGCACGTACTGCTTGTCGAACGATGCCTGGGAGCGGCCCGGCTCGTAGTCGTCCGCGGGCCAGAAGCGCGACGAGTCCGGGGTCAGCACCTCGTCGCCGAGCACGACCTCGGCGCCGGGCGAGGAGCCGAACTCGAACTTGGTGTCGGCGATGATGATCCCGCGCTCGGCCGCGTGGTCGCGCGCGAACTCGTACAGCTCCAGCGTCACTCGCCGCAGCTCTTCCATCAGGGCCCGGTCGCCGATCAGCTCGGCGGCTCGGTCGAAGTCGATGTTCTCGTCGTGCTCGCCGAGCTCGGCCTTGGTGGCCGGGGTGAAGATCGGCCCCGGGAGCTGCGCGGACTCGGTCAGGCCCTCCGGTAGCTCGATCCCGCACACGGCCCCGGTCTCGCGGTACTCGCGCCAACCCGAGCCGGAGAGATAGCCGCGCGCCACGCACTCCACGGGATACATCGCGAGCCGCTTCACCCGCAGCGCTCGGCCGGCCACCTCCTCGGGCACGTCCTGGGAGATCAGGTGGTTCGGGCAGATGTGCCCGGTGTTCTCGAACCAGAACACGGACATCTGCGTCAGTACGCGGCCCTTGTCGCCGATCGGGGTGGGAAGCACCACGTCGTAGGCCGAGATCCGGTCCGAGGCGACCATCAGCAGGTCGTCCTCGACCTCGTACATCTCGCGCACCTTTCCCGAGGAATGAAGGCGGAGATCGGCGAGGGCCTCGGGCATCGGCGGCGATGCTAACAGCGGCGGCAGCGCATCCGATTTGGACCGGGGCGACGTCGGGCGTAGGCTCGCCCGGAGGCCGCGGAACGATCGTCAAGGAGGGCGTGATCGCCGACCTGAGGGGCATCGACTCGGAGCGGGCGAGCGCGCTCGCCAAGGAGGAGAACGCGCGTTTCGTCGCCGAGCGCCCGCGTGGGATGGAGCTGCTCGAACGCGCGCGCGGCTCGATGCCACGCGGCGTGCCGATGGCGTGGATGGACGACCTCTACGACCACCCGCCGGTCTGGGTCGACGACGGCGACGGCGCCTACTTCACGGACGTCGACGGGCACCGCTACGTGGACATGTACGTGGCGGACATGAGCGCGTTCTGCGGCCACGCCCCGGCGACCGGTCACCGAGGCGGTCGGCGGCGCGGATGGCCAAGGCGATCCAGTTCCTGCTCCCCGGCGAGGACGCGATCACGGTCGCCGAGCACCTCGCGGAGCGCTACCGGCAGCCGAAGTGGCAGTTCACGCTCTCGGCGACCCAGGCGAACACCGAGGTGATTCGCCTCGCCCGAGTGGTCACCGGCCGCGAGGTGGTCGTCGTCTTCGACGGCAAGTACCACGGCGAGCTCGACACGACGTTGGTCGTGCTGTCGGACGGCGAGGTCGTGCCCGAGTCTCAGGGCCTGCCGCTGTCGGTCTCGGGGCAAACGCGCGTGGTCGGCGTTCAACGACGCCGAGGCGCTGGAGCGCGCGCTGGCAGCCGGGCGACGTGGCGCTCGTCCTGACGGAGCCGGCGCTGACCAACGCCGGCTTCCTGCTCCCTCGCGACGGCTTTCACACCGCGGTTCGTCGGCTCACCCGGGAGAGCGGGGCGCTGCTGGCGATCGACGAGACGCACACATTGGTCACGGCCTACGCCGGCCTCGCCGCGGCATGGGGGCTCGAGTCGGACTTCATCACGGTCGGCAAGTCGATCGCGGCGGGCGTGCCCCTCGCCGCGTACGGGATGAGCGAAGAGGTCGCCGAGGTGATCGCCCCGCCGGAGCGCGCGCGGGTCGTGAGCGGCGTCGTCATCGATGAGGTCGCGACCGGGGGGACCCTGTTCGGGAACGCGCTCACGATGGCCGCGGCGCGCGCGGCGCTGACGGAGGTGCTCACGCCCGCCGCGTTCGAGCACACCGCTGCCCTCGGTGAGCGGCTGGCCGCCGGGTTGCGCGCCGCGATCGACCGCCACGGCGTCGCGTGGAGCGTGAGCCACGCGGGCTCGCACGCCTACTACTTCTTCGTACCCGAGCCCCCGGGTGATGCCGCTGCGTCCAGGGATGCCGACGATCCTGATCTCCGGGCGCTGATACGGGTCTACATGGCCAATCGCGGCGTCTGGGAGTCGGGGTGGTGGCTCGGGCCGACGGTTTCGGTGACGCACACGGAGGCCGACGTCGACACCTACCTCGAGCAGGTTCGGCGCGCTGCTCGCGGAGATCACCACCTGAACGCCGCGGCGATACCCCGGCCGGGTATATTTGTCCACATGGAAACCGAGACCACCGAAGGCCCAGCCGGCTATCTCACCGACAAGCAGGCGATTTTGCGGCGTCTCGCCCGGGTTGAGGGCCAGGTCGGCGGCGTGCGACGGATGGTCGAGGACGAGGCCTACTGCGTCGACGTCCTGACCCAGATCGCGGCCGTCACCAAGGCGCTCGAGGGCGTGTCGCTGAAGCTGCTGGCCGACCACACCAACCACTGCGTCCGCGACGCGGTCGAGCGCGGCGGCACCGACGCCGACGAGAAGGTCGCGGAACTGCTCACCGCGGTCGAGCGCTTCGCGCGGTCCTCGTGACCGAGGCCGCGGTCGCCGAAAGCCCGCCGACGACGGCGCCGCCGCCGCCGAGCGCCGGCGCCCGCCCGCCGCACATCCCGCTGCCACGGGCGCTGCAGACCGCCCGCTTCCTGGCCCGGCCGATCCCCTTCTATGAGCATTGGCGCGAGCGGCTCGGTGACACGTTCAGCGCCCGGCTGCTCGGTCCCGGCGACGTCGTCTTCCTCTCCGATCCCGAGTCGGTGAAGCTGCTCTTCACGAGCGATCGAATCAACACGATCGCCCCCGGGCGCAACATCGTCCTGCGGCCCCTGCTCGGCCCGCAGTCGCTGCTGCTCCAGGAGGGCGCCGAGCATCTGCGCCGCCGCAAGCTGATGCTGCCGCCGTTTCACGGCGAGCGGATGCGCGCGTACGAGCGCGGCATCACCGAGGTGGCGGCGGCGGAGATCGCCAGCTGGCCGACCGGCACGGAATTTCCGCTGCACCCGAGCATGCAGGCGATCACGCTCGAGGTGATCATGCGGGCCGTCTTCGGGGTCACCGACCCCGCGCGCCGCGACGCGCTGCGCGACGGCCTGATCGCCGTGCTCGGTGAGTCCGCCTCGCCGGCGGCGTTCGGGCTCACGATGCCGGTGGTCAAGGAGCTGCCGCACTACCGCCGCTTCGCGGCCAAGGTCGCGCGCACGGACGAGCTGCTGGCCGCCGAGATCGCCGAGCGCCGCGCCGATCCGGAGCTCGAGTCGCGGGAGGACATCCTCTCGATGCTCGTCTCGGCGACCTTCGACGATGGCTCGAAGATGTCCGACGCCGAGCTCCGCGACCAGCTGTTGACGCTGCTGCTCGCTGGGCACGAGACCACCGCGACCGCGCTCGCCTGGACCTTCGACCTGCTCCTGCACACTCCGCCGACCCTCGACCGGTTGGTCGCCGAGCTCGACGCCGACGAGGGCGCCTACCTCGACGCGGTGATCGACGAGTCGCTGCGGGTGCGCCCGGTCGTCCCGATGACCGGGCGGCTGCTGCGCGAGCGGGCCACGCTCGCCGGCTACGAGCTCGACGCCGGCAGCGTCGTGTTCGCGGCGATCTACATGCTGCACACCAACCCCGAGGTCTATCCCGACCCCTTCGCCTTCAAGCCCGAGCGGTTCCTCGGGCAGGGTCCCGAGACGTACTCGTGGATCCCGTTCGGCGGCGGCACCCGCCGCTGCATCGGCGCCGCCTTCGCCGAGCTCGAGCTACGCATAGTCCTGCGGGAGGTCCTGACCTCGGTCAGGCTCGCCCCGGCCGACCCGCGCCCGCAGCGCATGGTGCGCCGCAACGTCACCCTGTCGCCGGCCGCCGGCACCAGGGTGATCGCCGAACGCCGCTAGGCCGCGTCGCCGCTGCCGATTCGGTCGAGCCGGGCGATCAGGTCCGGCACGTGCGTGAGGTACGCGTCGTAGTCGAGCACGATGTCGAGGTCCAGGTCCGGGGCCCGCTCGGCCAGCAGCTCGCGGAAGGGCGTCCCGGTGTCCCAGGCACCCTGCGCCGCCCCCTGGACCAGGCGATAGGCCTCGTCCCGGGTCATCCCCGACTCGATCAGCGCGGTCAGCGCCCGCTGGCTGAAGATCGCGCCGTGGGTGAGGTCGAGGTTCGCCCGCATGCGGTCGGGGTGGACCACGAGCCCCTCAACCAGGCGCACCGAGAGGTGCTGCATGTAGTCGAGGAGGATCGTCGCGTCGGGCAGGATGACGCGCTCGGCGCCGGAGTGGGAGATGTCGCGCTCGTGCCAGAGGGCGACGTTCTCGAGCCCCGCCTGCGCGTACCCGCGCAGCACCCGGGCGAGACCGCAGACCCGCTCCGCGGTGATCGGGTTGCGCTTGTGCGGCATCGCCGATGAGCCCTTCTGCGCGCCGGAGGCGAACGGCTCCTCGACCTCGCGCACCTCCGTCCGCTGCAGGTTGCGGATCTCCTGCGCGTAGCGCTCGAGCCCGGCTCCCGCCAGAGCGATTGCACCCAGGACCTGCGCGTGGCGATCCCGGGGGACGACCTGGGTTGAGATGTCCTCGGCGCCCAGCCCCAGGTCGTCCATCACCGCCGCCTCGATCTCGGGCGGCGTCGAGGCGTAGGTCCCGACCGCGCCGGAGAGCTTGCCGACAGCCGCCTGCTCGAACGCTTCGCGCAGGCGGCTGAGATTGCGGTCGGCCTCGAACGCGAAGCCGGCCAGGCGCAGCCCGAACGTGGTCGGCTCGGCGTGGACGCCGTGCGTGCGGCCGGCGGTCAGCGTCTCCGCGTGCTCGCGCGCCTTTGCCACCAGCGCGTCGCGGAACGCCGTCGCCCCGCTGACGATGATCAAGCCGGACTCGACCAGCTGCAGCGCGAGCGCGGTGTCGAGCACGTCGGAGGAGGTGAGCCCGTAGTGGATCCAGCGCCCCTCGGGCCCGATCGAGTCGGCGACGACGTCGACGAAGGCGGCGACGTCGTGGTTGGTGATGCGCTCGCGCTCCTTGACCGCCTCGACCGTGAACGACGCCCGCTCCCGGGCGGCCTCCGCGGCCTCCTTCGGCACCCGCCCGGCCGCCGCCCAGGCGTCGGTCGCCGCCAGCTCGACCTCGAGCCAGCCGCGCATGCGGCGCTCATCGCTCCAAACGGCGCCCATCGCCTCGCGGGTGTACCGAGGGATCAAGAGCTGATTATGCGTGCCGCCAGGAGCCCGGCGTTCTTGGCGCCGTCGATCGCCACGCAGGCCACCGGGACGCCGGGCGGCATCTGCACGGCCGACAGGAGAGCGTCGAGCCCGCCGAGGCTCTTGCCGAGGATCGGGACGCCGATCACCGGCAGGTCGGTGTGGGCCGCCGCGACGCCGGGCAGCGCCGCGGACATCCCCGCACCCGCGATCAGCACCCGCAGGCCTCGCATCCGGGCCGCGTGGCAGTACTCCCGGACCTTCTCCGGGTCCCGGTGGGCGCTCATCACCCGGACCTCGTACCGGATCCCGGCCTCCTGCAGCGCCGTGCCGGCGGGCTGCATCTTGGGCTTGTCGTTCTTGGAGCCCATGATGATCCCGACCCGGGGGGCGTCGACCTCGATCTCCTCAAACGCGGCCTCAACCTCCGGCATCGGCTCGAGCTTCGCCGGGGTGGCGACTTCGGTCTCGGTGCTCGGGTCGCGTTGCATCTCCACTGTTGTTTCTCTCCCTTGTTGTCAGCTCGCGACCGCGGCCACGGCCCTCTCAGCGATGTCGGTCCGCATCTGCTTGCCGCGGAAATCAATCATCCGCGCGGCCTCGTACGCGCGCTCGCGGGCGGCCGCCGGCCCGGGTCCCATCCCGGTCACGTTCAGCACGCGCCCGCCTGCCGTCACCAGCGCGCCCGAATCCAGGTCGCGCGCGGTTCCCGCGTGGGTGATCTCGACGCCGTCAAACACCCCGTCGAGGCCGCTGATCGGGTCCCCCTTGGACGAGCTCTCCGGGTACCCGGCCGAGGCGAGCACCACGGTGACCGCCCAGTCGTCGGCGAACTCCGGCTCCGCCCCGGCGAGACCGCCCGGCTCGCGGGCAGCGCGGAAGAGCTCGAGCAGGTCGCTGCGCAGCCGCGGTACGACGGCCTGGGTCTCGGGGTCGCCGAAGCGGCAGTTGAACTCGAGCACCTTGGGGCCGTCCGCGGTCATCATCAGTCCCGCGTACAGGACGCCGTGGAAGGGCGTTCCCCGGTCGCCCATCAAATCGACGATCGGGCGGTGCACGGAGTCGACGATCGCCGAGACGCTTGCGGCGTCGAAGCCGGGCACGGGGGAGTAGCTGCCCATCCCGCCGGTGTTGGGGCCGAGGTCGCCGTCGAAGATCCGCTTGTAGTCCTGGGCCGGAGCCAGGGGAACCACGTTGACGCCGTCGCAGAGGGCCAGCAGCGACAGTTCCTCGCCCTCGAGGTACTCCTCCAGCACGACCTCCGTCGCGCCGAAGCGGCGCTCGACGAAGAAGGTCTCGATCGCTTCGCGGGCGTCGGCCTCTGACTCGCAGATGATCACGCCCTTGCCCGCGGCGAGCCCGTCGGCCTTCAGCACCACCGGATAGCCCGAGCCCGCGAGCTGGTCGAGCGCCTCATCGCGGCTGCGCAGGACCGTGTGACCGGCGGTTGGGATGCCCGCCTCGGCCATGAGTGCCTTCGCGTGCACCTTCGAGCCCTCGAGCCGCGCCGCCTCGGCGCTGGGCCCGAACGCCGCGATCCCGTTGGCCTCCAGCGCGTCGACCAGGCCATCGACCAACGGCGCCTCGGGACCGACGACGACCAGGTCGACGGCCTCCCGCCCGGCCGTCTCGACGATCGCCGCCGTGCCTTCCGCCTGGACGAGTCGGGCGTCGGCGGCGATCCCGGCGTTCCCGGGCGTGCAGAGGATCTCGTCGACGCCGCTCGAGCGCGCGAGCGCGCGGACGATCGCGTGCTCGCGCCCGCCACCGCCAACTACGAGGACCCTCATAGGGCTCCGGTGAACTCCTCCGCGTCGATCGCGGTCAGGGTCTCGTTCATCACCGTCCCGCGGGATCCCATCTCGATCGAGAGCTTCGCCATCACCAGTTCGTTGGGAGCCTCGACCACGCTGACGAAGTCGTACTCGCCCAGCGTCGCCCACTGGTTGAGGACCTTGACGCCGAGTTGTTCGACTTCCTTGTTGACCTCGTGGACGCGCGAGGGGTTGTCCTTGATCGTCTTCACGCCGTCGGGCGTGAGCCGGGTGAGCATGATGAAGATCGCCATCTTGGGGCCTCCTGGTTGCGGCTGGTCGGCTGCGTGACGCGCAGTCCACTTTCTTTCACGTCCTGCGGCGGGACGCAAGTCTCCTACCCCGCTGAATGCGCGATGATCGGGCGGATGGCGGGCCACCCGCTCTTCGCCGTGCTCCACGACCGGCCGTCCGCCCGGGCCGCACCGCCCAGCGGGTAAAGGAGGCACATGCGCCGCCTCGTTCCGCTGGTCATCCGCCCGTGGATGCTGCCGCTGATCGTCGCGGCGCTCGTGATCCCGATCGTCGGTGGCTTCTGGCTCGGTGGGCCGCCGCTGGGGCTGGCCCTCGGCGCGATCGCCGTCGCCAGCCTCCTGATCGTCGCCGCGCGGACGCAGTTCGACGAGCCGATCGAGGTTCCGCGCGTCGCGCGACTCGCGATACCGCGTGCTCGTCGTCAGCACCGAGCCGCTCGACGACCCCCGGCTGGTCCAGCGAATCGCCACCATCGCCGGCGAGGGCCGGGAGGTGCTCGGGGGCGCCGAGGAGCCGCAGGTCCAGATGCTCGCCCCGGCCCGGGCCTCGGCGCTCGACCGCTGGGCCTCGGACGTCGGCAAGGCGCGCGAGGCGGCCGCGCGGGTGCTGGCGGTGTCGCTCGCCTCGCTGGCGGCGGCGGGGATCGACGCCCGCGGCCACGTCGGCGACGCCGACCCGGTGCAGGCGATCACCGACGAGCTGGCGACCTACCCGGCGCGCGAGGTGCTGATGGTCGCCGGCCCGGATCTCGGCGAGCCCGAGGTCGAGGAGGTCGGCAGGCGGCTCGACCGCCCGGTCAGGCTGCTGGATCCCGCCGAGCGCCCGAGCTGACCAGGCGCTCGATCGCCGCGCGCCGATGGTCGAAGATCCGGTTCAGGTCGCTGCGCACGAACAGCCGCAGCGCGACCGCGCCGAGCGGCCCGAAGCCGATCCGGTAGCGCACGCGGTCACGGATCACGGTCCCGGTGCCCTCGGGCTCGAACTCGTGCGTGTGGTGCCAGAGCGCGTACGGGCCGGAGATCTGCACGTCGACGAACCGCCTCGGCGGCTCCCACGTCTCGATCCGGGTATGCCAGCGGACCGGGACGCCGTGCAGCGACAGCCGGTAGGAGATCAGCGTCCCGGCCCGCATCTCGATCGGCGCCGGGGTGAGGATCCGAAACCGAAGCCACGGCGGGGTGATCGCCTCCAGGTTGTGGGCGTCGGCGAACAGCGCGAACGCCTCGTCCGGCGGCAGGGCGACCGTCTGGCGGCGCTCGAGCAGCTCCTCGGCGCTCACGCGAAGCGGTCGATCAGCTCGCCGTAGTCGGCGACCGTGTGCGACCAGGCGAGCCGCTCCCGCGCCCGAGCCACGCCGTCGCGAAGGGCGGCGAGCTGCCCGGGCTCGGCGACCCGTTCGAGCGCGCCGGCCAGGCCGCGGACGCTGGTCGCGTACGCGGGGATCCCCGAGCGCGCCCGGCCCCGTCGCCGGCTGGCGATCAGGAGCCCGTTGTCGCCGTCGGCGATCACCTCGTTCATCGGCGGCGCGTCGTTGGTGATCACCGGCAGGCCGAGCGCCATCGACTCGTAGAGGTGCAGCCCGAGTCCCTCCCAGCGGCTGGGCGCGACGCAGACGTCCGCCGCTGCGAACAGCCGCAGGTGCTCGTCGGTGGGCAGGTCCTCCAGCACCACCTCCACCCGCGCGTCCCGCTCGGCGCCTCGGCGCAGCAGGTCGACCTCCCGCTCCACCTGGCCCTTGATCACCAGCTTCGCGTTCGGGTCGTCGTAGCGGCGAAAGGCCTTGAGCACCTCGGCGACGGGCTTGCGCTTGCTCAGGAAGCCAGCCGGGTAAAAAAACGTGAGCGCTCGTTGCTCGTTGTTCGTTGCTCGTTGCTCGGGCGTAAATTCGAGGAGCTCCGGGTGGATGCCCCAGCGCACGCGCGGGCTGTCGATGCCCATCGTCGCGTAGCGGGTCTGCTCGCAGGCCGTCAGCGAGTAGATCGTCTCCAGGGCTCGCTTGGCGGGCTCGACGTGCTCCGGGGAGAACTGCTCCCAGACGAAGCGCCCCACGGTGGTGACGCCGGTCGCGCGCAGCGCCTCGATCGACTCGAACTCGTAGTTCTGGTCGAAGAGGGCGAGCTCGAGCTCGTGCTCGCGCCCCCATGCGACCAGCTCGTCGGCGCCGATCCGGTACGCCGACGCCTCGGTCACGCCGGGCTGGTCCCAGACCCCGCTGCGGTCGACAAAGGACGGGCGGATGTTTTTCGCCCGCGTCGGCCGGGCGAGGACGAAGGTCTCGTGCCCGAGCTCGTCGAGCGCCGAGCGGATCTGGCGGGCGACCACGCCCTGCCCGCGGTTGAACCAGTAGGCGCAGATTCCGACTCGCATCGGCGCGGAGCATAGAATCGGGCGCGTCGAGACCCGGGGGGTCCATCCCGCTGCGATCGGGCGAGTACCGGAAGAAGATCACCGCCGTGTTCGCCGATGTCGTCGGGTCGACGACGATCGCCGAGCGTCTCGAGCTGGAGTTGTTCCGCGAGCTGCTGCTCACCTTCCTGCAGCGCATGTCTGCCGTCGTGATCGCTCACGGCGGTGAGATCGAGCACCTCGCCGGCGACGGTGTGATGGGCGTCTTCGGCGCCGACCGGGCGCACGGCGACGACGCGCTGCGGGCCCTCCGCACGGCGGTCGCGATGTTCGACGAGCTCGACGAGCTCAACGACGAGCTCGAGCCGCGGGTCGGCGAGCGGCTGCGGATGCGAATCGGCGTCAACACGGGCACGATCGTCGTCGGCGGGTCCGTCGCGGGGCACACGATCAGCCTCGGTGACCCGATGAACGTGGCCGCGCGGCTGCAGGGGCAAGCGCCCCCGGGGGAGATCCTGATCGGCGACGAGACCAGGACCCTCGCCGGGCATCAGATCCGAACCGAGCCCGCCGGCGAGCTCGAGCTCCGCGGGCGCCGGGAGCCGACCACGGCCCATCGACTGATCGCGATCGAGGGCCGCCCGAGCGCGATCGCGCTCGCCGAGCGCCCGCTCGTCGGCCGGGGGCGCGAGTTCGGCCTGCTCACCGTCGCCTTCGAGCGCGCCGCGGCCCGCGGCTCCCGCGAGTTCGTCTCCGTGCTCGGCGACGCCGGAGTCGGCAAGTCGCGCCTGGTCACCGAGCTGGTCGAGCGCTATCGCGAGCGGGCAGCCGTGCTGCCCGGGCGGTGCCTCTCCTACGGCGAGGGGATCACCTACTGGGCGCTGGCGGAGATGATCCGCCGCGCGGCGGAGATCGGCGAGGACGACTCGCCGGAGGAGCGCCGCGCAAAGCTCGCCCGCGCGCTCGCCGGGGCGGAGGACGCCGAGGTGGTCGCGCGGCATCTGCTGCAGCTCGTCGGTTTGGAGCTCGGCGGCGAGCCGTCGGAGCAGTCCGCCTGGGCGGTGCGGCGCTTGCTGGAGACCGTCGCCCAGCGGCGCCCGGTGATCGTCGTCTTCGATGACCTGCATTGGGCGGAGCCGGTGCTGCTCGACCTCATCGTCGAGGTCGCGACCACGGTCGAGGGGCCGGTGCTCTGCGTCTGCATGGCGCGCTTTGAGCTGCTCGAGCAGCGGGGCGAGTGGGAGCGGGAGTGTCCAACCACGATCGCGCTGCGCCCGCTGTCGGGCCTCGACACCCGCGCTCTCGTCCAGCAGCTCGTGGGCGACGCACTGCCAGGGGCCTTCCTCGACCGCCTGGTCGAGCTCGCCGCCGGCAACCCGCTCTTCGTCGAGCAGGTGCTGCACATGCTCATCGACGAGGGCCGACTCGAACCTGGCGACGGCGGCTGGAGGACGACCGGCGAGGCCGACCCGATCGAGGTCCCACCGACGATCGAGGCGATCCTCGCGGCGCGGATCGACAACCTCGGCGGCACCGAGCGCGCCTGCGCCGAGGCCGCGTCGGTGATCGGGATGGAGTTCTGGGCAGAGCCCCTCGACGAGCTCGCCGGCGAGGGCGCCGCCCGGGCGCTCGCGCGCCTGCGGCGCAAGCTCGTGATCGAGCCCACCCGAAGGCCGGGCGGCCGCGACGACATGCTCCGATTCCGCCACCTGCTGCTGCGCGACGCCGTCTACGAGGCGATCCCGAAGGCGCGACGGGCGCTCCTGCACGAGCGGGTCGCGGACTGGCTCGGCCATTGGTCCGCCGACCGCCTCGGGGAGGTCGAGGAGCTGCTCGGCTACCACTACGAGGCCGCCGCCCGCTACAGCTCGGAGCTGCTGGTCCCGGGCACCGATCCTGGGCGCCTGCGCGGGCAGGCGATCGAGCACCTGACGTCCGCCGGCAGGCGCGCCGCCGCGCGCCAGGACGACGAGCGCGCCGCGAGGTACTTCGCCCGCGTGGTCGCTCTGCTCGGCGAGCAGGACCCAACGCGGCTGGAGCCCCTATTGGAGCTCGGCACCGTCCTCGTCAGCGGGGGCGACACCGAGCGCGCTGAGCGCGTCCTCGCCGACGCCCGCCGGGCCGCCGCGACCGCGGGCGACCCACGGCTTGACGCGGAGGTGAGGGTGTTCGAGGTCGACCTGCGGCGGATCACCAACCCGCGGTGGTGGGCCGCCAACGGGCGCTCCGAGGCGTCGGAGCTGGCCCGCGTCTTCGGCGAGCTGGGCGACGACGAGGGCGCCGCCAAGGCCTGGCATCTGCTCGGCAAGGCGCACTCGGACCGGGGCGAGCAGGCGGCGGCGCAGGAGGCGTTTGAGCACGCGCTGGAATGCGCGCAGCGCGCGTGCGCGCCGGGGGTCGAGGCGTGGGTCCGCTACTGGCTCCTGCAGGCGGCCGCCCTCGGGCCGACGTCGTGCCTCGAGGTGATCGAGCGCGCCCGCGACCACCTCGCGTGGGCGCGCGGGCAGGGCAACCGCTCGCTCGAGGGCAGCGTGCTCACCTGGAACGGCGAGATGCTCGCCCGGACCGGCCGGATCGCCGAGGCTCAGGACGCCTTCGCCGAGGCGCGGCGCCTGTTCGACGATCTGGGGCGCGCATCGCATCCCGCCTACATGTCGATGTCCACGGCCGCGGTTGAGCCCCTGGCGAGCGATCCGGCGGGCGCCGAGGCCGAGCTACGCGCCTCCTACGACTTCTTCCGCTCGGTGGGCGCGCACCACATCGTGGCGACCGTGGGCCCGATGCTGGCCACCGCCCTCGTCCGCCAGGGCCGGCTGACGGAGGCGCTGGCGCTGACCGAAGAGGCGGAGCGGATCGCCGCCCCTGACGACCTCGACGCCCAGGTGAAGTGGCGTCAGGCACGTGCCGCGGCCCTCGCCGCCGCGGGCGACGGCGATCAGGCCGAGCGCCACGCGCGCGACGCTGTCGGGCTCGCCGAGCGAACCGACAGCGTGCTCCTGCACGCCGACGCGCTGGGCGGGCTGGCCGACGTGTTGGCCGCGACGGACGCGACCGCCGCCGCGGTCGAGCCCGCGGCTCGCGCCGGTGAGCTCTACGAGGCCAAGGGCGACATCGTCTCGGCTCGGCGCTGGCAGACCAAGCTCGAGCGGCTCACCGAGGCCGAGGCCTAGATCAAGCCCGCCGCGGCGCGGGCCTCGTCCGCCTCCAGGTAGGCGTCCATGCGGACGAAGAGCCCGTCCTCCAGGCGCCACACGTGGTGGATGTCGAACTCGACCAGCTCGGCGCTCGCCTTGCCCCGCGCGCGCAGCCGGACGTGCGCGTAGATGAGGTCGTCGCCTTTCGGCTGCAGCGCGACCGGCTCGAGCGCGAACTCGTCCCAGAGCCGGCCGAAGCCGCGCATGTAGCGGACGAACTCGTCGCCGCCGGTCGTCGACTTGACCCCGGGGATCTCAGCGGCCTCGTGCCACTCGAACCGCGGGTCGAGCATCCGCTCGAGCGTCTGCGTATCGCCCGCGTTGAAGGCGGCGTAGCCGGCGCGCGTGTGCGCGGTCAGATCGGGCGCCGTCTCGGCCACCGGGCCGATTATCGCTCAGGCTGCCGCGGCGACCGATTCCGTCGAGCCGACCTTGGTGAATCGCAGCTCGCCCTCGGCGGCGTCGACCCCGATCCTGTCGCCGTCGGCGAACTCGCCCTCGAGCAGCGCCAGCGCGAGCTTGTCGATCAGCTCGCGCTGGATCACCCGCTTCAGCGGGCGGGCGCCGTAGGTCGGGTCGTAGCCGAGGTTGCCCAGCAGCGTGCGCGCGTCGTCGGTGAGCTCGATCTCGATCCCGCGCTCGCGCACTCGGCCGGCGAGCAGGTCGACCTGCAGCTCGACGATGCGGCCGATGTCCTCCCGGCTCAGGCGGTGGAAGATCACCGTGTCGTCGATCCGGTTCAGGAACTCCGGCTTGAAGGTCGACGCCAGCACCTCCTCGATCTGCTCGCGGATGCCCTCGTCGACCATCGGGCCTGTGATCCGGTCCGAGCCGACGTTGGAGGTCATGATCAGGATCGTGTTGGTGAAGTTGACCGTCCGGCCCTGCCCGTCGGTCAGCCGCCCGTCGTCCAGGATCTGCAGGAGAACGTTGAACACGTCCGGGTGGGCCTTCTCGATCTCGTCGAGCAGCACCACCGCGTAGGGGCGGCGGCGGATCGCCTCGGTGAGCTGGCCGCCCTCCTCGTAGCCGATGTAGCCGGGCGGCGCACCCACCAGGCGCGACACAGAGTGCTTCTCCATGTACTCGGACATGTCGACGCGGACGATCGCCTGCTCCGTATCGAACATGAACTCGGCCAGCGCCCGGGCGAGCTCCGTCTTCCCGACGCCGGTCGGGCCGAGGAAGAGGAAGCTGCCGATCGGCCGGTTCGGGTCCGAGAGCCCGGCGCGCGAGCGCCGCAGCGCGTTCGCCACCGCGGCGACCGCCTCGTCCTGGCCGATCACGCGGTCGTGCAGGCGCTCCTCCATGTGGATCAGCTTCTCGACCTCGCCCTCCATCAGCTTCGAGACGGGAATCCCGGTCCAGCGGGCGACGACCTCGGCGACGTCCTCCTCGGTGACCTCCTCGGTCAGCAGCGAGCCGGACTCGTCGAGCTCCCGGCTGCGCGCCTCCTGCGCGGCAACCACCTGCTCGAGCTCGGGGATGTCGGAGTACTGGAGCTTGGCCGCGCGCTCGAGGTCGCCCTCGCGGTTGGCGCGCTCGAGCTCGCCACGGGCCTCGTCGAGGCTCTCGATCGCCGTCTTGCGGGCGTCGATCGCCTCCTTCTCGGCCTGCCAGCGTGCCTTCAGCTCCGAAGCGGTCTCGTTGAGCTCGGCGAGCTCGGCCTCGATCGCGTCACGGCGCGCCTTCGAGGCGTCGTCCTTCTCGCCCTTCAGCGCCTCGCGCTCGATCTCGAGCTGCAGGATCCGCCGGTCGACCTCGTCGATCTCAACCGGCGAGGACTCGATCTCCATCTTCAGCCGCGAGGCGGCCTCGTCGATCAGGTCGATCGCCTTGTCGGGGAGGAAGCGGTCGGCGATGTAGCGCTCCGAGAGCGTCGCCGCGGCGACGATCGCCGGGTCGGTGATCCGGACGCCGTGGTGGAGCTCGTAGCGCTCCTTGAGCCCGCGGAGGATCGCGATCGTGTCGTTGATGTCGGGCTCGCCGACGAGCACCGGCTGGAACCGGCGCTCGAGCGCGGCGTCCTTCTCGATGTGCTTGCGGTACTCGTCGAGCGTGGTCGCGCCGATACAGCGGAGCTCACCCCGGGCCAGCATCGGCTTCAGCAGGTTCGCGGCGTCCATCGCGCCCTCGGTGGCGCCGGCGCCGACGATCGTGTGCAGCTCGTCGATGAACAGGACGATCTGGCCCTCGGCGTCCTGGACCTCCTTCAGCACAGCCTTCAGGCGCTCCTCGAACTCGCCGCGGTACTTGGACCCGGCGACGAGGGCGCCGACGTCGAGCGCGATCACGCGCCGCTCGCGCAGCGACTCGGGCACGTCGCCGTCGACGATTCGCTGGGCGAGGCCTTCGACGATCGCCGTCTTGCCGACGCCGGGCTCGCCGATCAGCACCGGGTTGTTCTTTGTGCGCCGCGAGAGCACCTGGATCACGCGCCGGATCTCCTCGTCACGGCCGATGACCGGATCGAGCTTGTTCTGCCGCGCGTCGGCGGTCAGGTCGCGGCCAAACTTCTCCAGCGCCTCGGCCATCTCCTCGGCGTTCGGCGAGGTCACCCGGCTCGAGCCCTGGGTCTCCTCCACGGCGCGGAGCAGCGAATCGCGGTCGGGAAGGATGTCGGCGACGCCGCTCGCCGGGTCGGCAAGCGCGAGGAGCAGGTGGCCGACGGAGATGTACTCGTCGCCGCGCCCCGCCATCTCGCGCTCGGCCCGCTGGAGCACGTTGATCAACGCGCTCGACGGGCGAACCTCCGGCTGCTCGCCCGTGACCGTGGGCAGCTCGGCGACGGCCTTGTGGGCGCGGTCGGTGATCGCCGGGACGTCGGCGGAGAGCTTGCGCAGAGCCGCGGGCGCGAACCCGTCCTCCTGCTCGAGCAGCGCCACCAGCAGGTGGGCGGGGGTGAGCTCGGAGTTGTGGGAGCGGGCGGCTAGTTGCTGGGCGGCCGAGACGGCCTCGTGGGACTTGATCGTGAATCGGTCAGCTTGCATTGGCCTCAATTTTACGCATTGTGGACACCTTTGTCAAGAAATCTTAGTCTATCCGACTAAGGTATGGGCGGATGCCGAGCGCGGAGCACGATCATTAGGCTGCGTGTCATGGAGGCCGTTGTCAAGCCCGATCCCGAGCAACTCAGCGCCTACGCGGACCTCGTGGTGGGCGCCGGCGTCTCGTTGCGGCCGGGGCAGAGGCTGCTGGTCAACGCCGAGCATGACCACGCCCCCCTGGCGCGGGCGATCGCCGCTAGCGCCTATGACGCCGGCGCCGCCTACGTCGACGTTCTCTACTCGGATCCGTTCGTTCGCAGGACGCTCGTCGCGGCCGCCCCGGACGAGGCGATCGGCTCGACCCCGTCGTGGATGCTGGAGCGGCTCGAGCGAGGGGTCGCCGATGACGCCGCCGTCGTCTCGATCATCGGCGCCGCGCACGCGGCCATCTTCTCCGGGCTCGACCCCGAGCGGCTGGCGCACGCCCGGCACCTCGACCTCGACCGGCGGTGGATCGAGGCCGTCGTCGGCCGCGAACTCCAGTGGGCGATCGTCGCCTTTCCGACGGAGGAGTGGGCGCGGGAGGCGCTGGGTGAGCCCGACGTGGGCCGGCTTTGGGATGCGATCGCGCTCGCCCTGCGCCTCGACACCGACGACCCCGTCGCGGCGTGGCAGGCGCGGGCCGACGAGCTCGGAGCGCGCGCGATGGAGCTCACCGAGCGCGGCTTCGATGCCTTGCGCTACCGGGGCCCGGGGACCGAGCTGGAGGTCGGCCTGATCGCCGGCGCCCGCTGGCTTGCCGGTCGCGAGACGACCGCCACGGGCAACCCGCACATCGCCAACCTCCCGACCGAGGAGGTGTTCACGAGCCCGGACCGGACCCGGGCCGAGGGCCGCGTCCGCTCGACTAAACCGCTCGCGCTCAGCGGCGGGGTGGTGGAGGGGCTCGAGGTCGAGCTCCGCGGCGGCGCGATCACCGACGTGCGCGCGGATCGCGGGGCGGACCTGGTCCGGGCGGAGCTCGAGCTCGACGAGGGCGCCAGGCACCTCGGCGAGGTCGCCCTGGTCGACACCTCGTCCCGCGTCGCCGCCACCGGCATCGTCTTTCAGAACACGCTCTTCGACGAGAACGCCGCGTCCCACATCGCCTGGGGCTCGGGTCTGGGCTGGGCGATCGACCACCTCCCCGAGGACGGCGGGGCTTCGGCGCTCCTGAACACCTCCCGCGTGCACACCGACTTCATGGTCGGCGGCCCGGAGGTCGAGATCGACGCCGTGGAGCCCGACGGGAGCGTGCTCCCGCTGCTCTACGGCGGCGAGTGGCGAATCTAGGCGTCCCGAAGGCGGGAGGCCACCCACGCGCCGGCAAGCGTTGCCGGCACGGCTGCGGCGAGGCCGCGGACCGCCGCCTGGCGGAGCTCCGGGCCCTCTCGTAGCGCCAGGGCGAAGGCGACCGAGTCGGCGCCGTCGACCGCCGCCACCGCTCCGACGACCCGGCGCAGGCGCTCGCGATCGTCGAGGACGGCGAGCGTCCAGGCGCCGAGCACCAGGTCGCGGGTCGCGGCCAGGCGGCCGAGCACCAGCGCCCGGCCCTCGGTGCCGCCGAGCCCGAGCGCCTTCCAGCTGCGCTGCGGCGCCAGCCAGATCCCGGCGCCGATCGCGATGCGCCCGGCGGCGAGCCCGATCGCCGTCAGCCGCGCAGGCCGATCGGGATGCGGCGCGAGCTCATTGGTAACGGCCACGGCGCCCAGCGTATCCAGCGATCCCGAACGTTCACCGTCCGGCCGTTCGCGAATCGAGCGAGTCGGATAGCGTCGGGCGCGGCCGTGTCAGGAGACCGTCAGACCGACGAGCCGCTTCAGCGTTGGCGTAAGAGCGAGCGCCGGTCACGCGAGCGGCGCAGAGCACGGCCTCCGGAGGCGCCGGCGCCGGGGTCGCCTGACGCTGGCGGCCACAGCGTGCGCGCTTGCCGTCCTCGCCTGTGGGATGGCGCTCGAAGGCGACCGGCGCACGGTTTCGTCAGGGCCACGGGCCCCTCCCGGCGGGAGCGATCGCCACCGCGCGCGCCTCCGCCGCCGCCCCTGCGCCGCCGCCGACCAGTGCCGCCCTCGCGGGAATCTCGACTCACCACCCGGCGGGGCCACGGCCGCCGAAGATCCCGAGTGCCGCAGCGCTCGATCGCGCCCGCGACTACGCCCAGGGGCGCAGCGGCGTCGCCTCCTTTGCCGTCGTCAACAGCGAGGGCAAGCTGCGTGGGAGCAGGATCAACCGCCGCTACCCGGCGGCGAGCACCGTGAAGGCGATGCTGCTCGCGGCGGAGGTCAAACGCCTGCGCCACTCATCGCTCGACGGGACGACCGACTCGCTGCTGACGGCGATGATCACCATGTCCGACAATGCGGCAGCCGATTCGATCTACGAGCGGGTCGGCGACGCGGGGCTGTTCGACATCGCTGATCGGGCCGGGATGACGCGGTTCACCGTCGCCGGCTACTGGGGCAACGCCCAGGTCACCGCCGGCGACCTGGCCCGGTTCTTCGGCGACCTCGATCGGATGTTCGTGAAGCGACATCGCGAATACGCCAAGGGACTGCTGGGGTCGGTCATCGAGGACCAGCGCTGGGGGATCCCGGTCGCCGCCGGCGACAAATGGGCGGTGCGCTTCAAGGGTGGGTGGCTCCCCGACCACGCGCTTGCGCACCAGGCGGCCGAGCTGCGCGAGCGCGACGGCCCGCGCGAGTTGTCGATCGCCGTGCTCACCGACGACATGCCGTCGTTCGACTACGCGACCGACACGGTGCGCGAGGTCGCCGAGCGGTTACTTAATCGCTAGCGCCTTCGGAGCGGGGCTTGCGCGCGATCGGGATCGAGACGCTGCGCTCGTAGCGGCCGTACGGGACGATCTCCGTGCGCAGCGAGCGCCGGACGCGCTTGAGCTCGGCGTCCATCTGGGCCTCGAGCTCCGCCGCGCGCTCGCGCATCCTCGCGACCTCGACCCGCGCCCGCTCCAGCTCGCGTTCGAGCGAGAGCACCGTCTCGACGCCGGCGAGGTTGAGCCCCTCCTCGGCGGTCATCTGCTGGATGCGCCGCAGGCGCTCGACGTCCTCGAACGAGTAGAGGCGGGTGTTCTTCGGCGAGCGCTTCGGGGTGATCAGGCCGCGCGCCTCGTACATGCGCAGGGTCTGCGGGTGCATCTCCGCGAGCTCGGCGGCGACCGAGATCATGAACACGCCTCGGCGGCGGTCGAGGCTCTCGTCGGACCGCTGGCCCTTGCCACTCGGTCCCTTGCGCACAGCCATGGTCAGGAGACCTTCGCGGACGGCGCGGACGCGTCACGAAGCAGGCGCTCGCGCGGATTGTGGTCGTTGATCGAGGCGGCGAACGCCTCCAGCGCCTGGCGCTGCTCGCTCGAGAGCTCCTTCGGCATCTCGACCTCGAGCTTGTAGAAGATGTCGCCGCGATTGCCCGAGCCGGGCTTCGCCGGGCCCTCACCGCGCAGCCGCTGGATCGTCCCGTGCTGGGTCCCGGCGGGGACCCGGATCCGCTTCGAGCCGCTGAGCGTCGGCACCTCGACGGTCGCCCCCTGGATCGCCTCGGCGAGGGTGATCGGGAGCGTCACCTCGAGGTTGCCGTCGGCGCGCTGGCCGAAGACCGGCGAGGGCGTCACCCGGGTGACCACGTAGAGGTCGCCCGGCGGCCCGCCGCGGACGCCGTCCTCGCCCTTGCCGGCGACGCGGATGCGGCTGCCGTCGCGGACCCCGGCGGGGATCCGGACGCGATAGCGCTTGCGCTGCATCGTCAGACCCGAGCCCGAGCAGGTCGGGCACGGGTCCTCGATCACCTGGCCGGCGCCGCCGCACTCGGGGCAGGGCTGGCTGATCGAGAAGAAGCCCTGGCTCTCGGTGTCGATGCCGCGGCCGCCGCAGCGCGGGCAGACGACCGGCATCGTCCCGGGGCGCGCGCCGGTGCCGCTGCACGTCTTGCAGGTCGACTGCTTCGGCACGGTGACGGTGACCTCGGTGCCGTCCATCGCCTGCTTGAAGCCGAGGGTGACCTCGGTCTCGAGGTCGCGCCCCCTGGTCGGCTGCTGCGGCCCCGCGCCGCGGCGGAAGAGGGTCGAGAAGATGTCGCCGATGTCGGAGGCAAAGCCCGGCCCGCCCGGCCCGCCTTCGCCGCCGCGTCCGAAGCCGCCGAACATGCCGCCGGCGTCGTACTGCTTGCGCTTCTCGGGGTCCGAGAGCGTGTCGTAGGCGCCCTGCACCTCCTTGAAGCGCTCCTCGGCCTTCGCGTCGTCCGGGTTGCGATCGGGGTGGTTCTCGCGCGCGAGCTTGCGATAGGCCTTCTTGATCTCCTCGGCGGAGGCCCCACGGCCAACGCCGAGCACCTCGTAGTGGTCACGGGCCATGGCGTCACCTACTCGCTGACGATCACGCGCGCCGGCCGCAGGACGGTGCCGTCGCTGCGATAGCCGCGCTCGACGGTCTCGACCACGGTCCCGGGCTCGGTGCCGTCCGCGGCCGGGGCGGTCGAGATCACCTCGCTGTGGGCAGGGTCGAACCGCTCGCCCGCGGGGTCGAACGCCTCGACGCCCGCCCGGCCGAGGGTCCCGATCAGCTCGCCATGGACGAGCTCGAGGCCGCGCGCGACCTCCGAGTCCGGCTCGGCCGCGCCCAGCGCCCGCTCGAGGCTGTCGAGCGAGGGGACGAGCTCGCGCGCCAGCGCCAGCTTGCCGCGCCGCTCGGCGTCGGCCGCCTCGCGCACGGTGCGCTTGCGGTAATTCTCGAAGTCGGCCTTCGCCCGCTGGGCGAGATCGAGGTACTCATCCCGTTCTCGCTTGGTGTCCTCGAGCAGCGCGTCGAGGTCCGCGACCACGTCTGTGGCCGCGGACTCGTCGTTCGTCGTTCGTCGTTCGTCGTTCGGCTGCTGCTCGGGGGCCTGCTCGACCGACTCGTCCTTAGGACCGGTCGTCATCCACGACCTCCGCGTCCACGACCTCGGCCTCGTCGGCGTCACCCGCGCCGTTGGCGCCGGCGCCGTCGGCGTCGGCCTGCTGCTGCTCGGCGGCCGCCTGCTGGTAGATCTGCTCGGAGACCTTGTGGAAGGCCGCCTGGAGCGCGTCGGTCCGCGCCTTGATCTGCTCGACGTCGTCGGACTCGAGCACGTCGCGCACTGACTTGATCGCGTCGTTGATCTCGGCCTTCGCCGCCTCGTCGACCTGGTCGCCCAGCTCGCCGAGCTGCTTCTCGGCGGTGTAGGCGGCGTTCTCGGCGACGTTGCGCGCCTCGGCCAGCTCGCGCTGCTTGCGGTCGTCCTCCGCGTGCGACTCGGCGTCCTTGATCATCTGCTCGACCTCGGAGTCCGCGAGCCCGGAGCCGCCCTTGATCTCGATGGTCTGCTCCTTGCCCGTGCCGAGGTCCTTGGCGGCGACGCTGAGGATGCCGTTGGCGTCGATGTCGAACGTGACCTCGATCTGCGGCATGCCGCGCGGCGCCGGGGGAATCCCGGTGAGCTGGAACTTGCCCAGCGACTTGTTGTAGCCGGCCATCTCGCGCTCGCCCTGGAGCACGTGGATCTCGACCGACGGCTGGTTGTCGTCGGCGGTCGAGAAGATCTCCGACTTCTTCGACGGGATCGTCGTGTTGCGCTCGATCAGCTTCGTCATCACGCCGCCCTTGGTCTCGATGCCGAGGGTGAGCGGGGTGACGTCGAGCAGCAGCACGTCCTTGACGTCGCCGGCCAGCACGCCGGCCTGGATCGCGGCGCCGATCGCGACGACCTCGTCCGGGTTGACGCCCTTGTGCGGCTCCTTGCCGGTGAGCTCGGAGACCTTGTCCTGGACCATCGGCATCCGGGTCATGCCGCCGACGAGGACCACGTGGTCGATCGTCGGGGCGCCCGCGTCCGAGATCGCCTGCTTGACCGGCGAGACGACGCGGTCGAGCAGATCCGAGGTCAGCTCGGCGAGCTTCGCCCGCGTGAGCTTGATCTCCAGGTGCTTGGGCTCGTTGTTGATCGCCGTGATGAAGGGGACGCTGATCTGCGTCTCCTGCGTGGTCGAGAGCTCGATCTTCGCCTTCTCGGCCTGCTCGTAGAGGCGCTGCAGGGAGCGCTTGTCGTTGGAGACGTCGACGCCCTGGTCCTTCTTGAACTCGGCCACGAGCCACTCGACGATCGCCTTGTCCCAGTTGTCGCCGCCGAGGTGGTTGTCACCCGCGGTCGACTTGACCTCGAACACGCCCTCGCCGATCTCGAGGATCGAGACGTCGAAGGTGCCGCCGCCGAGGTCGAAGACGAGGATCGTCTGGTCCGCGGCCTCCTTGTCGAGCCCGTAGGCGAGCGCGGCGGCCGTCGGCTCGTTGATGATCCGCTTGACCTCGAGCCCGGCGATCTTGCCGGCGTCCTTGGTCGCCTGGCGCTGGTCGTCGTTGAAGTAGGCGGGGACGGTGATCACCGCCGAGTCGACCGGCTCGCCGAGCTTCGCCTCGGCGTCCGTCTTCAGCTTCTGGAGGATCATCGCCGAGATCTCCGGCGGCGAGTACTGCTCGCCCCGGATCTCCACCCGGACGTCGCCGTTGGGGCCGGCGACGACCTTGTACGGCACGATCGTCTCCTCCTCCTTGACCTCGGCCTCCTTGCGGCCCATGAAGCGCTTGATCGAGAACACCGTGTTCTCGGGGTTCATCACCGCCTGGCGCTTGGCCACCGTGCCCACGAGGCGCTCGCCGGAGTCGGTGAACCCGACCACGGACGGGGTGGTGCGCCCGCCCTCGGCGTTCTCCAGGATCTCCGCCTCGCCGCCCTCGAGCACGGCCATCGCCGAGTTCGTGGTCCCGAGGTCGATTCCGATCGTCTTTGCCATCTGCTCTCTTGCTCCTTAAAGTCTCTTCAAAATAAGAAATCTGAGCGAGAGGTTATCAGATGTGTGCGTGCGCAATCAACCCTTCCGGGCTCGGAGACGCGCGTGACTTCGCGGCGTCAGCCGCAGGTGGCCGGCTGCTCGGGCGGCTTGACGCTGTCGGTGTCGACGACCGGGCCCTTGCCGATCTGGCCCGCGTAGGCGCCCACGAAGGTGGCGACCTGCTTGGCCTCCTCCTCCTCGAGAATGCCCTTGGGCATCCGGCCCTCGACGCCGCAGGTCACCGCCTGCATCACGCGGCCGGCGGTGGCCGGAAACGACTCGGCGCTGTTGATGCCGCTCGGCACCAGGAGCTGGTCGAGGTTCGGCCCGACGACGCCGTCGGTGCCCGCCGCGGCCAGGGTGTGGCAGGGGCCGCAATTGGTCGCGAAGATGTCCTTGGATGCCTGGTCGCGGGAGGCGACCTTCACCGTCGCGGCGTCCTGATCGCCGTTCTTGCCCAGGGCGATCCAGGGCACGGCGACGACGCAGATCAGCGCGAAGATTCCGAAGACGACGAACGGACGCTTGCTCATGCGGCTGGAAACCTACCGGCTCCGGCGCCGGGGGAACGGTGCTTGCGATACCACGGGCACATCCGGCGCAGGCCGCACTCCTCGCACCGCGGCTTGGGCCTGCAGACGCGCCGGCCGTGCGTGATCAGGTTGATGTGCAGTTCGTAGGCGTCCTCGGGGTCGGTGATCGCGAGCATCTCGTCGTGGGCGCGTTCGAACGAGGCGTTCTCCGGGAAGAGCCCGAGCCGCCCGCCGACGCGGTAGACGTGGGTGTCGACCGGGATCTCAGGCCGCCCGAGGGCGAAGATCATCACGCAGGCCGCGGTCTTGCGGCCGACGCCCGGCAGCTCCACCAGGAAGTCGATCGCCTCGTCGCGCTCGGCCTCGGCGAGCCAGTCGAGCGTCGGCTCGTCTCCCTCGAGGGGCAGCTCGCGCAGCACCTGCTGGATCCGGGGCGCCTTCGAGGGCGCCAGGCCGCCCGGGCGGATTGCCTCCTCGACGTCCTCGACCCGCGCGTCGCGGACCTCGACCCAGGTCGGAAACGCCTCGCGCAGGCGCTCGTAGGCGACGTCGCGATTGCGGTCGTTGGTGTTCTGGGACAGGATCGTGCGCACGAGCTCGGCGATCGGGTGACCGTGCGGGTTGTTCACGGGGCGGCCGTAGAGCTCGCGCAGCCGGTCGCGGATCGCGCGCACCCGCTGCTTGCGCGGACGCCGCCACCCGTCGGTGGCAGGGCTCGGGCGTCCGGCGGCGGTCACCGGCGCAAGGATATTTTCCCCGGATGGCTGCGGTCGAACAGGCGGTCACCCACGTCGACGGGGTGCGGACCTTCTTTCGCCGCGTCGGCGGCGAGGGCCCGCCGGCGGTCTTCCTGCACGGCCACCCGACCCACTCGGAGGATTGGCTGCCGTTCCTGGAGCGGATCGGAGGCCCGGCGCTCGCCCCCGACCTCCCGGGCTGGGGCTTCTCCGAGCGCCCGGAGGGCTTCGACTACTCGATGCACGGGCTCGCGCGGTTCGTCGGGCGGTTCCTCGATTCGCTCGACGTGGACGAGTGCTCGCTGGTGCTTCACGACTGGGGCGCGGTCGGCCTGATCGAGGCCCAGCGGCGCCCGGCGCGGGTGCGCCGGCTCGTGCTCATGAACGCCGTGCCGCTGCTGCCGGGCTACCGCTGGCACTGGGTCGCGCGGTACATGTGGCGCGTGCCGGTGGTCGGGGAGCTGTCCAATCTGACCGCCACCAAGCCGGCGTTGCGGCTGCTCTCGCGCCAGGCGACGCCGCGGCCGGGGCCGATGCCGGACGAGTTCATCGAGATGGCGCTGCGCGCCCGCCGGCCGGGCACGTGGCCGGAGTCGTTGGCGCTGTATCGATCCGCCGACCCCGACCGGCTGGAAGCGGCCGGGGAGCAGCTCGGGCGGATCGAGTGCCCGGCCCTCGTCGCCTGGGGCGCGCGCGATCCCTACCTGCCGGTGGGCTTCGCCCGCGCCTACGCCGAGCGCTTGCCGCGCGCGGAGCTGCTCGAACTCGACGATGCGGGCCATTGGCCGTGGCTGGACCGGCCGGATCTCATCGATCGCGTGGACCGGTTTCTCCACCCCGAAGTTCGGTAACCCGCCGTTTACAATCCCCGCCGTGCGCTCGCTCGTCTCTCGTGTAAATGGTCTGTTCCCCAGGGGGATTTTGGACGCCGGCATCCAGTTCGGCCTCTTCTTCCTGGCCTACAACGGCTACCAGTTGGTGCGCGGGATCACGGACTCCGGCAGCTTCGCCGCGTTCGCCAACGCCCGGCACGTGATCGATATCGAGAACTCGCTGGGCGCCTTCTTCGAGCCGGGCTTTCAGCAGACGCTGATCCACCACACGCCGTGGCTCGTCGACTTCGCGAATTTCATGTACCTGAACTCGCACTTCGTGATCACCACGGGGTTCCTCGCCTGGCTGTACTTCCTGCGCAACGACCACTTCTACTTCGTGCGCAACATGTTCATGGTCGCGATGGGGATCGCCCTGATCGGCTATGCGCTGTTCCCGACGGCGCCGCCGCGGCTGTTCCCCGGGTTCGGGTTCACCGACACGATCGCCAGCTTCACCGGCGTGGCACAGGATTCGCAGACGGCGAGCCTGCTGATCAACAAGTACGCGGCCGTGCCGAGCATGCACATCGCCTTCTCGCTGATGGTCGCGGTCCCGGCCGCGGCGCTCGCCCGCCACGCGTGGGTGCGGACGATGTGGTCGGCGTACCCGCTGCTGATCTTCTTCGTCATCGTCACGACCGGGAACCACTTCTGGTTCGACGCGGTCGCCGGCGCGGCGGTCGCCTGCCTGGCGGCGGTCGCGGCCCGTCAGCTCGCGCGCCTGCGCCCGCACGTGTGGTCGTGGCGCGGCGACGAGTCGACGAGCGAAGCGACCATCTGATCGCTCGTCCAGGTACCTTCGCCGCATCGCCAGCGCGCGCCCACAGCCCAGGACGGCCGCCGAGTGGCGCGGCTACGCGCGCAACCGGCTGATCGACTCGCGGCTCACGCCCGAACGCGATCTCGATCACAGGCCTGATCCTCAACCTGGCCGCGGCGGGGTTGGTGCTCGGCGACCTCTGGTTCCTCGGCGGGATCGCGTTCATCGTCGGCTCGATCATGGACACGCTCGACGGCCGCTACTCGCGGATGTCGGGCAAGGGCACCCAGTTCGGCGCCTTCCTCGACTCGACCCTGGACCGGCTCGAGGAGGGCATCGTGCTGACCGCCGTGGCGTACCAGTTCGCCGACGCCGGCGACGCGGTCCCTGCGGCGGCCTGCGTGTTCGTGGTCCTCGGCTCGCTGATGGTCTCCTACACCCGCGCTCGGGCGGAGGCCCTCGGGGTGGAGTGCAAGGTCGGAATCGCCACCCGGCCCGTCCGCGTGGTGCTACTTTCCATCGGCCTCGTGTTCGGCGCCGGCGATCTGATCTCCGACGTCGATTTGCTCCCGGCGGCGATCTACGTGATGGCCGCGCTGACGGCCTTCACCGTCGGCCAGCGTGTCTGGCACGTACGCGGTGAGCTCAAGGCGCGCGAGGGCTCCGAAGCTGTAACCAAACCCTGAATTCCGGGTAGTTCGCCTTCCACCCGCCTGCTTCCTGGAGGACGCTAATTCCATGAGTGAAACGAACGGCCACACCAACGGAGCCACCGCCGACGGGAGCCGTGCCGACGACGGCAAGGTGCGGGTGGCGATCGTGGGCGTGGGCAACTGCGCCAACGCTTTCATCCAGGGCGTCCAGTACTACCAGGACGCCGACCCGGCCGATCAGGTCCCGGGCCTCATGCACGTCGACCTCGGCGGCTACCACGTCCGCGACATCGAGTTCGTCGCCGCCTTCGACATCGACGCGGAGAAGGTGGGCAAGGACCTCTCCGAGGCGATCTGGTCCGGCCAGAACGACACGATCAAGTTCGCCGAGGTGCCGAAGCTCGGGGTCGAGGTCCAGCGCGGGATGACCCACGACGGGCTCGGCAAGTACCTGAAGCAGAAGATCACCAAGGCGCCGGGCGAGACCGCCGACATCGTCGGCACGCTCAAGGAGACGAAGGCCGACGTGGTCGTCTGCTACCTGCCGGTCGGCTCGGAGATGGCGACCAAGTGGTACGTCGAGCAGGCGCTCGAGGCCGGGGTCGGCTTCGTCAACTGCCTGCCGGTGTTCATCGCCCGCGAGGACTACTGGGACAAGCGCTTTACCGAGCACGGGCTGCCGATCATCGGCGACGACATCAAGTCCCAGGTCGGGGCGACGATCGTCCACCGCCAGCTCGCCCGCCTGTTCCACGACCGCGGCGTGCACCTGGCGCGCACGTCGCAGCTCAACGTCGGCGGCAACATGGACTTCTTCAACATGCTCGAGCGCGAGCGGCTGGACTCCAAGAAGGAGTCGAAGACCAATGCCGTGACGTCGATCATGGGCCACGACCTTCCCGCCGAGGACGTCCACGTCGGCCCCTCGGACTACGTGCCGTGGCTCACGGACCGCAAGTGGGCGCACATCCGGCTCGAGGGTCAGAGCTTCGGGGACGTGCCGCTGAACGTCGAGCTCAAGCTCGAGGTCTGGGATTCGCCGAACTCGGCCGGGATCGTGATCGACGCCGTGCGGATCATCAAGCTGGCGCTCAACAACGGCATCGCCGGCCAGCTCGACGGCCCGTCCAGCTACCTGATGAAGTCGCCGCACACCCAGCGGCCCGACGACGAGGCGCGCGAGCAAACCGACGAGTTCATCGCCAAGAACGCCCGGAAGCCTGCGTCCGAACGCGCCAAGCCGCAGGCCACAGCGAAGACGGCCAAGCCCGCCTCGTAGCCACGCGGCCGGGCCGCCACCGCGCACGCCCGGACGCGGAAGCAGAAGAAAATGTCCGCGGCGTAGCCGCGGACCATAGATTCGAGCGAGAGCGGAGGACGTGGCGCGAGTTATTCAACGTCCGGCGCAACGCTCGCCTGAGCAACGCACGGTGCGGGCATGCGCGGTGCCACACCGCCGCGGAGGCTGCGTGAGGGTCGTCACGCAGGGGAATTAAGCGCGCGCGGTCGTCGTCCTTGGGGTCAGTGAACGACCACTCAACCCAAGGAGGAGTCATGAAGCACACCGCAATCGCGGCCGCCGCGGCCGCAATCGCCGCCAGTGCCGCCCTCGCCTCGTCGGCGAGCGCCGCGCCGGTGGTCACCAAGGCGACCGGTCCCGACGCCGCTGCGATTCAGGCGGCCGTGGATCAGTTCCGCAACGCGCTCGGCGCCGACAACGGCGGCAACCCGCCCGCCGCGGACGGACGCCGGCAGATCAACTGGGACGGCGTGCCCGACCAGCGCTCCGCCCCCTCGTTCATGCCGGAGAACAACTTCCGCAACCGCGGGGCACTGTTTTCGACCCCCGGGACCGGATTCGAGGTCTCCGGTGACGACGATGACGACGCCGGCGTCGCGGACGCCGACCCGGACCTAGTCGAGTTCACCGACGTCAACCCGACGTACTCGACGGCGTTCGCGCCGTTCTCGCCCGAGCGGCTGTTCGCGCCGATCGGCAGCAACGTGACCCGGACGCAGTTCGTGGTCCCCAACACGGACACCGCCGCGGACACGAACGGGATCGGGGTCGTGTTCAGCGACGTCGACCGCGCGGCCAAGACGACCATCGAGCTCGTCGCGCCTGACGGCGAGAGCCTCGGCACCTACGACGTCCCGCAGACGGCCGGCAACGGCAGCCTGTCGTTCCTGGGGGTCCGCTACGACGCCGGCGAGCGCATCGCCGTCGCCAGGATCACCACGGGCGAGGCGGCGCTCGGAGCCGACGACGTGACCCAGGGCGGCACCGCGGACGTCGTCGCCATGGACGACATCATCTACGGCGAGCCGCAGGCGACCCCGCCGGCGGAGCCCGAGCCGCCCGCCCCGGTCGAGCCTCCGGACACGAAGGCTCCGCAGGTGAACGTGGATGGCGCGAAGGGCAAGGTCCAGCTGCGGCAACTGCTCAGCGGCCTGAATCTGACCCTCAGCGCCGACGAGCCGGCGTCGTATGAGGTCAGCCTGCTCGCCTCCGCGAAGTCCGTGCAGATCGCTCGCAAGAACGAGGTCGTGCTCGCGGCGAAGTCCGTCGACCGGACCGCCAACCCGGCCGAGCTCACCCTGAAGCCGAAGCGCAAGCTCCTCAAGCAGGCGCCGAACCGCTTCAAGGTCCAGCTGCGGGTCGAGGCCACGGACGCGGCCGCCAACACGGCGACCGTCAGCCGGTCCATCAAGGTCGGTTACTGACCGCACCCGCCGGTCCTCCCACCGCGCTCGGCCGAACGCCGGGCGCGGTGGGACCGGTTCATTCTCCGAGCGCTTCGGCGACCCGCTCGCGGCCGCGGTAGAGGCGGCTCATGATCGTTCCCTCTCGGGTGCCCAGCGCCCGCGCGGCCTCGCGGTAACTGAGCCCGGCGAGGTCGACGGCGACCACGGCGTCGCGGTACTCGGGCTGCAGGGCGGCGACCGCGGCGAGCGCCTCGTGCGCCGCGACCGTGCTCTCGAGGCCGGCGACCCCCGGGCGTTCGCGAGCCGCGACGTCGTCGTCGGTGCCGAGCACCTCGGGACGGCGCGCGCGATCGCGCAGACGGCTGTAGTAGACGTTGCGCAGGACGCCGATCAGGTAGGCCAGGTCGTCTGACGAGCGCAGCAACCGCGGCTTGCGGAGCACCCGCAGGCAGGTCTCCTGCACCAGGTCCTCGGCCTCGTCGGCGGACCCGCACATCCCGAGCGCCGCCCGGTAGAGGCGGTCGAGATGGACCTCGAGGCGCCCGGGATCGAGCTGGCGCGTGCCCGCGGTCAGAAGGCGACCGCCCCGTCGCCCTTCCAGGCCGCAAGATCGAGCATCGTCCGGCGCGGCACGCCGGATCCGGAGAGGACGCACGTGTGGCCGTCGCGGAGCCAGGTGACCACGGTGCGATCGCCGTCGCGGCTCACCGCGAGCTCGACGCCGTCGACCCTCGTCGTCTCGGCGCCGGCCTCGGGCTCGAGCGCGTCGCCGGAGACGATCGTGTAGGCGAGCTGGTTGCCGTCGGCGTTGCGATAGAGGACGGTGGTCGCGTCGCGGTCGCCCAGCTGGTCCGAGCGCTCGCCGCTCGCGCGCCAGCCGAACTCGCGCGCCCAGTTCGGATAGGCGAGCCCTTCGGCCTCCGCGTTGAGCAGCGTCGGCTGGCCGGCGCGCGGTCCCGGCGCCGGCGCGGTCGCGGGCCGCGAGGCGAGCCCGGCCGCCTCGTCGATCGTCGGCGTCGACGCGCCGCCGGCGAGCACCACGATCGCCACCGCGACCGCCGCCACGGCCGCGGCGGCGCCCGCCCACGCGAGCGGCGCGAACCGCCGGCGGGCGGGGGCAGGACGCTCGCCGGCGAGCACCGTCCGCAGGCGGGCGGGGGCGTCGACCTCGATCGAGCGCAGTGCCCCGGCCGCCCGACGCTGGCGATCCAGGCTCTCGCGCAGGCCCGGCGAGCCGGCGAGCCGGACCTCGAGCGCCGCTCGGCGCCGGTCGGACAGCGCGCCGTCCGCGTGCGCCGCGAGGTCTCGCCGGTCGCGCTCGGTCAGCTGTTGGCGATCGCCGTCCATCTCCTCTCAGAGGACGCTAACGGGGGCCGTTTCATTCCCGCGGGACATATCCTCAGGACGTGCCCACGAGCGAGCGGCTCTCGGTCGTCCAGGTGACGCCACATCCGTGGGCGATGCGGCATGAGGTGAATGACTTCGTCGCCCGGACCTCGGCCGGGCTTGCCGCGCGCGGACACCGGGTCGTGATCGCCGCGCCATCCGAATCGCGGGCCGCGGTGCGGGAGTCGCGGCGGGTGATCGCCGCGGCAGCCGAGCGGCCCGCGGCGCTGTTTGAGGCGAGCGCCGACGGGGCGAGCGCGGCCGGCGTGCCGGTGCTCGCGCTCGGCAGCGGCATCCCGCTGCCGACGGGGCCGCGCCCGCGGGCGGCGCCGGTACCGCTCGACGTCAGCCGCGCGCTCGAGGGCCTGCTCGGCGGCGTCGACCTCGACGTGGTCCACGTCCACGACCCGTTTGCGCCCAGCGTCTCCTCGGCCGCGCTGCGACATTCGCGGTCGCTGAACGTCGGCAGCTTCTTCGAGCCCAGCGAGCGCACGCTCTCGACCCAGGTCGCACGCCCGCTGGTCGAGATCTTCCTCGGCCGGCTGGACGCGCGGACCACGAGCTGCGGGGCGACCGAGGAGCTCATGGACCGCTTCTTCCCGGGCCCGTACGAGCGGGTGGCGCCCGGGGCGGATCCCGGGGTGGAACCCTGGTGGCCCACCGAGGCGCCGACGGACGCAGAGCGGCCGACGCGGATCGCCTTCTGCCTCGACGAGGAGCGCGGCGCCCTGCGCCTGTTCCTGCGGGCGATTCGGCGCCTGAAGCCGGCCGACGACTGGGAGGCCGCCGTCTGGACTGCTGACCCCCGGGAGGTCCGGGTCTCGCAAAAGCTCCGCCAGCGCCTGCGCGTCGTCGGCCCGGCCGACACCACGCCCGAGGCGCTGATCGCGGGTGCCGACCTGCTCGTCGCCGCCTCCGGCGGCCCGCGCCTGGCCCCCGACCTCGTGCGCCAGGCGCTCGCGTCCGCGACCGTCCCGGTCTGCTCGCAGCTGCCGCTCTACAACGAGCTCACCCGCGACGGCGAGCTCGGGCTGCTGTTTCAGGCCGGCGATTCGATCACCCTCGCGGGGCAGATCGAGCGCCTGCTCGCGAGCCCGGCCCTGCGGCGCGAACTGGTCGCCAAGGGGCGGGGCGCCGTCCGCGACTGGGAGGCGGTCACCGACCAGGTCGAGGCGATCTACGAGCGGATCTGCGCCCGCCGCCACGACCCGCGGGGCAACCCGGAGGTCCGCCGCCGCGTCGCTCGGCGCCGGGAGGTCCACGTGGACCTGCACATGCACACCGACCACAGCTCGGACTGTGCGACGCCCGTCGAGACGCTCCTCGCCACCGCCCGGGAGGCGGGCCTGGGGGCGATCGCGATCACCGACCACAACGAGATCTCGGGCGCCGTCGCCGCGGCGGAGATCGCCGATGACTTCGGCGTGAAGGTGATCGTGGCCGAGGAGGTGAAGACCGCCCAGCAGGGGGAGGTGATCGGCCTCTTCCTGACGGAGAAGATCGAGCGCGGGATGACGATGGCCGAGACGACCGCCGAGATCCGCCGCCAGGGCGGGCTGGTCTATGTCCCGCACCCGTTCGACCGCCTGCACTCGGTGCCCGACTACGAGCACCTGCTCGACATGGTCGAGGACATCGACATCCTCGAGGTCTTCAATCCGCGGGTGGCGCTGAGCGCCTTCAACGAGGAGGCCGAGCGGTTCGCGGCCAAGTACCGCATCGTCCCCGGGGCCGGCTCCGACAGCCACGTGGCCCAGGGCCTCGGCAGCGTGATGATCCGCGTCCACGACTTCAACGGAGCCGAGGAGTTCCTGGAGGCCATGCGCGACGCCGACATCGTGCGCAAGAAGCGCAACCTCGTCTACGTGCAGACGCTGAAGTGGCTGCAGACGGGCGGCGGCCGCGGCGGCCGGCGCACCGCGTCGCGGGCGGGCAAGGGCTGATGCAGCCGCCGCAGTCGGCAGGAGGGCGGGCGGACCCGTCAAAGAAAGCCGACGGCTCGGGTGACGGGCCTCCAGGACCCACCGTGCCGACGACCGACGACGAGATCCGAGAGAAGTACCTCGAGCGCGCGATCCGCGAGCTCAACCAGCTCACGCACCGACTGCAGGACTGCTCGCACTGTCCGCGCGGCAACCTGATGCCGGTGCTCGGCTCCGGTCATCCCCAGGCCGACATCTTCCTGCTCAAGTTCGCGCCGACCGTGGCGGAGATCGAGGAGGGGGTCGCCTTCTACGGCCGCTCCGGCAACGCGCTGATGAAGAGCTTCAAGCGGCTCGGGATCGATCCGCTCGCCGTGTACGGGACGCTCTGCGTCAAGTGCCCGGTCTCCGACCCGGCGCTGGCCGCGGGCGAGTGCGTTGAGCGGGTGGTCGAGGAGCTCGCGATCGTGCAGCCGCGCTGCGTGGTCGTGATCGGCGAGCGAGCGCTGGAGACGGTGAACGAGCTCGACGTGCCGCTGTCGCGCACCCTGGAGCCGCGACTGGGCGAGATCCAGAAGCTGACGCCGACGATCGATGCGCTGTACGTGCCCGAGCTCGACGAGGCGCTCGACGCGGAGGAGCCCAAGCGCGAGTTCTGGCGCGCGTTTCGCACCCTGGGCGACTGGTACGCCGACCTGCCGCCGTACTAGCTATCCCGTTGGGACGACCGCGGCGCTGACCGTGTCGGCGCCCCGGTGGCGGGCGAGCTTCAGCACGCGTGCGCCGGGCTCCGAGACGACCCTCGCGCCGCTGACCTGGACCCGGTAGCCGTTCGGGTACTGGACCTTGGGCAGGAAGATCTCCGTCTTCACCCCGCGGTCGAGGCGCCGGCCGAGCTCGCCGCGCTGGGGCGCCCGCGTCGAGTAGACGAGCTGGAACTGGCGCGTCGCCGGGTCGAAGCCGTAGCTGCGCGGGCGCCCGGCGACAGCGCGCGGATAAGGGCGCGCGAGCGTGAGCAGCTTGGCCCGGTTGACGTTGGCGCCGTGCGGCGGGTGACGGGCGTCGATCACGAGCGCCTGCACCCCGGGCCCCGACGTCGTCGGGTCGTCGCAGGCGCAGTAGTGCCAGTACTGCCAGGAGGTCATGTGGGCGTCCGCGAGCCGGACGATGCGGCCGATCGTCTCGAGGTCGTCGGTGGCGCCGAACTCGGTCAGAAACGGGACGTCGCCGGTTTCCAGTGACTGCTGATCGGCGTTCGCGAACACCTGGTCCTCGAGCGGCTCGCAGGCGGGGCCGGACCCGGGCCCGCCCAGCGAACCTGGCAGGCAGTAGTTGTGGAAGGAAAAGCCGGCCGCCGGGTCGCCGGTGTCACCGAGCTTGGAGTCGGCGCCGAAGTCGAAGGTGACCAGCGGCTCGTAGAAGATCAGGGTCTCGGGGTCCACGCCGCGAATCGCGTCGATGACCCGTTGGTTGAAGGGCGCCAGGGTCGTCCCGTCGAAGGTCTCGCAGCCGGCAGTGTTGAAGCAGTTGTCGCTCTGGAAGGCACTGCCGGGCCACGGCTCGTTGAGCAGGTCGTAGCCGACGACGTAGGGATCGCGATCGAACTTCGTCGCCACGCGCCGCCACGCCGCGGCGTAGAGGTCCTGGAGCCCGCGGTTCGCGGCCGGGGCGTTGGCCCAGAAGTTGTCGAACGCTCGGTTGAGGCCCGCGTTGACCAGGTAGTTGCCCGGGAACCCGGCCTGCGGCTCCGACGGGACGCCGTCGTCGAGCACCTGCCAGTCGGGCCAGCCCTCGCCCTGAAAGCGCTCGTTGTAGAGGTCCTGGTGGAAGTCGAGGAGGCTGAAGATGCCCCTGTCGGCGAGCACGGACTCGGTCTTCGCGATGCTGCGGATGTAGCCGCGGCGGTACCGGGGCTTGCCCGACCGCGAGGGTGGCTTGGGCTCGAGCCCCTTGTAGATGATCCCGAGCCGCACGGTGTTGAACCCCTGGCGGCGCAGGAACTTGGCGTCGTCGGCGCCGAAGCCCGCGTCCGCGGGACGGTAGGAGCCGACCTTGTAGACCATGTTGACGCCGTGCAGGATCACCACGCGGCCCTCGGCGTCGACGAACCAGTGGCCCTGGTGGGCCAGCGGGGGCTTGGGCGCGGCGCCGGCGATCGCGGCGAGCGCCAGCGCGGCGAGCGCGACCAGCAGCCCGAGCGCCGCCCGGGCCCCGATCACGGCGCCGATGCCTCGGCGACGGCCGACATGGCCTCGACCGTGGCGCTGGCGAGACCGCGGACCACGGTGACGTCGAGGGCCGTGTACGCGGCCAGCAGGAGCTGGGCCTCGTCGCGATCGGCGGCCGCGACGCCGACCGTGCCCTCGGGCTCGCCGAGGCGCTCGAAGTGGTTGCGGTAGCCGTCGTGGAGGTCGCGGTAAAACGACTCCTCCTTCGTCAGCCGGCCCCGCGCGTCCTCGCCGACCGCGACCCGGACGTAGCCGAACACGGGCGGCGGCTCGCGAGGGATGTCGCCGGCGCCCCACTCGACGTTGAGCCGAGCCGACGTGGCGAAGTCCGGCGTCATCCAGTTGAAGAACACGCCGTCGTAGGAGGACCCGGCGAGGTTGCACATCTTCGGCCCCATCGCGGCGAGCACCAGGCGGACCCCGGGGATCTGCTCCCGGAGGTCGTGAAGTGCTTGCGACATCACGGTCAGCGGGAGCTTCGAGAACCCGGCGCCGACCCCGAGCCAGAGTCGGTCGCGGTCGATGCCGAGCCGCTCGATGTGCCCGTTGATCTCCTTGGGGTCGTGGCGGTCGAGCGCCATCACGGCGACCCCGAGCTCGACGCCGGGCGCGGCGTCGGCGAACACCTTCAGGGTCTCCAGCCCGAGCGCACCGGGGTGATCGTTGGACCACATCGACGAGTAGCCGAGCTCGGCGCACCGCGTGGCCAGCGGCGCCGCGACCTCCGGGTCGAGCCCGGCGGCGACTCCGAAGCCGCGGCTCACGGCTTCTCGAACACGGCGACCGCCTCGACGTGCGGCGTCTGCGGGAACATGTCGACCGGCTTCACGCGGCGCAGGCTATAGCCCGCCTCGACGATCTGAGCCGCATTCGGCGCCAGAGTGGTCGGGTTGCACGAGACGTAGACGATCCGTGGCGCCTCGCATTCGAGCAACCGGCGCACGATCTTCTTCGACAGCCCTGACCGCGGCGGATCGACGATCACCACGTCCGGCCGCCCCGCCTCGTCGAGCAGTGGCCCGATCCCGAGCCTGGCGTCGGCCGCGACGAAACGGGCGTTGGAGATCTCGTTCGCGGCGGCGTTGTGCTCGGCGTCGGCGACCGCCTCCGGGACGCCCTCGAGGCCCCAGACCTCGGCCGCCTGGCCGGCGAGCGAGAGGCCGATGGTGCCGATGCCGCAGTAGAGGTCGAAGACGCGCTCGCTGCCGGTGAGCCCGGCGAACTCGCCCGCGATCGCGTAGAGGCGCTCCGCCATCTCGGTGTTGGTCTGCAGGAAGGCGGAGTGGGAGAGGCGCAGCCGTAGGCCCGAGAGCTCCTCGTCGAGGTGCTCGGCGCCGAGCACGCCGGTGGGGCCGTCGGTGCCGCCGGAGGGGCCCTCGATCACGGTGTGCAGGTCGACCGGCGGACGCGGGATCTCGGCCGCGGAGGTGACGAGCCGGGTTTGGATCTGGCCCGTGCGCCGCCCTTCGCGGACCACGAGGTTGCGCAGCACGCCGGACTCGGAGCGGCTGTTGTACGCGTCGAGGCCCTGGCGATGGCCCCACTCGCGCACGGCGTTGCGGGCCTCGTTGTTGGCCTCCGAGGCGAGCAGGCAATCCTCGACGTCGACGATCGAGGCCCAGCTGCCGCGCTCGTGGAACCCGAGCGTGAGCTTGCCCGGGCGCTCGCCGAAGCTGTATTCGAGCTTGTTCCGGTAGCGCCACTCGGCGACCGCGGGCTCGATCGGCTCGAGCTCGAACCCGTCGAGGTGGCCCAGGCGACGCAGGGCCTCGTCGACCTGGCGGTGCTTCTCGGCGAGCTGGCGTTCGTAGGCCATCCCCTGCCACGGGGCGCCCGGGCACGGACGGCCCTCGTGCAGGCAGCGCTCGGCCACCCGCTCGGAGCTCGGCCGCAGCAGCTCGACCGCGGTGCCCTCTCCGTAGTCGCGGCGTGCGCGGGTCAGCCGGGCACGGACTCGGTCGCCGGGCAGCGCCCCGCTGACGAACACGACGTAGCCGTTGGCGCGCGCGACACCACGCCCGCCCTGGGCGAGCGAATCGATCTCGAGCTCGAGCTCCTCGCCCTTGCGGGGGCGCGTGCCGGTTGCGTTCACGCTCTTATCGTTGCAGCGACCCGCCGCCGCGGGACCCGGGTCCCGCGGCGGGGTCGGGCGGGACGGCTAGGCGGCGAGCTGCTTCTCGATCGTGTCGAGGATGCCCTTGCGCGCCTTGCCGCGCTTCTCCTGAGTGCGGACCTTGCGCAGATCGGCCTTGTTGAGGTCCTTCAGCCGGGTGCGGACCTGGGCCGCGGTGAGCTCGTCGTAGCCGGTGATCGGCGGACCCGGCGCGCCGGCGCGGCGGCGGACCTTGTCGACCTCGGCCAGCGGCTTGTCGGCGGCATCGCGAGCCGCACGCCCGACGCGCCCGGCGGCGCGGGATGCCTGCCGGCGGGTCGTGGAGCCGCGGCTGGCGGCGGTGCGCCGGGCCTTGGTCGCCCGGCTGTCGACCTCCTTGCGGGCCTGGTCGAGGAGCCGCTCGAGGTCGCGCATCAGGTCGTCGGTGCTCTTGCGCCCACGCCCGACGAGCTTCGAGACGAGCTCGTTGGCGTCGCCGCGGGTCATCCGGCCGCGCTTGACGGCGTCGTCGACGGCCTCCTGGACGCGGTCCCTCGAGAGGCTGACACTGCGCTCGAGCGCATCACGGAACGCCTGCACGCTCTTGTCCGAGCGGCCGGCTGAGGCGCGACGGGGCGCCCGCGCGCCGCCAGTCGACCGCCGGGCCGCGGGCCGCTTCGCCGGGCCGCGACGACTCGACGCACCGGCCGACGCGGCGGCCCGTTTGGGCTTGGCCTTGGGCTTCGCCTTCGCCTTCGCCGTGGACCGCTTCCGTGAACCGCCAGTGGACTTCGAGCCGCCGGACCTACTCGCCATGAACACTCCTCACCTCGGGGGACAGGTCCGACTATTTCATGCCGGGGACCCGCGGGGGGAAGTTGGGGGTAGGTCAGCGGAGGTCGTCAAGCGAAAGGCCGCGGTGACCGGCGCGTGGTCCGAGAGCCGGATCGCGCCATCCGCGGTGGCGATCTCGCGGCGCTCCGGGGGCCACGCGAAGGGAGGCTCGACCGGTTCGAGCCCGGCGACGAGCAGGTGGTCGAGCGAGTTGGGGGCGGTCGGCGGGGCGAGGCCGAATTCCCGCGCGAGGCGCTCGAACACGGCGCTCTCGGCCGGTCGGAGATTGAGGTCGCCGCCGAGGACCAGTGGGGTTTCGCCCGCCCAGTCGAGCGCCGTGGCCGCGGCGAGCAGCACCTCGCGTTCGGCGAGCTGGCGCAGCGGGGCGCCGGCGCTGGCGTGCAGGTTGGCGACACAGACGTCGTGCGCGAACGCGAACGGCCGGGCTCGCGTGAAGGCCATCACGCGCCGCTCGGGCCGGGGGCCGGGCTCCAGCACGAGCTCGCGGCGGTCGAGGATCTCGCCGCGGACCAGGGTCAGGTTCGCGCCGCCCTCGTTGGAGGCGATCAGGTCCGGGTTGGCCCGAGCCAGCAGGCCACGCAGCGGGCCGAGCGAGTTGCGCGACGTCAGCGCCCGGTGGGCGACGGCGCCCGTGGCGGCGGCGAGCGCCGTCGCCCAGCGCGGCGGGCACTCCTGCAGCAGCGCCACGTCCCACTCGGCGGCGGCGAGCAGATCCGCGTACTCGGACCGCAGGTCACCGTTGATCTGCACGTGAGTTGCGTTTCGCTCGCGCCTTCGCAGCAGGCGGGAGCGCCACGTGTAGAGCGCCGGGTCGGGCGGCCGGTCACGGCCGTGATAGAGGTTCCAGGTGAGGGCGCGGAGCGACAAGCGGACATAGAATGCCCGGCTTGAACGGGGTGTCGAGGCATTTCCTCACCGGCGAGGAGCTCTCCGCGGCCGAGTTGGCGGCGCTGCTCGAGCGCGCGGCGCAGCTCAAGGCCGGCCGCGAACGCGGTCTGGCGAGCGACGCGCTCGCGGGCCGCTCGGTGGCGCTCTACTTCGAGCGGCCCTCGACGCGCACACGGATCTCGTTCGGGGTCGGGGTCGCCGAGCTCGGGGCCAACCCCGTCGTGCTCCGCGCCGACGAGCTGCAGCTGGGCCGGGGCGAGTCGATCGCCGACACGGCGCGAATCCTCTCCGGCTACGTGCACGCGGTGGTCATCCGGTCGGGCTCCGACGAGACGGTCGCCGAGCTGGCGGGCGCTGCCTCGGTGCCGGTGATCAACGGGCTGACGCCCGCGCACCACCCATGCCAGGCGCTCGCCGACCTGCTGACGTTGCGCGAGCGGTTCGGCGCCCTGGCCGGGATCGTCGTCGCCTACGTGGGCGACGGCAACAACGTCGCCCGCTCCCTGGCGATCCTCGGGCGCACGGCGGGGGTCGAGGTGCGGGTGGCGACGCCGCCCGGGTATGAGCTCGAGCCCGGCCTGGCGGCTCTCGACACGCACGATCCGCGCGAGGCGGCGAGCGGGGCGGACGCGCTCTACACCGACGTCTGGGTGAGCATGGGCGACGAGGCCGAGGCCGAGCGCCGGCGAGCGGACCTCGGGCCCTACCGGCTCGACGAGGGTCTGATGGCGCTCGCGTCCGAGGGCGCGATCGCTCTGCACTGCCTTCCGGCCCACCCGGGCGAGGAGATCACGGCCGGAGTCCTCTACGGCGAGCGCTCGGCCGTCTGGGACCAGGCCGAGAACCGCCTGCACGCCCAGAAGGCGCTGCTCGAGACGCTCGTGGGTTGACAACGGATACCGACGGTATTACGATACCGATGGTATGGCAAGCCGTCTGAACCGGACCGAGCAGAGCACTCTCAACCGCGAACGGATCCTCAGCGCCGCCCGTCGCGTCTTCCTGGCGCGCGGCTATCACGGCGCGACGCTGGAGCAGATCGCGGAGGAGGCGGGGTTCACGAAGGGGGCGGTGTACTCGCGCTTCGAGGGCAAGGCTGACCTCTTCCTGGCCCTGTTGGACGCCCGGATCGACGAGCGGGCGCGTGAGAACGCCGCTCTCGCCGACGGGCTCCCGGCCGATCGGGCGACGGCGAGGCTCCTCGAGCATTTCACCCAGGTGAACCGCAGCGAGCCCGAGTGGCCGCTGCTGGTGATCGAGTTTCGCGTCCACGCCGCCCGCGACCCGGAGCTGAACCGGCGCTACGCCGCACTGCACGAGCGCACGCTCGAGGCGCTCGAGGAGCTCTTCACGGCGGTGTTCGAGCGCTCGGGCGAAGAACCGCCGAGGCCCGCCCGGCGGCTGGCCGAGCTGGTCATGGCCATCGGCGCCGGCACGGACCTCGAGCTCGCCGCGGACCCCGAGGCGCTCGGCGGCGAGCTGCTCCCGGACGTGCTCCTGGACGTGTTGACTCCCAACCCGGCCGCCGCCCAGGCCCGGAGCGCCGCATGACCGCGGGAGTCGCCGCCACGATGGAGCCGCTCGTGGCCGCCATCGGCTCCGAGTTGGACGCGCGCATCGCGGGCCACGCCGAGCGGCTCGACTGGGATGCGGAGCAGCTGGCCGCGCATCAGCGCGAGCGGTTGCGCGAGCTGCTGTCGACGGCGATCGAGCGGTCGCCATTCCACGCGCAGCGGTTGCGCGGCATCGATCCGCGGACGTTCGAGCTCGGCGACCTGCCCCGCCTGCCGGTGATGCGGCAAGCGGGAGATGATGGCCGCGTTCGACGACGTGGTCACCGACCGGCGGCTCAGCCGGACGGCCGTCGAGGCCCATCTCGCGGCCTCGGCTGCGACGCCCAGCCTCCTGCTCGGCGAGTACGTCTGTCTGGCGTCCGGCGGGAGCTCGGGCGTGCGCGGGGTCTTCGTGCACCGGTTGGGTGAATACGCGGAGTTCGGCGCGTCGGTCATGCGCCGGGCGTGGTCGCGCTTGGTCGCGATGACGGGACGGCCGCCCGTCGGCGTTCCCGTCGGAGTCGTCGCCGCGTCGTCGCCGATCCACTCGACGGGGTTCGCGGCGGCCGTCGTCAAGCAGGGCGCGTTTCGATTCGAGGGTGCGCCGGCCACGGCGTCGCTGGAGCGCGTGGCCGAGACGCTCGAGGCGATCTCCCCGGCGCTCTTGATGGGCTACCCGGGCAGGTTGGCGGAGCTGGCGCGCGAGCGCGCCGCCGGGCGCCTGGAGATCTCGCCGCTGGCCGTCAGCTCGACCAGCGAGCCGCTCACCCCGGAGGTGCGCGCCGCGATCGAGGCGGGGTTCGGCGTTCCGGTGGTGGACCAGTTCGCCTCCACGGAAGGGTTGGTCGGCGGCAGCGAGCCGGGTGGCTCGGTGCTCACCTTCGCCTCCGACATGTGCATCGCCGAGCTGGTCGACGAGGACCACCGACCTGTGCGCCCTGGCGAGACCGCGGCCAAGGTGCTCGTGACCAACCTGCACAACCTCACCCAGCCGCTGATCCGCTACGAGCTCACGGACAGGTTCACCGCGGCGCGTGAGCGAGGGGACCGGCTTCCTGCGGGCCCGAGTCGAGGGGCGCGCGGACGAGGTCTTCCGCTGGGGTGAGACCGATGTGCATCCCCACGCGTTGCGCAGCCCGCTGGTCGCCGCCGCGGTTCGCGAGCATTGCGTGCGCCAGACGGCGGACGGGGTGCAGGTAGACGTGGTGGCCGACGACGAGCTCGACGAGGCGGAGCTGGCGGCGGCCTTGGAGGAGAGCCTGCGCACCGCGGGCTTGGATGCGCCGCGAGCGACGGTGCGCCGCGTCGAGGGCATCGACCGCGACCCCACGAGCGGCAAGACACGGCGCTTCATTCCGCTCGCGCCCGCCTGAGCTTCGCCGCACGGCGAATCGAGGGGCCCGCAGTTTCGACACCGGGAGGGACAGCTCGGGCAGCCCAGGGCTCATCCTGTTGGCATGCACAGGCAAGCGCCCCTCGAGAATTCCTTCCTCCGGCTCGGGACGGCGGGCGCCGGTGCGCGAACCGGGACGGCGACGGTGGCTCCGCCCGGCGGGGTAACGAGACTCGACCCCAAGCAGCTCGCCGAGCGGATTTCGGAGCGTCGTCATCGGGCGCCGCGCTGTCGCCGGCTGGTGGTCTTCGTGCCGCTCGGCGAGCTGAGCTCCAGCGCCGGTCCGCCGGCCGCCTTGCGCGGCGGCCCGTCGAGCCAGCGCGGCTCGTCGAAGCCGGCGTACTCCTGAATCGCCCCGTAGATGTGCTGGACGAGCCGCGTGCTGCGCTTGACCCGCACCGCACAAACCCCGTAAGGAAGCTTGTCGCGCCGCTTCCCGCTGCTCGAGGTCGGGGTGTGGTTGATGGTGTGCTTTCGGAGGCTCGACCGCGGCAGGCCGAGCGCCCAGAGCCAGTGGTTTTCCACCTCCCGCAGGGTGAGGCCGTTGGTCAGGTACACGTTGAGCCTCAGCGTGATCTCAGCCGGTGTGACTCCGAGTGACTCGCGCAGGAAACGCACGAAGTACTCCACCATCGGGCGGTCGGAGTTGACGAAGACCACCGTGTTGCGGTCCTTGGCCCCTTCCGCCCAGTAGAGCATGCAGCCTGCGTGGTGCAAAGGGTCGCCCTCGCGAGCTCTGCGCCGCCCTTCCGCCTGATACTGCAGCCGCTTCTCGCGGGCCGCCGCGCGGATGGCATCGACCCGACGGCGGATCCGTTCCGGGCTCTGAGGACCGGTCGGCCCGGAGGCGTTGCGCTCGCGCTGCTCGGGCGTGAGCTCGATGTCCTTCGTCCACAGGTGCGCGCTCGCGACGGAGACTCCCGAGCCGAGCCGCGATCCGCTTCAGAGGGGTGCCCTGCTCCGACCGCAGGCGGCGAGCCTCGTTGCGCTCGATGGGCTTCCGTGCGGCCACGAACACACGTTCGCAGAGCGAGACCTGCGGATCTACCGCGTCGTGTCACGGATTGGCAACCGATTCGTCCCTAGACTCAGCAGCCGGCGGCCCCGTGGTCTAGTGGCTAAGACGCAGGCCTTTCACGCCTGATATCCGAGTTCGATTCTCGGCGGGGCTATCTCACATGCAGCCAGAGATCCATCTAGGCCCGGTCACGCTCCAGACCTTCGGGATCATGTTCGCCTGCGGCTTCCTGGCCGCGGGGCTGCTCGTCGCGCGGCGGCTGAAGGAGCTCGGCAAGCCGGTGGACTGGGCCTACGAGATGATCTTCGCCGCGCTGGTCGGGGGCATCGTCGGCTCGCGGGTCGACTTCATCATCGAGAACTACGACGCGGTCTCCGATGACCTGCTCGGCAACATCTTCTCCGGTTCGGGCCTGGTCTGGTACGGGGGCGCGATCGGCGGGGCGCTCGCGGTCGTGCTCTGGGCGTGGTGGCGGAAGATGCTCAACCTCACCCTGCTCGACATCTGCGCGCCGGGGCTTGCGATCGGCTACGCGATCGGCCGGATCGGCTGCCAGCTCTCCGGCGACGGCGACTACGGGATCCCGTGGGACGGGCCGTGGGCGATGGCCTATCCGAACGGCACCGTGCCCACCGACACGCCCGTGCACCCCACGCCGATCTACGAGACCATCGCCATGGGGCTGGTCACCTACGTGCTCTGGCGCCTGCGCAGCCGCTTCCAGCCCGGGCTCCTGTTCGCGCTCTACCTCGTCCTCGCCGGGACCGAGCGGTTCCTGATCGAGTTCATCCGCCGCAACGACGACGTCGCGCTCGGCCTCACGCAGGCGCAGCTGCTGAGCGTGGCGATGATCCTCGCGGGCGGTGTCTGGCTGCTGGTGAAGGCGCGCTCGGGTCGCCTGCTCGCGAGCGAGGCGCCGGGCTAGACGGAGTGCAGCAGGCCGCCGTCGATCGGGATCGAAGCCCCGGTGACGTAGCCGGCGCGCTCTGAGCAGAGGAAGGCGACCAGGTCGCCGTACTCGGCCGGCTGCCCGAGCCGACCGGCCGGCACGTCCTTGGGCGCGCCCCGCTCCATCTCCTCCCAGCCGCCCCAGTTGGCGGCCAGCCGGTCGGTCGCGAACCGGCCGGTGGCGATGTCGTTGACCGTGACCCCGTCGGCTGCGACCTCGCGCGCGAGCGTCTTCAGAAAGCCGACGAGGCCGGGGCGGTGCGAGTTCGAGAGCGTCAGGCCTCCGATCGGCTCCCGCGTGGAGCTCGACCCGACGTTGACGATCCGGCCCCAGCCGCGCTCGCGCATGCCGGGCAACACCGTCGCCGATCAACACCCGCGGGGCGAGGACCAGCGAGTCATAAGCCTCGCGCCAGGCGTCCACGTCGGCGTCGAGCGCGCCGCCGGGCGGCGGCCCACCCGTGTTCGTGACCAGGATCGTCGATCGGTCCGAGCTCCGCCTCGACCTCGCCGGGGAGCCCTTCGAGCCGCTCGAGGTCCGCCGTGTCGGCGACGAACGGGCGCACGTCGCCCTCGATCTCAGCGGCGGCCCGCTCGAGCGTCTCGGCCGTGCGGCTCGCGATCGCCACGCTGGCGCCCTCGCGGGCGAGCGCGGTCGCGATCCCGCGCCCGATCCCCTTGCTTGCGCCCAGCACGAGGGCGGTGCGACCTTCGATCCCCAGATCCATGACCCGGTCAAGCTACCCGCCCGCTGGCGATAGGGTGGGCGCGATGGCGGACGGGGACCTCTACGAGCAGATCATCGCTGCGGTCGACGGGGTCGAGGGCGCCCACGAGGGCCGGCGGGCGCTGCATTCGAAGGGCTCGTGGTACGAGGGCACGTTCACCGCCTCGTCGCGCGCGGGAGAGCTCTCGCGTGCCTTCCATCTACAGGGCGAGCCCGTCGCGGCCCTGATCCGGTTCTCGAACGCGAGCGGCCATCCCGAGGCCAACGACGGCGCCCGCGAGGGTCGCGGCTTCGCGGTCAAGCTCCGCTCGGGCGACGCGGAGACCGACATCCTCGCCACCACGAGCCCCGCCTTCGTCACCCGGACGCCCGAGGACTTCCTCGAGCTCATGCGGCTCCGCCGCCCCGACCCCGAGACGGGCCAGCCGGACTTCGAGAAGCTCGGCGCCTGGCTCGGCGCGCACCCCGAGACGCAGCCGGCGATCCAGTCCACGCTCGGCGCCGATCCGCTGGCGAGCTTCGCGACGACGCCCTACTTCTCTCCCCACACCTTCTACCTCGTCGACGCCGACGGCGAGCGGACGCCGGTCCGCTATCGCTGGATCCCGGCGGCGGGCGAGGAGCGCATTTCCGACGAGGAGGCCGCGGAGCGCGGCCGTGACTACCTGCACGACGAGCTTCCGGAGCGCCTCGCGGCCGGGCCGGTCGCGTTCGACCTCCGCTTCCAGCTTGCCGGCGCCGACGATCCCCTCGACGACGCCACCGCGATCTGGCCCGATGAGCGCGAGCAGGTGGCCGCTGGTCGGCTGGAGATCGAGCGCCCGGTCAGCGATCCCGAGCGCGAGGATCACATCGACGTCTTCGACCCGCTGCGCCTGGTCGACGGCGTGGAGGCGTCGGACGACCCGATCCTCCACGCCCGCCGGAGGGCGTACTCGGTCTCCGCCTACAGGCGCTGGGGCCGACCGCCGGGGCCGCCGCCCGGCGAGTGACGGACGTCCGCCGCGACTTCAAGCGCTCGAGTCGCTTCGGGCTCATAGCCGCGTCCGACTGATCCGGTCCCGCCGGCCTCCCGTAGGGCAGGGGGAATACGGAGGGCCACCCGCCCTCCCCGACCAAGACCACGGGAGTTTGATCGATGACCATTTCCTCTCCTCGCAGGGAGGCCAGCGCGCTCCGGCGGATCGCATCCGATCCGGTCTCGCGGCGACGGCTTTTCGCCGTTGGCGGTACCGGCGCGGCAGCGGCGTTCCTCGCCGCCTGCGGCAGCGACGACGAGACCTCGACCAGCAGCACGGCCGCGGCGGGCGGTGAGGACATGGCCTCGCAGTTCGGCGAGGGCGACCTCGGGATCGTCAATTACGCGCTGACGCTCGAGTACCTCGAGACGGCCTTCTACAACGACGCGGCCCGCAGCGGCCTGTTCAAGGGCGACGACCTCGCGCTGATCAAGCACATCGCGGACACCGAGCAGCAGCACGTCGACGCGCTCACCGCGACGGCGAAGAAGCTCGGCGGCCCGCCGGCCAAGGCGCCGAAGGCGGAGTTCCCGCTCAAGGACCCGAAGTCGGTCCTGAAGCTCGCGGCGACGGTCGAGAACCTCGGCGCGGCGGCCTACCTCGGCCAGGCGGCGAACATCTCGTCGCCCGACATCCTCGCGGCGGCGCTCTCGATCCACTCGGTCGAGGGGCGCCACGCGGCGGCGCTCAACGTGCTCACCGGCGCGGAGCCGACCCCGGACGGGGCCTTCGCCCAGGCCGCCGACATGCAGGAAGTCCTCGACCAGGTGCAGCCGTTCCTCGTCTGAGGCGCGGCAGCGAAAGGAGACCATCATGAGTTCGGAACTCGCGAAGATCGAGGTCGAGGGCCTCAACCGCAGCGCGCTGCTGATGCGCGGGGTGCTCGCGGCGGGTGCGCTCTACGGCACCGCGGCGGTCACGCCGCTGGTCCGGCGGGCGTTCGCGCAGGGCTCGATGGGCGACATCGACATCCTCAACTACGCGCTCACGCTCGAGTACCTCGAGGCCGCCTTCTACGACGGCGCCGCGAAGACGCCGGGCCTGAGCAAGGAGGTCGCCGGCTACGTGAAGACGTTCGGCGAGGAGGAGCAGGAGCACGTCGACGCTCTGACGACGACGATCAAGGACCTCGGCGGAACGCCCGTGAAGGCCCCGAAGGTCGACTTCGGCGACGCCTTCACCAGCGCCGACAAGCTGGTGCCGCTGGCGATCACGTTCGAGGACACCGGCGTCAGCGCCTACAACGGCGCCGCGCCGATGATCGAGTCCAAGGACCTGCTGGCGACCGCCGGCGGCATCGTCCAGGTCGAGGCGCGCCACGCGGCGACGATCCGTCTGGCCGCCGGCGAGAACCCGGCGCCCGACGCGTTTGACCCGACGCTGACGATGGACGAGGTCCTGAAGGCCGTCCAGCCCTACGTGATGTCATGAGGCCTCGCGTCGACTCGGCCTCGCGCTGGACTCGGAGTTGTGCTCGTCGGCGCCGCGCTTGCGGCCGCCGGGTGCGGCTCGGACGATTCCGATTCCGCCGCGACGGCACAGGCGGCCCCGACCACGACGACTACGACCATGGAGTCGGAGTCGACGGACAAGGTCCGGATCGCCGACTTCAAGTACGCGCCCGAGACGGTGACCGTGAAGGCGGGCACCGAGGTCACCTGGACGAACTCCGACGACGCCACGCACACGGCGACCGCCGACGACAGCTCGTTCGACACCGGTGACCTCGACAAGGGCGACGCGAAGAGCGTGACTTTCGACCAAGCCGGGAGTTTCACCTACTACTGCCGGTTCCACCCGTTCATGAAAGCGACGGTCGAGGTCCAGTAGGGCCTCGACGGAAAAGAGAAGACCATGCCGAACATCGGACCAATGGAGTTGGCCATCGTGCTGATCATCGCCCTGGTGATCGTCGGCCCCAAGAAGCTCCCCGAGCTGGGCAAGTCGGCCGGCAAGGGCTTCCGCGAGTTCAAGGACTCGGTCACCGGCAACCACGACGATGACGAGAAGCCACAGATCACCGTCGTCGAGAGCGACACGCCCGAGGCCGTCAAGGGCGAAGTCGTCGCCGACCGCTCGTAACGAGAGCGTGCGACTACGGGCGACCAAGGCCGGGCCTGACGACGAGCTGAGCGTCGTCGAGCACCTCGACGAGCTGCGCACGCGGATCATCGTCTCCGCGAGCGTGCTCGTCGTCGCGGTCAGCCTGTGCTTCTGGCAGAACGATCTGCTCCTCGCGGTCGCCAACGGGCCGCTGCCCGACGGCCGCGAGCCGATCACCTTCGGGGTCACCGAGCCGTTCTTCACCACCGTGAAGCTCTCGCTCTACGCCGGGATCCTGCTCGCCCTCCCGGTGCTGCTCTACCAGGCCTACGCCTACATCCTGCCGGCGTTCAAGCCGGCGGAGAGGCGGGTGGTGCTGCCGCTGCTGATGGCGGTGCCGGCGCTGTTCATCGCCGGCGCGGTGTTCGCCTACTTCGTCGTCCTCCCGGCGGCGCTGCAGTTCCTGCTCGGCTTCAACGCCGACCAGTTCAACATCCAGATTCGCGGGAGCGAGTACTACGGGTTCTTCGTCCTCACCCTGATCTCGGTGGGGATCCTCTTTCAGATCCCGGTGGGGACGATTGCCGTCACCCGGCTCTCGATCGTCACGCCCGAGCAGCTGGCGTCCAACCGCCGCTACGCGGTGCTGGTGATCGCGATCCTCGCGATGCTGCTCCCCGGCACCGACCCGGTGACGATGCTGATCTCGATGGCGCCGCTCTACGCGCTGTTCGAGATCTCCCTGGTCCTGGCGCGCAGATTCGGCCGTCCACCCGCCACAATCGGGACATGGCCGGCCGCATCCTCGGGATCGCCCTAGCCGCCTGCCTCGCGCTTCCGGTCGGCGCCGCCGCGTCCGTGCTCTACGTCGGCGACAGCCTGGGCGTCGGCACGAGCCCCTACCTACGCGAGCAGCTCGACGGGACGGCCCTCTCGGTGGACGCGGAGATCGGCCGGCCGAGCGGCGTCGGGGTTGACGTCCTGCGTTCGGAGATCGCGCCCGAGCACGACGCGGTGATCTTCGACCTCGGCACCAATGACGACCCCGCCAATCCCGATGCGCTGGCCGCCGACCTTGCCGCCGCCCGGGACATCGCCGGCGATCGCTGCCTCGTCGTCGCGACGCTCAACCGCCCGCCGCTCAACGGCGTCCCCGTCGACGCGCTCAACCGCGCCGTGACCTCGTTCGCGAGCCGGGCCCCAAACGTCGCCATGGTCGACTGGCACGCCGCGGTCGCCGACGACCCGGGGATGCTGATCGACGGTGTGCACGCGGACGCCGACGGCTACGCCCTGCGCGCGCGGCTGTTCGCCGACGCGATCGGTTCCTGCTCGAGCGTTGGCGGGTTCGGCTCGGAGAGCGCGGCCTCCTCGGCGTCGACGCCGTCGGGCTCGCTCGAGCACGAGACCGGCGACCTGCCCCCGGCGGCGTCCGCCGGCCGTCAGCGCAGCGGCACCGACGATGCCTCGCAGCGCCCAACGCGGCGCGAGCGCCGCGTCCACGGCCTCGCCCAGGCGGTCGGGCGCGCCGTCGGTACCGGGTCGGAGTTCGGCTGAGCGCCGCTCGGGCGGCTAGTAGCCGCCGCCGCCGGTGCCGCGCTTGCCCTTCGCGAGCGCGGTCGCCTTCTGCACCGTCGGCTCGGCGATCTCCGCGGAGCTCAGCTGCGCGAAGACCTTGAGCTTCGGCTTGCGGCTGAGATAGCGCTTGGCCTGCTTCGTCAGCTTCAGCCCGAGCTTCCTGGTCTTGCCGCCGGCGACCCACTTGAAGCTGCGCTTGGCGACGACCTTCGGCTTCTTGCCCGCCTCGGGCTTCGGCTTCTTCGTCGTCAGCTTGAGCTTGCCGTCGTTGCAGGACGCGAACTCGGCCGGGCAGGAGACGGTCGCGAACAGCTTCGACCCCTTGCGCTTCAGCTTCGTCTTGGCCAGCTGCGGATGCGGGTTTCCGAGCGCCGCGAAGTCAGCGGCGAGCTCGTAGCCCTCCGGGAGCACGCGCTCGGCCGGCGCCTTCACCAGGCCGTGGTGGCTGCCCGGCCGCTCGACCACCGGCAGCCGCAGCTCGAGGTTCGCGACGGTCACCGGCTGCTGGTCGTTGGAGGCGCGCCCGTAGCCGCCGGTGAGGCCCGGGTTCGTGTCCTTGGGGAGCAGCTCGAGCTTCGGCACGTGGCCCTCGGCGAAGGTCCAGCCGTTCTGCGCCAGCTGGAACACCTGCTTCGTCGGGCCGCCCGTCGCCGGGCGCCAGAGCCCGCGCGAGACCAGCGTCTCCTGGCCGTCGGGCGCCACGTCGAGCAGGCGCGCCGCGACCTGGGAGGTGTCGCCGGGGAGCGTGAAGTCGGCGATCACCGTCGCCGCCCCGAGCATCGTGTAGCCGCCCGCCGGCGCCGGGTCGAGCCTGTAGCTCGCGCTGCCCGCCTGGTCGGCGCCGTCCGCGGTCGCGCAGGCGCCGTCGCCGCCGACCGGGTTGAACTTGGCCGCGATCGCCTCGCTGCCGGCGCTCGGGTCGATGGTCACCGACTGATCGGCGTCGAAGCGGATCTCGCCCGGGGTCGCCTTGGCCCAGTTGTCGGCCTCGTACGGCCCGCCGGAGGGAGCGCTGTCGGGGCAGGTGAGGGTGTAGGAGGTGACGCCCTCGCGCGGCTGCGCGCCGGCGCCCTTGACGTAGTAGTCCATCCAGGCGTCCTCGGCGTCGCCCAGGGCCCCGGTGACGTCGGCCTTGTTCTGCGCCCGCGGGTGCCCGAAGTCGCCGAAGAAGAGCGCCAGATGCGCGTCCGGGTACTGGGTCCGGGTGCGGTTGTAGTAACGGATCGTCTCGCTCGCCGGGAACAGGTCGTCGGTGAACCCGCTCGACATCAACATCGGCGCCGGGGCGATCGAGTGGTCGATGTAGTACGACGAGTGGTGCTGGGTGATCTCGTCGAGGATCGCCTGCGACTGGGCGCCGTAGGGCTCGCCGGCCTCGATGGCGTTCCGCCAGCCCGTGATGTCGGCCGTCGGGTCGGTGCCGACCGGGGCGTAGAAGCCGGGTGCCGCGCTGCCCGAGAAGTAGAGGCCCCCGACCAGCGACTGCTTCTCGACCCCGATCCGGCCGCGATAGGGCGCGTCGGCCACGTAGTCGAGCGTGCTGCCGTTTGGCTGCAGCGAGTACGCGAGGTCGGTCCACGGGATGCTCGGGGCGGCGGCCGCGATCTGCATCGGCTTGCCGCCCGGGCTCGTCCAGGGGACGATGCTGTAGTCGGGCATCACCTTGCGGTTGCGCAGGGCGCCGAGCGCCATGGACATGCCGCCGCCGTAGGACCCGCCGATCGAGCCGATGCGCTGCGGGTCGATCAGGCCCTCGTCGGCGAGCTGGCCGGCGAACTCCTGCGCGTCGCGAACCTCGTAGCGGTTGTCGATCAGGCGGATGTAGCCGTTGGCGCAGGCGGCCGGGGCCGCGTCCTTGGATGCCTGCGAGCCGCACGACTCGTGAAAGCCTCGATCGGTCATCGAGAAGGTGGCGTAGCCGCGGTCGAGCCAGTGCTGCATCCCACCGAGCCCGATCTTGTCGCCGCCGTAGCCGTGGAAGATCATGATCAGCGGATAGTTGCCGTCCGGCCGCCGACGCGGGTTCGGGCGGGAAGGCGACGTCGACGTCGATCGGCACGCCGTCCCAGGCCGGGACCGTGCTGCGCGCGGGGTCCGAGCCGATGTCACAGAAGCGCACGCCGTCGGGCTGCGCGTCGCAGGCGACGTCGCCTCCGAAGACGTCCGTGATCGCCGCACCGGCTGTCGTCGGCGCGATCAGCGCGACGGCTACGACCACCCCTGCAGACCAGCTTCCCGACCGACAACGTTCCCCGCATCTCTCTCCTCTCTCGCGCCCGTCCCTGGGCGCCGGCTACCGCGGGGAAGATAGCGCGTCGCGGGTCCTCGGTCAGCCCTCGCGCTTGATCTGCGAGCCGCCGACGATCGCATCGGAGCCGTCCGCGAAGCGCACCCAGGCCTTGTTGCCGCCGTCGTAGTCCGGGGCCCAGAGCACCAGGGTCGCCTGATCGCGGTCGGTGGCGTCGGGCGGCCCGACCGTGCAGGCCTCGGCGCCCTCCTCGTCGAGGCCTCGCCAGATGCGGACGAACGGGTTGCGGTCCCACTCGGCGCCGATCGTCGACGGCTCGCGATGGCCCGGGTGGATGCGCGTCTCCGGCGGCAGCTTCATGAGCTTCTCCATCACCGAGTTCTTGAGGTCGGCAAACCCCGTCGCCCCCGGCGCGCGGGTGCCGCCGACGGTGCCCGCGAACAGCACGTCCGCGGTCAGCACGTCGGTGCCGTTGAAGGCGAGCGCGCAGTGATCCGCGCAGTGACCGGGCGTGTGCATGACCTCGATCCGCAGGTCGCCGGACTCGATCACGTCGCCGTCGCCGAAGGTCTCGTCGACCTTCTCGTCGATCAGGTCGGCGGTGAGCTGGTGGGCGGCGATCGGCACCCCGAAGCGGTCGGCGAGCGCCCGGGCGCCGACCACGTGGTCGTAGTGGTGATGCGTGAGCAGCAGGTGGGTGATCTCGCACCCCCTCGCGCTCGGCGAGCTCGGCGAGCGGGTCGGTGACCGTGTTCGAGTCGACCAGCACGCCCTTGCCGCCTGGACCGTCGAAGACGAGGTAGGCGTTGGAGAGCCATTCGGACTGTTCGACGCGCGTCAGCAGCAAGCGTTCCTCCTCAGTTGAACTCGATCACGGACCGGATGCCGTCCTGCGCCTCCATCAGCTCGAAGCCGTGGTTGACGTCGTCGAGGGTGATCCGGTGGGAGATGAACGGGTCGACGTCGATCTCGCCGGCGAGCCAGCGGTCGACCAGGGCCGGGACGCCCTCGCGTCCCTTGACGCCGCCGAACGACGAGCCGGCGACCCGGCGACCCGTGATCAAGAAGCGCGGGATCACATCGAGCGTCTCGCCCTTGCCGGCGACCCCGGCCATCGTCGCGAGGCCCCAGGCCATGCGCGCGGACTCGACCGCCTGGCGCATCACCTTGACGTTGCCGGTGGCCTCGAAGGTGTAGTCGGCGCCGAAGCCGTCGGTGGACTCGACGATCTTCTCGACCACGTCGTCGCCGCCGATCATCGTCTCGGTCGCGCCCTGGCCCTTGGCGAGCTCGAGCCGCTCGGGGGAGAGATCCACGGCGACGATCCGCTCGGCGCCCTGCAGGCGACAGCCGGCCACCGCGCCGAGGCCGACCATGCCGGCGCCGAAGACGACGCAGGTCGAGCCCTCGCTGACCTTGGCGGTGTTGATCGCGGCGCCGAGCCCGGTGGAGAGCCCGCAGGCGAACAGGCAAGCGCCGTCGAGCGGCGCCTCGGGGTTGATCTTCGCCAGCGCGATCTCGGGCATCACCGTGTACTCGGCGAAGGTCGAGGTGCCCATGAAGTGCCGGATCTCCTCGCCGTCGCGATGCAGGCGGGTGGTCCCGTCGGGGAGGTAGCCCTTGCCCTGCTGCTCGCGGATCGCCATGCACAGGTTCGTCCGGGGGTCGACGCAGTGGACGCACTTCCCGCACTGCGGGCTGAACAGCGTGACGACGTGGTCGCCGACGGCCAGGGATTCGACTCCCGGGCCGACCGCCTCGACCACCCCGGCGCCCTCGTGGCCGAGCACCGTCGGCGCGTAGCCGGACGGGTCGACGCCCGAGGCCGTGTAGAGGTCCGTGTGGCAGACGCCGCAGGCGACCAGGCGCACCAGGGCCTCGCCCTCCTTCGGGTCCGTCAGCTCGAGCTCCTGGATCGCGAGGGGCTCGCCGAACTCCTCCAATACCGCTGCGCGCATCCTCATCCTTGACTCCCCAGGTCGGTTGCGCGCCGATCGTATGCGGTCCCGGGGGTCAGGCGTTGAGTGCCGGGGCCTCGCCTGGCCGCCGACGCTTCTCCAGGCGGATCCTGGTGCTGCCGTCGTGCTGGCCCAGCTGGACTCCGTCCATGAGCGCGCTCATCATTGCGATCCCGCGGCCGCGCTTGCGCGCATCGCCGTTGGACTCCTGCAGGGCGGAGGGCGCCGAGGCGCCGCCCCAGACTTCGAGGACCATGTGGTCGCGCTCCTGGTGCACGCTGAGGTGGACGCCGTCGTCGACGGGGTCGCCGTGGTCGATCGCGTTCGTCAGCGCCTCGGTGGCCGCGAGCTTCATCTCCCAGATCGACCCCTCGTCGAAGCCGAGCTCCGTCGCGGTCTGCTCGATCAGCGTTCGCGCCGCGTCGAGCCCGTCGGCGTCGGGGTCGACCACGATCTCGGTCCGCTGCTTCATCCAGGCGGGGGTCGGGCCGGAGTCGAGCCACGCGGGAATCGCCGGCGCCGGCAGCGGCTTCGCGAAGTAGTAGCCCTGCCCGATGTCGCAGCCGAGCTCCTGCATCACCTGGAGCGTCCCGGCGTCCTCGATCCCCTCCGCGACCACCGACAGGCCGAGGTCGTGCGCGAGCCGGATCGCCCCGGCGACGTAGACCTCGCCGTCGCGGTCGACCTTGGAGACGAAGGTGCGGTCGATCTTCACCTGGCTGACCTCGAACAGGCGCAGCCAGAGCAGCGACGCGTTGCCGGTGCCGAAGTCATCGACGGACATGGCCACTCCGAGGGCGGCGATCGCGTCGATCACGGCGCGGGCGGTCTCCGGCTTCTCCAGCACCGCCGTCTCGGTGACCTCGAGGGTCAGTCGGCTCGGGGGGACGCCGTGCTTGATCAGCAGGCGCTCGACCGACTCGACCACCGAGAAGTCGGTCAGATTGGCCGGCGAGATGTTCACAGCGACCGGGATCGGGCGGCCCTCGCGCTCCCACGCGCCGGCCTGGGCGAGCGACATATCGAGGACGCGGTCGGTGAGCGGCCGGATCACCCAGTTGGCCTCGGCCTCGGCGAGGAACTCGCTCGGCGCCAGCAACACGCCGCGATGGCGCCATCGCAACAGCCCCTCGACGCCACAGGCGAGGCCCTGCTGGATGTCGACCTGCGGCTGGTAGTGCAGCTCGAACTCGTCGGCGTCGATCCCGCGGCGGATGGAGCGCACGAGGTCGGAGTCGGGGCGCCGCGTGCGCTGCCCGGCAGCCGTCGGCCGGGGCCGCATCGGCGGGATGGGACCGGGCACAGTCGAAGGGCCCGCCTCCGGAATCAGCGAGAAGCTCACGCCCCGGTCATCGACGCGCCCGCCCGTCGCTTGACCAGCCCAGGGCGCTTTCGATCTTCCGTCCGCCGCTCAGGCGGCTTCCGCGGCCTCGCGGGAGGGGAAGATCTCGAACGTCCCCTCGAGCCCGATCGCCCGGAAGAGCCCGAGCAGCCGCTCGTCGGCGCAGACGACCGGAACCCGCCAGCCCTTGTCTCCCAGGTCCTCGACCCACCGGACCAGGATCCCGATGATCCGCGAGTCGACGAACGTGCTCTCGGAGAGGTCGATCACGAGGAACCGCTCGCCGCCGGTGGCGAGCACCTCGCGCACCGCCTCGCGCACCGCGCCCTCGAGGTCCCGCTCGGCGCTGGCGTCCGCCTCGCCGGCGATGGCGACGACGTGGCCCCTCGTGCCTGTTCTGGAGTTGATCGAGTAGGTCACGAGTCAGCTTTTTGGCCAGTGCCGCCCCCTCGTGCTCAAGCTATCAATCCGCGCGCCGACGCACGCGATATGCAGACACTTTCGGGCCGGGGCGTCTTTTTCGCGACGGCGCTCGTCGTCGTGGCCGCTCTTGGCCCGGCTTCGGCGTCCGTCGGCGGCCAGTCCTCGTCCGCGCCCGGCCAGTCCGGGTCCGCGCCCGGCCAGTCCGGGTCCGCGCCCGGCCAGTCCGGGTCCGCGCCCGGCCAGTCCGGGTCCGCGCCCGGCCAGTCCGGGTCCGCGCCCGGCCAGTCCGGGTCCGCGCCCGGCCAGTCCGGGTCCGCGCCCGGCCAGTCCGGGTCCGCGCCCGGCCAGTCCGGGTCCGCGCCCGGCCAGTCCGGGTCCCCGGGCGGCGGAGGCGGCTCCTCGCAGCCCGCACCCGCAGCCCGCGCCCGCGCCCGCGCCGGCGCCCCAGCCGCAACCGGAGCCGCAGCCGACGGCATCACCCCCGCCGGCGCCCGCGCCCAGCCCGAGCGCCGGGACCGGCGGGACCTCGGCGCCAGCCGGCGCGCCGTCCACGAATCCGGAGCCCAAGGGCGGTTCGAAGGACAAGGCGGGCGGGAACGCTCCGTCGCCATCACCGAGTCAGGCCGAGCAGCGCGGCGGGCGCCCCACGACGACGAACGAACCGCGCGGGACCAACGAACCGCGCGGGACCAACGAACCGCGCGGGACCAACGACCCGAAGCCCGACGCGAAGGAGGCGGACGAACCGACGCCGGTCGGGCGCATCGTGGAGACGATCGCCGAGCTGCCCGCCACGATCCTGCTCGCGATGCTGGGCCTCGCCGCCCTGGGCGTGGCGATGGCCGGGCGCTCGGCGTGGCTGGCGCTCACGACGCGACGCCTGCGCGCGCGCCAGGGTGAGCTGCAGGCTGACATCGGCGTCCTAGAGTCGGCGCTCGTCCCCGCGCTCCCCGAGCGAATCGCCGGCGTGGGGGTCTCGGCCGCCTACCGTTCGTGCGAGGGCCTGGCGGCCGGGGGCGACTTCCTCGACCTCCTCGCGCTCGATCACGACCGGATCGCGGTGATCGTCGGCGACGTTTCCGGCCACGACCGCGACTCCGTGTCCGCGACCGCACTGGTCCACTACACGGTGCGCGCCTACGTGGCCGCGGGACTCGAGCCGCGCGACGCGCTGCGGCTCACCGACGAGGCGCTCACCGATCGCCTGGGCTCTCGCTACGCCACCGTGCTCGCAGGGATCTACGACGGTGAGCGCGGGACCCTGCGGTATGCGGTCGCCGGCCATCCCCCGCCCATCGTCAACGGTGAGCGGCGTGACCACGTCATCGAGGCGCTCACCCCGGCGCCGATCGGGCTCGGGCCGCGGACCGGCTACCGCCAGACCGAGATCGGGATCGAGCCAGGGGCGCGCATCTGCCTGTTCACCGACGGCCTTCCCGACAGCCGCGATGCCGGCGGCGAGCTGATCGGCCGCGAGGGCCTACGCGCGCAGCTCGAGCGCCTCGGCGCCGAGGGCGGGGCGGAGGAGTTGCTCGAGCGGCTGACCCCCTCCGGTGGCCCCCGTGACGACATGACGGTGTGTCTGCTGGCGCCGTTGGCGGCGGGCGGCACGGCCGCGGTGATCGACGAGATCGTGCTCGACCGCAAGCGCGCCGCCGAGCCGGCCCTCCCCGAGCTGTTCGCCGCCTGCGGGATCGACGCTGCCGAGGCGGAGCGCGTTCGCGTCGCCGTCAACGATGCGCCGGAGGGTTCGTCGTTGCTCCTGACTGTGCGGCGGACGGTGGGCGAGGCCTGGTGGACCGTGGAGTCGTTTGACGTCTCCGCTGACACCTCCGCGGGACTAACGGCGCAAACGCACGATGTCAGCCAACTTGGCCAACTCGTGCCGAATCGCATATAGAACTTGTAAGACTCCGCCGACGTACCAGTACGTCGGACCTACCAGCAGAGACCGAAGGGGAGATTGGATGACTGACGCGACGATCCACGAACGGGTTTGTGGAATCCGCGGCGAGCTACTGGAGCTGATCGGCATGCTCGGCTCTCCCGGCACCAGACTCGAGCTGGGCGCCGACGTGATGCTCGACGACCTGCTGGTGGTCGCCAACCGGCTCGGCCGTGTCGCCGAGGACCTGCAGACCCGCGCGGTCGAGGTCGTTCGGCCCGATTCCGCACAGCCCCTGGTCCGAGGGTCCAACCCCGCTTAGACTGCCCCCGGGCGGTTAGCTCAGCTGGGAGAGCACTTCCCTTACAAGGAAGGGGTCGCCGGTTCGAGTCCGGCACCGCCCATCGCACGGCGCGGTTGTGGCGGGCGCTTGCGGGTAGCCTGCAGGCGATGGCGAAGATCCTCTTCATCCCGGTGAGCATCGTCAGCGGCCTGATCGCCGGCTTCATCGGCAAGAAGACGTTCGAGGTCGCCTGGGGGTTCGTGGACGACCAGGAGCCGCCGGACGCCGAGGACCGCCAGACGAGCATGCCCAAGCTCATCGCCTCGCTCGCCGTGCAGGGCGTGGCGTTCTCGGTCACGCGCGGCGTCGTCGACCACCTCGCCCGCCGCAGCTTCTACAAGGCGACCGGCGCCTGGCCGGGCGAGGACCGCCCGGACCCCACCTGAGCCCCCGAGCTCGCCTCCAGCAGCAGCTCGGCCACCCGCGGCGGATCGTCCCAGGTCGGCGTGTGCCCGACGCCCTCGAGCACGACGTAACGCGTTCCCGGCGGCATCCGCTCGGGCCGCGGAGGCCGCACGAGGTGGTCGTCGCTGCCCCACGCGATCGTCGTCGGGACGGTGATCAGCTCGGGGTGCTCGAACACGAGGGCGCGCATCTGATCGTTCACCGCCGTGTAGCCCGGGGCGTTCAGCCAGTCGCCGATGAGCCCACGCGCGTCGGCTCGCGAGAGGCGCTCCGGGCGGGCGACGGTGCTGCGTAGGAGCGCGGCGCGTCCGCGGCGCGTGGCGGTGAGCGCGGGGACGAGCCGCGCAAACCGGACGGCGAGGGCGTGGGCGTCGCGTCGCCGCGGTCCGAGCGGGCGTCGCCAGAGCCCGGCGGGCGAGATGGCGCACACCGTCGCCGCTCCACCCGCCTTGGCGAGCTCGAGCGCGACCCAGCCGCCGAGCGAGTTACCGGCGACGTGGGGGCGCTCGAGCCGCAGGTCGGCGCACAGGCCGGCGACCGCCGCGGCAAGTGCCCCCGGGGTCGGATCAACGCCGGCGGGCAGCGAGGGCGACCCGCCGAACCCGGGGAGGTCGACGGCGACGACGTCACGCTCGGCCGCCAGCCGGTCGATGACCGGCTCCCAGATCCGACGCGACCCCCCGAGGCCGTGGATCAGGACGAGAGGGTCGCCGCTTCCAACTCGGTGGTAGGCGATCGCCATCCGCCCTCGCCGGGCTCCCATCCGTCCTTTGCCAACAGCATCTGCACGTCGCCGATCCGGTGCTCGCGGAACCCCGCCTCCGAGGAGGCGAGGTAGAAGTTCCACAGCCGGGCGAAGCGCTCGTCGTAGCCGAGCGGCCTGAGCTCAGGCCAGGCGTCGTTGAAGCGCTGCCGCCACAGCGCCAGGGTCGTCGCGTAGTCGGCGCTGATGTCGACGCTGCGCTCCACCGGCATCCCGCTACGTCGCGCGAGGTCGACGATCAGCCCCAGCGACGGCAGACAGCCGCCGGGGAAGACGTGCTTGTTCGCGAACGTCCGCGCGTTCTTCTCCTGCTCATAGAGGTGGTCGGCGATCACGATCGCCTGCAGGAACGTCGCCCCGCCCGGTTTGGTCAGAGCCGCGCAGCGCTCGAAGAACGTCGGGAAGTACTGCCACCCGACGGCCTCGATCATCTCGATCGAGGCCAGCTTGTCGTAGGTGCCGGTGAGGTCGCGGTAGTCGGTCGAGCAGGACCTCGACTCGGTCGTCGAGCCCCTCGGCGCGCACTCGCTCGGTCGCGTAGGCGTGCTGATTGCGGGAGATCGTCGTCGTCGTCACCCGGCAGCCGCGGGTCGCGGCGGCGTGGACGGCGAGCCCGCCCCAGCCGGTGCCGATCTCGAGCAGGTGGTCGTCCTTGCGGAGGTCGAGCGCCGTGCAGACGCGCTCCAGCTTCGCCAGCTGCGCCTCCTCGAGCGTCGTCCGCTCGTCCGCGAACACGCCGCACGAGTAGACCAGCCGCGGGTCGAGGAAGGCCTCGAACAGCGCCTCGCCGAGGTCGTAATGGGCGGAGATGTGGCGGTCGGCGCCGCTGCGGGTGTTGCGGGGGACCAGCCCGGCGAGGTTCTGCACGGGGCGCAGCAGCGGCTGCAAGCGGGCGCGCAGGCGATCGAGCGGCGGCAGGCTGCGGCAGGCGATCCGGCAGAGCGCGACCAGATCGTCGGTGTCCCACAGCCGCGTCGACGTAACCCTCCCCGAAGCCCGTGCTCCCGCGCAGCGCCCAGCGGTAGGCCCGCCGGTCGGCGATCTCGACCCGGGCGCGGAGCTCAGCGTCCTGCGGGCCGAACCGGTGCAGCCCGCCCGCGTCGGCGATCTCCAACCTGCCGCCCCGGATCCCCGAGAGCACCCGCAGCATGGCCGTCCGTGTCGGATCGAGACTCATAGCCGTCCCCCGTCCATCGAGGTCGCGCGGTTAGCCCCAGAGCAGCATCGACTGCGGGTCGTCGGGGGCGCGTCCTTGAACTTGTCCATGAATCCCATCGAGGCTCTCCCTTCGCCGCTGTTGGCGCGCAGGCTATCGCTACTGTGGCGCGCTGATGCGGCCCCTGCTCGCTCTCGCGACCGCGATCGTCGGCCTCGCGGCGCTCGCCTCGCCGGCGCTTGCCCAGGACGATCCGGCACAGCAGTCGCCCTTCGGTGGCGAGCTCCCGCCGCCGCTGGAGCGCCCGGAGTCCCGCACCGCCCCGCCGCCGGGGTTCGCGATCTCGGCGGCCGACGCGATTCGGGCCGCCGCCGCTACCGATGCCGTCCGCGAGGAGCTCGCGGAATCGCCCCACGCGCGGCCGCGGGCGCTCATCCGCGGCGATCGCTGGCAGGTCAACTATGTCGACGGCGGATCGCTGGTCGCGTTCGCGGTCGTCGACGGCACCACCGGCCAGGTCGACGAGGCCTGGCGCGATTTCCAGGTCGCGACGCCGCTCGCCCGCGGGTACGAGGGCGCGATCGCGCAGAAGGTCAACGCGCCATACGTCTGGCTGCCGCTGTGCCTGCTGTTCCTGGCGCCGTTCTTCGACCCCCGGCGGCCGCTGCGCCTGGTGCACCTGGACCTGCTGGTGCTGCTGGCGCTGGGCGTCTCGCTCTTTTACTTCAACCGCGCGGAGATCACGGCCTCGGTTCTGCTCACCTACCCGGTGCTCGGTTACTTCCTGATCCGGGCGCTGGTCGCCGGCTTCTGGCCACGGGCGCGCGCCGGCCCGGTGGTGCCGCTGGTCGGTGTTCGCTGGCTGGCGATCGGGGTCATCGCGCTGGCCGCCGGGCGGATCGCGCTCAACCTCGCGGACTCTCACGTGATCGACATCGGGGTCGCCGGTGTGATCGGCGCCGACCGGATCGCCGACGGCCAGCCGCTCTACGCGGGCGGCTTCTCCCTCGGCCTCGACCTCAAGGGCGACGTCTACGCCCCGTTCAACTACCTCGCCTACGTGCCGTTCGAGCAGCTCTTCGGCTGGGACGGCGTCTGGGACGCCGACGTGCCCGCCGCGCACGCGGCCGCGATCACCTTCGACCTGCTCTGCATCGTCGGCCTGATCGCGCTCGGGCGCCGGCTGCGGGCGGGCGACGAGGGCCGGGCGCTGGGCTGGGCGCTCGCCTTCGCCTGGGTCGCCTGTCCGTGGACGCTGTACGTGATGAACGCGAACGCCAACGACTCGCTCATCGCCGCGCTCGGAATCGGGGCGCTCGTCGCGCTGCGGTCCGCCCCCGCCCGCGGAGCGCTGGTGGGGCTCGCGGCGGCGGCGAAGTTTGGCCCCGCGGCGCTGGCGCCGCTGTTCGCGACCGCCGAGGGGGAGCGCCGGTGGCGCGGGGCGATCGTGTTCTCTGTGGCCTTCGCGATCGTCGCCGTCGCCTGCGTGGTCCCGTTCATTCCCGACGGCGGCCTGCGGGAGATGTACGACCGCACCCTGGGCTACCAGGCGACCCGCAGCTCGCCGTTCAGCATCTGGGGCCAGGCGCCGTCGCTGGAGTTCGCCCAGCCGATCGTCCGTGCTGCCGCCGTGGCGCTTGCGCTCGCGGTCGCGTTCGTCCCGAGGATCAAGACCCCGGTGCAGGTGGCGGCGCTGGCTGCCGCCGTGACGATCGCGATTCAGCTCACGGCCGGGCACTGGTTCTACTTCTACGTCGTCTGGTTTCTGCCGTTCGTGCTGGTCGCCTCGTTCGCTGCCCAAGAGCGGATCACCCCCGGCCCGCCGAACGCGAGCGGGCGCCCGTAGGCGCCCGCTCATCCCCCCGGCTCACGAGATCGCGCTACTGGATGAAGTGCGTCCCGCGGACCGTGTTCAGGATCCGCTTGGCCTTCATCCCGCGGTCGAACGCGCCGTCGGGCGAGATCGCGTGCGCCGAGTTCAGGGCCAGCAGGCCGACGACGCCGGCGTGGCGAGCCTCGACCGTGGCGATCGTCAGCGCGACCTTGAGATAGGCGCGGCTCTGGATGTTGAACGCCTGCCCGTGGTAGGCGTGGACGCCCGTGTTCTCGAGCGCGTACGAGGTCGCCAGGAACTCGCCCGCGTTGCTGGTCGTCGTCCCGAAGTCGAACTTCGGCTCCTTGACGGCCTTGCTGCCGAGCGCCTTCTTGAGCGTCGCGACGTGGATGTTCTCGTCCTCGCGGACCCGCTTGAGGAAGATCTTCGTCTGCCCCGTCGCGAACCCGTGCGCGCTCGCCTCGTTGTAGAACGCGGCCTCGAGGTACTCGAGCGTGAGCGCGTAGTTGAGGATGCCCACGTCGCCCTTGCCGAAGCTCTTCGGCGGGCGCCCGTTGCCGTTCTTCTTCGCTGCCGCCCCCGCGACCTCCGGAACCAGCGCGCCGAGCAGCGCCCCGCCGGACATCACGGCCCCGCCGGCGACGCCGGCCTTCTTGAAGAAGTCCATGCGCGTGTCGCCGTTCTCGGCAAGCACCGTTGTGGCCTCTTCACCCGTTTCGCGAATTGCCCCGTCGACATCGATTTGCTCGAGCCGCAGGCCGTTCGTCTCCTCGGAACCCATCTGACCTCCTGTATTGAGTTGTCCCCCTGCCCCCGCCGTACGCGGACGACCGGCAAACGGATCAGTCAAGCTGTGGAGGTATGGAGGCGCGACGGGTGGCGAGGGGGATCCTCAGCGCTGTGGGGGCGCTCGTCCTGCTGCTCGCGCCGGCCGCGCAGGCCCGCAAGCCGCTGGTGCGCGACGAGATGCGCAACACGCGCTACTGCGAGATCTTCACCGTCGACCTCGCGCCAGTCGCGGTGGCGACGGTGTGGAACTCGCTCGGCCTCAACTCCTGTCCGCAGGCGTGGTGGGACGGCCTCGACACGCGGGCCCTGGCCGCCGAGCACGGCGACGATCTGGCGCTGCTCAACGGCCCACGCAGCTTCATCATGGACCGCGCCAAGGCCAAGGACTATGGCCCCGTCACGACCTTCGCCGGCAAGCGCATGCGCGACGTCGCTGCGATCGACCTCGCGACCGTCGGGCTCGCGCCGCCGCCCGCGTTCACCGACGTTCGCATCGACCGCCGCAACACGTGGACCTGGGACGCCGGCAAGAAGGTGTTCGAGCTCGTCGCCCCGAGCGGGCGCGTCTACGTGATGCAGTCCTACTCGCGTCAGGTCGACCCGTCGCTGAACTACTCGGACCTGCCCGGACTCGGGCCGCGGCTGGGGCTGCCGGCGGGCTGGACCTACCGGGTGCGACGACCCAGCGACGACCTGGTGCTGATCACGAACGGCAAGGCGACGATCACCCAGGACGCGTTGCGCAACACCTACCAGCGGCTGCCGCGCGGGCTCACGCGATAGTCGTCCGCAGCTCGCCGAGTTGCGGCGAACTGACCACGACCTCGTCGCCGGGGCGCAGCCAGACGCTCGGATCGCGGGCCCCGCCGACGCCGGCGGGTGTCCCGGTGGCCACGACGTCGCCGGGCTCGAGCGTCATCAGCCGTGACAGGTGGGCGACGAGCTGGGGGATCGAGAAGATCAGCCCGGCCGTGGTGTCCTCCTGCATGCGCTCGCCGTTTAAGTCGAGCGCGATCCCGATCCCGTCGTCCGGCCCGGCCTCGTCCGGGGTGACGATCGCCGGCCCGCAGGGGGCGGCTCCGTCGAAGACCTTGCCCGGCATCCACTGCGGCGTCGCGAACTGGAGGTCGCGAGCCGAGAGGTCGTTCATCAGCGTGTAACCGGCGAGGTGGTCGATCGCGTCGGCCTCGCTGACGTCCTTGGCCCGCCGCCCGACGACGAACGCGACCTCCGCCTCGTAGTCGATCGTCGCGCTCGCAGCCGGCAGCTCCACCGTGGCACCGTCGGGTCGCAGGGCGTTGGCGAACTTGGCGAAGAACGTCGGGCTCGCGGGCGGCTCGGCCCCGCTCTCAGCGGCGTGACGGGCGTAGTTGAGCCCGATGCCGATCAGCTTCTGCGGATCGGGGACCGGGGCCAGCAGCTTGGCGTCGGCCAGCGGCGTCGCCGGGCCGTCGGCGTCGCTGAGCTCGCCCACGCGGCCGGAGCCGAGGAGCTCGCGCATCGAAGCCACGCCGCTCCCGAGCGCGTCGCCGGCGTCGATCACCTCGCCGCCGCGGAGCACGCCGGCCCGCGGCCCGCGGTCGGACTCGTAGCTGACGAGGCGCACGCGCGCACCCTATCCACGAAGGCCGGTGTCCGGTGATGGCATCGCTCGCCGACCTACCCCTATCATCAGCCGCGCGGGCTCCGGGCTCGCCCTTTCGTCCGTGCCCGGGGGCGTAGCTCAGTTGGTTAGAGCGCCGGCCTGTCACGCCGGAGGCCGCGGGTTCGAGTCCCGTCGCTCCCGTCCCCCACAAACCCCGCGTTTGGGTACCAAACGCAGCCCGATACGGTCGGATCTCGCCCGCTGACGGGGAGGGGGTAAGGCGGGAACGGCGCGGTGCGCGAGCAAATACATCCCGCCCCGCCACACACGCCGGAGTCCCACGCGCGATCCACAAGCGGAGTCCCCTGCGGGGCTGGCGCTATGGCTGTCGCAGAACCCAGCCTTGCGGGTCGCGGCTCAGCCGACCACCTTGAACCTGTCCTTGGCAGGCGTCGGGTCCACGTTGCCCGACTCGTCGATCGCACGGACCTGGAACTTGTGCTTGCCCCCGTCGAGGTGCTTGACCCGCTTCGGCGACGTGCATGGCTTGAAGGGCTTCTTGTCGAGCTTGCACTCGAAGGTCGCGGCGGGATCGTCGGAGCTGAACTTGAACTTGACCTTGGCGTTCTCGGTCTTGTTCGGCGCGCCCTTGGTGATCGTGGTCTGGGGCGGGCCAGGCCGCTTACCGGTGATGATGACCTGACTGCTGGTGGTCATCGCGCCGGAGTTGTCGGTCGCGCGTGCGGTCAACGTGTAGCGGCCGGCGGCCCCGACGTTCCACTGGCTCGTGTACGGCGCGCTCGTGTCCTCACCCAGCCTTGTCCCCCCGTTGAAGAACTCGACCCTGGCCACGGTGCCGTCCGCATCGGCCGCATTCGCGGCGAGCGAGATCTTCGCCGGCGAGGTGAAGCTGGCTCCATTGGACGGCGAGGTGAGCGACACGGTCGGCGACTGGTTGGACGGGGGCGGTGGTGGTGCCGCAGAGTCGAGGCTGACCATCTTCGCCACCGACGGCACGCCGGCGGAGTCAACGATGAAGAGCATGTAGACGCCTGGGACCGCGGTATGCACGTTCGCGGGGATGCTCGCCGTCAGCCTCCCGTTACCGGCCGTAAAGCTGAGCGGGAGATAACGCGCCTCCATCTCGACCGAGTGCGTCTGGGACCCCAGCCGGATCAGCCCGACCTTCTGGACCGAAGCCGCGTTCGGGGTGGTGATCGGGAAGGACGTGCCATGGCTCACCGTGCCGGGTGCGCCCGTGATTTCGGGACGCGGCGCGAGCTCGCCGGAGCCGTCGTTCTTGAACAGATACGGCGGCGTGAAGATCTCGGCGTTCTTGGCCAGATAGCCGACCTGGTCGCAGGTGCCGCAGATGCCGCCGCCCGCGGAAAGCACGCGGCCGTCGGGGAGCAGCAGCGCGGTCGAGTGATACTGGCGCGTCACCGCCTGCGCCGCGAGGGTGGTCCATTGACCGGTCGCGGGGTTCCACCGCTCCGCGTTATAGACACCGCCGTTCATGTCGACGAGCCTGGCCCCGGTCGAGTTGCCGCCCGTCGCCAGGACGCTCCCGTCGGCGAGCAGAGTCAGGTTGTGCTGGCGACGGCCGAAGGCCATCGGCGAGGTGGCGGACACCTGGGGCGTCGCCCCGTTGGTGTCGATCACCCGCGCGTTCTTCGACGACGGGCCACCCCCGGCCACGAGCGTCTTGCCGACGTCATAGACGGCGTGGCTGCCGTAACTGCGGTTGATCGCGTCTCGCTGGCCGAAGCGCTGCCACGAGCCGCCGCCCGTGGGGTCGAGCTTGCGCAGCGTCTGACCGGGGCCGGAGTAGAAGACACGACCGTCGGGCGCCACGTCGAGCCAGGGATAGAGCGGCAGGTTGCGTGAAGCCGTGCTCAGCGTCCGCAGGCTGCCATCCGTCCTGCGCACCTCCGGGAGGTCGGGGCCGCCCTCCGTGATCAGCATCTCGCCGTTCGTCAAGGGGGTAACCGACGGATACCAGCGGCCGGCGGCCATGTTCGGCCCAAGGCTCCAGGCGTTGGTCGCCGGGTTGAACAGGTGCGTCTGGACAATGCCATTGAGCTGCACATCCTTGTTGCCGCCGGCGATGAACAGCGAACCGTCGACCAGGTGGGCGAAGCCGGCGCAGAAGATGTTGAAGCCGGTGTCCACGTTGACCGGCGTCTGTGTGCCCGTGGCCGGGTCATAAACGGTGGCTCGCGTGAAATCCTGGACCGGAAAGGTCTCAGTCGCGCCGTCTCCGACGGAGTCCCAGGCGAGCACCTTGCCGTTCGGGAGCAGGGCGACGTGGATGCCGACGACCGGCCAGCCGACGACCGGGCCCCACTGCCCGACCTGTCCTGGATCGGCCGCGACCGCCGCGGCGGTCGCCTGCGACTCCGCGGCGGACCGCAGGCGCGTCTCCCTGTTGAGCCGCGCCTCGGTTGCCGCGTCGTGGACGACAGCGTCCTCAGCCTGATGGCCCGCCGGGGTGTTGACGTTGTGCGCGAGCGCAACCCCCGGGGCGCCGAGTGCGAGCGCCAGCGGCACGACGAGCGCAGCGCGCAGCGCGACAAGTGACCCCTCGCACATGTATCCAAATTGTCGCACGACAACGTGGAGGCGGTTCGAGAGCTGTGGGCGTTGGTCGGTGACGACGCGACCGAACTCGGTGACCTGACCATGATCGACCCCGAAGTTGTCTACGAGGACGACCTCCTCCCTGACCATGTTGGCGAGGCCTACGTCGGGTACGAGGGCGTCCGGAGGGCATGGGCTCAGTTCGCGGAGCCGTGGACGGACTTCACGGTTGACCTTGAGTGGGCCCGAGGCACGGGGACGAAGTGGTCTCCTACCATCGGATGCGCGGCACGGGCAGGGAAAGCGGGGTGGACACGCAGGCCGACTACGCCTACGTCTGGACCTTTCGGGAGGGGAGAATCGTCCGCATCCGGTCCTCCGGGAACACGGCCGAAGCCCTCCAAGCCGCCGGGCTGTCGGAGTAGCGCTTTGACGAGAAGCGGAACCTTCCCGACTGATCCGGCCCGCAACGACAAACGGCCCCTCAAGGGGGTAAGAGGGGCCGCTGCCTGAGCCAGCCGTTGAGGAAGGCTCACGGAGTACGTACCCGGTTGCTCGCCCGCGGAACGGGGGGATTCGCGTCTAGCCGTCGCAGCTCGCGGCGTCGAACCAGCGCACTGGCCGGCGGACATGTGATCCAATGGACCTCAACGCTCGTAGGTTGGGGTTGACGAGCGCTGTCGAGGCTCGGACCCTGGCTGTCCGTCCCGTAATCGGGCAGCCAGTAACTAGCCGCCCTGGGCCCTGCTCCCACCCTCTGTCCATGGCGGCTCCACCTTTGAGGGGGCGGAGAGATGGCCGATTCGTGGCAAGCAGCGCATCCGAGGGGGGTCTTCGGGGAGAGCCCCTGACCGGGGCCGGCAAGTCCTACCGTCTGCGCATGGCTGCGATACCGAGCGCCGTACCGCGAGCACGGCAGCGCCTCGCAAAGGTCGCGTCCGACTACGGGGCCGACTCCTTCGCCGTCCAGACAGTGGTAGGCGAGCTGGTCGGAAACGCAGTCGAGCACGCTTACCCGGGTGTCGAGCCAGGTCTCGTGCTCGTAACGGCGCGATCGAGTTCCGGTCTCTTCCTGGTCGCGGTTGCCGATGATGGCGGCGGAATGAAGCTACCGTCGAAGGACACTCGCTTTGGACTCGGGCTCCGGCTCTCAAGCAAGCTCAGCGACGAGCTCCGCATCGAGTCCGATCAGAGCGGGACCACGGTTTACGCCAGCTTCCCCCTCCCGCAGACGGCATAAGGGACCGGGGGCGTCCGCCAGATCAGACAAGCGGCCCCTCCTTAGCCAGGTTCAGCGAACGAGCCCCCGCCAACCCACCGGCTAGCCGCGCGTTCATACCTCGGGTCGCCTTCGTCGTGAAGCAGGAGGGTCAGGGAGAGCATCTCGGCCAGGCCGAGCACCGGAACGTCCCGAGCCGCCTCCAAAGCCTCGCGTAGGAGCCGGCTCGCGATCGCAACTTGGAAGCGTTCCTCGGCGGTGGGCGTTCGACATCGCCTACTCCGACAGCCCGGCGGCTTCGAGGGCATCGGCCCTGGCAGCGTGCTCGTAGATGTGGGTGATCCTTCGGTTGCGCACCGTGAACTGGCTGTACTGAACGAGCTCGACCTCAACTCCGCTGAGCTTCCCGCGCCCGCGAAGACGCATGGCAACGACGACCTGATCCCCTTTGTCGAGCACCTCTTCGACATCGAGTTGGTGCTCCTCCCAGTTGTCCAGCCAGCCTTCCCTGAGCCGCCTTGCGCCCTCGTGGCCACGAGAAGGCGTGTGACTCTCCTCAACTGGAGCCCACTCGAGGTCGGGATCGAGGAGGTCGATCATTGCGTCGCTATCCCTCTGCCAGGCGTCGATGTAGCTCCGCACGATCTCGACGTTCTCCTGCGACATCGCCCGCGCAGTATCTCGCGGCGGGGGGAGGGCGGCCCGCAAGGCCGCTGAGACGCGCTGGCGGCGGGACGCCGACCGCAACGCTTCGTGATGGTCCGCTTCAAGAACCCGAAGTCGGTCCCGCCACTCGAGGCCGTCGAGATCCCGCCGATCTGCGGACCCATGCGCGGCCACGAATGGCCGCCCGAGGTGATGGCCGACATGGAGGCCGGATGGTGGGCGTACCGCGACCAGCTCATGGAGGAGCACGACCGCCTCGATTGGAGGCCGTGGGGTTGGTGGGAGTTCGAGGCCAAAGAGCCGCGGCCGGATTACGGCGAGGAGGCCGCGCGCCTCGGCGAGCTATCTACTTAGAAGCCAGTAGGGCCAAGGTGCCGCTTTTGCATGAACGCGGCTCTACAAACAGTCCAATCCGGCGAGCCGGGTATAAGCGACGAACCGTGGCCAACGCCCGGACCGGCAAGCACAACGAACGGGCGCGACAGATGCTCCGCGACGCCCGCGAACGACGGCTCGGCAAGCGGCGCTCACTACTCGAGCGCCTCGCGGCGGCCCGCGCCCGCGCCGGACGCAGCGCCCAGCGCGCCCGGGAGATGGCGAGCCGCGCCCGCAAACGCTCTGATGATCAGCGTGAGCGCGCTCACGAGCGGCAGCGTGCGCCGCAGCGGAACTCAGGCAACGCCGAGCGCGCCCGGAAGAAGGCCAGCGGCGCCCGCGAGCGCGCCGGCCGCCAGCGTGACCGTGCGCGCGAGCGGCAGCGTGCGCCGCGACGGGACTGACGCTAACGGCCCCGGAACGGCCGCAGCCGCCTCGCGCGCGCGATCGCCAGGCGCCTCTGCGCGGGACGGCGTTATGAGCCCGGCGGGCCGGGTAGCTCTGCCGCACTTCTACAGCCCTAGGGAGGGCGGAAAGGAGGGGGTGATGAGAAGGATCCTCACACTCCTGATTGCGGCGGCGGCGCTCGCCTTGGCGGCGGCAGTCCCGGCCTTCGCCGATGCGGCGGCGGCCAAGCCGAGCAGCGGGACCCTGTCGATGAACGTCAAGGTCAAGAGCTTCGATGCAACGAAGCGCGGGATCGTGGCGACGGGGACGCTGACCGGGCGCGTTCGCTCGGGCGGCGAGGTGGCGCGGGACGCGGCACCGGTTCGGTTCCGGGTGATGAAGCGACAAGCCGGTCGCTGCGACATTCTGACCCTGCGGCTCGCGCCGCTATTCCTCGAGTTGCTCGGGGCCAGGGTCGAGACATCGCATATCAGTCTCGATCTGTATGGGCGCAAGGGTCGGGTGCTCGGCGACCTCTTCTGCGCCCTCTCGCACGCCGAGGTCAGCTTCCCCGACGCTGCGCGGAAGATGAATAAACGCCTCGGTGGGCGGCCTCTGCGAGTCGCTGCGGCCAGGGTTCCCGTCAACCCCCGCGACCTCCGAGCGGCCACGGCCAGGGTTCCCGTGAAGCCACGCGAGCATCAGGGCACGTGTCAGGTGCTGCAGGTCGTGCTCGGGCCCCTGCATCTCGACCTGCTCGGATTGGTCGTGGACCTCTACGGTCGCACCCAGCAAGACCCGGTGGTCGTGACTATCACTGCGCTGCCAGGCCACGGGCTGCTCGGCGACCTGCTCTGCGGGCTCGCTGGAGGCGGTGGGATCACCTCGCTGGCGCAGCTTCAGTCCCTGCTCCAGAGCCTCGGCGTCAACATCGGCGACGTCGACCTGGAGACCCTGTTGAGCGGCCTCGGGATCAATCTGGCGGATGGCCTGTCGGTGACAGAGCTACAGCAGGTCCTCGAAGCGCTCGGACTGGGCTCCGCGCCGGTGACGCCGTAGTCCACGGATCAGGCGTGGGGAAGGAAGTGAGAGTGAGGTAGTACGCACAGACCCGCGCGGCCGGGAAGCGTTGCAACACGAACCCTAGGCTGCGCGGGTCGCCGCGAATCGCCCGGCTAAATTTTGGAGATCGCCCCCGGCTTACCCTGCGCTCCGCGCCCGCCAAGAAATCTCGCGGCGCCGGTCGCTCGGGATCAGTCGAAGCTGAGCACCAGCGCGATGATCACCGCGCAGGCCGACCCGATCCCGATCAGGACCACCGCCGCCAGAATCCAGCGCAATAGTCGATCGGGGTCCCAGTCCGCGCGTTTGGGACGGGAGGGCTGGGACGGACGGAATGGCACCCGCGTCGGCGCCCGCTGACCGCCCCCCCGGTAGGAGCCGATCGGCTCCTGCTTCGGCTCAGACCTGTTCTCCGATGCGCTGGCTACTCCCCGTCGACCCGCGTAGGTCGTCGGCCCGGACTCCATTGCAGATCAGCTTCGACACCAGGTGGCGGATTCCGGGCTCAGCAATAGCCCTTGCATGGGTGAAAATCGGCTCGGTACGGTCGTGCCATCAAAACGGTGGCCGACCCGTCGGGGGGAGGGTCGGCTTGGGTGCAAGATGGGGCCATCGCAATGTGGTGGCCTCGCTTGCGAGGACCGTCGGCAGTCCCGTCGAGACGACTAGGCGGCTTGCGGGCGTCGCAGCGGTCCGACCTGGTGGGGCCCGCCACATCGTGGGCAGCGATCAGAGGAGGGTTCGCGCCTTCGCACGCCTAGACCACGCCTAGCGCGGCCCGTGCGATACCCAGCGTGTACCGCCGTGTTGGAGCCTTCAGGCCGTCAGCCGGCACCGCGCCTGCTCATCGGGAGACCCAGGTCGGCGGCCATCACAACCAGGAGGCCCAGGCTCCGCGTCTGGTGGCAGGGGTAGGCAAGGGTTCGGTGGGGCTAGGCACCAGCGCCCGGTTGGCGGCGCAAGGGGGCGTCCGGTGAACCCGTTGGGCTTGTAGAAGGGCGGCGTCACGAGATGATGGCTCGGGCGCGAGCGGCCAAGGCATGGCTCGTTAGCCCGAGTCCGCCGCCCCAGCCTCGGTGCGCTTTGCATGGAGCGCAGAAGCCTCATAGGGTCCTTCTGGACAGGCCCCTAGAGGAGGAAGGCATGAAGCGAATAGTCGCGTTAGCCGTTGTTGCCGCCGTGGCGGCGACTATCCCAGCCGGGGCCGAGGCCAGAAGCCGTCCAGAGGTCCTGTGCGGCAACTTCGGGGGTCAGACCATGGCTCCGCATCTCGCTCGCAAGCCTGGACGCTGCGAGGTCACGAGCCTTGAGCCCGGCCTCCCGACCGTGGACGCCCTTGCGCACATGAAGTGGACCACCTGGAACAAGCATCCTGTGGGGCGAGGCTTGGTGAACGGCACACCGCACCGCGTCCGCCTGAAGAAGACGCACCCCTGCGGCCCAGATGGAAAGTTCAAGGTGTACTCGCAGATGTCGATCGACGACCGTCCGTTCCGCTCGATCCTGTTCTGCGGGGACTGAGGCGGCGCAGCAAGCGACGCCTGCCTGCCTCGCGCTCGACTCATTCCGGCCCACGACAAACGACCCCTCAAGGGGGTAAGAGGGGCCCCTGCCTGAGCCAACCGTGAGGAAGGCTCAGGGGACTAGATACCCGGTCGCCCGCCGGCGGAACCGGGTGATTAAGTTGCGCTTGTCGTCCACAGCGCCACTCCCGCGCCGACGGAGCTACGACCAGAACTCGTCCCAAACGTAAAGATCGTCAAAGTGCTCCCAAACCTCAACAACCCGACCGTCGTCGAGCCTGAACACAATGCAGTTGCCAACGTCCAGGCGCTTGCCGGCTCGCTCCGCGCGGCTGCGCTGAACGCCGACCACGTAGTCGTCGTCATCCGCGAGCAGGTGCCCCAGCTCGGCCCGGAACGTCCCTGCGGTCTCCTGTCCTAGCCGGCCCAGGTAGGCGAAGGTCGCCTCGCGACCCTCGTGGTCGCCCGCCAGCGAGGTGTGACCCGGCGCGTGCCAGACGGCGCTCTCGTCGAACATCTCGTTGAGCGCGTTAATGTCGCCCGCGTTGAACGCCTCGTAGCCGCGCCGCACAACCGCTGCGTTTTCGTCTGCTCCCATCGCTACCTCCTTTTCGTTGGTGTGCCCGGCCGACACTCTCACGGTCCGGCCCCAATAGCAACGGACGTCCCCGGCGCGAGCGAACCCGCTTTTCGTCCAGTTCTCAGCTACTCCGACAGCCCGGCGGCTTCGAGGGCTTCGAACACGCCTCGCGGTCCACCCACGTTCCGCGCCCGCCAAAAACGGACCTCCGTTTCCCGGCGTGGTGTTAGCCTGACGGCCGTACCACTACAACGCGGCAGGGACGCCCGTCGGAACGTTCGTTGCCCACGGAAGAAGGCGACATGATGATTGGACGATGGGCGACCGTGATCGTGCTCTCCAGCGCGGTATTCGCGCCCGTAGCGATGGCGAACAAGCCGGACCGCGAGGTGCTGCCGGGCATCGACACGGTGGTACCCCCGGGGCTCGCGTGCCCCGAAGCGATCGCGCCCGACGGCGTCCACCTGAAGTCCGTGGGCCCTACGTCCGTACTGCGGACCTGGGACGACGGCAGGCAGCTGTTCTCGGGCCGCCACCCCGACGAGTACACGAACGTCGCTACGGGTAGGTCGACCATCGTCCAAAACCGGGGCAGCGCCGCATTCGTGCCGCAAGCAGACGGGAGCTTCACGGGGCGCCTGAGCGGCACGACCACGTTCAATTTCTTCCCCGGCGACGTTGGCCCAGGGGACGACGCGACCGGCCGCACCTACGCCTTCACCGGCAACGTGCGGCTGGTGCTCGACAGCTTTGGGGCAGTCGTCGACTTCAGCTCCAGCGGCAAGATGGACGACGTCTGCGCCATGATCGCCTAATTACGCCGCACCGGCGGTCGTCTCGTACGACCGCCGGGCGCCTCGCAATTCCGCGTCAGATGCCGGGGAACGTCGCCGATCGATGGCAATCGACACCGAGCGGATCGCGTTGTCGGCGGTGTCGCCGCTGACGTGGTGGACCTCCAACGGGACCCCTTCGCGCCCGCACTCCGCGCAGCGGGCGCCGTAGGCCGCGGGTTCGAGTCCCGTCGCTCCCGTTTCGGTCCGTCACCTACGGACGCGGTAGCGCATGTGGGTGACCCCGCCCTCGCCCTCGAGGATCCGCGTGCGCTCCAGCTCGATCTGCTCGGGATCGAGGCCCTCGAAGAGACGTCGACCCTGGCCGAAGAGCACCGGAACGACGTGGAGCTCGAGCTCGTCCAGCACACCGGCGGCGAGCGCGACCTGCGCGGTCCCGGCGCCGTGGACCAGGACGTCCCGGTCCCCGGCGGCCTCCTTGGCCGCGGTCATCGCCGTCGTCACGTCGTCCACGTAGGTGACCAGCGGCCACTGCTCGATCTCGCTCTCAGCTGCGTGGCGGCTGAGAATGAAGATCGGGACCCCGTCGTGGTGATCGCCGCCCCAGTAGCCCGCCGGCTCGACGGTTCCGCGGCCGGCGACGACCGCGCCGGTGGACATGAACTCGTTGACCACCCGGGCGTTGACGTCGCCCAGGCGGCCACCTTCCGGAAAGCCCCACTCGTGCAGGCGCTCGCCGCCGTCGCCGAGCCCATTGTCCACGCGCTCGTTGGGCCCGGCGATGAACCCGTCGAGGGACATCGACATGTAGAGGACGGTCGCCGCCATCGCCCGGGTACGCAATCAGTTTCCGGATCGTTAGGTTGTCTCGAGGTCCAGCGACCGCGAAGGCGTGAGCATGAGCGCGAAGTCCCGGCAAGCTGAGTCGGCCCAGTCAGCCGCCCACAGCGTGGGCACCCTGGCGTCGGTCAACGTGGGCATGCCGAAGGACGTGCCCTGGCAGGGGAAGACCGTCTTCACCGGCGTCTTCAAGGACCCGGTCGCCGGCCCGCGCCGCGTGCGCAAGCTCAACGTCGACGGCGACGGGCAGGGTGACCTCGCCGGGCACGGCGGCGAGCAACGCGCGGTGTTCGTCTACCAGCTCGACTCCTATCGCTACTGGGAACGCGAGCTCGAACGGGACGATTTCGTCCACGGGCAGTTCGGGGAGAACTTCACCGTCGAGGGGCTGGGCGACGACGAGGTCTGCGTCGGGGACCGCTACCGGATCGGCAGCGCCGTCTTCGAGGTCACCCAGCCCCGCGTCACCTGCTACCGCGTCGGGATCCGCATGAACGACCCGCGCATTCCGGCGCTGCTCGTCTCCCACCGTCGCCCCGGCTTCTACTTTCGGGTGCTCGAGGAGGGCGACGTCGAGGCGGGGGATGAGATCGTCAAGCTCGCCTCGGGCCCGGAGTCGATGACGATTGCCGAGGTCGACGGCCTTCTCTATCTCCCCGGTCATTCGCGCCAGAAGCTGCTTCGGGCGCTACGCATCCCGGCGCTCAGCCCCGGGTGGCGAGAGTCGTTTGAGGCGCTGCTGGAAGGACCGGGCACAGGCAACGCCGGGCTCGCAACGACGAGTCCGCCGCCGGCCTGGGCCGGCTTCCGCCGGCTGGCGGTGACCGCGATCGAGCCGGAGGGGGAGTCCGTGATCTCGATCCGCCTCGAGGATCCCGACGGCGCGGGGCTCCCCGGCGCCGGTCCCGGCCAGTACCTCACGCTCCGCATCCAGCCCGACGGCGCGCAGCGGTCGCTGCTCCGCAACTACTCCCTCTCGGGCCCGCCCGACGCCGGCTACTACCGAATCGCGGTCAAGCGCGAGCGCGAGGGCGCCGTCAGCGGCTATCTGCACACCCGGCTCGCCGTCGGCGACCAACTCGACGTCGCCGCGCCACGCGGCACCTTCATCCTCGACCAAACGGACGCCCCGGTGCTGCTGATCAGCGCGGGAATCGGTGCGACGCCGGTCCTCGCCATGCTCCAGGCGCTGGCGGCGCGGCACGCGGATCGTGAGATCTGGTGGCTGCATGGAGCGCGCAGCGGCCGTGAGCACTCTTTCGCGGCGGAGGCCCGGGCTCTCCTCGCTTCCCTTCCGCACGTCCGCGCACACGTGTGTTACAGCCGTCCCGGTCCGAACGACCACGAGGGCCAGGGCTTCGACAGCACGGGCCGCCTCACGGCGTCGCTGCTTTCGAAGCTCGAGCCACCGCGCGACGCCGAGGCCTACATGTGCGGACCGACGCCCTTCATGGACGAGATCAGCGCCTCGCTGGCGGCGATGGGGATCGAAGCCTCACGCATCCACACGGAGCCGTTCGGGCCGGCGCCGGGTCTGACGCCCGGCATCGCCGCAACGCCCGCGCGCCCGCCTCACCCACCCCCCGGTGATCCCGGGACCGGCCCGACGATCGAGTTCGCCCGCAGCGACCTCTCCGTCCCGTGGAGCAGCGACTACGCCAGCCTGCTGGAGCTCGCCGAGGCCTGCGACGTACCCGTGCGCTGGTCGTGTCGCACGGGCGTTTGCCACAACTGCGAGTCGACTCTGATCGCGGGCAAGCTCGAGTACAGCCCCGACCCGGTCGAACCGCCGGCCGAGGGCAGCGCGCTGATCTGTTGCTCACAACCGCGCGACGACGTGGTGCTCGATCTGTGATCGGCACCGGCGAACGCGACACCGGCCGGTTGGTGGCGTTCAGCGACGGCGTCTTCGCGATCTCGATCACCCTGCTGGTCCTGGAGATCCAGCCGCCGACCGGCGACTCGAGCCTGCTGGACGGACTCGTCGATCTCTGGCCGTCATACCTCGCCTACGCGCTCACCTTCCTGTTCATCGGGCAGGTGTGGGTGAACCACCACGTGATGTTCGACCACATCCGGGCGGCCGACCGGCTCGTCCTGCTCCTCAACACCCTGCTGCTGATGGTCGTGGCGTTCCTCCCGTTCGCCACCTCCGTGCTTGCCGACGCGTTTCGCGATGGACACGACGAGCGCACCGCCGTCGTCTTCTATGGCATCGCGTTCGCCGTCACGGCGTTGACCTTCAACGGCGTCTGGCGGTACGCGACCCGTCACCGCCTGCTCAGCGGAGCGCTCGACTCCGCCGGCGCGACGGCGATCGGCAGGCGCTTTGCGCTCGCGGTCGCCTGGCTCGCGACCGGCGCCCTGCTCGGCGCCGCGCTGCCCGTCCTGGGCGTGGTCGTGATCGTCGCGTTCAACGCCTTCTACTGGCTCCCGATCCGAGGTGAGAGCCCCGGGTCGCGGGCCTGAGCAACGGGTACCGTCCCTGGCCATGGAGGGTTCGTGACCACACTCGCCAATCGTCCCTCCACGGCGCTGCTCGTCGTGGACCTGCAGAACGACGTCCTCGACGGAGCCCACGAGCGCGACGCCGTGCTCGCCAGGGTCGCCGGGCTGGTCGAGCGGGCGCGTTCTGAACGGGTCCCGGTCGTCTGGGTCCAGCATTCGGATGACCACATCGTGCTGGGGAGCGAGGGCTGGCGGATCGTCTCGGAGCTCGCGCCAGGCGAGGGCGAGCCGATCATCCACAAGGAGTACGGCGACGCGTTCGAGGACACGACGCTCGCGACCGAGCTCGAGGGCCTCGGCGTCGGGCGGCTCGTCGTTGCCGGCGCGGAGACCGACGCGTGCGTCCGCTCGACGCTGCACGGGGCGCTGGTCCGCGGCTACGACACGACCCTGGTGAGCGACGCGCACACGACCGCAGACCAGACCGAGTGGGGCGCGCCGCCGCCCGCTCAGGTGATCGCGCACACAAACCTCTACTGGACCTACCAGACCGCGCCGGGACGCACGGCCGGAACCGCCACCGCCGTGGACGTCGAGCTCAGCCCGGCCGGCGCTCGCGCGACGTAAGTCCTCGACGTGGTCGAGGCGCGCGATGTTCAGCTACCCGACGGACGGACGCTACGCGTCTACGACGCCGGCGCGGCGGACGTTGACGCACCCACCCTGATCTGGCATCACGGCTCGCCGCAGACCGGCGCTCCGCTCGAACCGTTGCTCGCCGCCGCCGCGCGCCGGGGGATTCGCTTGGTGACCTACGCGCGCCCGAGCTACGGCGGCTCGAGCCCGAACCCGGGCCGGGACGTGGCATCGGCGGCCGCCGATGTGGCGGCGCTCGCCGACGCGTTGGGGGTCGAGCGGTTCGCGGTCATGGGGGCGTCGGGCGGTGGCCCGCACGCGCTCGCCTGCGCGGCCCTGCTCGCCGACCGGGTGGCCGGGGCCGTCACGCTCGCCGGGATCGCGCCGGTGACCGATGAATTCGACTGGTCCGCGGGGATGGTCGACGATGGCGGCCTACGCGCTGCCGTTGAGGGTCGCGAGGCGCGGGCCCGCTTCGCCGAGACCGAGGAGTTCGATCCCGACAGCTTCATCCCGGCCGACTGGGCGGCGCTCGCGGGCGCGTGGGAGAGCCTGGGCGACGACGCGCAGCGCGCCGGCGCCGAGTTCACCGACGGGCTGATCGACGACGACGTGGCGATCGCCGCGCCGTGGGGATTCGACCCTGCCGCCGTCGAGGTGCCGGTGCTGATCGTCCAGGGTGGGGAGGACCGGGTCGTCCCGCCCTCCCACGCCGAGTGGCTGCTTCACCGCTGCCCGCGAGCGGAGCTGTGGCTGCGCCCGCGCGACGGCCACGTCTCGGTCCTCGACGCGACACCGGTGGTCATGGACTGGCTGCGGGCGGCGGTCTAGAACTGGCGGCTGTCGCCCGTTGCGGCCTTCATTCGCGCTCGCATCACCAGCGGCATCCCGGCGCTGAAGGCAGTGCCGGCGAGGGCTGCCAGGCGTCCGGCGCTGCGTGAGAGCCGCCCGGAGCGGCGCAGGGCGAGGGCGCCCGCCACCGCGTGGACGGCCATCAACGCGTCGGCGGTGGCCAGGCCGGGGTTGTAGCGGCGCTCGCGCACGGCCATGCCGGTGTGCATCAGAACGTTCCACGCCTCGAGCCAGAGCACGGAGACCGCGGGGGCGGCGGTTCGCCTCCAGAGCGCCAGGCCGGCCAGCGCGCTCGTCCACCCGATCGTGACGTTGACGTGAAAGCCGTCGCGCTCGGTGAGCGGCCAGGTCGGGCTGGCGCTACCGAGCAGCCGCTGGTTGCAGAAGGGCAAGAAGCCGCCGGGCCGGACCCATTCCTCGGTTTGGTGGGTGAGGAGGATCGGCAACGCGAGCGCCGCTATCCAGGTGTCCTCACGACGCAGCGCCTCGCGCTCGCCCAGCACCGCACCCCAGGCCGGAGCGACCAGGGCGGAGGCCGCCAGCGGCCAGCGGCCGTGGGTGTCGACGCTCAACGGGTCACAGTCCGGCGAGCTCGCGAGTGCGCTCGGTAGCCGAGACCGCGGCGGTGCCGCGCTCGGCAGCCATCTGCTCGTAGGCCTGCATCGCCTCGGGCACCGTCTTCGCCGCTCGGCGTTCCGCAAACGGCGAGGCGAGCAGCTGGCGGATCGCAAGCGCCTTCGTGAACCAGCGCGGGTAGGCGACGCGGCGGCGCCGCTCGGCGATCGAGGCGACGAGCTCGTCGATCGCCGGCGCCAGCGGGTAGGTGCGGGAGAGGAAGTTCGGCACCTCCGACTTCGACCGTTGCAGCAGCGGCATCTCGCGCTCGGCGTCGCGGACCATGTCGGTGTCGAGAAAGAGGAAGTAGGCGACCCCCACCTGGACACCGAACGGCTGCATCTCGATCCGCAGGCAGTCGCTGAGCGCCTCGACCCCCGCCTTCGCCGCGCAGTAGGCGCTCAGGCCCGGCGCTCGCAGCACCGCTGCGGTGGAGGCGATGTTGAGGAGGTAGCCCTGGCTGCGCTCGAGGTGGGGGAGCGCGGCGCGGTCCGTGTACATGACGCCGAGCAGGTTGATCTCGATCACCCGCTCCCAGGCGCGGACCTCCTGCAGCTTCAGCGGCCCACCGGCGGCGATCCCGGCGTTGGCGACGACGACGTCGAGGCCGCCGAGCGCGTCCGCCGCCGCGTCGATCGCCCCGGTCACCGCCTCGTTGTCCGAGACGTCGCACTCGCCCACGTGGGTGTCCTCGCCGCAGCGCTCGGCCACGGCCGCCAGCTGCTCGGGCTCGAGGCCGACGAGGGCCAGGCGCGCCCCCTGCGCGGCCAGCCGCTCGGCCAGCGCCGCCCCGATGCCGCGCGCGGGCCCGGTGATCAGGACCCGGCGTCCGCGCAGCGAGGACAGATCGGTCGTTGCCATGCCCCGACCCTATTCCTCAGAGCTGCGCCAGGACCTCGGCCGCCGCCCGCTGGCCCGACTCGATCGCGCCGTCCATGTAGCCGGCCCAGTAGGTCGCGGTCTCCGTCCCGGCCCAATGGATCCGGCCCACCGGCGCCCGCAGCACGTCGCCCCACTCCAGCAAGACCCCGGGCGGCATGTAGCCCACGTAGCAGCCGCGGCTCCACACGTCGGCGGCCCAGACCTTGTCGAGGTACTCCGTGGCGTTACGCGCCTCGGCGCCGAAGTAGCGCTCGAACGACCCGAGCACGGCCGCTCGCCGGTCGTCCTCCGAGGCCTGGGCAAAACGTCTCCCGTCGGTGCCCTCCATGAACCCGAGCAGCACGCCGGGGCTCCCGGAGGCCGGGGTGTTGTCGAACGTCAGCTTGACCGGGCCGGTGTTGCTGGTGGCCATGCCGGAGAGACCCTGCGCGCGCCAGAAGGGCGTGTCGTAGACGGCCATGCACTTGATCACCGAGCCCATCGGGACCCGCTGATTGAGCTGCGCGCGCATCGGCGGCAGCTTCGGCTTGAACTCGATCGCGTCGATCAGCGCCGGCGCGAGGGCGACGATCACCCGCTTCGCGGTCCAGGTCTCCGTCCGGCCGTGAACCTCCATCCGGCCGCCGCGCTTGCGGATCAGGTGCACAGGCTGTGAGAGACGGACGCGCTTGCCGAGCTTCTTCGCCAGCTTCAGCGCGATCCGCTGCGAGCCGCCCACGATCCGATCCTCCTGGGCGCCGCCCGCGGTGTTGATCAGGTTGTCGAAGCTGCCCGCGGTCGCGATGTAGAAGAGCGTGAACAGCAACGAGACGTCGCGGGGCTCGGCCGCGAACACGGAGCTGAACGCGAGGTCGACCAGGTCGCGCGCCTCCTGCGTCTGGGTGTTGGCGAGCTTCCAGGTCTCGAACGTCTGCGAGTCCCACTCGGCGGCGTGCGGGGCCGTCTGCGGCGCGTCGCGCGGGACCTCGGCCGCCATCGAGTTGAGCTTCCCGATCACGGTCGCCAGCTCGACCAGGGCGGCCCCCTGCGCGGGCGGGATCGTGCCCGTGTACGTCTGCAGCGCACCGTCGCGGTAGTAGATGTTGCCGCCGTCGACGTTGGTCGGATAGGTGCTCAGACCGAGCTCGGAGATCAGCGCCAGCACCCGGTCCTGGCCGGGCCCGACCCATTGGCCGCCGAGCTCGACGTGCTCGCCGCCCTCGACGTCGGCGTTCAGGACCCGGCCGCCGACCCGGTCGCGTGCCTCGAGCACCGCGACCGAGTGCCCGCCCTTGCGGATCTCCTTCGCCGCGGCGAGCCCCGCGAATCCGGCGCCGACGACGACCACGTCGGCCTTGCGGTTCGCCGGCTTCGCGCCCGCGACGGGGGCGCCGACCATGCCGCCGGCGGCGATCCCGCCGGCTCCGGCCGCGGCACCGCCCAGCAGCCGCCTGCGGCTGATTGCGTCCTTGGAGTTCTCGGCCACGCCGAGAACCTACTTCAGTCGTAGTTGCGGATCGTCCGAACGTTCAGGAACAGCATCAGCGCGCCGAGCGCGAGCACGACCGCGAACCCGGGCCAGATCTTTGCCCAGACGAGGTCGTCGAGGATCAGCGAGCGCAGCGCCTCCATCAGATAGGTGACGGGGTTGACGGTGGCCGCGACCTCCATCGGATCCGTGAGCATGTCCCGCGGGACGAAGTTCGGGGTCAAGAAGAGGAGCGGGAAGAAGATCAGCCCGCCCGAGTTGGTCGCCGCCGCGCTGCGCGTCTTGAGCGCGATCAGCTGCATGAAGCCGGCGTAGACGATGCCCCACAGGGCGGTAAGCGCGACAAGGAGCACGAACCCGAGCGGCCCGCTGGCGATCTCAACCCCGAACGGGAGCGCGATCAAGACGATCAGCGACGCGATCAGGACGCACTTGAGGCCCTCGGCGACCAGGCGTCCGAGCACCAGCGAGTAGCGCGGCACCGGGATCGCCCGCAGCTTGTCGAAGTAGCCGCCCTCGATCTCCTCGACCAGGAACAGCGCCGCCATCCCGAACGAGGCGGCGAGCAGGAGCGTGATCGGGAGCTGGAAGGCCCCGTAGCCCTGGCCCTCGAGAAAGCCGGTCGAGTCCGAGGGGAAGATCTCCGCGGCTTGACCGGTGTTGACGATCAAGAAGAAGATCGGGATGAAGAGGGTCATGAAGAGGGCGTCCGGCTGCCGGACCGCCTCCCGCAGCGAGCGCGCCCCGAGGACGAGCGTGGCGGTCATGCGGTCACCTCCTGAACCTCGCCGGCGGCGCGCTCGCGGGTGCGACCGGTCGCGTCGAGGAAGACGTCGTCGAGCGTTGGGTTCTCGGTCCCGGTCCTCTCCCGCAGCTCGGCCTTCAGGCTGGCCGGCGTTCCCTCGCGGACGATCACGCCATCGTCGATGATCGCCAGCCGATCGCAGAGCTGATCGGCCTCCTCGAGGTACTGGGTGGTGAGGAAGACGGTGGTGCCGTCGCGGTTGATCCGCCGCAGCTCCTCCCAGACCGTCAGCCGGCTCGCCGGGTCGAGCCCGGTGGTCGGCTCGTCGAGGAAGAGCACCTCGGGCTCGTGCACGAGGGCGGCCGCGAGGTCCAGCCGCCGCTGCATGCCGCCCGAGTAGCCCTTGATCACTCGGTCCGCTGCGTCCTCGAGCTCGACGAGCGCGATCAGCTCGTCGGCCCGCGCCTTCGCCGCGTCCTTGTCGAGGCCGAAGAGCTGGCCGTGCAGGACGAGCAGCTCGCGTCCGGTCTGGCGCGGGTCGAGCCCGGCCTCCTGCAGAGCGACGCCGATCTTGCGACGCGCGGCGTCGGGCTGGCGGGCGACGTCAGCGCCTGCCACCTCGGCGCGGCCGGCCGTGATCGTGAGGAGGGTCGTGAGCATCCGCACGGTCGTCGACTTGCCGGCGCCGTTCGGGCCCAGGAAGCCGAAGATCTCCCCGCGGCGCACGGTGAGGTCGACGCCGCGGACCGCCTCGACGTCCCCGTCACCACCCTCGTAATGCTTGACCAAACCCTCGGCGAGGATCGCCGGGGCCCCGTTCACGCTCAAATTCATCCTCCCTCTAGACCGTCCCCCGCACGAAAACTAATCGCCGCCGAGATCCTTGTTCTCGACGACGAACTGGCTGGCGACGAAGGTCGCACCCTGCGGATCCCTGATCACCGTGATTCGCGACCACGGGAGATCCATCGGCTCGACCAGGACCGTCCCACCCAGCTCCGCGGCGCGCTCGGCGACAGCGCGGGCGTCGTCGGCGCCGAACGTGACGCTCCAGTGGGCCGGCACGTCCGGTTGATCGTCCGCGATCGGGTTGAGGCTCGCCACCACGTCCTCGAAGCCGGGCGGGCCGCCGACGGCGGCGATCTGGTCGCGAAGGCCCGGCTGCATGCTCTCGAGGTGGTCGCCGTACCCGGGGAGGGTCCACATCTCCGCACCGCCCCCGAGGGCGAGTGTCGTCCAGCCGAAGACCGCCCCGTAGAACGCCTTGGCCCCGTCGGCGTCGCGGGTCTCGAGGCCGTTGAAGTTCACCGATCCGTGCTCGTTCACGATCCCCGCACCCCGGTGCTCGCCCGCCTGCCAGACGCAGAACGCCGCACCCTCGGCGTCGGTGAAGACGGCCATCCGCCCCGCGCCCGGGATGTCGAACGGCTCCATGGCCACGCCGCCGCCGGCGCCGCGGACCGTGTCGACCGTTGCGTCGGCGCTCTCGACCGCGATGTAGGTGTTCCACATCGCGATCGGCGGCGCGCCCTCGGGGATCGAGCCGACGGCCGCCACCTCGCGGTCGCGCAGTCGCGCGACGTGGTACTGACCCTGGGGGTCGCCCGGGGGCATCCGGTTCTCAAACTCCCAGCCGAACAGGTCGCGATAGAAGCCGAGCACCGCCTCGGGCTCCGGCACGCTCGCATCGACCCAGCAGGGAACGCCGGGGATGTATCCGTCTCGCTCTGGCATCGCGTCTCCTTCGCCTCGGTTCGGGCCGACCCTAGACGCGATTTAGGTCAGGTCCCGTCCTCAACGAAACGGGGCGCCTGACCGCGCGACCGACTAACCCCCGCCGGCCTCCGGCGGAGCGTCGTCCTCGGCACCCTCGCCCGGCGCCTCGCGGGCGATGAACTCCTCGACCAGGAGCATGTTGTCCTTGGAGCGCTCCACGGTGTTGAGGATGTCCTGCATCAGCCTGACCTCCTCGACCTGCTCCTTGACGAACCACTGCATGAACTGCTCGGCCCGGTAGTCCTTGGTCTCGCGGGCGAGCTCGAAGAGGCTGTAGATCTCCCTGCCGACGCGCTCCTCCTGCTCGAGCGCCAGCTTCACCGGGGCCACGTCGTCCTTGAACTTCGACTGCTGGCCCTTGATGTCCGGGATCTTCACCTGCTCGTCGACGTCCAGGAGGTACTGGACCATCATCATCGCGTGGCCGCGCTCCTCGAGCGCCTGGCGGTAGAAGAACGCCGCCATGCGGGGCAGGGTCTCGGCGTCGTAGTGGACCGCGATGCCGATGTACTGCATCGCGGCGGCGAACTCATTCGCGATCTGATCGTTGAGCGCGCCGGCAAAGGACTTCTTGGGCATGCGGAGCTCCTCGGGTCGTGAGTGGAGTCGACGCTACTGCAAGCCCCGGGCGCCTACTCGGCCAGGATAGATTTGCCCAGTGACCACGAACGATGACCGAACCGTGCTCGTCACCGGCGGCACCGGGTTCCTCGGCGGCTGGTGCATCGCCACGCTGCTGGATCGTGGATACCGCGTCCGGACGACGATCCGCGACCTGGCCCGCGAGGGCGACGTGCGGTCCACGGTGGCGGCCGCCGGTGCCGGGGAGCGCCTGGAGGCACTCACGGTGCTGGCCGCCGATCTGACCAGCGACGCCGGCTGGCCCGAGGCGGTGAAGGAGTGCGCGTACGTGCTCCACGTCGCCTCGCCGTTTCCGCCGTCGCAGCCGCGTGATCCGGACGACCTGATCGTTCCGGCCCGCGACGGCGCGCTGCGGGTGCTCACCGCGGCTCTCGATGCCGGCGCCGAGCGGATCGTGCTCACGTCCTCGGTCGCCGCGGTGCGAAACGGTGGCCCGCCTCGCAACGGCACCGCCTACACCGAGGACGACTGGACCGATGGCGACAGGACGTCGTTGACCCCGTACACGCGCTCGAAGACGATCGCCGAGCGCGCCGCCTGGGATCTGGTCCGCGAGGCCGGCGCCGAGGAGCGCCTGGCGGTGGTCAACCCCGGCGCCATCATCGGGCCGGCGCTCAGCGACGATCGCTCGTTTTCGCTCGAGCTGATCGAGCGGCTGATGAAGGGGGCGATGCCGGCGTTGCCACGGCTGGGGTTCTCGCTCGTCGACGCCCGCGACGTCGCCGAGCTCGAACTACTCGCGATGACCTCCCCGGCGGCCGCGGGCAAGCGTCTCATCGCCACCGACCGCTTCCTCTGGATGGCGGAGATCGCGTCGATCTTGCGCGACCGGCTCGGCGCTCAGGCGGCCAAGGTGCCGACCCGCGTCGCGCCCAACCTGCTCATCAAGGCGGTGGCGATCTTCGACCCGAGCGTGCGCTCGTTCACAGGCGACCTCGGCCGGCGCGTCGAGTTCTCGAGCCAGCGAGCCCGCGACCTCGGCTGGTCACCGCGGCCGGTGGAGGACTCGATCGTCGAGACCGCGCGCAGCCTCCAGGAGCACGACATCGTCTGAGCTCGGTTCGAAGGGCTACTCGGCCCAGCGAAAGCCGGTGTCGCTCTGGGCGGGGTCCATCGGGCTGGTGGGCATCCCCGAGGGGACGGCCGGGTCGTTGTAGCCCGATGGCGCGACGTCGTTGGAGGTCGTCGCGTGAAAGAGGGAGGCCAGGTACTGGATCTGCCCGCGCCCGCACTGCAGCTCGCCCTGGCCGCCGCCGTAGACGGCGATCCCGTTGCGGTCGCAGTAGTCGTAGATCGAGAGCAGCTCCTGGAGCGATCCGAAGCGCGACGGCTTCGAGTTGATGGCCTTCCGCGCCATCTCCTTCACGTCGGCGAGCGAGTGCAGCGGGGCATCCCAGGTGATCCGGTCGTCGAACGGCGCCAGCAGCTCGCGCGTGTCGTCGTTGATGTCCGGGTCCTCGAGGTACGCCCCCGGGAACTTCTCGGCCACCTCGAGGTAGAGCTTCGGGTCCGTGTCGACGTCGACCGGCGTGCCGCTGTACATGCCCTTGAGGTCGAGCACCGCGACCGGGGCGAGCTCGGCGATCTCGTCGATCAGCGCCTGGTCCCAGTCGTTCTCGGGATCGAGCTTGAACTCGAGGTCCGGGTACTTGGCGAGTCGGTTGCGGATCTGCTCGGTCGAGGACTTCGAGCCCTCGTCGAAGCTGGACAGCCGCGTTGAGCAGACGAAGCGGAGGGGCTGGGGATCGCGCTCGACCGCCTCCCAGAGCGCGAGGCCGTTCTGGCGCAGGGCGAGGTCGAGGGCCGCCGACTCATAGGCCCAGCGCCGGTAGTGGCGGGAGGCCTCCATCGACGGCGCCGCGCCCGGAAACAGGTCGAGCTCGCCGAGCAGGGCGCAAACCTGACCGAGCGTTGAGGCACCGGAGAGGTCTAAAACCGGGCCGGCGTCGCGATGCGCGATGTGGTCGAGCACGTCGTAGACGACGTCCTCGCCGATCCCCTCGTGGCCGCCGCCGTGCAGGTGCACAACCGTCGATGGCCGGGTGAAGTCACCGAACTCGCGGTCGTGGCCGGTGAGCTCGTATTCGGAGATCGCAATCGGCAGTTCGGCCAGGCGGTTCCACGCGTCGCTCATGCGGCGCAATGTAGCGATCCACGACTTCAGACCCGGCAGGAGAACGAATCACGAGCCCGCCGCCGATCTGCGCGGACTGGTCGATTTTGCCGATTCGGAGCGCAGTCGAAAATGGTCAATTCATGCGATGCGGCCCGCGGGCCGCCGACCTAGGCTCGAGGGACCGATGCGCGAGGCGAACGACAAGCCCCCGATTCGATCATCGACCGGCGATCGCGAGCTGATGCTCGCCGGTCTGGATCTCCGCGGCCGCACGGAGCGGGTCTGCGAAACCGAGACGGCGATCCTCGAGGCCGGCGAGGGACAGCCGCTGATCCTGCTCCACGGTGGGATCGAGTGCGGCGCCGCCTATTGGGCTCCCGTGATCGCCCCGCTCGCCGATCGCTACCGGGTACTCGCCCCGGACGTCCCCGGTCTCGGCGAATCGGAGCCCGTGGCGAGCCTCGACGCCGCATCGTTCGGGCGTTGGTTCGGGGCGTTCGTGAAGGCGACGTGCCCGCAACCGCCGATCGTCGTCGCCCACTCGTTGCTCGGTGGCCTCGCGGCCCGGTTCGCCGCGTCTGGCGCGGACCTCGAGCGCTTGGTCGTCTACGCCGCGCCCGGGGTCGCTCGCTATCGGATGCCGCTCCGGCTGATGGTGATCGCTGGCCTCTTCTCCCTGCGGCCAAGCGAACGTGCCGAGGAGCGGTTCGAGCGCTTCGCGCTATTCGACCTCGACCGCGCACGTCGCCGCGCCCCCGAATGGTTCGCCGCCTTCTCGGCCTACAACCTCCGACAGGCTCGGCGACCGAGCGTCAAGCGCGCGATGAACCAGGTGCTAGCAGCCGGGAAGGCGCGGGTCGACGGCGCGGGCCTGCGGCGGATCGGCGCCCCGGTCTCGTTGCTGTGGGGCCGCCATGACCGCATGGTCCCGCTGGGGGTCGCCGAGCGCGCCGCCGCCGACCTCGGCTGGCCGCTGCACGTGGTCGAGGACGTCGCGCACGTTCCGCACATCGAGGACCCGGGCGCGTTTCTTGACGGTCTCGGCGACGCGACCCGCTGAGCGATCCCGACCCTATCCGGGTGAGCTACGCCCGGTACTCGGGGTTGGGGAAGTCGAAGCGGCAGCCCAGCGTCCCACTTGGTCCGCTGATTGCCGTGAGCGGGAATCCCCCCGGCGTCCTTGAGCATCCGCGCCAGGTGAAGGAGGTTCCAGGACATGAACGTGGTGTTGCGGTTGGTGAAGTCGTTCATCAGCCCGCCGGACTCGGGGTCCAGATAGGAGGGACCGGGCCCGGCCTCCCCGATCCAGCCCGCGTCCGCCTGCGGCGGGATCGTGTAGCCGAGATGCTGGAGCGCGTAGAGGGTCTCGAGCGCGCAGTGCTTGACCCCGTCCTCGTTGCCGGTGATCAGACAGCCACCGACGCGGCCGTAGTAGGCGTACTGACCGTCGTCGTTGAGCAGGTGTGAGTTGCCGTACAGGCGCTCGATGATCTGGGTGCACACCGACGATTTCTCGCCGAGCCAGATCGGCATCCCGAGCACGAGGATGTCGGCGCCGAGCACGCGCTCGAAGATCTCCGGCCACTCGTCGACCGCCCAGCCGTGCTCGGTCATGTCGGGCCAGACGCCCGTCGCGATCTGATGGTCGATTGCGCGCACGGAGTCGACCTCGACCCCGTTGCGGCGCATGATCTCCATCGACAGGTCCATCAGGCCCTGCGTGTGCGACTGCTCGGGGCTGCGCTTCAGCGTGCAGTTGATGTACAGCGCGCGCAGATCGGTGAAGTCGTACGGGCTCTCCTCGACCATCCGCTCCTGCATCTCGTTCAGCGCGATCTCGTCGCTCACCGGTCTCCTCCTTGATCGGGGTCTCCGATCGGGGAGTGACCCGCCGCGCCGAGGCGTTACACGATCAGCAGTGGCAGCCGACCTCGAGGACCCACACGGAGACGTTGTGGTGGCCGCTGAAGCCGCCCTGGCGGAGGCCGACGCCCGCGTCGCTGAACGAGCCGTCGAGCATCGTCGCCCGGTGCGGCGGCGAGTTGAGCCAGGCCTTCAGGATCTCCCGGGCCGTGCCGTTCTTGCCCCGGCCCCAGGCCAGGTTCTCGCCCCAGCGCCAACTGCTCGCCGACGTGTAGCCGTACCGGCGCGGCGTAGAGGTCGGCCGGCCGGCCGCACGCGGTGTGGCTGAAGCCGCACTGCATCACGTCGCCGGCCTTCACGCCGGCGGCCTTCTCGAGCGCCTTCGACCCGTCGACGCCGTGCGTGCCGCTGTGGGTACGCGCGTAGTTGATCAGGCACCTCATGGCCTTCTCCTGGACGCCCTTCGAAGCCTTGACGTTCTTCTGGCCGTCGCACGTCGAAGCCGGTGCCACCAGGCTCGCATCGGCCGGTGCTGCGATCAGCGCGAACGCAGCGCCGGCACCGGCAACTGCGAGAACCATCCCTCGCCCCCAAGCGATTCCCCGCATGAAAATTTTCCTTTCCCCTTGGCCCCCCAGAGGACCCCGGGTCGGTCGCCCCAACTACATCGACCGGCCCCATACCCACTTTGCGCGCTACTCACACTTCGCTCACAAAACTCCTCATCCGCACCCCTGGCAGCCGAGCTCGAGGACCCAGACGGCCATGTTTCGGTGGCCGCCGAACCGCCCCCGCTTGAGGCCGATCCCGGCGTCGTCGAAGGAACCGCGCAGCATCGCGTCCCGGTGCGGCGGCGAGTGCAGCCAGGCCTTCATCACCTTGCGCGCGCTCCCGCGCTTGCCGCGGCCGACCGCCAGGTTCTCGCCCCAGGCCCAGCTGCTCGCCGAGGCGTAGCCGTAGCGTCGCGCGTAGAGGTCCGCGGGTCGACCGCACGCCGTGTGGCTGAAGCCGCAATGCATCACGTCACCGGACTTCTGCCCGGCGGCCCGCTCGAGCGACCTCGAGGCCCCAAGGGATCCGGACCCGGAGTGCGAGCGCGCGTAGTTGATCAGGCAGCGCATCGCGTCCTCCTGCTGGCGCTCCGGTGCCTTGATGTTCTTCTGCGCCTTGCACTCCGACAGCGGTGCCACGAGTCCGGCGGCGCTCGCCTCGGTGGTGGCGGTCGCCGCGAGGACGCCGACGGCGAGCAGGGCCGTCAACGCGGCCAACCGCGCCGGCGTACGCGTAGCGAGAGACAATTTGACCCCTTTTTTCAACTCTTTCAGCGCCGACGGAGTTAGCTGACGGGCTCGCGCGGAAAGAGTCGCGCTACGGCTCTGGCCTCGGCCGATTCGCCCCCGGGTTCAACATCCCATTGGGTCCTCCGCTCCCCCGCCTCCGAGACAGGGGATTAGGCGAGCGGAAAACTAGCGAATGTGTGGGACGTATGTGTGTCTCTTCAAATGCAAGTGCGAAAAGGCGCGCTATCTGCTCAGTTCGCGTCGAGTAGGCGCGCGGCGAGCTCGGCGTAGGCCTCGATCGCCACCTCGAGGTCCGCTGCTGCGGTGTCCTCCTCGCGCGCGTGGCTGATCCCGTCGCGCGAGGGCGCGAACACCATCACGGCGGGCAGCACGCGGGCGACCTCGGCCGCGTCGTGCAGGGCGCCGCTGGCGAGGCTCGCGGGCTCCCCGGCGACCGCCGCGCAGGCGGCGCGGGCGAGGAACACGAGCCGCGTGTCGAACGGGATCGGCTCGATCGCGAACACCGAGGACTCGTCGAGCCGGCAGCCACGCTCGGCCGCGATTCCCGCGCACCGCTCGCGCGCGGCGGCGAGCATCCGGGCGAGCGGCTCGGGCTCGGGGTGGCGGAGATCCACCGCCAGCACCGCGCGCCCGGCGATCGCGCTGGGGATCCCCGGCTCGAGCCGCAGCTCGCCGGTGGTCGCGACACCCCCCTCGGCCTCGGGGATCGCCTCGATCGCGAGCGCCGCCTCCGCCGCCGCCAGGCCCGCGTCGCGGCGGGCCGCCATGGGCGTCGTCCCCGCGTGCGCCGCCTGGCCGCGGAACTCGAAGCGCAGTCGCTCGACGCCGGCGCATCCGGTGACCGCAGCCGCCCGCAGGCCCTCGGCCTCCATCCGCGGCCCCTGTTCGATGTGCAGCTCGGCGTAGGCGCCGAGCCCGTCCTGCCGCCGTGCGCACTCGCCGGCCCGGTTGAGCTCCACCCCGTTCTCGGCGAGGACCTCGGCAAGCGCCCGCCCCTCGCCGTCGCGCAGGCCCGCGACCGCCTCCGGGTCGAGCGTCCCGGCGAAGGCCGAGCTGCCGAAGAGGCTGCGCCCGAAGCGCGCGCCCTCCTCATCCGCCCAGTCGACCAGCACCAGTGACACCGGCGGGCGGCGCCCCGACGTCGCCCAGGCGCGGAGCACGCCGAGCGCCGCCATCACGCCGAGGGCGCCGTCGAGCCAGCCGCCGTCCGGGACCGAGTCCAGGTGCGACCCGAGCGCCACCGCCGGCGCGGTCTCATCCTCGCCGTCGAGTCGCGCCCACAGGTTCCCCGCCTCGTCGACCTCGGGTTCGAGTCCGAGCTCGCCGAGCAGCTCGATCAGCAGCGCGCGCGCCTCGCGCCAGGTCGGCGACCAGCACAGGCGCTGGGCGCCGCGCTCGTCGGCGGTCCGCAGCGCGAGCTCTCGCAGGTCCTCGATGACCCGTGCGGGGTCGACGGTCGGCCGCTCGGCGGCCACCTCGTCAGCCCGTGGGGTCGCGGTCGAGCGCCTGCGCCAGGCAGTGGGCCCCGCCGCCGCCCATCGTGAACATCGACAGGTCCGGGTCGAGAACCTCAAGCCCGAGCGCGCGCAGCCGCTCGTTCAGCTTCGCCGACCCGGCGCTGGAAAGCACCCGTTCGTCCCCGAGCGAGATCGCGTTGACGCCGAGCTTGAACGCGTCCGCGGTGGACACCTCCAGGATCTCGTAGCCCTTGGCGCGCAGCCACGCCACGAGCCCTCCCGACGCCGACTCGACGCAGACCGCGGCCAGCTTCGGCGCCAGGACCGAGACGAGCACGTCGATGTGCAGAAACTGGCTCGGGATCGGCTCGATCCGCACCTCCCAGCCCTCGGCCTCGATCCATTCCGCGAGCTGTCGGGCGGCCTCAGCCGTCGTCCGCTCCTCGCCGTTGCCGATCAGCATCACGCCGGGCTCGAGCATGCACACGTCGCCGCCCTCGAGCGAACCGGCGGTGATCATTCCCGCGATCGGGATCTCGTTGCGCTGGTAGAAGCCGATCACCTCCGCGTACTCGCCCCGGCGCCACGGCTGCGCCATCTGCGTGACGACGGCGCCCGTGGGCGTCATCACGCTCGAGTCGCGGGCGAACACCTGGTAGGGCAGCGCCGGGTCGGGCTCGAGCATGTGGACCCTGACCCCGGCCGACTCGTAGGCGGCGACCAGCTCCCGGTGCTGGGCGAGCGCCAGCTCGCGGTCGAACTTCGCACCGCTCGCCAGGGTCGCCTTCGAGATCGTGCTCGTCGGCAACCAGCGGAAGTTGTCGGGGGGCCCGAGAAGCACATCCCGCAGCGGCCCGTACTCCGAGTCGGCGCCCCAGCTCATGGTCGAACCTTCGGCGGATGTGGCGTTGCGCAGGACGGGTTTGCGCCGATAGGAATACCGCGCCACGTCCTCCGCGCTCGCTCGAATCTCTGGCCCGCGGCTACGCCGCGGACTATTTGTTCGTGCTTCCGCGTCCGGGCGTGCGCGGTGCCATATCGGCCGTGCTCACTCGGCTACCACTCTGATGGTTCGCAGCGTTCTGTCGCTCGCTCCCCTCACCAGGCCGCCGTGGGCGACGCTGTCGGCGATGTAGGTGAGGGTGGGCGCCGTGAGCCGCTCGCCGGGGAGCACGTTGGGGACGCCGGGCGGGTAGGCGGCGAGCGACTCGGCGGCGATCCTGCCCTCGGCCTGCTCGAACGGGACCACCTCCTGGCCGGCGAGGAACGCGTCGCGTGGGGAGAGCTCGGTCGGCCCCCAGGGCGGCGGTTCCGCGAAGGGCGGGAGCGGCTCCTCCTCTTCCTCGCCGAGCCGGGCGCAGGCGTGCTCGAGCCCCTCGACGAGCCGCTCGCCGGTCTCGGCCGCCCGCTCGCCGAAGCCGAAGACGGCGACGACCACGTTCTCGGCGAAGAGCTCGAGGTTGATGTCGTCCTGCTCGCGCATCAGCCGAGCGATCCGGTGGCCGGTCGCCCCGGTCCCGCGGACGTCGACCACGAGGCGCATCGGGTCGTAGGCGTGGACGCCGGCGCGACCGACGATCCGCTCGTCAAGGACGTCGAGCCCGCCCAGGGAGCGGATCCGCTCCCGGAGCACGGCGAGGGAGTCGACGGTCTCGGCGAGCAGCTCCTCCCCGCGGGTCGCGGCCTGGCGGCGAGCCGCGTCGAGCGAGGCGGTGAGGATGGCGTTCGGGCTCGTGGTCTCGATCAGGGTCACGGCGCGGTCGATGATCCGCTCGTCGACCCGGTCGCCCTCGCCGAGGTGAAGGATCGCGGACTGGGTGATCGAGCCGACGATCTTGTGCACCGAGGAGAGCACGACGTCGGCGCCGGACTCGAGCGCCGCGGTTGGCAGGGCGGAGGAGAAGTGCATGTGCGATCCCCAGGCCTCGTCGACGACCAGCGGCACACCGCGGGCATGCGCGACCTCGGCGAGCGCCGCGACATCGGCGACCGCGCCGAAGTAGGTCGGCGAGACCACCATCGCGGCGATCGCGTCGGGCTCGTCGGCCAGCGCGGCGTCGAGCGCGTCGGGGACCAGGCAGTGGGCGATCCCGAGCTCCGGGTCGAGCTCCGGCGCGACGAACCGCGGCCGCAGCCCCGAGAGCACGAGCCCGTCGATCGTCGAGGAGTGGACGTTGCGCTGCACCACCACCCGCTCGCCGACGTGGGCGAACGCGAGGCAGATCGCGTGGTTACCGCCGGAGCCACCATTGACCAGGAACCAGCTGCGGCGCGCGCCCCAGGCGCTCGCGGCGAGTTGCTGGGCGCGGGCGAACGGCGTCTCGCGCGGATCGGGCCCGACGTCGACCCCCTCGATCCCGGCCGGGAGGTCGAGCGCCAAGACCTGTTCGCCGAACGCCTCGCGCAGCGCGGGGTCGGCGCCGGGGCCGCCCTTGTGGCCCGGGACGTGGAAGCGGCCGGGGTTGCGCGCGGCGTACGCGACCATCGCATCGAGGTAGGGCGTCGCGTCCTGGTCCACGGCAGGGCACGTTAATGCTCAGAGCTAGCTGCGTTCGCTGCTACCGTTGGCGCGTCCTCCATGGACGACCTCCCGCGAAGTATCCGGCCGCATATTCGTCGGCGACCTGAGCAGTGACGGCGCTCTTCCTAGTCCTGCTGCTCCTGCTCGTGCTCCTCAACGGGGTATTCGTGGCAGCCGAGTTCGCGCTGGTGCGAACCCGCAAGGGCAGGATCGAGGCGCTGGCCAAGGAGGGCGAGTCCGGAGCCGAGCAGGCCCTCGAGCAGATCGAGACGATCGACGAGTCGCTGGCCGCGTGCCAGGTTGGGATCACCCTCGCCTCGATCGGCATCGGTTTCCTCGGCGAGCCGGCGATCGCGTCACTGATCGAGCCCGCGCTCGGCGACGGCACCGGCGCGACCGTGGTCGCCTTCGCGGTCTCGTTCCTGATCGCGACCTCGCTGCACATCACGATCGGCGAGCAGGTACCCAAGATGCTCGCGATCTCGAACGCCGATCGGGTCGTCCGCATCCTCGCCCGGCCGCTGCATTGGTTCGAGGTGATCAGCGCTCCGTTCACGATCGCGCTCAACGCGATCTCGAACGGGATCGTGCGCGTGTTCGGCGTCAACCCCCACGACCTGGCCGAGAAGCACACGTCGGCCGACCTCAAGGAGATCATCCAGACGTCGGCGAAGGGCGGCACGCTCGACCCCGGTGAGGCGGTGATGCTCGGCGGGGTCTTTCACCTGCACGAGCAGCGTGCCCGCGAGGTGATGACCCCGATCCCCGCGGTGGTCACCGTGAACGTCGACGAGACGGTCGAGGAGGCGCTGCGCAGGTGCGTCTCGTCGGGCCACACACGGCTGGTCGTGGTCGAGGACCACAACCCCGACAAGGTCCGGGGCATCGTCCACAACAACAGCCTCGTCCGCCTCTACATGAACGCGGGTCCCGACGCGCCGATCGAGCCCGCGATCCGCGAGGTCCCGGTGTTCCCCGAGACGAAGCCGCTCGACGACCTGCTCGCCGAGCTCCAGCGCCAGCGCTCGTCGATCGGGATCGTCTCCGACGAGTACGGCCGGACCGTCGGGATCGTCACCGTCGAGGACATCCTGGAGGAGGTGGTGGGCGAGATCGAGGACGAGACCGACCCGCGCTCGGTCTCGCTGCGGCGGCTCACCGACGGCGACTGGTACGTGCGCGGCCACGTGCCGCTCGGCGACCTCGAGGACGCCGGGATCGAGCTCCCGGTCGACTCCGACGCCTTCAACTCGATCGGCGGCTACGTGTTCTCGGAGCTTGGCCGGCTGCCGAAGCGCGGCGACAAGGTGCGCGCCAACGGCTACGAGTTGCGGGTGGAGTCCGTGCGCGACAACCGGATCGTCGCGGTGCGAATCCACGCGGTCACCGCCGAGCACCGGGCGCTCCCGGGCGGGTCGTCGGTCGCGGGCGGCGAGGCCCGCTAGTAGCGGCTTCCGCGCCGGCTCCCTTCCGTCCGCGGCGCGCCATAGCGTTTCTGGACCTAGACGGCGACCCAGGGATGGCGCACATGTGGGTGGTCAAGCTCACCGACAAGCAGCTGGAGGTTCTTCGCGCGATGTTGCGCGCTGAGGATCACCTCGGGCCGGCATTGAGGGGTGCGCTGGAGGCGATGGAGCTGGCGCGGTGGGACGAGCTCCCGGACGCGCAGCTGCCATGGCGGAGCGTGGCGGACGAAGCCCGGCGCCAGGGCGTCTCCGAGGCCGAGGTCGTCTGGGATCTCTGCGGTCGTCACCCGGAGCCGGCGGCGC
>CAVUKZ010000002.1:0-223125 GCA_963742205.1 uncultured Solirubrobacterales bacterium | reverse complement strand
CGCTCCTGGTACATGGTCATTCGGGTCAAGGCGCCGTCGCGGAACGTGAATACGTAGGTCGGCCTCGACGTGATCTCGATCCCGGCGCGGCCGGTCACGTGGACGATGGTCGGGGCGACGACGTGATCGCCGACCTCGATCACCTCCTGGACGTCCACGCTGTTCGCCTGCCAGGAATCCGCGTACTCGGTGAACACGCTGGGCGCCGTCTCGAGGTCGAACACGCCATGGATGGGGCCGGTGGCGCGCGACCAATCCAGGACGAAATCGGGGGTCGCCCGTTCGAGCGCGGCCTGCCAGTCGCCGCGGTTGAAGCTCGCGATCGCGGCCTCGACGATGTCCGTGTTCGTCGACATCGCTAGCCCCGGCTTCGCGGCTTTGGGTTGATCTCGTCGGCGCCGACGTCGACGCGGTCCTCGATCTGCGCCGTCCACGTCTCGAGGCGGAGGTCGTCGAGCAGCTCGGCGATCAGCGCCGCCGATCCGCCGACGTAGGTCGAGTCGAGGTCGATGTCGGTCGCGACGCACCAGGCGCGGTCGCCGGGCCAGACCAGGCTCGGCCACAGCTCGTCGCGGACCTCGCCGATGCCGGAGAGCGGACCGCGAAGGAGGATGTACTCGCGGCCGGGCAGCGAGATCCGGGGCCCGTCGATGACCTCCGGCGGATAGGGCGGCGAGGTGCGCTGGACGTGCGGGGTCGGGTCCCCGGGCTCGGTCAGGACGAGCGTCGTCGCCGACGGGTCGCTTCCCAGCCCACCCCAGCCGTCCCAGAGGCCAAACCAGCAATCGTCCGGATCGTCGGTGTGGCGTGAGAGCAGTTCGAAGAACGGTCCTTGAACCTCGTCCGGGATCTCCCCGGTCGCGACGGCGTAGTCGCTCTGCTCGTCGCGGTCGACGCCGATCAGCGCGTCGAATTGGACCAGGCGGTGCAGCCGGCGCTTGTTGGCCTGCGCGACCTCCGCCCAGGTCACCGCCCGGGGCTCGCCGCCTCGCCATTGCGCGGCCGGGTGCAAAACGCGCGCGTAGGCCTCGAAGCCCGCCGGGAGGAGGCTCCCGACCCCGTCGTCGCGTTCGACCCCAGCGACGATCCAGTCGGCGGGGGAGAGGTCGGTGACCGGACGCGGCTCAGTCATTCGGTGAGCCCCGCCGCCTCGAGCGCGTCCTCGCGCTCCATGATCGACTCGATCCGGACCACGGTGCCGGCGCGAAACGTCCACAGCTGGAAGTAGCGCATGTCGACCGGGGCGCCGCTCCGAGGCCCCATCGCCCGCTGGTGCACGGCGACGACGACCGTGTCGCCCGCGTCGAGGAACTCCTCGCCGGAGATCGTCGCGCCGTCGAAGTCGACGAGGAAGTCCTCGAGCATGTACCTGCGGATCGCCTCCCGGCCGTAGTGCGGTCCGGCCTCGGGAAACTCCGGCCGCAGGACGAGGACGACGTGCGGGTCGTAGAGCTCGCCCCCCTCGGTGAACTCACCGCGGCCCCACGCCTCGTAGATGCGTCGCAGGGTCTCGACGTTGGCCTCGGACACGCCGGCAGTCTCCCCTACCGCTTGACGCCCGCCGCCTCGAGCGCCTCGTCGCGGTCGAGGTAGATCCACTGCTTGACGACCAGCCCGTCGCGGATCTCGATCACGCCGCCGAGCTCGCGCACCGTCTGGATGCCGGTGATGCGCCCCGTCGCGATCACGCGGTGCAGCGTCACCACATGGTGGTCGTCGACGTCGATGAACTCGTCGACCTCCCAGTAGATCTCCGACCACTCCTCCTCCCAGCGGTCGAAGACGGCGACGATCTCGTCGCGCCCCTCGAAGGTCTGACCGGCGAGATTGGTGACCGCCGAATGAAAGACGGCGTCGGGATGCAGGTAACCCAGCATCTGCTCGCGGTCGTGGGCGCTCCACGCGTCGATGAAGCGCCGCACGAGGTCGACGTTCTCCTGCGACATCGCGTCAGTATCCCCGGAAATCGCCCAGGCAACGGGCGAAATCAGGCTGCGCCCTAGAGCCGGTAGCGCGCCAGGTCGGCGTCCAGCCGCTCGCTGTCGGCCGCGTCGGGCTCAGGCTCGTCGGCCTCCGCCGCCTCCTCGGCGGTCCCGGCGCGCCGCCAGCGCCGCAGGCCGACGACGATCGCCACCCCGGCGAGCACGATCGCGCCGCCGGGCACGAGCCACGCCGCCAGGTCGAAGCCGCTGTCGCCGGGCTCGGCCAGCACCTCGGAGCCGAACTCGGCCACCAGGCGATCCTTGATCTCGTCCTTGGTGAGGCCCTGTGCGATCAGCTTGCGGATGAAGTCGCGCTCCTGGTTTGCCTGCGGCGACTCGGTCGCGAGCTCGAGCGTCACGCCGCAGACCGGGCACATCACCTCGTCCTCGATGTCGGGGAGTGAGGCCTGAGGCTGGGCCTGCTGCGCGCCCGCCGCGGGGGCGATCGCCAACGCCGCGACCAGGGCCACGACCATCGCTGCCCGGCGAACCATCGCTAGCTCCCCTCGATCAGCGGCGCGACCTGCTGGCGCAGGAAGGTCTCGTCGACCTGGCCGTGCTGGGCGACGGCGAGGGTGCCGTCGGGGGCGACGAGGAAGTTCTCCGGCACGCCCGTGGTCTTCAGGTCGTCGGCGTAGCCCCCGTCGCCGTCGTGAAGCTGGGGGTAGGTGAGCTTGAACTCGTCGACAAAGCCCCGGCCACCCTCCGCGGTCTCCTGGGTGTCGATCCCGAGGACCTCGAAGTTGTCGCCGCGGTGGTCGCGGTAGAACGACTCGAGCGCCGGCGCCTCGTCGCGGCAGGGCCCGCACCAGCTGGCCCAGACGTTGATCAGCACCCACTTTCCCTCGTAGTCGGCCAGCGAACCGGAGGTCGATTCGTCGAGCGACGGCAGCGAGGTCGTGGGCACGACGTCGCCCTCGGCCAGCGTTCCCTGGCCCTTGGAGATCACCCCGTAGGCGAGCAGGCCGATGAGGGCCAGAACCCCAGTAAAGACGGCGAACGTGCGTGCGCTCACCGCCCCAAGCCTAGAGATGAACGGGCCTCGGTCCGGGCCCTTGGCGCCGCCCGACGCGCACTAGACTGGGCCGCTCCGCGGAAGTAGCTCAGTTGGTAGAGCACCAGCTTCCCAAGCTGGGGGTCGCGGGTTCGAGCCCCGTCTTCCGCTTCCTTCTCCCGGCATCGAGGAGGGGACGCGTTCTTACGAACGCTGCGCAGCAGCGTTAGTTCGAGTGCGTGGCATAAGAGGGAGACCCGCTCGGGAAGGAGCACGAGAGGTATGGCTACAAGGATTGGCGTCGCGCTCGCGGCGCTCGTCGCGGCATTGGTGATCGCGGCCTGCGGAAGCAGCAGCGACAGCGGAAGCGACGACAGCGGCACCACCAGTAGTGAATCGAGTGCGGGCGTCCCGACCGTGGATGCGTCGGGCAAGCCGTCGGGCGAGCTCACGATCTCCAACTGGCCGCTCTACATCGACAAGCAGACGATCCCCGACTTCGAGGACGAAACGGGCGTCAGCGTCAAGTACATCGAGGACGTCAACGACAACGCCGAGTTCTTCGGCAAGGTCCAGCCGCAGCTCGACCAGGGCGAGTCGGGCGGGCGCTCGATCTTCGTGGTCACCGACTGGATGGCGGCCAAGATGCACGAGCTCGGCTACCTGCAGAACTTCGACAAGACGGCGATGTCGAACAACGTGGAGAACATCGTTCCGAGCCTCGCCCACCCGCCGTTCGACCCCAACCGCGACTTCTCGATGCCGTGGCAGACGGGGATGACCGGCCTGGTCGTCCGTAAGGACCTCGCCCCTGACGTGACCTCGATCTGCGACCTGTTCGACCCCAAGTACGCGGGCAAGGTCGAGATGCTCACCGAGATGCGCGACACGGTGCCGCTGGTGATGAAGTGCAACGGCGTCGACCTCGCCAAGGCGACCGAGCAGGACTGGCTCGACGCGATCCAGAAGATCGGCGACGCGGCCGACTCGGGCCAGATCCGGCGCTTCACCGGCAACGACTACGCGCGTGATGTGACCAGCGGCGATGCCGTAGCCGTGATGGGCTGGTCGGGCGACGCGGTCCAGCTGCAGGCCGACGACCCGAACATCGAGTTCCGGATGCCCGAGGAGGGCTGCATGCTGTGGTCGGACAACATGGTGATCCCGATCGGGGCGCCGAACCCGACCGCGGCCGAGGCGTTCATGAACTACGCCTACGACCCCAAGAACCAGGCCCAGATCGAGGAGTACGTCAACTACGTCTCCCCGGTCGCCGGCACCAAGGAGATCCTGCTCAAGCAGGACCCGAGCATCGCCAAGAACCAGCTGATCTTCCCGGACGAGCAGTTCACCGCGAAGTGCGACTCCACGCCGACACTCTCGGGCAAGGAGGAGCAGACGATCACGTCGGCGTTCGAGGCGGTCGTCAACGGCTAGTCCGCTACCCAATCCGTGACTCGTCGGCGACGAGTCGCTGCAAAGTCCGTCGGCCCATCTCGCTCATCGGCGGGTTGCTCTCGGCGTAGTACCAGACCACGCCCATCGCCTGTTGGAGCGCCCAGGCTGCGCCGCGCGCCCACTCCAGGTCGTCGCCCCCGAGGGCGTCGCGAAGCGTGGCCCGCGGGCCGGGCTCGAGCAGGTGCCAGGCCGCGACCAGATCCAGGGCCGGATCGGCCGGTCCCAGTCCGCCGACGTCGATGATCCCGACCAGGCGCAGGTCGGCGACGAGGACGTTGCCCGGGATCAGGTCGCCGTGCGTCATCAGGTCGGGGCCTGGACCGCGCGGCAGCGTCCGGAGCCGGCTCCAGAGGGTGCGAAGCGGCGCCACGTCGAGGAACGGCTCGCTGCGCTCGAAGCAGGTGCTCATCCAATCGTCGTGATCCGGCAGGTGGCCGCCGCGGCCCCCGCCGCTGAAGGTCCTGCCGCCGGTCGCGATCCCGCGCACGTCACGGATGAACTCGGCAAGGTCGCGGGCGAAGGCATGCGACTCGCCCGGGTCCGCGGCGGTCGCCACGGTGCCGGGGAGCCAGGTCTGCACCGCCCAGGGCAGCGGGTAGCCCGGCCCGGGGTCCCCCAGCGCGATCGGCCGGGGGGTGGGAAAGCGGGTGCGACCGAGCAGCTCGCGGGCGGCCCGCGCCTCGGCCTCGAGCGAGCGGCGGGTCGCGCTGATCTCGGCGGTCACCAGCGGGAACCGGGCCACCAACTCCTCGCCAAGACGAAACAGGGCGTTGTCGGTGCCGGCCGAGCTGACCTTCTCGATGGGCAGGTCGCGCCACTCGGGAAACTGCGCGCCGACGAGCGCGCGCACGGTGTCCGCGCTGACGGTCAGCTGCCCGCGGTGCATGTCCATGAGTCACTGCCCGGCCGGATCGGCGAGGCGGGGCAGATGGTGCTCGAAGAACAGGCGGGCGACGAGCTCGCCGCGGGTCCCCACACCGGTCTTCTCGAAGATCGACTTCAGGTGGTCCTGCACGGTCCACTGACCCCGGAGGCTGCTGGATCGCGGCCTCCCGGGGGAGGTGATCGGGTTTGCGATCTCCCAGAATCGCGGCCGCGTCTGGTACCTGGCCACCTACGGCGTGATGCCCGAGCACCAGGGTCGGGGCATCGGGCGCCAGCTCCTGGACGTCGCGCTCGAACATGCCGCCGACCGGCCCGGGCTCTTCTCCTCGACGGTTCATCCCGGCGCAACCCGTCGCTACCGGCTGGCGGGGTTCTCGCTTCATCCGCAGATGCGAATGGTCGGCACCGTCGATCGCTCCGCCCTGCCGGCCGTTCGCGGCCAGCGGGAGGGGAGGGACGACGACATCGAATGGATGGACTCGCTCGATCGCGACCTGCGCGGCGCCGGCCATGGCCCCGACCACCGCTTCATGATGAGCACGCTCCGGCTGATCGTCTCCGACGACGAAGCCGACCCGGGCTACGTGTACTTAAACGACGAGGGCCGCCCGCAGCTGCTCGCCGCGCGGCGAGTCGACACCGCGCGCAACCTGCTGTGGCAAGCGCTGGCATCGGCGGCCGGCGACACCCTCATCAACTGCATCACGACGGCGAACGAGTGGGCCGTCGACGTCGGCCTCGCGGCTCGCCTCGAGATCGGACAGGAGGGTTACCTGGCGGTGCGCGGCATGCAGCCGCCGGCGCCGTACCTGGCCAGCGGACATTTCCTGTGAACGCCGAGCGTGGATCCGCGGATGCGGGATCTGTGACCAAGCACGCACACCGTTGTCACCGTTGAGTGCTAATTTCGCGCCGGCAAGGGAGCTGCGGACCACGGGGGGCCGGCAGCCGAGTCGAAGTCCGCAGGAGGTAGTGCCATCAATCCGTTCGCACGCCGCATCGTCCGCAGGGGCGCGTTCGTCGCCGCAACCGTGATCGCGATCGCCGTACCCACCGCATCCGCGACCAGCGACTCGCCCTCAGCGGGCAAGCCGGTCGGCTCCGAGGGGGCCACGCTGCAAGCCGCGGGGAAGGCCGTCCCGGTCAGCACGCCCGACGAGGGCAAGCGCTCGGTCGACGTCCGCGCCGACACCGGCGCTGATCCCGTCGATCCGGCCTCCCCGACCGCGACCGCGGCGCTTCGCGGCTCGCTCGGCTCGCAGGGCGTGCTCGACATCGATCCGAACACCGGCACGCCCCGCTTCCTCGGCCGGCTCGACGGCTTCCTCACCGCTCCGAGCTCCAGCTCGCCGCAGGACGTCGCCCTCGGCTACGCGCGGGCCAACGCGAAGGCGCTCGGTTTGAGCACCAGCGACCTCGGCGGCCTGCGCCTCACGCGCAACTACACCGACACGTCCGGGATCACGCATCTGATCTGGGCGCAGTCGGTCGGCGGCGTGGAGGCGTTCGAGAACGGCCTTTACGCGAACGTCAGCAAGGACGGGCGCCTGATCAACCTGATGGGCTCGCCGGTCGCGGGCCTCGCGGGGATCCGGAGCCTCGATCCCGACCTCTCGGCGCGCAACGCGCTGGCGACCGCGCTCGACAACGCCGGCGCCGACCGGTCCGTGCCGGCGGTGCGCAGCACGAGCGGCGCCGACCAGCGGACCGAGTTCGCCGGCTCCGACAGCGCCCGCCTGGTCCTGTTCACGGGCGCGGGTGCCAACACGCAGCTCGCCTGGGAGGTGAGCGCGAAGGCCTCCTCAACCGAGATCTACGAGTACGTCGTCGACGCGGGCTCGGGCAAGGTGCTGCTGCGCCAGAACACCGTGGACTTCGCCGCGGGCAACGTCTGGGAGTACGCGCCGCAGATCAGCGACCCGGCCGTCTGCCCGGAGTGCTCCGCGCCGGCCGGCACGCAGTCGCTGCACACGTTCCCGGCGGGCTGGGGCACGGAGGCCACCAAGCTCCAGGGCAACAACGTCCACGTCTACACGGACACCAACGACAACAACCTTCCCGACGCTCCGAACGGCAACTGCCCGGAGTGCGGTGAGATCGGCCCGAGCTCGGGCACCAACTGGAACTACGCGTTCCAGGCCAACCCGAACCCGAGTGCGCTGAGCGACAACTGCTTCACGATCTTCCCGCAGTGCTCGTGGTCGATCTCGAATTACGGCTGGCGTCCGAACGTCAAGCAGAACGCGACGCAGGTCTACTTCTACGTCAACAACTTCCACGACTGGCTCGCGGGCGCGCCGTTTGGGTTCACCGCGGCGGCGGGCAACTTCGAGGGCACGGACGCCGTCAACGCCGAGACCCTCGACGGTGCGGCAACCGACACATCGGCGGGCGCGATCCCCGGCACGCCGGACCTCAAGCACATCAACAACGCGAACATGAACACGCCCGCCGACGGCACGCCGCCGCGGATGCAGATGTATCTGTTCGCCGACCTCAGCGGGAGCTCGACGCCCGAGTCCAACGGTGGCGACGACGCCTCGGTGATCTACCACGAGTACACGCACGGGCTCTCGAACCGGCTCGTGCTCGACTCCGCCGGCAGCCCGGCCCTGCGCGCGTTCCAGTCGCGGGCGATGGGCGAGGGCTGGAGCGACTGGTACGCGATGGACTACCTCGAGGGCCACGACCTCGACGAGACCGACACCGCCGACAACGGCGAGATGAACATCGGCGTGTACGTGATGGGAAGCGACATCCACAACCTGCGCACCGAGGGCCTGGACTGCAACCGCGGCACCGCGGACGCGGACTGCCCGGGCGCCGGGAACGCCGGCAGCGGCGGCTACACGCTCGGCGACATGGGCAAGATCCTGTGCGACGGGTTCACCTGCGAGCCGGAGTTCCACGCCGACGGCGAGATCTGGGCCCAGACGCTCTGGGACCTGCGCCAGCGCTTCGTCGGCGACCTCGGCGGCGGCACGCTCAACGGCCTCGGGGTCACCCGGGCGCGCAACGTGATCACGCGCGGGATGGAGCTCGCGCCGCCGGACCCGAGCTACCTGGAGATGCGCAACGCGATCATCCAGGCCGACAAGGTCGTCTACGGCGGCGCCGACAAGGCGCGCCTGTGGGCCGTGTTCGCGAAGCGCGGCATGGGCTACTTCGCGACCGACAAGGGCTCGACCGACACGCGTCCGCGGCAGGACTTCTCGATCCCGCCGAACTGCAACCGGACGCCGTGCGGGTCGATCACCGGCATCGTGCGCACGGCCGAGGGCGGTACCCCGATCGCCAACGCGGTGGTCGAGGTCAAGGGCCCCGGCGACCTCGTGGACACCACGGCCGCCAACGGCCGCTACACGATCCCGCGCGTGCCGCCGCATACCTACCCGGCCGTGGTCGCCTCGGCGTCGGGCCACCAGCCCGACACGGTCACCAACGTCACGGTGACCGCGGCGAGCCAGACGCGTGACTTCAACCTGCATCGCGACTGGGCCGACGTCGCCACCGGCGGCCAGGTGATCCAGGCGAGCCCGCCGGACCTGAGCTCGTTCGGCTGCGGCCCGAGCGGCGCGTTTGACATCTCGCTCGCCTCGGGCTGGGGCAGCACGGCCATCAACCCGGACGACCCGACCAACCCGGGTGGGGCGAAGTCGGCGACCGTCAAGCTCCCGCGGCCGGTCGACGTCACCGCGTTCGCCGTCGACCCGGGCGCGACCTGCGGCGACGACGACAGCGCCGCGACGCGCAGGCTGCGGGTGCAGACGGCGAAGACGACGGGCGCGTTCACCACCGTCGGGACGTTCAACTACACGCGCACGAAGAACCACAAGCTGAACACCGTGGTCCCGACCACCGGCAAGACCGACGTCCGCCGGGTCAAGATCACGATGCTCGGCACTCAGGGCGGCGGCGACGCGGCCGCCAACTTCATGGACCTGTCGGAGTTCCAGGTCTACGGCACGCCGTAGCGACGCTTTGGTCCCGGGCCGGGGTCAGATCCCCGGCCCGGGCACCAGCACGACGCGCCAGCCGTCCGGGTCCGCGAACGTGAGCGCGCCGACCGCCTCCCAGTAAGGGTTCTCGGGCTCCACCGCCGCTCCGCCGAGCTTTCGGACCTGAGCCGCGGCCGCGTCGCGGCGCTCCGTGTCGCCGAGGTAGAGGACGAGCAGGTTGTCGCGGCTCGGGGCGGCACCCGGGCTGCCGTCGGCGTGGGCGGTGAACTCGAGGTGCAGCTCGCGCCCGGGGAGCCCGAGCATCACCCCCGTGTAGCCGTCGTGGTCGGAGAAGCCGCCGATCTCCTCGAGCCCGAGCCCGTCGCGATAGAAGGCGACCACCTCCTCGAGCCGGTCCGTTGGCCGGGCGATCCTGATCTGGACCGCGGCCTGCGCTGCGTTGGCCACGTCCGGACCATACGCTGCCGCGCGTGGCCCGCCAGGACAGCGAGAGCGCGGCGCTGAACGCGGAATTCTTCGCCCGCGACACGCACGGCCTCGACGTCGCCGAGCTCGACACTTACCTGCAGATCGGCGCGGCGCTCAACCGTGAGCTCGCCGGCGTCGAGCGCCTGCTCGACGTCGGCAACGGGGGCGTGTTCGAGTACGACACCAGGCTCGCGCGCGAGATCGTCGCCGTCGATCTCTTCCTCGAGGAGCTGCCGGCCGCGCGCTTTCCGGCCAACGTCACGCCGCGCAACGGCGACGCGCTCGAGCTCCCGGACGCCGACGGCTCCTACGACGCCGTCCTGCACGCGCTGCTGTACCACCACCTGGTCGGCGCCGACCCGCAGGCGATGGTGGCGAACGTGCGCCGGGCGATCGCCGAGGCCGAGCGCGTGCTGGAGCCGGGCGGCCGCCTGGTCGTCGCCGAGTCGTGCGTGCCCACCTGGTTCTATCCGGTCGAGAAGGTCCTGTTCCGCCCCCTGGTGCTGCTCGCGCGCACGCCGCTGCTCGGCGGCCACCCGGCGGTGATCCAGCTCCCGTTCGCCACGCTGGTCGAGCTGATCGCCGAGCGCCTCGAGGTCGCCGCCGCCTATCAGGTGCCGATCGGCCGCTGGATCACCCAGTTCGGCCGCCGCTGGCCGACGGCGCTGACCCCGGCCCGCGCCCACGTGGTCGTCGGGCACAAGCCGCGCTGAGCGCGGATCGCCCCGGAAAAGACGACGACCCGCCTGGGGGGAAAGCGGGCCGTCGAGTCTTGTGTGGGCGAACGCTCCAGCGGGAGCGCGATGTTCATCTCGCCACTTCTCGGGTTCCCGGGCTGGCGCGCGCCAAACCTCATTTCGGCGAATAACCAATATTCAACCCGTTGGGGGTAGCTTGCCCGGGTGATCGTCTGTCTGGGCGAGGGGCTCGTCGACCTCATCTGCGAGCACCCCGTTGCGTCGCTAACCGAGGCTGATGCTTTCGCGCCCCACTTCGGCGGCGCGCTCGCCAACGTCGCGGTCGCCGCATCGCGGGCCGGGGCCGAGGCGGGGCTCGCGGGCGCCGCCGGCGACGATGAGTGGGGGAGATGGCTGTGGGAGCGGCTCGAGCGCGAGGGGGTCGACCTGCGCTTCTTCGAGCTGCTCGACGACACGCAAACCCCGATCGCGTTCGCCAGCTTCGACGAATCGCGCGAGCCGACCTTCCAGATCTACGGCGACGCGATCAAGATCGCCGTCGCCTCCGCCGCCTCGCGCGTGGAGCCGATGATCGAGGCGGCGACCGCGCTCGTCTTCAGCTCGACGACCCTCGCGACCCCCGACGAGCGCCGGGTCACGCTGCGCGCGCGTGCACTCGCGCGCGAGGCGGGCGCCCGGGTCTGCTTTGACCCCAACATCCGGCCGAACCGCTGGGGCGGCGACTCGCGCCCGGCCGCGGAGGCCTCACGCGAGCTGATCGAGGGCTCCTACCTCGTCCGCGCCAACCGCGGCGAGGCGATGGCGATCGCCGGCGTCGACGATCCGCGCGCGGCCGCCGACCGGATCGCCGAGCTCGGCGCCGAGCTCGCCGTGGTCACGCTCGGCGCCGAGGGCGCGGTGATCCGAGGCGCCTGCGAGGCGGAGGGGCCGGCGCCCGAGGTTGAGGTGGTCTCGACGCTCGGCGCGGGCGACGCCTTCATGGGCACCCTGGTCGCCGGGATCGCCCGGCTCGATTGGGACTCCAGCAGGGCCGGCGAGGCGCTGGGGCCGGCGCTCGAGGCCGCTGCCGACGCCTGCACGCGCTGGGCCGCCCTCGACTAGCGGCTCAGCCGCCGGACGGCCTGCGCGAGCGCCTCGAGCAGCCGCTCGACCTCCGCCGGTGTGTTGTGGAGGTGCGGGGAAAGGCGCAGCGCGTCGCCTCGTAGGGCGGCGTAACAGCCCGCCTCCTCGAGCGCCGGAAGCACCCGGGCGCGCAGGTCGTCGGGAAGCTGGATCCCGAGCAGGTGGGGCCCGCGGCGGTCGGCCGGCGCGGGCTCGAGGCCGAGTTCAGCGGCCCCGGCGGCGAGGGCGCCCGTGGTCTCGGCCAGCGTCGCCGCGACCCGGGCGATCTCCCACTCCAGCAGCTGCTCGAGCGCCGCGACCGCCATCGGCACGAGCTGAAAGCTCGTCCGCTGGCCCATGTCGAACCGGCGCGCGCCCGGCTCGTAGGCGTCGCGGTAGTCGACCAGGCGCGCGAAGTCGCGGGCGTTCTCGCGCAGGATCCAGTTCTGTTCGATCGGCGCGCCGTCGCGGTGCTCGGGCGCGACCCACAGGTAGCCGAGCGCGAACGGGCCGAGCAGCCACTTGTAGCCGACGCTCACCAGGAAGTCGGGTCGGAGCGCGGCCACGTCGAGCTCCATCGCCCCTGCCGACTGGCTCGCGTCGATCACCAGGCGCGCCCCGAGCTCGTGCGCCCGCTCGGCCACCGGCCCGAGCTCGATCAGCGCCCCGTCGGTCCAGTGGACGTTGGGGACGCTCACCACCGCCGCCGGCTCCTCGAGCTCGGCCAGGATCGCCTCGGTCCACGACTGGTCGCCGTGGCGGGCGACGGTGACGATCTCCGCCTCGGTGCGCGCGGCCAGCTCGCGCCAGCTGTAGATGCCCGACGGGTACTCCTCGGCGAGGACGACGATCCGATCCCCGCGGCCGAGCCCGATGTTGCGCGTCGCGACCGCGAACCCGTAGCTGGTCGCCGGGACCAGGGCCACGCCGTCAGCGTCGCCGCCCACGATTTGCGCGAACAGCCCGCGGAGACGCTCGACGTCGGTAAACCAGTCCTCGGCCCCGATCGTCCACGGTTGCGCGCGCCGGGCGAGGGCTCCCGCGGCCGCGTCGCGCGCGCGGTGGGTGACCGGGGAGAGGTTGGCGGTGTTGAAGTAGGCGACCTCGTGCGGGACGTCGAACTCCTCCCGCCGCGATCCGAGCGATAGCGCCACCTCGGTCACGCCGCGATCGTCCTACAAACGACGGTTCGAGGGCGTGCCGGTGGGCGAGGGCTTGCCGGAGATCTCCGTAACGGGACTCAACGTATAAAAATCTATGTAGATCACCGGATAAAATGCTATGCTCTTATCCGTCATGGCGAAGACCGGCAAGCCACCCACGAACCCGTTCCGCTTCGGCGCGCTGGCGCTCGACGAGGCGTTCGCCAACCGCGAGGCGGAGGTTCAGGAGCTCAAGTTCGACGTCCTCAACGGGCAGGACGTGGTCATCTTCGCCCCACGCCGCTACGGCAAATCGTCGCTCGTCTGGCGGACGATGCAGGCGTTGGTCGGCCATGACGTCCAGGTCGCCTACGTGAACCTGATGACGACGCCGACCAAGGCGAAGCTGGCGGAGAAGCTCGCCGCGGCGATCTACGAGCACCTCGCCCCGGCGACGGCGCGCGCCCGCGAGCGAGCCCTGGCGCCGTTCCGCGGCCTGCGGATCAGCCCGAGGGTGACGATCAACCCCGAGACCGGCAGCTACCACTTCTCCTTCGGCATCGATCACGAGCCCGCGGATCTCGAGGCGACCCTCGAGCGGCTGCTCGAGTTGCCGGCGGAGCTCGCCGCCGAGGGCGACCGGCGGGTCGCCTTGATCTTCGACGAGTTCCAGGAAGTGGAGACGATCGATCCGGGCCTGCCGCGGCTCATGCGGACGGTGTTCGAGCAGCAGCCCGAGGTCTCGCGCGTCTACCTCGGCAGTCGACGGCACATGATGGAGCGGCTGTTCAACGATCGCAACGAGCCCTTCTGGCGCAGCGCGAAGAAGGTCGAGCTGGGCCCGATCGAGCCCGAGCGGTTCGCGACGCTTCATCGGCGAGCGCTTTCGGGCCTCGCGCAAGGACGCCGCTGCGGAGGTGATCGCCGAGCTACTGGAGCGGACCGGGGGCCACCCGTACGCGACCCAGGAGCTCTGTTACTTCCTGTGGGAGCAGACGCCGTTTGACGGCGCCGCCGGGATCGACGACCTCGACGCGGCCTTTGGCGCCGTGCTGCGCTCTGAGAACGCGCATTTCCAGGTCCGCTGGGAGGAGGCGTCGGCGGCCCAGAAGCTGGTCCTGGCGGCGCTTGCGCGCGAACCGGGGCGGCCGCTGACCGGCGCCTACCGCTCGCGGCACGAGCTCCCGGGGCCGAGCACGGTGCAGACGGCGCTCGACGTGCTCCGCGAGCGCGAGCTGATCGCGCGCGAGTCGCGCGGCAGCTACCGGATCGTCGAGCCGTTCCTCGACCTCTGGATCCTCGCGCTCAACGAGCCCGACGAGCTCGTCTGAAGACGCCGCGGTTCGCTCAGGCCGGCGCCGGCTCCGCGGCTTCGGCGTAGGCGGTCATCTCCAACTGCGCGACCCGCATCAGGATCCGTTCGTCGAAAAACGGCAGCACCGACGTGAGGAAGACCCCCGCCAACCCCGACGCCGGGTCGATCCAGTAGTAGCAATTGGCGAGACCCGACCAGGAGAAGCTCCCGGCCTTGCGCATGCCCGGGATGTCCTCGAGCATCAGGTTGAAACCGAGGCCGAAGCTCTGCTCAAACGGCAGCGCGACGACGTCGTTGGAGAGCTCGTGGTCGGCCGACGCCATCTCCTTCGGCAGCTCGATCGCGCCGAGGTGCGGGGACGCGGCGAGCTCGACCGTCTCGGGCCGCAGGATCCGCTCGCCGTCGAGCTCGCCGCCGCGGAGCAGCATGCGCAGGAAGCGCGAGTAGTCGCCGAGGGTGCCGTAGGACCCGTGGCCCCCGCAGCTCATCGGTGGCTGGTGCGGGAGCTCGAGCTCGTCGTCGACGTCCAGTCCGCCGTCGGCCGTCCGGTGGTGGATCGGCATCAACCGCTCGCGCTGATCGTCGCGCAGGCGGAACGTTGTGTCGCCCATCCCCAGCGGGGCGAAGACGTTCTCGACCAGGTAGGAGTCGAGCGTCGTGCCCGTGATCTCCTCGATGACACGCCCGGCCCAGTCGAAGCCGGCTCCGTAGTCCCATCGGGTTCCGGGATCGGCGACCAGCGGCGCGCGGAGGAAGTCGGGCGAGCACTCGAGGGGCTCGGCGACTCCCGTGAGCTCGTGCCAGCGCGCCACGTCGGCGTCGAGGAACAGGTACCCGACGCCCGACGTGTGGGTGAGCAGCTGGCGCACGGTGGCCCGGCTCGCGGGCGGGCGCAGCCGCGGCTCGTCGCCGTCGTAGCCCTCGAGCACCTGGAGCTCGCCGAACTCGGGCACGATCGAGGCGACCTCCGCGTCGAGGTCGAGCCGCCCCCGCTCCACGAGCTGGAGGGCCCCAACCGCGACGAGCGCCTTGGTCATCGAGGCGAGCCAGAAGATCGTGTTCGGGGTCACCTCGGCGTCACCGTCGACGCGAACCCGCCCGCCGACCCCCTGGTAGATCACTCCGTCGCGGTCGAGAACGGCGGCGGCCGCCCCCGGCACGTCACCGGCGGCGGCCGCCTCGTTCAGCAGGTCATCGATCTTGGTCCCGGTCATCGCGCGCACGCCCCTTCCATGGTGGTGTGCGCGCCATGCTAAACCGAGCGCTGGTAGGTCCGGAAGGCGCGCACCGCGAAGAACATGCTCGCGGCCAGGAACGCGACCAGCAGCCCGGCACGGCCGGCGACCATGCCCCAGTCGGGCGACGCCGTGAGCGCCTCGCGCCCCGCCTCGACGGCCCAGTTGACCGGGTTGAAGCTCGACGCCGTCTGCATCCAGTCCGGCATCAGGTCCTTCTGCATGAAGGTCACCGACAGGAACGAGAGCGGGAGCATCAGGAACTGCATCAGCGCGATCACCGTCTCCTCACGGCGCGCCAGCAGCGCGATCCCGTTCGAGATCGCCCCGAAGGCCGCCCCGAGGAGGATCGCCACGCCGGTCAGCACCAGCACCCCGACGATCCCGTTCGAGAACTCCGCGCCGGTGATCAGCGCCAGCCCGATGATGATCGCGGTCTGGACGACGATCTGCAGCGACGCGTTCGCGAGCCGCCCCGTGATCAGCGACGAGCGCCGCACGGGGGAGACCAGGAACCGGTCGATGACGCCGCGCTCCAGGTCCTCGATCATCGGCATCCCGCTCCAGCCCGCGGTGAAGAAGGCGGTCATCACCACCACGCCGGGGGCCAGGAACTGGATGTAGTTGTCGGAGCCGAAGCCGGGGATGTCCGTGACGGCCTCGAACAGAGCCCCGAACAGCAGCAACCAGACGATCGGCTGGACGAGGTTGACGAAGATCCACCACGGCTGGCGCAGCAGCTCCATCACGTGGCGCATCGTCATGTGCCGGGTGTCGGCGATTGCCTGGGTCATCGCGTTTCCTCCTCATTGGTGTTCTCGGTCTCCGACTCGGCCGCGGTGAACGTGCGGCCCGCGTGCCGGAGATAGACGTCGTCCAGCGAGGGCCGGGCCACGGTCACCGCCGCGATCCCGATCCCGGCGTCCTCGAGCGCGGTCAGCACCGCGGGCACCGCCCGGGCGCCGTCCTCGGCGCGCGCGTGGAGAACCCGGTCGGAGAGCTGGATCTCGCCGAGCCCGTGGATCGAACCGTTGATCGCGGCCCGCAGCGTCGCGAGCTCGCGGTCCTCGGTGAGCTCGACGTGGATCGCGTCGCCGCGCAGGCCGCGCTTGAGCTCGTCCGGCGTGCCCTCCACCACGACCTCGCCGCGGTCGACGATCGCCAGCGCCGAGGCCAGCTCATCGGCCTCCTCGAGGTAGTGGGTGGTCAGCAGGACGGTCAGCCCCTCGCCCGTCAGGCGGCGGATCTCGTCCCACATCTCGGCGCGGACCTCCGGGTCCAGCCCGGTGGTCGGCTCGTCCAGGAACAGAACCTGCGGTTCGTGGACGAGCGCCAGCGCGATGTCGAGGCGGCGCTGCATGCCGCCGGAGTAGGTGCGCACGAGGCGGTCGGCGGCGTCCGTGAGCCTGAGCTGGCTCAGCAAACCGTCGATCCGCTCCTCGAGCTCACGACCGCCCTGTCCGAACACCTGGCCCTGCAGGCGCAGGTTCTCGCGCCCGGTCGCCTGGATGTCGGCGCCGCTGCGCTGCGCGACGACGCCGATCGCCTTGCGGACCTCCGCCGGCTGGTCCAGCACGCCGTGGCCCATCACGCTCGCGGTGCCCTCATCGGGACGCGAGAGCGTGGTCAGGATCTTCACCGTGGTCGACTTCCCGGCCCCGTTGGGGCCCAGAAGGCCGAAGACCGTGCCGCGCTCGACCGAAAACGAGAGCCCGTTCAGGGCCTGGACCTCGCCGTAGGACTTCTGGAGTCCGTTGGCCTCGATCGCTTTCATTGCCTTGTCACCTCCACCTGTGGGTAGAATCTCTTGCAGAGCCATTATCTTAGCAAGTAAGATACTTACGTGGCGAGAGAATCTTGAGAGATGAGTAAGAATCGGAAGACCAAGCAGGAACTGGCGGACGCGATCGGCGACCAGTTGCGGATCAACCAGAACCGGTCCGGCCTCTTCGACGAGATCGCCAACGAGCACCTCGGGATCAACCAGACCGACAATCGCTGCCTCGACGTGCTGACCCGCCTGGGCCCGATCACCGCCGGCGAGCTCGCCCGCGAGGCGGGGCTCACGACCGGGGGCGTGACCGCGGTAGTCGACCGGCTCGAGCGGGCGGGCTTCGCGCGGCGCGTCCGAGACGAAAAGGACCGGCGCCGGGTCGTGATCGAGGTCGAGCCCGAATTCTTCGAGCGCGCGATGGTGTTCTGGGGGCCGATGAAGGAGGCCTGGGACGCGCAGGCCGCCAAGCTCACCCATGAGCAGCTCGAGTTCCTGCTCCGTTTCATGATCGCCTCCAACGAGCTGGGCGCGGAGCAGATCGAGCGCGTGCGGAACCTGCCGAAGTCGGGCGAGTAGCCCGCGCGAACTAACCTCCGCCCGTGGCTTACGACGAGGCCCTTGCCGAGCGCGTCCGAGACCTCCTCGCCGTGCGCGAGGCGATCTCAGAGCGCAAGATGTTCAGCGGAATCGCGTTCATGATCGCCGGCAACATGGGCTGCGCCGTGACCAGCCGCGGCCTCATGGTCCGCCTCGATCCCGATGACGCCGAGCGCGCGATGGCCGAGCCGCACGTCGGCCCGATGGAGATGAGCGGCAAGCCCGCCCGCGGATGGATCCTGGTCGCGCCCGAGGGACTCGACGACGACGGAGCGCTCGCCGGCTGGGTCGACGCGGGCGCGGACTTCGCCACCTCGCTTCCACCCAAGTAGCCGCGTGGCCGATGATCCCGCCCAGTGGTGGCGCGACGCCGTCGTCTACCAGATCTATCCGCGCTCGTTTCAGGATTCCGACGGCGACGGCGTGGGCGACCTGCCGGGAATCGCGTCGCGCCTCGACCACCTGGAGTGGCTCGGGGTGGACGCGATCTGGCTGTCGCCGATCTACGAGTCGCCGGGGGCCGACCTCGGCTACGACGTCTCCGACCACGCGGCCGTCGACCCGCTGTTCGGCAGCGTGGCCGACCTCGACGCGCTGATCGCCGACTGTCACCGGCGCGGGATCCGGGTGCTCCTGGACCTCGTCGCCTCGCACACGTCGATCGAGCACCCCTGGTTTCGCGAGCATCCCGACTGGTACGTGTGGGCCGACGGCGACGGGCCGCCCAACAACTGGCTCGCCTCGTTCGGCGGTCCCGCCTGGACTCGCGACGAGCCCACCGGGCGCTGGTACCTGCACTCGTTCTATCCCGAGCAGCCGGACCTCGACTGGCGCAACCCCGAGGTCCGCGCCGCCGTCGCGGCCGTGGTCCGCTTCTGGCGTGAGCGCGGGGTCGACGGCTTTCGCCTCGACGCGATCGAGCGGGCGATGAAGGACCGCGAATTGCGCGACGACCCGGCGGCGACGGGCGCCCCGGCGCTTCCCGTGCCGGCCGAGCTGGCGGTGATCGACCAGGTCCGCTCGCGCAACGACCCCGAGATCGACCTCGTCCTCGGCGCGCTGCGGGAGGCCGCGGGCGACGCGCTCTTGGTGGGCGAGGTCTATCTGCCGACCGCCGGCCTGGCCCCGTACCTCGAGCACCTGGACCTCGCGTTCGGCTTCGAGCTCCTGCACTCGACCTGGGACCCGGCACGGCTGCGCGCGGTCGTCGCCGAGGCGAGCGAGCTCGGGGGCGTCGCGTGGGTGCTCTCCAACCACGACTTCCCGCGCCTTGCGTCCCGGCTCGGCGAACGCGCAGCCCGCGGGGCGGCGCTGCTGCTGCTCACGCTGCCGGGGACCGCCTTCGTCTACCAGGGCGACGAGCTCGGGATGGGCGACGGGCCTCAGGGCGAGCCGCCCGTTGATCGCTTCGGCCGCGACGCCTACCGCAACCCGATGCAATGGGACGGGTCGCCCACGGGCGGCTTCACGACCGGGCGACCGTGGCTGCCGCCGACCGACCCTGCGGCCCGCAACGTCGCCGACCAGCGCCGCGACCCAAGCTCGATCCTGTCGCTGTATCGACGCCTGATCGAGATGCGGCGCGGGCTCCGCGGCGAGCTTCGGCTCGTGGACTCGGCGCCCGAGCTCGTCGCCTTCACGCGCGGCCGGCACCTGATCGCGGTCAACGCCGGCGAGCGCCCGGCCGCCGCGCCGCCCCATGGCGAGGTGCTGCTCGCGAGCGATGGGTCGTCAGGCACCGAGATCGCGCCGGGCGAGGGAGTGATCGCGCGCCGCGTTGTTTGAAGGCCTGCTCTCCGGGGCATTCCCGAAGCGTCCGCTGGAAGAGGACGTAAACGGGAGAGGAGACAGGTGGCTTCGAGCCGCCGGATAAAGGGAGCCCTGGTCATCGTTCTGGCCTTCGCCGCGAGCCTGGCGCTGGGGTGTGGGAGCGATGACGAGTCCGGGTCGGGGACCACCCTCACCTGGTTCATCTTCAACGAGCCCAGCGGGTCGCCTCAGGCCGCCGCCGACAAGTGCGAGAAGGAGTCGAACGGCGCCTACAACATCCAGTTCGAGTTCCTGCCCGCCGACGCCGACGGCCAGCGCGAGCAACTCGTCCGCCGGCTCGGCGCCGAGGACTCCTCGGTCGACCTGATCGGGATGGACGTGATCTGGACCGGCGAGTTCGCGAACGCGGGCTGGATCACGCCGTTCCCCCAGGACGTCGCCGACGAGGTGACCAAGAACGTCTTCCCGAGCGTCGTCAGGACCGGGGAGTTCAATGGCCAGCTCTACGCGGCGCCGTTGTGGTCCAACACGGAGCTGCTCTGGTACCGCAGCGACCGCGTGCCCCAGGCGCCCAAGACCTGGGACGAGATGATCGACGAGGGCGTCAAGCTCGGCCCGGACAAGGGACTGATCGAGGTCCAAGCCGACAAGTACGAGGGGCTGGTGGTTTGGTTCAACGCGCTCGTCGAGTCGGCCGGCGGCCACATCCTGAAGAGCCCTGAGGAGGTCGACCTCCCCCAGGGCCCGACCGAGAAGGCCCTCGAGATCATGGGCAAGCTCTCCACCTCCGACGCGGCCGACCCGGCGATCACCACCTCAGAGGAGGACCCGGCGCGGCTCGCGTTCGAGGCTGGCAGCGCCGCCTTCATGATCAATTACCCGTTCGTGTATCCGAGCGCGAAGGAGAACGCGCCGGACATCTTCAAGGTCATGAAGGCGGCCAAGTACCCGCAGGTTGACCCGAGCCTGCCGAGCGCGCCGCCCCTCGGCGGCATCAACCTCGGCGTCTCGGCCTACTCCGACAACCAGGACCTCGCCTTCCAGGCGATCCAGTGCCTGATCAAGCCGGAGAACCAGATCGCGACCGCGGTCGCCGGCGGCCTGCCGCCCGTGCGCGAGGACCTCTACGACACACCCGACATCAAGAAGGCCTACCCGGGCTTCTCGGACCTGATCAAGCAGTCCATCGAGGACGCTGCGGCCCGCCCATCAGAGTCGCCGGCCTACCAGGACATCTCGCTGGCGATCCAGGAGGGGATCCACCCGACGACCGACATCGACCCGAATGACCCGGGGGCCACCTACGACGAGCTGCACGGCCTGCTCGAGGACGCGATCAATAGGGAGGGCCTGCTGTGAGCACTGACACGGCGACTGCGCCCGGCTCGGTGGCCAGCGCGCCGAAGGACAAGCCGAAGATCTCGGACCGGACCAAGTCCGAGCGCAAGCTCGCCTGGCTGCTCTGCGCGCCGGCAGTGATCGCAATGCTGCTGGTCACCGCCTATCCGATCATCTACGCGGTCGTCCTCTCGCTGCAGAAGCTCGATCTGCGCTTCCCGGACGAGGGCGGCTTCGTCGGCTTCGACAACTACATCACCGTGCTCACCGCCCCGCTGTGGTGGGAGTCGGTCTTCAACACGGTGGTCATCGCCGTGGTCTCCGTCTCGATCGAGCTCGTGCTCGGGATGATCATCGCCCTGATCATGTTCCGGGCGCCCTTCTTCCGTGGCCCGGTGCGGACCACGGTGCTCATCCCGTACGGGATCATCACCGTGGTCGCCGCCTTCGCCTGGTTCTACGCCTTCGACCCTGGCAGCGGCTTCGTCAACCACCTGCCGTTCGTTCCCGACGACAAGGCCTGGTTCGGCGACCGGTGGTCGGCGATGGCGGTGATCATCGCCGCCGAGATCTGGAAGACGACCCCGTTCATCGCACTGCTGCTGTTGGCCGGGCTGACGACGATCGACGACGGCCTTTACGAGGCGGCGAAGGTCGACGGCGCGAGCGCCTGGCAGCGGTTCTGGAAGATCACCCTGCCGTTGATGAAGCCGGCGATCCTCGTTGCGGTGCTATTCCGCACCCTGGACGCGTTCCGCATCTTCGACTCGATCTTCATCATGACCGGGGGCGGGCAGGACACCCAGTCGGTGTCGATCGTGGGCTATGACCAGCTCATCTCGCGGCTCAACCTTGGGCTCGGCTCGGCGGTCTCGGTGCTGATCTTCCTGCTGGTGCTGCTGATCGCGTTCGTGTTCGTGCGCGGCTTCGGGACGACGATCCCCGGACGAGAGAAGGAGGCCTAACGCATGAAGCGCGGCACCCGCGAGTACACGTTCTGGAGCGTCGGCATGTTCGTGATCATCCTCGCCGCGCTGATCCCGGTGCTCTGGCTGCTGTCGCTGTCGCTCAAGGACCCGGCGACGATCGCGGACGGGCGCCTGATCCCGTCCTCCGTCACCTTCGACAACTACAAGTCGCTGTTCGAGGGCGGGATCGACAGCCCGCTGCTGAAGCCGTTGATCAACTCGATCGTCATCGCGCTGATCTCGACGACGATCGCGATCGTGCTCGCCTCGTTCACCGCCTACGCGATCGCCCGCCTGGAGTTCCCGGGCAAGCTCGTGATCCTCGGCGGGGCGCTGGCGATCGCGATGTTCCCTGCGATCTCCACGGTCGGCCCGCTGTTCGACATGTGGCGGAACCTTGGCCTCTACGACACCTACCTGGGGCTGATCATCCCGTACCTGACCTTCTCGCTGCCGCTCGCGATCTACACCCTCGTCGCCTTCTTCAGGGAGATCCCATGGGACCTCGAGCAGGCGGCGCAGGTCGACGGGGCGACGCCGTTCCAGGCGTTCCGCAAGGTGATCGTCCCGCTCGCGGCGCCGGGAATGTTCACCGCCGCGATCCTCGTCTTCATCTTCTGCTGGAACGACTTCGTCTTCGCGATCTCGCTCACCTCCAGCGACGCCGCGCGCACGGTGCCCGCCGCGCTCGGCCTTCTTCACCGGTGACTCGCAATTCACGGCCCCGACCGGCAACATCGCCGCGGCGGCGATCGTGGTGACGATCCCGATCATCCTCTTCGTGCTCTTCTTCCAGCGGCGCATCGTCGCCGGCCTGACCGCGGGCGCGGTCAAGGGATGACCTCAATGAAAGGACTGACGACCAATGGCTGAGATCGTTCTCGACGGCGTCTCCAAGCGCTTCGACGATGGCTACGAGGCCGTCAAGGACATGAACCTGACGGTCGCGGACGGTGAGTTCGTGATCCTGGTCGGCCCGTCGGGCTGTGGGAAGTCGACCGCGCTGCGGATGATCGCCGGGCTCGAGGACATCACCGACGGCGAGCTGAGCATCGGCGGCGACGTGGTCAACCAATACGCGCCCAAGGACCGGGACATCGCGATGGTGTTCCAGAACTACGCGCTGTACCCGCACATGAGCGTGCGCGAGAACATGGCGTTCCCGCTCAAGCTCGCGAAGGTGCCGCAGGCCGAGATCACCGAGAAGGTCGAGCACGCCGCGAAGATCCTCGACCTCGAACAGCACCTCGACCGCAAGCCGGCGAACCTCTCCGGCGGTCAGCGCCAGCGCGTGGCGATGGGGCGGGCGATCGTCCGTGACCCGAAGGCGTTCCTGATGGACGAGCCGCTCTCGAACCTCGACGCGAAGCTGCGGGTGCAGATGCGAACCGAGGTCTCGCGGCTGCAGAAGTCGCTGGCGACGACGACGGTCTACGTCACCCACGACCAGACCGAGGCGATGACGCTGGGCGATCGCGTCGCGGTGATGCGGGCAGGCGAGCTCCAGCAGGTTGGGCCGCCCAGCGAGCTTTACGACCACCCCGCGAACCTGTTCGTCGCCGGGTTCATCGGCTCGCCGGCGATGAACTTCATGCCCGCGACCCTCCAGGGCGAGACGGTCAAGCTCCCGTTCGGCGACGTGCGAATCCCCGACGAGCTCAGGGGCAAGCTCGGCGACGAGCGCGGGCGCGACGTGATCGCCGGCGTCCGCCCGGAGTCGTTCGAGGACGCGTCGCTGGTCGGTGACCTGCGCGACAGCGGGCATCTGCTGAAGGCGCGGATCGAGCTGATCGAGTCGATGGGATCGGAGCTCTACGTCTATTTCGAGATCGAGTCCGAGGGTGTCGACTCGAGAGAGCTCGAGGAGCTCGCGGCCGACTCAGGCGCCGCCGAGGTCCCCGGAGCCGGCACCGGGCAGGTCGTGGCCCGCCTCGCTCCGGAGAGCAAGGTCGAGCGCGGTCAGGAGGCGGAGCTGTGGCTCGACACTTCGAAGCTGCATCTCTTCGACCCGCAGACCGGCAAGCGCCTCGGGGCCGACGCGAACTGAGCTATCAACCGGCGATGAGGTGGGCGATCGCGGTTGCGGCGGCGCTGGCGCTGCTCGGCTCGGCGACGGCCCGCGGCGCCGAGTTCACGCCCGGGTCCGCGGGGGTTGGGGACCCGTTCTTCCCAGATCAGGGCAACGGTGGCTACGACGCAGCCGCCTACGAGCTGGATCTCGCCTACAACCCGGGCTCGAAGCGGCTGCGGGCGACCACGGTGATCACGGCCGACGCGACCCAGAATCTGAGCCGGTTCGACCTCGACTATCGCGGCCCCCACATCGAGTCCGTGACCGTGGGCGGCGCGCCCGCGAGCTTCACCCGTCGGGGCCAGGAGCTCGTGATCACCCCGCCGGCCGGGATCGTCTCCGGGACCAGATTCACGGTCGAGGTTCGTTACCACGGCGACGCCCGCAACATCAAGGACCCGGACGGGGCGGTCGACGGCTGGATCCACACCGACGACGGGGTCGCTGCGCTCGGCGAGCCGCAGGGTGCGCCGACCTGGTTTCCGTGTAACGACACGCCGCTCGACAAGGCGCTGTATCGGATCTCGATCCGGGTCCCGAAGCGCCTGAAGGCGATCTCAAACGGCAGGCTCGCGAGCCGCGACCGCGACGGGACCTGGAACTGGGTCAGCGACGAGCCGATGGCCAGCTACCTGGCGACCGTCACGATCGGCCGCTTTCGAATCGACCGAGGCCGGGTGGCAGGCGTGCCCTCATACACCGCCGTCGATCCCAGGGAGGCGCGCGAGTCGAAGCGCCCGCTGCGGGCGACGCCGAGGATCCTGCGCCTCTTCGACCGGCTCTTCGGCCCGTATCCGTTCTCGCAGGTCGGGGCGATCGTCGAGCACGCAGCCGACATCGACTACGCGCTCGAGACCCAGACCCGGCCGGTCTACAACATCGCCCCGAACGCGCGGCTGATCGCGCACGAGCTCGCCCACCAATGGTTCGGCGACAGCGTCAGCATCGCCACCTGGCCCGACATCTGGCTCAACGAGGGCTTTGCGACCTGGGCTCAATGGCGGTACGCGCAATCCGTCGGCGATGCCTCCCCGGCCCGGAGGCTGCGCCGGCTGCAGCGCGAACCCGCAGGCGAGAAGTCGCTGTGGGACCCGCCGCCGGGGGCGCTGGAGAAGCCGGCGCAGCTGTTCGCCGACTCGGTCTACGTACGTGGGGCGATGGCGCTCGAGGCGCTGCGCGAACGGATCGGCAACCACGCCTTCTACTCGACCCTGCGTACGTGGACGGCGACCCATCGTGACGCCAACGCGACGATCGCGGAGTTCATCGCGCTCGCCGAGGCACAATCGGGCAAGGACCTGGGCGCCTTGTTTCACCGCTATCTCTACAAGCTCGGCAAGCCCTGACGCTCGGCTCGTGAGGTACGCTCGCCGTGACCGTCCGGAGGAAAGGAGACCCGGTGGAAGAGGGCATGAAGGACACGAACTTCGCGCTCGGCGTGATGGTCCTGATCGTTCTCATCGCTTTCCTGGCGATGCTGCTCGGCTGACGCCGCTGCTCAGGTCGCGAGGTCCTGGCGCAGGCGGTGGACGAATGTGTCCTCGCCGCGAGGTGGCCGCTCGAGCTCCTCGCGCAGGCGCTCGATCACCTCGTCGTTCCAGGCGTGCGTGCGCAGCAGCAGGTAGCGCAGGCTGACCACCCGGGCGTAGGCCTCGGTCTCGGTGCCGCGTCCGCAGAGCCCGGCCTCGCGCATCATCCGGGTCACCGGCTCGTACTCCTCCGTGAACCACGCGCGGGCCACCTGCTCGCGGGTCATGAACTCGCCGCGTGCCTGCATCGCGCGGAAGCCCCACGCCTCGACGCCCTCGGCCAGACCCGCGTAGTCGAAGCCGTTTGACATCCCGATCCGCTCGCGCACCTCGGGCGGCAACGGCACCCGCTCGAAGAACAGCCGCTGGTGGGACTTCAGCGGCAGGTCGCGGGGCGAGATCCCCTGGTCGGCGTCGACCTCGGTGATGATCTCGGTGACCATCGCGTCGATCTTGTCGAGGCGGAGCTGGCGCGCGACCGAGACCCGGTGGTGGCCGTCGATCACGAAGTGCAGCGCGCCCACGCGGTAGACCTCGATCGGCGGCATGTCGGAGCCGCGGCGCATCGCGGTCGCGATCCCCTGCCAGCGGCGTCGGACCCGGTGCGAGGTCGGCCGGAAACTCCGGTCGAAGTCACGCCGCGAGCGGTCGACCGTGCCGACGATCGAGTCGAGATCGATCGTCTGCAGGCCGAGGCGCCGCTCGCCCCGGCGCCCGAGCGCCTCGACCACCTCGTCAAAGGGCAGGATGAGGTCGACGTCGTCGGGCTCGCGCCGCAACCGAGCCGCGAGGCTGGCGAGCTGGTGCCGCCGCCGGGCGCGGCTGAAGTCGGTCTGCGCGTCCTGGGTGGCGAAGCCCGTGTCCACGCCTCCAGGGTACGCCGGTGAACCGGCGGCGGGGCCGACGCGTAGTTTGGGTTGATGCTCCGCGTCTGCGCAGCGGCGGCGACCGCCGCGATCGCGATCGCGCTCACCGCCTGCGGCGACCAGGGTGGCGCCGGCACGAGTGCGACGGCCCAATCGGAGCCGTCGTCGGGTCAGGTCCTGAGTGGCACCCAGCGGTTGCTCAACGGCAAGCCCCGCAGCATGAGCGCCTATCGCGGGGAGGTGGTGCTCGTCGTCAACACCGCGAGCGAGTGCGGCTTCACGCCCCAGTTCGAGGGCCTCGAACGCCTCTACCGCGAGCATCGCGACGACGGCTTCGTGATCCTCGGTTTCCCCGCCGACGACGTCGCCCACCAGGAGCCGCGCTCCGACGGGCAGATCGCCCACTTCTGCAAGGCGAACTTCGGCGTCTCGTTCCCGATGTTCGCGAAGTCCAACGTCGTCTCGGAGCCGCTGAATCCGGTCTTCGCGCGCCTCAACGCCGCCGCCGGCCCGCCGGGATGGAACTTCAACAAGTACCTCCTCGATCGACACGGTCGCGTGGTCGAACACTTCGATGTCTCGACCGAGCCGGACGATCCCGGACTCGATGCGGCGATCGAGCGACTGCTGCGGTCCTGATCGTTACGCTCACCGCATGTGTCGAAATATCCGCACCCTCCACAACTTCGAGCCTCCCGCGACCGCCGAGGAGGTCAACGACGCCGCCCTGCAGTACGTGCGCAAGATCAGCGGTTCGACCAAGCCCTCGCAGGCGAACGCCGAGGCCTTCGAGCGCGCGGTCGAGGAGATCGCCGCGGTGACGCAGCGCCTTCTCGACGGCCTCGTGACCTCGGCGCCGCCGAAGGACCGCGAGATCGAGGCGGCCAAGCGCCGCGCCCGAGCCGCCGAGCGCTACGCGACCGCCTAGCGCGCGTCGGCTGAGGGCCGACTTTTTGATCCCTGCGATCTGGGTAACCGGGCCCGGATGTTCGTTCGTTCCAAAACCCGCCTGCCCCGGCCCAGCGCCTACTTCGACGCCGCGTAACCCGTCGCAGGGCGGGCGCCTGGCTGCCGAGATCGTCGCGGCGATTCGCGCCGGCCGCCGCAACCTGGCGGTCGCCGGCTAGCCGCCCCACAAACGCCGAGTCGTCGTTTTTGCACCGCATGCGTCCACTGGCGACGAGTCGTCGTACCGGGACCGTATCCGGCCCCTGGCGACGAGTCGGCGTTTTCGGTGCGCTCAGCCGCCCTGCGAAATGGGCCGAATCAGGACCTCGTTCAGGTCGACGTGATCCGGCTGGGAGAGCGCGAAGACGACCACCCTGGCGATGTCCTCGTCGCGCAGCGCGTTCTGCGGGCGGTTGTCGAAGAACGGGGTGTCGACCATGCCCGGCTCGACCAGGGTGACCTTGATCGAGGTGTTGTCGCGCATCGTGCGCAGCTCGGCGCGCAGTCCCTCGCCGATCGCGGTCGCGGCGTGCTTGGTCGCCGAGTAGAGGGAGCCGGGCAGCATCCGCCGGCCCGCGACCGAGCTTGTGATCAGGAAGTGCCCCCGGTCGCGCTCGAGCAGGTGGGGGAGGGTGGCGCGGATCGTGTAGGCGGCTCCGAGCACGTTGGTGAGCACCATCGACCGCCACTGCTCCGGCGACTCCTCGAGAAAGCCGCGGGTGGCGCCGAAGCCGGCGTTGACGAACACCGCGTCGAAGCCGCCGAAGGCCTCGATGGCCGCGGCCGCGAGGCGCTCGTTGTCCTCCCACTCGGTGACATCGCAGCGCACGGCGATCGCCCGGTCGTCCCCGCCGAGCTCCTCGGCGAGCGCCGCGAGCTTGTCCTCGCTGCGGGCGCCGAGGACGAGGCGGTAACCGGCCTCCGCGGCGGACCGGGCGCTCGCGGCCCCGATCCCGCTCGAGGCGCCGGTGATCAGCAATACGGGTTCGTCGGCCATGTGATGCGCAAACTACCTGAAGCAAATCGCCATAATCCCTGACGGCAGATGGATCCGGATCGAAAGCGCAAGATTCGGCTTGGTGTCGCGCTCAGCGCTGCTGTGCTGCTGGCGGCGGCCCTGGTCTACACGTCCTTCAGCGCCTCGAGCGAGGCGCGCGAGCCGTCCGACCTCCAGGGCGTCAGCGGCGGCAACTACGAGCTCACCGGCACGGTCTCCCCGGGGTCGATCGACCGCGACGGCAGCGAGATCAAGTTCGACGTCGCCGATCGGGACGATCCCAGCGCAAGCATCCCGGTCGTCTACACGGGCGAGGTCCCCGATCCGTTCGCCGACAACCGCGAGGTGATCGTGAGCGGCACGGTCAACGACGGCACCTTCGTCGCCGAGCGGGACAGCCTGATCACCAAGTGCCCGTCCAAGTTCGCCGACGAGGCCGCCCAGGACCCCGAGCACGTCGTGATCCAGTAGCTCGATGGTCGAGCTAGGCGCCGCCTGCCTCATCGCCGCGCCGTTCGCGTGCGCGTACGCGGTGGTCGCGGCGATCATCGGCGCGCGGCGCAACGACCGGCGCCTGGTCGACTCCTCGCGGCGCGCCGTGTACGCGCTGTGCGCGCTGCTGACCGTCTCCGTGATCGTGCTCGAGGCGGCCTTCCTCCGCTCTGACTTCTCGGTCGCGCTCGTCGCCGACCACTCCTCGACCACGACCCCGCTCGGCTACAAGCTCACGGCGATGTGGTCGAGCCAGGGCGGCTCGCTGCTGCTCTGGGCCTGGGTGCTCTCGATCGCCTCCAGCGGCGTCCTGTATCTGACCCGCCATCGCCACCGAGAGGTCGTCCCGTGGGCGACCGCGGTGCTGGCCGGGCTCGGGCTCTTCTTCACCGTGCTGATGCTGTTCGGCGCCAACCCCTTCGATCGCCTCGACCCGGCGCCGGCGGAGGGCATCGGGCTCAACCCGCTGCTGCGCCATCCGGCGATGGCGATCCACCCGCCGATGCTCTACTCGGGGTACGTGCTGTGGTCGATCCCGTTCGCGTTCGCGATCGGGGCGCTGATCACGCGCCGGCTCGACGCGAGCTGGATGCGGACAACGCGCCGGTTCGCGCTCGTCGCCTGGATCTTCCTCGGCGTCGGGATCCTGCTGGGCACGCGCTGGTCGTACTCGGAGCTCGGCTGGGGCGGCTACTGGGGATGGGACGCGGTCGAGAACGCGTCGCTGATGCCGTGGCTGATCGGCACCGCCTTCCTGCACTCCGCGATGGTCCAGGAGAAGCGGGGGATGCTGCGGGTGTGGAACGTGTCGCTGATCGTCGCCACGTTCTCGCTCGCGCTGCTCGGCACGTTCCTGGTGCGCTCGGGGATCCTGGAGTCGATCCACGCGTTCGGGGCGTCCACAGTCGGCACGCCGCTCCTGGTCCTGATCGCGGTCGTGATCGTGGGGTCGGCGGCGCTGATCGTCTCGCGTCTGGATCTGCTGCGCTCGGAGCGGCGGATCGAGTCGCTCGCATCGCGTGAATCGGTCTTCCTGGTCAACAACCTGCTCCTGGTCGGGCTGTGCGTGGTGATCTTCTGGGGCACGTTCTTCCCCCTGATCTCGGAGGCGATCACGGGCGAGAAGTCGTCGCTGGGGTCGCCTTGGTTCGACCGCTACACGGCGCCGCTGGCGATCCTGCTGGTGCTGTTCACCGGGATCGGCCCGCTGCTCGCATGGCGGCGGGTGAGCGCGGGGTCCCTGTGGAAGATGGTGCGGACGCCGCTCGCCGTGGCGGTGGTGGCGACGATCGCCGTGGCCGTCCTTACCGACGCCCTCGACCATCCGCTGGCGTTGGCGCTGTTCGCGTTCGCGTTCTTCGCGCTCGCGGCGCTCGTCGCCGAGTTCTACCGCGGCGCCGCCGCCCAGCGGGCGCTCAGCGGCGGAGGCTTCCTTGGCGCGCTCGGTCGCGTCGTGGCCCGCAACCGGCGCCGTTACGGCGGCTACATCGTCCACGCGGGCTTCGCCCTGCTGCTGATCGCCGTCGCCGCCTCCTCCAGCTTCCAGACGAGCGAGGACCTGCGCCTGATGCCCGGCAAGAGCGCGCAGGTGGGCGACTACACGGTCACCTACGTGCGCCCGACCCAGAGCATCGATCCGAAGGAGCAGAAGCTCGTCTTCGGCGCGGTGCTCGACATCACGCGCGACGGCAAGCAGGTCACCACCCTGCTCCCGGCGCGCGACTACTACTCGAGCAACACGGGCGATGCCACGATCGCCGGCTTCTTCGAGGGCGAGGCGACGAGCGAGGTCGGGCGCCGAACGACCGCCGCCGGCGACATCTGGACCGCCATGCGCCCTGACCTGACCCGGCTCAACCCGGTGATCGCCGCGGTCGACAAGCGGCTTGCGGCGACGCTGCCCGACGACATCGGGCCAGGAGGGCCGACACCGGCCCAGCTCCAGGCGATGCAGACCTACTCCGACCGCCAGGGCCAGGTGATCCGCAACATCGCCGCGCTGTACGTCGCCAGGCCGGTGCCGATCGACTTCCGGGTCAACCTCAACCCGTTCGTGATCTGGATCTGGATCGGCGGCGCGATCGCGGTCGCCGGCGGGCTGATCGCGATCTGGCCGGCGCCCGAGGCGCGCCGCCGCCCGGTCTCCGACGTCTACGCCGCGCGGCTGGCGCGCGAGCTGGGTCGGGCTGAGATCTAGCGGTCCCGGCCCCTCGCGTCCCTAGCCTTCCGCCCGGTGGAATACGTCATCGGAGTCATCCTGCTCCTGGCGCTGGCCTGGTTTGTGACCATGCCGCTGCGCCGCTCGGCCGACGCCCAGTCGTCGGACGCGGACGAGGACCCGGTGCTCGCCGACCTCGAGGCGCGCAAGGAGGCGCTGTATCGCCAGATCCGCGACGCCGAGCTCGACCGCGAGCAGGGCAAGCTCTCGCCCGCCGACTGGAAGCGCCTCGACGCCGAGCTGCGGCGCGACGCGATCGTGGTTCTGAAGCGGATCGATGCCGTACGCGAGCGGCGTGTCTAAACTTCGCGCGCGATGGAGGCCGTTCTTCAAGTCGTCCAGGTCGTGATCTCGATCGTCCTGATCTTCCTTGTGCTCCTGCACTCGGGGAAGGACGCCGGGCTCTCGGGGGCATTCGGCATCGGCGCCGCGGGTGGCTCCGGCGTGGGCGGCTCGCTGGTGGAGCGCAACCTCGACCGCTGGACGATCTTCTTCTCCGTCCTGTTCGTGCTCAACACCATCGTCCTGCTGAAGATCTGACGCCTCGCCCGCTCCTCGCGATCGTCGCCGCCGCAGCGCTGGCGGCGCCGGGGCTTGCGGGATGCGGGGGAGATGACACGGACACCGCGGCGGTCGGCGCCGCCAGCGTGCCGGGCGGCTCCGCGTCCCTGACCTGGGCGCTCGACCGCCGGCCGGCGACGCTTGATCCGCTCTACGCGCGCACCAAGTCCGACCTGCTCGCCGCCCGGCAACTGCACGAGCCGCTGATCGAACGGCTCGACGGGCCGTTCGATGAGGCCCGCGGTGTCCCGGGGCTGGCGCTGTCGGCGCGGCCTTCGGCGGATTCCACCGTCTGGCGGCTGCGGCTGCGCCCGGGCGTGCGCTTCCAGGACGGCGCGCGCTTCAACGCCTCGGCCGTCCTCGCCAATACGGACCGTTGGCTCTCGACTCCGGCCGGGCGCCGCGTCCTCGGCCGGCTGCTCGTCGACGCACCGCGCCCCGACCTGGTCCGCTTCATCCTGCCGAGCCCCGACCCGCACTTCGATCGTGCGCTCGCCTCGCCGCGCCTCGGCATCGTCTCCCCGGAGGCGATCGCGCAGGCCGGCGGCGGGCGGCTGGATCCGGGCCGGTTCCCCGACAGCGGCACGGGCCCGTTCGAACTTCGCGAGCGCAGCCCCGACCGCCTCCTGCTGGCCCGCAACACAGAGTGGTGGGGAGCCGAGCGTGGGCTCGGCCCGGGCGTCGACCAGCTCGAGCTGCTCGCGGTGCCGAACCCGGCGGACCGGCTGGCGATGCTGCGCGACGGCTCGGCGCGGGTGGCGGCGCTTGGCCCCTCGCAGCTCGAGGCTGCGCGCCGCGATCCGCTGCTCGCGACCGTCCCTGGGCCCGGTCGCGACGGGCTCGGCATCGAGCGGTCGGTGCGCGAGATCCCCCCGCGCCAGCTCGCCCCGCTCCTCAACGCCGTCTGGATCACCGGGATCGACGCGGGCTGAGCCGATCGATCCTGGTACGACGCCGTCATACGGGGTATACGCAGCCTCGATGACTATGGGAACGGGACTCTTCCTCGTCGCCGTCGGCGCGATCCTTCGCTACGCGATCAATGACACGTGGGACGCGGTCAACCTCGAGACCGTGGGCCTGATCCTGATGATCGTGGGCGTGGTCGCCTTCGTCGTCGGTGCCATCTACGCCTTCTCCATCGCACGACGCCGGCGGGACGCCGTGGTCGTCGACCGCGATCCCCGCTACTGAGCCGGTAGCGACAGTTCGGCGTAGACGGCGCGGTGATCGCTGCCCGGGAGCTCGTCGACGGCGTAGTCGCGGATCCCGATCCGCCGGTCGGCGAGCACGTGATCGATCGTCACCAGCGGCGGGAACCGGCGGTGGTCGGGCCAGGTCGGCTCGAGCCCGTCACCGAGGGTGTCGGCAGCGTCGGCGTAACCGCGTCCGACCAGGTCGCGGAACTCGCTCTGGTCGAGCGTCGCGTTGAAGTCGCCGAGCAGGATCCGCACCGGTCCGGCGCCCGCCGCGGGCAGGCCGCGCAGGTCGCTGGTCCAGGCGGCCGTCGAGACCGTCGGCGGGATCGTGTGCACGCCACCGGCCTCGACCATCGCGGCGCCCGCGATCAGCGGCTGCGCTGTGATCAGCGGAAAGCCGCCCTCCGGCGTGGTGGCCGAAGGCCGCGCGAGCTCATAGCGGCTGTAGAGGCCCGAGCCGCGGGAGCTGTCGCCGGTGGCGAGCTGGCGGTGTGGCAGCAGGGTGCGCAGGCCGGCCTCGTCGAGCTTCCGGGCCAGCTTCGCCGTCAGTTCCTCGACGCTCAGCACGTCGACGTCGTGCTCGCGAACGAGGGCGACGAGCGCCTCGGGATCGCCCTTGCCGAGCTTCATGTTGGCGGCCAGGACGCGGAGCACCGGCCCTGGGTCGCCCTGCGCCTCCGTCGGACCGCCGAACGCGCGCGGGAGGACGGCCCCCGCGAGGAGCACGACGACGAGCGCCGCGACGAGCGCCGCCACCCAGTTGCGCACGGCGAGCGCGAGCGCGAGCGGGATGAACGCGGTCAGCGCGACGTACGGCGTGAACGCCATCACGGCCACCAGCGGGAAGCCCGCTTCGAGGCCGAGTAGGCGGATCGCGGTCCAGAGCGCCCAGCCGCCGACGAGCAGCCAGCTGACGACCGTCCACAGGCGAGTCGGGCCCGCCGCGCTGAGTCGAGGCCAACGGATGCGGGCGGACGCTAGCCGCCCGCCCGCTCCGGCAGGCCTCAGGCGCTCTTGACGACCCCGACCAGGTGACCCTCAGGATCCGTGAACATGCCGAGCTCGATCGACTCCATGATCGTCTCCGGCCCCATCACCCTGGTGCCACCGAGGCCCTCGGCCTTCGTCAGCGCCGCCTCGACATCGGGGACCTCGATGTAGAAGGTCACGTGGCCCTCGTAGCCGTCGGGGCCGGCGGCGACGCCGCCACCGATTCCCGCGCCCTCGGCGTTGGTGTTGCCCTCACGCGTGACCACCCCGTAGTTCATCGGGTTGTCGGCGTCGAACTCCCAACCGAAGAGCTCGCCGTAGTACTCCTGCAGCTTGCCTCCGTCCTGACCGATGATCTCGAAGTGAACGACCGGCTGTCCCATGCGGTTCTCCTTTCGCGTCGCATCGCGGCGACCGAGTGACGTCATGAACCTACGCGCTGAAGACCGGCCGCGCGGCCGGGATTCATCGCGCTTGTCGGGCGGCGGTGCTGGCGTTGATCGCCAGGTGCTCGATCGCCTCGTGACCCACCCATCCGACGCCGAGCACGCGACCGGCCGCGTCGAGCGAGCGCCAGACCGGCGCCGCCCGTTCGGCTGGGAGAACGGCGAGGTAGTGCGAGCGGCCCGCCCGCATCAGCAGGACCGGCTCGCCGGCCACCGGGAGGTCGACGAAGCTCTCGGCCGTGGCGAGCTGCTCCTCGGTGAGCTCGCTGACGGCGGCGAGGAGCTGCGGGGCACGGGGCCCGACCACCGCGAGGGCCGCGAGCTCGCCGGAGCGATCGCGAATCGTGGTCGGGCCGCGCTGGCAGGCGATTTCGAGCACGCGCAGCACCCGAGAGGCCTGGCACGGGTCGCAGAGGACGAGGGCGCGGTCGGCGTCGATCAGCAGCCAGCGGGCGCTCACCTCGGGGGCCTGCGCGGCGGCCGCCCGCATAGCCCTCGATCAGCGCCAGCAGCCGGTCGGGCCGGTCGCTGAGCTCCAGCTTGACGAGGTCGGAGCGATCGGCGATCCCGACCGAGCGCTGGCAGAGCGCGGCCTCGGTCGCGGCGGAGCCGAAGTCGGTCGCGATCAGCGTCCCGCATCGCTCGACCATGTGCGCGCCGGCGTGGGTGAGGGTCGCGTGGAGGGGGCTGGTGCGCGACCGGGGTGCGCCCTCGACCGCTTGTCTCGCAGCTGAGACAGAACGATCGGTCACGGCGCGGCACGCTAACAGCTTTGCGATAGGGTCAGCCTCCGAGACAGACCGGTCAGTCACAGGCCGAGATCGGAGGAGAGAATGGCGTACGACCCGAGGACCGACACAGGGATCCCGACGGAGCCCGTCGGTTCGCTGCCGCGACCGAGCAAGCTCCAGGATGCGTACGCGAAGTACGACGCGGGCGAGATCGACAAGGAGGCGCTCGAGGCCGAGCAGGACGAGGCGGTCAAGGACTCGATCTCCCATCTCGAGCAGACGGGGCTGCCGATCGTCTCCGACGGCGAGCAGCGCTGGTCGAGCTTTGCCACCTACCCGATCACCGACACGCTCGCCGGCACCGGACTCGCCGACAACCTGGCGCCGGACGGGCAGTTCTTCGCGATCTTCGCCGATGGCCACGGCCGTCAGCTGCCGCGCGTAACCGGCGGCCCGTTCAAGTACAAGACGTACGCCGCGGACACGCTGAAGAAGTCGATCCAGTACGCGAGCAAGCCGATGAAGCAGGCGGTCATCGCCCCCTCGATGATCGCCCTGCTGTACCCGCTCTCCGACGAGGTCGACGGCTACTCGCAGGAGGACTTCGAAAACGACGTCGTCAACGAGTGCGAGAAGGACATCCGCCAGGCATTCGACGCCGGCGCCGAGCGCGTCTCGGTCGACTTCACCGAGGGCCGGCTGGCGACCCGCAACGACCCCAAGAATCCCTGGACCGGGGCCGGGCTCCTGCCGCACTTCATCGAGCTCAACAACCGGGTGATGGAGCGCTTCACGCCCGAGGAGCGGGTCAACATCGGCATCCACACCTGCCCGGGAGGCGACCGCGACTCGGTTCACTCCGCCGACGTCCCGTACAACAACCTGTTGCCCGAGATGTTCAAGATCAACGCCGGCTACTTCCTGATCCAGCTCTCCTCCGAGCGGGACAAGGACCCGGTCTACGAGTCGATCGGCAAGCATCGGCGCGACGACGCCGACGGCGTCTCACAGATGACCTACATCGGCGTCATCAACCCGCAGAACCCGCGGGTGGAGAGCGCCGAGGAGGTCCGCGACGCGCTCGTCCGGGCGGCGGACTTCATCCCCAAGGAGAGCCTCGGCTCTACCGATGACTGCGGCTTCTCGCCGTTCTCGATCGACGAGAAGCCCAACCACGGCTCCCCGGACTTCGCTCGCGAGGTCGCCTGGCAGAAGATCGCCAACCGGGTCGAGGGGACGAAGATGGCGGCGGATCAGCTCGGGGTCGGCTGAGCCCTCGGGGGCGGCGCGCCCCAAAAACCCCGACACAGACCCGGGGATCGGCTACTGTGAGCCCAGTGATGGAGCCGACTCAGACCCTTGCTGAGCCGCGCCCAGCTGGTGCCTCAGACGCCGGTGAGCGGATCCTCGATGCCGCTTACGAGCTCTTCTGCACCCGCGGCGTGAACATCGTCGGCATCGACGAGATCATCGCCACCTCCGGCGTGGCGCGGCAGACGCTCTACCGGCGCTTTCGCTCGAAGCAGGAGCTGGTGCTCGCGGTGCTCGACCGGCGTGAGCAGCTGTGGACGCGCGGCTGGTTGCAGGCCGAGGTCGAGCGGCGCGCCGACGATCCCGACGGGCGCCTGCTCGCGATCTTCGAGGTCTTCGACGGCTGGTTCCGGCGCGACGACTTCGAGGGGTGCGCGTTCATCAACGTGATGATCGAACACCCCGATACCGACGACCCGGTCCGTGCCGCGTGCGTCGGCTACCTGGCCGGGATCCGTGAATTCCTCGCCCAGCTCGCGACCGACGCGAGGATCGTCGACCCGAGGAACTTCGCCCGCCGCTGGCACATCCTGATGAAGGGCTCGATCGTCTCCGCCGGCGAGGGCGACGTCGACGCCGCGCTGCGGGCCCGTCAGATCGGGACGCTCGTGCTCGAGCGCGAGCCGCGAACCGCTTGATCAGCCGGTGAGCTCGCCGCGGTGAGGGCGGTCGGATGCGAACGTTCGGAGCTTGAGGTCGTCGACCTCCCGGACCCCGAGCCCGCGAAGGGCCAGGTCGCGATCGAGGTCCTGCGCTGCGGCATCTGCGGCTCGGACCTCCACGCGCGCCATCACTGCGACGAGCTCGCCGATCTCATGGTCGAGGCCGGCTACGACGGGTTCATGCGCTCCGACCAGCAGGTCGTCTTCGGGCACGAGTTCTGCGGCGAGATCGGCGATTACGGGCCTGGATGCCGGCGCAAGCTGCCGACCGGCACGCATGTGGTGGCCCTGCCGCTGCGCCGCCACGCCGGCGAGGTGCACGGGGTCGGCCTCTCGGCGGCAGCACCTGGGGCGTACGCCGAACGAACCGTCGTGGAGGAGTCGCTGATGCTGCCGGTTCCGAACGGGCTCGCCCCTGAGCTTGCGGCGCTGACGGAGCCGATGGCCGTCGCTCTGCACGCCGTCCGGCGAGGCGAGGTGAAGAAGCGCGACGTCGCGATCGTCATCGGCTGCGGGCCGATCGGGCTCGCGGTGATCTGCATGCTGAAGGCCCGCGGCGTGCGGACCGTGATCGCGAGCGACCTCTCGGGCGGTCGCCGAGCGCTTGCGACGGCCTGCGGCGCGGATGCGGTCGTCGACCCGGCGGCGGATTCGCCGTACGCGGCGGCGGGCGACGCCGGACACCTCAAGTCCGCGCCCGAGGCGCTCGAGCTCGCGGTGGGGACGATGGAGAAGCTGACCCGAGCGCCGGTTCCGTGGCACCACGTCTGGCGCACGGCCGAACGGCTGGGGGCGGGGCCGAAGGCTCCGGTGGTGTTCGAGTGCGTCGGAGTGCCGGGGGTGATCGACCAGATCGTCACCGGCGCGCCGCTGTTCTCGCGCGTGGTCGTGGTTGGCGTCTGCATGGGGCTCGACCGCATCCGGCCCGCGATGGCGATCAACAAGGAGATCGACCTGCGGTTCGTGCTCGGCTACACGCCGCCCGAGTTCCGCGACACGCTCCACCTGCTCGCCGAGGGCAAGGTGGACCCGGCGCCACTGGTCACGGGCGAGGTCGGATTGGCCGGTGTGGAGGCCGCCTTCGACGCGCTGGGCGACCCGGAGGCCCACGCGAAGATCCTGATCGACCCGAAGTCGGACGCGTCGCTGAGCGGCTAGAACTCGATCTCGGCGCCCAACGTGATCGTGCGCTCGCGCGGCAGCCCGAAGTAGTCGGCGGGCTCGGCTGCGATCACCGACGTTGCGAGGTACAGGTGCTTGCGCCAGCGGCTCATCCCCGGACGGTCGCCGGGTCGCAGCTCGACCCTGGACAGATAAAACGAGGTGTCGGTCGCGTCGATCGGCGACTCGACCCCGATCTCCTCGATCTGGCGGACCAGCCCGGGCACGTCGAAGTGCTCGGCGTAGCCGTGCTTGGCGCGGACGAACGTGATCCCGTCGTCCCCGTAGGCCAGCTCGTCGATGTCGAGCCGGTCCGCATCCCTGATCCGCGGCGTGGGAAGCGTCTCGAGCGAGAGGATGACGGCGTGCTCCTGCAGCGCGTGCAGGTGGTCGACGCAGGCCCGCATCGACAGCGGCGCGGTCTCCTTGCCGCGATTCATGAACACGCCGGTCCCGGGTGATCTCTGCACGGGCGGATCGAGCTCTCTGAGGCCGTCGACAAACGCCTGCAGCGGGCCCTCGACCTCGAATCGCTCCGCCTCGACCATCTGGCGCCCGCGGTACCAGGTCGTCATGACCACGAACAGGATCAGCCCGATGACGAGCGGGACCCAGCCCCCGTGGGTGAGCTTGGTGAGGTTCGCCCCCAGGATGGCGAGCTCCAGGGTGAGGAAGACCGCCGCGCCGCCGAGCACGAGCCAGAGCGGCCGCTGCCAGCCGCGACGCACGATGACGAAGAACAGGACCGTCGTGATCACGATCGTGCCGGTGACCGCCATCCCGTAGGTGAAGGCGAGCTTGGCGGAGCTCTGGAAGGTCACGACCAGCGCCACGACCGCGACCAGCAGGAGCATGTTGATCACCGGCACGTAGATCTGTCCGTAGTGGCGCTCGGAGGTGTGGATCACGCGCAGTCGCGGGAGGTAGCCGAGCTCGGAGGCCTGGTGGGCGAGCGAGAAGGCGCCCGAGATCACGGCCTGGGACGCGATCACCGTGGCCGCCGTCGCCAGGAGCACCAGCGGGACGAGCCCGGCATGTGGCATCAGCTGGAAGAAGGGCGCGCTGATCGCACCCGGGTCGTCGAGGATCAGCGCCCCCTGTCCGAGGTAGCTCAGGATGCACGCCGGGAACACGAGCAGCAGCCAGGCGCGGGCGATCGCCGGCCGCCCGAAGTGACCCATGTCGGCGTAGAGCGCCTCCGCGCCGGTGATCGCCAGGACCACGGAGGCCAGCGCGAAGAACCCGGTCGACCCGCTGCCGAAGAGGAAGTCGATGGCGTAGGTCGGCGAGAGGGCCTCGAGGACCTCGGGATGCATCGTGATGCCGCGAATCCCGAGCACGGCGATCGTCGCGAACCAGACCAACATGATCGGGCCGAACAGGCGGCCGAGCGGACCGGTGCCATGCCGCTGGACCATGAACAGCGCCACGATGATCACCAGGGTGATCGGGATCACGAGGGGCTCCATCGAGGACGAGATCGTCTCCGTGCCCTCGACCGCCGAGAGCACCGAGATCGCCGGGGTGATCATGCTGTCGCCGAAGAACAGGGCAGCGCCGAACACCCCGAGGCCGGCGAGCAGGAACTTTCGCCGCGCCGGGATGACCTTTCCGAGTTGGCGGATCTGCGAGATCAACGCCATGATCCCGCCCTCGCCCTGGTTGTCGGCCTTCATGACCAGCCCGACGTACTTGACGGTGACGATCAGCGTCACCGACCAGAAGATCAGGGAGACGATGCCGTAGACGCTGTCCAGCGACGCCTCGATGGGATGCGGATCACTCGGGTCGAACGCCGTCTGGATCGTGTAGATCGGACTGGTGCCGATGTCGCCGAAGACGATTCCGAGCGCGGCGACCGAGAGCGCCGTCCTGCGCGCGGCGCGCGTTGCTTCGCCCTCCATCCGCGCAGCCTTTCACCTCGTCAGCGATTCGGCTCGCGCCAGACGCGCTCGCCGGCCGCCCGGTCGTCGGTTGGGACCAACCCGGCGCGCGCGGCGACCCGCTCCGAGGCCGCGTGGCCGGGGGCGATGTTCGCGGCCGGCGTCAGCCCGATGCCCTGAGCCCACTCGACCAGCGCCCGAGCCGCGGCGCTCGCGTAGCCGTGTCCCTGCCATTCGCGGGCGACGACCCAGGCGAGCGCGGCGTCGTCGCCGGTGACGGTCGCCTGGGCGGTGCCGACCGCGCGGCCGTCGGCGCGGCGGCGGATCGTCCAGTTGAGCCAGGTCGCTCCGCTTCCCTCGGGCGCGCCGCGGACCAGGCGGCGGTAGCGCGCTTCGAGCTCCGGCCTCGAGAGCGGCCGGCCGCCGGTGAACTCGTGCAGCGCCGGGTCGTCGAGCAGTGGCGCCAGCTCGTCTGCGTCGCCGACCTCGAGCGGATCCAGGGTCAGCTCGCCCGCGTCGAGCCGGACGGCGGCCCGCGCGTCGCTCACTGCAGCAGGCCGATCTCGCCAGCCTTGAGCCGCAGCGGCCATCGCGGCGCGGGTCGAGATGTCGAGGTCGTCGCCATTTCAAGAATGGGCCGCGAAGGCCTCGGCGCCGCCGACGAGCGTCCGCTGCACCCGCAACTCCTCGTCGAGGACGACGATGTGCGCCGGGGCGCCGGGAGCGATCGTGCCCAGATCGGGCCGGCCGAGCAGGCGCGCCGGGGCCGCGGCCGCTGCGGCCAACGCCTGCGCGGGCGGCGCGCCGCTCGCGACCAGGTTGCGGACCGCCTGGTCCATCGTCAGCACGCTGCCCGCGAGCGTGCCGTCGGCCAGCCGGACGGCGCCGTCGGCCACCTCGACCGCGCGGCCGCCGACGGCGTAGCTGCCAGGCCCGACCATCGCCGCCTCCACGGCGTCGGTGATCAGACAGCAGCGCCCGCCGGTGGCCAGGAAGGTCGCGTAGGCCGCCTCGGGCGCGAGGTGGACACCGTCGGCGATCACCTCGACGAACGCGTCCGGGCGCACCAGCGCGGCCCCCGCAAGCCCGGGATCGCGCGGGCGCCAGCGGCGCTGGGCGTTGTAGATGTGGGTGATCGCCCGGGCGCCGCGGTCGAAGGCGGCGTGGGCGGTGGGCGCGTCGGCGTCGGAGTGGCCGAGCGAGACGACGACGCCGGCGGCCACGAATCGGTCGAGGAGCTCAAGGCCGCCCGGCAGCTCGGGGGCCAGGGTGACCATGCTCACCGGCCCGGCGGCGAGCAGTCGCTCCGCCGCCTCAGGATCGGGCGCGAGCAGGTACGCCGGGTCGTGCGCCCCGGGCCACTCGGGCGACAGGAACGGCCCCTCGAGGTGCACGCCGACCACGTTTGGAAGCGCCGCGGCAGCGAGTTGCGCCTGCGCCTCGCCGGCCTTCTCGAGAGCCGGCGGGTAGGACTCGAGCGGCGCCGAGACGAAGGTGGGCTGAAAGGCGACGACCCCGGTACGCGCCAGCGCCTCGGCCGCGTCCCGGTAGCCGTCCGCGTCGGCGGTCAGGAAGTCGACCCCGGCGACGCCGTTGATGTGGAGGTCGACGAACCCGGGGGCCGCGATGCCGCGGTCGCCCGCGGGCGACACGCCGACCCCGGCCACGGTTCCGTCCTCGATCCGCACGTCGCCCTCGACCAGCGAACCGTCGACGACCGCCGCGCTCACGCCCAGCCTCATCGAGGGCGATGTTATGCGGCTGAGAGGAGTCGAACCACGAGGCCCGTGGTTCTTCAAACGCCCGCCGGCTGGAAGAGCTCGATTGGGTTGCCGGCCGGGTCGTCGAGCAGGATCTGTTGGCCGCCCGGCCCGCTGATGATCTCGTTGCGGAACGTCAGACCGGCGCCTCGCAGCCGCTCGACCTCAGACTCGATGTCGTCGACGATGAAGTGGATGCGGTTCCATCCTCCGGGCTCGGGCCTGCGGCCGTCGGGCATCGGCCGCCCGGCCGAGCTCGTCGGGCCACTGAGCAGCAGCCGCAGGTTGCCGCGCACGACGTCGGCGAACGCCGGCGCGAAGCTCGAGCGCACCTCGAAGCCGAAATGGGTTGTGTAGAAGTCGACCGCCTCCTCGACGTCGTCGACCATGTAGCGGACATTTACGAGCTCGTCTGTCACGTCAGGTCACCTCCTGTTGGTGGTCTCGATCGCCGCGATCAGGAAAGTGATGCGGGCCGAGAGTTCGTCGGCGACAGCCGCGAACACGGGCAGCGTCTCCTCGTCGCTTCCGAGCCGCGGCCCGGGTCGGGGATGCTCCAGTGGATCGTGGCCGGCTCACCCGGGAACTCAGGACAGACCTCGCGCACCCGGTCGCAGAGGCTGATCACGTAGTCGAAGCGTTCATCGGCGAACTCATCCAGGTGCTTGGAACGACGCCCGGACAGATCGATGCCACGCTCGCGCATCACCCGCACCGCGTTCGGGTGCAGAGGCTTGGGGTTGCTGCCGGCGCTGACGGCGCTGATCGCGCCCTCCGAGAGCTCGACGGCGAATGCCTCGGCGATCTGTGAGCGCGCGCTGTTGCCGGTGCAGAGGAACAGCACCCGCGCGAGCTCGGGGCGGCGCTGACGCCGGGCGGCGGGCGCCGGCACTCGCATCAGGCCGGGATGCAGCGTCGTGCCGGCCCTCGACAGGAGCTCGCCGCAGCGGGCCAAGTCGAGGGTGTAGTAGGCGTCGCGGCCGTCGTCGTCGCTGCGGCGCATCGAAACGAGGCCGCCCTCGCGCAGCTGGCGCAGGTGGTAGGAGACGAGGCTCTGGCGCTGCTCCGCAAGCTGGCAGAGCTCGCCCACGCGGCGATCGCTGTGGGCCAGCTCGGTCAGCAACCGCCAGCGCAGCGGGTGCCCCGCCAGCTGCAGGACCCGCGGCGGCGCGGTCGAGGCGTGTCGCGACGTGGCGACCACGTCGCCGACATTACAACAATCTGGTTTGATGCGTTTTCTTGAGCCAAGCCTCGTCTCCTCCAGCGGCCGTCCGGCCGTCGCTCGGCACGGTCGCCCGGGAGTGGACGCGCATCGGCTCTATCGGGTTCGCGGCCACCGGCGCACATCGCCAGTGGGTCGTGCTCGGCGCCGGCGCGATCGCCCTGCTCGCCGGGAGGCTGGGGGTCGTGTGGACGCTGCTCGGAGGCGGAGTCGCCGGCGGAGCGATCGCCCTCGCCGGCGCGCCGTTGCCTTAGAGCCCCAAGAAACGACGGCTCGAGGCCCGGAATGCGGCTGAGAGGAGTCGAACCTCCACGGCCCGTGAGGGCCACAAGGCCCTCAACCTTGCGCGTCTACCAGTTCCGCCACAGCCGCTTGAGGGAGACGCGATTCTAGACGGATGCGCGCGAGCGACCCGGCCGGCGGCGACTCCTTGCATCCGTCCGAAGGGGGGTCTACTATTACGAACATATGTTCTGTCCAACGATCGAAGGAGCCAGCTGAGCCGTGGACCTGACCAAGCGTCAGAAGGAGATTTTCGACTTCATCGGCAAGTACGCCGCGAAGTACGGATATCCGCCGACCGTGCGCGAGATCGGGAAGGCCGTCGGCCTGCATTCCTCCTCGACCGTGCACGCCCATCTCGCCAACCTCGAGAAGATCGGGCTCCTGCGCCGCGATCCGACCAAGCCGCGAGCGATCGAGGTCCTGGTCGGCAAGGCGAAGAAGGCGATTGAGCAGACCGGCCTCCCGCTGGTCGGTCAGGTCGCCGCCGGCGAGCCGATCCTCGCCGAGGAGAACATCGAGGAGTACCTGGAGGTCCCGGACGTGATCGGAGGCGAGACGGGTGACTACATCCTCAGGGTCAAGGGCGATTCGATGATCGGCGCCGGGATCCTCGAAAACGACTTCGTGGTCGTGCGCCCGGCCCAGGTGGTCGACGACGGCGAGATCGTGGTCGCGCTGATCGACGACGAGGCGACCGTGAAGAGCTTCTACAAGGAGAAGGATCGCGTGCGTCTCGAGCCCGCGAACGAGGCCTACGAGCCGATCCGCAGCGCGAACGCGCAGGTGCTCGGCCGTGTCGTCGGGGTGTTCAGGAAGGTCTGATGAGCGCGACGGCGATCAGCGAACGCGCGCTGCCCCGGGAGCGGGTGGCGACGGAGGGACGGGCCCGACGGCTGTTCGAGCCGCGCACCGGGTCGCTGTCGCTCGAGGACCTGATCGTCGGCACCTGGGACGAGCTCACCCTCTCCGGCGCCGCGGCCTGCCCGGTCTGCCGGCGGCGGATGGAGCGCACGTCGGGATGCGCGAGCTGCGGATCTGCGCTCTCGTAGGCCGCCCGCCTTTAAGATCCGTAGCGCTGGCTGAACAGTCGCGGGAGGTGAACTCTCGAGGAAAGTCCGGACACCAAAGGGCAAGGGCGGTGGGTAACACCCACCCGGGGAAACCCGCGGGACAGTGCAACAGAAATGACACCGCCGATGGCGCGTCAATAGCTAAGACGCGCACAGGCAAGGTTGAAATGGTGCGGTAAGAGCGCACCGGCGCCGCGGTGACGCGGCGGCCAGGCAAACCCCGCCCGGTGCAAGGCCAAGCAGGATCGTTGACCCGGCCCGGCGAGATCCAGGTGGGCCGCAGGGCGAAAGCCCCGCCGGTTCCTAGGACCGGCGAGATGGATGGCTGTACACGACAGGATCCGGCTTACAGGCCAGCTAACGAAGGGGCCCCGAAAGGGGCCTCTTCTACGTTCCGGGATCCCATGGCCGCAGGCGCGGCACCCACCGGCGCACGTGGCGCATGTACCGCTCGTAGTCGGCGCCGAAGCGCCGCACGAGCTGCGGTTCCTCGACCAGGGGCAGATACACGGCGTTGACGGCCACGAACACGGCGAGCCAGATCGCGAGGCCGGTGCGCTCGAACAGCAGCGTCTCGCCCGCCAGGACCGTTGCGACGCCGCTGATCATGGGGTGTCGCAGGTAGCGATAGGGCCCGGCGATGACGAGGCGGGTGGGCGGGTCCCAGGGCGCCAGCGTCCCGAGGCCGCGGGTGGCGAAGAGGCGGACGGTGGCGACGAAGACGGACAGGCCGGTGGCGATCAGGACGAGCCCGATAGCGACGCCTGCGACGCGCCCGGCGCCGGACCAGCCCCAGCCCTCGGCGCCGCCCGCGACGATGAGCGCCGGGACGATCAGGGCGGCTACGAACGGCATCGGGAGGATTGCTCGCGCGACGCGCCAGGCGCTCGGCGGGGCGCCGTCCATCACGCCCCGATCCTATGGGCCGTGTCAGCAGCCGTTGGGCTTGGGCGCGCCGACCGTCGCCGCCAGGCGGCAGTAGGCCGTCTTCGGCGAGCCGTTGGGGCGCAGGACGCCGAAGCCCGAGACCTTGGAGCCGTCGCCGTTGTCGAACAGCCGGGTGACGATCGCGAGGGAGACGTTGGGGATCCGGCGCAGAATGCCGTAGCTCGAATCGAGGGCGGCGGCCTGTTGGTCCTCGGTGTAGGCGTTGTCGCCGGTGGTGCTGTAGGCAAGCTCGGTGATCGCGATCGGCAGCTGCTGGCCGGCCGCCGCGAGCCTCGACCTCAGGTCCTGCAACTGCACGCGCAACCGGCCCAGGTAGCCCGCGGTCGGGTCGTCGGGCGAGGTGAACGGGGTGGAGGTCACCGCGTCGAAGCCGATCGCGTCCGCGGTCTCGATTCCGCCGTGCTGGAGCGCCTCGGCGAGGAAGTCGCCGTAGACGAGCCTGTTCGGGTCCGCCTCGCCTGGCGCAAGCCCGCCGGTGATCAGCGGTACCTGGCTGCCAGTCGCGCGGACGGCCGAGCTCGTCGCCTTGACCAGGTCGGAGAACTTATTCGGCTCGGGGGCGGCCCCCCAGAAGTCAGTGACGTTCGGCTCGAGCCAGATCTCGATCCCGGCCGACTGCGGGTAGCGGAGCGCGACCTGGGCCGCCGCGGCGCCGTAGTCGGCGAGGCGGTTGTCGGCCGGCGGGTTGATGTCGCCGGCGCAGCCGCCGTCGGCCGCCCAGCAGGGGGCGTCGATGAGAGTCCACACCGGCTGCACGCCCGCCGCGAGCAACGACTGATAGTTGCGATCGCTCGGGCCCCAGGCCCAGTTTGCCGGCGCTGTCCCCTGGTTGGGCTGCAGCTCGCTCCAGGACAGATTCACCCGCGCGATCTTGGCGCCGCCGGCCGCGAGGCGGTTGAAGAGATCCGGGTGCACCGCCCAGTCCTCGTAGTAGCCGAAGGCCACGGGGTGCGGCGTCTCCAGGAGCGGCGCCAGCGCTTCGAGGTTGTTGTTGCACGGGTCGAGGCGCTTGATCTTGCGCCCGTTCGCCTTCAGCTTTGCCTTGCCGGCGCAGCGGAACGGCACCAGCCCCGGGAGCTCGCCCTGTGCCGACCACGAGCACGTGAAGCCCTTGAGGCGCTTGCCGGCGGTGAGCTGCTTGCAGCTCGAGATCTTGATCTTCGGGCCCTCGGCGGGCTGCGCCAGCCCGGGCTCGGAGCTCGACTGAAGCTCCGCGCGCACGGCCTTGGTGGTCTTCTTGACCGCCTTCTTCTTGGCCTTCTTGATCGCGCTCGGCTTCGTCTTCGCGGCGCCCGACGCCGTGGTCGAGGCGTCGGCCGGCGCAGCGGCGATCAGCGCCAAGGCGACGAGCCCGGCGCACAGCGCCGGTAAGCGGACGCGACTTGTCGCGAATCGATCCACAGCCTCCTCGAGACCCCCTACGGGCGGAACACTATCGTCCGCCACCGGCGGCCGGTCGGCTGCGGCTTACGGTGCCTGACCGGCGTCGATCCGCTGCTTCCAGCGACGCTGGCGGCGCTGGGCGTCTCGCATCCACATCGGCAAAAAGCGGGTCGCGAGTCCGGGCATGGCGTCGAAGAGCCGCACGACTCCACCGCGCCAGCGCGGGATCGTGAGCACCACGCGGGGGCGGTCGAGCAGTCCGGCGACCGCGGCGGCGACCGTCTCCGGCCGCAGCAGGACGCCCGAAAACGACGGAGCCGCGTCCGGATCGGAGAGCTTGTCGTGGAGCATCGGCGTCCAGATCCCGTCGGGGCACACGGCGGAGACCCTGATCCCGCGCTCGCCCTCGCGGCGCAGGTCGGCCAGCGTCCCGAGCGTGAACGCCATCGCACCATGCTTGGTCGCCGCGTACAGAGCCTCACCCGGCGGCGCTCCGAGCCCGGCGAGCGAGACGACGTTGATCAGGTGTCCCCGACGCTGCGGGCGCATCAGCTCCAGCGCCGCCAGCGAGCCGTTGATCGTGCCGAGCGTGTTGACCTCGAACAGCGTCCGCCGCAACTCGGCGTCGTGGTCCCACACGTGTCCGGTCACCAGCACGCCGGCGTTGTTGACCCAGACGTCGAGCCCGCCGGCCCGCTCCGCCGCCGCGGCGGCCGTGGCCCGGCATGCCTCGGCATCGCGGACGTCGAGCGGCGTGCCCCACGCGGACCCGCCGATCGCCGTCGCGGCGGCCTCGACCGCGTCGGTGTCGACGTCGGTGAGGTTGACGGCGAGCCCCCGCGCGGCGAGCGCGCGGGCGATCTCCAGCCCCAGGCCCCTGCCCGCCCCGGTGACCACGGCTGCGCCCATGATCGGCGCAGCCTATCCGCCTTAACGCTCCGCTCACACAACGCACACGTCCGCCTGGCTCTGCTAGCCTCCGGCCCGCTCAATCCTCGCCCTATACGGCGAGGAGCGGGGGACCCACCCGATAGGTGACTTCGGTCCGGGGCGAATCGTCGGCATCAGCCACGTAGCGCCAGCTCTTTCGGCGCGAGCCCGTCAGCTAACCCCGTCAGCGATCGAAAGAGATGGACGACCAGCCCGCGCGCCGCATGGCGCAGACCTCGAATACCGCTCGGCCTCGCAGCCGCTCCACCCTGAGCGAGCGGCCCGATCGCGTCGCCCTGTGGGCCGTGGTCATGGCCGTCGTCGCGATGGTCGCCGGCCTCGTCAGCGCCCACGCGTCGGCCTCCTCGGGCGGCATCGACGGCAACGGCGGCACCGGCACGGGCTCCGGAGCCGGTCCGGGCTCGACCCGGGAGGAGACCCCCAGCGGGTGCCCGGCGACCGAGTTCGGCAAGCGCACGCTCGAGGTCGGCGACTGCGGCGCCGACGTCGAGACGCTCAACTGGATCCTCAAGGCCAAGAGCTATGGGAACCCGACCCTCGCCGAGGACTTCGACGACTCGACCGAAGGCGCCGTCCGCGCCTTCCAGGCGGACGCGAACCTCGCCTCCGACGGTGTCGTCAGGCGCTCCACCTCCGAGGCGATCGTCAACTCGATGCCGGCGCAGTTCGCGACCTGGTACGGACCCGGCCTCTACGGCAACAAGACGGCCTGCGGCCAGACGCTCAACCGCGAGACGCTCGGCGTCGCCCACAAGACGCTGCCCTGCGGCTCGAAGGTCGTGCTTCGCTACAAGGGCCGCTACGTGCGCACCAAGGTGATCGATCGGGGCCCGTACGCAAACGGCGCCAAGTGGGACCTGACCCAGGCGACCGCCGAGGCCCTCAACTTCGAATCCACCGGCGCCGGCGACATCCGAGTCGCCAAGCTCGCCAAGCGCGGCTGACCGCCGGCGGCCGTTAGGCCGCGTTCGGGAGGACCGCGGAGTCCGTCTGGTCCTGCGGCAGCGCGGCCGCGTTGGCGACCAGGCTCTGGAACTCGTTCATCGCGACCTGCGCGACCGCCTCCAGCAGCTCCTCGTCCGACCAGCCCTCCTCCCGCGCCTCCTCGGCGAGGTGCTGCGCGGGACGGCCGTCGGTGGCGACGAGCGCCTCGAGGAAAGCGAGCAGAGCGGCCTCCTTCGGGTCGCTCGAGCTGAAGCTGCGGGCGCTCGAGATCTCGTCGAGGCCCAGCCCCGCGGCGCGCGCGGTGCGGGCGTGCTGAGCGACCGAGTAGGGGTCGCTGCGATGCTCGGCGATCGCGAGGGCGATCCGCTCGCGGGTGGCCTGGGGGAGGGAGCCGGCGCGGAGCTCGTGACGCATCCGCGCGTACGACCGCAGGGCCGCCGGGGCTCCGGCGAGGACGCCGATGAACTTCGAGACCTCACCGGCGGCGCCCTGGACGCCCTTGAGGATCTTCACGCTGCCCTCCGGGGCGGTGAGCTCGTCGTGGATGTGGAACCGGCTGATATCTGTCTTCACGGTCATCGGTTGTCCTCTCGGTCGGCCTCGGGCTACCACTTACGAAGCCGTTAACCCGCCTTTACTTTACTTTTAGCTAGTTACTTACCTGACGTAAGCAGGCTACATGATCTCCGCAGCCCTTAATTAAGAGTCCGGTGAAATTTTCCGGCGAAGGTTCATACGTTCGAGCCGGCGATTTGGACGTGTGGATAGGGGCCGCGGTGCCCGCGCGGGGGTAGGCTTCGCGCCGATGCCAGCCGAAATCGAGCGCCCGCAGACCCCCGAGGACGTGATCGCGGTCGTCCGCGAGCGCGACGTGCGCTTCATCCGGCTCTGGTTCACCGACGTCCTCGGCCAGCTGAAGTCGTTCTCGATCAACGCCTCGGAGCTCGAGGACGCGTTCGAGGGCGGGATGGGTTTCGACGGCTCCTCGATCACCGGCTTCAACCCGATCGAGGAGTCGGACATGATCGCGATGCCCGACCCCTCGAGCTTCGCGATCCTGCCGTGGCGGCCCGCCGAGAACGCGACCGCGCGGATGTTCGCCGACGTGCAGGTCCCGGGCGGCGAGCCCTACGAGGGCGACCCGCGCTGGATCCTGCGCCGCGCCCTCCAGCGCGCCGCCGACATGGGCTTCGACACGTACAACATCGGGCCCGAGCTCGAGTACTTCTACTTCAAGGACGCGCGACCGGAGGGCGGGGTCCCCGAGATCCTCGACGAGGGCGGCTACTTCGACCTGACCACGCTCGACGCCGGCTCCGACGTCCGCCGCGAGACGATCCTCGCGCTCGAGCAGCTCGGCATCCACGTCGAGTACGCCCACCACGAGGTCGGCCCCTCACAGCACGAGGTCGACATGCGCTACAAGGACGCGCTCGCGATGTCCGACGACTGCATGACGTACCGGATCGTCGTCAAGGAGTACGCGATGAAGTACGGCTGGCACGCGACCTTCATGCCGAAGCCGCTCTTCAACGAGAACGGCTCAGGGATGCACGTTCACCAGTCGCTCTACGCCGACGGGCGCAACGCCTTCTACGACGCCGACGACCAGTACTACCTCTCGCCGACGGCGAAGTCGTTCATCGCCGGCCAGCTCCGCCACGCGCGGGAGATCGCGCCCCTGTTCGCGCAATGGGTCAACTCCTACAAGCGGCTCGTGCCGGGCTATGAGGCCCCGGTCTACCTCGCCTGGTCACGCCGCAACCGCTCGGCGCTGATCCGGGTGCCGCTCTACCACCCCGGCAAGGAGCAGGCGACCCGCGCCGAGCTGCGCTGCCCCGATCCGGCGTGCAATCCCTACCTCTGCTTCGCCGGCATGCTCCACGCGGGCCTCGAGGGCATCGAGCACGGCTACGAGCTCCCGGAACCGATGGAGCAGAACCTCTACCACCTGACCCCCGAGGAGCGCTCGCAGCGGGGGATCGAGCAGCTGCCCGAGACGCTCGGCGAGGCGATCGAGATCGCCGCGGAGTCCGAGCTCGTGCTGAGGGTGCTCGGCGAGCACACCTTCAAGCGCTTCATCGAGATCAAGCGCGAGGAGTGGGAGGAGTACCGAGTCCAGGTGACGCCCTGGGAGCTCGAGCGCTTCCTCCCGATCCTCTAGGAGTTGGCGCGGTTCACGCCGAGTGTCATCGAAACCACCGTATGGGTGGTCTAGATGACAGTCGATTCGCGGTGTCCGCAAGGCTCCAGCTTCGTGCCGCTGCCACCGATATACATCCCCAGTGGCCGAAGTGCCGGTCTATCACGGGAAGTTCGGCGAGCGGGAGGCGACCCGCCTGCTGTGGCGTGCCGGTTTTGGCCCCAAGCCCGGTGAGGCGCGCAAGCTCGCGCGCCGTTTCAACCTCCGCGGCGCCGTCCGGTCGCTGACCCGGCCCCGGGGGCGCGAACGCCTCCACGGTCCGCCGCCGGTCGACGGCGACGGGCTGCCGCTCGCGCCCTACGACGCCTACGGGCACGACGTCCTCTGGTGGCTGGACCGGATGGTGCGGACGAACCATCCGACGACCGAGCGGATGGCGCTGATCTGGCACGACTGGTTTGCGACCGCCGACGTCAACTCCCAGCGCCTCTCGATCGACCAAGCGCGGCTGTTCGAGCGCCGTGGCCTGGGCTCGTTCACCGACCTGCTCAAAGACGTCACCACGGACCCGGCGATGCTGATCTGGCTCTCTGGGGTCGACAACGAGGCCGAGGCGCCGAACGAGAACTACGCCCGGGAGATGATGGAGCTGTTCACGCTCGGGGCCTCGAACGAGGCGGGCTACCCGTACTCCGAGACCGATGTCCGCGAGCAGGCCCGGGCGCTGACAGGGTGGACGGCCGATTGGGTCGACGACATCGGCTACACGAACTGGCGCTTCGATCCCGAGCGCCACGACGACGGCCCGAAGCAGATCTTCGGTCAGCGCGGCGCCTTCAAGTGGTCGGACTCATGCCGCCTGTGCATCGCCCACAAGGCGCACCGGACGTTCTTCGTCACCAAGCTCTGGAGCTACTTCGTCCCGACCCCGCCGTCGCGCAAGACGCGCAAGGCGCTCGAGCACCTGTACCTGGAACGCGACCACGCGATTCGCCCCGTGGTTGAGGCGATCCTGATGCACCCCGACTTCTACCGCGGCCCCGCAATGGTCAAGCCGCCCATGGTCTACATCGCCGGGCTCCTGCGGGCGCGGCGGCGGGGGGTGCACAGCGATTGGTCATGGATCTCCGAGCTCGCCGGCCAGCGGCTGTTTCGGCCGCCGAACGTGGCCGGGTGGGACGACTCGCGCTGGCTCGACACCTCGACCCTCCGCGGCAGGTGGATCGCGGCGAACGAGATCGCCGGCTATGACGTGCTCGACGACGAGGGCTCCTACGACGGCGGCGAGGGGCCGAAGGCCGCGGTGCGCAAGGCGGTTCGGTTCTGGGGCGAGCCGCAGCTGCGTGCCGAAACCCGCAAGGGGCTCGAGCGCTACGCCGGCTCGGTCGCCGCGGTCGCGACCGCCGACTGGCAGCAGGAGACGTACAGGCTGTTGCGCCAGAACGCGCTGCGCATGTTGATCGCCACCTCGCCCGAGATGCAGAGCTGCTGAGGAGGGAAACCGTTGGCCTGCAAGCACTGCGCTGAGTTCACCCGCTCCCACCTGGTCCGCCAGGCGGTGGCGGAGGCTGGGCGCGGGCTGCCCGTGGTGGAGCCCGGGATGCCCACCCCGGCGGGGACCGGGCTCAGCCGGCGCTCGTTCCTGCTTCGGTCGAGCGCCGCGGTGCTCTCCGTCTACGGGGCCTCGAAGCTGAAGCTCGGCGGGCTCGAGGAGGGGATCGCGCGGGCGGCGGGCTCGAACGAGCGCGTCCTCGTCTCGATCTTCCTCGACGGCGGCGTCGACTCGCTGTCGGTGCTGGCGCCGACGACCGACCCGATCTACCGGAGCCTGCGTCCGAGCTTGGCCCTGCCGCCGGACGCCGGTACGGCGTTTGGCGAGGACCCGCGCCTGCGCTGGAACCCGGCCGCGGGCGCGTTCGCCGACCTGCACGCGGCGGGCAAGATGAGCGTGCTGCCGGCGATCGGCTACGCGAGCCCGGACCAGTCGCATTTCACCTCTCGCCATTACTGGGAGGTCGGCGCGCTGCTGCCCAACGAGGTGAGCGGCTGGATGGGCCGGCTGCTCGACACGATCGGCACCCCGGACAACCCCCTCCAGGGCCTGGCGCTCGACGGCTCGCTGTCGCCGGCGCTGGCCAGCCGCTCGGTGCCCGTCGCGGCGATCGACGGTCCCTCGTACGACCTCTGGGCCGAGGGCGTCTGGGGCGAGCCCGAGTCGCTCATGTACGGCGCGGTGGGCGAGCTCGGTCGTGCGGCCGCCCGCGCGAAGGACGTGGGCCTGCAGGCGGCGGGCACGGCGGCCGCCCAGGCGATGCAGCTGCGGACCCAGCTGCAGCCGTTCTCGGGCGAGGAGATCACGCCGCCCGTCGCCTACCCGGACGGCGAGGACAGCTGGTTCGGCGAGAAGTCTCGCCGCGCTCGCAGCGATGCTCGGGGCGGGGCTGCCGATCCGCTGCGCAGCGATCTCGTCGCCAGGCGACTTCGACACCCACGACAACCAGGCCGACGGCTTCGACTCCGACCTCGCGGTCGCCGCAAACACGATCGCGGCGTTCCAGGCCGACCTCGAGGCCCGCGGCCTGGCGGATCGCGTCATCACGCTCGTCTGGTCGGAGTTCGGACGCCGCCCCGAGGAGAACGATTCGGGCACCGACCACGGCGCCGGCGGCGCCGCATACGTGATCGGCACCCAGGTGCGCGGCCGCATGATCGGCGAGTTCCCGGGCCTCGCGCAGCTCGACGCCGACGACAACCTACGCGCCACCTACGACTTCCGCGGCCTCTACTGCTCCATCGTCGAGCAGTGGTTCGGCGTCGACGCCGGCGCCGTGATCCCCGACGCCGCGGGCTTCGGCCGCGCCGCGCTGATCGGCTGATGCGGGCGCCGGCGCTCGCGCTGGTCGCCGTCGTGGCGCTCGGTGCTGCACCGCTCGCCGGGGCAAAGCCGCCGCCGGCGCCCGACCGGGTTCAGGTCCGGGGGCTGGAGTACGACCTGCTGCTCTCGAGGGCAAAGCTGACCCCTGGAAGGGCGATCGTCCAGTTCCTCAACGCCGGCGAGGACGCCCACAACCTGCGCCTCCAGCGCCTCGACCCCTCGGGTGCCCAGGTCGGACCGGAGCTTGGGGTCGGCGAGGTGGAACCGGGCGCCTACGAGAACATCGACGCTCATCTGCGCAAGCGCTCGAAGTACGTGTTGTGGTGTTCGCTTGCCGACCACCGCGAGCGCGGCATGGAGGCGTTCCTGCGCACTCGCAGGCACCGGCACCGCTGAGCCCGGACGCCGCTCAGCCGCGGAGTTTGCGCAGCGCCGCGGTGGCCGCGGTCTTGGCGTTGAAGGCGCCGGTCATCGTGCGCTCGGCCGCCGAGCCGGACGGGGGCAGGAGGCCGATCTGCTGGGCCAGGTAGGCGCCGTTCGTGTAGGCGTAGTTCTCGACTATCTGCTCGTCGACGACCCGGAACATGTCGCAGCCCTCGAGCTCGACCTCGGCGCCGGTCGGGACGATGCCCTGGAACCGGCCGGGGCCGGCGAACGTCGCTGAGATGCGCCACCGCGCGGCAGCGTGCTCGCCGCTCGCGACCAGCTCGAGCACCTCAAAGCGCCAGTCGGGGAAGGCGCCGAACAAGTTCGTGAACCAGGTCCGGATTCCCTCGGGGGCGTCGAGGTCGCCCATCCCGTACATGTGGTCGATCGCGCCCGGCTTCCAGACGGCCAGGGCGCGGTCGAGGTCCTGGTCGGCGAGGCCGTCGAAGTACTCACGGACGATCGTCTTCGCGCCCTTCTTTCGCGCCGACTTGGTCTTCGCTTCGGCCTCGGCCATCGCTGCAATCTAATCGGATCTAGTCGCCGAGCGCCGTGGCGAGCTCCGCCGCGTCGGTCACGGGCATCCGGCAGGCGAAGTTCTCGCAGACGTACGCGGCGGCGCGGCCCTCGACCGCCGTGCGGCCGGCCATCAGCTCCGGGCGCTCGCTGCCCTCGCCGCCTCCGGCGAGCACCACGTGCGGGCGCAGGCGCGAGCGCACCGTGGCGGCGAGGTCGTCGAGGCCCGCGCCATCCACCGCGGCGCTCACCAGCGCGACCTCCCTGACGCGTGAGGTGTTGAAATCGACCGCGCGGAGCAGGTGCGGTACCGCCTGCGGGTGGGACTCCGCGACATGGCCGAGCAGGGCGAAGACCGACTCGGCCAGCTCGGCGTAGCGGCGCTCGCCGGTGAGGGCCGCCAGTCGCAGCAGGCCGAAGGCGGCGGCGGAGTTGCCCGACGGGATCGGGTGATCGTCGACGTCCTTGCGCCGGGCGACGAGCTGCTCGTGATCGTTGGAGGTGGTGAAGAAGCCACCGCGCTCGGGATCGGCGAAGCGCTCGATCATCGTGTCGGCGGTCTCGCGCGCGGCGTCGAACCACCGCACGTCAAAGCTCGATTCGTAGAGCGTCAGCAGCGCCTCGAGCAGGAAGGCGTGGTCCTCGAGGTAGGCGTTGAGCCGGGCCTCGCCGTCCTTGTAGGTCCGCAGCAGGCGTCCGTCGGCGTCGCGCATCCGCGTCCAGACGAACTCGGCGGTCTCGCGCGCCGCGTCGAGGTAGTCGTCGCGGCCCAGCACGGCGCCGCCCTCGGCCAGCGCCGCGATCATGAGCGCGTTCCACGAGGCGAGGCGCTTGTCGTCGAGGCCCGGCCACACGCGCTTCGAGCGCACCTCGTACAGCGCCGCGCGCGCCTCGTCGAGCCGGGCCGGGGCCGGTTCGTCGAGGCGGCCGATCAGGTTGAGGATGTTGCGGCCCTCGAAGTTGCCGCCCTCGGTGACCCCGTAGTAGGCGATCACCTCGTCGGCGAGCTCGGCCAGGCCCGCCTCGCCGAGGGCCTCCCGGATCTCGGCCGGCGACCAGACGTAGAACCGCCCCTCCTCACCCTCGGAGTCGGCGTCGAGCGCCGAATAGAAGCCGCCCTCGGGCCCGCGCATCTCCCGCAGCCCCCAGTCGAGCGTGCGCTCCGCGACCTGGCGCCAGCGCTCGATTCCCAGCGCTTGGTAGCCGTGCAGATAGGCCCGGGCGAGGAGCGCGTTGTCGTAGAGCATCTTCTCGAAGTGGGGGACGAGCCAGATCGGGTCGACCGAGTAGCGCGCGAAGCCGCCGCCGATCTGGTCGTTGATCCCGCCGGCCGCGATCGCGTCCAGGGTCACCCGGACGGGCTCGGGCTCGCCAACCGCGAGCATCAGCTCCAGCGCCGAGGACGGCGGGAACTTGGGCGCGCCGCCGAAGCCGCCGTGCTCCATGTCGGCCGCGGTGCGCAGCTGGCTCACGGCGCCCTCGACGACCGCCCGGCCGAGCTCGCCCGGCCGCGGCTCCAGCCGCCCGATCGCGCCGAGCTGCTCGCGCACACGACCCGCCATCTCGGAGATCTGCTCGCGCTGGTCCGCCCACGACTTCGCGACCGCCTCGAGCACCATCGGGAAACTCGGCATCCCCTGGCGTGGCTCAGGCGGGAAGTAGGTGCCACCGTAAAACGGCACGCCCTCGGTGTCGCAGAACGAGGTCAGCGGCCAGCCGCCCTGGCCGGTCATCGACTGCACGGCCTCCATGTAGATCGAGTCGACGTCGGGGCGCTCCTCGCGGTCGACCTTCACGCACACGAAGCCCTCGTTCATCAGGCGCGCGGTCTCCAGATTCTCGAACGACTCGCGCTCCATCACGTGGCACCAATGGCAGGCCGAGTAGCCGATCGAGACCAGCAGCGGGCGATCGAGCTCTCGCGCCCGGGCGAGCGCCTCCTCGCCCCACGGGTACCAGTCGACCGGGTTCTCCTGGTGCTGGAGCAGGTAGGGACTGGTCTCGCCGGCGAGCCGATTCGGCATCGATCTCAGGATAGGCCGGACGCGCGGAGGGACGCTGCCTTAGGGATTCTCGGTCTGGAACTCCTTCGCGAGTTCGCCGAGCGCGGCGGTGGCCTCGCCGATCCCGGCGCCCGTCTGCTGCATGTAGAGCTTCGCGGCCTTGCGGGTCTCGCCCCGTTCGAGCAGCAGGCGCACCTCGTCGGACACGGGCGGCGCCTTGGCCGCGTCGGCCTCCCAGTCCGCCGCCCCCGTCTGCTGAAAGAGCACCGCGACCCGGCGCTCGAGCTCGGCGACCCGCGCCCGCAGTTCCTCCACCTCGTCGCTCATCGCGTCAGTATGCGCGCGGCAGCGCGCCGATGCGCTCGATCCAGGCGCTCAGGTTGGGATGGGCGCCGTCGAGCGTCTGATGGTCGTCGAGGATCACGTGGAAGAGCTCGGTGTCGGCCGGGTCGCGGTGGCGCGCGTACTTGAGGAACGGGTAGGCGGCGAAGTCGGCCGCGGTGAGCTGGCCCGCGACGAGATAGTCGCCGCCGGCGAGCAGGCCCTCGAACACGTCCAGCCGGGCGTTCATCTCCGCGCCGAGCCGCTCGATCAGCTCGTCGTCGGGCTGGTCCTTGCCGAGCTCGGCCTCGATCGCGTTCGGCGCCCGCTTGTAGACGCTCTCGAACCAGCCGACGAACACCTCGACCCCGGCGCGGCGGGTGGGCTCGGTCGGGAAGAGCGGGGGGTCGGGCGTGCGGTCGTCGAGGTGGCGCATGATCGCCACGGAGTCGGCGATTACCTCGCCCGCGTCCTCGATCACCGGGACGAGTCCCTGGCCGCTGATCGCCTCCACCGGACCGCGGTTGGAGTACTCGATCAGGACCGACTGGGCCTCGATCCCCTTGTAGGCCAGGGCGAGGCCGACGCGCTCGCAGTTGGTCGACAACTCGGCCCGATAGAGCCGCACGGCCGGCCCGCCCGCCATCGTTTGCGGCTAGCTCGCGGTGACGTCCCGAGCGAACGCCTCGAGCGCGTCCGCGAAGACCTGGAGGTCGTCCTGGGAGTGGGCCACCGAGATCGTCCACTCCTCCTCGACGCCCGGCGTCATGAACACGTTGTGGTTCATGTGGTACAGCCACGCCAGCGTCGAGAGCTCGCCGTCGACCTTGGTCAGGTAGTCGCGGTACTCGTAGAGCCGCTCACCCGAGAAGACGACGCAGCCCTTGGCGCCGATCCCCTGCGTGTAACAGGGCAGGCCGTACTGCTCGATGATCTCGTCGCAGCGGCCGAGCAGCCAGTCGTTGGCCGACTCGAGCTTCGCGTAGGCGTCCGGGGTCAGCACCTTGGTCAGGGTCGCCTCGGCGGCGGCCATCACCATCGGGTTGCCGTTGAAGGTCCCGTACTGGACCACGGTGTCGTCGGCGATCGCGGCGCCGAGCTCGTCGGTCATCCCGATCGCACCGCCCGGGTAACCGCCGCAGGTCGCCTTCGCGAGGGTGACGACGTCCGGCGTCACGCCGAAGCGCTCGGTCGCGCCACCGCGGGCGATCGTGGCGCCGGTCTTCACCTCGTCGAAGATCAGCTTCACGCCGTGTTGCGTGCAGAGCTCGCGCACCCGCTCGAGGTAGCCCTCGACCGGCGGGATGATGTTGATGTTCATCATCGCCGGCTCCATGATCAGGCCCGCCACCTGGCCCTCGAGCTTGCCGAGCACGCTCTCGAGCGCTTCGGCGTCGTTGAACGGGACCGCGCGGGTGAGCTCGGTGAGCGCCAGCGGATAACCGGCGCCGTAGGGAACCGAGCGCGGGTCGTCGCGATCGCCCAGCGCCTCGAGCGGCGGATAGACGCTGACCATCACGGAGTCGTGGTGGCCGTGGTAGGAGCCCTCGATCTTCAGGATCACGTCGCGACCGGTGACCCCGCGGGCGAGATGGACCGCGTCCATCGTCGACTCGGTGCCGGAGTTGGTGAACCGCCACTGCGGCAGGCCCCAGCGATCGGCGAGCTCCTCGGCGACGACGATCGAGCCGTCGGTGGGCGCGGCGAAGTGGGTGCCGAGGTCGATCCTGGCCTTGACGGCATCGCCGATCGTCGGGTTGGCGTGGCCGACGGCCATCACCCCGAAGCCGTTGTGGAAGTCGACGTACTCGCCGCCGTCGACGTCCCAGACGCGGGCGCCCTGCCCGCGCTCGAGATAAACCGGCCAGGGCTTGTTGACCTGGAAGGACGAGGGGACGCCGTTGGGCATCACCTTGACTCCGCGCTCGTAGCGCTCCTTGGACTGCGGCGTGCGGTCGGCAAGCTTCTGCATCTCGCGCTCGGTGAGCTCGGCGATGCGCGCGCGGTCGATTGTCGTCCGTCCCTGGGCGGTTGATTCGATAGTCATTAGGGCAGCGTAGCGGCCTTAATCAAGCCGCTTCGTCCAACCCTCGCTTTTCGTTTTCACCGAGCAGGCGCCCCCAAATGGCTCCCAGGGCGTCGATCTCGTCCGGCGTCCAGGCGGTCGATGAACCGCCGGCGGACGCCGGCGAGGTGAGCCGGCCGGGTGGCGGCGAGCGTCTCGCGCCCGAGCGGGGTGAGCAGGGCGTAGTAACCGCGCCCGTCGTCCTCGCAGCGCTCGCGCTCCAGCAGCCCCTGGCGGGCGAGCCGGTCGACGAGGCGCGTGATCCCGCTGCGGCTGAGCAACAGCCGGTCCGCGAGCTCGCCCATGCGGAGCTTGCCGTGCGGTGCGTCGCCCAGGTACATGAGCACCTCATAGGAGGTCAGCGGCAGGCCGTGGTCGCGCTCGAGCTCCGTGTCGAGCTCGGCGACCAGCGCGCTGTGGGCCTCGAGCAGCCCCCGCCAGGCGGCGAGCTCCCGGTCGGAGAGCATGGGGGAGGGTGCGCTATCCATCGGTAGCTGAGGGTAACAGTGCTTGCAGGCGCAACTACCTGATATAGTTGATCACGCAAATACTTTCGGAGCGCGAGGAGTGCGAGATGAAGCTCGAGGGCATCCACCACATCACGGCGATCACCGGCGACGCGCAGCGCAACGTCGACTTCTACGCCGGCACGCTAGGGCTGCGCATGGTCAAGAAGACCGTCAACCAGGACGCGCCGAGCGTCTACCACCTCTTCTACGCGGACGAGCAGGGCGACGCGGGCTCCGACATCACGTTCTTCGAGTTCCGCGGAGCGCCCGTGGGCCGACCGGGAGCCGGGATGATTCACCGGATCGTCTGGCGGGTGGGTTCGGTCGAGGCGCTCGACTTCTGGGCCGAGCGGCTGTCCGCCGCCGGGTTCGACTCGGAGCGGGTCGGCGACGGCCTGCGCTTCGCGGACCCGGAGGGGCTCGAGCACGAGCTCGTGGTCGCCACGGTCGACGACGCGCCGCTGATCGCCGACCACCCCGAGGTCCCCGCCGAGTTCGCGCTGCAGGGCTTTCACGGCGCCCGCGCCTACTAGCGCCAACCCCGAGCGCAGCGCGGAGCTGCTCGGCAGCCTCGAGTTCGAGCGCACCGACGACGGCTGGGAGGCGCGCGGCGACGCCCGCGGGGGCCTGTGGGCCTACGACGAGCCACCCGCCGAGCGCGGGATCGAGGGCGCCGGGACGGTCCACCACATCGCCTGGGCTTCGGAGACGGACCAACACCTGGACTGGCGCGAGCGCGCGATCGCCGGCGGCGCGCACCCGACCCCGGTGATCGACCGCTTCTGGTTCAAGTCGATCTACTTCCGCGAGCCGAGCGGCGTGCTGTTCGAGGTCGCGACGCTCGGGCCGGGCTTCGGCGTCGACGAGGACGCCGAGCACCTGGGCGAGAAGCTGATCCTGCCGCCCTTCCTGGAGGACCAGCGGGAGCAGATCGAGGCCGTGCTCACGCCGGTCACCAACCCGCGCGTCGCGCTCCGCGGATGAGCGGCGAGCTGGTCCACAGGCTGCGCGAGCCGGTCGGGGAGCCGACGGGCGCGCTCGTCCTCAACCACGGCCGGGGCGCCGACGAGAACGACCTCTACGGCCTGCTCGACGAGCTCGATCCGGAGCGGCGGCTGCTCGGGATCACGACGGGGGCGCCGCTCACGAACGTGCCGCCCGGCGGCCGCCACTGGTACCTGGTGCCGCGGGTGGGCTACCCGGACCCGGCCACGTTCGCCGGCAGCTACGCGGCGCTCACTGGTTTCCTCGACGGGCTTCTGGCGGAGCGGGGCATCGACTGGTCGCGGACGGTGGTCGGCGGCTTTTCGATGGGGGCGGTGATGTCGTACGCCGTGGGCCTGGGTCAGGGCCGCCCGTCGCCGGCGGCCATCCTCGCCTTCAGCGGCTTCGTGCCGACGGTCGAGGGGTGGCAGCCGGCGCTCGAGGATCGCGCCGGGTTGCCGGCTCTGATCCATCACGGTCGCAACGATCCCGTGATCTCGGTTGAGTTCGGACGCGGGGCGCGGGACCTGCTCACCGCCGGCGGGCTCGCCGTCGACTACCGGGAGACCGACGCCGGGCACTGGCTGCCGCCTGAGGCGGTCGAACCGGCGCGCGAGCTGGTCGCCGCGGTCGGCGCCGGCTCGGTGACCTAGCGGCCATCCGCGCCCGGGCCGTTCGGGCCGAGGTGGGCGCCCGGCTAACGTACGGGCATGCCCGCGTTGCGTCTCGTGGAGGGGAGCGCGCCGGCCTCGGACCAGGGGCCGAGCTCCGCCTTCGACGTTCCCGTTGAAGCCGACGGCCAGCCGACCGATGAGGAGGCCCTCGACGCCTACTCGCGCGCCGTTTCCGGGGTCGCCGAGAAGCTCGCCCCCTCGGTGGCCAGCCTCCGTGTCACGCGGCGCACCCGGCGCGGTCGCGTGCAGTCGGGCGCCGGCAGCGGCGTGGCGCTCACCCACGACGGCTTCCTGCTCACCTCCGCGCACGTGGTCGCCGGTAGCGACGGCGGCAGCGCCCGCTTCACCGACGGTCGCGAGCTGCGCTTTGCGATCACCGGCAGCGACCCGCTCTCCGATCTCGCCGTGATCCGGATCGAGGACGGCGAGCTGCACCCGGTCGAGCTCGGCGACGCCGACCGCCTCCGCGTGGGCCAGCTTGTCGTCGCCATGGGCAATCCGCACGGCTTCGAGGGTTCGGTAACCGCCGGCGTCGTCTCAGCGCTGGGGCGGGCGTTGCCCGCGACCGCGGGCCGTCAGGCGCGGGTGATCGACAACGTGATCCAGACCGACGCGGCCCTCAACCCCGGCAACTCCGGCGGCGCGCTCGCCGACGGCCGCGGCCGGCTCGTCGGCGTGAACACCGCGGTCGCCGGGATCGGGCTCGGCCTCGCGGTCCCCGTGACCGCGACGACCCAGCGCATCATCGCCGCGCTGATCTCCGACGGGCGCGTGCGCCGCGCCTACGTCGGGATCGCCGGCGGCCCCGCGCCGCTGCCGCCCCGGGCTCGCGCCGCCACCGGCGCCGACCGCGGGGTGGAGGTGGTCGAGGTGGTCGCCGGCAGCCCCGCCGACAATGCGGGGGTCCGGGTCGGCGACGTGATCTACGAGCTCGACGGGACGCCGGTGCGTTCGGCCACCGACCTCCAGCGGCTGATGGTCGCCGAGCGCATCGGCGCCGAGGCCATCGCCCGCCTGGTGCGCGACGGCGGCCCGATCGAGCTCCGCATCACCCCGGCCGAGCTCGAGCTCTAGCTCGCGCCAGCCGGCGCGGGGGCCGCGCTCGGCCGGGCCGCGTAGGGCAGGCGCGAGGGGATGAACAGCGCCGTGCAGAAGGCCGCGCCGACGCCGACCGCCGAGATCACGAAGGCGATCGTGAAGCCCGACTCGGCCGGGTTCGAGGTCCCGGCGATCACGTGTCCGGCCACCACCGAGGCGGTGATCTGGCCGCCGAGCGAGCCGCCGATCGTGCGCATGATGGTGTTCATCGCCGTTGCGACGGAGGTCTTGGTCCGGTCGACGGCCTCGACGATCAGGTTCGCCATCGCGGCGAACGCGAGGCCGATCCCGACGCCCATCAGGGTCACCGACAGGTAGATCTCCCAGCGTTCGGCGTGCGCGACGGCGAGCAGCGCGAAGCTCACCGTGCAGACCGCCGTGCCGAGGAGCATCGGCAGCTTCGAGCCGTGGCGGGTTCCCAGCCAGCCGGAGAGCGGGCCGGCGAACAGCATCACGAGCGCCGAGGGGAGCAGGAAGACACCGGCCTCGGTCACCGACGCGCCGAAGCCGAAGCCTGAGACGGCTGGGTCGACCTGGACGAAGCGGGGGATGAGGATGAACGAGCCGAACATCCCGAAGCCGACGAGCAGGCCGGTGATGTTGGTGGTCCACACGCCGCGCTCGGCCATCATCTTCATGTCGACGAGCGGCTGCGGCGCGCGCCGCTCCCATAACACCCAGGCCACGAGCGCGACCACGCGCGACGCCGAAGAGCGAGAAGATCCGAGCGTCCGACCAGCCCCAGTCAGTGCCCTCGCTGACCCCGATCAGCAGCCCCGCGAGCCCGACCGAGAGCAACCCGGCGCCGACCCAGTCGATCTTCGCGGGCGACTTGATCGGCGACTCTGGCACGAACAGGTGGGTGGCGACGATCGCGACCAGGACGAAGACCACCGAGAGCCAGAAGATCCACTCGTAGTCGAGGTGGTCCACGATCAGGCCGCTGAGCACCAGACCGGCGCCGCCGCCGATCCCGAAGGTCGCGCTGATCAGGCCGATGCCCGTCGCGACCCGCTCGGGCGGGAACTCGTCGCGGATGATCCCGAAGGCGAGCGGGAACACCGCGCCGGCGACGCCCTGGATGGCGCGGCCGGCGATCAGCAGCCCGATCGAGTGCGACAGCGCGCAGACGAGCGAGCCCAGGGCGAACACGACCAGCGTCCCGAGCAGCATCCGCTCCTTGCCGAACATGTCGCCGAGGCGGCCGATGATCGGCGTGGCGACCGACGCTGTCAGCAGGTAGGCGGTGAGCACGAAGGTGACCGTGGTGGTCGAGGTGCCGAGGTCCTCCTGGATCGCGGGCAGCGCCGGGGCGACCATTGTCTGCGAGAGGGCGTAGGCGAGCGCGCTCAGGACGAGCACGCCGAGCGTGAGGTTGTAGTGCTGGCGCTCGACCGCGGCCGTCACGTCAGGCGCCTCAACAGCGGCGCGGCTCGCTTCGCTTCGCTCCGCCTCACAGTTGATCCTCGATCGCCGCGGCGAGCGTTCGCAGCAGCCGCGCGGCGCTCTCGCGGTCGGCGGCCTCCAGGGACTCGAACACCGCCTGGCGCTTCTCGTCGACCAGCTTCCGCTTGCGGTTGAGCAGGCGGCGGCCGCGGGCTGTGAGCTCAACCTCCACGCTGCGGCGGTCCGCGGTCGATGGGCGGCGCTCGACGATCCCCTGGCGTTCGAGCCCGTCCAGCATCCGGGTCGCGGTCGGCTGCGCGATCCCGGCCCCCTCCGCGAGGGCGCCCACGGGGAGGACGTCGCCGCGCTCGAGCTCGACGAACGAGAACAGCAATCCGAACTGGGCGAGGCTGAGGCCCTCGCGTTCGACCTCCCTCGCCGCCCGTCCCCGGGCGCGGCGGATCGCGCCGAAGAACTCGGTCCAGGCGGCGTCGAACTCGGCGCGGGTAGCGGTGTCGGCTAGGCGCGGTCGCGATGGCGGCGGGACCGTAGCAAATAGATAGGGTGCTAAGTACTCCGTGGCCGAGCCGGTCCGTCCCCTGGATGTGCGAACATACGTTCGTGCGTTGGGAAAACCTGGAGAAGGGAGACGAGCACGCAGGGGCTGCTGCCCGGGATCGGGGAGTCCACCGTCCGCACCTTCGACGCCCCCGAGGCGCTCGGGGTCCGCTTCCACGAGGTCGAGGCCCGCTCGGGTCTCAACCGGGTGCCGAAGCAGTCGCGGATGCCGTTTCGGTGGACGATCAACCCGTACCGCGGCTGCACCCACGCGTGCGTCTTATCTACTGCTTCGCCCGCCCGACCCACACCTATCTGGACCTGAACGCGCGCGAGGACTTCGAGCGCGAGATCGTCGTCAAGGTCAACGTCCCGGAGCTCGTCCGGGCCGAGCTCGCGCGGCCCTCGTGGAAGGGCGAGCACGTCGCGCTGGGGACGAACACGGACCCGTATCAGTGGGTCGAGGGTCGCTACCGGCTGCTCGAGGGGATCTGGGAGGCGATGCGCGACTTCGCGAACCCGTGCTCGGTGCTGACCAAATCACCGCTGTTGCTGCGTGACATCGAGCTGATGAAGCAGATCTGCGAGCGGACAGAGTTCGTCGCCAACCTCTCGATCCCGACGCTGGAGGAGAAGGCCTGGCGCCAGACCGAGCCGCACACGCCGCACCCGCGCAAGCGGATCGAGGCGGTCGCCGAGCTGGCGCGGGCCGGGATCCCGACCGGCGTGCTGATCGCGCCGATCATCCCCGGCGTCAACGACGCGCCTGGCCAGGTCGAGGAGCTGGTCGAGGCGGTCGGGGAGGCCGGGGCCGAGAGCGTCGGCGGCGTGGGGTTGCACCTGCGCGGCGAGGTGCGCGAGATCTGGTTCGACTGGCTGCGCCAGTACCGGCCCGACCTCGTGCCGCGCTATGAGGAGCTCTACCGCCGGGGCGCCTACATGCCCGCCGCCGAGCGCGAGCAGCTCGCGGCCCGCGCGCGCGGCGGCAGCCGTCCGCGCCGGTTCACCGTCCAGCGCGGGACGCAGAGCGAGCCGAAGCCGCGCGAGCGCCGGCCGCGCGTGCGCCAGGCGAGCCTCTTCTGATGTTCCTCGCACGATCGATGAATCCGTGAGGTGCCGCCGGTCTACCCTCAGGAACCGATGACGGGCGCTGAGCCAACCCCGAACGCGATCGAGCTCCGCGGCGTGGTCAAGACCTTCGGGCCGATCACGGCCGTCGACGGGCTCGATCTCGACGTCCCCGCCGGCATCTGCCTCGGCCTGCTCGGCCCCAACGGGGCCGGCAAGTCGACCACCATGCGACTGCTGACCGGGCAGGCGATTCCCGACTCCGGCGAGCTGCGGGTGCTCGAGTTCGAGCTCCCCGAGGAGGCGAAGTCCGCGCGGGCGGTGATGGGCGTCGTCCCGCAGCTCGACAACCTCGACATCGACGTCACGGTCGAGGACAACCTCGCCGTCTTCGCCCGCCTCTACCGGGTCCCTGACGTCGCCGCGGCCGTCGATCGCGCACTCGAGCTCGCCCGCTTGACCGAGCGACGCAAGGACGCCGTCGACGAGCTCTCCGGTGGGATGCGCCGCCGGCTGCTGGTCGCGCGCGGGTTGGTCCACGACCCGCGCCTGGTGCTGCTCGACGAGCCGACCGTTGGCCTCGACCCGCAGATCCGCACCCAGATCTGGTCGCTGATCGACAACCTGCGCTCGCGCGGCGCGACGATCCTGATGTCGACCCACTACATCGAGGAGGCCGAGCGGCTCGCCGACGAGGTCGCGGTGATGGCGGCCGGCAAGGTCGTGGCCCGCGGCAAGCCGAGCGAGCTGATCACCAAGCACGCCGGCCGCGAGACCGCCGAGGTCTACGGCCCGCCGGATCGGCTCGCCGAGATCCGGGCGCTCGCGGAGTCCGAGGGCCTGCCCGTACGGCCCGCGGGCCCGGCGATCGCGATCGTCGGCGCCGAGCGTTCGACGAACGGCACGGTGCCCGACGACGCGGTTCGCCGCGCCGCCTCGCTCGAGGACGTCTTCGTGCTGCTGACGGGGGAGGAGGCGGAGTGAGGGATCAGCGTAGCCGAGTGCAGGCCAGAGCGCCGACCCGCATCCGCCGCCTCGAGCCGGCGGCGATCACCGGCGTGATGAGCCGCGAGGTCGCGAACTTCCGCACCTTCTGGAAGGCGACCACGTTCTCCAGCCTGCTCGAGCCGACGATCTACCTGCTCGCCTTCGGGCTCGGGCTCGGGTCGACGATCGTCGCCAACGGCGTCGACGGGCTCGAGCTACGTCGAGTTCGTCGGCACCGGGATGGTGGCCACCGCGGTGATCTTCTCGAGCGCCCTGCCGGCGATGTTCGGCACCTTCGTCAAGCACCGCTTCCAGCGGACCTACGACGCGATCCTCGCCGCGCCGGTCGACGTCGAGGAGCTGGTGACCGCCGAGGTGCTGTGGATCTCGCTGCGCAGTTCCGTCTACGGCTGCTTCCCGCTCCTGGTCTCGTTCGCCTTCGGCCTCGACCCGACGCCGGGCATGCTCCTGGTGCCGTTCTTCGCGTTCATCACGGCGATCGGCTTCGGCTCGTTCGGCATCGCCGTCGCCGGGACCGTCGGGAAGATCGATCAGTTCAACTACGTGACCACGCTGGTGATCACGCCGCTGTTCCTGGTCGCCGGCACCTTCTTCCCGATCAACCAGCTGCCCGAGGCCCTGCAGGTCCTGGCCAACTTCAACCCGCTCTACCAGCTGGTCGAGCTCGTGCGCGGCGCTGCGTTCGGCTTCGAGGCGGTGGACGTGCTGCGGGTGCTGGCGCTGCTCGTGTTCGGGTTCGCGATGTGGCGGCTCGCGATCCGCCAGATGACCCGACGACTGATCGACTGAGGGCTAGATCCCGGAGGGCGCCGGCTCCGGCTCCGGGAGCCCGGCGAGCAGCGAGCGCAGCGACAACGCCACGGCCACGACGCCCAGCGCGCACGCGGCCGCGAGCAGGAACGCCGCCTCGTAGCCGCCGAGCGCCGCGGCGGCGCCGGCGATCGGGCTGCCGACGCCGACGCCGAGATCGAAGAAGGCCGTGAACGTGCCCATGGCGGCGCCCCGGCGCTCCTCCGGCACGCGGTTGATCACCACGAGCGCCAGCGAGGGGAACAGCAGCGAGAAGCCGGCGCCCATCGCCACCGCGCCGGCGATCGCCTGCGCCAGCGAGTCCGTGAACGCGATCAGCACCAGGCCGGCGGCCTCGATCAGCGCGGCGCCGACCGCGCACGGGATCGAGCCGAAGCGGTCGGGCAGCCCGCCGCCGAGCACACGCATCGCGACCACGCTGACGGCGAAGGCGGTGAACACTCCCGCGCCGTGGCCGACCTGGCGCTCGTCGAGGTGCAGGACGATGAACGCCGCCACCGTCGCGTAGCCGACGATCGCGAGCGCCAGGCCCAGCCCGGGGCGCAGCGCCTCGCGCGCGATCAGCCGCCGGTCGACGTCGGGGCCGGCGGCGTGAGGCTCGTACCGCTCGGGGATCCGCAGGGCGATCAGGGCGCCGACGAGCGGCGCGCCGGCCGCGAACGCCCACACACCCTCGAAGCTGGTGGCGTGCAGGATGAGCTCGCCGATCGCCGGCCCGAGTGAGAGCCCGCCCCAGATCGCGAGCCCGTAGAGCCCGATGAGCCGGCCCCGTCGATCGGGCGGCGCGAGGTCGACCACCCAGGCCGAGCCCGCGGTGTAGACCAGGCCCTCGCCGGCGCCGAGGAACAGCCGCGCGACGATCAGCCCGCCGATCCCCGCGGGCACGAAGTACAGGAGGCCGGCGATCGCGGTGGACACGGCGCCCGCGATCACGACCACCCGCCGCCCGTGCAGGTCGGCGAAGCGGCCGGCGATCGGCCGGCAGGCGAGCCCGGTGATCGCGAACGACCCGGTGACGACGCCGACCGCGAGGTCGCCCTCTCCGAGCGGGCCGCGGACGTAGCGCGGCAGCACCGGCAGCGTCGCGCCGACGGAGACGAGGCCGAGCATCGTGACGACGAAGATCCCGGCGAACGCTGCGCGCGCGGGCGAGAGTGGTGGAAGCCGCGCTCTCATCGCCCCACTAAAGCAACTGTTCGTGTGAGTGTTTGACGGCGCCGTCAGCGGTAATAGGAGTGTGCAAGCTCCGGGAGCGGGGGCTCCCGGGGAGGAGAGTCTCGACCTAGGGAGTTTGAGATGGCTGTTCAGTCCGCTGGGGGCTCGTCGCACCATCCCGAAATCGACTGGGATGCCGCGGCGCGTTCACCCGAGTTCCGGGAGCTGGTGCACAGGCGCCGGTCGTTCGTGGTGCCGGTGCTCGCGTTCGTATTCATCTGGTACTTCGGGTTCATCGCCCTCGCCGGCTACGCGCCGGACTTCATGGGCGAGCGCCTGATCGACGGATTCACCGTCGGTTACCTGCTGGCCCTGACCCAGTTCGTGATGACCTGGGTGCTCGGGTGGCTGTACCTGCGCCAGAGCAACCGGGTGTTCGATCCGCTGGCCAAGCGGGCCGCACAGCGGGCGCTCGAGCACCGCGCGAGCGGCGGGGACGGCGCCGGACGGGCCGCCGCCGATGGTGACGGCGCCGACGGTCAGGGTCCTAGGGAGGTGACGCGCTGATGCTGCCGCTTGCGGAAGTCAATGTCGAGGCGGTCTCGATCTTCGCGGGCGTCGTCGCGATCACGCTCGGGATCACCTACTGGGCGTCGAAGCGGACCAAGGACGCGACCACGTTCTGGGCCGCGGGACGTGGGATCAGCGGGGTGCAGAACGGATTCGCGATCGCCGGCGACTACATGTCGGCGGCCTCGTTCCTCGGCATCGCCGGGCTGATCTTCCTGTTCGGCTTCGACGGCTTCCTGTACTCCGTCGGCTTCCTGGTCGCGTTCGTGATCGTGCTCTATCTGCTCGCCGAGCGGATGCGCAACTCGGGCAAGTTCACGATCGCCGACGTGCTCTCGTTCCGGCTCAACGAGCGGCCGGCTCGCACCGCGGCGGCGCTCGGCACGCTGACCGTGGTCGCCTTCTATCTGATCGCCCAGATGGTCGGCGCCGGGATCCTGATCCAGGCGCTCGTCGGGATCAACTTCAACGTCGCCGTGTTGGCGACCGGAGCGTTCATGCTCACCTACGTCGTCTTCGGCGGCATGCTCGCGACGACCTGGGTGCAGATCATCAAGGCCGCGTTGCTGATGACGGCGACGGTCGTGCTGTCGCTGTTCGTGCTCGGCGAAGATCGGCTGGAACCCGTTCGACATCTTCGACCGCGCCGAGGCGCAGTCCGACGATGGCGCCGCGTACCTGGCGCCGGGCCTGCGGTTCACGGAGCCGATCGACACGATCTCGCTCGGTCTCGGGCTGCTGCTCGGGACCGCCGGGTTGCCGCACATCCTGATGCGGTTCTTCACCGTGCCGAACGCGAAGGCCGCGCGGTCGTCGGTGGTCTGGGCGGTCGGCCTGATCGGCGCGTTCTACGTGATGACCACGTTCCTCGGTTTCGGCGCCCGGCGCGATCCTCGGCGAGGCCGGGGCGACGGGCGGCGTTGACGAGGCCGGCAACCTGGCGGCGCCGCTGCTCGCGCAGGAGGTCGGCGGTGGAGCCGGGACCTTTGGCGGCGACGCGTTCCTGGCGATCATCGCCGCGGTCGCGTTCGCGACCATCCTGGCGGTCGTCGCCGGGCTGGTGATCTCCGCCTCGGGCGCGGTCGCGCACGACGTCTGGTCCAACGTGATCCGCAAGGGTCGCGACTCCGAGCACGAGGAGGTCCACGTCGCGCGGATCGCCGCCGGCGCGATCGGCGCGATCGCGATCGCCATCGCGATCATCGGCGGCTCGGATCTGAACGTCTCCTACATGGTCGGGCTCGCGTTCGCGGTCGCCGCGAGCGCCAACTTCCCGGCCCTGTTGCTGGCGCTCACCTGGAAGCGGTTCAACACCACCGGGGCGGTCTCCGGGGTGGTCGTCGGGGTGATCAGCTCGGTCGGCCTGGTGCTGGTCGGGCCCGACGTGCGCGCGGATCCGCTCGAGATCATCCCCGGCGTGGAGCTGTCCCAGCCGGCGATCCTCTCGGTCCCGCTCGGATTCCTCGCCTGCATCCTCGGCACGCCTGCTCTCGCAAGCGAGGAGACCAAGGCCGAGCGTGGGTTCGCCGAGCTCCACGTGCGCGCCGAGACCGGCCTCGGAGCCGAGGTCCCGATCGAGGGCGCCGGGCTCAGGCCGCGGGAGCCGCAACGGCCGCCGGGAGCCCGAGCGCGAGCCCGCGACGACGGCCGCGCGGGCGTTAGTAGGAGACTGCGCGTGGTCGCGGGCGGGAGGCCCGCGGCCACCGCGGTCGACACTTCGAAGGAGGACAGATGGAGGCGGCAACCGGCGGTTCGCAGGCGGGCACCGAGGGCCTCGAGGCCGAGCTCGGCGAACTGCTCGAGCAGGAGACTTTCGAGCCCTCCGGAGGAGTTCCGCGCCGCGGCGCTGATCACGCGACGAGTCGCTCCACGAGGAGGCCGCGGCCGACCCGCAGGCGTGGTGGGCCAAGCTTGCCCGCGAGCACCTCGACTGGTTCACCGAGCCCGAGCAGGTGCTCGACGATTCCAACCCGCCGTTCTACAAGTGGTTCGCCGACGGGAAGCTCAACGCTTCCTACAACTGCCTCGACCGCCACGTCGAGGCGGGACGCGGCGACCGCGTCGCGTTCTACTGGCGCGGCGAGGAGGGCGAGGAGCGCGAGGTCACCTACGCCGACCTCCTGCGCGACACCAAGCGGCTCGCCAACGTGCTCAAGGACCGCGGCGTCAAGGCCGGCGACGTCGTCGGGATCTATCTGCCGATGATCCCCGAGGTCGCGGTCGCGATGCTCGCCTGCGCGCGGATCGGCGCCCCGCACAACGTCGTCTTCGGCGGCTTCTCGCCCGACGCGGTCAAGGAGCGGATGCAGTTCTCCGAGGCCAAGGCGCTGATCACGGCCGATGCCGCCCGCCGCAAGGGCAAGGCGGCCGAGGTCAAGCCCGCGGTCGACGACTTCCTCGACGATGTGCCCTCGATCGAGACCGTGATCGTGGTCCGCAACACGGGCGCCGACGTCGAGATGACCGACGGTCGCGACGTCTACTACGACGAGGCGATCGACGCCGCGTCCGAGGAGTGCGAGCCCGAGGAGCTCGACGCCGAGCACCCCCTCTACATCCTCTACACCTCCGGCTCGACGGCGAAGCCGAAGGGGATCCTGCACACCACCGGCGGCTACCTGACCGGGGCCGCGGCGACGCACAAGCTGGTCTTCGACCTGAAGGCCGGACGAGGACGTCTACTGGTGCGGCGGCCGACGTCGGCTGGGTCACCGGCCACACCTACATCGTCTATGGACCGCTGCTCAACGGCGCGACCTCCGTGATGTGGGAGGGCGGGCCGGACTACCCCGACAAGGACGTCTGGTGGGAGATCATCGAGCGCTACGGCGTGACGATCTTCTACACCGCCCCGACCGCGATCCGCGCCTGCATGAAGTGGGGCGCCGAGTACCCGGGCAAGCACGACCTCTCGTCGCTGCGGCTGCTGGGCACGGTCGGCGAGCCGATCAACCCGAAGGCGTGGCTGTGGTACTGGAAGGTGATCGGGGGCGAGCGACTGCCCGATCGTCGACACCTGGTGGCAGACCGAGACCGGCAGCATCATGATCACGACCCTTCCCGGCGCCCAGGCCACCAAGCCGGGCTCGGCCGGGACGCCGCTGCCCGGCATCGACGCGGCGGTGCTCGACGACGACGGCGAGGAGGTCGACGACGAGCAGGGCCTGCTGGCGCTGCGCAAGCCGTGGCCATCGATGCTGCGGACGCTCTACAAGGAGGACGACCGCTACGTCGAGACCTACTTCTCGAAGTTCGGCAAGGAGACGTACTTCGTCGGCGACGCCGCGCGCAAGGACGACGACGACTACTTCTGGGTCATCGGCCGGGTCGACGACGTGATCAACGTCTCCGGCCATCGCCTGTCGACGGCCGAGGTCGAGTCGGCGATCGTCTCGCATCCCAAGGTGGCCGAGGCAGCGGTCATCGGTCAGGCCGACGAGGACACCGGGCAGTCGATCTGCGCCTTCGTCACCCTCGAGGGCGACCTCGAGGGGACCGACGATCTGGTCGCCGAGATCCGCGAGCACGTCGCCCAGCGAATCGGCAAGCTGGCGCGCCCGAAGCGCATCGTGTGGTCCGACGACCTGCCCAAGACCCGCTCCGGGAAGATCATGCGCCGGCTGCTTCGCGACATCGCCGAGGGCCGCGAGCTCGGCGACGTCACCACCCTCCGCGATCCCGACGTGGTCAAGCAGCTCGACGAGGTCGTCAAGCGCCGCGCGAAGGAGGGCAAGGAGGAGTAGCCGGCGCGTTTCCCACGCGCGAAGGGGGGTAGACAAACCGCCCGGGACCATTTCCCGGGCGGGAGGTGATGGCGTGAGATCGATCGCTTCGGCAGGAGCGATTCTGTTGGTACTCGGCTTCGCGGCTGCGCAGCCCGCGTCCGCGCTGCGCGTGGGCTACAACGAGGACGCCTCGCGGCTGCTCGCCGTGCCGCGCGCGGTCGAGCACTCGAACACGCAGATCGCGCGCGTCAGCTTCTCCTGGCATGACCTGGAGCCGGCCGAGGGCGAGTTCGACTGGTCGACGGCCGACCGCGTGATGGCGCTCTTTCGCAGCGTCAACATCCGGCCGATCCTCACGGTCTTCGGCTCGTCGGACTGGCCCGGTCCCGATCGGCCCGCGATCCAGTGCACGTGCGGTCGGGCTGGGGATGCCTCCTGGACGCGCATGTGGCAGGCCGTCGCGCAGCGATACCCCGACGCGATCCTCGGCGTCTGGAACGAGCCGAACCTCCCCAGCTTCGGAAGCGTGGAGATCGGCCGGATGGCGGAGCTCGTGAACGAGGCGGCCCACGCCATCTGGGAGGTGTCGCCCGGACGTCCGCGTGCTCGGCCCGCCGGTCGCCCCGGTCGGGGGCTGGGCTCCGTACGCGCGAAAGCTTTATTCCAGGCTCGACCACCGGGTCGAGATGGCGGCGAACGCCTACCCATACGCCAGGCGCGCCACGAAGAGGAGCTTCGATCAGCTCATGGCGAACCTCCATGCCGATCTGGCGCGCGTTGCTCGCATCGCGAGCCGGGGAAGGCGACAGGTGTGGATCACCGAGACCAACGTGTCCCGCCGCGACCTCTCCGCCCGGCGGCAGGCCCGGTACATCCGCCACGCCTACCGGCTCGCCAAGCGCAGCGGGGTGGCCGGGATGATCGTCTACCGCCTCTGGTCGGCCTGGTCGCCGGACGACGGGACCTACAGCTGGGACGCGGGGCTGTCGGCGCTCACGCCCGATGGCGCCCCGACGCGTCTCTACAACCAGGTCGGGAGGCTCCACGAGGGCTTTCGGCCGATGCCGGTCCCCTAGGCGGGCGCCGCCTGGGCTTCGGACTTGGTCGGCGCCCCGACCATCGTGTCCGCCGGTCGAGTCCTGGCGCCGCGATAGCCAGATGAACGGCAGGGCCAGGGCGGCGATCCCCGCGCTCAGCAGGTACGAGGGCGCGTAGCCCCAGACGTCGGCGGCACGGCCGAGCACGGGCTGGGCCCAGACGCCGCCGGTTGAGCTCATCAACGAGTCGAAGGAGAGGATCGTCGCCCGCTGCTTCGACGGGATCATGCCGTTGATGTAGGCCTGGCGGATCGGCATCTCGGCCGCGAACAACAGGCCCCAGACGACGATCAGCGCGATCACGGCGGCGAAGCTCTCGATCACCCCGATCAGCGCCAGCGCCCCGACCCCCAGGGCCGACATCCCGACCAGCGCCGAGGTGCGACGGTGAAACAGGCGGCGGATCCGCGGTGCGGCGATTCCGCCGAGGATCTGCGCCCCGGCCACGATCGCGGCCACCAGGCCGGCGACCGAGTAGGCCGTTGGGTCGCCGTAGAGCTCGAGCAGGTAAGGCTGCAGCGCGTAGAACGCGTAGATGCCGACGCCGCCGCTGAACAGCGAGGCGAGCATCAGCCACTTCACGGCCGGGACGCGCCAGCCGTACTCGATCGAGTCCGACGGCGATCCTGCGCATCTCCGGCAGGGGCCGCTGGCCCTTCTGCGGAGTGAAGCCGACGTCGTGCATCAGCCGCCAGGCGACGACGAACATCACCGCGAGCACGCCGGCGCGCACGACGAACGGGACCCCGAGGCTGGTCGCCTGGGCGATCAGCCCGCCCGCGACCGAGCCGGTGAGCATCGCGATGCCGGAGACGATCTGCCCGCGGCCGAACACGGTCTCGAGCTCGCCGCGAAACCCGGTCGCCGCGAGCGCGTCGACCAGCCACGCCTCGACCGCCCCGGAGAAGAAGGTGAACCCGAGGCCGAGCAGGATCGAGGCCGCCGCCCATTCCCAAAACGGCGCCTCGACGTGCCACAGGGCGACGTAGAGCACGGTCGACAGCGTCAGGGTCACGGTGCCGAGCAGGTACGAGACCCGGCGCCCGATGGTGTCGGCGACGATCCCGGTGGGGACCTCGAACAGCACCATCCCGGCGGTGAAGAAGGCGTTCGCGGCGAACGCCTCGGCGTTCGAGAGGCCGGCGTCGAGGAGGAAGATCGTGTTGATCCCCCAGATGAACGAGGCGGCCAGCGTGTTGCCCAGCATCAGGATCAGGTAGGTCCGCTGGATCGAGCGAGACGTCGGCACCGCCGATCAATGTAGGGAGTGGGTTGTGCGGCTCAGCCGGCGCGGAGCTGGGCCCGCTTGATCTTGCCGCTCGCGGTCTTCGGCAGCTCGTCCGCGAAGTCCACGATGCGCGGGTACTTGTACGGGGCGGTCGTCGCCTTCACGTGCTCCTGGAGCTCACGCGCGAGCTCGTCGCCGGGCGCGCCCTCGCGCAGGACCACGACCGCCCGCACCACCGAGCCGCGCTCCTCGTCGGGCGCTGCGACCGCCGCGGCCTCGGCGACCGCCGGGTGGGTGAGCAGCGCCGACTCGACCTCGAACGGGCCGATCCGGTAACCGGCGGAGAGGATCAGGTCGTCGTCGCGACCCTCGTACCAGAGGTAGCCGTCGTCGTCTGAGCGGACGACGTCGCCGGTCGACCACCACTCGCCGGCGAACGGCTCCGCGTCCAGATAGCGGCTGAAGAAGGTCGGGCACGTGTCGGGTCGCAGCTCGAGCACGCCGTCGTTGAGGCGCAGCTCGACCCCGGCCAGCGGCTTGCCCATCGAGCCGGGGCGGATCTCGGCGCCGACGTGGTTGCCGACCAGATGCCCCGTCTCCGTCTGCCCGTAGCCGTCGGCGATCTCGAGCCCCGTTGCGTCCCGCCAGGCCGCGATCACCCCGGGATTGAGCGGCTCGCCCGCGGAGACCATCCGGCGCACGGACGGGAGCTCGCGGAGCTCAGTCCGCTTCGCCAGCACTCGGTACTCGGTCGGCGCCTGGCAGAGCACGTCGACCTGCTCGCGCTCGATCAGCTCGAGGCGTTCGGCGGCCTCGAACCGAGCGTCGACGATCATCGCCGCCGCGCCGCACAGCCACGGGGCGAGGAAGACGTTGCGCGCCGATTTCGACCAGCCGGTCGCCGTCGTGCACCAGACGAGCTCACCGCTTCGGGCGCCGAGCCACTGCTCGGCCTGTCCGCGCTGGCCCGGCAGATAGCGCTGGGCGTGAAGGGCAGCCCGCGGCTCGCCGGTCGTCCCCGATGTGAAGACGATCAGCGCCGGGTCGGAGGGGTCGAGATCGGCGATCTCGGCCGGCGTCTCCTGCGGGCGGTCCTCGTCGAGGATCGCGTCGACCTCGGTCATGGTCAAGTAGGGGATGCCGTCCGGAAGCTCGCCGAGGAGCTCCTCGTCGCCGATGCAGAGGGCCGGGTTTGCGGCCGCGGTGCGGAGCTCCAGGTCGCCCCGGCGCAGCTGGGTGTTGCAGGGCAGGGCGATCGCGCCCATGCGCCAGCACGCGAGCATGGCCAGCACCCACTCGATCCGTGTGCCGACCAGCGTCATCACGACGTCGCCGCGTCCGACCCCACGCGCCGCCAGCGCCCCGGAGAGCCCCGCCGACATCGCGACGAGCTCGCCGAAATGCCAGACCCGGCGCTCGCCGTCGCGTGCGATCGCGAGCAGGGCGGGCTTCGACGCCGGGAAGCGCTCGAGCAGGTCCTCGATCAGGTTCACGGCGACCGCAGTCTGCCGATGCGATCCCTGGCCTGCGGCGCCGCCGGATAGGGTGCCTCGCCAACCGTGCCCGAGGCGCCGCCAGCGAGCCAATCACAGGCGACCGGGGCACCGGTTGCGTGCGGCGCCCTCGGCTCCTTCGACCGCGCCCGGGTGCTCGATTGCGCCGAGGCACTCCGGCGCGACATGCGCGTCGTGCACGAGGACGAGCGCTCGATCCTGTTCTGTGACCGCGAGCCGATCCGCTGGCGGGGCGCCGACGGCATCGGCGGGCTCGCCTGGGCCGAGGGCGAGCCCTGGCGCGACGGCGTCGCGAGCTGGGAGGACGCCGCGATCCGCGGCGCGTGCGGCCTGGCGATCGAGGGGCGCCGGCGGCTGGTGCACAGCTCGGTGTCCGGGCTCGCTCGGCTCTACTGGCTCGACGAGGGAGGTGCGACGTACTTTGCCTCGCGCATCGACCCGCTGGTCACGAGCTCGCCGGGCCTGCTGTCGGTCGACTGGGACGCATGGGCGTCGACGATGATCCTGCGTTACCCCCTGCGCGAACGCACGCCGTTCGCCGAGATCAGGCGCCTCGGCCCGTACTCCACGATCCGCCGGCGCCTCGGCCGCAACCGCGTCGAGCACCCGTCGTGGCCGTGGGCCGAGGTCGAGCCCGGCCTCGGCCTCGACGAGGGCGCCGACGCGTGGGTCGCCGCGCTGCGCGAGATGCTCGACCCGTTACCTCAGCGGTTGATCTGTCCGCTGAGCGGCGGACGCGACTCGCGCATCGTGATCTGCGGCGTGCCGCCGGGCCGCGACCTGACCGCGCTCACCGTCGACGACGACGAGGGCTCGCGCTTCGAGGAGGACCACGCCGAGCCCGTGGTCCGAGCGCTCGGGGTCGAGCACGAGGAGCTGCGGGGCGCGGCCGAGGATTACCCCGCCGACTGGGACACCCGGGCGCGCGCGGTCGAGTACCAGTTCGTCGACCACCCCTGGCTCGTGCCGCTCGCCGAGCGGATCGACGGTGCCGCCGTGCCGGTTCTCGACGGTGGGGCGATCGACATCACCTTCCAGGCGGGGGAGCGCTTCTACACCGCTGCCGCCCTCGACACGAGCCGTCCCCGCGAGGCGAGCGTGGCCCTGTGGGAGAGCCTGCGCCGCTTCGGCCACGCCCAGTTGGCGCTGGTCGACCGGTTTCGCGATCCCCTGGTGGAGCGCGCCCGTGAGCAGTTCATGGCCGAGATGCGGCGCTTCGAGGGCCACCCGTCCCAGGGGATCCTCGGCGTCTACTGGACGCGGACGGTGCGTGGGACCTCCAGCTATCCCAACGGGCTGCTCGGCGATCGGGCGCGCATGATCGTCCCCGCCGCCAGCCACGCGCTGGCGTCGATCGCCCTCGCGATTCCTTCGGAGGCGAAGCGCGGCGCTCATCTCTACTCCGCGGTCCTCGGCCGTCTCGCGCCGCAGATCGCGGACCTGCCGTCGACGACCGGGTCCGATCGGTCCCCGCCGACGCTGCCGAGGCGCTGGTGCTCCGAGCCCGCCCTTGCGGCCTACCGGGAGCTGGTCGCCACCGGCCCGCTCGCGGGCCGAGTCGCCCCGGAGCTTCGCGCCTGGCTCGAGACGCCGGCGCCCGGCGAGCTCGGCGGGCACCTGCGCATGGGCCTGGAGTCCGTGGCGCTCCTGCACGCCTGGTGGCAGCGCTACCGCGACCGACTCGGCGAGGTCGATGCCGCCGAGCTGTTCGGCTGACGCTTACCGGCGGCCGCCCAGGCGCCGGACCAGGTCGCGCGCCGCGCGCAGGCGCTCGGTCGCCCGCCAGCTCAGCGTCGACTCGTAGTTGCTGCGGATCTGGTCCGTGCGCGCGACGGCGTCCGCGGTCTGGCGCTTGCTCAGCTCGAGCTGCTCGTCGCGGCGGTTGAGCTCGCGCCGCAGGGCTTGGGCTTCGACCCGCGCGCGCCACTCGAGCCGCACCAGGCGTGCCATCTCCTCGTGCGGCAGGCGATCGCGCTGCGGGGACACGAGCGGGCGCAGCAGCTCGACCAGCTCCTGGGCGTGGACGTTCGCGCGATGGTTCGCCACCACGAGGTCGCGGTTGGCCGGGCCCATCGTGGCGGCGTACGAGCGCAGGTCGGAGCGCAGGCGCGCCTCGTCGACCGTCGTCTCGCGCTCGCGCCCGGCGAAGCCGTCCGCCTCGAGCGCCGGGTACGAGTCCACCGTCACCCAGCCGTCGCCGCCGTAGCGGTCGTACACGTAGGCCGCGCGACCGGCGGCCATCGCCTCCAGCACCGAGCGGCCATAGCCGATCACGATCTCCACGTTCGCGAGCGCCTGCCGCGGGTCTTCGGCCTGGCCGGAGTCGCCGCCCAGGCGGACGAGCTCGAGTCCGGAGGCGGCGCAGGCGCCCTCGATCAGCGCGAGCCGGTCGGCGACCGGGTTGTTCGACAGCAGCAGCGCACGGCGGGGGACGTCGGGCAGCGGCCCGGCGGCGCCGTTGTGCTCGATATCGATCGGCTGGCGCAGGCGGACGACGAGCGGCGCCACCGCGAGCGCACGCAGGCGCCGGGCCACGCGCTCGTTGAGGGCGACGGCGACCGCGACCTGGCGCTCGAGCTGCGGCGGCAGTTGCAGGTCGTACGTCTCGCTGTGGGCCACGAAAAGCTGCGGCAGCTCGGGCAGCCGCGCGGCGAGCTCGTGCGAGGTGCCGGCGTCCTGGACGATCGCGGCGTCCGGGTCCTCCGGGGCGCCGAGGTCATCGATGACCTCGATCCCGCGCCCCCGCGCCGCCGCCGCCCCCGCGCCCTGCTCGCGGGTGTAGATCACGGCCGAGTGTCCGAGCCGGTCGAGCTCCTGGGCGATCGTGAACAGGTAGGACTCGCTGCCCCCGAGGCCGAGATGGTTGGTGGTCAGGATCAGCCGCATCGGCCGATCGGAGCTAGCTCGTGTCCGTGCAGTCGCTTGGCATCGCCAGGTCGGCGCTCAGGTGGCCCGTGCGCTTCGCCGCCGTCGCCTCGACGTCGAGGCTGGCGCCGCGGCAGCTCTTGATCGCGAAGTCCAGCACCTCGCGCTTGCGTGGGCTCAGCCTCAGCTTCACCGTCGCCGCGTGGTCGCGCAGGCGCTTTTTCTCCGGCCCGAGGCGAAAGACGAAGTCCTCCGGAAATCCGTCGACCACGAACGTCGCTTCCACGCGGACCTGCTCGCCGGCCTTCGACTCGACCGCGACCTTGATCGCCTGCTTGCTCAACGCCGCCTCCTCGGTGGTGGTGAGGAGGGTCAGCTTGGGCTTCGGCTTCGGCTTGTGGTCGGGCTTCGCCGCGGCGCCGCCCGCGATCATGGCCCCGCCGGCGATTGCCGCGATCGCGATCACGGCCGCAGCCCTGGGTCGGAAGGCAGTCATCAGTGAGATTGTGCCGTTCGTGCACAGATCACGGTGACAGAGGGTGCGCGTGCGAAACTCTTGTCGCATGCAGGACGCTGGGGGTCCGATCGCAGGCGGGACGGAAGATCGCTCCGATGCGTGAGCCGCCGCGGATCGGGGCGGAGGTCGCCGGTTACCGGCTCCAGTCGCTGCTTTCGCGCGGCGGCATGGCGGTCGTCTACCTCGCCCAGGACATCCGCCTCGACCGGACGGTGGCGCTGAAGATCCTCGCCGTCGAGCTCGGCGAGGACGACAGCTTCCGCGAGCGCTTCCTGCGCGAGTCGCGGGTCGCGGCGAGCATCGACCACCCCAACGTCGTCCCGATCTACGACGCAGGCGAGTCCGACGGCCTCCTGTTCATCGCCATGCGTCAGGTCGAGGATCCGGATCTGCGCGGGCTGATCCGCTCGAACGGCCCGCTCGAGGTCGAGCGCTCGATCGCGATCTGCTCCCAGGTCGCGGGCGCGCTCGGCGCCGCTCACGAACGGGGCCTGGTTCACCGCGACGTCAAGCCGGCCAACGTGCTGCTGATCCATCGGCGCTCGCCGATGGCGCTCGACCATGCCTATCTCTCGGACTTCGGCCTCGCCAAGCACACGAGCTCGATCAGCGGCCTGACCAAGACCGGGCAGTTCGTCGGCACGGTCAGCTACACCGCTCCGGAGCAGGCGATGGGCCGGGCCGGTCGACGGACGCACGGACATCTACGCGCTCGGCTGCGTGCTGTTCGAGTGCCTCACCGGGCGCCCGCCGTTTCGCAAGGAAGAGGACGTGGCCGTCGTCATGGCGCACATCAACGAGCCGGCCCCGCCGATCACGTCGCTGCGCGCCGACTGCCAGCCCGCGCTCGCCGCGGTCGTCGCGCGCACGCTCGCCAAGGCGCCGGAGGACCGCTTCCAGACCTGCGACGAGCTGATCGACGCGTTGCGGGAGGCCGGCGCGGAGGCGAGCGCCACGTCGCCGAGCACCCGCGTCTCGGTCGATCAGCCTCCGGTCGTCCCGCCACCGGTGGGCACACCGCCCCCTTCGGAGCCGCCACCGCCCGCCGACCCGTCGTCCGCGGAGGGCGGGGCGCAACCGCCGCGTCGGCGGCCGAGCGCGGGGTTGCTCGCGGCCGGCGGGCTCGCCGCCGCGGCGCTCGCGGCGCTGATCGTGATCCTGCTCGTCGGTGGCGGCGGGGACGAGGACGGATCGGGCGCGCCGGTCGTGACCCAGGCGTCGACCACCGCTGGCGGTAAGCCGCCGAAGACCACGTCGGATTCGGCGCCGCTGACCGGTGGTTGGCGCACTCTTAACGACTCGCCGATCGCCCGCCAGCAAGCCGCATCGGCGGTCGACGAGGGCCGGATCTGGATCATCGGCGGGCTCACGGGCAAGGAGGAGGCGGCGAACGCGACGACCAGCGTCGAGGCCTACGACCCCGCGATCGACACCTGGACCACCGAGCCAAAGCTGCCGCTGCCCCTCCATCACGCCAGCGCGGTCACCTACGGCGACGAGCTCGTGGTCCTCGGCGGCTGGGTGCCCAGGGGCCCGAACCTGACGGCGACCACGTCGGACAGGGTCTTCGCCCTGCGCGGCGGCAAGTGGGTGGAGCTGCCGAGCCTCAACCACGCGCGCGCCGCCGCGGCCGCCGCCGTGGTGGGCGACAAGATCGTGGTCGTCGGCGGCCAGGCCGACGGCGAGCTGGTGAGCCAGACGGAGGTCTTCGACGGCGACCAGTGGACCGACGCCGCTGCGATTCCCACCCCTCGAGAGCATCTCGCCGCGGCCAGCGACGGCCGCTACGTGTACGCGGTCGGCGGCCGCTCGCTGTCAGCGGACCAAAACAGCGGCGCGCTGGAGCGCTACGACCCCGCCTCCGATCAGTGGGCGAACCTGCCGGCGATGCCGAAGCCGAGCGGCAGCCTCGGCGCCGCGATCGTCGACGGCTACCTGGTCGCGGCGGGGGGCGAGGACCCCACCCACGTGATCGCGGACGTCCAGGCCTACGACATCGCGACCGAGAAGTGGTCGGACCTGCCGCCGATGCGCACCCCGCGCCACGGCATGGCCGTCGTCGGGATCGCCAACACGCTGTACGCGATCGACGGCGCCCTGGCGCCGACCCACGCCGAATCGACGAGCGTCGGCGAGGCGCTCGACTTCAAGCAGGGCGGAGGGAAGAAGCCGAGCTGAGCCGGCTCAGCGCCGCAGCTCGGTGCCGTCGTAGAGCTTTTTGACCACGACCGTCCCCGGCGGCGCGGCCTCGAGGCAGAGCTCGCAGAGCACGCACTCGTCGAGGTTCTCGCGGACGATCTCGACCCCCTCGGGCTGGGCGGCGAAGATGTCGACCGGGCAGACCTCCTCGAGCTGTTTGGCGATCTCCGGATCGGTCGCGGCCTCGCCGGAGACCTCGACCTCGATGAACGTCCCGTCCTGATCAGCCACCGATCTTCTCCTTGACGACGTCCGGGATCTCGTGGATGCGCTCGACGACCGGGATCCCTGCGGCCTCGAGCCGGGCGATCTTCTCGGTCGCCGAGTCCTCCTTGCCCTCGACGATCGTGCCCGCGTGGCCAAAGCTCATCCCCTGCATCTCCTCGTCGTCCATGAACTTGCCGGCCATGAAGGCGACGATCGGCAGCCTCGACTCGTTCGCGTCGCGCCAGTCCACGAGCTCGGCCTCCATGCGGCCGCCCGGCTCCGTGTAGATCACGATCGCCTCGGTCTGCGCGTCCGCCTCGAACAGCGGCATCAGTTCGGCGTAGGTGGAGCCGATGATCGCGTCGCCGCCGATCGAGACGGCCGTCGAGACGCCGAGCCCGGCGGCCGTGAGCGATGACGAGATCTCGGTGGTCATCCCGCCGGAGCGCGACATGACCCCGACCCGGCCGGGCTCGTAGGCCTTCTTCGCGTCCTTGGCCGGGCCGCCGATGCCGCCCATCTTCGCCACGCCCGGCGCGATCACCCCGAGGCAGTTGGGGCCGATGATCCGCGCGCCGCGCTCGTTTGCGAGCTCGACCATCTGCGCGACGTCCGCCCGGGGGATGCGCTCGGTGACCACGACGATCAGCCCGATGCCGTTCTCGATCGCCTCCAGCACCGCGTCCTTGGTGAACGCGGGGGGGACGGTGACGACCGCGCCGTCGGGCGGCGAGCCGTGGTGCTCGACCACCTGCTCGACCGTGTCGAAGACCGGCACGCCGTGGACCTCGCGGCCCTTGCGCCCCGGCGTGACCCCGCCGACGATCTTCGAGCCGTAGTCGAGGCACTCGCGGGTCAGGTTCACGGCCTCGCGGCCCGTGATGCCCTGGACGATGAAGGTGAAGTTCTCGTTCAGGAGGATGCTCACGCGCCACCTCCGCCGCCCTGGATCTTCTCCACGGCGATGCCGGCCGCATCCCACATCGAGGTCGAGCGATCGGCGTACTCGACCCCGTACTTGTCGAGGATCTTGTAGCCCTCCTCCTCCCAGGCGCCGGGGATGCGGAAGATCGCGATCGTCTCGGCCGGGTCCTTGCCGAGCTCCAGGCAGGCCTTGATCACGCCGCGGGCGACGATGTCGACCCGCGTGTTGGAGACGATCGACATCATCACCGCGATCTTCTCCACGCCGTCCTTTTTGAGCACCTCCATCGCCAGGCCCTTTGACTTGGCCACCGAGGGATTGCCGCCGATCTCGGCGTAGTTGGCGGGCTTGCCGCCCTGGCTGCGGACCGCGTCGGTGAGCGTCAGCGAGCCGCCGCCGGCGCCGATCACGAGGCCCAGGTTGCCGGTGAAGCCGTGGTCCTTGCCCTGGATCACGCCGCGGTGGTCGGCCGAGTCGATCGCCTTGACGTTGCGCTCGAACGCCGACGGCTCGTACATCTCGCGGGGCTCGGACGAGGTCGACGCCGATCTCCTCCAGGATCCGCTTGTGGCGGCCGACCGCCTCGTCCTCCATCTCCATGTGGGCGTCGAGAGCGACGAAGGAGCCGTCCGCGAGCCGCGCCAACGGGTTGATCTCGGCGAGCGTCATGTCGTAGTTGCGCTGCACGCGGGCCAGGCGGGCGAGCACCACGGTCGCGCGGTTGAGCGCCGACCCGGTGATCCCGCAGCGGGCGACGACCTGCTTGGCCTCGAAGTCGGAGACCGGATGCAGGTTCGAGAGATGGCCGCGGCCGACGTGGTCGGGGTGCTCGGCGGCGACCTGCTCGATGTCGATCCCGCCCATGTCCGAGAACAGCATCATCGGCCGCTTCGCGCGCCCGTCCCAGAGCACCGCGGCGTAGTACTCCTGCTCGATCTCGGCCTTCGGGTCGACGAGCACGCCGACCGGCATGTGGCCGCCGATCTCGAGCTCGAGGATCTCCGCCGCGAGCGCCTCGGCCTCCTCCGGCGAGTCGGCGAACTTCACCCCGCCCGCCTTCATCCGCCCGCCGGTCAGCACCTGCGACTTGATCACCGTCGGCCCGTCGATGCGCTCCGCCGCCTCCCGAGCCTCGGCCGCCGTGGTCGCGAAGCCGTAGTCGGTGACCGGGATCCCGGCCCGCTCGACGATCCGACGTGATTCGTACTCGTAGAAGCGCATGGGTGGGGCGGCGTGTGCGGCGCGGAACCCTAGTGAAACGCATCACATCCCGCGCACCACACGCGCGCCAGGGCGCGGGAGTGCGCTGCCGCCGGCGATCAACGTCGGCGACTCGCCGAGTTGCACCGCTCTCATCGCGCGGTGGATCGGCGACTCGCCGGATATCCCGGGCGAGCCGCGCGTCGTGGCCGAAGTATTGAGGCGGCTTCTGGTCGAAACGCACGTGCGCGGTGACGGCGCGCGTTAGTCTTGTGATGGTGCGGATCACTTAGTGCCAAATGGCTCAGGGACGGGGGCGAGCGTGATGCGTACCGCCCCCCGGTCCGGCACAATGGCCGCCCACTCGCGCACCGAAGCGGTGCGATTTAAACGCAGCGAAACGAAGGAGTTGAAGCTCAACTTGACCGATGCCACGGCCGCGACGAAGCAACTGACCGACAACCCGCGCCTGATCTCATGGGTGGAGGAGATCGCCGAGCTCACGCAGCCGGACTCGATCCACTGGTGTGACGGGTCCGCCGAGGAGTACGACCGGCTCTGTCAGGAGCTAGTCGACGCGGGAACGTTCGAGAAGCTCTCCGAGGCCAAGCGGCCGAACTCTTATCTGGCACGGTCGGACCCCGGCGATGTCGCCCGGGTCGAGGACCGCACATTCATCTGCGCCGAGCGCGAAGACCAGGCCGGGCCGACCAACAACTGGCGCGACCCGGCGGAGATGCGCGATCACCTGCGCGGGCTGTTCCGCGGGTCGATGAAGGGCCGCACGATGTACGTGGTCCCGTTCTCGATGGGTCCGCTGGGCTCGCGGATCGCCCACATCGGCGTCCAGCTGACCGACTCCGCCTACGTCGCGGTCTCGATGCGGATCATGACCCGCATGGGCGAGCGCGCCCTCGATGTGCTCGGCGCCAACGGCGACTTCGTCCCCTGCGTGCACTCGGTGGGCATGCCGCTCGCCGACGGCCAGGACGACGTTCCGTGGCCCTGCAACGCCGACAACAAGTACATCGTCCACTACCCCGAGACCCGCGAGATCTGGTCCTACGGCTCCGGCTACGGCGGCAACGCCCTGCTGGGCAAGAAGTGCTTCGCGCTGCGGATCGCCTCGGCCATGGCGCGCGACGAGCGCTGGATGGCCGAGCACATGCTGATCCTCAAGCTGACCTCGCCCGAGGGCGAGGTGAAGTACGTCACCGGCGCCTTCCCCTCGGCCTGCGGGAAGACGAACCTCGCGATGCTGATCCCCACGCTCCCCGACTGGACGGTGGAGACGGTCGGCGACGACATCGCCTGGATGAAGTTCGGCGACGACGGTCGCCTGTACGCGGTCAATCCCGAGGCGGGCTTCTTCGGCGTCGCCCCGAACACCAGCCACAAGACGAACCCGAACGCGATGGACACGATCGAGCGCAACTCGATCTTCACCAATTGCGCGCTCACCGACGACGGCGACATCTGGTGGGAGGGGATGACGGGCGAGCCGCCCGCGCACGCCATCGACTGGAAGGGCAACGACTGGACGCCCGACCGCCAGGAGCCCGCGGCGCACCCGAACGCCCGCTTCACCACACCGGCGGCGCAGTGTCCCTCCATCGCGCCCGAGTGGGAGGACCCCGCGGGCGTGCCGATCGACGCCTTCCTGTTCGGCGGGCGCCGCGCGACCGTGCAGCCGCTCGTGAGCGAGTCGTTCGATTGGGAGCACGGCGTCTTCCTCGGCGCGACGATGTCCTCGGAGACCACGGCGGCCGCGGCCGGCGCGGTCGGCGAGCTGCGCTTCGACCCGATGGCGATGCTGCCGTTCTGCGGCTACAACATGGCCGACTACTTCAGCCACTGGCTGTCGATCGCCCGCGAGCATCCGGATGAGATGCCGCGGATCTTCGTCGTCAACTGGTTCCGCAAGGACGCCGACGGCAAGTTCCTGTGGCCCGGATTCGGCGAGAACAGCCGCGTGCTCGAGTGGATCTTCCGTCGCTGCAACGGCGAGGGGGAGACGGTGGAGACCCCGATCGGCCTCGTTCCCGCCGAGGGCGACCTCGACCTGCGCGGGCTCGAGGTCTCCGACGAGGCCATGCGCGCCCTGCTCACCGTCGACGCCGAGAAGGTGCAGGCGCAGCTGCCCCAGGTCGAGGCCTTCCTCGCCCAGTTCGGCGACAAGCTCCCGGCCGAGATCGGCCAGCAGCTCGACGGCCTGAAGCAGCGCCTGGCCTAGGCGTAGCGCTCGAGCCCGGCCCGGAGGTGGTCGGGGATCGGTGTCGTGCCGCCGTTGGCGGTGTCGACGAAGACGTGCCTGAGGGCGCCCTCGGCGACCGCGGTTTCGTCCCGCTCGATCGCGAGCTCGCTGGTCATCGAGGTGTTGCCCAAGCGCACCGAGCGAACGACGAGCACCGCCTCGTCATCGAACCCGAGCGGCCCGAGGTAGCGCACGGTCGCCTCGGCGACGACCATGTCGATCGACTGGTCGACCATCTCGGTGTAGCCACCGAGCTCGCGCCAGAGCTCGGTCATCGCGATGTCGAAGTAGGCGAGGTAGTTGGCGTTGAAGACGTGGCCCTGCGGGTCGCACTCGTTCCAGCGGACCCTGATCGAGTGTCTGAACTCGGCGGCCACCGAGCGATCAGAGTTCGTACGCCGCTGCCAGCTCCGGATCCTTCTTGGCGAGCATTTCGGCGAGCTCGACCATCACCTTGCACTGCTTCCAGGTGGCATCGTCCTGCATCTTGCCGTCGATCATGTGGACGCCGCGGCCGTCGGGGATCGCCTCGATCACCTTCTTGGCGAACCTGACCTCCTCGGGATCCGGCGAGAAGACCTTCTTCGCGATCTCGATCTGCACCGGGTGTAGCGACCAGGCGCCGACGCAGCCGAGCAGGAACGCGGCGCGGAACTGCGTCTCGCAGCCCTCGGTGTCCTTGATGTCGCCGTAGGGGCCGTAGAACGGGAGGATCCCCGCCGACGTGCAGGCGTCGACCATGCGCGCGATCGAGTAGTGCCACGGGTCCTGCTGCGCGGTCGCCCGCGGAGCATCGGGATTCTCGGGGTCGGGGTCCTCGATCACTCGGTAGCCGGGATGGCCGCCCCCGACGCGGGTCGTCTTCATCCGCCGCGATGCCGCGAGGTCGGCCGGCCCAAAGCTCATCCCCTGCATCCGCGGGCTCGCGGTCGCGATCTCCTCCAGGTTGACCACGCCCTGGGCGGTCTCGAGGATCGCGTGGATCAGGATCGGGCGCGAGACCTTTGCCTTCGCCTCGAGTTGGGCGAGCAGCCGGTCGACGTAGTGGATGTCCCACGCGCCCTCGACCTTCGGGACCATGATCACGTCGAGCTTGTCCCCGATCTCGGTCACGAGCGTGGTGATGTCGTCGAGCACCCACGGGCTGGAGAGGTCGTTGACCCGCGACCACAGAGCGGTGTCGCCGAAGTCGACCTCCTTGGCGACCCGCACCAGGCCCTCGCGAGCGGCGACCTTGTTGTCCACCGACACCGCGTCCTCGAGGTTGCCGAGCAGGATGTCCGCCTGCTTCGCCATGTCGGGCACCTTCGCCGCCATCTTGGGGTTCGAGGCGTCGAAGAAGTGGATCATCCGCGACGGGCCGAACGGGACCTCGGTGATCGGGTCCGGGGCACCAATCGCGAGCGGCTTGAGGAAGTCTCGAGGGTTTCTCACGGCGCGGAAGCCTAGCCACTCCGCTTGATCCAGAAGCTGGCCGGCACGCTCGAGCCGGGGACGAAGCCCGGGATCAAGGCGGCGACCCGCTCGGGCTCGGCCCGGGTCGCGAGCTGGGAGGCGAAGAGGATTTCAAACGCCGGGTTGAACGCCAGAAAGGCCTGCAGGAGGTACTGCTCGGACCAGTACCAGCGCGACCGCAGCGGCCACTTGCGCGGGTACTCCCAGGGCAGGAAGACGTCGTGGAAGTGCACCAGCACGCCCGGTGCGAGGCGCGGCAGCACCTCGAGGATCAGGTAGTTGACCTCGCTGCCGAGCTTGACCGTGTGCGTGGTGTCGCAGAAGAGGATGTCGCCGGCCTCGAGCGCCTCGAACTCGGACAGCGGCACCTCGGTGCCGCGGACGGGGTGCAGCTCCGTCTCCAGCGGGGCGATCAGCGGGGAGGGGTAGGGGTCGATCGTCACCAGCCGCGCGGGCGCACCGTCCTCGGCGTTGCGGCGAGTGGCCTGATCGAGGACCAGGGTCGAGAACCCCGATCCGATCTCGATCACCAGCCGCGGCCGGGAGCTGCGCACCGTGGCGTAGAGCAGGTCGGCGTCCACCGACTCGAACGACTGATTGCGGGCGAAGTAGGCCCCCGCGGGCGCCTCCTCGGCGGTCAGCGGGGGCGCGAACTCGCGCAGGAACGGCTCCAGCCGCTCGAGGTACGCGAGCTGCTGCGACGCGTCCATCGGCGGCAGCGCGACGAGCTCGCTCGCGTGGTCCCAGGTCGCCTCGTCGATCGCAGCGAGGTCCGGGATCGGGCTCGCCCAATCGTGGACGACGAGGTCGTAGCCGAGATCCGCCGCCAGGGTCTCGAAGGCCCGCCTGCCGCGGGCGGTCGCGAACGCCCGTCCCAGCATGGCCCGGAGGCGGCGTCGCACGCGGCCAGCATAGGAGAGGCCCGAATAGGCTGCCCGGATGGTGTTCGACGTCCGCGCCGCCGAGCCGGGGGAAGAGAGCGCGGTGGTGCCGCTCTACGAGTGGCTGTTCGCGCCGCCGGGCTCCCGCCCGTCCGCTTGGGACGAGCGCCGGGCGAAAGTCGCGCTGCGCGAGGCGATCGACTCGCACGACGCCTGCGTGCTGGTCGCAGCGAGCGGCTCCGGGACCCTGATCGGCTTCTGCACGGCCTACCAGGACATCCACTCCGTCCGCTTCGGCTATCGGGCCTGGGTCGAGGACCTCGCGGTGGATCCCGAGCGCCGCTCGCAGGGCGTCGGCGCGGCCCTGCTCGGCGCCGCCAGGGACTGGGCTCGCGAGCGCGGCGCCACGCATCTGGAGCTCGACTCGGCCGAGGCGCGCGCCGACGCGCATCGTTTCTACGAGCGCGAGGGCGCCGCGTACCGGGCGATCTCGTTCGGCTGGGAGCTCTGACCCGATGGCGCGGATCGTCCTCTTCGGGGCCACGGGCTACACGGGTCGGCTGACGGCCGAGGCGCTGGTCGCCCGCGGCGCGCGGCCGCTGCTCGCCGCGCGCAGCGCCGCGAAGCTCGACGACCTCGCGCGGGATTTGGGCGGCGAGCTAGAGACAAGGGTCGCGGACGTCGGCGATCCGGAGTCGGTTCGGGCGCTGGTGGAGCCCGGCGACGTGATCGTGGCCACGGTCGGGCCCTTCGTCCGCCACGGCGCCCCCGCGGTCGAGGCGGCCGTGGCCGCCGGGGCTCTCTACCTCGACTCGACCGGCGAGCCCACCTTCATCCGCAGCGTGTTCGAGCGCTACGGCCCGCAGGCCGAGCGCAACGGAGCCTCGCTGGTGACGGCGTTTGGCTACGACTGGGTCCCGGGCAACCTCGCCGGTGCGCTCGCCCTGCGCGACGCGGGCGAGGCCGCGACGCGGATCGACATCGGCTACTTCACCACCGGCGGTGGGCTCGGCGGGATGAGCGGCGGCACGCGCGCCTCGGCCGCCGGGGCGATGACCGAGCCGTCGTTCGCGTGGCGGGGCGGGATCCGCACGGAGCGCGGGGCGATGAGGAGGCGCAGCTTCGAGGCCGCCGGCAAGGCGCGCGAGGCGATCTCGGTCGGCTCGTCGGAGCACTTCGCGCTGCCCGCGCTCTATCCGGGGCTGCGCGAGGTCAACGTCTACCTCGGCTGGTTCTCAAACGCGCGGGCGATGCAGGCGATGTCGGCCGTGAACCACACGCTGCTGCGGATTCCCGGCCTGAAGTCGGGGATCGACCATCTGGTCGACCGCTTCGTGCCGACGTCCACGGGCGGCCCCGACGAGGCCGCGCGGGACCGGACCGGGTCGGCGATCACCGCGATCGCCTACGACGAGGGCGGCCGCGAGTTGGCGCAGGTCGAGGTGCGCGGCGTCAACGGCTACACGTTCACCGGCCGGGTGCTCGCGTGGGGGGCGACCTCTGCGCTGGAGCAGGGGATGGAGGCCACGGGTGCGCTCGGGCCGGCGTCCGCGTTCGGGCTCGACCGGCTCGAGGCCGGCTGCGCGGAAGCGGGCATCGCCCGCGTCGACTGAATCTGGCTCAGGGTGCGGGCGGCAGCAGGCGGACGTTGTCGAGGTCGTCGGTATCCGCCCCCGTCACGTATTCGGCCCGGATGCGCAGATCGGTGATCGACCCGAGGACGTTCTGCAGGTCCCGTGCCGTCACCCGTCCGCCGGACTTCGTGAACTGCGCCGGGCGGAGTCGGACCCGGTAGGTCGTCCAGTTCGGGGCGACCGCCGGATTGGCAGCATTGTTGTGTACGAGCCGCAGCCCGTCGCCCTCGATGATCACGTCCTCGGCGTCGAACTGATTGCTCGCGTTGTCCTGCCGGAGGCTGAAGGTCAGAAGACCGCCGTACGCACCCCCTTGGTCACCACGGAACTTCGCCGGGGCGACCCAGTAGGTGACCCCACCCGCCACGGAATCCTCCGCGCTGATGTAGCCGCCCGGGTTGCCGCCCGTCGCAACGTGCGTGGGGGTCGCCGACGTGGAGTCGCCCGCCACCAGCCAGCCCTCGGCGGTGCGGTTGAAGGTGCTCGAGACAAGCGGAGCGGCGGCCGCGGAGGTGACGAGCAACCCTGCAACAACGACAGCGCAGACCGCTCCCAACCCGACCCCCCAGGTTCGATGGTGCATGCGGCGACCCTAACCGGTCGCATCCGCGGGCGCAACACGAGGCTATTCTCAGAGCCGATCCGAACGCGAGAGGAGCCATGGCCGTAGCGACCGCGAGTTTCCAGGAGAAGACCGACGAGCAGCAGGCGATCACCGAGATGGTGCGCCAGTTCGTCGACAACGAGATCATCCCCGTCGCCGAGGAGTTCGACCACGAGGACAAGTTCCCCGAGGCGATCGTCGAGCAGATGAAGGAGCTCGGCCTGTTCGGGGTCACGATCCCCGAGGAGTACGGCGGGATGGGCCTCGACCTCACCACGTACGCGATGATCGTCGAGGAGCTGTCGCGCGGCTGGATCTCGATCTCCGGCGTCGTCAACACCCACTTCATCGGCTCCTATCTGCTGATGAAGTTCGGCACCGACGAGCAGAAGGACTACTTCCTGCCGAAGATGGCGACCGGCGAGATCCGCGCCGCCTTCTCGCTCTCCGAGCCCGAGGTGGGCTCCGACGTCCAGGGCATCAAGTCGACCGCAAAGCAGGACGACGACGGCAAATGGGAGCTCAACGGCCAGAAGATGTGGGTCACCAACGGGCTCGGCTCCGGCGTGGTCTTCGTGCTCATGAAGAGCGATCCGAAGGCCGACCCGCCCTACAAGGGCATGACCTGCTTCATCACCGAGAAGGAGCCGTGGGCGGAGACGAACACCGGCGACTTCGAGGGGCTGGAGGTCCCGCCGAAGATCAAGAAGATGGGCTACAAGGGCGTCGAGTCGACGGAGCTCGTCTACAGCGGCTACCGGTGCCCGCCCGAGCGCATCCTCGGCGGCCCGGACGGCGTCGGCCAGGGGTTCATCCAGATGATGGACGCGCTCGAGGTCGGGCGCGTGAACGTGGCCGCGCGCGGTGTGGGCATCGCTCAGCGCGCGCTCGAGCTGGCGCTGCGCTACTCGCAGGAGCGCAAGACGTTCGGCAAGCCGATCGCCAAGCACCAGGCGATCCAGTTCAAGCTCGCCGAGATGGCGACCAAGGTCGAGGCAGCGCGGCTGCTCACGATGAAGGCCGCCCGCATGAAGGACGCGGGGCAGCGCTCCGACCTCGAGGCCGGGATGGCGAAGCTCTTCGCCTCGGAGACCGGCAAGGAGGTCGTCGAGGAGTCGTTTCGCATCCACGGCGGCTACGGCTACTCGAAGGAGTACGAGATCGAGCGCCTCTACCGCGACGCGCCACTGCTGCTGATCGGTGAGGGCACGTCCGAGATCCAGAAGATGGTGATCGGCAAGAAGGTGCTCGAGAGGAACCCGATCTGAGGGTCGCTCTGGTCTCTGGGGCCAATCGCGGGATCGGCGAGGAGATCGCGACCCAGCTCGCCCGCGACCATGGCTTTCTCGTGTTCGCCGGCTCCCGCGACCCCGGGCGGGTGCGGGAGTCCGAGAACGTACGGGCCGTGGAGCTCGACGTCGACCACGACGACTCGGTTGGGACCGCGGTGGCGGCGATCGAGTCCGATCCCGGTCGCCTCGACGTGCTGGTCAACAACGCCGGCGTCTACGGCGACCCGACCGGTGCCGGCGATTACGACCTCGACGGCGCGCACCGCCTGTTCGAGACCAATGTCTTCGGGCCGTGGCGGCTGGCCCAGGCCGCGCTGCCCCTGTTGCGCCGCAGCGACGCAGCGCGGATCGTCAACGTCTCGAGCGGTAGCGGGCAGCTCGCCGACATGGGAACCGGCTACGCCGCCTACCGCCTCTCCAAGGCGGCGCTGAACGCTCTCACCCGCACTCTGGCCGCCGAGGAGCCGCGGATGAAGGTCAACGCCGTCTGTCCCGGCTGGGTCCGGACTGACATGGGCGGCCCGGCCGCCCCGCGCTCGGTCGCCGAGGGCGCTGACACCGGCGTTTGGCTCGCGACCCTGCCCGACGACGGACCCAGCGGCGGGTTCTTCCGCGACCGCCAGCCGATCGCCTGGTAGAAACCTGGCGTGGCAACCAGCACCCCAGAGCTGATCAAGCAGGCCATCGAAGGCCTGCAGGCCGAGGTCCCGGCGCTCGCGAAGCTGAAGCTCGTCATCGGGCTCGAGCTCCGTGGACGCGGGGACGTTCAGCTCTACCGGGTCGAGGTGCCCGGGCCGAAGATCTCGAAGGGCAGCGCCGACGACGAGCGTCTTCGGGTTGCAATCGCGCGCTCGCACTTCAACGAGCTCGCCGCCGACGGCACGGCGCGCCGCTGGCACGAGGCCTACGAGCATGGCCACGTCCGGGTCGAGGGCGACCCGAACATCCAGAAGCTGATCGGCCAGGTGATCGAGCACGCCGAGGCGCGCGCTCGGCTCCGCCGGGCCCGCTGAGCCAGGTGGCCACGACCGAGGAACTGATCGTCGGCGCCGTGGGGCGGGTTACCCGAGAGGTGCCGGCGTTCACCAACCTGAAGCTCGTCGTGGCGCTCGAGGTGACCGCGGGAGGACTGATGGGCCCGGCGCAGACCGACGCCTACAGGATCGAGGTCCCCGGCCCGAAGGTCGACGCGGGTGAGCCCGAGGACGCCCGGCTGCGACTCTCGATCCCGAAGCCGATGTTCGAGGTGCTCGCCGCCGAGGGCGCCCTCGCCGACTGGAAGGACGCCTACTACTACGGCCACCTGAAGGTCGACGGCGACCCGCGGGTCAAGCGCCTGCTCGGCAAGGCGATCGACGCCGCTTGACCCCGCCGCCGCGCCTGGCGCGCCTGCGCAGCGCGTCGCAGCGGCTGCACCGCCCAGTGGCGATCCGCCATCCCGCGGACGTCGTGCGAGATGCGGGTCCGGTGCAGGCACAGGAGCCGCGAGCCGCGAGGCTTGCCTTCCGCGCGCGCTCGCGAGACCTCACGGCCGCGGACGTCGACCGCGCGCGGACCGAGGAGCGCTCGCTCCTGCGCGCCTGGATGATGCGCAAGACGGTCCACCTGATCGCGACCGAGGACGCCGGCTGGCTCGTGCCGCTGTTCTCACCCACGATCGTGCGCTGGTCGCGCAAACGGCTCACCGACTTCGGTCTCGACGGGCGTGGCCAGGAGCGGGCGCTGGCGCTCCTGCACCGGGCGGTCGACGACGAGGGCGCCCTGACGCGCCCGGAGCTGGCGGAGCGGCTCGAGCGCGCCGGCTTTGACACGGCGAACGAGTTCAAGGTCCACCTGTGGCTGCTGGCGACGCTCGACGGCGAGCTCTGCCTAGGCCCTGACCGCGGCGGCCAGACCTGCCTCGTGCGCACCGCCGACTGGATCGGCGAGCCCGAGCGGCGGTCGCGAGAGGACTCGCTGGCCGAGCTCGCGCGCCGCTACCTGCGCGCCTACGCCCCGGCCAGCGAGCGCGACTTGGCGCGCTGGGCTGGCCTGCCCCTGCGCGACGCCCGGGCCGGGTTCGAGGCCATCGCCGCGGAGCTCGAGCCTGCGGGCGATCTCCAGACGCTCGGGGGGCTCCCGCGGGCGTCACGATCGCCGGTGGTCCGGATGCTGGGCGCCTTCGACAACTACAACCTCGGCTACGTCGATCGGGACTTCGCCATCGCCCCCGAGTTCGCAAAGCGCGTCAATCCCGGCGGCGGCATCGTGCGCCCGTCGATCGTCGTCGACGGTGCGTGCGTCGCGACCTGGTCCTCGAAGCGGTCCGGCAAACGCCTGGCCGTGACGATCGAGCCGTTCGAGCCGCTCGCGGCCGAGATCGAGGAGGCGATCGCCGCCGAGGTCGCGGACATCGGGCGCTTCGAGGGGGTCGACGCCGCTACGATCCCGCGCCGATGAACGACTCAGACCACACCCTCACAACCGATCAGGCCGAGCGCGAGGCGTCCGGCGCCCACGCCTACGGCCGCTACCTCGAGGAGTTCGAGGAGGGCGCCGTCTACAAGCACTGGCCCGCGAAGACGGTGACCGAATCCGACGATCACCTCTTCTGCCTGATCACCATGAACCACCACCCGCTGCACCTCAACGACGTCTACGCGGCCGAGTCGCAGCAGGGCCGCAACGTGGTCGTCGGGCCGCTGGTCTACTCGCTGGCGCTCGGGATGTCGGTGTCCGACGTCTCCGGCAAGGCGATCGCCAACCTGGCCACAGAGGAGCTTTCGCACCCCAACCCCGTCTTCCACGGCGACACGCTCTACTGCGAGTCCGAGGTGCTGGAGGTGCGGGCCTCGAAGTCGAAGCTCGACCGCGGAATCGTCAAGGTCCACACCCGCGTCTACAAGCAGGACAACACGCTCGTCGCCGAGTTCAAGCGCACCGTGCTGGTCCCGCGCAAGACGCCCGGCGAGCCCGCTGCCCCCGAGGGCGCGGTCGAGTAGCCAGCACGATTCGCGCCGCGGGCTACGCTTGCCGCCGGCGCGACGGCGAACGTGACGTTGGCGTCGATAGTCGACGTCAACGTACCGCTCGACCAGTTCCACTTTGGATGTGTGGTCATGACCCGAGCGTCGGCTGCACGCGTAACCTCAGGCGCCCCGATGATTCTCCTACCGGGCTGCGGTCCTTTGTGGTGATGAGCTCAGCCGAGCAGTCCGCCGATCCAAGCCTGGAGTCCGGTTTCGCCGCGGCCCTCGAGAGCCACCGGCGCGAGCTCCAGGTCCACTGCTACCGCATGCTTGGTTCGTTCGAGGAGTCCGAGGACCTCGTCCAGGAGACCTTCCTGCGTGCGTGGCGAAAGCGCGCGAGCTTCCACGGCGGCTCATTTCGGGCATGGCTGTACCGGATCGCAACCAACGCATGCCTCGATGTGCTCCGCAGGAGGCCAAGCCGGGTCACGCCGCCGGAGGTGGGGGCAGCGGGGGACCCGGACGTCCCGCCGGCGCCTCCGGTCGACCTGCCGTGGCTGCAGCCGTACCCCGACCGGCTGCTCGAGCCGATCGCCGCCTCCGAGGAGGAGCCGGGTGAGGTCGTCGTCGCGAGGGAGACGATCGAGCTTGCGTTCCTCGCCGCGATCCAGCATCTGCCACCGCGACAGCGGGCCGTACTGATCCTCCGCGACACGCTGGGATGGTCGGCGAAGGACACGGCTTCGCTGCTGGAGGCGAGCCTCGACTCCGTGACGAGCGCGTTGCAGCGGGCCCGCGCGACCCTCAGGGACCGCCTGCCCGAGCGTCGGACGGATTGGGCGCGGCCGACTGCGCCAACGGAGGAGGAGCGCGAGCTCCTGCGCCGCTACGTGGCCGCCCACGAGCGCGCCGATGCCGAGGTGCTGGCAGAGCTGCTGCGTGAGGACGCGCGCCTGACCATGCCGCCGATACCCACCTGGTATGACGGGCGCGAGGCGATCATGACGGCCCAGCGGCAGGGCTGGGACCCCGAGTTCGGGCAGCTCCGCGGCCTGGTCACGGCGGCGAACACCCAGCCGGCGGCCGCTCACTACCTGCGGCGACCGGGGGAGAACGAGTACCGGGCGCTGGCCCTGGACGTGCTCCGGCTCGAGGCCGGGAGGGTGGCGGAGATCACCACGTTCGTCTCGCCGGAGCTGTTTCCGGCGTTCGGCCTTCCCCCGGCGCTCTGACCGACCAGTTTTTCGCGGATCTGCGTTCTACGTGTGAACGCACCCACGAAGGGAGACCCAGATGAGAATCCTCGCTGTCAACTCGTTCGTCTCGCTCGACGGAGTGATGCAGGCAGCCGGCGGCCCGGACGAGGACCCGACCGGCGGCTTCACACTCGGCGGCTGGGCCGTCAACTACTTCGACGAAGAGATGCTGGAACAGGTGGCCGAGTCCGACCCCTACGAACTGCTGCTCGGCCGCGGGACGTACGAGATCTTCGCGGCCCACTGGCCGTACGACGAGGGCCCGATCGCGAACCAGCTCAACGGCACCCGAAAGCACGTCGCCTCGAGGACGCTGGCGAAGGTGGAGTGGAACAACTCGACCCTGATCAGCGGCGATGTGGCCGAGTACGTCGCGGAGCTGAAGCGTCAGGACGGCCCCGAGATCCAGGTTCACGGCAGCCCGGGACTGATCCAGACGCTGCTCGAACACGATCTGATCGACGAGTACCGGCTCTGGATCTTCCCGGTGGTGGTCGGCGCCGGCAAGCGGTTCTTCGGCGAGGGCGTCGTCCCCGGTGCGCTGAGGCTGACCGAGAGCCGGATCTCGTCGACGGGTGTCACGATCAACACCTACCAGCGAGCGGGAGACATCGAGGTCGGAGATACCGAGTTCGAGGAGCCGAGCGAGGCGGAGCTCGAGCGGCGCCGGAGGCTCGGCGACTCCTAGCGTCAGATCAGCTCGGCGACCGACTCGAGCGCGGCGTCGAAGTCGGTCCCGGGCAGGCCGCCGATCCCGGGGGAGAGCGCGCCGGCGTCGAGGTAGCGGCGCACCGCCGCGTGGACGTCGCCGGCGGTGCCGATCCCCGCGAGCTCGGCGAGCATCCGGTCCGAGAGCCCCGCCTTCGCCCGGTCGAGGTCGCCGGCCGCCATGCCCTCGTCGAAGGCGGCGATCTCGTCGGCGAAGCCGGATGCCTCGAGCATCGCGCGGTAGAACGGCAGCGAGGCGTACGGGATCAGGTCCTGGCGCAGGGTCGCCCGGGCGGCCTCGGGGTCGTCGGTGAGGGCGACGGGTACCGCCGCGACGACGTCGAAGCCGTCCCCGTTGCGCCCGGCCCGTTCAAACCCCGCCCGAAGCGCCGGCATGACCGTGTCGCGGATGTAGGCCGGACAGCAGAGCCACAGCATCACCCCGTCGGCGAGCTCGCCCGCCAGCCGGATCATGTTCGGCGAGAGAGCCGCGACGTAGATCGGCAGGTCGGCCCGCGCTGCGTAGCCCATGAACGCGAACTTCGTGGGAAAGCGCTCGGAGTCCGGCGGCGTCTCACCGCGGAGGATCGCTCGCACCGCGGCGACGTACTCGCGCATCTGGGTCACGGGCTTGTCGATCGTCGCCCCGTGCCAGTTCTCGACCGTGACCCGGTGCGAGACCCCCAGGCCCAGGACCATCCGCCCGCCCGAGTGCTCGTCGATCGTGGCCGCCGTCTGCGCCATGGTGGCCGGGGTGCGGGAGAAGATCGGCACCACACCGGTGCCCAGCCTGATCCGCTCGGTGACGCCCGCGTACGCCATCAGCGTCGTCAGCGAGTCGCGACCGGCGATGTGGGTGGTGTACGCGGCGTCGTAGCCGAGCCGGTCGGCGAGCGCTACCCGGTCCAGCGCGCGGTCGAGCGAACGGCCCGGCGAGATGAAGGCGCTGATCCCGGCCACGGGGGATTGATATACGAATCCGCCGGTGCGCTCGGTGAGGCGAAGCTCGGTCGTGGCGATGCCGGCGGCGCAGGTGTGGGCGCGAGCGGTGACCGAGGAGGGGATCAACGCCGAGCTGGCGCCGATCCTGCGGATGACGATGCCGCCCGGGCTGCGCGGCAGGACCGTCGACGACGTCGAGGTGGGAGTGCCGCTCGGGCGGAGCTGGATCCTGCTCGGTGGCCTGCTCCCGGTGGACTACGACGACCTCTGCCTCGCCGAGCTGGAGCCGGGCCGTCGGTTTCTCGAACGCTCGAGCACGCTCGCCTTCCGCGTCTGGCAGCACGAGCGCGTGGTCGAGCCCGAGGGGGCGGGCTCATGCCGGGTCACGGACGCGCTGGGCTTCGAGCTGCGGCCCGCGATCGCCTGGATTCCGGGCGCCGAGCGCCTCGCGGCGGCCATCGTCGGCGCGCTGTTTCACCACCGCCACCGGCGTCTCGCCCGGCTTTCATCGAATCCTTAAGCCCGGTTCATCGCCATTCCATCGGCGCTCGCGAGGGTTGCTCGCACCGTGCAAACCAACTCAAAGGAGCACACGATGAACAAGCGCACTCTCGCAACGCTCGGCGTCGTCGGAGCCGTCGCCATCGGCGGCGCCAGCATCGCGAACGCGAGCAGCTCGTCGCAGGGCGGCCAGGAGCCGTCCTCCCCGTCGGCCGAGAACGAGGCGATCCACGCCCCGGACGCGAGCGGCTCCCGTCTGGACGACGGCGCCGATCTGCTGTCGCAGGCCAAGATCACCGAGGCCGAGGCGATCAAGGCGGCCCAGACGGCGGCCACCGGCCCGCTGAACGAGGTCGACCTCGAGGACTACCAGGGGCACCTGGTGTTCAACGTCGACGTCGGCTCGCACGATGTCAAGGTCGATGCCTCGAACGGCAACGTCCTCGCGGCGCCCGTCGACGAGTGATCGACGCGACGCTCAGCCGGCGGTAATCGACAGCCGGCGCCGCTCGCGCACGACCTCGAGCTCCGAGTCGCGGCCCTCCGCGTCGGTGAGCTCGACGGTCGTGCGCGGGCCGCTCGCGTGGGCCGACGTCGCCCGTAGCGCGCTCTGATCGAGCGCGATCGTCAGCGCTCGGACCTCGGACGACCCCGTGTCGGCGAAGGCGAGCGTCCAGCGGGGCACGAACTCGCGGAAGCTCGGCGAGCTCAGCCCTTGAAGGGGATGGTGCTGCCCCCGTGTCTGCGTCCTCGTCGCCGGGTTGTCGCCCGGCGCGTCGTAAACGGCGCCCGCGAAGCCGGGAGCGTTGATCTGGATCCCAACCTCGTCGCGGTCGCCGAGCTCGACGTCCGGGTGCAGCTGCAGGTAGCGCGTGTAGGTGTGGGTCGTATCCGAGCGCAGGCGGTCGACGATCACCAGCGCCACCCCCGGCCGGTAGAGGAAGAGCCTCGTGTGGGCCACGCCCTGGCCGCGCAGGAGCGGGTTGCGCCCCTCGATCGCGTACCAACCGTCGCCCTCGCCGGCGGCCGTCAACCCCGACCCGTACGCGAGTGACCCGTCGGCGATCGGCAGGTCGAGCCCGTCGACGACCAGCCCGCTGTGGGCGCGGTTCGAGAGGACGTAGTCGCGGATCTCGCCTGGATCCTTGTGGTAGAGGCCGGTGTCGCTGACGATGCTCGCGCCGTGGTCGAAGAGCTCGAAGCTGAGCTCGTCGGCGTGCTTGTGGGTCAGGTTGTGGAAGCCGTCGGTGACCGCGAGGTAGCCGAGGTCGCCCGCGGGCCCCGGTTCGCGCACGAAGGCGAAGCCGGCGCCGAAGTAGGCCCTCGTGCCCGCCGCCTGGCCCTGCGCCCAATCGGGCACCGGCTCGAGGTTGGAGTCGCCGAACTGGGTCATCTCGCCGTCGGGCTTGACGAACCAGGCGGCGGCCGAGCGCATCTCGTCGCGCAGGTCGGTGAGCTCGGGGTCGGGGCCGAGGACGGCGAGCAGCGAGTCCAGCGGGCGGATGGCGAGGAACTGGTAGGCCGAGGAATGCTCGAGCCAGACGCCCTGCGACAGCCGACGCCGCAGGGTGGTCTCAAACCGCTCGCGGGCGAGCGCCCGCCACCGTTCGGCCTCGTCGGCGAAGGGCACGAACGCCGTCAGCCGGGCCAGGCCCAGGTCGGCGAACAGGCCATGGTTGTCGCGGGTGTAGTTCCGCTTGGAGGCCAGCACCTCGCCGTGCTGGAGCAGCGAGGCGAGCAGCGTGCGCTTCGCCGCGGGCGTCAGCAGCCCCTCGCACGACGCGGCGCGCAGCACGTAGGCGACGTACGGGGTCCGGTCGCCGGTCACCTTGTCCGTCCACGCCTCCTCGGGCGTGTCGGGATCGCCGAACGGGTTCTGGTCCACCCAGTCGAGGGCCACGCCGGCGGCCTCGTCGAGGTCCTCCGTGTTGCCGGTGGCGGCGTAGCTCGAGAGCAGCGGGACGAGGAAGCGGAGCTTTTGCAGGTTCTGCCGGTAGCGCTCGGCGTCGAGCGGATCGGTGTGCCAGTCGATCGGCGCCGGGAGCTCCGTCGGCTTTGGCCCGAAGACCGAGAAGCGGCGCTCGCGGGCGGCCTCGATGCGGGCCGGGCTCACGGTCGGCAACGCGACGCTGGTGTCGGACGGGCACGGTGCGGCCGCGAGTGCCGCGGCGCCGCTCAGCGAGAGCCAGCGATCGTCCGGGCCCTGGTCATCGCCACCGCCGACGGCCGATGCCGCCAGCAGGATCCCTGCGAGCAGGGCGGCGACCAGCAGGTGTACGAGATGCTGTCCGCGCTCGGTGATGACCAAGCCCGCGTCCACGCGCCAACGCTAGCCCTCGCCGCCGTCGTCTCTAGGATCGCCCGGTCATGAGACCTCCGGCGGTGATCTTCGACAACGACGGGCTGCTGCTCGACACGGAGGTGGTCTGGAGCAAGGGGGAGGAGCACCTCTTCCGCCGGCGCGGGCTCGAGTTCACCCTGGAGCACAAGCTGGAGCTGGTCGGCACGTCGGCCCAGATCGCCGGCCGGACGCTCGCTCGCCAGCTCGGCGAGGAGGGCACCGAGGCGGCGCTGATCATCGAGCTCGACGCGCTGGTCGTCGAGGAGCTCGAGCGCGGCGTGAAGCCGATGCCCGGTGCCGTGGAGCTGGTGACCACCCTCCACGAGCGCGGGGTGCGCACGGGGGTCGTCTCGAACTCGCCGCTCTCGTTCATCAAGCGCGCGCTCGAGCTGGGCGGGCTCGACGGCTTCGAGGCGGTCGTCAGCGGTCACGACGTGCCGGCTCCCAAGCCGGCGCCCGACGCCTACCTGGCCGCCTGCGACCAGCTCGGCCTCGTCCCGTCGCCCGAGATCGTCGTCTTCGAGGACTCGCCCACGGGCGTGGCCGCGGCGCGGGCCGCGGGGCTCACGGTGATCGGCGTCCCGTCCCTCGACGAGGTGGAGCTCCACGAAGCCCACGAGCTGTTCGGGTCGCTCGCCGACCCGGGCGTGCGAACGCGACTGGGGCTCTGAGGGCCCTCAGTGGGCGTCGTCGGCCGCGTGTGCCGGCGGCCGTGATTCCTCGGCCAGCGAGGTCAGCTCGAGCACCCCGCGCGAGGCGTCCTCGAGCACGTCCGTGGCCTCCTCGGCCGAACGCGCGTAGAGCTCCACGAGCAGGTGGACGATGATTCGCTCCTCGTCGTGCTTGTGGAAGCGCACGTGGGTGAAGAACTCGCGCGTGCCCGGGTCGCCGAAGGCCGCGTAGGTGAGGCTGTCGGCGGCCTCGGGGCCGGAGCAGGTCTCGACGTTGTCCTGATCGACGGTGACCGTGCACGAGGCGACCCACGGCGTTCCGGCGACCATCCGCTCCCAGCGCTCCGAGATCGGGACGACGCGGCCGTCCTCGATCGACAGGTGCGGCTGGTCGTGCATGCAGTCGAGGCATTGGACGACCGCCTCCTGGACCTCTTCGACCCGCTCCGCGGTCTCGCCGGAGTCGGGGTCGACGCGGATGATCGCGTCGTAGTGCACCTGGGCCTCGAGCCGGGTCGACCAGCACCGATAGCAGCGCAGCCATGCGGTGCGGTCGCCGTTCAGCTCGGGGCTCACGGGCGAAGGGCGGGTGGCGGGTTGTGCGAACGAGGCGCAGCCATGCTCGGACACGGTTGAGGGTAGCGCCGGTTGCCGCGAGTCGAGCCTCACCCGAGGTCGACCGGCAAGAGCGAGTACATCAGCATGTCCCGGCGGCGGCCGCCGACGTGCATGAACGACCGCAGTAGGCCCTCGCGCGCGAACCCCGCGGCCTCGGCGACGCGCAGCGACGGCGCGTTGCCCGGCTCGATCCAGAGTTCAACCCGCTTCACGTCCAGCTCGTCGAACGCGTAGCGGCAGAGGAGGGTGAGCGCCCGTCTCGCGACGCCACGGCGGCGTTCCTCCGCGGTGACCCAGTATCCGGCCGAGCAGCGGCCGCTTTCGGGATCCAGGTTGTGCAGGCTGACGGCGCCGAGCAGACGTCCGTCGGTCGCGTCGACGACCAGCGTGGGGAGCTCGCTCCCGGTGCTCAGGCCGGTGCTCGCCATCCGCTGCCACTGCCGGGCGTCCTCCTCGCCGTAGGCCTCCGGGACTCGCGTGTAGCGGGGGATCTCGGGGTCCTGCACCGCGGCGACGATCGCGGGGACATCCGCCTCGCTCATCAGCCGCAGGGTGACGACGCCGTCGCTCAGGCCCGTGACCGGGAACTCGATCGGGCGCGGGCTCATGGCGCGCCCGTTCCGAGATCGGCCGCGACCTGTCGCGCGGCCGCCACCGGGTCGGCCGGGAGCGGCGCCGTGCCGAGGTCCTGCGCCAGCGGCGCCGCCGCCCCGGGGCCGCCGAGGCGCAACGCGGCCAGGCCCGCGAGCCCGCGAAGCTCGGCGACGTGCGGACGCAACGCCTCGGGGTCGAGCGCGGCCACGACGATGAGCCGCGCCCCGAGCCGCTCCGCGGTTTCCGCGGCGGTCTCGATCGGCGTGTCCTGGCCGAGATAGGCGATGCGCCAGCCGCGGGCGCGCAGCGCCAGGCCGAACGCGATCAGGCCCAGGTCGTGGTGCTCGCCCGGTGGGCAGGCGAGGACGGCGAGCGCTCCGGCGCCGGTTCCCCAGCCCCGCGCCAGGGCCACCATGCGCCCGCGGACCAGGTTGCTGGCGAAGTGCTCTTCGCCGATCCCGATTTCGCCGCGTTCCCAGCGCTCGCCGATCTCGCGCATCGTCGCCAGTAGGACGTCGGCGAGCAGCGCGTCCAGCGAGAGCGCGGCCACCGCGCGGTCGAGGATGGCGTTGGCGCGGCCGTCGTCGAGCGCCGCGAGCGCGTCGGCGAGCTCCAGGGCCTGCGGGGCGACCGTCGTCGCGGCCGCGGCGGGCTGTGTCGGTGCGGGCTCGCGCAGGGACCGTGCCGCCTCGCCGGCCGAGAGCCCTTCCGCCAGGAGCGCGGTCATCGCGCGCACCCGTGTCTCGTCGGCGGCCGAGTAGAGGCGAAAGCCGCCCGGCGAGCGCTCCGGGTGCAGGAGGCCGTATCGGCGCTCCCAGGCGCGCAGCGTGTCCGCGGCGACACCCGTGCGGCGGGAGAGCTCACCGATCCGAAGTCGTGCGCTCGACGTAGGAAGGTCGGAACTCATGGCAGAAGCTGGACTAACACTTGACAGAACCGAGGCTACCCGCTAATTCTGTGGGCGTCAATCTCGACAAACCTTTGACAAATTCATGACACCCATGCTCTCTTCCCGCGTACGAGGCCCGCGGGCGCTGCTCGACCGGGCCCTGGATCTCGCCGTCGTGCCCGGCTTCGGCGCGCCCGGCTATCGGCTGCGCTCCGGGGCCTGGAGCGGGCCGCCGGCCGTCTCGCGCGTCACCGGCGCCGACGTGATCGTCACCGGAGCGAGCGCCGGAATCGGGGAGGCGTCCGCCGCCGGGCTCGCCGCCCGCGGCGCGCGCGTGCACATGGTCGGCCGCGACCGCGAGCGCCTCGTGGCCGCCGCGGAGCGCGTCCGCGGCCGGTTGGCGCCGGACGCTCGGGCGCCGGAGATCTGGCAGTGCGACCTCTCCGACCTGGACGCGGTCCGCGATTTCGCCGCTCGCTTTCGCGAGCGCGGCCCGGACCTGCGCGGCATCGTTCACAACGCCGGCGTGCTCGTGCACGAGCGCCGGCGCACCGCCCAGGGCCATGAGCTGACGGTCGCCACCCACGTCCTCGGCCCGCTCCTGCTCACCGGCCTGCTCGCGCCCGAGCTGCGCGCCGCCGTTCCCTCGCGGGTGGTCTTCGTCTCCTCGGGCGGCATGTACACGGCGCGCGTGCGCCCCGACGATCTCGAGCTCGAGCGAGAGGAGTTCGACGGGCCGCGCTTCTACGCGCACGCGAAGCGGCTTCAGGTGATCGTCGCCGAGCAGCTGGCCGAGCGGTGGCGGTCGGAGGGCATCGCCGTCTACTCGATGCACCCCGGGTGGGTGCGCACTGGCGGGCTCGACGAGGCACTGCCGCGGTTCGCCCGGCTGGCCCGCCCGCTGCTCCGCGACCCGCGGCAGGGCGCCGACACGGCCGTGTGGCTGCTCGCGGCGCCCGAGGCTCCATCGGGCCCGAGCGGCTTTTGGCACGATCGCCGTGCCGCGCTCTCTGCACCGCCTGCCGCGAACTCGCGAGACCGAGTCGGAGCGGCGGGCGGCCTGGGACGGGCTCGTTCGGCTCAGCGGCTTCGACGATCGGTCGGGCGAGCGCGACCCGCAGCGCGTGGACGCCCGATGAGCCGCATCGCGGTCGTCGGCGCCGGGATCTCGGGCCTGGTCGCGGCGCGCGAGCTCGACCTCGCGGGACACGACGTGGTCGTGTTCGAGGCCGACGCCCGCCCTGGCGGGCATTCCAACACGGTGCCGGTCGAGACCCCGGGGGGCACCTGGAACGTCGACACCGGGTTCATCGTCTTCAACGACCGCAACTACCCGAACTTCGAGCGCCTGCTGGACGAGCTCGGGGTGGCGTCGCAGCCGGCCGAGATGTCGCTCTCGGTCGCTGACGGCCGCGGCGGCTTCGAGTGGTCTTCCAATGCCCGCGGCGTCTTCGCACGCCCCGCTCACATCGCCGACCCGCGCTTTCACCGGATGATCGCCGACCTCGCCCGCTTCTTCCGCGAGGCCCGCGGCCTGCTCGGGGCGAACGGCTCGGGCCCCTCGCTGGGCGAGTTCCTCGACCGTGGGGGCTACTCGCGCTGGTTCGTCGAACGCCTGCTGATCCCGCAGGTCTCCGCCGTCTGGTCGGCTGACCCGGACGAGCTCGGCGACTTCCCCGCCGCCTTTTTGGCCGAGTTCCTTTCGAACCACGGCGCGCTGCAGTTCATCGGCCGTCCGCGGTGGCGCAGCATCGCCGGTGGCTCACGGGCCTATGTGGAGCGGCTCGTCGCCCCCCTCGGCGATCGGCTGCGGCTGCGCACCCGGGTGCGGGCGATCAGCCGTGGGCCCGCGGGGGTCGAGGTCGCCACCCGCGACGGGCGCGAGCACTTCGACGAGGTGGTGCTGGCGCTGCACTCCGACCAGGCGCTGGCGCTGCTCGCCGACCCCTCCGACGCGGAGCGCGAGGTGCTCGGCGCGATCCCGTACGTCCGCAACGAGGCCATCCTGCACACGGACGCGTCGCTTTTGCCGCGCCGGCGGCGGGCCTGGGCGTCGTGGAACTGCCACCTCGTCCCGGAGGCCGTCGGCCGGACGACGATCACCTATTACATGAACCGCCTCCAGGCGCTGCGCGCGGACCGCGAGCTGCTCGTGACGCTCAACCTGCGCGAGCGGATCGACCCGGCCACCGTGGTCGACGAGTTCGTCTATGACCATCCCGTCTACACCCGGGCGGGGCTCGTCGCGCAGGGGCGCTGGGATGAGGTCAGCGGCGTGCGCCGCACCCACTACTGCGGCGCCTACTGGCGCTGGGGCTTTCACGAGGACGGCGTCTGGAGCGCTCTGCGCGCCTGCGAGGGGATCGCGGCGCCCGGCGCGATCCCGGCGCCCGCGCTGGCGCCGGCGCTCGCGAGGGCGGCGTGACGGCCTCGGCGCTGTACGACGGTTGGGTTGCCCACCGGCGGCTGGGGCCGGTGGACCACGGCTTTCGCTATCGCATCTCGATGCCGCTGCTCGACCTCGACGAGCTGCCGGACGTTCTCGACCGCCACCCGCTGTGGTCGGCGCGCCGCCCGGCCCTGGTGCGCTGGCGGCGCCGCGACTTCCTCGGCGACCCCGAGCTGTCGCTCGCCGAGGCGGCCCGCGATCTCGTCCGCGACCGGACCGGCTCGGCGCCGACGGGCCCGGTCCGCCTGCTCGCCGGCCTGCGCTTCGCGGGGCACGCCTTCAACCCGATCAGCCTCCTGTACCTGCACGGCTCCGACGGCGGGGTGGAGGCGGTGATCGCCGAGGTGACCAACACGCCCTGGGGGGAGCGCCACGCCTACGTGCTGGAGGGCGAACGAGGGACGGTCGCCAAGCGGATGCACGTCTCGCCGTTCATGGGCATGGAGCAGAGCTACCGCGTCGTCGCCTCGGAGCCGGGCTCGCGGCTCGCGCTGCGGATCACGAACCTCGAGGACGGCCGCGCCGTGCACGAGGCGGCGCTCAGCCTGTGCCGCGTCGAGCTCAGCCGCCGCTCGATGACCCGGGCGATGCTCGCCTATCCGGCGGCGGGGCTGACGACGCTCGCCCGGATCTACTCCCATGCGGCCCGGTTGCGACTCAAGGGCCTGCGCCCCGTGCCGCACCCGTGACGAGACCGCGGCGCTACTCGTCGTCGGGATAGACGCAGGTCATCCCGCCGGCACCCCTGATCCCCGCCGATTCGTCGGCGGTCTGGAACGCGATGAACCCGAGGCCCATGTGGTGCGGATCGCTCGAAGTGGATGGCACCGGCGAACGGCAGGCCGCCCGGCATCCAGGTCTCGTTGCTGAACGTCCCCGGGGGCCCGTCGATCACGACCTCGGGGTCAGGTCCGCCGTAGGGGATCTCGTAGTCGCCGTTGCCAGTGAAGTTCGAGATCCCGACCTCAAGGTGCCAGGCGCCGTCCTCGGCGATCGCCGTGAAGCCGCCAGAGCCCTGCGTGCAGGAGCCGATCGTGAAGTTGGCGACCCGGACATCGTCTTCGTTATAGATCGCGATCCCCGGCGAGGGCGCCGGACACTCGCGGCGCGCCGCGGGCCGCGCCGTGGGGGTCGTCGGGCAGGAGCCGCCGCTATCACCCGGGCCGGCCGGGGGTGCGTTGGGTGCTCGCAGTAGTCCTTCAGCGAGCGGCCCTGGAAGCTCACGACCCGCGCCTTCTTCGAATCGCCGTAGCCGAGGTAGGTCGTCTTGCCAATCGCCGGCAGTTGCAGGTTCGTATGCGTTCGACACTTGCAGCCCCCGGGCTTGGCGCAGTACGCGCCCTTCTTCAGCGCCGTTTGCGTGCCGCCGAAGCGCAGGAGGCCACGAATGTCCTTGTCGGCCTTGATCGTGACCACGTCGGCGCCGATCTTGAGCGTCGCCGCGGTGCCCGCATGGGCGTCGATCTTCGATGTCTTCGGCGCGCCGCCGCTGCTGATGTTGACCGTGCTGGGCCTGCTCGAGTCGATGTACGGGCCGGTGTAGTCCCACTCGGGCCCGAGCGACGGGTCGCGCAGAATCCCCGGGCCCCAGCGCATGTAGAAGATGTCGGGCACACCCGCGAGCGCCGCCGCGTAGGCGCCTTCGCTCCCGCCCGAGACGGCGCCCGCGATCACGCTCTTGATCCGCGACCAGGTGTCGACGTTCGCCTGATCGAGCATCGCGAAGAACCCGAGCGCGTCGTACGTGCGCGTCGAAGAGGTCGGTCTGCGGCTTCGTCAGCCACTTGGTCCACGCGACCTGAGTCGGGGTGCCCACGTTGAGCTCCTGCATCACCTTGGCGCCGAGATAGTCGGCAGTGCCCTCCTTGATCCAGGCGGGGACCGCCTTCTGCTGGGCCTGATTGCGTAGAAGGCGTGCTGCACGCAGTGGACGGCCTCGTGGGCGAGGACGAACTGGACGTCGGTCGCGCCGAACTTTCGTCCCTTCCTGCGTCAGGAAGACGTTGCAGGTCGGCGACGTTCCCGGGCGCAGGTCGCCCGACGATCACGTAACCGAGATCGTCGGGCTTGCCCGTGCCCTGATTGTCAGCACGCGTCAGCGAGACCTCGCGCGGCGGGAAGTAACCGTGGTTGCGGAGCACGCGCGAGCACTCGTCCAGGTACGCGTCGCGAGGATCAACTCCTGGGGCGTCGCGGGCGCGCGCCGCTTGCCGCGCGACTCGGATTGCCGGGTCGATGATCAGCGCATCCGGCGCCGGGGTCGTGGACTGCGTGAAGACGGCCCGCTGTTTCGACGCTGAGCTTGTCGACGCTCGGCATCGATCCGCTCGATCACGTACGTGGCCTCGGTCACCTTGCCCACCTCGCCCGGCTTCGGTTTCACGCCTGGGAGGTCGGCGACCTGCGAGTCGAACGCCGCCAGCGCGGTCTTGAACGAGAGATACCCGTTGTCGGAGAGCAGCAAGGGCTGGCCGCCGCGCAACTGCTTGATGCTCGCCTTGCGCAGACGCTTCTTCTTGCACTGCAGTCCGACGGAGATGTAGTCGTCCTGAAAGGCCTTCTTGCACTTGTCGCCCGTGCGCAGGCAGGCGTGCTTGCCGCCGACGACGCCTTCGTGCACTTCTTCGCCGCCGCGGAGGCGCGCCCACTCGCGTCGCCGGTCGCGGGCATGGGATCAGCGCGAGCGCGATCAGAGCCGCGATGCCGAGGACCCCGACACACCAACCCCCCCGCCAAGAAGAGACGACCACGGGCGCGAGCCTATTCGCTCGGCTCACGGAGACGCAAGGGGGAAAACTACGGATCGGTCGGCGTCAGGCCGGAGCGGGGGAGCCGGCGCGCGAGCCGACGAGATCCACGATCTCGCCCATGATCCGGTTGACGTCGAAGTCCTTCGGCGTGAAGACGGCGGCGACACCGGCCTCGCGCAGCTTCGCTGCGTCCGCCGCGGGGATGATCCCGCCGACGACGATGGGCGCGTCGACTTCGTACTCGCGCAGTAGCCGCAGCGTCTCCGGGATCAGCTCGAGGTGCGAGCCGGAGAGGATCGAGAGCCCCACCACGTCGACGTCCTCGTCGCGCGCCGAGGCCGCGATCTGTTCCGGGGTGAGCCTGATCCCCTGGTAGATCACCTCCATCCCGACGTCGCGGGCTCGCACGGCGATCTGCTCGGCCCCGTTGGAGTGCCCGTCGAGGCCGGGCTTGCCGACCAGGATCCGCGGCCGGTGCCCGATCGTCCGCGCGAGCTCCTCGACTCGCTCGCGGATTTCCGCCAGCAGCTCCTCGTTGCCGCCGCCGGCGGCGCCCGAGACGCCGGTGGGGGCGCGGTAGTCGCCGAACACCTCGCGCAGGGTGCCGGCCCACTCGCCGGTGGTCGCGCCCGCCTTCGCTGCCGCGATCGTCGCGGGCATGATGTTCACGGACTCGTCCGCCGCCGCCGCGGCGAGCGCCTCCAGCGCCCGCTCGACGTCGTCCTCGTCGCGCTCCGACTTCCAGCGCTCCAGCGCCTCGCGGCACTCGCGCTCGACCTCGGGGTCGGGGGTGAGGATGCCGCCGTCGGCGCCCGCCGTCAGCGGTGAGTCCTCGGTCTCGGTGAAGCAGTTTTGGCCGACGACCTTGATCTCCTCGCGCTCGATGCGAGCGATCCGCTCGCGATGCGACTCGACCAGGCGCGCCTTCATGTAGGCGACGGCCTCGACGGCACCGCCCTGGTCGGCGACGATCTTCATCTCCTCTTTGGCGCCCTCGACCAGGTCGGCGACGAGGCCGTCCATCACCACCGAGCCCTCGAAGATGTCGGGGTACTCGAGCAGATCGGTCTCGAGGGCGAGCACCTGCTGGATCCGCAGGCTCCACTGCTGGTCCCAGGGCCGGGGCAGGCCCAGGGCCTCGTTCCAGGCCGGAAGCTGAATCGCGCGGGCGCGAGCGTTACGGCCGAGGGTGACGGCCAGTGCCTCGAGCACGATCCGCTGCACGTTGTTCTCGGGCTGCGCCTCGGTCAGGCCCAGGCTGTTGACCTGGACGCCGTAGCGCAGGCGCAGGAGCTTCGGGTCGGTGACGCCATAGAGGTTCCGACCCATCCACTCCCACATCTCGCCCATCGCCCGGAGCTTCGCGTGCTCCTCGACGAACCGCACCCCCGCGTTGACGAAGAACGAGATCCGGCCGAAGACCTTGGGGAAGTCCTCCTCGGCGACCTGCCCGCGGGCCTTGACCTCGTCGAGGACTGCGATCGCGGTCGACAGCGAGTACGCGATCTCCTGCACCGGCGTCGCCCCGGCCTCCTGCAGGTGGTAGCTGCAGACGTTGGTCGGGTTCCAGTTGGGGATCTCGTTGACGCTGAAGGCGACGGTGTCGGCGATCAGCCGCATCGATGGGCCGGGCGGGAACGCGTACGTTCCGCGCGAGAGGTACTCCTTGATGATGTCGTTCTGGGTCGTGCCCTTGAGCGCATGGCGGTCGACCCCGTTCTCGTCGGCGACGGTGACGTAGAGGCCGAGCAGCCAGGCCGCCGTGGCGTTGATCGTCATCGACGTGTTCATCTCGTCGAGGGGGATGCCGTCGAGCAGCGCGTGCATGTCGCCCTTGTGAGCGATCGAGACGCCAACCTTGCCGACCTCGCCGCGGGCGAGGATGTGGTCGGGGTCGTAGCCGGTCTGGGTGGGGAGGTCGAAGGCGACCGAGAGGCCGGTCTGGCCCTTGGCGAGGTTGCGGCGGTAGAGCTCGTTCGAACGCCGGGCATCGGAGTGCCCGGCGTAGGTGCGCATCACCCAGGGACGATCTGGCTCTGAGAGGCGGTGCTCAGTCACGGCGTTCGAGAAATTCTCTCAGGTACTGGTGTACCGCGGGTGGGTACGGTGATTGCGGTGGTCCGAACGATCGACACCATGCACCTGGGCCGCGACCGGGTGATCGCGGCGCACGAGGTGCGCGGCGAGCTGATCGTCGACCCGGGCGCCGCGTCCACGGTCGAGACCCTGCTCGCGGAGCTGAGCGGTGAGCCCCGCGCGATCCTGCTGACCCACATCCACCTCGACCACGCCTCGGCCACCGGGGCCCTGGTCCGCCGCTGGCCCGATCTGCGGGTGTACGTGAGCGAGGTCGGTGCCCCGCACCTCGTCGAGCCGAAGAAGCTGCTGGCGAGCGCCGGGCGCCTCTACGGGCCCGAGAACATGGAGCGCCTGTGGGGCGAGGTCGTGCCGGTCCCGGCGGCCAACGTGATCGCGCTCGAGGGCGGGGAGGAGGTCGAGGGCTTTCGGGTCGAGCACGTTCCCGGCCATGCGAGCCACCACGTCGTCTGGCTCGACCTCGCCGAGGGCGACGCCTACGTCGGCGACATGGCGGGCGTGCGGATCCCCCCGGGTGACTTCACCATCGCCCCGACCCCGCCGCCGGAGATCGACGTCGAGGCCTGGCTCGACTCGCTCGACCGGATCGAGGCCCTGCGTCCGCAGCGGCTGCGGCTGACCCACTTCGGCGTCGCCGAGGACGTCGGGCCGCAGCTCGAGCGCGCCCGCGACAGCGTGCGCGGGCAGGCGGAGGCGGCCGAGGGCGGAGATCGCGAGCGGTTCATCGAGTTGCTCGACTCCGCGGATCGACGCCGGCACCGATCCGGACACCGCCCGCAGCCTGCGTCAGGCGATCCCGCCCGACCAGGCCTGGCAGGGCCTGGAGCGGTATTGGCGCAAGCGCCGCGAGCGCGAGGCCGCCTAGTCCCGAATTGCACGTGAAATTCCGCGCCCGATCCTCTTGCGGCTTACGGGTGTTGAGGGGGGTGCAGCGGCTACGCTGCGCGAGCACATGATCGACCGCACAAAGCTGACAAGAGTCGCGATCGCCGCCTTCACGGCAGGCTCGCTGGCGCTCGCCGCCAGCGCACTGGCCGAGGTCGCGGTGTACGAGAACGACTTCTCCTCGCAGGGCAAGTTTCGCGAGATCGAGCGCTCGGGCGGCGGCAAGCGGTGCGACAAGAAGTACCGCGAGAAGAGCAAGGTGATGCTCGCCTCGGTCAAGCGCAACCCCACGACCTGCTCGTTCCGCCCGCCCGTCCAGGGCGACGATTCACTCCCGAACCACGGGGTCTCGGTCGACGCGAAGGTGCTGAAGAACACGACCAAGTCCGTGCGCGGGTCCGTCTTCATCGAGACGACGGTGCGCGCGGGCGGCGGCGGCACCGGCTACTCGCTGCGGATCTTCCCGGAGCGCAAGCGCTACGAGCTGTCCCGCGGCCCGGCCGGCGCCGGCTTCCCCAAGAGCGGGAAGAGCAGCGCGATCAAGAAGGTCAACGAGCGCAACCGGATCGAGATCATCGCCACCGGCGCTGAGATCTCCGCGGTCGTGAACGGCAAGGAGGTGGCGAAGGTCGCCGACTCCAACCCGGGTCAGGTGCAGGGGCGCAAGGTGCGCTTTGCGCTCGGCTGCCGGTCGAAGAAGAAGAACAAGAAGGTCGTCGCGACCTTCAAGCGGGTCGCGGTCTCGGTCCCCAACCCCTAGGCCCGCGGGGCAGCGCGATCTCCACTGAGACGATCGAGCGGACTCGCGGCGTCGGCCCCGGCTCCGGCCTCGGCGGCAACTGGCGCGTGATCGTCTTAAACGACGACCACAACACCTTTGAGCACGTGGCGAAGACGCTGGCCCGGGTGATCCCGGGCGTGTCGCTGGACCGGGGGCACCGGTTCGCCGATCAGATCCACAACTCGGGCCAGGCGATCGTGTGGAGCGGCGAGCGCGAGCCCGCGGAGCTCTACTGGGAGCAGCTCAAGGACGCCGGTCTCACGATGGCGCCGCTCGAGAGCGGCTGAGGGCGCGACTATCCCGGCGCTTGGACCCGCGCTCGAGCGCGTCGCTCAGTGTGCCCTCGGCAGGCTGAGGATCTCGCCGGGGGGCGATCCGCCGAGCGCCAGCCGCGCCCGGCGCAGGGCGGCGCGCGGGCGCCGGACCGTTCCGCGCTGAGCGCGGAGCTGGTCGGCGCGCAGACGCAACAGGGCGCCGAGCTCGCTGGTGCGAGCGAACGGGTCGGCGACGAGCTCGCCCGTGGCGACCGAGATCGCGGCCCGCAGCTCGCCCTCGACCTCGGCGCCGAGCACCGGGCCGTCGAGTGGGGCGTGCGAATCGAGCGCCGCGAGCTCGTGCAGGCGGGACTGGTCGGCGGCTGAGACGTCCATCCGGCGGATGGTGATCTCGGTGTTGGTTGCTGTCTCGGGAGTGGTCATCTTTCACCTCGCGTGCGCGGTCTCGGCCCTGAAACGGGGCGGCAGGTCGGTTCGTGAGTGCATGGTCCCGCCGGGTGCGCATAAGCGCAACATGGATCATTAGAGAAGCTGATAAGGTGGGCTAATGCTTGATCTGAAGCGGATGAAGATCCTCCGCGAGGTCGCCGAGCGGCGCTCGTTCTCGGCCGCGGGCGACGCCCTCTTCCTCTCCCAGTCCGCCGTCAGCCAGCAGGTCGCGACCCTCGAGCGCGAGGTCGGGATGAAGCTCCTCGACCGCACCCGCGAGGGCCCGAAGCTCACGGACGCCGGCCAGGTTCTGGTGGGCCATGCCGAGGCGGCGATCGCCCGGCTCGAGGAGGCGGAGCGCGAGCTGGCCGCGATCGCCGGGCTCGAGGGCGGGGAGCTGCGGCTCGCGAGCTTCCCGAGCGCCAGCGCCACGATCCTCACCGAGGCCGTCTCGCTGTTTCACCGCCGCCATCCGATGGTCCGGCTGGCGGTCGCCGACGCCGAGCCCGAGGACTCGCTTCCGCGGCTGCGGGCCGGCGAGATCGACCTCGCGCTGAGCTTTGACTATCCGTCGATCCCGGTGGAGGCCGAGCGCGACCTCGACCGCACGTTGCTGCTCACCGAGTCGATGCACCTGGCGCTGCCGGCGGATCACCCGCTCGCCTCGCGGGCGACCGTGCCGCTCGCCGAGCTCGCCGATCACACCTGGCTGTGCGGGTCGCTGCCCAGCACCTGCGGCGAGGTCGTGATCGCCGCCTGCCGCACCGCGGGCTTCGAGCCCGAGGTCGGCTTCGAGACCGATGACTACAACGTGATGCAGGGCTTCATCGCCGCCGGGCTCGGGATGACGCTCCTCCCGGACCTGGTGCTGCCCACGCTGCGCTCGGACCTGGTCGTCCGCCCGACCGACCCCCCGGCGCCGGAGCGCCGCGTATGGGCCGCGACCCGTGCCGTCGGGTCGCGCTCCCCGGCGACCGACGAGATGGTGTCGATCCTGGCCGAGGTCGGGACCGCGTTCGCAGAGCGCAACCGCGAGCGGCTGCGCTTGGTCGCCTAGTCGGTCAGTCGACCGGCCGGCCGTTGGTCGCGATCGCCGCGTCGGCGATCCGCGCGTGCCAATGGGCGTCGATCAGCTTGCCGTAGTACTTGAGCGCCTCCTGGCGCATGCTGATCAGCTCGTCGCTGAACCACCACGCCTCCTGGTCGGCGCGGTTCTCCCACAGCGTCATTTGGCGGATGTGGAGGGTGTCGTCCTCGTTTCGGGTCAGCCAGGCGGCCTTCGCGCCGTGGGCCAGCGCCCGATCGAGCGCCGGGCGCCAGATCTCGAGGAAGGCGTCGCGCCTCCAGGGCACGAGGTGCCATTCGATGTAGTGGACGTCCATCGGCCTGGAAGCGTATCTCTACGCGCCGACCTCGGCCCAGATCGCGCCCTCGCCCTCCTCGTGCTTGCCCTCGGCGTCGTCGGTGGCCCCGACGCGGATCGAGATCTTGCCCGAGTGGCGGTTCTCGTGGAGCATCTGGTGCGCCTCCGGGACGCCCTCGAAGTCCATCACCTGGGAGAGCACGGGGCGGACCTTGCCCTCGGCCATCAGCTGGTTCGCGCGCGTGCACTCGTACGCGTTGGCGAAGTGCGAGCCGAGGATCTCCTTCTGCTTCATCCAGAGGTAGCGGACGTCGAAGTCGAGCGTGTAGCCCGAGGTGGCGCCGCAGATCACGACCTTGCCAAACGGCTTCACGGTGAACACCGAGGTCGGGAACGTCGCCTGCCCGACGTGCTCGAAGACGATGTCGGGCGCGTCGCCGAGGATGCCCTTGACCTTCTTCGCGAAGCCGCGCGTGGCGGCGAAGCGCTCCTTCTCGGCGGCGCGGTCCACGGCGGGGTGGTTGGCGTCGGTGCGCATCATGTCGCCGAACTCGGCCCGGTTGACGTAGTCGACGGCGCCGAGCTGCTTCACCAGCTCGCCCTTCTCGTCCGACGAGACCACGCCCACGGCGTTCGCCCCGGCGGCCCGGCAGAGCTGGGTCGCGAACACCCCGAGGCCGCCCGCGGCGCCCCAGATGAGGACGTTGTGGCCGGCCTGGAGCTTGCAGCGGTCGAGCAGCATCCGGTAGGCGGTGAAGTAGGTGAGCCCGTAGGCCGACGACTCGACCCACGAGAGGTTCTGCGGCTTCGGGAGCAGCTGCTGGGCCTGGACCTTCGTGAACTGGGCGAACGAGCCCCAGGTCGTCTCATAGCCCCAGATCTCCTGGCTCGGGGCGGCCATCGGGTCGAGCCCGTGGACCTCGACGTCCTCGTAGGAGGCCTGGTTGCAGTGGATCACGACCTCGTCGCCGGGCTGCCAGCGGGTGACGCCCTCGCCGACCTTCCAGACGATCCCGGAGGCGTCGGAGCCGCCGATGTGGTGCCCGTACTGCGGGTGGTCGCCGTAGCCGAAGACCGACACCGGCTTGCCGAGCGCCGCCCAGACGTTGTTGAAGTTGACCCCGGCGGCCATCACGCGCACGATGACCTCGAACGCCCCGGGCTCGGGTACCTCGATCTCCTCGACCTGGAACGCGTCCTTGGGCTCGCCCTCACGCTCCTGGCGGATCACCCAGGCCGCCATCGTCTCGGGCAGCGTCCCCGGCTCCACGTCGAGCTTCGAGACTTCGGTCACGTCTACGGCCACGGTTCTCCCTCTGGTTGGTGCTACGAGCGCGGGGATCGTAGCGATGCGCCGACGGCGCCGGTCGCGTTGGCGACCGGGCATTCGCCCCGCTCGCGGCCGCATGCTCCCGTGTCGCAGAGTCGGCACATCCACCGCGTGGCGCCGCGCCCGCGGATCATCCCCACCAGCAGCTTGCCGGCGAGCGCGTCGAACGCCTCGCGCTCGGCGGGGTCGAGCCCGTCGAGGGCGGACGCGAGCACGTCGGCCCGGGCCGCCGCGACCCGCCGCGCCGCCCGCCGGCCGGCGGGGGTGAGGACGATCGTCGTCACCCGGCCGTCGTCGCCGGACTCGCGAGCGACGAGGCCGTCGCGCTCGAGTCGGTCGACGAGGCGGACGGTCCCCGACGAGGTCAGGCCGAGCACCTGGCGCATGAGGTCGATGCTCGGCCGCTCGAGGAAGTGCAGCAGCGCCGAGAGCGCGGCGGCGCCGCTGGGCGATTGCGCCGCCGCACCCTCGAGCGAGTCGCCCGTGCGGTCGGCGATCGCGAGCGACAGCGCGCCCAGCAGATTGCCGGCCCGGTCGAGCGAGCCCCCCGCGGGCATCAGGAGATCGAGTAGTCGAGCTCGAGCGCGGCGTCGCCGCCGTGGGGAGCCGAGAAGCTGCCACCGCCCTCGATCCCGGCGAGCTCGCCGGTGCCCGAGCCGTCGACGATCCGCATCTCGCCCGCGGCGACCTTGCCGTCGAAGGTCCCGTTGGAGGTCAGCACGAAGGTGCCGCTGCGCTCGCCGAGGTTCCCCTCGAACCGCTGCAGGCCGACGAAATCGGCCGTCTCGTCCTCGCGGTAACACATGAGCCACTGGGCGAATCCGGCGCCCTGGAGGTCGCCGGCGAGGCTCTGCTCGACCTTCGCCAGGGCGATCGCGCCCCGGTCGCCGTCCACCGTGCGCTCCTCGTTCCAGCCCTCGACCTTGAACGTGGCGCTCGCGTGCTCGGTCATGTCGGTCCTTTCGTTGCTTTCTCTGCGTCAGGTACCCAGATGTGTGAGTCATACACATAGTCTCGTGCGTCGTTTGTCGTTCGGCGTTCGGGAAGATGCGCCGGTGCAGGTCCATGAGTTGACGGATGGCGGGCAGCGTGCCGAGCAGGTGGCCGGCTGGGTCGCCGAGTTCTTGCGCGGGGCGCGCGAGACGCTTGAGCTGGCGCTCTACGACATCCGGCTCCCGGGCGACGCCGGCGACCTCGTCGCGGGGGAGCTGCGCGCCGCCGCCGCTCGCGGCGTGCGGGTGCGGCTGCTCTACAACGTCGATTCCAATCGCCCGCCGGCGATCCAGCCGCCCCCGAGCACCAGGCCGGAGTTGCTGCACGAGCTGCCGATCGAGGACCGGGGGGTGCCGGGGATCCCCGACCTCATGCACCACAAGTACGTGGTCCGCGACCGCGAGTCGGTGTGGACCGGCTCCGCCAACTGGACGACCGACTCCTGGACGCGCCAGGAGAACGTCGTCCTCGCGCTCGACTCCGAGCAGCTCGCGGCCGCCTACGTCACGAACTTCGAGGAGCTCTGGGACCGTCGCGACGTGGAGCGCTCAGGGCGTGGCGACCCGGACCCGATCGAGCTCGGCGACGGGCGCTCGGTGCGCGCCTGGTTCACGCCGGGGCACGGCGCGCAGCTGTCGCAGCGGATCGCGACGGCGATCGGCTGCGCGCGCCGGCGGGTGCGGATCGCCTCGCCGGTGATCACATCGGCCCCGATACTCGGGACCCTGGCTGAGCTGGGCGAGCGCGGCGGCGTCGACGTTGCCGGGGTGATCGACGAGCCGCAGACCGACGCCGTCTACGGGCAGTGGGCGACCAACGGCAGCTCGGCATGGAAGATCCCGCTGCTCGCGAAGACCCTCAGCCTGCTGCCGTTCTCGGGCAAGCCCTCGACGCCATGGGGCCCGGCCACGGTCCACGACTTCATGCACGCGAAGGTGACGATCGCCGACGACATCGTCTTCGTCGGCTCGTTCAACCTCTCGCGCTCGGGGGAGATGAACGCCGAGAACGTGCTCGAGCTGCGCGACCCCGAGCTGGCCGACCGCATGGCGGCGTTCGTCGACGCCGTCCGCGCGCGCTACCCCGCGACGTCGGTGCCCTCGCAGGCGATGGCCACGATCTCCGAGGTCTCGTCGGCGAGCGTCGGGATCTCGAAGTCGGCGGGCGAGATGCGCCCGGCGTCGAGCAGCTCGGCACGCACCCAGTCGAGCAACCCCGACCAGTAGTCGCTGCCGACGAGGACGACCGGGTGGTCGATGGCCTCGCCCGTCTGGATCAGGGTCATGACCTCGAACAGCTCGTCGAGCGTGCCGTAGCCGCCGGGGAGAGCCACGATCGACCGCGAGTAGCGGACGAACATCAGCTTGCGGGTGAAGAAGTAGTCGAAGGTCAGGCCGATGTCGACGTAGGGGTTCATGTGCTGCTCGTGCGGGAGCAGGATGTTGAGCCCAACCGAGGTCGCGCCGGCGTCCTGGGCGCCGAGGTTGGCGGCCTCCATCAGCCCGGGGCCGCCGCCGGTGATCACCGCGTACCCGGCCTCGCCGATCGCCCGGCCGATCTCTCGCGCGCGGGCGTAGAGCGGATCGTCGGGGCCGTTGCGGGCGGAGCCGAAGATGCAGGCCGCGGGCCCGAGGTCGGACAGGGTCTCGAACCCCTGGCGGAGCTCGCGTTCGATCAGCTCCAGGCGCTGTGCGTCGGTGCGCGTGGAGGCGACCGCCGGCTGCTCGGCGCAGACGATCTCCTCGCCGAGAGTGGCTGGATTTGACGCATTTGGGTGACTCATTGCCATGTCAGGTTCGCGTCCGGGTGCCCGACTACCTTCGTGGGTCCACATGGAAGCATCCGAAAGACCACAGCTCTCCTTTGGCGAGGACGCCGGCGACGGCTCCGTGCGCGCCCTCGACGACCGGCTCGTGATCGAGCGGCTCGAGGTCGACGACGCGCGCGCCGCCCGTCTGGTGCGCGATCGGGCGGCCGCGGGGCGCGCCGCGCCGGAGACCGTGCGGAAGGCGATCGAGATCGGCAGCCGGGTCCTCGACAGCGAGGAGACCGCCGCCAACGTCGATTACGTCCGCCGCGAGCTCGAGCAGGGCCTGGGCGAGCTCGACAACCGGCTCGGCGACACGCTCGAGGAGAGCGCCGAGGCGCTGGCGACGCAGATCGCCGCCGCCTTCGGCACCGACCGCAACGACTCCGTGCAGGCCCAGATCAAGGAGATCGTCTGCGCCGAGACCCGCCAGCACCGCGATGAGCTGATGCGCACGCTGACCGCCGAGGACGGTTCCAATCCGCTGCTCGCCATCCAGACCCGGCTCGGGAAGGCGATGCTCGAGGCCGAGGAGCGCCACCGGGCGGAGGTCGAGCGCCTGCGCGAGTCGCACTCCAAGGAGGCGCGGGCGATGCAGGGGCAGGTCGGTGAGCTACGCAAGGAGCTCGCCCGGCTGCTCGAGCGCGATGACGCCGACGAGCGCGTCGCCGAGGCCGAGGCGGCCGGCACGCGCAAGGGGCGGACGTTCGAGGAGTTGGTGCACGATGCGATCGACGAGATCGCCCAGGCTCAGGGCGACGCGGCCCACCACACCGGGGACACGTCCAACGAGTCCGGGAGCAAGAAGGGCGACACCGTGGTCGAGATCGGCGGCGCCGTCGGCGCGTCGGTCGCCACGATCGTCTTCGAGGCCAAGAACAAGCGGCTGTCGAAGAACGACGCGTGGACCGAGCTCAATTCGTGCATGGGCCAGCGCGACGCCTGCTTCGCCGTCCTCGTGGTCGCCGGGGAGGACAAGATCCCGGCCGGGCTCGAGGAGCTCACCGAGTATCAGGGCAACAAGATCATCGCGGTCCTCGACCGCGAGGACCCCGATCCGCTGGCGCTGCGGCTCGTCTACCGCTACGTGCGCGCGAGGGTTCTCGTCGCCGGCGCCGCGGAGCTCGAGGTCGATGCCGCGGGGGTGCGCGACGCCGCCGAGGAGGCAGCGGCCCGCCTCAAGCGCGCCAACCGGGTGCGTAAGTCGCTGACCAGCGTCACCAACAGCGCCGAGACCGCGCGCGAGGAGTTCGACGAGATGGTCGCCGACGTGGAGCGCTGCCTGGCCCGGATCGAGGGTCTGGTCGCGGCCGCCGCCGAAGAAGCCGGCTAGGGCAGCAGCAGGTCGTTCTGCGAGCTCGGGCGCTCGGGTCCGACCGAGAGCTTCGTCTGGCGCGCGTTCGAGTCCGCTGCGGAGACCTTGTAGTCGCCCTGCTCGAGGTTGAGCTTCATGTCGCCCGTCCCCTGGGCGACGATCTCGCTGCTCGACTGGTCGGTCGGCCCCTCCAGCAGCAGCTTCGTCGGGTCGTTCGTCTGGTTGGAGATCGTGATCGTCGCCAGCCCGGCGCCGACGGCCTTCGCCGTGTTCGGGCTCAGGGAGACCTCCTGGTCGGAGATCCGCGCGCTGAGTGCGATCGGGGCCGGCGGGCGGGGGTTGTTCGCGAAGTCCTCGGAGCCGCAGGCGGTGAGGACGAGCGCGGCGAGGCATGCCGCGATCGGGGCGATCATCCTCCTCCATGCGCCCATCGTGCGCGCAACCCTAGCTCAACATGCGGCCGCCCGGTGTCGCTTCGGGCGCCTAGAACGGGAGCTCGACGACCTCGGCCGCCACGCCCTCGCCGACCTGAACCGCGGCGCCCGGCTCGGCCTCGCGGCGCAGGATCGCGAGCGCGATCGGCCCGCGAGCGGGGGAGAGGACGGCCGTCCCGACCGTCCCGAGCTCGCGCTCGCCGAGCCGCACGGGATCGCCGGCGGCGACCGCGCGCTCGAGCCGCAGGCCGCGCAGGTGGCGGTTCGGCTTGCCCTTGTAGTGCAGGCGGGCGACGGTCTCCTGGCCGATGTAGCAGCCCTTGGTGAAGCTCACGGCGCGCTCGTTGATCCCCGCCTCCTGGGGGATCGTCGCGGTCGTCATCTCGCGCCCGAAGCGCGGTCTGCCGGCCTCGACCCGCGCGATCTCGGCCGCCTCGTCGCCGACCGGCTCGGCGCCCGCGTCGGCCAGCGCGGAGAGCACCTCGAGGCGCTCGGCGCGCGGCGCAATGAGGTCGACCCCGAGGTCCGTCGCGGCCGCGATGCACTCGACGCCGCCGACGGTCGACGGCGCGGTGGGCATGCTCGGGGCCGGCCGGCCCGCCGAGCGCGACCTCAGCCGCGGCCGGGCCGAGCACCGAGATCACCGTCCGGTCCTCGGTGATCTCGTCGATGGTCACGTCGCGGCCGATCTTGTACATCGAGAGGTGGCGAAGCACGGCATCTCCGGCGATCGCCTCGGTGTCGAGCAGCAGCGCGTCGGCGGTGCGCAGCACCCGCATGTCGCCCTGCATGCGGCCCTTGCGGTCGAGCAGCGCCGAGTAGCAGCCGTCGCCCGCCGACAGGGCCTCGACGTCGTTGGTCAGCTGCCCCTGGAGGTAGTCGGCGGCCTCCGTGCCCGAGACCGCGAACGAGCGGCGCTCGGGGCGCTCGAGCACGCCCGCGGCCTCGCGGAGGACGCGGTATTGGGCATCGATCTCGGGCGCGCTTGCGATCTCCATCGGCCCCCAGCATCTTACGGCTTGCCGATCAGGGTTTTGATTTGTCAAAATCTCGCTTGTGAGTAAGCGAAAAGAGAGCCCGTCGGAGCGCGGGATCAGTCGTCGGAAGCTGCTCGCGGGGAGCGTCATCGCGGCACCGACGCTGGCCCTGCTGCACGAGACGATCCCCCACCAGGGCGTTCACGACGCCCTCTCCGGCAATTCCGGCAGCGCCGAGGCGTCGACCGTGTCCGGCCACGGGCTGCACTCGACCGACGCCGGTCACGCGGCGGGCGGTCACGCGGCGTTCGCGGCCGGCCGCGAGGTGGACCACGCGGCCAACGGCTTTCACCCCAGCGACGTGCTGCGCGACTTCGACCTCGGGACGACCCGGCGCCTGGCCAGCGGCCGCGTGCTGCGCGAGTGGGAGCTGGTGGCGGCGGACAAGGAGATCGAGGTCGCGCCCGGCGTCCATTACGAGGCCTGGACCTACAACGGGCGCGTTCCCGGCCCGACGCTTCGCTGCCGCGAGGGCGAGCTGCTGCGGATCCACTTCACCAACGGCTCCGAGCACCCGCACACGATGCACTTCCACGGCCTCCACCCGGCGGTCATGGACGGGATGCCGGGGATCGGTGAGGGGATCGGCGGGGGCACGATCGACCCGGGGGAGAGCTTCACCTACGAGTTCGACGCCGGCCCCTTCGGCCTCCACCTCTACCACTGCCACGTCTCGCCGCTCGCGTCGCACATCTCCCGCGGCCTGTACGGCGCCTTCGTGATCGACCCGAAGGCCGGCCGGGCCGACGCCGACGAGCTGGTGATGGTGATGAACGGCTTCGACACCAACTTCGACGGCTCGAACGAGGTCTACGCCGTCAACACGGTCGGCTTCCATCACGTCTCCGACCCGGTGCAGGTCAAGCGCGACCAGCTGATCCGGATCTACCTCGTCAACGTGCTCGAGTTCGACCCCCTCAACTCGTTTCACCTGCACGCGAACTTCTTCCACTACTTCCCGACCGGCACGTCGCTGCAGCCGACCGAGTTCACCGACACGGTGATCCAGGGCCAGGGCCAGCGCGGGATCCTCGAGCTGCGCTTCCCGTATCCGGGTCGCTACATGTTCCACGCCCACGTCAGCGAGTTCGCCGAGCTCGGCTGGATCGGCTTCTTCGAGGTCAGCTGATGGAGGCGAGTGCCGACTACCGCGCGGCGCCCTCGGCCGCGCTCCTGCCTGGCTGCTCGCGCTCGTTGCCGCTGCTGGCGATCGCGGTCGCGGTCGCCGCTCTTCGCCGCGCTCGGCGGGCCCGGGCTCGGCGAGCGCTCCGGCCCGCCGGTCGAGGAGCTCGGGATCGAGCGGACGGTGCTCCGCCCGGGCGAGATCGCGCTCACGGTGCGCAACGACGGCCCCGACCCGGTCGAGATCGCCCAGGTCGCGGTCAACGACGGCTACGTCCCGTTCACCGCCGACGGTGCTCGCGAGCTCGGCCGGCTCGAGCTCGAGCACGATCACGATCGCCTACCCGTGGATCGAGGGCGAGGCGTACGACGGTCTCGATGCTGACCTCGACCGGGGGCACGATCGAACACGAGATCCCCGTCGCGGCCGAGACGCCCGCGACCGACGCGAGCTTCTTCGGGCTGATGGCGCTGCTCGGCCTCTACGTCGGCGTGATCCCGGTCTCGCTCGGGCTGCTGTGGCTGCCCTTCATCCGCCGCGCCGGCGAGGGCTGGCTGCGGGTGCTGATCGCCTTCACGGTGGGCCTGCTCGCCTTCCTCGCGGTCGACGCGGCGATCGAGGGGCTCGAGATCGCGGGCGACGCGCCGTCGGCCTTCGGGGGCGCCGAGCTCGTCTTCCTCGGGGCGCTGGTCGCCTTCCTGGCCCTCTCCGGCATCGACGCCTACCTGCGCGAGCGCCGTGCCCGCGCGAGCTCGGCAGGTGCCGGTGGCTTCTCGCTCGCGCTCATGGTCGCGATCGGGATCGGCCTGCACAACCTCGGCGAGGGGCTCGCGATCGGCTCGGCCTACGCGTCGGGCGCGCTCGCCCTCGGCGCCTTCCTCGTCGTCGGCTTCGCGATCCACAACACGACCGAGGGCCTGGCGATCGTCGCCCCGCTCGGCGGCGAGCGGCCCGGATTCGGCCGCCTCGCCGGCCTCGGCCTGATCGCCGGCGCGCCGGCGATCCTCGGGGCCTGGATCGGCGCCGCCGCCTACAACCCGAGCCTCGCGGCGCTGCTGTTCGGGGTCGGCGTCGGCGCGATCGCCCAGGTGGTCGTCCAGCTGCTGCCGTCGATCCGCGACGAGCGCCGGCGGGCGCTCAACCCGCGCTCCGTGCTCGGCCTCGTCGCCGGGATCGTCGTGCTCTACGCGACCGGGCTGCTGGTGAGCGTCTGATGGGTCACGCGCGGATCAAGAAACCAGCGCCGACGACCGAGGCGATCGAGGACTACGCGAAGGCGATCTACGCGCTCGAGAGCCGGGAGCACGGGCCGGCCGGCACCTCGGCCCTCGCCGATGCCCTCGGCGTGTCGCCGGGGACGGTGACCGCGATGCTGAAGCGGATGGCGGAGCTGGGGCTGGTCGAGCACGAGCCCTACCACGGCGTGTCGCTCACCGAGTCGGGCGAGCGGGTGGCGCTGGAGGTCATCCGCCACCACCGGCTGATCGAGTCGTACCTCGCCGACGCCCTCGACATGCCCTGGGACCAGGTCCACGACGAGGCCGAGGTGCTCGAGCACTACATCTCCGAGGACCTCGAGCGCCGGATCGCCGCAAAGCTCGGCGATCCGAGCCTGGACCCGCACGGCGACCCGATTCCGAGCGCCGAACTCGACATGGCCACCGACGACACGGTGTCGCTGGCCGAGCTCGAGCCGGGCGACGCCGCCGTCTTCGCCCGCGTCTCCGACCGCGACTCCGAGATGCTGCGGTTCCTCGACGAGCGCGGGATCCGGCCCGGGTGCGAGATCGTCCTGCGCCGCCGGGACCCGTTCGAGGGGCCGCTGTTCGTGGAGGTCGCGGACCGCGAGCACGCGCTCGGCAACCGGCTCGCGGCGGCCATGCGGGTCAGCCGCTCGGGGAGTGGGCGATGAGGCTGCTGGAGAAGACCGAGGTCCGCAAGCCGGAGACCGAGGCCCCGCCGCCCTCGCCCAACGGGCACCCCGAGGTCGAGGCGGTGCTCCCCGGAGAGGCCGCCGTCGCCCGCGCCGCCCGCCGTTCGCTCGACGGGCACGCGCGCGGCTTCTCGCGCCTCTGGCCCTTCCTCGGCCCGGCGTTCATCGCCGCGGTCGCCTACATCGACCCGGGCAACTTCGCCACCAACATCGCGGCCGGCGCCCAGTTCGGCTACCTGCTGCTCTGGGTCGTCGTCGCGCGCCAACCTGATCGCGATGCTGATCCAGACGCAGTCGGCGAAGCTCGGGATCGCGACCGGAAAGAACCTGCCCGAGCTCTGCCGCGAGACCTTCTCCCGGCGGACCTCGATCGGCCTCTGGGTGCAGGCCGAGGTCGATCGCGATGGTCGACCGACATCGCCGAGGTCGTCGGCGCCGCGCTCGGCCTCAACCTGCTCTTCGGCATCCCGCTGTTCCCGGCGGCGCTGATCGCCGGCGCCGGCGCCTTCGCGATCCTCGCCCTGCAGCAGCGGGGCTTTCGCCGGCTCGAGGCCGCGATCGCGGTGCTCGCCGGCGTCGTCCTGGTCGCGTTCGGGTTCGAGATCTTCTGGGCGAAGCCGGACGCGCGGCGATGTCGCCGGGCACCTGTTCGTGCCCGGCTTCGGCGGCACCGAGAGCATCCTGCTGGCCACCGGGATCATCGGCGCGACCGTGATGCCGCACGTCGTCTACCTGCACTCGGCGCTGACCCAGCGGCGGGTGGTCGGGCGCGAAACGACGAGGAGAAGCGCAAGATCCTGCGCTTCGAGAAGATCGACGTGGTGATCGCGATGGCGATCGCCGGCGTCGTCAACCTGTCGATGATGATCATGGCGGCGGCGCTCTTCCACGTCGGCGGCCTGACCGGGATCGACAGCATCGAGGGCGCCTTCGAAGGCCTCCAGACGACGGTCTCCGACAACGCGGCAACGGTCTTCGGCATCGCCCTGCTGGCCTCGGGCTTCGCCTCGTCCTCGGTCGGGACGATGTCCGGGTCAGGTCGTGATGCAGGGATTCATCCAGCGCCGGATCCCGATCTTCCTCCGCCGAGCGATCACCCTGGCGCCGGCGCTGATCGTGCTCGCGATCGGGGTCGACCCCACCGACGCCCTGGTGATCAGCCAGGTGGTGCTCTCGTTCGGGATCCCGTTCGCGCTGATCCCGCTGCTCGTCATCGCGCGCAAGCCGCGAGGTGATGGGCGCGCTCGTCGAACCCGCGGCTGGCTGACCGCGATCGCCGCGCGTGCTCGCCGGCCTGATCATCGCGCTGAACCTGTTCCTGCTCCAGCAGGTGTTCTTCGGCTAGGCCCCAGGTAGTCTGAGCGCGTGGCGCTCGCCGAGGACTTCACCGAACTGCTCGAGGCGTTGCCGGCCGACTGGACGGACATCGTCTGCGACCTGCGGCTGCGCGACGAGGACCGCTACGTCGACGCCGCGGTGCTCCTCACCCAGATCAACGCCCAGCCCTACTCGAAGGCCGACTGGCACTTCCGGATCAACGTCGCGCACAGCTTCGGCCACGCGGCCGCGGCCGAGACGACGGTCGGCACCTTCGCGCTGCTCGACCAGGAGGGCATCGAGGGCGAGCTGATCGTGCGCGACGTGCACGAGGGGCGCGCCGAGGTGGTCCAGATGTGGGGTCGCCCGGAGTCAGTGCGTCGCGAGTTCCGCGCCCGGCGCTCGCTCTAGCGCTCGTCGCCGAGCTCGGATAGCGACGGGATCACCGACGCGAACTGGTTCGCGATCACCCGGGCGCGGTTGACCTCGGCCCGGGTCCAGGCGCGCTCGTCGCGCCGGTAGGCCTCGATGATCCCGATGCTCTCGCCGCGGCTGACGACCGGGACCATGAGCACCGAGCGCTCGCCGAGGCCGAGCAGGAGCGCGACCTCGCTCGGGTCGCTCTCGGGATCGCCGGCGAGGGTCTGCACCGGGGTCTGGTCGCGAAGCACCTCGGCGCTCAGCGGGTAGTCGTCGAGCCGGAAGACGGTCTCGGCGCTCGGCTCGCCGTTCTCCACCAGGGTGCGGAGCGTTCCGTCATCCGGGTCCAGGGCCGAGAGGCAGACCTTCGAGGAGCCGAGTTCGGCCGCGATCAGCGCCAGCGCCCCCTCGAGATCGCGGGCGGACCCGGCGGCGGCCAGCCGGGCGCTCACGTGGACCAGACGGCGGTCGCTGGCGCCCACCGGCTGGTTCTCGGTGGGCAGTGAGTGAAAGCTCTCGGCGAGCGTCAGGCGGCAGACCTCGGCGGCGATCGGTGACACGTCGGTCCACGGCGCCTCCGGGCGGGCGAGGACGTAGCCCTGACCCCACTCGACGTCGAGGTCGGCGAGCACGGCGAGCTCGTCGAGGCTCTCGATTCCCTCGGCGCAGACCGTGGCTCCGACGTCGCGAGCGAACCGCACGAACGACTCCACCAGGGCCATCCGGGCGACGTCCGTGTGGATGTTGCGGGTGAGCGCGCGGTCGAGCTTGACGATGTCGGGACGCACGGCCATCAGCTGCTTGAGGCCGGCGTGGCCGGCGCCGGCGTCGTCGATGGCGATCATCGCCCCGCGGTCGCGCAGGTCCGTGACCGAGGCCGCGAGCAGATCGTCGTCGGGGACGAACTCGTGCTCGGTGATCTCGACCACGACGCCGTGCAGGTGCTCCCCGAGCGCTTCCTGGACGCCGTCCGAGGCGAGCGCCGAGGGGCTGACGTTGATCGCCAGATGGGTCTCGAGCGGGCGGCCCAGCGGCTCCATGGCCGCGCGGATCGCGACCGCCTCGAGCTTCGCGCCGAGCCCGCAGCCGTGTGCCTGGGCGAACCAGACGTCGGGGGTGCGCGAGTTTGGACCGCCGAACCGCGAGAGCGCCTCATAGCCGATGATCCGCCCGCTGGCGAGGCTCACGACGGGCTGGAAGACGGGGGTGATCGGCCGGTCGAGGGCAAGGAGCTCCTCGATCTCGGCCCGCTGGCGATCGGTCCAGGTCGCCGGAGCGTGGGCGGGGTCGTAGCGGCGGGTGCGGCGCTTGCCTCCGCGCTTGGCCCACTGCAGGGCGCTGGTCGCGAGCAGGATCAGGGCCGAGGGGTCTTCGGCGTCGCCGGGGAACGCGGCGACGCCCGCCGAGCAGCTGAGCTGGAAGCCGTGCACGGGGATCGCCGCGACCGCCGCCCGGGCGCGCTCGGCGACCTCGAACCCGGAGTCCTTGTCGCGCCCGGGGAGGATGAGCCCGAACTCGGCGCCGCCGATCCGCGCCGGCTGGTCCCCGGACGAGACCGTGTCGCGCAGCGCGACGCCGACCGCGCGGAGGATCTCGTCGCCGTAGGGATGGCCGTGGGCCTCGTTGACCGGCTTGAAGTTGTCGAGGTCGAGCAGCACGAGGGCCAGCGGGTCCGAGCGCTCGCGCGCGTCGTCGAGCTCCGCCGCGAGCGACTCGTGGAAGCTGCGGTGATTCGCCAGCCCGGTGAGGGCGTCGGTGCGGGCGAGGCTGCGCAGGCGGCTGTGCTGGCGCTGGATCAGCAGCAGCAGCCCGGCGGTCGCGAGGACCCCCGCGGCGCCGAGCACGAGCTGCAGCGTGGTGCTGTCCAGCTGCAGGCCGGCGACCACGACCGCCCCGACCCAGAGCAGCCCGCAGGCCGCCGCGGCAGGGATGAGCGTCCGCGAACGGACCGGGATCGCCTCTTCCGAATTGGAGATTCGTCTACCTCCCATGAGCACGGGGCCAGCACCCCTTGTCCCCCCATCGGCTTGCGGCGCCGGGCGCTTGAGTCCCGGTGGGGCGCCGTTCAGCCGGCGGGTCCGAGCTCGGGGAAGGCGTCGTCGAGCGCGAGCGGGCTCGAGAGGATCCCGTGCTCGCGATCCCAGCGTTCCCAGGCGGCGAGCGCCGCGCGGTTGAGGGGCCCGCCGAGCTCGAACGCGTCGGCGTCCTCGAGCGCCGCAAGTTGGTGGCTCTGGTCGGCCTGGTCGAGCTCGGGAACCGAGTCCAGAAGGGCGACGAGGCCGACCTCGGGGTCGGCGGCGACGTCGCGGTAGCCGGCCTCGGTCGCGTCGACCACGGACCGCACGAGGTCGGGCTCGTCGCGCAGGGTGTCGGCGGAGGTGGCCAGGATCAGCTCCGGGTAGCGGGGGGCGCCGTAGTCGTCGACCCGGAACTCGCGCGTGGGCACGCCGAGGTCGCGCAGCGCCACGCCCTCGGCGTTCCAGAAGGCGGTCGCCGCGTCGAGCTTGCCGGCGGCCAGCGTCGCGACCGCATCGAAGCCGATCGTCACCCGGCGCACCGCATCTGGGTCCGCGCCGCCGGCGTCGAGCACGGAATCGAGGACCGCGTCGTCGGATGGCAGGCCGGTCACCCCGACCTCGCCGCCCTCGAGGTCGGCCGGTTCGTGGACGGCGTTGCGGTCGCGGGCGATCACGGCGGCCAGGGGCCGGCCGACGATCGCCGAGAGCCCGACGACGTCGACCCCCTGCTCGCGCGCGAGCCCCAGGTCGTGGATGTCGAGGATCGCGAACTGGGCCCGGCCGGACGCGAGCAGCTTCGGTGCATCGGTGGAGTTCGAGGGCTCGCGCACGTCGAGGCTGACGCCGCGGTCCGAGTAGTAGCCCTGGGCCAGCGCGCGGTAGATGCCGGTGTGGACCGCGTTCGGCTGAAAGTCGAGCACGAGCGTCGCCTCCTCGGAGGCGCCCGGTTCAGCACCGCCGTCGCCGCACGCCCCGAGGGCGAGCACGGCGATGGCGGCCGCCAGCGGCGCGGCGAGCCAACGCATTGCGGCCGCAGGTTACCCGCGCGGCGGCGATAGCCTTGCCGCGTGTTCGACCACAACCTCACCGACGAGCATCCGATCACCCACGAGCTGCTCGCGTACGTCGAGATCCCGAAGGGCAGCCGCAACAAGTACGAGTTCGACGAGGGCATCGGCCAGGTGGTCCTCGACCGCTTCCTGTCCTCGTCGATGGTCTATCCGACCGACTACGGCTTCCTCATGGGCCACCGGGGTCGCGACGGTGACCCGCTGGACACGATGGTCTGCGTCTCGGAGCCCACCTTCCCCGGCTGCGTGATCCCGGTGAAGCCGATCGCGCTGTTCAAGATGCGCGACGAGAAGGGCGAGGACGACAAGGTCGTCTGCGTCCCGACACACGATCCCGGCTGGAACACGGCCAAGACGCTCGACGACATCCCGCATGCGATGCAACAGGAGATCACCCACTTCTTCTCCGTCTACAAGCAGCTCGAGGGCAAGGCGGTGGAGGTCGACGGATGGCGGACGCGCGAGGAGGCGCTCGAGGTGATCGCCGACGGACGGCGCCTGCAGATGGAGCACGACGCGCCGCGGCGGAGCTAAGGGCTCTCTAAAGGCAACTTCCCGCGCGCTGGTCCTGTATAGACTGCCGCGCTGCACCCGACCTAGGAGGATTTGTTCAAGTGCAGGATCGAGGGCTGGCGGCATATATCGCGGAGCTGATCGGGACGCTGTTCCTGGTCTTCGTGATCGGCGTCGTGGTGACGCTCTTTGTGGCGACCAGCGGCACGTCGCAGACCGGATCGGACTTCGCGGTCGTGGGGCTCGTGCACGCGTTCGTGCTCTTCCTCCTGATCATCGCCTTCGGGCAGGTGAGCGGCGGGCACTTCAACCCCGTCATCACCTTCGCCGCGGCGGTGATGCGCCGGATCGACCCGGTCGACGCGGTCGTCTACATCCTCGCCCAGCTCTCGGGCGCCGTCCTTGGCGCCCTGCTGGTCAAGGCGATCCTGCTCGACGAGGGGCAGGCGTCGCACTACGGGGCTGTGGCGATAAGTCCATTGATCAGCGGACCCTTCGCGGCGGCCTGCGTGGAGGGATTGGGAACCTTCCTGCTCGTGCTCGCCGTGTGCGCGGTGGCGCTGAACCCCCGCGCCCGCCAGGAGTGGGCCCCGTTCGCCATCGGCACGACGCTCGGCTTCGCGGTGATGATCTTCGGCCCGCTCACGGGTGGCTCGTTCAACCCCGCCCGCTGGTTCGGTCCGGCGCTGATCGGCGACTTCTTCAACGGGTTCAGCGACTCGTGGCCCTACGTGATCGGCCCGCTCGTCGGCTCGATCGTCGCGGTGTTGGTCTACCGCTTCGTGATCGCCGGCCCGCAGTATGCCGAGGGGGCCGAAGCCACCGACGTCCGACGTCCGAGGGGTCGCCCAGGCGGTCAAGGACGCCGAGGTGCGCGAGCGCAACAAGTAGGGCGCGCTAGCGTCTGGACCCGTGCGCCGGGTCACCTTCAGCCGCAACTACACGCTCTCGCTCTCGCGCACCTGCCGGTGCTACTGCAAGTACTGCGCGTTCGCGACGCACCAGGCGCACCTCTACTCGCCTGAGGAGGTCGAGCACCACCTCGAGCAGGCGGTGAGGCGCAACGCCAAGGAGCTCTTGGTGCTCACCGGCGAGCTGCCGGAGGTCAACCCGCAGGTGGCCGAGCGGCTGCGGTCATACGGGCACGAGGACTTCGTCTCATACGTGGTCTGGACCTGCGAGCGCGCGATCGAGCGCGGGCTGCTGCCGCACACCAACCTCGGCGTCCTCTCGCGCGACGATCTGGCGCGGCTGCGCGAGGTGACCGCGTCGCAGGGGCTGATGCTGGAGTCGATCAACCCGGACCTCGTCGTCCACCAGGGGTCGCCGACGAAGCACCCCGCGGTGCGGATGCAGACGATCGACGCGGCCGGCGAGCTGCGGATCCCGTTCACCAGCGGGATCCTGGTGGGGATCGGGGAGACGGAGGACGAGCGGGTCGAGGCGCTCGCGGCGCTTGGCCGCGTCGCACGCGCGCCACGGTCACATCCAGGAGGTGATCCTCCAGAACTTCGTCCCCCACCCGAACTACTACGGCCGCGAGGTGGCCGAGATCGCGGACGAGGCGGCGCAGGCTCGGTGGTCGAGTGACGAGCGGCGAGTGGCGAGTGGCGACTCGCTGCCGTCCTGGGCCTCAGAGATCACCCTGGCCGAAATGAAGCGCCTGGTCGGCGAGACACGCCGCCTCATGCCAGACGTCGGCATCCAGATCCCGCCGAACCTCAGCGACTGGTGGGACGACCTCGTCGACGCCGGCGCGACCGACCTCGGCGGGCTGTCGGCCAACGGCGACCACATCTCGCCCGAGCACGCCTTCCCGAGCCCACACCAGGTCCGCAAGCGGCTGGCGCCGCGCGGCTACGCGCTCAGCGAGCGCCTCTGCGCGTATCCGCAGTACCTCGAGCCCGAGTGGATGGATCAGGGCGTGCTGGACCTGGTGAAGCTCAAGTACTGGAGCTTCATCCCGCGGCGAGGCTCGGGCCGGCGCACCGAGCGCCAGATCGATCCCGAGCTCGCGCCGCGCGCGATCGAGCGCGGGCGCGCCGGTGAGCTGCTCACCGAGGACGAGCTCACGGCGCTGTTCGCCGAGCGCCGCCCGGAGGTGATCGAGGAGATGCGCAGCGCCGCGGACGAGCTGCGGGCGGAGCTCGCCGGGGACACGGCGACGTTCGTCGTCAACCGCAACATCAACTTCACCAACGTCTGCATCGTCGGCTGTGCGTTTTGCGGCTTCGGACAGGGCAAGCGCTCGCCCGACGCGTACCACGTGACGCCCGACGAGTTCCAGGCGCGGATCGCCGAGGCGATCGAGTTCGGCGCCACCGAGATCTGCATGCAGGGGGGCATCCACCCCGAGTACACGCTCGAGGACTACGGCCGCTGGCTGCAGCTCGCGAAGGAGGCCGCGCCGCAGCTGCACCTCCACGCGTACTCGCCGATGGAGGTCCACTACATGTGCGAGCGCTCCGGCCGCTCGCCCGAGCAGGTCTTCGACTACCTGCTCGAGTGCGGGCTCGGCTCAACGCCCGGGACCGCCGCGGAGGTGCTGGACGACGGCGTTCGCACCCGGATCTCGCCCAACAAGCTCCCGGCCGCGCGCTGGGTGGAGATCATCGAGGCCTGCCACCGCGTGGGCCTGCGCTCGACCTCGACCGTGATGTTCGGCCACGTCGAGGAGCCCTGGGAGCTGGCGCGGCACATGCGCGTGGTCCGCGAGCTCCAGGAGCGCACCGGCGGGATCACCGAGTTCGTGCCGCTCAGCTTCATCCCCTTCCAGACGCTGCTCGGCCGCACCCACGGGATCGAGGAGATCTCCGCCGAGGAGAACCTCAAGCACACCGCGGCCTTCCGCCTCGCCCTCGGCCGGACGATCAAGAACCTCCAGGCGAGCTGGGTGAAGATGGGTCTCGACGCGGCCACCGAGAGCCTGCGCTGGGGCGTCAACGACCTCGGCGGCACGCTGATGGAGGAGAACATCTCCCGCATGGCCGGCTCGCAACACGGCGTCCGCCTCGAGCCGGAGGACCTGATCGCGGCCGCCCGCCAAGCGGGCCGCACCCCGGCCCAACGCACGACGCTCTACGAGGTCATCGAGACGTACTGAGCGGGCGCGCTAACGGGGGCGCCGAGGTCGAGTGCGGGATTGGGGACCGCATGGGTCCCGAACCACTCACTCGACGAGCGGACGAGCGGATCGCTGCGCTGGCAGGGCGGCAGTTCGGTGTTGTGGCGCGGGGTCAGCTCCTGGCGGTGGGCGTGACGGGCCGGCAGATCAAGCGTCGCCTCGCTGCGAAGCGGCTCCACGAGGTCCACCGCGGCGTGTACCTCGTTGGTCACGGGGTCCCGCCCCGCAGCGCCATCGAGGTAGCGGCCCTCCTCGCCTGCGGCCGGAGCGCCGTCCTGAGCCATCGGACCGCCGCCGCCCTCTGGGACCTGCTGCCCTATTCAGCCACGGAGCGTGTTTGCATCACGGTGCCTCCCCAGGCCGGCGCGTCCCGCCCGAACCTTCACATTCATCGCGCCGCCCTCGACCCTCGCGACGTGCGCCACCGCCACGGCCTCCGCCGCACGAGTCCGCCCCGCACGATCCTCGACCTTGCGGCGACGCTCGACGACGAGGGGTTGGAGCGACTCACCGGCGAGGCCCATTACCGCCGCCTCGCCTCCGAGGGCGAGCTCCGGGATCAGCTCGACCGCAATCCAGGCAAGCGCGGCAACGCGCGGCTCGACGCGTGCTCGACCTACCCGGCGGACCGCAGCGGACCCGCTCGCCCGCCGAGCGCGCGATGCTCCGCCTGCTGCGCGACCGCGGTATCACCGGCTTCGAGTGCAACGCGCGGATCTGCGGCTACGAGGTCGACCTGCTCTGGCGTTCGCGGAACTTCGCGGTCGAGATCGACGGCTACGACGCCCACTCGGGTCGAGCCGCGTTCGAGCGCGACCGGCTCAAGTTCGCGCGGCTCAACGCCCACGGCGTGCAGGTGATGCCGGTCACCGGACGCCAGATCGGCCGCGATCCGGATGGCGTGCTCCGCCGTCTCCTGGCGGCGCTCGCCTGAGCTCAGTGCGCCGTCTGGCCGCGCTCGGCGTCGCGGACGCGGTCGGCGACCGCCGCCATGACCTTCCGGCCGACCGACGGGACCTTCTCGACCATCGACGAGAACTCGCGCGAGCCGAGCACGAGCAGGTCCATGTCGCTCTCGGCCGTCACGGTCGCCGAGCGCTTGCCGCGCGGCTGCAGCAGTGCCATCTCGCCGAAGCAGTCGCCCGGGCCGATCGTGGTCCCGCGCCGGCCACGAAACGAGACCCTGGCCTTGCCCTCGAGGATCACGAAGCACTCGTGGCCGTACTCGCCCTGGCGCATCAGCACGCGGCCTTCCGGCACGTCCAGCTCGTCGGCGAGCGCGGCAACCCGAACCAGGTCCGCCTTGCTGCAGGCCTCGAACAGGGGGACCTCCGCCAGGTGCTTGACCTTGGCGTCACGGGACCACCGGCGTCTGCGCCTGCTCGCCATCGGTGTCGAGTATCTCCCAGACGCTTCGGCGGTGCAACGATGAGCGCATGCGCGCGATGGTGCTGGAGGCCGCCGGGACGCCGTTGCAGCCGGCGGAGCTGGCGAAGCCGGAGCCGGCCCCCGGGCAGGTCCTGCTCCGCGTGATCGCGTGCGGGGTCTGTCGTACCGACCTGCACATCGTCGACGGCGAGCTCACCGAACCGAAGCTGCCGCTCGTGCTCGGCCACCAGGTGGTCGCCGAGGTCGTCGGCGCCGGACCGGGCGCCGAGCGGTTCGCCCGCGGCGCGCTCGCCGGCGTGCCGTGGCTCGCGTGGGCGGACGGCGAGTGTCGCTACTGCCGGTCCGGGCGCGAGAACCTGTGCCCGAACGCGAAGTTCACCGGCTACGACGTGGACGGCGGCTACGCGGAGTTCGCGGTCGCCGACGAGCGCTACTGCCACCCGCTCCCCGATGACGCCGGCGTGGCGACCGCGCCGCTGCTGTGCGCGGGGCTGATCGGCTTCCGCGCCCTGCGCATGTGCGGCGACGCCGAGCGCATCGGGCTCTTCGGCTTCGGCGCGTCGGCCCATCTGGTGGCCCAGGTGGCGGCCCATCAGGGGCGTCGCCTGTTTGCGGTCACCCGGGGGGCGGATCCGGACAAGCGAGAGCTCGCGCGCGAGGTTGGCGCCGAGTGGGCCGGGGTGATCGATGACCTCCCCGAGGAGCTCGACGCGGTGATCATCTTCGCGCCGGCCGGCGAACTGGTGCCCGCGGCGCTGCGGGCCCTGGCGCCCGGTGGCGTCGTCGTTTGCGCCGGCATCCACATGAGCGACATCCCATCGTTTCCGTACGAGTTGCTCTGGCGCGAGCGCCAGCTGCGCTCGGTCGCCAACCTGACCCGCGAGGACGGCCGTCTGTTCCTGGAGCTCGCGCCGCAGGTGCCGGTTCGCGCGCGGACGACGACGTATCCGCTCGACCGAGCGAACGAGGCGCTCGAGGACCTGCGCTCCGGCGCGGTCACCGGGTCGGCGGTGCTCACCGTCGCCGCGTGACGGATCTCACACTTGCAGGAAGGGCAGGCGTAGTCGCGGCGGTAGGGTGGGTTCATGGCCGACGTCACCGTGAGGCGCACGGAGGACTTCGAGGCAGCGTTCCGGGGAGGCTTTATCAAGGCTCGCGCGGGCCTGGGCGTGACCTCGTTCGGGATGCAGATCCTCCGCTTTCCGCCGCACGCCGACGGACATCCTGAGCACGACCACTCAGGCAACGGCGAGGAGGAGGTCTACACCGTCCTCGAGGGGGAGATCACCCTGCGTGCCGGCGGCGAGGAGCACGTCCTCGAGCCGGGCGTCTTTGCCCGGGTCGGGCCGGATGAGAGCCGGCAATTGACCACCGGCGAGAGCGGCGCCGTCGTCCTCGCGCTCGGCGGCATCCCCGGGCAGCCGTTCGAGATCGCGGACTTCACCGAGCCGAGCGAGGCCGGCTGAGGGGCGCGATGGCCGACGTCACGGTGAAGCGAATCGAGGAGTTCGAGGCGATCTTCGGCGGCGGCTTCCGCCGCGCCCGCGCCGGGCTCGGCGTGAGCTCGTTCGGCCTCGCGGTCATGGACCTGCCGCGCGACTTCACCGACTACCCCGACCACGACCAGGTCCACGACCACCAGGAAGAGGTCTACACGCTGCTCTCGGGGCGGGCGACGCTCCGGGTCGGGGGCGAGGGCGGGGAGGACTACGAGCTCGAGCCGGGGATCTGGATCCGGGTCGGGCCGGCGGAGAAGCGCAAGATCATCACCGGCGCCGAGCCGGCGCGAGTGCTGGCTGTCGGCGGCTCACCTGGCGAGCCGTACGTCGCGCCCGAGTTCACGGAGGAAGGCGCTCCCGACCCGGTCGGGAGCAAGCACGACTTCGAGAGCCTCGAGCTGGGCCACTAGCGGAACAGGTCGCGGTCGGCGGGGCGCCGCAGGGCTACGGCTCCGGGCCCATCGTCCTCCGTCCACCACCGCTCGGCACCACGAATCAGCACCGCCGGGTTGCCCGAATCCTTGGTCCGCGCGAGGTCGGCGGCGGCGGCGAGCTGGTCGGCGACCGCGACCGCCGTGGCGGCGAGCTCTCGGCCCTGTGCGTCGGTGCGCCCCCGCCAGTCGTCGAGCGAGACCACCCCGGCGCAGCCGATCGCGACCTCGGCCTGACCCAGGCGCCATGGGCGCCCGAAGCTGTCCGCGACCACCACCGCCGGCCGCAGCGCCGGCTCCGAGCCGAGCTGGGTGCGCATCTCGCGCGCCGACGCGTCGGCGTCGAGCGGCAGCAGCGTCACCATGTCCGTGCCGGGGACGTTCGAGGCGTCGATCCCGGCGTTGGCGCACACCCAGCCGCCGTTGGTCTCGACGATCAGCACCTCGCCCTCGGCCCGGACGACGCGCCTCGACTCGGCCAGGACGAGGGCCACCAGGCGCGGGTCCTTGCCGAGCGTCGAGGCCAGGTCGCGCGCCCGCTCGCCCGGACGCACGCTGGTCAACGACCGCGTTCTCCCCTCGGCCTTTGAGACGGCCTTCTGCGAGACCACGACCACGTCGCCTGGTCCGGGCGCGAGGCCGGCGGCCCCGGCGGCGGCCACGATCAGGTCGCCGAGCCGCGCTCCGACCTCGATCTCCGGCAGGCCTTCGATCGCCCGGATTTCGAGCCCGGCGCTCATTGCCCGCCCACCGCCCGGCCGAGCTCGGTCAGTGCCTCGGCCGTCCTTGGGGCGCGCTCTGGTCGCTCGCGAAGTTCGCTGACGAGCGCCGCCAGGTCGTCGGGCGTGTCGAGGTCGAGCGCCATGGACTCCAGGGCCTCGGTCGCGACCTCAAACCCCGCCCGCTCGGCTCGCTCGCGGTGGCGATCGGCGCTCCCGGGTCCAAACGCCGGCCCGATCGCGTCCGCGGGCGCGAGCAGCAGGCCGTTGGTCCCGGTGCCGTGGCGGTCGGGGATCACGGCCACGCGGCCGGCGGCCATCCGCGCGAGGGCGTCGTCGAGCTCCGCCGTGTCGAGCAGCGGGCAATCGCCCGGCAGCAGCGCCGAGCACTCGGCCCCGAGCGCCAGCGCCCGCACGATCCCCAGCGTCGCCGCCTCCGAGTGGCCGCGGTCCTTCGGCTCCTGCAGGACCTCCAGCGGCGTCGTCGAGCGCTGGGCGTGGCGCAGCGCGAGCCGCTCCGCGCGGCGCTCGCCCGTGACCACGATCACCCGCTCGATCGAGTCGGCGGCGCTGGTCGCGGCCAGGACATCGGCGAGCATCGCCTTCACGATCGCGGCGCGCTGCGGGCGGTCGAGGCGGTCGAGCAGCCGCTGCTTCGCCTGGCCGAAGCGCTTCACCGGGATGATCGCCGTCGCGCGCACGCCGCCGATGATCGCGACTAGAGCCCGCGCGCGAACTCGAGCACGCGGGCGGCGAGCGCCCGCCGCCCGGCCGCGCCCACCATCAGCGTCGGGCAGCTCAGCACGCGGAGATCGTCGGGAGGCGGATCGGGGTCGCCCTCGTCGACCACGATCCCGTCGAGCAGCCCCTCGTAGAGCGAGGCCACCCCGGCGGCGCTCACCGGGCGCCCGAGCGAGGCGATGAAGGCGTCGGTGGGTCCCTTCACGGCGCGCCCGCCGACCAACGGGCTCACCGCGACCACCGGCCCGGGCGCCGCGGCGATCGCCTCCCGCATCCCGGGGACGGCGAGGATCGGGCCGATCGAGATCACCGGGTTCGAGGGCCCGACGATCACCGCCTCCGCGTCGGCGAGCGCGGCGAGGACCTCGGGGGTCGGGCGCGCCGCCGCGATCCCGTCGAGCTCGATCCCCTCGATCGGAGCCTCGGCGTGATCGAGGATCAGGTACTCCTGCAGTCCCGCGCCACCCGCGTGACGTCAGCACCCTCGTGCGGACCGGGTCCTCGGACATCGGCAGCACCGAGGCGTGCGCGCCCAGCGCGCGGGCGATCTGGCCCTGGGCCGCGGTCAGCGTCCCGCCCTCGGCGATGAAGTGCGTGCGATACAGGCAGGTCGCGAGGTCGCGGTCGGAGAGCGAGAACCAGCCCGGGCGCGCCGAGCTGTTGCAGGCGCTCGTGGACGGTGAACGTGTCGTCGCGGATGCCCCAGCCGCGCTCCTCGTCGATCTGACCGGTGAGCCAGTACGTGCACAGGTCCGGGTCGGGGCAGACGAGCAGCCCGTGGGCCTCGACGTCGTCGCCCGTATTGGCGATCACGGCGAGCTCGTCGCCGACCACGTCCTGGAGCCCGGCCGCGAGCTTCGCCCCGCCGGTCCCGCCGGCGAGAACTACGACGCCCAATGATCCGTGTCGGGCAAGCCCACGATCCGGATCCCGGCGTGGGTCTTGTAGCGGGCGTTGATCGAGATCAGCATCGGCGTCAGCTGCTCGACGATCCGCGCCATCTCGAGCTGGCCGGCGTTCACCGCCCGCAGCCCGGGGATCGCCTCGACCAGTCGCGCGACCTTCGCCTTGTCGACCTTGCGGTCGCCGCACAGGAGCACGTCCTCGTCCAGCTCGGCGGCCGTATCCGCCAGGGTCGGGGCGCTCACCGTGTGCAGCGCGGCGACCACGTTGACCCCGTCCGGAACCATCTCCTCGGCCTGCTGGGCGGCCGAGCCCTGCCAGACGCCCAGCGACCGCGTCGCCTTGCCGCTCACCGCGGCCGCGAGCGGCACCGTGCAGTCCACCAGCAGCTGGCCGGGCTCGAGCGCCTCGCGGAGGTTGTTGAGGTTCTCCGACTGGGCCCGGAACGGAACCGTGAGGAAGACGACCGAGCCCTGCTTCGCCGCCTGCTCGTTTGCGAGCCCCTCGATCTCCGCATCGGGCGCGAGCTCGGCGAGCTTGCGGGCCGTCTCGGCGGCGCGCTCGGCGCTGCGCGAGCCGATCACGACCGCGCGCCCGGCACGCGCCCAGCGCAGCGCCAGGCCGTAGCCGAGCGCTCCGGTGCCGCCGATGATCGGGATCGCCTCGCCGCTCACGAGCGCGGCAGTCTACGCGCGCTCCATCCCGACGGCGGAGGCGACCCGCGCCCCGATAGGCTCCCCCGCCGTGAGATTCGAGGGGCGCAGGGCACTCGTCACCGGAGGCGGAAGCGGGATCGGCGCCGCGATCTCGGCGCGACTCGCTGCCGAGGGCGCCGCGGTCGTGATCGGCGACATCAACGACGACGGAGCCGGACAGGTCGCCGGGGAGATCGGCGCCACCGCCGCCCACCTGGACGTCACCGACCCCGAGTCGGCGGTCGAGCTCGTCGCCGAGCACGGCCCGTTCTCGATCCTCGTCAACAACGCCGGCATGGACGAGTTCGGGTTCTTCGCCGACACCGATCCCGGACAGTGGGAGCGCGTGCTGGCCGTCAACCTCGTCGGCGTGTTCGCCTGCACGCACGCCGTGCTTCCGGGCATGCACGAGGCCGGGTACGGCCGCATCGTCAGCATCGCCTCGGAGGCCGGGCGGGTCGGGTCGAAGGGCTCGGCCGTGTATTCCGCCGCGAAGGGCGGGGTGATCTCGTTCATGAAGGTGATCGCCCGCGAGGGCGCGCGCTTTGGAATTACGGCGAACTCGATCGCCCCGGGTCCGATCGAGACGCCGCTGCTGATGGGAGCGCTCGAGTTCGGAGCGCTCGGGGAGAAGATCGTCGAGACGATGAAGGCGGGGACGCAGCTCCGCCGCCTCGGTAAGCCCGAGGAGGTGGCGGCCGCGGTCGCCTTTCTCGCGTCCGACGATGCGTCGTACGTCACGGGGGAGACGCTCGGCGTCTCGGGCGGTTTGGGCATGGTCTGAGCGTGCTGCCCGAGGCGGAGCGAAGCGAAGCCGAGGTGCGGCGCCGTTGAGCCGCCTAATTCCCGGGATGGCGCGTACGGAGGAGTTCGTGGTCTCCGACCAGTTGGTCACCGACGTCGGCGGCACGATCGGCATCCGGGTGCTCTCGACGCCAGGAATGATCGCGATGATGGAGCGCTGCGCCTCGATCCTCGCCTACGAGAACCTCCCCGACGGGCGGGCCACGGTGGGCTTCGAGGTCTGCGTCAAGCACGTCGCGGCCGCGGCCGAGGGCGCACACTGCCGCGTCAACGCGAGCCTGCGCGAGGTGGCGGACAAGCGCAAGCTGCGCTTCGACGTGGAGGTCACCGAGGGTGAGCGGACGATCGGCGTCGGCACTCACGAGCGCCGCGTGATCGTCGTCGGCAACGTCAAATCGAGCTGAGTGGCTCCGCCGAGCGTTAAGTTCGCGTCGACTATCGACGGCAACGTAACGCTCGTGCGCGCCGCATAACCTCTCTCGGGTGAGCCCTTTTCCCGAGCGTGTGCGGATCCGCGAGGTCGGGCCGCGCGATGGCTTTCAGAACGAGCCCGAGGTGATCCCGACCGACGAGAAGGTGCGGCTGATCGACATGCTCGGCGAGGCCGGACTGCGGCGGATCGAGCTCACCTCGTTCGTGCGGCCCGACGTGATCCCGCAGCTCGCCGATGCCGAGCAGGTGCTCGCCGCGTACGAACGCCGGCCGGACGTCGCCTACTCGGTCCTGATCCCGAACGAGCGCGGGCTCGACCGCGCGCTCGCTCAGCGGGAGCGCTTCGACGAGGTCAACCTGTTCCTCTCGGCGTCCGAGACCCATAACCGGCGCAACGTCAACCGCTCGGTCGCCGAGTCGCTCGCCGGCCTCGAGCGCGTGATCGAGCGCGCCCGGGCCGAGGGGCTGCGCTGCGAGGGCGTGATCTCGACCAGCTTCGGCTGCCCGTACGAGGGCGAGGTGCCGGCCGATCGCGTGCTGGAGATCGCGCAGGCGCTCGCCGCGGCGGGCTGCGAGGAGGTCGCGTTCGGCGACACCACGGGGATGGCGAACCCGCGTCAGGTGGGCGAGTTCTTCGCCGCCGCGCGCGAACGCCTGCCCGAGGCCGAGCTCACCGCCCACTTCCACAACACCCGCGGGCAGGGGCTCGCCAACGCGATCGCGGCGCTCGAGCAGGGCATCGCGTCGTTCGAGTCGGCCTTCGGGGAGCTCGGCGGCTGTCCGGTCCCGCCGGGCTCGACCGGGAACATCTCAACGGAGGACCTGGTGTCGATGCTCGAGGAGATGGACATCGACACCGGCGTCGACCTGGCGCGGCTGCTGGCGGCCTCGACCGCCGTGCAGGACCTGCTCGGGCGCCCGCTCGGCGCCCACCTGCTCACCGCCGGCCCGATCGACTGGCACCGAGCCAGCAACTAACACTAACCTGACACTTCAAGGAGAGACATGGCAACCCGACACGCCGACGCTCGCTGGAATGGCACCCTGACCGAGGGAGAGCGGAACCATGGAGTTCGGCAGGGGGCGCCTTCAGCGGCTCCTACACGTCCAAGTCGCGCTTCGAGGACGGCGAGGGGACGAACCCCGAGGAGCTGATCGCCGCCGCTCACGCCGGCTGCTTCTCGATGGCGCTGTCGCTCGGGCTCGAGCAGGCCGGCCATCCCTCGGAGTCGGTCGAGACGACGGCCGACGTCCACCTGACGCCGGTCGACGGCGGCGTTCGAGATCAGCCGCATCGACCTCGCACACCCGCGCGAAGGTCCCCGGGATCGACGCCGACACCTTCCAGCGCGTGGCCGAGGAGACGAAGAGCGGCTGTCCGGTCTCGAAGGCGCTTGCCGCCGTCGGTGAGATCAACCTCGACGCGCAGCTGGTGGACTGACGTGCGCAGCGACGCCTTTCGCGCCGCGGCCGAGGCGAAGGACTTCGGCGCGGCCGACGAGCTGTTCGCCGAGGACGCGACCTTCCGCAGTCCGGTGGTCTACAAGCCCTACGAGGGCCGAGACCAGATCAAGGTCCTGCTCTCCGCGGTGGTCCAGGTGTTCGAGGACTTCCGCTACGTCGAGCAGGTCGAGACCGGCGACGCGGCGGTGCTGATGTTCGAGGCCCGGGTGGGCGACAAGCAGCTCCAGGGCGTCGACATCCTCAAGTTCGGCCCGGACGACCGAATCACGGAGATGACGGTGATGGTGCGGCCGATGAGCGGTGTGCACGCCCTAGCCGAGGCGATGCAGAGGCTGCTCGAGGCGGCCTAGCGCTTGTTCTTCTTCGCCTTGAGCTTCGCCTGCAGAACCGCGACCTTCTGATCGGTCTTCTGCTGGGCCTGCTTGAGCCCGCGAATCTCGCCGTTCGCGCGCTCCAGCTCCGTCTCGAGCTGGGCGATCGTCTTCTTGTTCTCAGCCGCCTGCTTGGCCGCCGCGTTGCCGGTCCGCTGCGCCTTCTTTCCGGCCTTCTCGGCGCGCGCGCCCTTCTTGCCCGCCTTCTTGGCCGCGCTCTGCGCCGCGGCCGTCTGCTTGATGTCCCCAACCAGGCCCTGTCGCAACTGGTCGGCCTTGTCGGTGAGCCGCGCCTCCAGTTCCTGCGCGGCTTGGTTCTGGGCTTCCTGGTCGCTGGTGGCGTCGTTCTTGGCGCCGATCGAGATCACCAGCGCGACGATCCCGACGATCAACCCGATCACGCCGAGCGCCCCGAACAGCTTCTCCCTCGAGCTCATGGTCCCCTCTATCGGTCGACGCGGCGCGAAAGATTAATGCCGGTGTAGCCTCCGCCGCCGCCATCGATTCGACAGGAGGAACCCCGGGCGCCATGGAGATCGCGAAGGTAGGAGTAGTCGGCTGCGGCCTGATGGGCCATGGGATCACCCAGATCTGCGCCCAGGCCGGCTGGGACGTGGTCGTGGTCGAGGCCGATCAGGGCGCGCTCGACAAGGGGCTCGGCAAGATCTCCAAGCAGCTCGGGCGCGCGGTCGAGAAGGGCAAGCTCGAGCAGGCCGACGCCGACGCGGTGCTCGGCCGGATCAGCGGCTCGCTGGACCTACGCCGACCTCGCCGACTGCGACCTGGTGGTCGAGGCGATCACCGAGGACCTCGACCGCAAGCTCGAGCTGTGGAAGCAGCTCGACGGGATCGCCAAGGACGATGCCTTCTTCGCCACCAACACCTCCTCGCTCTCGGTGGCCGACCAGGCGGCCGCGACGGCGCGCCCCGATCGCTTCTTCGGCCTGCACTTCTTCAACCCGGCTCAGGTGATGCCGCTGCTGGAGGTCGTGCGGGCCGACGGCACGGGCGACGCCGCCAACGACCTGGGGTTTCAGGTCGGCGAGCGGCTCGGCAAGACCACCGTGGCCGCCGGCGACAACCGCGGCTTCATCGTCAACCGCCTCCTGGTCCCGTACATGCTCGACGCGATCCGCGCCCACGAGCAGGGGGTCGGGTCGATCGAGGACATCGACCGCGGGATGATGGCCGGCGCCAGCCACCCGATGGGCCCGCTGACGCTCGCCGACTTCGTCGGCCTCGACACGCTCGCCTCGATCGCCGACGTGATGGCCGATTCCTACGGCGAGGATCGGTTCGCCCAGCCGGACAGCCTGCGCACGCTGGTCGAGGCCGGCCACTACGGGCGCAAGTCCGGGCGCGGCTTCTACGACTACTCGGGTGAGAAGCCCGTCGCAGTCGAGCCCGGCTCGTAACCCCGGCGGACCGTTCTCGCTACCCTCGCGAACAGGCCAGCTGAAGAGAGGCAAGGGCAGTGGACGAGCACTCACTGGAGCGCATTCGAAACGCCACTTTCTCGCACTCCGTACGCGGATATGACCGCGGCGAGGTCGATCAGTTCCTCGGCGAGCTCGCCGATTGGCTTGAGCGCGGAGGCGAGGATGACGCGGCGGTGGAGGCCGTTCGGGCGGAGCTCGAGCGGATCGGAGAGCAGACCGGCAGCATCCTCACCGAGGCTCACGACGCCGCCGAGTCGATTCGCGCCGACGCGGCGGACGACGCGCGCAAGCAGCTGATCGACGCCAACGTGACCGTCGAGAGGTTGCGCTCTGGCGCCGACGAGTACGCCGCACAGGTGCGCGAGGAGGCCGACTCCTACTCGCGGAAGACACGCACCGAGGCCGACGAGTACGTGAACAAGTCGCGGCCCGAGGCGGAGTCCGAGGCGCAGCGCATCCACGACGAGGCCGAGGCGGACGCGGCGGACGCCCGCGACACGGCCGAGCGCGAGGCGAAGCGGATCGTCGAGGAGGCCAACCGGCGCCGCGGCGACGTCGAGGAGGTCATCTCGGACCTCGAGCAGCGGCGCGACGCGGTGCTCGCCGAGCTCGACCGCCTGGCGAGCGGCATCGCCGGCACCGCCACGCAACATCGCCCGAACGCCGAGCCCGAGAACGGCGAGGCGCCGGAGAGTGCCGCGGACGGCGAGGACACGCAGCCGACCGCCATCGTGGCCGAAGAGTCACGCTGAACCCCCGGATGGGGACGCGCGTCAGAACCGATTTCGAGGCCGCGCTCGAGGCGGCCCTCGCCGGCGGCCCGGAGCGTCACCACCAAAAGACGGCCGAGCAGGGCAAGCTCGGCGTTCGCGAGCGGGTCGAGCGGCTCGTCGACGCGGAGTCGTTCGCCGAGGAGGGCCTGCTCGCCAACTGGGACGCCGAGGGGCTCGGCGCCGACGGGGTCGTGACCGGGTTGGCGACGATCGCCGGCCGCCGCGTCTGCCTGATGGCCAACGACCCGACCGTGAAGGCGGGGTCGTGGGGCCCGAAGACGGTGGAGAAGATCCTGCGCATCCAGGAGCGGGCGCTCGCCCTGGAGCTGCCGATGATCTACCTGGTCGACTCGGCGGGCGCGCGGATCACCGACCAGGTCCAGATGTTCCCCGGGCGCCGCGGCGCGGGGCGGATCTTCTACAACGAGGTCAAGCTCTCCGGGAAGGTGCCGCAGATCTGCCTGCTCTTCGGCCCCTCGGCCGCGGGCGGCGCGTACATCCCGGCCTTCTGCGACGTCGTGATCATGCGCGAGGGCAACGCCTCGATGTACCTGGGCTCGCCGCGGATGGCGGAGATGGTGGTTGGCGAGAAGGTGAGCCTCGAGGAGATGGGCGGGGCCAAGATGCACACCTCGGTCTCGGGATGCGGGCACTTCCTGGTCAAGTCCGACGACGAGGCGATCGAGCTCGCCCAGCGTTACCTCTCCTACATGCCGGCCAACTGGCGCGAGGCGCCGCCGGCGGCGCCGCCCGCCGAGCCGTCGTCCGAGCGGCCGGTGTCCGAGATCGTCCCCGACGACGAGAAGACCTCGTTCGACGTCAAGGACCTGATCGGCGCGATCACCGACGCCGACTCGTTCTGCGAGGTCCACGCACGCTGGGCGAAGGAGCTGGTGGTCGGCTACGCGCGAATCGACGGGCGCGTGGTGGGGATCGTCGCCAACCAGCCGCGGCAGAAGGGCGGCGTCCTGTTCGTCGACTCGGCCGACAAGGCGGCGCGGTTCATCATGACCTGCAACGCGTTCAACGTCCCGCTGCTGTTCCTCGCCGACGTCCCCGGGTTCATGATCGGCACCGCGGTCGAGCGCCAGGGGATCATCCGCCACGGGGCGAAGATGATCAGCGCCGTCTCCGAGGCGACGGTGCCGAAGCTCTCCGTGATCGTGCGCAAGGCCTACGGCGCCGGCCTCTATGCGATGGCGGGGCCCGCGTTCGAGCCCGACTGCTGCATCGCGCTGCCGGGCGCCTCGATCGCCGTGATGGGTCCCGAGGCCGCGATCAACGCGGTCTTCTTCAACCAGATCCAGGCGATCGACGACGAGGCCGAGCGGGAGGAGTTCGTGCGCGCGCAGCGCGAGGAGTACGCGGCCGACATCGACATCCTGCATCTCGCCTCGGAGATGGTCATCGACGCGGTGATCGAGCCCGACGACCTGCGCGCCGAGGTGATCCGTCGCTTCGCGCTCGCCGAGGGCCGCGACCGCCGGTTCTCGGAGCGGCGCAACCCGATCACGCCCGCGTGAAGTCAGACGAGCGGCCGAGCACCGCGGGCGAGCAGGGCCCGTCGTGGAGCGCGACCGCCGACCTCTGGGATCGACACTGGGCGCGGCTGGCCGATCCCGCCCGAGAGGTGGTGCTGGAGCAGGCCGCGGTCGGTCCCGGGACGCGCTTCCTCGACATGGGCTGCGGCACCGGCGAGCTGTGCGCGCTCGCGGCCGCGCGCGGGGCGACGGTGAGCGGCATCGACGCGGCCGAGGGCATGATCGAGCGCGCTCGTGGCCAGCTGGGTGACGCCGACCTGCGGGTGGGAGCGATCGAGAACCTGCCCTGGGACGACGACTCGTTCGACGTCGTCACGGGCTTCAACTCGTTTCAGTTCACGGCCGAGCGGCTCGACGGCTTCCGCGAGGCGCGGCGGGTGGCGCGCTCGGGCGGGCTCGTGGCGGTGTGCGTGTGGGGGCCGCGCGAGCACAACGACCTGCAGGGCCTCTTCGACGCCGTCCGCGCGCTCGGCCCATCGGCCGACGAGGAGGACGAGGCGGATCCGGCCCCGGCGTTCGGCCGCCCGGGCGTGCTCGAGGGCCTGGCAACCGAGGCCGGGCTGGCCGTGCTGGCGACCGGCGCCGTGGATGTGCCGTACGAGACGGCCGACGCGGTTGAGCTACAGGGCGCGCTGGAGTTCGACCTCGTCCACACGGGGATCGCCGACTCGGTCGATCGCGACGCGTTTCGCGAGGCCGTTGAGCGCGCGGCCGCCGCGCGCAGGCAAGAGGACGGCTCGTACCGCTTTCACAACACGTTCCGCTGGCTGCTGGCAGCGGCCTGAGCGGCCGTCAGTCGACGAGGAGGCGCACGATCGCCACGGTGCCGACGATCACGATCAGCACCCGCAGGGCGGTCGGCGACAGGCGCCGGCCGTAGCGCGCTCCCAGCACGCCGCCGATGACCGAGCCCCCGGCGATCAGGGCCGCCACGCCCCAGTTGACCGTCGCGGCGAAGACGAAGATCAGCCCGGCGGTGAAGTTGTTGAGCCCGGCGAGCACGTTCTTGAGCCCGTTGAGGCGCTGCAGGGTGTCCTCGATCGCGAGCCCGAGGACGCCCATCAGCAGGATGCCCTGGGCGGCGCCGAAGTAGCCCCCGTACACACCGCAGGCGGAGACGAGGCCGCGGACGGTCGCGCTGCGGTGCCCCTCCTCTCGGCGTCGGTCGAACGACGCGTTCAGCTTTGGCTGCGCGACGACCAGGACCAGCGCGATCGCGATCAGCGCCGGGACGATCGCGTCGAACGCTGACGAGGGGAGCACGAGGAGGAGCGTCGCGCCGACAACCGCCCCGATGACCGAGAAGATCCCGAGCTGGATCGCCCGCTCTCGCTGACCAGAGAGCTCGCGCCGGTAGCCGTACGCGCCCGTGATCGCGCCCGGCACCAGGCCGATGTTGTTGGAGACGTTGGCGACCAGCGGTTGGTAGCCGAGCGCGATCAGCACCGGGAACGTGATCAGGGTGCCGCTGCCGACGATCGTGTTGATCGTCCCGGCCGCGATGCCGGCGACGAAAATCGCGATTGCCTCAAGCGGATCCACAGGGCGGGCCAGGCTACTCTGCGGCCATGCCGGGTCTCGGAGTGATCGCGGGCAGCGCGCTTCACGATGCGGAGCTGCCGGGGGGTGACTGGCACATGGTCCGGCGCCACCAGGTCGCCGCCGGCTACGAGCTGCCGCATCGGATCGATCACGTCGCGACGATGCGCGCGCTCGCCGACTCGGGCTGTGACCGCGTGTTGGCGCTGAGCTCGGTCGGCGGCCTGCGCGCCGAGCTCGGGCCGGGGACGCTGCTGGTCCCCGACGACTTCATCGCCCTCGACGCGGAGCCGCTGAGCGCGTTGGAGGGCCCGGAGGCCCACCGCGTCCCCGGCTTCGACCCGGAATGGCGCGCCGCGCTGGTCGCGGCTCTGGACGACGCGGGGATCGCGGCGATCGGCGAGGGCGATCTACTGGCAGACGCGCGGTCCGCGCCTCGAGACGCCCGCCGAGATCCGGCTGATCGCCGCGCACGCCGACGTCGTCGGGATGACCGTGGCGTCGGAGTGCGTGATCGCTGGCGAGCTGGGGCTGCGCTACGCGACGCTGTGCGTGGTCGACAACCTCGCCAACGGCGTGGGCGACCGCGAGCTCACCCTGGACGAGATCGAGGCCAACCGCGCCGCGAACGCGGCATCACTGCGGGCCACTCTCGAGGCCGTCCTGCCACGCCTGGAATAACTCCCGCCACGTCCTCCGCTCTCGCTCGAATCACTTGTCCGCGGCTCCGCCGCGGACATTTTTCCTGCTTCCGCGTCCGGGCGTGCGGGGTGGCGCCCAATCACCAGGTGTCAACGCCAGCGGCGTCTGCGGCGGCGCGTCGGTGTGCGCCGTCGCCGCCGCGAAGGTCGACGCGAGCAGGCGCCGGGTCTCCGCCGGGTCGATCACGTCGTCGAGCTCGAACAGGGTCGCGGCGTTGAGCGCCTTGGCGTGCTCGTGGGCGTGGGCGACCATCTCCTCGAGTCGCTGCGCGCGCTCGGTTTCGTCGGCGATCGCGTCGAGCTCGCGGCGGAAGCCGAGCTTCACCGCGCCCTCGAGCCCCATCGCGCCGAGCTCGGCGGTGGGCCAGCCGACCGTGAGCAGCGGCTCGTGCATGCTGCCCGCCGCCATCGCCTGGGCGCCGAGCCCATAGGCCTTGCGCAGGATCACGGCCGCGAATGGAACCCGGAGGCTCGCGCCGGCGACGAACAGGCGCGAGCAGTGGCGCACCAGACCGGTCTCCTCGGCCTCCGGGCCGACCATCATCCCCGGCGTGTCGATCAGCGACACGATCGGCAGCCCAAAGGCGTCGCAGAGCTGCATGAAGCGGGCCGCCTTGTCGGCGCCATCGCTGGTGATCGCTCCGGCGAGCCGGATCGGATTGTTGGCGATCACGCCGACGGCGCGCCCCTCGAGGCGCGCGAGCGCGGTGACCATCTCGGGGGCGAAGGCCTCGCGCAGGAAGCTCACCGAGCCGGTGTCCGCGAGCCCCTCGATCGCGGCCCGGACGTCGTACGCACGGCGGCGGCGCTCGGGGACGACGTCGCGCAGCAGCGCCTGGTCGGGCTCCTCCCAGTCGGCGAGCGGCCCCTGGAAGTAGGAGATCAGGCGCTTGGTGGCGGCCACCGCCTCGGCCTCGTCGGCGACCGCGACGTCGACGACCCCGTTTGGCGCCTGGACCGCGAGCGGGCCGATCGCCTCGGGCTCGAAGGTCCCGAGGCCGCCACCCTCGATCATCGCCGGTCCGCCCATGCCGAGCGCGGTCGTCTCGGTGGCGACGATCAGGTCCGAGCAACCGGCGAGCACAGCGTTGCCGGCGAAGCAGCGGCCGGAGACGATCGCGATCCGCGGCACCAGCCCGGCGAGCCGCGCCCAGAGCGCGAAGGCGCGCGTGTCGAGCGCCGAGACGACCGCGTAGTCGGTGTCCCCAGGGCGCCCGCCGCCGCCCTCCGCGAGCAGGACCGTGGGGAGGCGCAGACGCTCGATCAGCTCGAACATGCGGTCCTTCTTGCGATGGCCGATCGCCCCCTGGGTCCCGGCCAGCACCGTGTAGTCGTAGGAGAGCACCGCGCACGCCGCGCGTTCGCCGTGCAGGTCGCCGTTGATCCGCGCCGTTCCGGCGATCAGCCCGTCGGCGGGCGTGCGGGCGATCAGCTCCGCGGTCTCGCGCCGGTGGCGCTGCGCCGCGATCGCGAGCCCGCCGTACTCGACCAGGCTGCCCGGGTCGACCAGGTCGGCGAGGTTCTCACGCGCCGTGCGGGCGCCGGTTGCGTGACGGCGCTCGACCGCCTCCGGGCGCGCGTCGTCGCCAGCTAGCCGACGGCGCTCGAGCACCTCGGCGAGGTCATCGCGAACGCCGTCCTCACGCACGGCGGAAGACTCGCATACGCTGAGTCCGTGGGACTGGCCGTGACCAACGCGACGCTCGACGGAGCCGCGATTGGGCTGCGGTGCGAGGACGGGACGATCACCGAGCTGGGCCCAGATGTCGCTGCGCGGGACGGCGACGAGCGGCTCGACGCGGGCGGCATGGCCCTGGTCCCGGGCCTCGTCAACGCCCACACGCACGCGGCGATGACGCTGTTTCGCGGCTACGCCGACGACCTGCCGCTGATGGAGTGGCTGACCAAGCACATCTGGCCGGTCGAAAAGCAGCTCGACGATGAGGACATCTACTGGGGCGCCCGGCTCGCGTGCGTGGAGATGATCCGGACCGGCACGACCAGCTTCTGGGACATGTACTGGCGCGCCGAGGCCACGGCGCGGGCGGTCGAGGACGCCGGTGTGCGGGCCGTGGCCGGCTCGCCGCTGATCGACGACGGCGACCCGGCGAAGTCCGAGCGCGCCTGCGCCGACGCCGACCGCCATCTCGCCCGGGTGGCCGAGATCGGCGGGGTGCTCGCGCGGCCCGGATTTGCGCCACACGCGATTTACTCGCTGTCCGAGCGGTCGCTGCGCTGGATCGCCGAGCGCGCGCAGGAGCTCCAGGTCCCGGTGCAGATCCATCTCTCCGAGACGGAGGAGGAGGTCCAGGGCTCGCTGGCCCAGCACGGCAAGCGCCCGGCGTTCTACCTCGACGAGCTCGGGCTGCTCGGGCCGCGCACGGTGCTCGCGCACGGATGCTGGCTCGACCGCGCGGAGCTCGAGCTGATCGCCGAGCGCGGCGCGACCGTGGTCACCAACCCGGTCGCAAACCTGAAGCTGGCCGTCGGACGGGTGTTCCCGTACACCGACGCCCGCCAGGTCGGCGTGGAGCTCGGACTCGGAACCGATGGGCCGGGGTCAAACAACTCGCTCGATCTGCTGGCCTCGGCAAAGGCGTTCGCCCTGCTGCAGAAGGAGCGGGCGCGCGACCCCGCGGCGGTGACGGCGTCGGAGACACTGGAGATCGCCACCGGGCGTCGTTCCGGGCTCCTCGACGGCAACGAACTCGGCGTTGGAGCGCCGGCGGACTTCCTGCTCGTGCGCTCCGACGACCCCGAGCTCGCTCTCGGGGCGCTCGACGCGGGACTCGTCTACGCGGCCAGCGGGACGATCGTCGATGCGACCGTCGTGGCCGGCCGGGTCCTGATGCGCGATGGCGTGGTCGAGGACGTGGCGGAGGTCGTCGCGCAGGCTCGCGAACGCGCGCAGCGCCTTGGGCTCACCGGGCCACCGGTTTGACGGACGCTCATCTGAACGACGAGCTGTGGGCGTTCACGGACCGGTGGCTGCCGCCGCCCCCGGCGCGCGTCCTGGACGTCGGCTGCGGCGACGGGCGCAGCACACGACGATTCGCGGCCGAGGGCTACGAGGTGCTCGGCCTCGACCCAGCCGCTCCCGACGAGCCCGGGTTTCGGCGCGGACGGCTCGAGGACCTCGACGAACCGGAGGCCTTCGACGCCGCGATGGCGATCCGGTCGCTGCATCACGTGCACGACCTCGACCGCGCGGTCGGGGCGCTCGCGGACGCACTGCGGCCCGGGGCGCGGCTCGTGATCTTCGAGTTCGCGATCGAGGCGGTCGACGGGGCCACACTGCGCTGGTGCGATGCGCACTCGATCAAGCGCCCGCCACGTCCGGAGCTCGCGCCCGACGTGATCCCACTCGCGCGCGTCAGAGCGGCCCTCGAGGCACGGTTTCGCCCCCTCGCCGAGATTCCGACCCCCTACCACGCACTCGAGGCCGGTCGGGCCGAGCTCGCGTCCGACGAGCGCCGCGAGATCGCGGCCGGTCGACTGCTCCCGGCGGGGTCGCGACTGGTCTACGAGCGCGACGTCCGGTAGATCCACTTCGAGTGAACGACCGTATGGGTAACTGGTGGTACCCGCGGGTAATGTCGTGAACGGAAATTCTTGGGGGGTCTAGGCGATGGAGTGCCTGTAGGGGAAAGAAAGGTGAAGCGGATCGCATCGGTCGCCGCCGCGCGGCTTGACTGGCGCGACCCCGAGCACCACCTCGGCCGACCTGGCGAGCGCGGTGCGATCGCCCGCACGCTCGCCTATCTCTTCGGCTTCGGGGCCTTGCTGCTCGTGGCGACGCTGGCCCTGCCGGGATCGCCCGAGCGCGACAGCGTCGTCCTCGCTGTGATCGCTCTGGTTGCCTTCGCGTCCGCGATCGGTCTGATCGTGGCCTTCGACCGGATCCCGTGGTGGATGCTGGTCGCGGCACCGGGGTTCGGGACCGTGCTGGTGGTGCTGGTGATCTCGTTCGCCGGACCCGAGGCGTCGGCGGCCTACGCGCTGTACCTGGCCTGGGTCGTGATCGCCGCTGGCGGCTACCTGTCGCACTGGGGCACGGCGGCGCACGGTGTGATCGCGGTCGCCGGCTACTGGCTGGCGCTGCGGATCGTGGGTCCGTCGGCGATGCCGGAGGGACTCCAGCTGGCGATGGTGGCAGGCACAGCCGCCGTTGCCGCCTTCGTGATGGTCGGGCTCGCCGCGCAGATGCGGGCGGAGGTGGCGCGGCTGGAGGACGCCGCGCGCACCGATCCGTTGACCGGACTCGACAACCGCCGGGCCCTGCGGTACGAGTTCGATCGCGAGCTCGCTCGCGCCGAGCGGACGAGGCGTCCGCTGGCGTTGGTGGTGCTCGATCTCGACCACTTCAAGCGCTACAACGACGCGCACGGCCATCCGGCCGGCGATCGCGCCCTGAAGCGCGTCGCGATGATCCTCGAGGACATCACCCGCTCGGTGGAGGTCACGGCGCGGATCGGCGGCGAGGAGTTCGCGGTCGTCGCCCCGGACACCGACGAGGCGGGGGCGGTGGCGCTTGCCGAGCGACTCCGGTTCGGTGTCCGGTCGGAGTTCGCGGGCGCGGACCCTCCGCTCACGCTGAGCTGCGGCGTCGCGGTTCACCTTCCTGGCCAAGCCCGCTACGACGACCTGATCGAGGCCGCCGATCGGGCCCTCTACACGGCCAAGCGCGCCGGGCGAAATCGGGTGCAGAGCGCCGGCGAGCTGCCCTCGCTGGAGCTTGCCGGCGAGCGCGTGAGCCCGCGCCGGCCGGCGGCCTAGGCGTCGACCTCGAGCCGACCCGCGAGCTCGACGAAGTAGTCGAGCGCAGCCGGGTTGGCGAGCGAGTCGCGCGAGGCCGCGCGTTCGGCGGGGGTCCCGGAGAGAATTCGCTTCACCGGGACCTCGAGGACCTTGCCACTCAGCGTGCGTGGGACCTCGACGATCTCGTAGACCTCGTCGGGCACGTGACGCGGCGAGCACTGCTCGCGAATTCGCCGCCGCAGCTCCGCGATCAGCTCGTCGTCGAGCGCGGCGCCCTCGGCGAGCACGACGAACAGCGGCATCCACCCCTCGGTGCCCGGCCTGGGCACGTCCACGACGAGCGCGTCGACGACCTGGTCGACGCCCGCGACCGCGCGGTAGATCTCAGACGTACCCATCCGCACGCCCGAGCGGTTGATCGTCGAGTCCGAGCGTCCGTAGATGATCGCCGTGCCGCGCGCGGTGATCTCGATCCAGTCGCCGTGTCTCCATACCCCCGGGAAGGTCTCGAAGTAGGAGGCGCGGTAGCGCGAGCCGTCCTCGTCGGCCCAGAAGAAGAGCGGCATCGACGGCATCGGCTCGGTGATCACCAGCTCGCCGACCTCGCCGACGACCGCCTTGCCGTCCTCGTCCCAGGCCTCGATCGCGGCCCCCAGCGAGCGGCCCTGCAGCTCGCCGGCGTAGACCGGGAGGGTGGGGACGCCGCCGACGAACGCGGTGCAGACGTCCGTGCCGCCGGACGTGGAGAACAGCCAGGTGTCGTCGCCCACGTGCTCGTAGATCCAGCCGAAGCCCTCGGGCGCCAGCGGCGAGCCGGTGGAGCCCACCGAGCGCAGGGCGCTCAGATCGCGGCCGGCGGCCGGTTCGACCCCCGCCTTCATGCAGGCGGTGACGTAGCTGGCCGACGTGCCGAAGCAGGTGACCCCGGCGTCCGCCGCGAGGTCCCAGAGCACGTCCATGTCGGGGTGACCCGGGCTGCCGTCGTAGAGGACGATCGACGCGTCGGTGAGCAGGACGCCGACGAGAAAGTTCCACATCATCCAGCCCGTGGTGGTGAACCAGAAGATGCGGTCGCCCTCCTGCGCGTCCACGTGGAGGTTGTGCGATTTGAGCTGCTCGAGCAGGATCCCGCCGTGTCCCTGGACGATCGCCTTCGGCAGGCCGGTGGTCCCGGACGAGTAGAGGACCCAGAGCGGGTGGTCGAACGGCACCTGTTCGAAGATGAGCTCCTCGGCCGGGCCTGAGCCCAGGGCGTCGTCCCAGAGCACCGCGTCGCGGAGCGGCCCGAGGTCGGGCTCGGGATCGAGGTACGGGACGACGATCGCGTGCTCGACCGTCGGCATCTCCGCGAGCAGGCCGGCGACGACGTCGCGGCGGTCGAAATCACGGCCGTTGTAGCGGTAACCGTCGACGCAGAAGAGCACCTTCGGCTCGATCTGGGCGAAGCGGTCGACGACTGAGCTGGCGCCGAAGTCCGGCGAGCAGCTCGACCAGATCGCGCCGATCGACGCGGTGGCGAGGAACGCGATCACCGCCTCGGCGACGTTCGGCAGATAGGCGACGACCCGCTCGCCCGGCTCGACGCCGAGCCGGCGCAGCGCCGCCGCAACCCGGGCGACCTCGGCCCGCAGCTCGCCACGGGTGAGCGAGCGCAGCTCCCGCAGCTCCGAGGCGTGTTGGATCGCGAGGCGGTCGTCGGGCCCGCCCGCGAGCAGGTTCTCGGCGTAGTTGAGTTGCGCGCCCTCGAACCACTTCGCCCCAGGCATGGTCCGGTCGCCGAGCACCCGCGCGTACGGGGCCGAGGCGCGGACTTCGAACCGCTCCCAGATCGTCGCCCAGAAGTCCTCGAGCTCGTCCACCGACCACCGCCACATGGCCGTGTAGTCGTCGCCGAAGTCCACGCCGCGCTCGGCGGCAAGCCAGCGGACGTACGCGGTCAGGTTCGAGCGCTCGACGACCTCGCGGGACGGGGTCCAGAGCAGCTCGCCGGGGGTCGCCGGGGAGGTCTCGCTCACGCGCGGACTTCTATCACCGGTCGGCGCCGCGACGCCCGAGGTCGGCGTCGAGGCGGTGGACGAGCTCGAGGGAGAAGGCGTGCGCCCGCTCCAGGGAGGCGCGGTCGATCGCATCCGGGGTGTCGGTCGGCAGGTGGCGGTACGGCACGGTCCCGTCGGCGGCGCGACAGGTGATGCCGATCGAGCGCAGACGCGCGAGCCGAGGCGGCATCGAGTCGCCGGCGATCCCGCTGGCGAGCGGCGCGGCCTTGAACCTCGGCTCGGCCTCGGCGATCGCCGTGCAGAGCTCGATCAGGCGGCGATCCATCGCGTAGCTCACGACCCAGCCGGCGCTGGTCTCAAAGCGCACGTCGCCGCCGCCGACCGACTCGATGGCGAGGAAGAAGGTGCGTTCGCGGTCGAGCTCCTTGCGGTGCGCGCGGACGAAGCGGCGCATCCCCTCCTGCTGACATTCCTCGCCGCCGTCGAGCACCACCCACACGTCGAGGTTCGCGGGCGGGTCGGCGTCGAGCTCGGCCGCGAGCGAGATCGCCGTCGCGACGCCCGAGGCGTTGTCGTTCGCCCCGGGGCTGACCTCGGAGAGCTCGATCTCGACCAGCGCGAAGACGGCGACGAGCAGGACGAGCGTGGGGAGGAGCTGGAGGACCGAGATCGCGTTGGAGTCGAGCCCTGCCATTCGCGCCCCCAGCAACGGCAGCAGCAGCGCCAGCGACCAGAAGACGACTCGAAAGAAGCCGAGGGGCACGGGCGAGCGCTGGGAAAGACGGGCCGCGCGGCGCGCGCGGCGCGGGGCGTAGATGGCGCCGCTGCGGGCGGCGTCCACGTGGGCGCAGATCACGAGCCGCGCGCGGGCGCCCGGGTTTGGACCGGGGGACACGACGTTCTGCGAGCCGCGCCGGAAGAAGAGCGAGCGCAGCAGGTAGATGCGGTAGTTGAGGTCGAGGTACATCGACGTGGCAGCGAAGAGCACGAGCGCGAACCCGACGACGGGGGAGGAGATCGCAACGAGGCTGCCGGCGAAGGCGATCAGGCAGTGCCCGGCGTGCACAAACGCCGACTGCGGATGCACGTAGGTCGGCTCGACCTCGGCTCGGCGCCCGAGCGCGCGCAGCCGCTCGGCGAGCCGGTTCGCGGCCCGGCGCTCTGCGTCGGTGCCGGTGAGCCGGCCCTCGAACGAGCACAGCTCCCGAACAATCTCCATGCGCCCTGCCGCATCCACGGGCGGGGGATTATCTAGCGCTTCGGCCCGATGTGCCGGTCCATCATCGCCACGGAGCCGCGGCGCGCGACCGAGATCGTCCATCGGTTCATGCGCCGCCACTCAACACCGACTCGGTCGCAGTACTCACAGAAGAGCTCCCGGATCTCGCTCGACCGGTTCGAGAACTGGTAGCGCGCGTAGGCATACGTCCTCTTGGGGTGACGGATCGTGTTCATGCCGCGGTAGCCGTCGGACTGGATCAGGCCGCGCAGGAATCGCCACGGATACGCGTCAACGATCTCTCGCTGCCAGGGCTCGAGGACGATCGGCCGGTGGTGCTTGACGCCTGGGCCGTGCTGCGGGAACAGGCAGGGCCAGTGACGCCAGTACGCGCTCGGTTCGTCCACGCGGCAGTCTGCCCGGCGAGTCACGGACACCTTGTTCTCGGGTGCCAGAATCGCAATCAGGGCAGCACATTCCTCGACGATCATGGGATATGCCCGGTCGAGCGTGATCCGCAGCCGGAAGACGTCCCTGGCGTGAGCGGAGATGCACCCATCCCCTAGGTACAGGCCGAGGAGCTGTGCGTAAGCGAGTTCAGTGATTCCCGGAATTGGAAACCGGTACGGGTGGCATCGAAAGCACGCGGTGCCTCGTAGTTGCCTCCGCACCGGTGGAATGGGCCCGGCTTCCCAACACCGGATCGTGGCCCGGGCGATCCCGGTCTCCCGCTGAATCTGGCTGAGGTTCCAGCCATCGTCGCGGAGGCGGAGGACGCGGCTGACGTCCTCAGGCGAGTACATCGCTATGCGGCGGGTGGGATTCGAACCCACATGCCCCGAAGGACAGCGGCTTTTGAGGCCGCCGCGTAAACCGTTCCGCCACCGCCGCGCGCATGCTCCATTCTGACGATCTTCTCGGCCTCCTTCCGCTTAGTGGCGCGCAGAGTGAGCCGAAACCGTCACTAATCTGAACCTATGTGCGGGCGCTACACGCTGACGAACCCCGACCCCGCCGGGCTGCGGGCGCGGTTCGACATCCTCGAGTCGCTCGACGTGGCCGATGCGCCGCGCTACAACATCGCGCCCACCGATCCGGTGCTCGCGGTGCGGCGGCTCGATGACGGGGCGCGCGACCTCGGCCGCCTGCGCTGGGGCCTGGTGCCGGGGCGCTGGGCCGAGAAGGCGTCGGGGCGGCCGCTGATCAACGCTCGCGCCGAGACCCTGCAGAGCCAGCCGGCGTTTCGCGAGTCGTTCGCCGAGCGGCGCTGCCTGATCCCCGCCGACGGCTTCTACGAGTGGGTTACCGACGAGCGCGGCAAGCGTCCCGTGTGGTTCAGTCGTCCCGACGGCGACCTGTTCGCGTTTGCCGGGATCTGGGCGGCGCTCCCGCGCAAGGGCACCGACGACGTCCTGCACAGCTGCGCGATCGTCACCACCGAGCCCAACGACCTCATCCGCCCGATCCACGACCGCATGCCCGTGCTCCTGGTCCCCGACCGGGAGGCTGACTGGCTCGACCCTGAGCGACCCGTCGACGAGCTGATCTCGCTGCTCGTCCCGGCGGCCGACGATGCGCTGATCGCGCGCGAGGTCTCCGACCTGGTCAACGACGTGCGCGAGGACGGGCCGCGGCTGATCGAGCCGCGCGAGGAGCAGGGCGTCCTCTTCTAGAGGGCGACGGGCTCAGGCGGGTGCCGGCGCCGGCCCGGAACCGGTGCGATCGCCCTCGCCGGCCAGCGGGGAGCCGCCGATCGGCCGCTCCTCCTCGACGTGCCACTCCTGGTTGAAGCCGATCATGGCGACGGCCACCAGGACGAGTTGCACCGGGACGACGACCAGGGTCAGCAGGCCGAGCAGGTCCTCGGGCAGGGCGGGGGAGGTGAGCCCCGGCTTGTCGCGCGCGAACCAGTCGGGGGCCGCGATCGCGGCGAAGATCGCGAGGATCACCGCCAGGGCCGCGGCCACCGGCAGGATGCCGCGCGACCAGCGCATCACGAGGATCGCGAACAGGATGTAGATGCCGGCCCAGAGCAGGCTCATCACCGCGACGCTGGTCCCGAGCAGCCGGTCCCAGCCGCCGAGCGTGATCACGATCAGCAGCGCGGCGCTCACCAGCAGGACGAAGGCGATCACCGCCTTCATCGTCTTCGCCTGGGGCTTCTCGCGGTTGGGCCGCCAGAGCTCGTAGCCCTCCCGCGCGATGACTTGCTCCATCCCGCGGCAAGCATATGTGCTTCGGCGGCCGCGCGCGACGGTCGATCCCCCGTTCCGAGCCTAGAATCGGGCCTCCCGCGGGCGTGGTGGAACTGGCATACACGCCGTCTTTAGGTGGCGGTGCTCTCTGAGCTTGGGGGTTCGAATCCCTCCGCCCGCATCAATGCACGGCTAGTCCATGGCGAGCTCCGTGGCCGTGATCCGGATGTCGGTGAAGACGATGTCGTGGTCGCCCGCGAGAATCTCCCGGCACTTGAGACCGAGAGTGTGGGTGCCGGCGCTCACCGAGATCACGTCGACCACCGGTATGGAACCCCACTGGTAGATCACCGAGTCGGTGTCGGCTGTCGTGGCCGTGTTCGAGGTCTGCGCGCCGTCGAGGGTCGTCGCGCACTCGCCGGACGGATCGCCGTTGTCGGTCCTGAACCCGTAGGTGAACGTCGTCAAGACCTGCATCGATCGCCCCGCTGTGAACCTCAGACTGGCGCAGTCGACGTAGGCATCGGTGGACGGATCGCATGACGGGTCGAACGCGTCCTGGCCGTCGAGGCCCGCGAACGTGGACTCGTTCACGTCGTCGCCCGTGAGCGCGTTGGTCGCCACCTCGGCCGTTCCGACTGAACCCGTTGCCAGATCGGCGGCGCCAAGCGACCCATCGGCGATCTCGACGCCCTGCAGCGACCCGTCCTCGATATCGGAGCCGTTGAGCGCTCCAGGCGCGACCTCGCCGCTGAACACGGAGCTGCCGCCCAGCTCGCTCTCCTTGATCGCCCCGGTGCCGATCTTCGTCGAGCCGGTGATCGGGTTGAGGGTGTCGTCGACGATTGCGTTTGTCGCGAGCTCGGGGGCTTTGACCTCGCCGTTGATGATGTCCTCCGACCCGACCTGGTCAACGCCCGGAAGCGGGCCGTCGACCGCGTAGGCCGTTCCACTGAGCGCGATGAAGACAGCGACGTAGCCGACCACGTTCGAACGAATGTGGTCGCGGATTTTCCTCGACATGCGAATCCTCCCTTGGTCGAGTTGTGCGCGAGCGGGCCCCCGCCGCCCGCGGCTTGGACGTGGGGACGATACGCGCGCCGACTACCGCGGTGGGCGCGCGCCCGCATCTAGACTTGCGCGCGCCCGGGGGAGTGAGTCAATGGCTACACGCACGGTCTCCAAAACCGTGAATCCGGGTTCGAATCCCGGCTCCCCCGCTTTCGTTGATCCGTTTAGACGAGCCAGATTCCGCATTTTCATGCGGGACGGGGGCCTCGCCGAGCGTCGTCGGGCCCGCGTGCTCGCACCGATGGACACCGACCCAGACCGACAAAGGGAAGGTCTGAATCCGCGACGAGAAGCGCAGCCATCGTCACGCGACGACGAAATGACGATCGCCGTCAGTTGACAACCGGCCCTTCTTCGTTGAGTACCTGGTCTGGCGCGCAAACCGCGGGTAGCGGCCCCGGGGCGGTCGGCCCGGAGCGAGAGCGGGCGAGAAGGCGGGCCGTAGAGTGAACGCGTGCGAGCCGAGAGCGTCCGGACCCTGGCGCGACTGCAAGCGGGCGAATCCGCCGAGCGCGGTCGCGCGGGGCGGAAGATCGTCCCCCGTTCGGCGCACGGCGAGTGGGCGCCAGCTCCGGGCCGCCCCGACCCCGTGGCACTGCTACGCGCCCAGGCGGAAACCCGGGTCCCCGAGCTGGTGCCGATCCGCTACGGGCGGATGCTGGTCTCGCCGTTCACCTTCTATCGAGGCGCCGCGGCTGTGATGGCGGCGGACCTGGCCGAGACGCCGGACTCGCAGATCACCGTCCAGGCCTGCGGCGACGCGCACATCTCGAACTTCGGCGGGTTCGCGGCCCCGGACCGCAGGCTCGTCTTCGGGCCCAACGACTTCGACGAGACACTCCCCGGGCCGTGGGAGTGGGACGTCAAGCGGATGGCGGCGAGCGCCGAGATCGCCGGCCGCGACCTGGGCCTGTCGGCCGACCGACGGCGGGCGACCGTGGCCGGTTGCGTGCGCGAGTACCGGGAGGGAATGCGGTCATTCGCCCGCGAGAGCCATCTGGATGTCTGGTATGACCGCCTGACCGCGAGCGAGCTCGTCGAGCGCTTCGGGGGGCAGCTGGGGGCCAAGGGGCGGATCCTTTTCGAGAAGCCGTTCGCCAAGGCGCGGGGCAAGACCAGTCACCGCGCGGTGAGGAAGCTGACCGAGCGTGCCCACGGGAAACTTCGCTTCCGCAGCGTCCCGCCGCTCTTGGTGCCCATTCGCGACCTCCTCGAGCCGGACGACGCGCGGAACGAGGCCGGCTACATCCGCCGGCTGCTTGACCAATACGCCGCCGGCCTCGATCCCGACCGGCGCTACCTCTTCGGCAGCTATCGGTTCGTCGACATGGCCCGCAAGGTGGTCGGCGTCGGCAGCGTCGGGACCCGCGCGTGGATATTCCTCTTCGTGGGGCGCGGCGGCAAGGATCCGCTCGTGCTCCAGGCGAAGGAGGCGCAGGCTTCGGTACTGGAGCCGTATCTGGGCGCGAGCGAGTTCGCGACCCACGGCGAACGCGTCGTCCGCGGCCAGCGCATCTCCCACGCGGCCACCGACATCTTCCTCAGCTGGCAGCGAAGCGAGGGGCTCGATGGCAGGCAACATGACTTCTACGTGCGCCAACTCTGGGACTGGAAGGCGTCGATCGACCTTTCGACCATGACGCGGTCCGGCCTACACGCCTACACCCGCGCCTGCGGGTGGTCGCTCGCGCGCTCACACGCTCGCTCCGGAGACCGTCTCGCGATCGCGGCCTATCTGGGCGCCGGCTCGCGGTTCGACCGGGGGATCGCCCGCTTCGCGAGCGCCTATGCCGACCAGAACGAGCGTGACCACCGGCGGCTGGCGGACGCGGTCGCCGACGGGGAGATCGCCGCCGAGCACGGCGTCTGATCTCGAGCCGCGCGGAACCGGTCCCGAACTTCAAGCGCGCCTCTCCAGATCATGCGCTCGCTCCGAATACCGCTCTGTCTGCAGGACGATTGAGACGCGCTAGACGCGAACCCCCAGCCCACCTGCCAAGTCTCCCTCTGCGAGTCGTGTCTGCCCATCGTGTCGCTTTGGACGAGAAGCGCAACGATCGCTTCGCATGGAGAGCGCGTTGATTGGGCGGGAGGGCGCACCTGGGAGTCGCCTGAGGTCAGGCCGTCGGGGAAGATGCTCCATCTGCGGACTCAGGCAGAGGAGCTGTTGGCGCAGTTCAAGAGCTGGAGCGATGGCGTGGATTCCGCGCAAGGAGAATCGGCGCGTCGACGAACTGGGGCGGCGGGCCTAAGGAGCCCCGGACCCCGTGTGTCCATTGGCGGCCACTAGCGCTTTGGACGAAAAGCGTTAGTTCAGGAGGCTGCTCATGCGAACGTGTGGCTGGCTAGACCGGCCCTCGGTGTGGCCTGACCGATGATTTTTCCGCGCCGTGCTGGTCTGTACGCCGAATACCGACTCGGGAGGCTGACGCCATGCGGAAACTGACCTTTGCCATGAATCTGAGCCTGGACGGCTACATCGCCGCACCCGGCGACGACCTCGGCTGGAGCGTGCCGAGCGACGAGCTGTTCCAGTGGTGGTCCGACCGGGTGGGCGCGACGGGCCTGGCGCTGTACGGGCGCAAACTGTGGGAGGGGATGAGCTCCCACTGGCCGACCGCTGACCAGCAGCCTGGCGTCACGCCGGCGGAGATCGAGTTCGCCCGCCGTTGGCGGGACATGCCTAAAGTGGTGTTCTCCTCGACGACCAGCACGGTCGACTGGAATACCCGCCTGGTCACCGGCGACGCGGTCACCGAGATCACCCGGCTCAAGGCCGAGGACGGCGGTCCCATGGACATCGCCGGCGCCACACTCGCCGCAGCGGCCATGCGGGCCGGGCTGATCGACGAGTACGTGCTGGTCACCGCACCGGTCTTGGTGGGCAGCGGCACGCCGTTCTTTACGAACCTGGACAACTGGGTGAACCTGACCCTGGTGGAGACCCGGACGTTTCCCGACGGCGTGCTCCTGAGCAGGTACGAGACCAAGCGCTGAGTCCCCGAGCTCGGATCCTCGGCTGCGCGAGATACCGTGGCGAGCATGCCTGAGGAGAACGTAACTCTCGTGGAGGGAGCCATCGCCGCGATCAATGAACGCGCCATCGAGGACTACCTGGCCTGCTGCACCGAGGATGTCCAACTCGTCACCCCCGCGGCAGGGATCGGCGGGGCCTACGAGGGCAAGCAAGCGATTCGTCGCTTCTTCGAAGACCTAAGCGACACGAGCCCTGACTTCCACCTCGAGATAGAGGGCCTCGAGGCGATTGGCAGCGACCGGGTCCTAGGGCTATTGCGCGTGTCCGCGACCGGACGAGCCAGCGGGATTGCAGCCGCTGAAGACAGGCCGACCGCGAACATCTACGACATGGTCGACGGGAAGATCGCCCGCGTTCGTATCTTCATGGACCGCGACGAAGCGCTCGAGGCCGCCGGTCTGCAGAAGTAGCGCTTTGGACGAGAAGCGAGACATCTCGCGCCGGAGCGATCCGTCACGTCCAGAAGTCTTCAAACCGCTCGGTGTCGCCGCCCTTGGGCTGGCGGCCACCGATGCAGATCAGGTCCAGGCCGTCCGGGCCGGCCTCAAATGATCTGATGACAGCAGGCGAGACCCGCAGCACGTCCGAGACCCTCAGCTCGACGATTTCGTCGTCGAGCTTCGCTCGACCGGACCCGCGGACCACGACGTAGGCCTCCTCCTGCTCGCGATGGCGGTGACCCCAAGGCATCCGAGCGCCCGGCTCGTAGGTGAAGCGGCTCACCCCGAGCTCGGGTGATCGCAACGGCTCGCGCGCGAAGCGCCACTGAATCCGAACGTGCTCCGGGCTGACGTCGCGGAGCTCGTCGAAGTTCTTCCTCGTCCAGCCGGGCACGTCGAGAGTCTGGCATCGACGGTGATTGCGCCCGCGATTTTCCGCTTCGTCCAAAGGGGCAGGTTTTAGTCTGTGCGGGGGCTGCGACCCGGCGGAGCCGAATCGGCGTAGTTGCGCGGCCGCGAGCGTGCGGATAGCCTCGAAGCCGCAAGACCGCGGGGGCCATAGGGAAGGGAGTCTCGTATGGGCGCCGTGACACGTTGGTCCTGTCTCACGAAGGCGAGCGTGTCGGCGGGCACGCGGCGGATCGTGCTCGCGGTCTCAGCTCTGGTGCTGGGGATGCTGGCGCTCGCCGCCCCCGCCTCGGCGATCACCGAGACCTTCAACTACACCGGCGCGGCGCAGACCTGGAACGTGCCACCCGGAGTCGGCGAGGCGAACTTCGACCTCCTCGGGGCTCAGGGTGGCGGAAGTCCGCGCAGACCCGTCGCCCCGGGGCTCGGCGGTCGGGTCACCGGGACGATCGCGGTCACCCCTGACAGTCCGATCCAAGTGAACGTCGGTGGTCAGGGAGGTCAAGGAGACACTGACACGGGAGGCTTCAACGGTGGCGGCTGGGGAAACAGCGGCGGGTTCGGCGGTGGCGGTGCCTCCGACATTCGCATCGGCGGCACGGCGCTCACAGACCGTGTGCTCGTCGCGGGCGGCGGCGGGGGATCGTCAATGGTCTCCTGTACGGAGAGCAGCTTCACGCCGGGCGGTGATGGCGGCGGCCCGTCCGGTGCGGACGGAGCCTCCTCGGGGTGCATGGGGGGCGCCGGCGGCGGCGGCGGCACGCAAACCGCCGGGGGCAGTGCAGGTACCGCGCAAGCGGGTCAATTCGGCCTCGGTGGAACCGGTGCCCCCAGCCCCGCGCTACGGCGGCGGGGGTGGCGGCGGCTGGTACGGCGGTGGTGGCGGCGACAACGGCGCTGGGGGCGGCGGTGGCTCGGGCTACGGACCGCCCGGCGCCACCTTGCAGACCGGGGTTAAGGGCGGCGATGGCATGGTCTCCGTGACCTATACGCCCACGATCACCACCCTGCTGGGGTTTGTCTACGAACTCTCGCTGCCGAGCGGGTTCAAGGCCTCGCTGCAGACAACGCTCAACGCGGCCGGCCACGACTGGCTCGCCGGCAATATCGCCGGTGCCTGCGACCAGCTCGGTGCGTTCATCAGCCAGGTCAACGGCCAGAGCGGCAAGAAGATCCCGGCCGCCGACGCCGATCAGCTGACCTCGGCGGCCGCCGAGGTGCGCACGTCGCTGAACTGCGGTGCGGCGCTCACCTGCGCCGGGCAGAAGGCGACGATCGTCGGCACGGGCAGGCCCGACAGGCTCAAAGGAACGCTGAGCGACGATGTGGTCGTCACCAAGGGCGGAGGCGACACGGTGGTAGGCCTGCGGGGCGACGACCTCGTCTGTGGCGGCGCGGGCGCCGACCTGATCCGAGGTCAGGGCGGCGACGACACGCTCAGGGGCGGCAGCGGCAAGGACGAGCTCCGAGGCGGTGCCGGCGCGAACCGGTGTCGCGGGGGGAGCGGAGAGGATCTGCGATGCAAGCCGTGACCGGCCGGCACATGGTGCTCGCGTTCTCGACGCTCGCGCTCGCGATGCTGGCCTCCGCCGCGCCCGCCTCGGCGACCACGGAAACCTTCAACTACACCGGCGCGGCGCAGACCTGGACCGTTCCCGCCGGGGTCACCGAGGCGACCTTCGACCTCTACGGGGCGCAGGGTGACGGAGATGAGGACACCGTCTTCGATCCGGGGCTCGGCGGCCAGGCCACGGCGACGATCGCGGTCACTCGCCGGCACCTCGATCCAGGTGAACGTCGGTGGTCAGGGGTCCTTCCGCCAGGGAGGCTTCAACGGCGGCGGCGCGGGGCTGTCGACAACTTCGGCCAGCTCGGGACGGGAGGTGGTGGTGCCTCGGACATTCGCATCGGCGGCACGACGCTCGAAGACCGTGTCCTCGTCGCGGGTGGTGGCGGGGGAGGGGGAGGCGCCTCCTGTAGTAACGGCAGTGCGGTCGGAGGTGACGGCGGCGGCCTGGTCGGTCTCCCGGGGACCTCCTCGGGGTGTCCGGGTGGCGTGGGCGGCGGTGGCGGCACGCAGACCGCCGGAGGCAGCGCCACGTCCCCAGCGACGGACGGTGTCTTCGGCGCTCGGCGGAACCGGCGGTGTCCCTGTGAACGTGACGACCAAGGGCGGCGGTGGCGGCGGCGGCTGGTACGGCGGCGGCGGCGGCGAGAACGGAGGCAGGAGGCGGCGGCGGCTCGGGCCACGGACCCGCCCGGCACCACCTTCCAGACCGGGGTTCAGAGCGGCAACGGCGTCGTCACGATCACCTACACCGTGCCGTCGATCGCCGACCTGATCGACCGGGTCGCGGCCCTCAACCTGCCGGCGGCGCTCGAGAAGAGCCTGCTGCAGAAGCCTCACCACGCGCCCAGCAGAACCCCGCTCAGGCCTGTAACGAGCTCGCCGCGTTCATCAGCCAGGTCGCGGGCGGCGAGAGCCGCGGCAAGATCTCCGGCGCCGACGCCGATCAGCTGATCGGCGAGGCCGAGCAAGTGCGCGACGTCGCTCGGTTGCGACGCGGCGCTCGGCGCCTGCGCCGGGCGCGAGGCGACGATCGTCGGCACGGGAAGGCCCGACAGGCTGCAGAGGGACGAACGGCGACGACGTGATCGCCGCCGGGGGCGGAGACGACAGGGTGGTCGGCCTGCGGGGCGACGACCTGATCTGCGCCTCTGGCGGGACCGACGTGATCGAGGGCGGGGGCGGCGGCGACAGGCTCAGGGGCGGGCCTGGCAAGGACGAGCTGAGGGGTGGCGGCGGCTCGGACAAGTGTCGCGGCGGGGGCGGCTCAGACAGCAAGCATCACTGCTGACGCCCGACGAGGCGCGAGCGCTCAGCCACCCATTGGCGAGGGCGGGATGCGCGTCTCGCCGTGGATCTCTGGGATCACCATGCCGATATCGTCGATGAAGCAGTAGGACCACTCCTCGCCGGGCTGGAGCGAGCGAATCAGCGGATGAGCGTCCTCACGGGCGTGCTTCGATGCGTGCCGGTTCGGGGAGCTGTCGCAGCAGCCGACCTTTCCGCACTCGAGGCAGATCCGCAGGTGAAACCAGGGGTCGCCGGTCTTGAGGCACTCCTCGCAACCATCGACCGACTCGGGGAGCTCAGTTACCTCGACCTGGTCGAGGTGGGTGCAGGTCGCCATCAGACGTCTCCTCTCTTCAGCGATCGCGGTCCGCCGGTCGGCCCGCATCTCGCATTCAGGATGGCAAGGCCGTCAATCGCGGAACTCGGCTCGAACGCGTCAAGCGGCGGAGTACAGTGAGCGGCCTGGCCCCTGACCCGCCCGCTGAGCCCGCGCCGCCTCCCAACGCCGACCAATCGCGCTGGCGCGTAGACCCAGCGCCCGACGGGCGCGGAGCGCCGCCGGAGTCCAAGCGGCCGATGATCCCCCGCAGCAGGATGTTCATCGCGATCCTGATCGGGCTGCTGGTGCTCAACCTCGTGATCTCGTTCGTCACGGGCCAGGCCGCGGACCGCGAGCGGGTGCCCTACCAGCCCTTCTTCGTCGACCAGGTGGAGGCCGGCAACGTCGAGGCGATCAGCTCCCAAGGGGACTCGATCGAGGGCGAGCTGAAGCGACGAGGCGACCTACGACCCGCCGGGCGACGACGAGCCGGTCACGGTCACGAGCTTCAAGACCGAGGTCCCCGCCTTCATCGATCCCGCCGAGCTCACCACGCTGCTCGACCGCGAAGAACGTCGTCATCAACGCCGAGCCGCCGGACGAGGGCCGGTCGCTCTGGGCCACGCTCCTGCTCGGCTTCCTGCCGACGATCCTGCTCGTCGCGTTCTTCGTCTGGCTCTACCGCCGCCAGACCGGCGGCGGGCGGCGGTGGCGTGCTCGGCGGCTTCGGCCGCTCGACCGCGCGTCGGCATCACGCCCGGCGAGCAGGAGCGGGTCACCTTCGACGACGTGGCCGGGATCGACGAGGCCGAGGACGAGCTCGTCGAGGTCGTGGACTTCCTCAAGAACCCACAGCGCTACACCAAGCTCGGCGCGCGGGTCCCGCGCGGCGTGCTGCTCTACGGACCGCCCGGAACCGGCAAGACGCTGCTGGCCCGCGCGGTCGCGGGCGAGGCGGACGCCGCCTTCTTCTCCATGTCGGCCTCGGAGTTCGTCGAGGCGATCGTGGGCGTCGGTGCCTCGCGCGTGCGCGACCTGTTCAAGCAGGCCAAGGAGGCCGCGCCGGCGATCGTCTTCATCGACGAGCTGGACGCGATCGGCCGCTCGCGCTCGGGCAACGTCGGCGGGATCAGCGGCGGGCACGACGAGCGCGAGCAGACCCTCAACCAGATCCTCACCGAGATGGACGGCTTCGAAGCCGGGCACGAACGTGATCGTCCTCGGCGCGACGAACCGCCCCGAGGTCCTCGACCCGGCCCTGCTGCGCCCCGGGCGCTTCGACCGGCGCATCGCCGTCCAGCCGCCCGACCGCAACGGCCGGGTCGAGATCCTCAAGATCCACACCCGATCGGTGCCCGCTCGCGCCCGACGTGGACCTCGACGCGCATCGCCTCCTCGACGCCGGGCGCGACCGGCGCCGACCTCGCGCTGATCGTCAACGAGGCGGCGCTCTTCGCCGCGCGACGCGACCACGCCGCGGTCGAGCAGCGGGACTTCACCGACGCGATCGAGAAGATCGTCCTCGGCGCCGAGCGCCAGGTGGTGATGACCGACGCGGATCGCGAACGAACCGCCTACCACGAATCCGGTCACGCGCTGGTCGGCATGCTCACCCCGGGCGCCGACCCGGTGCGCAAGGTCTCGATCATCCCGCGCGGCCAGGCACTCGGGCGTCACGCTCTCGACCCCGGAGAGCGACCGCTACAGCTACGCGCGCGACGAGCTGATCGCGAAGATCAAGGTCGCGCTCGGCGGACGCGCGGCGGAGAAGGTCGTCTTCGACGACCTGACCACCGGCGCGGAGTCCGACATCCAGAACCTGACGCAGATCGCCCGCGGCATGGTCGGGCCGCTGGGGGATGAGCGACGCGATCGGCGCGATCGCGGTCACGGACGGCCGCCAGGACGGCCCGCTGCTGCCCGGCTCGATGCCGGCCTCGCCCCCGACCCAGCAGCTCGTCGACGAGGAGGTCCGGCGAATCGTCGACGGCGCCGAGCGCGAGGTGATCGAGCTCCTAAAGCGCGAACGCGGAGCGCCTCGAGGCGCTGGCGCGCGCGCTGCTGGAGCGCGAGACGCTCGACCAACCGGAGGCCTACGAGGTCGCCGGCGTTGAGATGCCCGCGGCCGGGGCCGCCGAGTTGACGGCCGCCCCCACGGTCGGCTAGATCCCACCGGCTAGCCGGCGAAGCCGCTGATCGCATCGCCGATCAGCTTCACGCCGATCACCAGGCAGACCACGGTCATGATCGCGGCGTTGTTCTGTCGCATCCAGTCCTGGATCGAGTCGAGCGTCTGACGCGATCGTTCGCCGAGCGCGAGGTAGAGGGCGACCGGGATCGCGGTTCCCAGCGAGGTGATCAGGGTGAAGATCGCGAGCGCCGCAGCCTGCGCGCCGGCGGTGGCCCCGGTCTGGGCGATGGCAGCCGCGGCGCCGACGACGAGGAGAAGGTTCTTTGGATTCGCCGCTGACAGCGCCACTCCCGAGGGCGGCCGCGCGATTGGGAGTGAAGTGATCCACGGACTGCATCCACTTCGGCATCTCGGCCACCTCGCCGCTGCGGGGTCGTTGCCTCCATTGCTTGACCGCAAGGAGCAGCAGCAGCCCGCCGAGCAGGAGCTTCAGCGCGTTCACCCAGTCGGCGGGCTGGCCGTGGTCATCGGCATTCGCTCCGCTCGAGACCAGGAGGACGATGTGTGCCCACCGTCGCCACACCCACCACCCACCCGAGGACGAACGCGGGCCCGTTCGAGCGCGCCCTGGGGGTTGCGAGCATCAGGATCACACCGATGATCGGTATCGGCTGATCCCCGCCGCGACCGCAAACGCAAGGATCTGCCCTGTTGCGTCCCCCACCGGCGGCAGCGTAATGCAGTGCCCGAACCGCTCCGCGCCCCCGCAACTCGTGCGTACGACCGGGGTTGCGTTAAGTAAGCGCGCCGGCAGGGGCGCGCTAATTTCTTCCAGCGATGACCATGGGGCGTAAGCCAGCACCGCTATCCGCGCTCGTGGCCGCCGCGCTCCTCGCGGCGGTCGTCGCCGCGCTGCTCGGTGCGCCGGCCGTCGGCGCGGCGCCCCAGGTGGCGCGCGGTGCGTCGTGCAAGGGCGCGGACGCGCCGGCCGCCGAGACCTCGTCGAAGAAGCTGCGCAAGTCGGTCCGCTGCCTGATCAACACCGAGCGGGCGGTGCACGGGTTCGGCAAGCTCGCTCGCCGCCACGCCCTGCAGAAGGCGGGTCAGGCGCATGCGAAGACGATGGTCGCGACCGATTGCCTCGCCCACCGCTGCCAGGGCGAGGACGACCTCGAGGGCCGCCTGCGCCACGCCGGCTACTTCAACGGCGCCTCCTCGTGGCAGTTCGCCGAGAACACCGGCTGCGGCCTGAGCGCCGAGGCGATGGTGGCCGGGTGGCTTGACGTTCGCTTCCACCGCATCAACATCCTGGACAAGGACTTCGACGACATCGGCGTGGGCGTCGTGCACAAGCGGGTCGAGGCCAAGTGCGAGGACGGATTCGCAACCTTCGCCGTCGTCTTCGGCCAGCGGACTCCCTAATTCGTCCACCGTCCTAACCGCCTGTCGCTTGCCGGCCGATTCGGCTTGCGATGGGGATCGGAGTCGAAAAGACCGCGCGCTCGGCTCTACTGGCCGGGTTCGCGCTCGCGCTGCTCGTCTGGGCGGCGTCGGTCTCGACCCCGGCGGCCTCGGCGAGCGCCTGCGACCGCTTCGGGAAGTCCGACCCCTCCAAGCTGCACTCCGACGACGCCCGCCGCGCGATCGTTTGCCTGCTGAACCAAAGACGTGATCGGGCCGGGTTGCCTGACCTGCGCCCGGACAACACGGCTCGACCGCGCCGCGCAGCAGCACAACGGCCGCATGGATGGCACTGGCTGCTTCGACCACACCTGCTCCGGCGAAAGCGACCTCGGCCGGCGGCTGGAGCGCGTCGGCTACCTGGGCGGCGGCCTGACGCGGTGGGTCTATGGCGAGAACCTCGCCTGGGGCGCGGACTGGCGCGGTAGCCCGGCGGCGATCGTCGCCGCGTGGATGGACAGCCCTCCGCACCGCGCGAACATCCTCAACCGCAGCTTCCGCGAGGTCGGGATCGGCTTCGACACCGGGACGCCGGGCGGCGACAACGCGCCGGGCGGCATCTACACCGTGGACTTCGGCCTGCGGGTCGACTGACGTCGCTGCTTCGTGGCGCGCGGTGGGCAGGCGCTCGCGCGCCGGGTCCTATGATCGGGCGCACGCGGGCGAGGTGTTAACGGTTGCACGTGAGCCTTCCAAGCTCGAGGAGCCAGTTCGACCCTGGTCGCCCGCTTTATCCCTCGGTCAGGACCACTCGCAGAGCCCCCCTGCGACGGTAAGTCCGGCGACGGTGGCAGTTCGCGCAGACCACCTCGCACTTCGCGATCTCGTCGAGGATCGCTGACCAGCTCCTGTCAGACATGGCACGCGCAACCTCGAACGACTTGTCGTCGCTGATGTGGTCGAACTCGAGGACGAGCGGATCCGTCTCCCCGCAGTCGATGCAGGGATGGGTCGCCAAGTAGGCGAGGAGTTGCTCGGTCTTCTCGCGCCGGGCGCGCCGCTTGTTCGCCTGCGCCTGGTCGATGTAGCGCTGGCGATTCGCGAGGTAGTGCTGGCGGTGATATGCGGCGTGGCACGGCCGGCAGTAGTTGTGGCGCTGGCCGCGGTTCTTCCGGCGCCAGGCGAACTCCTCAACGGGCTTCAGCTCTCCGCAGCGGCCGCAACGTCTCATCGCTTGTCCACGGAACCACGCCGCCCGGACGGCGAAGGCGGTCGTCACGCACGGGTCCCAGAGCAGTTCCGAGCGTTGTCACAGAGACGGCGCGCTTCCGTAACATCCGCAGCAGTCACGGGGCGTGGCGCAGTCTGGTAGCGCACCCGGCTGGGGGCCGGGCGGTCGCTGGTTCAAATCCAGTCGCCCCGACTAGACACGGACTCCCGTGTTCCCCGCGTGTCCCCGCTGTCCCCTATCGGGCAGCGGGGGTGCCCGCATCATCCGATCGCGCGGAACGAGAGAATCAGATCGGAGCCGCGTCGGATCGACTGCGCGGCGTTGAGCCTGAACACGTACTCCGAGCCCCCGGCGCGCAGACGGTTGGCGGACAGCCCGTAGGCGCCGCGCAGCGAGCCGCGGTTAGGGCGCACGGAGGAGAGGCGGAGGTCGGTGTCCGGCAGGCGGACCACCACCTTCTTGTTGCTTGCGCCGCCGGCCAGGCTCACCCTCGCCCGACAGAGGTTCGGGCCGCCCCGACAGCGCACCGCCACCGCTCGTAGCATCCTGAGCTCCCGCCGGACCGCATCGATCACGAGCTTCGGCTGTGACGTCTGGATGTAGTGCGCGCTCCTTCGGGCGATCACGTGGCGGGCGTACGGCAGGATCGCGCCGAGCAGGTCCTGCGCCGTATGCCACGCCCGCTCGAGGGTCACGGAATCCGGGAACCCCGGCGGCAGCAGGTCATCCGGCCCCCCGGGTTCCGAGAGCCCGCGGCTGAGGACGACCAGCGGCAGGGTCGGGCGCAGCGGCCGGGCTGCCTTCGCGCGCGCCATCTGGTCGTAGCTACGAGTTATGTCGAACAGCTCGAAAGGAGGATCCAAGCCGGGGACGGGCTCGAGGGTGGCGCGCGCGAGGGCGGCAAACTGCTCGGCCGTGAACAGGCTGCGGATCAGCTCGTTCGCGGCATCGACCAGCACGAGCCCCGCCACCTGGCGTGGGTGCGTGCTGGCGTAAAGGCGCGCGATCAGGCCGCCGTAGGAGTGGGCGACCAGCACGTACGGCCCGGGGATATCCGCGGCGCGCAGCAGCGCATGCAGGTCGCTGACCGCCCGCCCCGCACCCTGGGGCTGATGGACCGGGTCGCTCCTCCCTGGTTGGTCAGTCTGCAGATACGTGTTCGGGCGGTCGTATACACAGACGCGAGTAAGCCGGGCGACCCCGGGGAAGACCGCGGGCCCTTTCACGCCCGGGTTGAGAGAGCTCCAGACGTCACCCCCATCGCCCACGCCGGAGACGAGGACGACCGTGGGGCCACCCTTGCCGCGGCACTCGAGGTAGAGCTTGCGGCCACCCGGAATGTCGACGAGCCCCTCGCGCGCTGCCGCGGTGCTGGTGCTTGCGACCTTGTCGCTCGCCCCGCGGGGCCGCGGCCGTGGCCGCCACAAACAGAGAGGCGCCGGCGAGCGCGACTGCAACCCAAGGCCACGGTCGGATCGCGCACCCCCGCAGCTTGCTCATGACCGGATCATATGTCGCCTTGATCTCCTTGACCGCGGTCCGTTCGGGCGATTAGGGTCGACGCAGAGTTGCTGGGCAGTCTGTAGCTGAAGGGGAGTCCCACGAACTCAGTTGGGCAACGCGGTCCTGCTCACCCACGAGGGCTACGGCCACACGTTCGCCGAAGACCCGAGCATGTGCGTCGACGAGGCGATGACCGAATACCTGGTCGATCTGATCACCCCACCACCGGGCACGGTCTGTCAGTCCGATCAGCAGCCTTTCGATCCCGGTGTTCCGCTAGATAGCGTCCCGTCGAGTGCCTAAGCGAGGCGTGACGCGAGACACTTCGACGGCCTGAGGTGAGCGAACAGCGCCCAGCCCGTCGCCCGTTGGTCATCGCCGGCTCGGCAACCGCCGTACTGGTGGTCGTGACGGTGCTGGCGGTCGTCGGCGTGGTCCTCTCCCGTCTCCACGAGATCTCCGGGGTGCGGGGCGGACATCTCACCGTGGTTGCGATTAGACCGGTGGGTGGGCTCGATCCAGCCCGGGTCATCACGCCGTTCGGAATCTCGTTGCTTTCCGACACTCTTCGTACGCCGTATGCGTTCGAGCCGGGGCGGGGGGTCGTCCCCGACCTCGCACTCGGTCCGCCTCAGATCTCCGACGACAGCACGCAGATCGAGCTCACCCTGCGTCCCGACGTTCGCTTCGCTCCGCCCGTTGACCGAGTGGTCACCTCAGACGATGTCGCCTACGGGCTCGAGCGAGGGTTCCTGCCGAGCGTCGACTCCCGGATCGCCACCATCTACTTCCGTTCGATCCGCGGGGCCCAGGCGTTCCGAGACGGGCGGGCGGACACCATCTCCGGCCTGCAGACGCCCGACGACGACACCCTCCTGATCGAGCTCAAACGACCCGTCGCTCGCTCGGTCGCGCAGGCTCTCACGCTGACGCTCGCGGCGCCGGTCCCGCGCGAGTACGCCGCCCAATACGACCAGCGCCCGACCTCAACCTACGGCCGCCACCTGGTCGCCACCGGGCCGTATCAATTCGATTCGGATGCCGGCGGGCAGCTGCCCGGGCCCGACGCGCGTTCGCTCGACCTCGTTCGCAACCCCGCCTGGGACCCCGAGACCGACTTCCGGCCGGCCTTCCTGGACTCGATCTCGATCGTGCCGGCGGCCGACGAGGACCGCGCCGGCGAGCAGGTGCTGAACGGCCACGACTCCGTGTCAGGCGATTTTGCCGCCAGCCGCGACCTGCTCGAGACCGCCAAGCCGAAGCTCGGCGATCAGATTCGCCTCGCTCAATCGAGCGCCACCGCCTACGTGACGCTGAATACCGAGGCGCCCCCGCTCGACGACGTGCTCGTACGCCGGGCGGTCACCGCGGCCTTCAACCCGGCGGGCGCCCGGGCCGCCGTCGGCGGGGCGGTGGTGGGTCGGATTCCGACCCACTGGATTCCACCTGGCGTGCCGGGCTTCGAGGAGGCCGGGGGGTATGCGGGCCCGGGATTCGACTTCCTTTCCGATCCCGACGGCAACGTGGCGCTCGCGCGCGACTACATGCGCCAGGCCGGCTATTCCACGGGTCGCTACGACGGCAACGCGTCGCTCGAGGCGGTCGGCGTCGACCAGCCCTATACGCGGGACCTCGCCGGCTCCGTACAGCGGGCGTTCCAGAGCCTCGGAATCGAGCTCGAGGTGAGGTTGATGGGCGCGAAGCGGACCGATCAGCTGTGCACCACGCGAGCGACCACCCCGGCGGTCTGCCTAAACGGCTACTGGCTGAATGACTTCGATGACGCCGAGAGCGTGCTGCCGCCGCTGTTCTCGGGGGCCGTCATTCGCGACCGCGCCAACACGAATCTGTCTCTGCTCGACGACCCGAGCGCGAATCTCGCGATGGAGGACGCGAACGAGACGACCGGCGCCGCGGACCGCGCGGAGGCGTGGGCCGAGGCGGATTCGGCGATCACGGGCCTCGCGCCGGCCATACCGATCGTCTGGTATCGCTATCCGCTGCTGCGCTCGGACGACGTCAAGGGGATCGTCGACGAGTCGCTCGCCGAGTGGGATCTCTCCTTCACGTCGCTCCGATGAGCGATTCCCCGCCGAAAACCCCCGTGAGGCTCCTGATCTGGGCCCTCCGCCCCCACCGGCGCCGCGTTGCGGCGCTGGGGGGCATCCAGGCCCTGCTCGTCGCCGGGACGATCGCGATGCCACTGCTGATCGGGGTAGCCGTGGATCAGCTCACGCTCGGACGGACCGACGCGGTGCTTGTGACAGCCGCGGAGATCGCCCTTCTGGGCTGCGTGTTGGCCGCCCTGAAAGCCGTCCAGGGAGTTGTCGCCGGGCGGGTTTCGCTGACGGTCGAGCGGGAGCTGCGAGATCGCATCTACGCGCACCTGATGGCGATCGAGCCACGGATAGCGCGCCAGCGGACCACGGGCGAGTTGGTGAGTCTCGTGACCTCGGATCTGCTCCCGATCTCGAACTTTCTCGGCATCCAGCTCTCGCGCCTGATGGGGTCCGGGCTGATCGTCGTGCTGTCGGCGACCGTGATGTTCATCCTCCAGCCGACGCTGGCGGCGCTCGCCCTGATCCCGGTCCCGCTGGCGGTGATCGCGACCTTTCGCTTCCGAACCAGCGTCGGTCCGCTGATCGCGAACCTCCGCCAGCGAATGGCGGAGACAACCGGTGTCATGTCCGAGACGATCACGGGCGTCGCCGCGATCCGCGGCGACGCCCGTGAGGAGCACGAGTTCAACCGGTTCGACGAGTCGAGCCGGCGGGTCTTGGAGGAGGCGCTGCGGAGCAACCGGAAGCTCGCGCTCTTCGGCCCCGCGGTTGTGATCCTTCCCAACCTCGGCTCGGCCGTAGTGGTGATCGTGGGGGGGCTGCTGGCGATCCAGGGTGACATCTCGGTGGTCACCTTCGCCGTCTTCTACACGTACCTGGTCATGCTCGTGCCCTCGATTCAGACACTGGGCAGGGTGCTGGGCCAGGGGCAGCTCGCGATCACCTGCGCGACGCGCGTGGCCGATGCGCTCGCGCAACCGCTGCAGACGAGCGCCGAGGACGAGGACCTGCCGCCCGGTCCGGCCGCCGTCGACCTGCAGGGCGTCAGCGTCGTGTCGCCAGATGGCCGAACCGTGGTCGAGGATGTGGACCTGAGCGTCCCCGCCGGTGGGACCGTGGCGGTGGTTGGGACCACGGGGTCGGGCAAGTCGGTGCTGCTGTCGCTGGTGAACCGGCTCGCCGACGCCGCCGAGGGCGGGGTGCTGATCGAGGGGAACTCGGTTGATCACCTCAAGCTCTCCTCGCTTCGAAAGGGCGTCGCGAGAGCGGGAGCGGACGAGTTCCTGTTCGCGGGAACGATCGCCGAGAACATCGCCTTCGCCCGCCCCGCTGCGACCGCCGAGGAGATCGAGTCCGCGGCACGCCGAGCCCAGGCCCACGAGTTCATCAGCGAGCAGCCACAGGGGTATGACACGGTGATCGGCGACCGTGGCGCCGGGCTCTCGGGGGGGCAGCGACAGCGGGTCGCCCTGGCGCGTGCGCTGCTCACCGAGCCGTCGGTGCTGCTACTCGACAACGCCACCGGAGCGCTCGACGCGTTGACGGAGGCTGCCGCGATCGAGCGGCTCCACGCGCCGGGCGACGAGCATCTCCCGACGAGGATCATGGTCGGCTACCGGCCGGTGCTGCTGAGCAAGGCCGACCAGGTGATCGTGCTGGACGCCGGCCGGGTGATCGCGCGCGGGACCCACGCCGAGCTGCTGGAGTCGAGCGACCACTACCGAAAGCTGGTCGGTGCACGATGAGCGCACCGGAACGGGAGAGCAAGCCGCCGGCCGGCATGCCGCTGCTGGCGAACCTGCTGCGACCGCTGCGACCCAAGATCGCGATCGCGGTAGCGGCAACGATCACCTCGACCGTCGCCGCCCTGGTGCCGCCCTACCTCGCAGGGCAGGTGATCAACAACGTGATCGTCACCGGGTCGAGCTCGGATCTGGTCGTAATCGCGATCGCCCTGATCGTCGCACTCGCGATCTCGTGGATCGCCAGCTCAGTCGAGACGTTGATGATCGGAGAGGTCGGGGTTCGCGCGCTCGTCGATCTGCGCGAGCGAATCGCGGCCAAGCTCCATCGGCTGCCGATGAGCTACTACGACCGCGAGAGCGCCGGGCGCATGATCTCGCGGATGACCAACGACGTCGAGTCCCTGAACACGCTCGTCTCCGGGGGGCTCAACCAACTCACGTCGAGCCTCCTGATCCTGGTCGGGACGATGATCGTGATGACCCTCCTCGATTGGCGGCTGGCCATCGTGAGCCTGTTCGTGTTCCCGCTCCTCGCCGTGCTCTCGATCCTGATCGACCGCCGGACCCGCCCGGGTTGGGGGAAGGCCAGCAACGCGATGGGGACGGTCACCGCCTACGCGCAGGAGGGGTTCGCGGGCCAGGACGTGGTGCGCGGCTTCGGCCAGGAGGAGCGCCACCTCGAGGGATTCAACAAGACGACCAAAGACGCTGAGCTCGCGTTCCAAACCCCGATGACCTTCAGCCAGTTCTTTGGTCCCACGGCCGAGTTTGCGCTGCCGCTGGGGATCGCGGCCGTGCTCGCCTTCGCCGCCGACGAGGTCGCAGGCGGCGCACTCGAGGTGGGCACGGTCGTCACCTTCATCGCCTATCTGCGCCAGGCCATGGCTCCGCTGCCGCAGCTCGCCTGGCTGTTCTCCGTCCTGCAACAGGGCATCACCGCGCTACACCAGATCGGCGACCTGTTGGACGCGCCGGAGGACCCGGGTCAGCTTCCGGGGCGAGCCCCGGCGCCCGAACTGGCGGGTGCGGTGTCGCTGGAGCGGTTGTCGTTCGCCTACGTGGAGGACAAGTTGGTCCTGCGCGACATCGACCTCGACATTGCACAGGGCGAGAGCGTCGCCTTCGTCGGCGAGTCGGGTTGCGGCAAGAGCACGATCGTCAAGCTGCTGATGGGCTTTTACGTACCCCAGCGCGGCCGGATCGTGATCGATTCTCACGATCTTCAAGAGCTCGATCTGCGTTCCGTGCGCGCCCAGGTGGGCTACGTCCCGCAGGAGGCCTTCCTGTTCCCCGGCACCGTTGCCGACAACATCGCCTGGGGTAGGGATGCAGCCAACGGTGACGCTCGGACGGCCGCCGCGAGCGTGGGCGTACTCGACGTCCTGGAGGCTCTGCCGGATGGCCTCGAGACCCAGCTCGGCGAGGGCGGCGCCGGCCTGTCGGCGGGCCAGCGGCAACTGGTCGCGCTGGCGCGCGCGATGTTCACTGACCCCCGGCTCATGGTCCTCGACGAGGCAACCTCGAACATCGACGTCGCAACCGAGACCCACGTACAGGAGGGCATCGAGCGCTTGATGGAAGGTCGGACGTCGATCGTCATCGCACACAGGCTGAGCACGATCCAGCGCGCGGACCGGATCGTCGTCATCGACCGCGGGCGGATCGTGGAGATGGGCTCACCGGCTGAGCTGCGAGCGAGCGGAGGCCGTTACGCTCGGCTCGAGAGCCAGTCCGAACAGCAGCAGGCCGAGGGCTAGTGGACGAGCGCCGCATCATCTGGATCCTCGGGTCGTCGCGGAGCGGCAGCACTTGGCTTTTGAGCATGCTCTCGAAGCTCGACGGGGTGGTTCCGATGGACGATCCGCACCTCGGCCACCACCTGGGCGTCTGGCGCCCGATTCCCCTTGCCTGGGCGGACGACGAGGCCAGTCCAGAGCTGCGAACGCTCGATGAGATCAAGCGGCGGCAGCCGGACTACTTCTTCTCCGATCGCTATCGCGACGTCTGGGCACCGGCGCTCAAGGCTTTGATCGTCGCTCGCTTCGAGGCTCAGCTGGAGGCGGGGCCTTCATACCCAGGGTCCGAAGCCATCCTCGTGGTCAAGGAGCCTGGGTCGCAGGCGGCCGAGCTTCTGCTGTCGTTGTTTCCTGACTCGCGGGTCATCTTTCTGCTCCGCGACGGGCGCGATGTCGTCGATTCGTGGTTGGATGGCTACAGCGACGGGTCGTGGGCGTTGGCCGAAGGAGCGTTTCCAATCCGCGACGACGGCCGACTGGCATTCGTTCGCTGGCAATCGAGCGTCTGGCGCTATCGAACGGCTGCGGTTCGCGCCGCCTTCGAGCGCCATCCTGCGGCTCAGCGCGTGCTCGTCCGCTATGAACGCTTGTTGGACGACCCGGCACGGGAACTTCGTCAAATCTGTGCACGATTCGGACTCCGGACCGGCGGCGAGCAGTTGCCGAGGATCGGCAACTCCAACTCCTTCGAGCGTCTCCCGCCGGCCACCAAAGGCAACGGAAGACAGGCCAGATCTGCTCAGCCTGGCGGTTGGCGGAACAACCTGACCCTCGAGGAGCAGGAGGCGATGCTCGCCATCATCGGCCCCATGCTTGCCGAACTGGGCTATCTGGATGCCGCGACAGGCCTGCGCCGGGCGAGATGAGACTCGACAAGCCCGTCGTATCCCCACGCGCGAGCCTCGTCGCCCGGCTCGCGCCGATCACGATCCCGGCTCAGGCGGTCTGCGCCGGCGGCTGTGAGCATCTCAACCGCCGCTGTATGCCCGCCCCAGCAGGCGCCATGAAGCGGCGTGCGGCCATCGCGATCGCGGGCCTCGACTGCGGCCCCAGCCTCGAGGAGCGCGGCCATGACACCGGTGTGGGCCACTTCCGATGCGAGCAGCAGCGCTGGCCTCCCCAGCGGATCACGCTGGTCGGGATCAGCGCCCGCCTCCAGCAGCAGTCGCGCACAGGCCGTATGTCCGGCCCAGACGGCGCGCAGGAGCGCGGTGTAGCCATCGGCGGCGGGCGCGTCCGGAGCACTGCCGTCGGCGAGCGCTTCCGCCACGCGCGCCAGGTCCCCTCGCCACGCCGCGTTGACGATCGACGCCATCTCCCGCGGCTCATACTCGGCTCGGTCGAGTAGCAATCGGGGGATCTCCGCCGGTTCGATCTCGCCCGGCCCCAGTCCGGCTTCCCAGCGGTAGCGGCGACCGGCAGGGTGCAGTCCGGGCGGAAGGCACGAGATCATCGAAGCGAAGCGCAGCGAGGCTTTTGCGGAGGTCTCGCCGTGGCCGGTGAGGACGGTGCGGTTGCGCACCGCCGGCCAGCCTTCCTCCGGCACCGCGAAGAACCATTGCCCGTGGCCCGGCCGCCCGCTCGTGCTCAACAAGGTCCGAGGCAGCTCGCCGGGCTTTGCCGCCAGAAGGGCCAGCGCGCCTCGGACCGTCCTCGTCGAGAGCGAAGATCCCTCGTGACACGGGCCCGGTCCGCAGGGCGAAGCCGGTCGCATGGCCGCGCTCGATCTCCTCGACCACGAGCTCTCGCTCGACGGGCGGCTCCTCGCTCCAGCGCGGTCGGTAGGGCCGCTTGCGCTTGACCGGGGTAATGGCCCACTCCGCTGGCAAATCCGCGAGCGCCGAGCGGCAATCGCGGGCGAGCTGTGCACTCAAGCCTCGTCTCACGCCGGCAAACCGTATCCGGGCGACAGGCGCCTCCCTCCCTCATATAGTCGGCGCTCGCGTGTATGGATCGCCGACGGCCCGGGCCGTGTCGGCCACAGAGGGCGCCATCCGCGCACACGGATTCGTGTGCTCGTATCCGAAGTCCGGGCGCACCTGGATGCGTTTCGCGCTCGCCCACTACATGCGAGCCGTCTACGGCCTGGAGCTGGACATACAGCTGCGGACGATGTTCCGCCTGCTCCCCAACATGGACGGATACGCGCCTGACCCTGGTAAGGACGCATCGGTTTACGCCTTCGCCGATCGCCCGGAGATCCCGCTCGTGCTCTCGAGTCACATGAGCTTCGACGAGCGCCTGTTCGGACGTCGGCCGGTCGTCTTCATCCTCCGCTGCCCCTACGACGTGATGGTCTCGCAGTACTTCCAGAAGACCCGGCAGGACCTCAGCTGGCAGGGACCCCTGAAGGCCTTCCTGCGCGATCGTCGAGGTCGGGGTCGGGGATCTCGTGCGCTACCTCAATTCGTGGGCGCCGTGGCTCCAGACGTCTCGAGCTCTGGTGCTGACCTACGAACAGCTGCGCCACGATCCCGAGACCGGTTTCCTGCGCCTGGTCGCGCATCTCGGCATTCAGACCGACCGCGCAGTCGCACGCGCTGCCCTCTCGGAGGCCTCGTTCGGGAGAATGCGCGAGGTCGAGCGTCGATTCGGCATCGAGGGCTACGACTACGACTGGACTGACCCCGAGGCGCGCCGCGTGCGTAGGGCGCAAATCGGTGGTTACCGCGACTATCTCGACGAGCAGGACTGCCGCTACGTCAGCACCGAATGCGCGCGGAGACTCGCACCCGCGGCACGCGCCCTACTCGAGCGATGGGGCCTTGCGCCCCGAGCCTCCCCACGCGCCCGCCCGGCTTGCCGTACTCGTTCCGATTGGTCCGGACAGCGCCGGTACAGCCCGATTCCGATCTGCAAGGTCGGGCGGCCTGAAACGGACTGGTACCACCTTGGTACCGACTGCTGCGTCCAATGCGTCCAGACCGTCCACGCGCGCGACGATGGGAGACGCTCCGGACGCATCGACACCAACTGCCTGTCGGCTGGGGGCCGGGCGGTCGCTGGTTCAAATCCAGTCGCCCCGACTGGGTGGGGTACGCCGTCGTGCCCTACCCCCCGCGGCGTAGCGGCCCGGCGCCGAAGGGGAGATACCCAATGGTGGGGTTTTCCCTACCCCGGTCTCTGGCTGCCGCGATCACGAACTCGGGTGGAAGCGCATGGCGGCCTCGATCCCGTGGCGGGATGCTGTTCGCGATGGCCGAAGCCATTGGGTTGGAGAGCCTTCGCTGGACGAGCCTCGTACTACTTAGCGTGGCCCAGTTCACGGTTGTCGTCGACGCCTCGATCGTCAACGTTGCGCTGGGTGCTTAGGTGGCGGTCCTAGCACGCAAGATGCGAACGGTTCCGGCCGGTCCGATGACCGGGATGATCACCCAAGTGATGCTGATCGCCGCACTCGCGGAGATCATCGCCCTCAGCGGCGTCGGCCTCAGCGCCGCCGGTTGGGTCGTCGGAATCACCTGCGGAGCAGTCATGAATGCGGGCCTGGCGCGCGGCCTCTCCCACTACCGCTCCGATCGGCTGAGCCCTGCCGACTGGGTGACCCTTGCTCGGGCAACGCTCGCCGTCGGCGTCGCGGCACTGGTCGCGCACTCTTTCGAACCAGGCCGTGCCGGTCACGCTGCTGGTGTCACTCGCGGTCATCGCCCTTGGGCTCGACGCGGTCGATGGATGGGTCGCGCGACGCACGAGGACGACGGCGAGCGTTGGGTGCGCGCTTCGACGCTGAGGTCGATGCATTCCTGATCCTCGTCCTCAGCGTGTACGTCGCGCGCTCGGCCGGCGCGTGGGTGCTCGCGATAGGTGCGGCGCGGTACGCGTTCCTCGCAGCTGGGTGGGTGCTGCCGTGGATGCGTGAGCCGCTCCCGCCGCGCTATTGGCGCAAGGTCGTCGCTGCGACGCAAGGGGTCGTGCTGACCATTGCGGCCGCAGACGTCCTGCCACCGGCTCTGACCCAGGCCATCCTCGTCGCCGCGCTCGCCCTGCTAGCCGAGTCGTTCGGCCGCGACGTGTGGTGGCTGTGGAGGACTCGGCACGCCACCCACGCTCGCGCGGCGGTGGGCGCGAGCCCCACCGTCGATCTTGCAGTCCCCACTCCGCCCCGCCCGAGACGCGGACGCGTGCGCACGAGTGTTGGCGCAGCGCTCACGATCGTCGCCCTACTGCTCGTCTGGTCCGCCCTCGTCGCTCCGGACCATCCGATTCATCTCACGCCCGAGCGCGTTCGTGAGGGTCCCGCTCGAGGGCCTCGCCCTGATCGCCGTGGCCCTCGTCTTACCACCCACCGCTCGACGCATCTTGGCCTGCATCGTCGGACCGCTTCTCGCCCTGGTGGTCATCGTGAAGGTCCTCGACATCGGGTTCTTCGCGGCCTTCGATCGGCCGTTCGACCCCTATCTTGACTCCAGCTACGCCGGGATCGGCAGCGAGACGCTGCGCGCCTCGATCGGTGCGTCGGACGCGAATCTGGTCCTCGCCGGCGTGGCGGTGCTCGTCGTCGCCCTACTCGTCTTCATGACCCTGGCGGTGCTCCGAGTGACTCGGGTCGCGGCCAGCCACCGTCGGTGGTCCCTCCGAGCCATCACGGCGCTCGGCGTCGTCTGGGTGCTCTGTTGGGTGCTCGGCGCGCGTCTCATCTCCGACACGCCCATCGCCTCCACCAGCGCCGCCGACCTGGTGGTCGACAAGGTACGTACGCTGGAGGCCGACCTCGCGGACCACTCGGTCTTCGCCAATGAGATCAGCCACGATCGGTTCCGCGACACTCCTGGCGACCGGCTGCTGACCGCCCTGCGCGGCAAGGACGTCCTCCTCGCGTTCGTCGAGAGCTACGGCAAGGTCGCGGTCCAGGGCTCCTCCTTCTCCCCACAGATCTCCGCCGATCTCGACAAGTGGACCGAGAGGCTGCAGGCCGCGGGCTTCTCCTCGCGGAGCGCCTTCCTGACCTCGCCGACCTTTGGCGGCATCAGCTGGCTGGCGCACTCCAGCATGCAGTCAGGCCTCTGGGTCGACACCCAAGGGCGCTACGACCAGCTCGTCAAGACTGACCGCTTCACACTCAGCACTGCGTTCAAGCGGGCCGGGTGGCGGACCGTCGATGTCGTGCCATCGAACGACCGGTCGTGGTCCGACGGGTCGTCGTTCTACCACTTCGACAAGGTCTACGACCGGCGCGACGTCGGCTATCACGGCCCCCGCTACGCATACGCGTCAATGCCCGACCAGTACGTCCTGTCGGCCCTGCAACGCCTCGAGCTCGCGAAACGCCACCGCCGCCACCTCTTCGCGGAGCTCGACTTGGTCTCGAGCCACACGCCGTGGACCCAAATCCCCCGGCGGATCGACTGGCGCGACGTGGGCGACGGTTCGGTCTTCAACAGCCTTCCGGAGGACAACACAACAAAGCCCGCGCTCTGGAGCGACTCCTCACGCGTACGCGCGGCGTACGGCCGGTCCATCCAGTACACGATGGGCACGCTGGTCTCGTTCGTGCGGCGCTACGGGGACCCCAATCTCGTGCTCGTCGTCCTGGGCGACCATCAGCCCTCCACGGTCGTCACCGGGCTGTCCCCGAGTCACGACGTGCCGATCTCGGTTATTGCCCACGACCCCGCGGTGCTGGACCGGATCGCCGGGTGGGGCTGGAACGACGGCCTGCGGCCCCTCCCGCAAGCCCCGGTCTGGCCGATGAGCGCCTTCCGTGACCGCTTCCTGAGCGCGTTCGGCTCGCGTGCGCGAGACGGCCGATGATCCCGAGGGGTCTTCGCGGCTCTCTTTGGGCCTGGGGCCGCTCCGTGGGGTCCGCCGTGACGGTCACCGTCCTGGTCTGGCACTTCGGCGCGAGCCCGTTCCTCGACGGCGTCCGCACGGTCGACGGCCGTGCTCTTCTGGCCGCGGCGGGCGTCTTCCTCCTCACCACCGTCTGCGCTGCGTGGCGATGGACGATCGTCGCCCGCGGCCTCGGTGTCCGGCTCTCCCTGCCGGCCGCCGTGGCCGCCTACTACCAGGCGGTATTCCTCAACGTCACGCTGCCCGGCGGGATCGTGGGCGACGTCCACCGCGGGATCAGCCACGGTCGCGACGCGAGCGATGTTGGGCGCGCGTTACGGGCCGTCGCCTGGGAACGCTTCGCCGGGCAGGTCGTGCAGGCCGTACTGACCGTGGCCGTTCTCCTCGTGCTGCCGTCACCCGTGCGCTCATCCATGCCGCTGGTGACGATCGCCGTCGTCGTGGCGGTATTTGGCGTCCTGCTCGTGGCCCGGGCGCGACCCGGTGGCGGCCGGTCGGCGTGGGCGCGGGTCCGAAGCGCAGTGGCCGGCGACCTCCGCGATGGGCTGCTCGCCAGGAGAGCGTGGCTGGGCATCGCGCTCACATCTGCGCTGGTCGTCTGCGGCCACGCGGTCACCTTCCTGATCGCCGCGCGGACGGCGGGCATCACGGCGCCAACGTCCCAAATGCTGCCGCTGGCGCTGCTCGTGATGCTGGCCATGGTGCTGCCCAGCGTCGGTGGCTGGGGCCCGCGCGAGGGCGCGGCGGCATGGGCGTTCGGCGCCGCCGGCCTGGGTGCGGAACAAGGGGTCGCCACCGCAGTCGCCTACGGCATCATGGTGCTCGTCGCCAGCCTGCCGGGTGCCGCCCTCCTCGTGGTTTCATGGTTCCGTCGTATCCGGCCTCCGGAACAGGCCGAACCGCCGCTCCCGGAGCAGGCTGCACATGCTTGACCGTCCATACACCCTCTTGAGCTGCGCTCTGTCGATCGACGGCTATCTCGACAGCGCAACGCCGCGGCGCCTCGAGTTGTCCAACGACGCAGACTTCGACCGGGTCGACGCCGTGCGCGCCTCCTGCGACGCGATCCTGGTGGGCGCGGCCACCGTGCGAAACGACAACCCGCGCCTGCTGGTGCGCTCGCAGGCCCGCCGCGACGAGCGGACGGCTCGTGGGCTTGCGCCATCGCCGATCAAGATCACCGTGACCGAGCGGGTGGAGTTGGACGCGTGCTCCGACTTCTTCACCACGGGCGACACCGAGAAGCTCGTCTATTGCGCGAGCCCGCGACTGGTCGACGCCCGCTCGCGGCTCGGACCGGTGGCGACCGTGGTCGACGCTGGCCAGCCGGTGGAGATGCGCAGGATCAGCGAGGACCTCGGCGCCCGCGGCGTGCGGCGGCTGATGGTCGAGGGCGGCGGCACGGTGCACACCCAGTTCCTGACCGACGACCTCGCCGACGAGCTGCAGCTGGTGGTTGCTCCCTTCTTCGTCGGCGACTCCCGGGCCCCACGGTTCGTGAGCGACGGCCGCTTCCCCTGGAGCCCCGACCGGCGGGCGACGCTCGCCGAGGTCCGCCAGATCGGCGACGTGGTGCTGCTGCGCTACGCGCTCTCGCCGCGGTTCCGGACCGACTGACCGAGGAGACGATGCCACGCCCCGCTCCGACGGCGGGTCGTCAGGCAGGATCAGCAGGTCGGCGTGGTTCACGGTGACCGCAAGCTGCCCGGCTGTTGCCTCCGCCAGACGCCGGCGCGTGTAGTCCTCGGTCTCGGCGGCAAGCTCGGGCTGCTGCTCGCACGCCGCACCCACCCACCCGGTGAACCACTCCGCCACCAGGTCCGCCTGCAAGGCGCCGAGTCGCCAGGGGCTGGGCCGGACAAGGACCTCCGCCCCCAGTCGGCGGAACTGATCCAGGGCCACCGCGACGGCGTCCGGGCCGAGTAGGCGAGCTCCTTCCGTCGTGCGGCGTTGGTGGGCATCAAAGGCGGCGGCGACGCGGCGGTCCAGTGGATCCGCCGGGATCAGGTGGACGCCACCGACGACGGACAGGGTCAGCAGCGCGGGACACCCTGCGCCGGCGCAGACGGTGACCAGCCTCGCCAACTCGTCCTCGGTCAGCATGTCCAGCAGCGCCGAGGCGGTGATGAGGGTTGCGCCGGTGAGATCGCCGGGGTGCAGCCGGGTGATGTCGGACTGCCTCACCTCCACGGTGACCGCGGCCCCGTCGGCGGCCGGGCCGGGGAGGTCGGCCGCGGCGACCTCCAGCAGGTCTGCGTCCCGGTCGTGCACGACCCAGTGCTGCGGCCCGGGCAGCAGTGGTGCGAGCCAGCGGCCCATCGCCCCGGTGCCGCAGCCGAGGTCGTGGATCACCCGGGGGCCGGTTTCCGCGTGGTGTGGACGCAGGCTCTCGACGAGGTCGGGGGCACGGGCCGCGGCGTCAGCGGGCTCGCGGAGGGCGAGCCATCTCCGGCTGACCCGGATGCCCTCGACGGTCATCGCGACGCTCCGGCCAGGACACCTGCGATCACGGACGTGGTGGTCGACCACCCGGGGAGCGACTCGCGCCGCTCGCGGGCCGCCCGCCGCAACCGTCCTCTCAGCTCGGGGTCGCCGAGCCACGCCCTGAGCGCGGCCCCGAGGGCGGCAGGGTCGTCGGGCGGGACCAGCAGCCCCGGCCGGATCCCGTCGGCGTGACCGAGGGCCTCCGTCACCCCGCCGACGTCGGCTGCGACGATCGGCAGTCCGCGGGCCAGAGCCTCGATGACGACCATGCCGTACGCCTCGGCGCGCGACGCCAGCACCATCAGGTCCGCGGCGGCGTAGCTGCGGTCGAGATCGGCTCCGGTCCGTGGCCCCGGGAAGCACACGCGGTCGACCAGCCCACCGTCCACGGAGCGGCGACGGAGACCCTCGACGAACGCCGGGGCGCGGTCCAGGCTACCCACGCACACGCACTGCCAGGACAGGTCCGTCACGCTTGCCAGCGCGTCGAGCAGCACGTCGTGGCCCTTCTCGGAGGTCACCGCCGCGACGCAGAGCAGCGCCCCGCCGGCCGCGGTGCCGGTTGCGAGGTCGGCGGCGTCGACGCCCGGCTCGGCGACGTGCACCCGGTGGCCGGGCAACGCGTACAGCTCCAGCAGCCGGCGCCGAGTCCAGGCGCTGGTCGTGACGACGGCAGCGGCGACCGAGAGCATCGCGCGTTCCCGCACCCGGACATCGCCGGCCACGCCGTCTGCCGGCCGATGGCCCAGCGCCATGTGGACGAGCACGACCAAGCGCAACCGGCGCGCCTGCGGCACCACCACCTCGGAGGCCGTCGAGGCGACCAACCCGTCGAGCAGAACGACGGCGTCGTCGGGGATCCGCCGGACGACGCCATCGAGGGCGGCGAGCGACGCCGCGTCGGGCGCCGGCCAGGAGCCGGCCACGGCGTGCTCGTGCACCAACCAGCCGACCGAGGTGAGCCCGCGGCAGAGATGGCGGTCATAGGCGTTGCCTCCGCTCGCCCGGGCCGGATCGTCGATGCCGTCGGGTACGACGAAATGCACCGCCGTCACAGCGATCGCTCATAGCTCGCCCAGGCGATGTGCGACTCATGCAGCGTGACGACCAGCCCCTCGAGCTCCCGAGCGGTGTCACCCAGGGCGCCGGCGTGCACCCTTTCTGCGAGTCGATCTGCGACCACCCGGGCGAGCGCCTCGGTGGAGGTGTTCATGCCCGCGAATGCGGCCTCGTCGTCGAGGTTGCGGTGGGTGAGCTCGGCCAGCACCGCGTGCAGCTCCTCGGCCGCTCGAGCGATGTCAACCACGATGTCGTCGGCGTCGAGGGCCTTCCGCCGGAACGTGGCGTCGACGACGTACGTCGCGCCGTGCAGGCGCTGCGCGGGCCCGAACACGTCGCCGCGAAAGCTGTGGGCGATCATCATTTGATCGCGGACGGTCACGCTGAACACGATCTATTCCCCGTCGTACGTGATTGTGTGGCAGAGCGCCGGCAGGCTCCCTGCGGCAAGCCGGGCCATCACGTCGGGCAGCTCGCCGAAGCGGGACTGACCGGTGACGAGTGCGTCGAAGGCAGCGTCGCGCAGCAGGTCGAGTGCAAGCGCCAGCCGGTCGGTCGTCGTGCGACGCCCGCTGCGGGCCGGTGAGAGCGTTCCGACCTGACTCGCGCGGATGCTGAGGCGACCCGAGTGGAACGCGCCACCCAGCGAAAGCTGTACCTCGCTGTCGCCGTACCAGCTGAGCTCGATGACGGTGCCCTCGGGCGCGAGCAGGTCGAGCGAACGCTGGAGCCCGGCGGAAGTCCCGCTTGCGTGCACGACCAGGTCGCGACCGTCGGCGGCGTCGGCCGGCAGGGCGAAGTCGACGCCGAGCGCGGCCGCGACGTCGGCCCGGCCCGGCATCGACGTCCACGAGCGTGACCTGCACCGCCGGGAACCGACGCAGGACGCGTGCGACGCAGCAGCCCACCATGCCGGCGCCGACGACGGTGACCCGGTCGCCGAGCCGTGGTGCGACGTCCCAGAGGGCGTTGACGGCGGTCTCGACGGTGCCCGCGAGCACGGCACGGGCGGGCGGCACGTCCTCGGGCACGACGACCACCGCGGCGGCCGGCACCACGTAGGCAGTCTGGTGCGGGTACAGGCAGAAGACCGTGCGGCCGCGCAGCTTCGGCGGCCCCTCCTCGACAGTGCCGACGCTGAGGTAGCCGTACTTGACCGGCCCCGGGAAGTCCCCCTCCTGGAACGGCGCCCGCATGGCGGCGTACTGGCCCGCCGGCACCCCGCCTCGGAACACCAACGTCTCGGTTCCGCGGCTGACGCCCGACCGCAGGGTGCGCACCATGACGTCGTCTGGCCCCGGCTCGGGCAGCGTGACCGACCGGATCTCGCCGCAGCCCGGCGCGCGCAGCCAGAATGCGTGTGCTTGGCCCTGCGCGGGCCTCACGTTGCCACGGCATTCGCCGTTGAGGTGCGCGGCGTCTCGGTCTTCTCCGCAACGAAAGCGAACTTGCGGACCCGTCCTTTCCGCAGCCAGTTGCTCCAGAGCCGGTGGGCGGCGAGCAGCTCATCGAGTGCCCGGGGGCCGATCTGCCCGGCAATGTCGGCAGCATCGGCGCCGAACGCGTCGGTCAACGAATCCGCCACGGCACGATGAGACCGACTGCAGTCATCCCGCCAGCGGACAACCAGCCCGACCCGCTCCAAGCTGGTGAGCATCTCGTGCAGCGGGGTGAGCCAGACGGTGTCGGCGTCGGGCATGCTCTCTCGCTCTGCCTCCGTGAGGGGCAGGCCCTCCTCCATCGTGAAGGCGAACCGCCCGCCGGGCTTGAGGGCTCCGGATATCTCCTCGAGCAGCGTTTCCTTTTCGGGGAAGGCGAGCATGGTCTCGAACAGAAGGACCACGTCGAACAGGCCGGGCGGGATTGGGGGGATCCGCGAAACCTCGAAGCGGCAGGGAAGGTCGCCACATCTCTCACGCGCAATGCCAATGGCGCTCGAGCTGACGTCCACCCCCAGATAGGTACAACCCAGCTCCCGGGTGATGAATCGTCCGGGACCCGCAACTCCGCAGCACAGGTCCAGCACGGAGATCCCGGGTGCGATCCCGGCCTGATGCGCCAGCGCGAGAATCTCGCTGGCGCGCATGAAGCTCTCCTGCTCGACGAACTCGCCGGGAGAGTACGCCGACATGCGCCCTGGCCGGAGGCCCTGGACGAAAGGAGCGCGATCGTCCTGCTTCATGGCTCTTCCGCGTGCGGTGGTTCCCGGTCCTGGAGCCGCGGGACCCGGCAGCGAGGAATGCGGTCCCGAAGCACAACTCGGTCCAGGAGAGATCGGCCAGACGTATCCCGCATAGCTGCGCGAATCGCCTCCCACGGACGGCGCGCGATCCACTCGTCTATGGAGCCGAACGGCCGCACAAGTGCGATTCCAAGCTGCGCTAGCCGCCGAGGCGCGTTGTCGGGAACCTTGAGATCCAGCACGACCCAGCGCCCACCGCGGGAGAGGGCCGCGGCGCCGTGGGCGATGACATCTCCGCATTCAGGCACGTGCGACAGGGCGTATGTAGACAGGATCGCGTCGACCTCGGTTGGGAAGTCGAACTCGGCCGCGTCGGCTTGCACGAGGCTGATATTGCTCCAGCCGTTGGTCTCGATCCGATGCTGGGCCTGGGCGAGCATCGCGTCGGTCAGATCGACACCAACGAGCCGGCCGTCGGGACCGATCGCTCGCTCGATCAGCGAGAAGTTCAGACCGGTGCCGCAGGCGATCTCGACCACGCTGTCACCCGGACGAAGCCCGAGTGCTTGTGCGGCCCGGAGGCGCTGGGCCCGCTGGGGGTAGCCGGGCACGGGGTACAACCGGGAGGTGATGTCGTAATGCTTCGCCTTCTTACGGTATGTCTCGATCAGGTGCTCTCGCGTACTGTCGATCTGGCTCACTTCTCTCTGCCGCCCGGCGTAGCGGACTCGACCGCAGCCTTGATCGCCGCCATCTCGCGATCCATTACGCCCCGAATCCTGCCTTCGAGCACGCGGCCGGGGATCGCGCGCATCACGCCCTCGGGGTCGACCTCAACCCACATCTTGGCCTCGGTCTGCCTATCGTCGATCGGCTCGAGCTCCATTCCCCAGCGCGCCGCAGAAGTGCCCATCGTCCCGGCGAACGCCAAGCGGCGGGGCGCCTCGACGGCGGTCACGCTCTGCGCCCGGTAGTGAGTGGACCCAAATATCCCCTTCGCCCGCTGCTCCACCCGTGAGCCGGGCTGAAGCGGAGTTCCTCCGTCAACCCAACATTCGCGAACCGTTGGCGCCCACTCCGGCCAGCGTCCGACATCGCAGACATATGCCCACACTTCAGGGACGCTGCTGGCGATCGCTATGCGGCTCTCGGACCTGACTGCCATCGCGCGCACTTTGTGTTGATCACTTCCCGGTTGCGTAAGGCCGTCGGCGAGGCTACATCGCCGTCCGCCACGCCGGCACGAACGCGAGGGCACTGACAGCGGCCGCGCTCGACGACGCGGCCCGGGCCGGTGCCTCCCGGAGGGAGAGGCGGCGCCAAGGTGTCGCCCCGGCACCGAGATCGAGCGCAAGGCGAACCATCAGCGGCGTGCTTGCAACGGGCGCCGTGGCGGTCCTCCTCGTGCTTCATTCCACGACGGCGTTCGGGGCGGCCGCCGGCAAGCCCTCCGTCTTCGCCCCGGCGCCGTCGTACCCGAACAGCACCCTCGCGATCGATCTCGTCGGCCACCCACGCGCGGGCAAGGTCGTGAAGGTCGTCGTGAGCGGCTCGAATGATCCGTTCGAGATCGGCTACCCGGGCAGCGGCGAGTACCTGGCCTACCAACTCGACGCGTTTGCCCAGAACGGGAAGGTCCTTCCGACCTGCCCCCGCTCCTTCGCCGAGGCGCTTCAGAACCAGATCAACCTGGGCACCGCCCGGATCGCACAGGGCCTGCCCGAGGGCTATCACGGACGGTTCAGCACCGGGCTTGCGTTCCAGACCAGCCGGAAGGTGCGCGACATCGTCGTCTGCGCCTACAGCCGCATGGTCGACGATGATGCCGCCGTCTCGGCGCTCCGCTTCAAGCTGCGCCGTCGCTGAGGCCTGGGGTACCGACTGCTGCGTCTTATGCGTCCAGACCGCCTAGGCCTCCGGCTCAAGCGAGCCCTCGACCGGGCGGAGGTTGAGGATCCCGGCAAGGGCCACCGCGGCAGCGAGAGCGAGGAAGACCTCGGTGCCGTAGCCCTCGTCGAGCAGCGAGCCCATCACCGGGACCAGCGGCACACAGAGCGCCGTGCCGACCAGGCTCACGAGGGCCACGGGCTTGGTCGGGTCGGCGGGATATAGACCCTGCGCCTGCACGATCGCGAGTCCGTACGGGACGGCGAAACCGATCCCCGCTGCGACGACCGCGACGAGCGCGAACCCGAGCGAGTCGTCGAGCGCGAGGATCGCGAGGCCCACGGTGGCCAGGAGCGGGGCGACCCCGACCAGGAGCACCGGGCTCACGCCGCGTCGCGCGAGCTTGCCACCCTCCTCGCGGGCGGCGGCCGAGACGCCGAACATCACGAAGCTGAGCACGCCCGCGATCCCCGCGGCGAGTCCGTTGTCGACGCTCAGGTAATGGACGAGCCAGGAGCCGAGCGTCAATGGCACCGTGAAGAGCGCGATGAAGAGCGCGCCAAGCCGCCAGATCCGCGAGCTGCGCACCGCGAGCCTGAGAAATCCGCCGCCGGCCTGACGCACGTACGTCGGCCCGGTGCGCCCGATCAGGAACGGGACCGGCGACACCGCCACCAAAGCGGAGAGCAGGAACGTGAGGCGCCAGTCGACATCCAGGTCACCGAGAATCGCGCCGACCCCCAGCCCGCCGGCGATCCCGAGTTGAACCGCAGCGCCGAAGAGGCCCACGCGCTCGACACCGCCGGTGGCCCTGGCGAGGACGGGCCCTGCCACGATTGCAATCCCGACGCCGAACCCAGCCACCGCGCGTCCGATCACCAGGCCAGCGAAACCCGGCGACACGGCGAAGATCACATTGCCGAGCGTGCAGAGAGCGGCCCCAAGGATGACCGTGCGCACGATCGTGAGACCCTCGGCGATCAACGGCGTCAGCACGGTCCCCGCCACCGAGAATCCGAGCAGCAGCGTGCCGGACAGCACACCGATCGTCGCCAAGGAGAGGTCGAATTCGTGGCCCAGGACGCCGACCACCGCGCCGACGTTGCCGACGCTCCAGGCGGAACCCAGCGCGATCAGAAAGACGGCGAGACCCTCATTGCGCCCACCGCGCCAGGCGGTCGCCTCGTTTGGCTCGCTTCGAGACTCAGCGGGCGTCACGGCGCGATCATCCCAGGACTCCCGGCTGAACCGGGCGCGCACTCAGGCGCTCACCGGCGCGGGATCCCAGGCCCCGTTCGCCGCCACCGTGCGGGCGAAGTCGGCGAAGTCACGCGCGTCGCGCCCGAGCGCTCGCCGGACGCCGTCGGTGGTCGCCGCGTTGCGGCCGTCGAGAAGCTCGCCGAGCAGGTGCGTGAGCAGCTCGATCACCTCCGAGGGGAGGCCCTGCTCGGCAGCCTCGGCGGCGAATTGTTCGAAGCTGATGGAGACGTACTCGATCTCGCGGCCGGTGGCCTCGGAGATCTCCGCTGCCACCGCCGTGTGTGTGAGCGACCGGGGCCCCGTGAGCTCGTAGAGCTCTCCGATGTGGCGGTCGTCGGTGAGCGCCGCGACCGCGACGTCGGCGATGTCCTCGACGTCCAGGTACGGGATCGGGCTGTCGCCGGCCGGCCACCGGATCTGGCCGCTCAGCACATGGTCGACCAGGAAGTCCTCGCTGAAGTTCTGCATGAACCACGTGGACCGCAGCACTGTCAGCTCGGCGCCCGTGTCGCGAACGGCTCGCTCGGCGCGCTCCGCCTCTGGCTCGCCGCGGCCCGAGAGCAGCACCACTCTCGTCACGCCCTTGCTCAGCGCGAGCTCGGCGAACTCCCGCGTCGCCTCAACCGCGCCGGGGATCGCGACGTCCGGGTAGTAGCTCAAGTACACGGACGCGACGCCATCCAGGGCCGGCGCCCAGGTCTCACCCTCATCCCAGTCGAAGGGTGGGGTTCCGGCGCGCGATCCGACGCGCACCGGCCGCCCTGCGGCCAGCAGGCGCTCGACTACGCGGCGCCCGGACTTGCCCGTGCCGCCGAGGACGAGGATCGGCTTGTTCTGCGATGAGTTCATGGCGCTCCAGTCGTTGATTGCACTTCAACCACTATCCGCCGTCCAACTCAGACTGTCTATGGCTGAAAAGCCCTAATCCTTGCTCGTACGTCCAGCTCGACTGGCGCTGCCGCCTCCGATGTCCGCGCCGGGCACCGAGAGAGGGGAATTGGCGTGAACGCGACCAGTCTCGGGTGCAGCGGCCCTTGAGAGCCGCGGGTTGGACGCTGGCCGGTAAGCGGCGGTTGCGGGCGTGAGCCCAATCGCTGCGGTTTCCGCCTGGGTCCGTGAACGTCCCACGAAGCGCGCCCAGCGAGCGGCGTGGAACGGCTATCGGGTCGCCGACGAGGTTCTCGACGATGCGCGGCGGGCGTATGGGTCGGCCCCAAACCCCGTGACTGCCGACCAGCTGCGCTGCGCCGAGATCGAGTATGTCGACGCGATTGCGATCGCCGGTGAGTTCGAGGTCATGAACCTGCCCTGGGAGATTCCCGGGCTCTCGACTGCGAAGTGGGACGAGGCAGATTCGGATTGAGCCGCTGCGCCCGCGGGAGCCGGTTCGCCGTCCTAGCCCGGCAGATCCGCGGTTTGGTTTGGAACCGTCGTAGCTGTGGTAGGGGGTAGTTGGCGGAGAGCCACGCCTGGCCGCTTCGCCGTCGTCCAAGCAAGGGGGAAGTAGCGGACAGGGAGGATCGGATGAGGAAGCGTCTCGCGGGCCGGCTGTCGATCGCGACGTTGGTCGCCGCCTTGATTGTCCTAAGTGGATTCGCGACCTCGGCGGGAGCGGCCGCCGGCGGACAGAGGGGCGCTCAGCAGCTCGACGCCTACACCGCTGTCGTGCAGGCCGACGAGGTCGCCGCGCTGGCCCAGGAGGGCTTCGACGTCACCGATCAGCGGCAGGTCAGCGGCGGAGTCGCGGTCGACCTGGTGGCAACCCCACAGCAGCGGGCGAAGCTCGCGCGGGAAGGCATCAAGACGACGCTGACCCGAGTCAAGGGTGGTAAGACCGTCCGACAGTTCGCCGCCGCGCAGGCGGCCGGCGGCTTCCAGGTCTGGCGCTCCTGGGACGAGCCAGGGGGCTTCGAGGATCAGATGCGCGAAATCGCGCGCCGCAACCCGCAGATCGCCAAGCTCGTCGACATCGGCGACACGATCCAGGGGCGCGACATCCTCGCGATCAAGCTGACTCAGGGCGCGCGCGGCAAGCCCGACGGCAGCCGGCCGGCGGTCCTTTACAGCGCCACCCAGCACGCGCGGGAGTGGATCGCCGGCGAGGTCGACCGCCGACTGATGAACTGGTACATCGATCGCTGGCGGGCCAACGACAAGAACATCAAGCGCCTGCTCAAGACGACGGAGCTGTGGTTCGTGCCGGTCGCCAACCCCGACGGCTACCAGTACACGTTCGACCATGAGCGGCTGTGGCGCAAGAACCTGCGCGACAACAACGGCGACGACCAGATCACGGTCGGCGACGGCGTCGACCTGAACCGCAACTTCCCGAACCACTTCAAGTACGACCAGGAGGGCTCCTCGTCGGTCCTCTCGAGCGACACCTACCGCGGTGAGAGCCCGGTCTCGGAGCCGGAAACCGCGGCCATGAAGGGCCTGCTCGATCGGATCGGGTTCGCGTTCCAGGTCAACTACCACTCGAACGGGCAGTGGCTGCTCTACGCCGAGGGCTGGCAGATCGCGACGCCGACAGCCGACGACCCGATCTACTACGCGATGTCCGGCAACCTCGACGACCCGGCGATCGAGGACTTCCACCCGGGGCTGAGCTCGGACGTCCTCTACGTCACCAACGGGGAGACGACCGACTACGCGCATGCGTCCGACGGAACGCTCGCCTGGACGCCGGAGCTCTCGGAGGGCTGCGACGGCTGTGGCTTCGTGTTCCCCGACAACGAGCAGCTCGTCCAGGAGGAGTTCGAGCGCAACCTGCCGTTCGCCCGTTCGGTCGCCGAGTCGGCCAGCGATCCCGACGATCCCGAGACGGTGACCGGGATCGAGACCAAGCCGTTCTACCTGAAGAGCGAGGATCCGTACAAGGACGGAATCCCCGGCGCGAACTTCACGTTCGACTACTCCTACGGCGACCCGCAGCCGGTCCAGGTGCTGGCCAAGCGCAGCCTCGGTGAGGTGACGCTTCGGTACAGCATCAACGAGGGGCCGGCGCAGAGCGCACCGACGAGCGAGTGGAACGGCGGCGAGCGCTACGACCCGGCCGACGTCTACTACCGGCAGCTGCGCGGCATGGTCACCGGCACCGACCCCGGTGACTCGGTCGAGGTCTGGTTCGAGGGCGGTGGCGCGGAGAGCGACCACTTCACCTACCAGGCCGTCTCGGAGACCGGCAACGATGTGCTGGTGGTGGCGGCCGAGGACTACACGGGCGCCTCGCCGGCCCAGGCGCCGGGCCCGCACTACCTCGACTACTACCTCGACGCCCTCGCGGCCAACGGGGTCGACGCCGACGTCTACGACGTCGACGCCCGCGATCGCACGGCGCCCGATGACCTCGGCGTGCTCAGTCACTACGACGGGGTGATCTGGTACACGGGCGACGACGTCGTCACGCGCCAGGCCGGATTGGGCGCAGGCAACGCCGACCGCTTGGCGCTCGACGAGATGCTCGAGTTCCGGGCCTACATGAACGAGGGCGGTGAGGTCGCCTACACCGGCAACCGGGCCGGCCAGCAGTTCACGGGCGCGGGAGGCGTCGGCACGCAGCTCTACGACCCCAAGGGCGAGATCGCGTGCAACCCGCTTCCGGGCGGGATCGACCCGCGCCGCTGCCTGGCCCTGCGCGGTTCCGGCGACGGGGTCAACGACGTGCTGCAGTACTACTTCGGCGGCTATCTGCAGGTTGGCGGTGACGGGATCGACCCGGACACCGGCGAGGCGTTCGACGTCAACGGCGTCGACGACCCGTTCGCGTCGCTCGCTTGGGGACTCAACGGCGCGGGCAGCGCCGACAACCAGAACAGCGCCTCATCGTCGATCGCGACGAGCGGGATCCTGCCACCGGACGAGTTCCCGCAGTTCGAGAGCTGGCCGTCGAGCCGCTATGACAAGCCGGGCGGTCCGTTCGACCCGCACACCGGCCAGCAGTACGTGTACTCGCAGATCGCCGACGTCTCCTACAAGCGGCTGACGCGCGAGATCGCCGTGCCGGATTCGGGCGGTGACCTGACGTTCTGGACGTCCTATGACACCGAGGCCGATTGGGACTTCCTGACGGTTGAGGCCCGGACCGCCGGCGGGGACGACTGGACGACCCTGCCGGACGCGAACGACCACACCTCACAGAACACAGGCGAGAGCTGTCCCGAGGGCTGGGGCGAGGAGCTGCACCCGCATCTGCTCCGCTACCAGACCGTCAACGCGGACGGCACGTGCTCGCCCACGGGCGACCAGGGCGGCGAATGGAACGCGGCCTCGGGCAACTCGGGCGGCTGGCAGCAGTGGTCGATCAACCTCGACGATTACGCCGGAGAAACCGTCGAGATCTCGATCGCCTACATCAGCGACTGGTCGACCCAGAACCTGGGCGTGTTCGTCGACGACGTGACGCTGCCGGATGGCACGAGCACGTCGTTCGAGACGGGCCTCGACGGTTGGGAGGCCACCGGCCCGCCGGAGGGCAGCGGCCCGAACGCGAACAACTGGATGCCCACGAACGCCTCGGGATTCCCGGTCGGCGCCTCGATCACGACCCCGAACTCGCTGTTCATGGGCTTCGGGTTCGAGGGCATCTCGACGCAGGCCGAGCGCGACGCGGTCATGGGCCGCATCCTCGATCACCTGCTCGACTGAGCGTTACGGGCGGAGGGCCGCACGCCCGCCGGTCCTCCGCCCACCGCCAGTCCCGCCCTCCTTACGAATGCTCTGTCAGGCGTAGCGCCCGGCCGATCAGCGCAGATGGATCGGATTGGAGAGCAGCCAGAGCCGCCCGTCAAGCCTTGCCTCGACACGGTAGACGCCGGGGTTGGCGATCGCGAGATCTAGGCTCGCCGAGCGACTCTCGTCGATCACGTGACCGTCGCGGAGGACCTTGACCTCCGCGGCGCTCGGAAGCCGCAGCCGAAGGACCGCCTCGCGGGCCGGCGTCTCGGCCCCCATCGCGACGGTGTCGCCGTCCCCGCACTCCGCCCAGAGCCGCGCACCCTCAGCCGGAGCCACGAACGGGCAATGAAGCCAGGCCGCGCCGGCGCGCAGCGCCGCGAGGATCGAGGCGCGATCGGCGTCGAGGTCGCCGGAGACGGGCCGGTCGCAAAGGAGGTGGGTGCGCAACAGCCTGAAGGTGCGACGGTGTGCGACCGGCGATCGAACCGTGCCCCTGAAGCGGATCCCGTTCTGGTGGTCGTCGAGTCCGCCGATCGCGGGGACGCGCCGGCGCGCCGAGAGGCGGTCCCAGAGCTCGAGATGATGGGCGGGAGGCCCCTGTGCGACCGCACTCTCCGGCTGCCGCAGCCACCGCACGGCCTCCGCTGGCGTGCGCCACGCCTCGGCGGCGTCGGTCAGCACGCTCCAGAGCTCGACTCCGTCCATGCCGCCCTGCTCGTCGAGGGCGGGCCAACCCTGCGGGAGGACGATCCGGCGCGCAAGTGATGGCACGAGCATGCTGCCGCCGTTGGAGAACGGGTGCGCGGCAAAGCCGACGCCGCCCATGGCGCGCACCGCCTCCGCGATCTGGCGGGGCGAACGTCCCTCGTGCGGGATCTCCTGTTCGACGCCGAAGGCGAGGTAGTGCCCCTGCTTCGGGCTCACCTCCAGCCCGGCGATCAGGAGGACGCCGTCGTGATGACCCTCCCAGCCCTCGCGCCGCGCGGCGAGCGTGTCGTGATCGGTGAGCAGCACCACGTCGACGGCTGACTCGCGGGCGGCGGCGAGCAGCTCGTGGACGGTCGCGGTCCCGTCGGAGTACGTGCTGTGCACGTGGATTACACAGGAGACGTCGTGCAGTCAGACCAAGGCTAGCTTCGCGTGCCGGCGACCGCGTGAGTACCGGCTAACCCGGCAGATCCTCAGGCCGCTTCTTGGCGAGTTCGCCCTTGAGCAGCCCCGTGGACTGGCCGACCTCGATGAGGTAGCCGTCGGGATCTCGCATGTAACAGCGAATCTCAGCACCGCGATCCATCGGGGGCGTCACGAACTCGGCCCCTCTCGAGCTCCACGCGTCGTAGCACGCATGGATGTCGGCTACGCGCAGGTTCATGAAGGCGGACAACGTGTTGTCGAACTCGTAGTCGACGACCGAGATGTCCGGCTTGTCGGGGGTGGGGCCACCGCCCGGGTTCATGATCACCCACGAGTTGGCGAGCTTGACCATGCACGGGTTCTCCTCCATCACGACCTGGCCGCCGAGCACGTCCGAGTAGAAGGCACGGGACCGAGCGACGCTGCGCACGGTGAGGAACTGCGTGACGAGGAAGCCCTCGCTCGGCGCGGGCAAGTTTTCGAAGTCGATGTTCGGCGTCTGCTCGGTCACGGGTATCTCCTTCAGGGGTATTGGCGTTGCGCGTGTGGCGATCGCAGCTTTACACGCGCGCAACCAACGCTCTCGGTGGCGTTATAGGGTCGTCCCGGTGGCAGTCGCCGTGCACATCACCGCGCAGAACATGACCAAGGAGGACTACGAGCGCGTGCGCAAGGAGCTGCACGCGCCGGACGGGGGCCACCCCGAGGGACGCCTCTACCACGCGGCCTACGGCGCTGACGAGTTGCAGATGAGACCGGACTGATCGGGCCGCTCAGCCGTGCTCTCGGTTAGGGCGCCGGCCCTCGCATCCTCGCCACGCTGCCTGCGGCGGGCGAGTAGCGCGCGTAAGGTCGGCGAGGCAGAATGGAGAACACGAATTCTCCCCGCTATCAACGGCCGGGTTGGTTCACCGCCCACGTCTTCAACCCCGCGGTGGCGGGCCTGACCAGGCTTGGGTTGAGCGTCGCCGGCTCGCGGATACTCGAGGTTCGCGGGCGAAAGTCGGGCGAACCGCGGCGAACACCGGTCAACCCGCTGACCCTCGACGGCACGCGCTACCTGGTGGCGCCGCGCGGGCACACCCAATGGGTGCGCAACCTGCGTGCACGCAAGGAGGGACGCCTACTCGTCGGCTCTCGAGCCGAGCCGTTCACCTCGGAGGAGATCCCCGACGATCAGAAACCCGCGATCCTGCGCGCATACCTGAAGCGGTGGAAGTGGGAGGTCGGCGTGTTCTTTGGAGGTGTCGACGCGGGTGCCACCGACGACGAGCTGCTGGGGATCGCCCCTGACCATCCGGTGTTTCGGCTCACGATCGCCGACGAGTAGAGGTTTCCCCACCCTCAGCCTCGGGTTCGTCGCGCCCAGGTCTCGGGCATGGCCGTACTGCTCCGTGCCGGGTCACCGCGAGGCTGGAATGTCGGGAACGCTGACGTCAAGTGACCAGCGCTGGCCCGCCTGGCTAGCGCTTCACCAGCTTGACCTTCTTGCTCTTGGCATCGGAGGTCCCGCCGTCGGGGGTGAAGGTCACCTTGGCCTTCACCTTCGCCTTGCCTCCGTTGTTGAGCTTCTGCTTCGCCTTGCCCCGCGGCTTGATCGTCAGCGTCTCCTTGCCCGACTGCTCGGCTCGCTCGTGCTGGCCCTTCACGCTCGCAGTCTTTGCGAGCTTAAGCTCTCCGGGACCGGCCACCTTCACCGTGAGCTTCGCCGACCCACGCTTCTTGTTCACCTTCGCTTTGCCGAAGCTGAACTCGCTCGAGGGCGGCGGCCCGAGCGCGTCGACCGCCACCCCGTAGGGCGTGGCAGACACGCCCACGAGCTTGTCGGCGACGTCGGTGCCGTCGAGATTGGCGCGGCCGATTGCGGCGCTGCTCGTCCAGTAGACGTGGGCGCCGTCCACCGCCAACCCGACCGGGTCAACCCCGTCGATGAAGCCGAGGTCGGCCGCCGTACCGTCGAGGTTGGCGCGCCCGATCCCGTCGCCGCTCGCCCAATAGATGTGCGCGGCGTCGACGGCCAGCCCAAAGAAGCTGTTGGCGTCGGCGATGAAGCTCTGGTTGACGGCGGTGCCGTCGAGGTTTGCGCGCCCGATCGTGCCGGGGTCACGATTGGTCCAGTAGACGTGCCCGGAGTCGACCGCGAGGCCGATCGGGCCGCCGGCGCTGGCGATGAAGCTCTGGTCGACACCCGTGCCGTCGAGGCTGGCGCGCCCGATTCCGGCGTCGCTGGCCCAGTAGATGTGGGCGGCGTCGACCGCGACACCGGTTAGACCGGTGGTCCCGGCGATGAAGCTCTGGTCGACGCCCGTGCCGTCGAGGTTGGCGCGCCCGATCGTTTGACTCGGGTTCGTCCAGTACACGTGGGCGTCGTCGACGGCCACGCCGTAGACGCCGAAAAGCGGCTGCGCGGCGGGGATGAGGCCCTGGGCGCCCGTGCCGTCGAGGTTGGCCCGCTCGACCCCGGGGCTGGAAACGAAGGCTTTGGGCGGAAGGCTCGCCCAGTAGACGTAGGCATTGGCGCTGGCGGCGAGCGCGAAAGTCGCAACGACAGTCGTCGCGAGGGCGAGGGCCAGGAGGCGATACGGGCTCGCGCCCACGCGCCGTGCATTCATGCGAACTCTCCTTTGCCGTGCCGCCGTTCGTTCGGACGGCGTCTAGAAGGGCGCTCGACCCTAAGTCCCGGCGCCACGCAGAACCCTACGGCCGGGTCACCCGTAGGTCGCGGCTCTTCTGGTATCCGTTCCACACCGAGATCCGCGCGGTCTGGCCGCTCGACGGGAGGCCTGTGTCATTCGTCTTGACGACAAACCTCGCTTTCGAGCAGCCGAGCGGCATGATGAAGCTTGCTTTCTGGTTGCCAAGTCCTTCGGTGCTGAGTTGTTGGACGCAGGGATCGGGGAGCTTGACCGGGGGCGGAGGGGGCGAGGGGATGAAACAGGCGTTTTCCCCCCCACACGCGGCTTTGCGATGCCGTTGATGGGACGGCTCGCTGGGATTCTCCAGACCGGTGACGCTCTCGAACTCAGCGTTGGGGCTGTTCGAGATGAGAAAGATCCGGGTTCCGCCTGGGTTGGTGGCCCGTTTTGCGAGCTTGATCGTCCCTTCAATCTGCTCGCCAAAGCTGCCGTCGTCGTTTTCCTTCGATCCGTCGGCTTTGTTCTTCGACAGGCTCACGTCCTCTATCGGAACCGGGATCACGGCGGACGGGTCGAGCTTGAGCTGGCTCCCACCGAGGGCTGGCTCGGGAGCTTTCGGATAACGCTCCGTCTTGTAGTTCCGCAACTCCCCCTCATTCGGGACGTCCGTGAAGCAGAAGTCGCCGAAGGTCGCGTTGGTCACAAGCGCCCTGCAGTAGGTGTCGACGAAGGTCACGGGAACCGAGTAGTCGATCGGCAGGCTATTGCCGGTCACCAGGCTGTTGGTGCGCCACCGGCCCGCGGCATTGACCTGAAACTGGGTGCGAGAGATCTCGTTCGGCTTCACCGGCCCGCCTTTGGAGCCGCCTCCGAAACACGAAGCGAGGGTCCCGAAACCAGGGCCTCCGCAGGGGGTACGCGCACTGAAGTTCCAGTTGAGGTTGGTCCCGGAGGTCTGGTTGAGGACGCCCCAATCGGTCAGGGGAGCGGTGGTTATCGGTTCGGTGACGGTAATCGAGTCTGAGAAGGTCGCACTGCTCGATCCGGGGGTCACGGAGGGCGAGAAACTGAACCCGGTGGTGCGCGAGCTACCACCCGCCTGGTAGGTGCCCTGGTTGTTGACGGTCTGTGGTGTGCTCGCCTCCCAGATCAACGAGCCGCTCGCGGGCGGCAGCTGGGGCTTGACGTCAACCCCGACGGCCCCAGTCCACCAGGCTCGCTCCAGGTTCGTGAAGTACATGTCGCGGAAGTTGAAGACATCGTCCATGTGGAAGAAAAGCTCTCCGCCGGCTTCTTCGGCGTGACCTGCCCATTCAGGCAGTACTGGAGCACCTGATAGTCGCCGGTGGAGTTGACGTCGTTTTGGAGGTAGAGGTCGAAGTGGTGATTCATGGTCCAAGAGAGGGTCTGCGACCCCGGGGTCACGCTCTTGGGGCCGAACCAGAAGTCCTTCGTCCAGTAGCCATTCGGCGGCTTCGCCTCGTTCGAGCCGCTGTAGTTCCAACGCACTCGCAGCGCCTCCTTGGGCATCTGGGCCGGGCCACACGGTTCGCCGGGGGTCTCGACGCGCGCTGCCCGCGAGCCGATTGAACCCTCAGGCCCGGTGCCGCCAACGGCGTCGAGCACCGACCCAGCGAGCGAAGTGACCCGGGACCGCCTCAGGCGGGCTCGCTCCTGCCCGTCGAGCCGGCGCCAATCGCTCGACATCAGCCGCCCTGAGTTGAAGATGTCGACGGTCGGCACTCCCTGCCGAATTCCGGTTCGGAAAAGGAAGGCCTCACTGTCTCCCTCTCGGCGCTCGGGACCGGCCGCTTCGGTTACGTCAAAGTCTGTGTACCGCTGCAGAGCCGCTTGATCGCGGGGGCTTACATCGTTAACGAGCACCCAATCCCCGTCGGCTGCGAACTGGCGCACCAGCGGCTGGGTCTCAAGCTCCTTCCGCGAGCTTTGATCGCCATCAACGATCAGCAGGTCGAACCGGTTGAGGTTCGAACCGTCCGGCCCAGCGGGACGACTCGCATCGAAGCGGGAGTGCTCCCGGAGCTCGTCGATCACAGGACCACGCACTTCACCAGCGATCAGAGCGTCGACGTCGGTGGCGCCGAATGCCGCCGGGGCTCCACAGATCAGCGTTCCGGCCAGCACCGTCAGTGCGGTCGCCGCCGTGGCCCGAAGGCACTGGGTCGTCCGAATGCGATTAGGCGCTCCCGCCCTCGCGCCCGGTTGATTCATCGCGAGCTTCCCCCTCCCGTCGACCTGCGCTGCCACGCGGCTGGCCTCAAAGTGATGGCGTCAGCGTAGACCGAAACCGCACCATGTCATTGAAGGCCGCCGTTCTCGCCGACCCTTGCGCCCGACCAAGGCTTGCGGGATCCTCGGTGGCCGCCCCGACCCTCGACTCAATCCCGGCGGCCCTGTCGGTGACCCGTGATCGGGAGTCACCTGGACCGCCAACGTGTTTGCTCTCCGGGGGCTGGGGGCGCTCTTGGCGCTCATCGAAATCCTCGTTCGCCGCTTTCGCTACCTCGGCAGGACCGTTGCTCTGATCCTCGGTTTCGTCGGCTTGAAGATCCTCGGCGCTGACCTGGTTGGAATCAGCGACCTCGCGTCGCTCGCGGTCATCGGCGGGTTGATCGCCGCCGGCGTCGTCGCCTCGATCGCCGCGGATCGCGTCGATCCGCGGCCGCCTGCCGAGGAAGCGCTGAGGCGGCCGCCCCGTTGCCCGCCGGAGCTTTCGCGCCCCAGGGTCGCTGCAACGGGCAACGCGTGAGCGAGGTTGACGCCTTTGCGATGCTGGGGCCCGATGCCTGAAATGTCGTTACCGAGCGCGGGCGACCTGGTCCAGGTCCGAGAGTCAGACCACGTCCTCGGCGCCGCGGAGCCTGAGCTCACGCTGATCGAGTACGGGGACTTCGGCTGCCCGTTCTGCTTCGTGGCAAGCCGTCCGCTCGCCTCGCTTCTGGATCGCTATCCAGGGCTGAGGCTCGTCTGGCGCCACCTCCCCGATCCAGAACTGCATCCTGGCGCCGACCTGGCGGCTGAACTCTCGGAGTTCGCTGCCGCGAACGGGAAGTTCTGGGATGCCTACGGGCTGCTGCTCGTTGGACGACCGAGGTTCTCCATGGACGATCTGCGCTCCGTCGCGCGCGCTCTCGATCTGGACCCGGACGCAGCGGAGGCTGCGCTCGGCGAGCGGCGGTACCGAGACCGCGTCTCCGCCGACGTCGCCGGCGCCGATCAGGCGGGCGTCCACGGGACGCCGACGTTCTTCATCGGGGAGGAGCGCCTCGAGGGAAGCTGGACCCGTCTCGCGGAACTGGTGCCCGCGATGCTCGCGAAGTAGCGGCCGCACTGCCTCAGGCCGGCCGTACAGGGGGTGAAAATCGGGCCGATAGCGTTCCTAGCGGTTATCGTCACTACCAGGGGGTGCGACCACGTCCATCCGCGACACCGCAGCGGCACCGGGAGCACCAGGTGTGTTGCTCGAGCGCGAGGGCGAGCTAGGGACGCTCGAGGACCATTGGAGCGCGGTTAGCTCGGGCGGCTCGGGGGCGACCGTGTTCGTGGGCGGCGAGGCGGGGGTCGGCAAGACCACCCTGCTCCGGGCGCTGGCGTCGCGTTGCGATTCCCGGGTGCCGCCTCTCTGGGCGGGGTGTGAACCACTGCTCGCGCCCCGCCCGCTTGGCCCGTTCTCGGATCTCGCTGACGAGCTGGGTGACCCCCTGAACAAAGTCGTACGGGGGACGGGCACTCCGCACGATGTCGCCAACTGCTTGCTGGAACAGGTCCGTGACTCGGGACCGACGCTGCTCGTGCTGGAGGACCTGCAATGGGCCGACGAGGGCACGCTCGACGTGCTCCGACTACTCGCGAACCGGATGCAAGACACGGCTTTGCTCCTCGTTGTCTCGCACAGAGACGACGAGTTGGGGCCATGGCACCCGGTGCGAGTACTCGTCGGAGAACTGGGTGCCACCCGCTCGATCAGGCGGATGCAGCTCTCGCCCCTCTCGCCGAGCGCCGTCGCCGAGATGGCGGAGCCGTTCGGAACGGAGGCCGAGGCGCTCTACCGTCGGACCGGGGGCAACCCGTTCTTCGTGACGGAGCTCTTGACCCACGATCTCGGCATGCCCGAGACGGTCGCCGACGCGGTGCTCGCGCGCGTCGCGCGGCTGGACCCGCCGACCCGCGAGGCGCTCGAGGCGGTGGCGGTGGTCGGCCCCCGCGCCGAGCTCTGGGTGCTCGATCAGGTCCTGCCGGACGCCGACCACCGGCTCGACGACGCGGTGGCCGGCGGGCTGCTGCAGCCGAGCGGTGAGGCGTTGTCGTTCCGTCATGAGCTCGCCCGGGAGGCGGTGCTGTCGGCAATCGGTGCGTACCGCAAGGCGTCGCTGCATCGCGCCGCGCTCGAGGCGCTGCAATCGCCATCCTGGGGGGAGCCGGACGAGGTCCGGCTTGCGAATCATGCGATCGGGGCCGGCGACCCGGCTCGGATCCTGGAGATTGCCCCGCGGGCGGCCAACCGGGCTTCCGCTCGCGGCGCCCACCGTGAGGCCGCCGTCCTCTACGAGGAGGCCGCGCGATTCGCCGACGCGCTGCCGCTCGAGGAGCAGGCGGCCCTGTTCGGCGCAATGAGCCAAGCGCTCTTCAACGTCACGGAATTCAAGCCGGCGGAGGCTGCACAGCGTCGGGGGCTCGCCTGCTACGAGCAGCTTGGTGACGAGCTCCGCCAGGGGGCGGCTCGCATCTGGCTGGCGCAGCTCGCCTGGCAGGCGGGATCCCTGCCGCAGGGGCTGGAGGTGGCCCGCGCCGCCGTCGCCGACCTCGAGCGGCTGCCGCCCGGCGGCGAGCTGCTCGCGGCGTACTGCCAGCTCAGCCACCTGCTGTTGGCAGCCGAGGACCCGAAGGCCGCGGGCGAGTGGTCGGAACGCGCGGCAGCATTGGCGGCGGGCATCGACCGGGTGGACGCGACCGTCCTGACGATGCTCACCGCCGGGTGGATAGAGATGTTCAACGGCAGGCGGGAGGGGCTGGAGAAGCTCGAGCGGGCCGCCCGGCTCGCCGGGGAGGCCGGGCATCATGCCGCGGCCGTCGGGGCCGAGGTCGTGATCGCCCGCACCGCCGGCCGGCTGCGGTGGTGGGACGTCGCCGATGACCACCTGCGAGCCGGGCTGGAGATCTGCGATGGCCGCGACTTCGATGTGTGGCGCTATTACTTGATCTCCTGGCGGGCGAAGCTGGCGCTGGCCCGTGGGCAATGGGACGAGGCTGCAGCCCACGCGGAGATCGCCCTGATGAAGAACTGCCCGTTCTCGCGCATCCACGCTCTGGTCGCGTTGGGGCTGGTACGCGCCCGGCGGGGTGACCCAGGTGCCTGGGCGCTGCTGGACGAGGCGCACGCATCCGCCTTGCCGCGCCAAGAGCTCCAGTGGATCGGACCCGTGGCCGTCGCGCGCGCGGAGGCCGCCTGGCTCGAGGGTCGCCCGGAGGCGATGGCAGCTGAGCTGGAGCCGGCGCTCGGATTCCCCCTGCGTCCCAGCGACCCGTATGGCGCCGCCCTCGCGTACTGGGGCGGACGCGCGGGCGTTGAGGTTCCGCTGGCGGACGATCCCGAACCGGATCCGTACCTGCTCCAGAGGGCGGGTGACTGGAAACGCGCCGCAAAAGAATGGCGCCGGCTTGGCTGCCCCTACGAGGAGGCGATGGCGCTGGCGGGCTCGGGCGAAGCGGACGCGCTGCGCACGGCTCACGACCAGCTCCGTTCTCTGGGCGCAGCCCCGGCCGTCGCGATCGTCGGTCGCTGCCTGCGCGAACTGGGCGAGCGCGTGCCCCGCGGCCCGCGGCTGAATACGGACGCAAATCCCGCCGGCCTCACCGCGCGCGAGGTGGAGGTCCTCGGGCTGCTGGCCGAGGGGTTGCGCAACGCGGAGATCGCCGAGCGCCTGGTCATCTCGCCGCGGACGGTCGACCACCACGTCTCGGCGATCTTGCGCAAGCTGGAGGTCGGCTCCCGTAGCAAGGCCGTCGCCGCCGCGCAGCGCCTGGGCCTGGGCCAGGAATAGGCGCCGCTGCGCGCCAACTTAGGCGGTTCTGCCGATGTCGGCGCGTGTCCGCGCGCCTACGGTCGTCGGGACATTCGAAAGGCCGAAAGGAGGGCCGAAATGCCGCGCTATCTCGTCGAACGGACGTTCCCGCAAGGCATTGGAGTTCCTGCGGGAGCGGAGGGCGCGGACGCCTGCCGTGCGGTGATCCAACGCAACGAACGCGAGGGCGTGACCTGGCTGCACTCGTATGTGAGCGAGGACGGGACACGCACGTTCTGCGTCTACGACGGGCCCAGCCCCGAGGCGATTCGCAGAACCGCGACGGACAACGAGTTGCCGCTGGACGCGATGACCGAGGTCCGCGTGCTGGACCCCTATCTGTACTTCTGAGAGGAGAAGGACATGCCGACCATCCGCAAATCAATTGGACTCATCGCTCTGCTCGTCGTCCTCGGCGCATCGGGGACAGCGCAGGCGAAGGGGAAGGTGACCCACAAGTACACCTCCACGGTGCAAACCGCGACGCTCGCGACGGGTGACGGCTATCCGGCGCCGGGAGGCACCACCGTGATCGCCGGCACGCTGCAGGCGAAGCCGCTGGGTTCGGGCGCCGTGGTCGACCGCGTGACGATCACGGGTCGGCCGGCGCCGAACGTGTTCGCGTTCGAGGGCAAGGAGACGGACTTCTTCGCCGCTGGCACGATGCGAAACACCCTCACCGGAACAGCCACGGTGCAGCCTGACGGCAGCCAGGTGCTCGCCATCGAGGGGCGCTACACGGGCGGCACCGGTCACTACCGCGGCGTCTCGGGCAAGTACACGTTCAGCGGGACCGTCGCGGCCGGATCGACGCTCGTCGTCGGACATTCGAGCGGCAAGGTCGCGTACTGAGGCACGAGGTGGGGCGGCGCTCGCGCCGCCCCACGTCCACCTAGCAACCCAAACGAGAGGAGGGCCCCTATGAGGTCCCAACGAATCCTGCTGCTCGCAGTGGCGGCCGCGATCGCGATGATCGCGCCGTCGGCAGCAAACGCCACCCGTCCATCACCGACGCCCACCGCCAGCCAACTAGTGAGTGGCCTCGCGGGAGGCTCGGGCAGCACGGTCGGCCCCGGCGGCGCGCTCTACGTCACCGAGTCGGCCGCCGGCAAGATCTCGCGCGTCGATCCGAGGACCGGCGAGGTCACGACGTTCGCCAGCGGTCTGCCGAAGTCGATCATCGGCATCGGCGGGACCACCGATGTCGCGTTCATCGGCGGCACCGCCTATGCGCTGGTCACCGTTGTCGGCCCCGACGTCGGCGGCAGCGACGTCGTCGGCATCTACCGGATCGACGGCCCGCACAGCTTCACCGTCGTCGCCGACATCGGCGCGTTCGCGCTCAGCAATCCGCCGGGGTTTCCGGTCGACATCCCAACCGGGGTCCAGTACGCGCTGGAGACCTACCGGGGCGGATTCCTGGTCACCGATGGACACCACAACCGCGTCTATCGGGTCACCCGCGACGGCGATGTCAGCCAGATGATCGCCTTCGCCAACATCGTCCCGACCGGGCTCGAGACCCAGGGCAACACGATCTACATGTCCGAGGCCGGCCCCGTCCCGCACGATCCGGCCAACGGCAAGGTGGTGAGCTTCGGGCCGAAGTCACCGAGCGCCACCGATTTGGCCTCCGGTGCCCCGCTGCTGGTCGACGTCGAGTCCGGCCGCGGTCGCGATCTCTTCGCCCTCTCCAGGGCGACTACAGCGGCGGCCCTCCGGGCTCACCGGGCGCTTCCGAACACCGGCAGCCTGGTGAAGGTAAACGGCGACGGCACCTTCGGCGTCGTCTTCGACGGCCTCGACCGGCCGAGCTCGGTCGAGTTGATCAAGAACACCGCCTACGTGGTCACGCTCACCGGGGAGATCTGGAAGATCGAAAACCCCGCGGGCCCGCCACACGGCGCGGCGCGCTAGCGGAAGTCGAGCCGCCACCCCGGGACGTCGCGAGAGCGGCGTTTCGGGGTGCTGCGCTCGCGCCCGGCGTCAGTCGCCGCGATCGGTCATCGGGGACCATCCCGATCGTCTGGGAACCGCTGACCGGCGGGTTGATGACTCGGCGCGGTGTTACGGTCGCGGCTGTGAGCACGGAGTTCCGGGTCCTCGGCCCACTCGAGGCGCTCGCTGACGGGGCGCCTGTCAAGCTCGGGGGCGCGCGCCCTCGCGCCGTGCTCGCTGTCCTACTACTCCAGTCCGGTCAGGTGGTCTCGAGCTCGCGGCTCATCGACGAGGTCTGGGCGGAAGACCCGCCCGACACCGCAGCGAACGTGGTCCAGGGTTACGTCTCGCAGCTCCGTAAGGAACTCGGCCGCGAGACGATCGAGACGCGCGAGCCGGGATACCTGCTGCGAATGGATCACGACTCGCTCGATCTCCATCGCTTCGAGAGGCTTGTGACCGACGGTACCGAGCTCCTCGAGCGAGGGCGGCCCGAGGACGCGGCGGTGCTGCTGCAGGAATCGCTTGCGCTCTGGCGCGGGCCCGCCCTGGGCGACGTCGCTGACGAAGGAGTGTTGAGGCAAGCAGCCGCCCGACTCGACGAGCTCCGGCTCGTGGCGCTTGAGCAGCGAATCGTGGCCGATCTTGCGTGTGGACGGCACACCGAGCTCGTGGGCGAGCTCGAGGCGCTCGCGACCGAGTACCCGCTCCGCGAGCGACCGCGTGCGCTGCAGATGCTGGCGCTCTACCGCTGTGGCCGCCAGGCCGAGGCACTCGCCGCCTATCGAGTGGCTCGTGCGACGCTTGTCGATCAGCTCGGCATCGAGCCGGGGGCGCCCCTTCAGGAGCTCGAGCATGCGATTCTTGAGCACGATCCGGCGCTCGATCTCGAGCCTCCGCGTCGACCCGCGAGCGCGTCGGAGTCGCGCATCATCCTCGTGGCTGCGCTGGAGCTCGAGGGTGCGGCGACGCTCCTCCGTCTCGCCGAGCCGCTCTCCAGGATCGGGGGGCCGCGTGAGATCGTCCTCGCGTCCACCGTCGCCAGTGCCAGCGAGCTCACGGCTGCGTCGACCTACCTGCAAACGCGTCGGGAGGAATTGACCGCTCGCGACGTGGACGTTCGTGCCGCTGCGTTCACGTCCGTCACGCCCGGCAAAGATCTGTCGCGGCTTGCCGCCGAGCAGGAGGCAGAGCTTGTGCTCGTGGACGCGCCCGACCGACTGCTCGAGGACGGCCGGCTGCTGACGCTCCTGAGGAGGCGCCGAGCGACGTCGCTGTGCTTGTCGACGGGGCGCCCGGTGGCGACGCGGTCGTCGTCCCCTTCACCGGGGCAGAACATGACTGGTCAGCCGTCGAGCTCGGCGCCTGGTTCGCCCTAGGGACCGAGTTGCCGCTCGTGCTGGCCGGCGCCTCCTCCGGCGCCGAGGGTGGCGACGCCAGCCGCCTCCTCGCCGGCGCGTCCCTCGCCATCCAGAGGGCGTTTGGCGTGCATGCGGAGCCACTTCTCGTCGAGCCGACGGCAGCGGGGCTCGTGGCGGCCACGCAAGACGCGGCACTCGTCATCGTCGGGCTCACCGACCGCTGGCGACGCGACGGGATCGGGCACGCGCGCGCCGCGCTCGCCGCTTCGGCGCACCACCCGACGCTGATCGTCCGGGGAGGGCTTCGTCCTGGAGGCCTAGGCCCGCGCTCGAGCGGGACCCGTTTCACCTGGACGGTTGGGCCGAGCGGCTAGCCCGCCCAGGGAGGCGGGGTCGCCTTTCGGCACGGCTGGCTGCCGGGGCCGGGGGCGGGAGCATCGGAGAGGAGACCCCCGAATGTCTGCTCGACCTCTGGCTCGACCCGCACGAGCTGGAACGCCCGCCGCCCCCCCGCGGGACCGATTCGCTTCAGGTAGGTGTTGCGGACCGCCTGGCGGTTCCCGTCGAGGTGCACAGGGCCCGAGGGAACGTCGAGGCTCACTCGCGCGAGCTCCTCGCGCAGCCGTTGACGACCATCCGACAGGTCGCCATCCGAGGCCTCGAGACCGCGCAGCAGGCCCTCCATGGCGTCGTTGAAGGCCAGCACGATCGGTGTTTCTCGCATCCGAGGGCGGCAGCCCGGGAAATGCCGTCGAAAACGCTGTCCGGTGAGCGCGCATCGCGGCTGTTGCGTTTGCCGGCGGGATGGACGACGCGCCGACCACCCCGGGGAGTCCGCGGGCGATGGGCACGAGGGTGTTGGAGTCCTCGAGCACATATGTGCCGACGAGCATCCGGGTCTCAGGCGAGCCGAGCTTGCGGGCGAGCGCGGGCAGAAACTCGGGAGGCGCGAAGAGCCCTCCAAACATGAGCGCGGCGACGCCGTCGGCACCCCGGAGAGCGTGGGTGACCTTCGGGTCGCCGAGGTCGATCGGCGCCGTGAAGCGCGCTGTCACGTCCCCGCCGAGGGCGCAGAACTCCGCAACGAAGGCTGCTTCCTCCTGCCACCCGACGGGTGTCGTGTCGGCGACGACCGCGGCGCGGCGCCATCCCAGTTCGCGGTACGCATAGCTTCCAAGCCCCGCCACGTCCTGAGCTTCGTCGGTGTCGAAGCGATACGACGTTCGCGGCGGGGTGCCGCAGGGTGAGCTCCTGGGCACCCGACCAGGCCGGTATGAAGATCACCTCCGGGTACTTGCGGGCTAGCTCGCGGAACACGAGCGAGTCCGACTCGCCGATCGCGCCGACGACGGCGTCGACGCCCTCGTCCTCGACGAGCCGACGCGCCTCTTCGACCAGGACCGTGTGCTCGCTTTCTTCGGTGCACCCCCTGATCAGCTCGATGTCACGGCCGGCAACCCGGGCCTCGGAGACGCCTCCGGACGGCTTCCCGTCCGTAAGGTGGGCCCCGCGCCGGAGCAGTGGCAGCTCGGCGCCGGCGAGCATTTCGTCCTCGTAGCTGGAAAAGATCCCGCGACAGTCCGTGAGCAGGCCGATCCGCATTGGCTGCTCGCCGCCCGGGCAGCCCGCTGCGCCCACAGCGAGCGACGCGACGGCCAGCAAACCAGCGACCCGAGTGAGATCAAGTCCCATCGGCGGTCACCCACAGGCCGCCCGCGCCAACCGCGACCTCGCGTGGCCGCCCGCCTACGTCGATCTGGTCGACGACCTCGGCGCTGCCCGGGTCGATGCGTGCAACCGTGCCGTCGATCGTGCTCGTTACCCACACCGAACCGGCTCCTGTGGCGACGCCGCTCGTGCCGCGGCCTGTCGGAATCGTCGCCGTGATGGCGTTGGTCTCTGGGTCGATCTGTAACACGCGGTCGTCGAGTGGCGCCGTGACCCAGACGCCTCCCTCGCCCGCCGCGACCGATCGCGGAACGAAGGGGAGCTCGATGGTGGCGAGGATGCGGCCGCTGCGGCGATCGAGCCGCCAGATCCGCCGGTCGATCCCGTCGCCCAGCACCCACACCGACCCGTAGCCCACGGCAAGGTCGCGCTGGTTGATCCGAGTCGTCTCAACCGAGACACGTTCTCGGTACGGGATCGTGACGTCGCGGATGATCCGAAGCTCTCCGGGGTCAGTGCTCAGCCTCTTGTCACCGGAGAATCCCATCGACCAGAGGACGCCTTGTCCCGCGGCGACGGTGCAGGTGTAGAGATCCACCTTGGCCTCCCGCACTCCGGTGACCGCGTCGTAGCGGGCAACCGTGCCGGTGAACACTTTCGCGACGACCTCCGCGCTGTCCGAGACGACGTAGATCTTGCCGCCGAGCGCCGTCACATCACGCGGCTCGCCAACCGAGGTGACGCGCCTCAGTTCGCCCGTGCTGGGCTCCAACGTCCAGAGCGCACCATCGCGGTAGTCAGCCAGCCAGACTCGACCGGCGCCCGTAGTGACCGCACCTGGATGCGCCGAGACGGCGTAGCGGGCGGTCGTGTCGCCGCTCTCCGGATCGATCCCGATCAACGAACCAGTGGGCGGGGCCGCCGTTCCTTCGCGGAGTGACCAGGATCGCGGCCAACGCAGCCGCCGCCAAGCCGAGGCACGAGTGCGGCCGTGGCGACCGCGAGCCGTCGCCGGCGCGGCCTCACCGCGTCGAGGCCGAGCGCCGCGGTCGCGTCGGCGACGAGCTCTGCGCAGCTCGATTGACGCTCGGCTGGCTTTTTCGCCAACGCCCGAGCGACGACCGGGTCGATCGCGGCCGGAAGCGGCGAGTGGCGCGCCGACGCGGACGGCGGCTCCTCTTCGAGGTGGGCGAAGAGGGTTGCGACCTCGGAGCGACGCCGGAAGGGACCCTCTCCGGTAAGGCACTCGAACAGCATGCAGCCAAGTGCGTAGACATCCGCGCTTCCGGCGACCTCGTCGCCGCGGATCTGCTCTGGAGCGACGTAGTCGCTCGTGCCGAGCAACGAGCCGTCCGTCGCCTGACCGCGATCCGACGCGGTCTGCGTCAGGCCGAAGTCGGCCAGGTAGCAGTGGCCGCGCTCGTCGAGCAGTACGTTCGACGGCTTGACGTCACGGTGGACGAGCCCCTTCGCATGGGCAGCGTCGAGCGCACCCGCGACCTGCGAGACGATCTCGAGCGCCCGGGCGGGAGCCAGCGCGCCTTCGCGTCGAAGTACGACCCGCAAGTCGCCGCCCTCGACGTAGCGCATCGCGAGGTAGAAGCCGGCGTCAGCTTCGCCCGCGTCGTACACCGGGACGACGTTCGGATGATCGAGGCTTGCCGCAATCCGAGACTCGCGGAGAAGGCGCTCGCGGAATCCCGCGTCTTCGGCGTAACGCGGAGCGAGGATCTTGAGGGCAACGTTCCTGTCGAGGTGGCCGTCGCGCGCGCGATAGACCTCTCCCATCCCACCGCGGCCGATCAGCTCCTCGACCCGGTAGGCGCCGATCTCGACACCGGTCGCAATCCCCGGCAGCTCTCTCATTTCCGATCGCTTCTGTTGCCCGAAGCGTCGCCCTGGACGTGCCGGGCAGGACCGGCGATCGCAGCCCGCCCGCGCGCGACGGTTCGGCCGCCCGGAGGCGGAGCCCGGACCGTCAAAGCCTGAAGGCACAAATCAGCATCAACCAACACTCTCATGGCGTCGTCCAGAGCGCTGGTGAATCGCTGGAGGATGGCTGGAACCGCACGGGCTGCGCGCGAGCCCGCCCCGGCCAGGTGCCCCGCAGGCTTTCAGCGGCGCCGGGCCGATGAGCAGGCCGCAGGGCCGTGGAATCCAGCGGATTTCCAGTGTCGCTCAAGCCGCGTGAGCGACGGTCCCGATGTCAGCGGACGACTGCGGCCATACCGCCGTCGGCACCGAGTCATCAACAAGGGGAGACCCAATGCTCACGAAGACCACTCGCATGAGCACAGTAGCGGCGGTCCTGGTGGCCACCGCGATCGCGGCGCCAAGCGCCACCGCCAAACCGATCGAGACCACGCTCCCGGCCGGGATCAACGCGGGGCTCGGCCCCTCGTCCGGCCTGGCGACGACCGCGGCGCCGAGCGCCGCAGGCAAGCTGACCCCCGCGTTCGGCCTGGGGGCGATCGCCGCGGCGAGTGCCGGCAGGATCGCCGCGGCGAGCGCCAGCCCGCCGGCCGCGGCTCCAACGTCCCACTCGGGCGAAGTCGACTGGGGCGACGCCGGGATCGCCGCCGCCGGGTTGCTTTCCCTGCTCGGACTCGGGGCGGGCTCCGTGGTCCTTATGCGCCGCAGCGCGCGGGCCGGACAGGCCGTCGGCTGAGTACTTCTGAGTCGAGCGGCAAGGTCGCGTACTGAGGCACGAGGTGGGGCGGCGCTCGCGCCGCCCCACGTCCACCTAGCAACCCAAACGAGAGGAGGGCCCCTATGAGGTCCCAACGAATCCTGCTGCTCGCAGTGGCGGCCGCGATCGCGATGATCGCGCCGTCGGCAGCAAACGCCACCCGTCCATCACCGACGCCCACCGCCAGCCAACTGGTGAGTGGCCTCGCGGGAGGCTCGGGCAGCACAGTCGGCCCCGGCGGCGCGCTCTACGTCACCGAGTCGGCCGCCGGCAAGATCTCGCGCGTCGATCCGAGGACCGGCGAGGTCACGACGTTCGCCAGCGGTCTGCCGAAGTCGATCATCGGCATCGGCGGGACCACCGATGTCGCGTTCATCGGCGGCACCGCCTATGCGCTGGTCACCGTTGTCGGCCCCGACGTCGGCGGCAGCGACGTCGTCGGCATCTACCGGATCGACGGCCCGCACAGCTTCACCGTCGTCGCCGACATCGGCGCGTTCGCGCTCAGCAATCCGCCGGGGTTTCCGGTCGACATCCCAACCGGGGTCCAGTACGCGCTGGAGACCTACCGGGGCGGATTCCTGGTCACCGATGGACACCACAACCGCGTCTATCGGGTCACCCGCGACGGCGATGTCAGCCAGATGATCGCCTTCGCCAACATCGTCCCGACCGGGCTCGAGACCCAGGGCAACACGATCTACATGTCCGAGGCCGGCCCCGTCCCGCACGATCCGGCCAACGGCAAGGTGGTGAGCTTCGGGCCGAAGTCACCGAGCGCCACCGATTTGGCCTCCGGTGCCCCGCTGCTGGTCGACGTCGAGTCCGGCCGCGGTCGCGATCTCTTCGCCCTCTCCCAGGGCGACTACAGCGGCGGCCCTCCGGGCTCACCGGCGCTTCCGAACACCGGCAGCCTGGTGAAGGTAAACGGCGACGGCACCTTCGGCGTCGTCTTCGACGGCCTCGACCGGCCGAGCTCGGTCGAGTTGATCAAGAACACCGCCTACGTGGTCACGCTCACCGGGGAGATCTGGAAGATCGAAAACCCCGCGGGCCCGCCACACGGCGCGGCGCACTAGCGGAAGTCGAGCCGCCACCCCGGGACGTCGCGAGAGCGGCGTTTCGGGGTGCTGCGCTCGCGCCCGGCGTCAGTCGCCGCGATCGGTCATCGCATCGACGCAGACCGTGATCGCGAGGATCAAGGCGGCGTCCTCGTCGGGCGCGATCTCCACCCCGTACGTGTCGCGGACGCGAAACCAGCGCTTCGAGACGGTGGCGACGGTGTCCCCGTCGCGCTCCACCTCGTACTCGTGGTCGACGATGTTGCCCTTGGCCTTCAGCTCGCCGCCGTTCTCGAGGTCGATCGAGAACCGATCGCGCAGGCCGACGAGCGCCTTCTTCACCGTCGCCAGCGAGTCGTCGCCGCGCTCGATCTCCATCTTGTCGCGCACGCTCAGCTTGCGCTCCTGGATCTTGGCCACCTCGTTGCCGGCGGCGTCCTCGATCACGAACGTCTGGCGCACGCGGAGCGCCTTGCCGTCGACGTGGAATGCACGGTTGCCCTCGTCGTCCTCGATCCAGTAGTCATCGCCGATCGAGAGCAGCTTCTCGCGCATCTGGTAGCGGGAGCCGTCGCCGTCGCCCTCGTCGTCTCCGCGGTTGCGCAGCAGTCCCATGTGCCCAACCTACACGCGCGCCCGGGGCCCCGGTTCGTCAGAGCGTCTGGACGAGGCCGCCGTCGATCACGAAGTCCGAGCCGGTGACGTTGCCGGCGCGGTCGCCGGCCAGCAGAACGACGAGATCGGCGACCTCCTGCGGCGTGGTGAAGCGACCGGTCGGAGCCTGCCCGGCCTGCTGCTCGGCGATGTTCTGCGGGTCGCCGCCCTGCGCCGCGGCGACGGTCGCGGCGACGCCGTGGTCGCCCAGCCAGAGCTCGGTCGAGACCGGCCCGGGGCTGACCGTGTTGACGCGGATCCCGTGCGGGCCGACCTCCTTCGACAGCGACTTGGAGAAGTTGGCGAGCGCGGCCTTCGCGGCGCTGTAGTCGATCACCGCCGGATCCGGCAGGAATGCGTTGACCGAGCAGGTGTTGACGATCGTCCCCGCGCCCGCCTCCAGCATCCCCGGCAACGCGGCGCGGGTGGTCCGCACGGCCGCCATGAACCCGAGCGTGAGCGACTGCATCCACTGGTCGTCGGTGACCGACAGGAAGCCGTCGATCCGCGGGGTCACGGCGCCCACGTTGTTGACGAGCACGTCCAGGGGTCCATCCGCGAGCGCCGCGGCGACGAGCTCGGCCGGGCCATCGGCGGTCGACAGATCGACGCTCACCTGCCGGACGTGACCGCCGTCGATCAGCAGGCGCAGATCGTCGCTGACGCTGCGCGAGCCCGCCACGACCTGCGCGCCCTCCTCAACGAGCGCGCCGGTGATCGCGAGTCCGATCCCCTTGCTCGCGCCGGTTACGAGAGCGCGGCTGCCGGTGAGTCCCAGGTCCACCGCTGCAGCGTAGACCTCGTCCTGTACCGGGTCACTTGCTCGGGATAGCCTGAGCACAGATGCGCCTGCGCCTGGCGGAGCTGATCGCGGCCTTGTCGCTGGCGACCGATCTCGGGCTCGGCATGCCGCAGGAGCACGTCCTGCGCCAGTGCCGGATCGCCCTCGCGCTGGCCGACCGAGTGGACGTCGACGACGCCGAGCGCGCCGCCGTCTACTACACGGCGATGCTGGCCTGGGTGGGGTGCACGGCCGACTCCTACGAGCTGGCGGCGCAGTTCGGGGACGAGATCGAGTTTCGCGCGGCCGCCCACGAGGTGGACCTGGCCGGCGAGCCGATGATGAGCTTTTTGCTCGGCCGGGTCGGGACCGGCCGCTCAGCACCGGAGCGGGAGCGGATGGCGGCGGAGCTGGTGACGACTCGGGGTCGCGTCGCCGCCGAAGCGATGACGGCGCACTGCCAGGTCGCCTCGCAGATCGCGCGGCGCCTTGGGCTCGGCCCCGAGGTCCAGCAGCCGCTCGTGCACGTCTTCGCCCGCTGGGACGGGGAGGGGATCCCGAGCGGGGCCGGGGGAGAGGAGCTGCCGCTGGCGATCCGGCTGGTTCACATCGCCGCGATCGCCGAGGTGCACCACCGCAACGGTGGCGTCGAAGGCGCGGTCGCGGTCGTGCGCGAGCGCGCCGGCGGCCAGTTCGATCCCCGCCTGGCGGAGGCGTTCTCGGACTGCGCTACGGAGCTCCTCGATGGGCTTGCCGAGGAGTCGAGCTGGGACGCCGTGATCGCGGCCGAGCCGGGGTTGGCCAAGCCGCTCGTTGGCGACCAACTCGACACGGCCTTCGAGACGCTCGCGGATTTCGGCGACCTGAAGTCACCCTGGTTTACCGGCCACTCGCGCGGCGTCGCGGGGCTGGCGGCCGCCGCCGCGCGGCATGCCGGGCTTTCGGATGAGGCGGTCACGGAGCTTCGCCGAGCGGCGCTCGTCCACGACCTCGGGCGCACCGGGGTGCCGAACACGATCTGGGACAAGCCTGGGCCGCTGACCGACGCCGAGTGGGAACGCGTGCGCCTGCACCCGTACTACGCGGAACGGATGCTGGCCCGCCCCGAGGCCCTCGCCCGCCTCGGGGCGATCGCGGCCTGCCACCACGAGCGCCTCGACGGCTCCGGCTATCACCGTTCGTTGCCGGGCTCGGCGCTCTCGCCTTCCGCGCGGATCCTCGCCGCCGCGGACGCCTACCACGCCATGACCGAGGCCCGGCCGCATCGGGACGCGCTCGAACCCGAGCAGGCGGCCGCCACGCTCCGCGGCGAGGTCCGCGCCGGGCGGATCGACGCCGACGCGGCCGAGGACGTCCTCACGGCGGCCGGCCACCGCCGCACGAGCGCTCGCGAGCGCGCACGGCCCGCGGGGCTGACGGCCCGCGAGCTCGAGGTCCTGCTGCTCGTCGCCCGCGGCTCCTCGAGCCGCGATGTCGCACAGGAGCTGACGATCTCCGAGAAGACCGCGCGCAACCACATCGAGCACATCTACACCAAGCTCGACGTCTCCACCCGTGCCGAGGCATCGCTCTATGCGATGCGTCACGGACTCGTCGACTGACCCCTCCCAAGTTGGGGCGAATGCCTCATGACAGGCCTCCGACCGAGGCCTACGGTCGCCCTGTTGCTTCCACCAAACCCAAGGAGGGCACCAATGCGATCACTTCTCAGGCGGCTCTTGAGCCGACACACCACAGTCGTCGCCTACCTCGCGGTGTTCGCCGCCCTCGGCGGGAGTGCCTACGCGGTGGTCACGGTCACCGGGAAGAGCATCAAGAACGGGACCGTCACGGGTAGGGACGTCAAGGACCGCTCGCTGGAGACCAACGAGCTGAGCGCGAACGCCGTCAACTCGCTCACGAGCGGGGGCGGCCAGGCCGGCCCGCGCGGCGACAGGGGCGAACGCGGCCCCGTGGGCGCAACGGGCGCCACGGGCCCGACCGGCCCGCAGGGTCCCGACGGTCCGGCCGGACCACAGGGCCCCAGTGGGATCAGCGGTTGGGAGTATCGGGTGTCACCCGCGAAAGCGATCCCCGGCGACGAAGGCGGCCTTGCGCGGGTGGACTGTCCTGCGGGCAAGCAGGCGCTCGGCGGGGGCGGGAGCACCATGTCCCTGGGCATGCAACTGGTCACCAGCGCCCCGACCGACGCCGGGGACGGCTGGGTGGTCATGTACCAGAACGGCTACACCTCGGCGAGGGACGTCTTCGCCTGGGTGATCTGCGCGAATGTGGGGGTGGCGTGATGACCGCCCTCGGTCCGATCGGACGGCTCGGCCGGTGGGCGGCGGAGCATCGCCGACGGGTCTTCGTCGGCTGGGCACTGATTGCCGTCGGCCTCGGCGTCCTCGCCCCGCGGGTCGAGACGGCGCTCTCCGGGGCGGGGTGGCAGGCGAGCGGCTCGGAGTCCGTTCAGGCGCGCGAGCAGATCGATCGCAACTTCGCCGGCGGCGGTGGCTACGCGCTACAGGTCGCCGTCCACTCGTCGGACCTGGTTGCGACGGCGCCCGGGTTCCGCCAAACGGTGGGCCGTGCGCAGCGGGTTTTGCGGCGCGATCCCGACGTGGGCCGCGTCTCCCCGCCGCAGCCGGGACTGTCGATCTCGCGGGACGGTCACACGGCTGTGATCAGGGCCGGCGCGGCCGCCGATCCGAACGCGATGGTCGACGCCGCCGACCGTCTCAAGACTCAGCTCACTGACGTCGCTCGCCCGGGAGTCGCCGTCAACCTGACCGGCGCCTCGGGGATGTGGTCCGACTTCAATCAGGCGAACCGGGAGGCGATGCTCAAGTCCGAGTTCATCTCCTGGCCGGTGACCATGGCAATCCTGGTGCTGGCCTTCGGCTCGCTGGTGGCTGCGGGACTGCCGCTGATGCTGACGATCGTGGGTCTGATCGCCTCGGCGGGCTTGCTGTTCCTCGGCACGCTGATCTCGCCGATCTCGATCTGGGCGATGAACTTCGCGCTGATGTTCGCCCTTGCGCTCGGGATCGACTACGCCCTCTTCATCGTCATGCGATTCCGGGGCGCTCACTTCGGCGAGCAGCTCAGTCCGGTGGACGCCGTGGCGAGGACGATGGACACGGCCGGGAAGGCCGTCCTCTTCTCAGGAATAACGGTGCTGGTCTCGCTCTCGGCGGTGATGCTGGTGCCGAGCCCGGCCTTCCGCTCGACGGCCCTCGGCATCATCGTCGCCGTCCTCTTCGTGCTGGCCGCGACCCTGACGCTGCTCCCCGCGGTGCTGGCCAAGCTCGGACCCAGGGTCGACCGACTGTCGCTTCCCTGGGCGCATAGCGGCGAGCATCAGTCCGCGCGCTCCGCCCGCTGGGGCGAGCTGCTCTGGCGGCGGCCGTACGTGTTCGGTGGCATCGCTCTGGCGCTGCTACTGGCTCTGGCCCTGCCGGCGCTCTCGATGCGCACCGCGATGCCGTCGATCAAGGTGGTGCCGCCAGACGATCAATCGCGGCAGGGCTACGAGCAGATCCAGGCGGGCTTCGGGCCGGGCGCGCCCGGTGCCCTCCAGATCGTCGCCCCGGCGTCGGTGCGCCAAGAGGCGATGACTGCGCTGCAGGGCGACCCGGGCATCGCACGGTCCCTGCCGCCGCAGCGAGGCGGTGGGCTGGCTCTGATCGAGGCGGTCCCGACCAGTGATCCCTCGAGCCCCCAGGCCGGCGCGACGATCGATCGCCTGCGCTCGGAGCTCCCCTCCGGCGCGCTGCTTGGCGGCGCTTCGGCGGAGAGCCACGACCTCGAGGCCACGCTCGCGGCCAAGACCCCTGTGGTCATCGGGGTCGTCCTGGTGCTGGGCTTCCTGGTGTTGCTCGTCGCCTTCCAGGCTCCCGTGGCCGCCGCGATCGGCGTGGTCACCAACCTGCTCGCCACCGGCGCCGCGTTCGGGGTCGCCAAGTGGATCTTCCAGGACGGTCACCTCGCGGGACTACTCGGCTTCGAGTCGCAGGGCTTCGTCGATGCCTGGGCGCCGGTGTTCTTCTTCGCGATGATCTTCGCGATCTCGATGGACTACACGGTCTTCCTGCTCTCCTCGGCCAAGGAGCGCTGGGACGCCGGGGCGGACGCCCGCACGGCGATGGTCGGCGGCCTCGCCAGCTCCGGGCGGGTGATCCTCGCGGCCGGCGCGGTGATGGTCGCGGTCTTCTTCACCTTCGCCCTCTCCGGGCCGTTGCCGCCCAAGGAGATGGGCGTGATCCTCGGGATCGCCGTGCTCCTGGACGCCTTCGTGGTGCGGCTGCTGCTGATGCCGGTGCTGCTTCGGCTCGCCGGGCCCTCCGCCTGGTATCTGCCGCTCTGGCTCGGCCGAATCCTGCCTGAGGTGCGCGTCGGCCACGGCGACGCGACCCCGGCTCGCAGCCCGGCTTAGGTGTCCTGGCCGCTGTTTACGCTGCGAATCAGTGCCCCGATGAACCCAACGCGCAGGGGTGGGAGCAAGCATGGACACCTATCCGGTCACGTTCGCGGTCGAGTACCCAGATCGCCCGCTCGATCGCCTGACGACCTTCTTCCGCGTCTTTACCGTGATCCCGATCGCGATCGTGATCGCGACGATCACCGGCTTTTCGACGAGCTATCACGACGTCGGCGACACCAGCGTCAAGATCACGACCGCCGGGATCGGCCTGCTGTTCCTGCCGCCCCTGCTGCTGATCCTGTTCAGGGAGAAGTACCCGCGCTGGTGGTTCGACTGGAACCTGAACTTTCAGCGGTTCTCGAATCGGATCGGCGTCTACCTACTGCTCATGGACGACCGGTATCCGTCGACCGACGAGGAACAGGGCGTGCACCTGCAGTACGCGTATCCCGAGGTCAAGACCGACCTCGGACGCGGCATGCCGCTGGTGAAGTGGTTCCTGGCGATCCCGCATTACGTCGTCCTCTTCTTCCTCACGATCGGCGCCTTCTTCGCCGTCGTCTTCGCCTGGTTCGCGATCCTCTTCACCGGTCGCTACCCGCGCGGGCTCTTCGACTACGTCGAGGGCGTGCTGCGCTGGCACAACCGCGTTGTCGGCTACGCCTTCGCGCTCGTGACCGACCAGTACCCGCCGTTCCGGCTCGAGGCCTAGCCGGCCACTGGGATCTACGGGCCTGTGGCGGCTGGCGGCAGGCGC
>CAVUKZ010000001.1:0-33481 GCA_963742205.1 uncultured Solirubrobacterales bacterium | reverse complement strand
AGTGGAGCTAGTGGGACTCGAACCCACGACCTCCCGGCTGCCAGCCGGACGCTCTCCCAACTGAGCTATAGCCCCAAGGCGGTGGTCGGCCGCGAAGTCTAACGCGCGTCAGTTGGCGTTTCTCGCGCGGTTCGCGCCGCGCCGGATCAGCCGCCGTCGGTAACCGTGAAGCGGGTGCTCCCGGCCGAGTCGTACTGGTCGGCGAGCAGGTAGTGCACGACGTAGTCGCCCGGCGGCAGTGGCCAGGCACTGCCCTGGCTCTCCGGTCCGATCGTCGCCGAGCCGTCGGTGCTCGGGGGCACGGTGCCGGAGGCGTGCCCGCCCGTATATCCCCACGCGAGATAGTCGTCGGTGCTCGGATCCGACGCCGACGCCTCGTAGACGCCGAGCCAGTCCCAGCGGTTGGCGGGCCCGTCCGCCCATTCGACCTCGATCGGCTCGTCGCGCTCGTAGCGGCGCCGGTCGGTCGACAGCTCGCAGCTCCGCCTGCGGATCGCGCAGCCAGAACGGGACCCTCGCCACCTCCCCGCCCTCGCCGTCGAGCAGGACCGCCTCATAGCCGCCCACGTCCATCCCGCCGGTGTCGAGCACGACCTCTCCGCTGGTGTCCGGGGCGTCGAGCCGCTCCGTCGCCGCCTCCGGATCTCCACCCTCGGGCACGATTGCGATCTCGTTCCCCTCTGAGTCCGGCAGGTTGTACGCGACCGTGACCTCGTCGCCGACCGTCCCCAGCCGTGCGTCGACGGAGACCATCGTCGGCATCGCGACCGGCGTCACCTCGAACGTCGACAGCACGGCGAAGTGATCCGACGTCCACGGCTCGAATTCGATTTCCGCGTCAGGGGCTCCCGACTCCGCGACCAGCTTGCTGTCGAGCGTCTTCGACGGGCCACCCGCGTAGACGTAGTCGATCCGCTCGCCCGACCGGTGCGTGACTCCGGGCTCCTTCACCGGGTCCGGATGCGCGTCGCGGTAGCTATCGCGGAACCCGAGCTCGAACAGCTCCTCGCTCACCGGCCAGGGCACGGGCTCGTCGATGCCGGGACGCGTGCCGACGGTCTCCTCCGTGTAGTCGAGGCTCGATGGCTCGTTGAAATCCCCGGTGAGGAAGACCGGATAGCCCTGGTCCGTCAGCTCGGTCACCGCCTCGAGCGGCGACTCGAGCGCCGACGTCCGCACCTCGTTCTCGCTCTCGACGACCTCCGCAACCGACTTGCCGTTCTTCAGCACCCGCGGGCCCCAGGCGACGTAGTCCAGGTGCACGTTGAAGAACGGGATCACGTAGCCGGGTCGCACCTCGATCAGCCCGTACAGGCCGTCGGCGCCCGAGGGCTCGAGGATCGGGTACTTCGACAGCAGCTGCAGCGACACGTTGTAGTACGGGTAGCCCGTCCGTTCCGCGATCTTCGGCAGGCGCTCGTACGACTCGAGCACGCCGACCACGTCGGCGTCGATCTCTCGCATCACCCTGTCGGTCTCCGGCCCGCCTCCGTACTCGATGTTGTAGACGAGCAGATCCAGCCGCATCGGCTCGTCGGCCGAACCGCGCGGACGTTCCGGCCGCCGGCTCCGCCTCCGAGTCCCGTCGCCGGAGTCGCACGCAGCAAGAGTCAAGGACGCGGCTGGAAGAGCGATGCCGGCACGATCCGCCGCGATCACCCCATTGACCTTGTAGTAAATCAAACTATGTCGGCGAGGCCCGCGGCTAGTCGGCCGCGTCGACGTCGAGCACCAGCCGGTCGCGCCGCCGATCCCGTACGCGGAACTCGAACGGCGAGCGCTCCTCGAGCTCGCGCAGCAGCTCGACGGGCTCGATCAGCTGCACCTCGAGCGTCGCCCGCCCGCGGGCGAACCGCTTCACCGAGATCTCGGCCGTCGCGACGATCCCTCCCGCCGCGTCCTCGAACCCGACGAGCTGCGAGAAGTCCGCGAGCGGCCCGACCTCGATCTCGACCATCCCATCGAAGAGCTCGTCCGCCGGGCGCAGCGCCCGCCGATTCGACGTCAAGCTCCTCCGCCTCCTCCTCGGCCCCGATCCGCGCGATCGCCGTCTGCAGCGAGTCGAGCAGCCGCTCGCGCGACTCGGGCCCGCCCGGCGAGTCGGTCATCCGCCCGCCGAGCTCGGCGGCCTCGCGCAGCGCCCGCAGCCTGATCCGAGTCGCCTGGCCGCGCGCCTGGCGGCGCACGTCCTCGAGCTCGCTCGCCAGCCGGCGAGCGCGCGCATCCCCCGCTCGCCCTCAGCCCGCAGCCGCTCGAGCTCGGCCCGCGTCTGCGCCAGCTCGCGCTCGCGCTCACGACCCGTTCGCAGAGTCGGTCGCAGGCCTCCAGCTGCTCGATCCGCCGGCGCCTCCCTCGAGCTTTGCCGCATGGCGGTCGAGCTGCGCGCTCACGACCGCCAGCGCCGCATCGCGCAGCGCCAGTGCCTCGTCCACCTCGCGCGGCCGGTATCCGAACAGCGACCTCTTGAACCTGTCGCTCGCGATGGCGAGCACGCTAGGCCCGGCGTCGGACGGACGCGGCCGACCGCTCAGCCCGTCGATTCGCCCTCGCAGCCCGAGCTCGAGCCGCTCGGCCTCGCCCCAGAGCCGCTCGAGCCGGTAGCGATCGCGCACCTCGGGCACCTGCACGTGCAGCACGCAGTCGAGGTAGTCGACCAGCACCCAGCGCGCCTCGCCCTCCCCCTCGGCGCGCGCCGGCAGCCGCCCCTCGTCCTTCTTCATCCGCAGGCGGACCTCGTCGACGATCGCCTTCGCCTGGCGCTCGTTGCGCGCCGTCGCGATCACCAGGTAATCCGTGTAGCAGACGAGCGTCCCGGACGTCGAGGGCGACGATGTCCTCGCCCTTCTTGTCGTCGACGATCGCGGCGATCCGCCGCGCGAGCTCGGCGGACGTCCGTCCGCCCTCCTCCGCCGCCGCCTGCCCGGCCTCCGCACGCCGGCTCAAGCCGGCACCGCCTCGCGGTACAGCCCGCGCTCGGCGATCAGCGCGGCCACCGCGTCCGGGACCAGGTACCTGACCGGCCCGCCCTGCGCGACCCGCCGGCGGATCATGGTCGAGGAGACCGCGATCTCCGGCATCCGCACGATCTCGGCCCGTTCCTCGCGCCCCGAGCCGCTCCAGCGCCGCCTCCGCCTCGTCGAGCGCCGTCCCCGGCCGCGCCGCGATGCCGATCCGCGCCAGCTCGACCACTCGCTCGGGGCGCTTCCACGACTCCAAGTGCGCCGCCACGTCGGCGCCCATCAGAAACAGGATCTCCTCGTCGGGTCGCTCAGCGCGCAACTCCTCCAGCGTACGAAAGCTGTAGGACGGGCCCTCCCGGCGCACCTCCAGATCGCTGACCTCGAGCAGCTCGTCGCCCGCCGCCGCCAGCCGCGTCATCTCGAGCCGCACCTCCGGTCCCGGCTCGGGCTCGATCCGCTTGTGCGGCGCCTCGCCGGACGGCACCAGGACCACCCGGTCGAGCCCGAGCTGCGATACGCCGCCTCCTGGGCCAGCACGCAGATGCCCGATGTGGGGCGGGTTGAACGCGCCCCCGAGGACCCCGAGGACCGAACGGCGACGACGCTACCCCCGCACCTGTCCGTCCCCGTGGACCACGTACTTCGTGGTCGTCAACTCGCGCAGCCCGATCGGGCCGCGCGCGTGCAGCTTCTGGGTCGAGTTGCCGATCTCCGCCCCCATGCCGAACTCGAACCCGTCGGTGAACCGCGTCGACGCATTGACGTACACGACGGCCGCGTCGACGCCCTCGGTGAACTCCGCGCCCACGTCCTCCGAGCCGGTCACGATCGCCTCCGAGTGCCCGGTCCCGTGGGCGTTGACGTGGTCGATCGCGTCCGCGAGCGAGTCGACCACCCCGACCGCCATCTTCAGCGCCAGGTACTCGGTGTCCCAATCCTCGTCGGTCGCCGCGCCCACCGGCGTGGTCCCGGCTGCCGCCTGGGCCCGCCCGTCGCCGACCAGCTCCACGCCGGCCCCGGCGAGCTCCGCCGCGATCCCGGGCAAGAACTCCGCGGCCACGTCGGCGTTCACCAACAGCGTCTCGGCCGAGTTGCACACCCCCGGCCGGTCCACCTTCGCGTCGAAGGCGATTCGTCGCGCCATCTCCAGGTCCGCGTCGGCGTGCACGTACACATGGCAGTTGCCCGCCGCCGCGTACATCACCGGCACGGTCGCGACCGCCTTCAGCGCGTCCTTCAAACCCTCACCGCCGCGCGGGATCACCAGGTCGACCAGCCCCTCGGCCGTCGCCAGCGCCTCGAGCTCGGACCGATCACCCGACAGCAGCTCCACCGCGCCCTCGGGTAGCCCGGCCTCGGACACGGCCTCGCGCACGACCGCGGCGAGCGCGGCGTTGGAGCGCTGCGCGTAGCTCGAGCCGCGCAGAACGATCGCGTTGCCGCTCTTGATGCACAGCGCGGCGCAGTCCACGGTCACGTTCGGTCGCGCCTCGTAGATCACCGCGACCACGCCGAGCGGCACCCGCACCTTCGCGAGGTCGAGCCCGTTGTCAAGCGTCCGCCGGTCGAGCTGCTCGCCGACCGGGTCGGGCAGGGCGGCCACGGCGCGCACGCCGGCGGCCATGCCCTCGATGCGGTCGCGCGTCAGCGTCAGCCGGTCGCGCAGCGCCTCGGTGAGCCCGGCGGCCCGCTCGTCGGCCAGATCCTCGCGCGTTGGCCTCCAGAATGTCGTCCGCCCGCTCCGCGAGCAGCTCCGCGAGCCGTTCCAGCGCCCGCGCCTTCGTGCCCGTGTCCGCGGTCGCGAGCGCGCGCGAGGCGCGCTTGGCGCTCTCACAGGCCTCGGTGACGCTTGGGGTGGCAATTGCCATGGTCAGAGAGTAACGACGCCGGGCGGCCTCAATCCACCGGCTGCAGGCGAGGGTTCGGACGCTCTTCGCGCCCCACCTTCGCGCCGGGCCGGCCGTCGACCCGGACCACGTCGGCGGTGAAGTCGTTCTCCCCCCGCAGGAGCGCGGAACCGACCCCGTATGCGTCCACGGGCGCTGCCGCGCGCTCGAACTCCGCGATCCGCCCCGCGTCGAACCCGCCGGAAACGACGATCCGGACCCGCTCGTGCCCCGCCGCATCGAGGGCCCGGCGGACGTCCGTGGCGAGCTCCACCGACACCCCGGGCGGCGCGTCCGCCATCCGGGCCGCGAGCCCGGCGTCGACCAGCGACCCCGAGGTGTCCAGGCGCACCCCCCAGAGGTCGTCGCCGAGCGCCTCGGCCACCTCCACCGCCGTGCGGGCCGAGTCGTTGGCGAAGTCCACGAGCACGGTGATGTTCATCTCCCCGCCGAACCGCCCCGCGAAGGCCCGCGCCGCGGCGACCGTGTCGCCCCCGTAGGCGGCGATCAGGCCGTGTGGGACCGTGCCGAGGCCGCGCCCGCCCCACCACGAGGCCTGCGCGTCGGTCGAGACCCCGATCACCCCGGCGACGTGCGCCGCCCAGCCGTCGCCCGTCTGCACCAGCCAGTGGTCGTGGCGCGCGGGGAAGAAGAGGATCGGCTTTCCCGCCGCTGCGTCCACCACCTCGCGCACGTTGTGCATCACCAGGGATCGCCGCGCGAGGCAGCCGAGGTAGACGGTCTCCAGGTGGGCGAAGAGCGAGTAGTCCCCCTCGATCGTCATCACCGTCTCCCAGGGCTCGATCGCGTCGCCCTCCTCGAGCGCCCGGACCTCCAGCTGGCCCCAGCCCGGCTCCCAGGTCCAATCGTCGCGCCGCCGCCCGCTGCCGAGCTTGACCACGGCAATCGCCTCGTCGATCCCGCCGAGCACCGACTCGTGGCGCTGGAACACCTGCATCAGCACCCGCGGATGCCGACCCTCGGCCTCGAGGAGGTCCTTGGTGTGGTTGAAGTAAGCGTCGCTGTAGTAGCCGCCTCGCAGGCGCTCCACCGGGAGGTTGAAGACCGCCGGGTCGAGCCTGCTCATGCGAGGACGAACCGATCGCGGTGGACGGCCTCCTCGGAGGCGTTCGGCAACAGCTCCAAGACCTCGGCCGACTTCATCCCCTTGATGCGCGCCAGCTCGGCCGCCGAGTAGTTCGCGATCCCCTTGCCCACCGGGCCGTCGTCGGCGACCACGTCGACCGCGTCGCCGGCGGCGAACTCACCCTCCACCCCGACGATGCCGACCGGCAGCAGGCTCGAGCCGCTCTCGCGCAAAACCCGCGCCGCGCCCGCGTCCACCGCGATCCGCCCGCGCGCCGGCTTCGCGTAGCGCAGCCAGAGCTTGAAGGAGGGCGTGCGCTCGGGATGGGCGGCGAAGGCCGTCCCCACGTCGTCCCCCCGCGCGGCCGCCAGCAGCGATCCCGCCTCGGTGCCGTCGCAGATCACGGCCGGGATCCCGGCGGCGCTCGCCATCCCGGCGGCCGACACCTTGCTCCGCATCCCGCCCGACCCGTACAGCGAGCGCCGATCGCCGATCTCGTAGCCCTCGAGCTCGGCGAAGTCCTCGACCCGCGCCACCCGCGTCGCCTCGGGGTCGCGCCGCGGGTCCGCCGTGTGCAACCCGGGCGTGTCGGTGAGCAGCACCAGCATCCGCGCGCCCAGCAGCAGCGCCAGCTGCGCGGAGAGGAAATCGTTGTCGCCGAAGGTGATCTCGTCGGTCGCCGTAGTGTCGTTCTCGTTCACCACCGGGACGGCGTGCCAGTCGAGCATCCGGCGCAGCGCCTGGCGCGCGTTGAGGTAGTGCATCCGCACCGACAGGTCGTACGACGTGAGCAGCACCTGCGCCGCGTGCACGTCGTGGCTCGCCAACCGCGATTCGTAGGCGCGAAACAGCGTGCCCTGGCCGATCGCCGACGCCGCCTGCAGCTCGTCCACCGTCCGCGGGCGCTGCGGCAGCTCCATCAGCCGCCACCCGAGCGCGATCGCCCCGGAGGTCACCATCGCCACGTCCTCGCCCTCGTGGTGCAGGTCGGCCACCTGCGCGCAGACGCCGTCGAGCACGCCGCCGCGCACCTCGCCGCGCTCATCGGCGACGATCGACGATCCAAGCTTCACCACCACCGTCATTTCGGCGGCTCAGTCTAGGAGCGGGCGGGCGCCGATCTGCGGCCACGTTGCCGCGGCGCACGCCCTAGCCCGGGTGCAGCTCGAAGTCCTGTTCGCCGATCCGGACCTCGTCCCCGGGCTCAAAGCCGGCCCGCTCCAGCGCGGCGAGCACCCCGATCTCCCGTAGGCGCTGCTCCAGGTAGGCCAGCGCCTCGAGGTTGGAGAGGTCGTGGCGCTCGACCAGCATCTCGATCCCTCGGCCGGCGACCCGGTAGGCGTGATCCTCGCGCACGACCTCGAACCCGCCGTCCCCGGCGGGCGCGTAGACCATGTGCTCGGCCTCGAACCCCTCGCCCTCGGCGGCCACCGCCTCGCGCGCCTCGGGCGTGGCCGGCGGCAGCAGCTCGAACACCCGGCGCCGGAGCGCGTCCAGCCCCTCACCCGTCGCCGACGAGACCGCGAGCACCGCCAGGGCCGCGCTCACCCATCCGCTCCCGCCACTGCGTCGACCAGCTCCTCCGCGCGCTCGGGCGCCACGAGGTCGCGCTTGGAGAGGACGATCAGCTCCGGCAGCCGCTCCAGCCCCGTGCCGCGGGCCTCCAGCTCGCCGCGAACGGTGGCGTAGGCCTCCTCGGGGTCGGGCTCGCCGGTCTCGAGCTCGCCGCCCAGGGAGACGACGTGCAACAGCAGCCGGCAGCGCTCGACGTGGGCGAGGAACTCATGGCCCAGCCCCGCGCCGGCCGCCGCGCCCTCGATCAGCCCCGGGATGTCGGCGAGCACGAGTTGGCGCTCGCCGTCGTCGATCGTCCCGAGCACCGGCTCCAGGGTGGTGAACGGGTAGTCGGCGACCTTCGGCGCCGCCCGCGTCATGCGCCCGAGCAGCGACGACTTGCCGGCGTTGGGAAGGCCGACGAAGCCAGCGTCGGCGATCAGCTTCAGGCGGAGCTCGATCCATCCCGCCTCTCCCGGGAGGCCACGCTCGGCGAAGCGGGGGGTCTGTCTCGTGGAGGAGGCGAAGCGCTTGTTGCCGTGGCCACCCACGCCGCCCGCGGCGACGACCGCGCGCTGGCCCGGCTCCACCAGGTCATAGGTGCGGCCCTCAAGCCCCTCGACCGTCGTCCCGGGCGGGACCGGCACGACCACGTCTTCGCCCCGCGCGCCGTGGCGCTGCTGGCCCCGCCCGTGGCCCCCGCGCCCGGCGCGCTGATGGGGCGAGAAGCGAAAGGTGGCGAGATCCCGCCGCGACTCGTCGCAGACCAGCACCACGTCGCCGCCCCGGCCGCCGTCGCCGCCGTCGGGCCCGCCGCGGGGGACGTGCGCCTCGCGCCTGAACGAGACGACCCCGTTGCCGCCGGCGCCGGCCTCGACGTGGACCTTGGCTCTGTCGTGGAGCATCGGCTACACCGTAGCCGCGCCGATGCTCAGCTCCGGCGGGGGTGGAAGTCGCCGAACGCGTGCAGCAGCTCGGCGCGGGCGGCGTCGGAGATCGTCTCCTCCGGGATGCGCCCCAGCGCCGTCAGCGTCGTCCGCATCTGCTCCAGGTAGTAATGACATGGCGGGCAGACCTCCATGTGAGCGTCGAATCGCTCGGCCTCGTCGGGGCTCATCCGCCCCTCGAGGTAGTCGGTCACCAGCTCTACGAACTCGCTACAGCTCATCGTCATTCCCAGTTCTCGGCGGTTCACGCGCCCGCCCCCACCGTCTGTCCGGCCTCGAAGTGATCCTCGAGCGCCGCGCGGACCTTGGAACGCGCCCTGTGCAGAAGCACTCGCTGGTTGGTCTCGCTGACCCCCAGAATGTTTCGCGCCTCCTCCGACGAATAGCCCTGGAGGTCGCGGAGCACGATCACCTCGCGCTGGCGCGGCGGCAGATCGGCGATCGCCTGCAGCAGCAGGTCACGCGTCTCGTCGTTCTCCAGCCGGACGTCGGCGCCCTCCCACTCCGCCGGCGGCTTCGACCACCAGCCGGGCCTCACCCCGTCGCCACCCTGGAACCGGTCCGGGTCGACCGCGGGCTCGTCCGCGCCGTCGTCGCTCTGCCGGCGCAGCGACGAGAACGGCAGCGCCCGCTTCTCTCGCTGGCCCCTTGTGCGGGCGATGTTGAGCAGGATCTGGAAGATCCAGGTGCGCAGCGCCGAGCGCCCCTCGAAGCGGTCGATCCCCTTGATCACCGCGAGCCAGGTATCGGCGACCACGTCCTCGGCGACCGCGCGGCTGGGCACGTAGGCGAGCGCCATCCGCATCAGCGCCGGCGTCAACTCGTCGACGAGCGCCGCAAACGAGGCCTCGTCCCCGGCCCGCAGGCGCTCGACCAGTTGCGCATCGTCCTCCCGCCCACGTTCCACGGGGCGCCAGCCTAACCGGGCGGCTGGCGCTCATCCACCCTCAAGCGCACGCCTCCCCCGTCGAGTGACATCTGGACCACGCAGGAGGTGGTTGAGATGTCACTCGGCTGTCGTTGCGCGGGCTACTCGCCGTCGACGACGGTGACGACGCGGCCCTTGCGGCCGGCGCTGAACGCGACGGTGCCGGGGCGGGTGGCGAAGATCGTGTGGTCGCGGCCGAGGCCGGCGCCGTCGCCCGCGCGGAAGCGGGTGCCGCGCTGGCGGACGATGATCTCGCCGCCGTCGACGCGCTGGCCGGCGAAGACCTTGACCCCGAGCATCTTGGGGTTCGAGTCGCGACCGTTGCGGCTCGAGCCGAGTCCCTTCTTATGCGCCATCGCTAGGCCTCCTTCTCGTCGGCCGGCTGCTTCTCGGCCGCGGGCTTCTTTGCCGCCGGCTTCTTGGCCGCAGCGGGCTTCTTCGCGCGGCTTCTTCGCGGCGGGCTTCTTGGCCGCGGCCGGCTTCTTCTCGGTCTCGGGCTGCTTCTCGGCCGGGGCCGCCTGCTCGGCGTCGGCGGGCTTCGCCTCGGCCTCGGCCTTCTTCGCGGCCGGCTTGCGGGTGAGCATCTTCACCTCGGTGACCTCGAGCCGCGTGAGCTCGGAGCGATGGCCGGCGCGCTTGCGGAAGCCCTTCTTCGCCCGGTACTTGAAGATGCGGATCTTCTGGCCGCGCTCGTGGCCCGTCACCTTGGCCTCGACCTTGACCTTCTCGAGGTCGTTGCCGGCGACCACGACCTCGTCCTTCTTCGAGCCCCTGAACATCAACGGGCGCAGGGTCACCTTGTCGCCCTCGTCGGCGCGCAGGCGATCGACGACGAGCGTCCCGCCCTTCTCGGCGCGGTACTGCTTCCCGCCGCTCTCGATGATCGCGTAGCTCTCGGCCATGGTTCAGTCGTCTCAGCTCTCGTCGCTCGTGCCGCTTTCGCTGCGAGCACGGCTTCGGCGCCTGCCGCCGCGGCGGCCACGGCGCCTACCGGAGGGCGAGGATTCTAGCTTCTCGCCTCCGTTTTTCACCGCGTCGCCGTTGGCGTCGAGCAACGCCGCCGTCGCCGCGGAGCGGGCGACGGTCTCGATCCGCACCAGCCGCCGCTCGCCCACGTGGCGGCCGCCGCCGGCCACGCTGACGATGTAGGAGTCGACGCGGGCGATCGCGTCGTCCGCGTTGTACATGTGCGGCTCCTCGATCGTCACGAGCACCTCCTCGCCGACCTGGAACGGCAGCGCCCGCTGCTCGATCTCGGCGCGGCTGCCGCGGTCGACCACCTCGTAGGTGTCGATCGCCAGCGCCTCGCCGCCCTCGAAGTGGAAATGCTTGCCGGTCTGCTCCTCGAGCTGGACCAGCCCGCTGTCCTCGGCCACCAGCTCGGCGGCAACGTTCGGGTTCACGCGGACGAGGAACGACTCGGGCTCCGGCTCGTTTGCAGCCAGTTGGCGAAGCTTGCGGATCACCTCGATCGACATCGTCTCCGCCGAGGGCACGACGCCCTCGCCACCGCAGGTGGGGCAGGTATGGGTGAGGATCTCGCGCACGCCGTCCGTGACGTTCTGACGCGTCATCTCGACCAGCCCCAGCGGCGAGACCTCCATCACGTAGGACTTGGTCTTGTCGGCGTCGAGCGCCTTCTTCAGCGTCTTCAGCACCTGGTCGCGGTTCTTGGCCCGCGCCATGTCGATGAAGTCGATGACGATGATCCCGCCGATGTCGCGCAGCCGCATCTGCCGCACGACCTCCTCGGCCGCCTCGACGTTGACCTTCGTGATCGTGTCCTCGAGCCGGCCCTTGCCGCGGCCGGTGAAACTGCCCGTGTTGACGTCGATCACCGTCAGCGCCTCGGCGTAGTCGATCATCAGGTAGCCGCCCGAGGCCAGGTCAGCCCGGCGGGAGAGCACCTGGTCGAACGCGTCCGCGGCGCCCTCGCGCTCGAGCAGCGGCACCGTTCCGTCGTAGAGCTCGACGAACTCGACCAGCTCCGGCGCCGTGCGCTGGAAGAAGCTGGTGACCCGGTGATGCTGCTTGGGGTCGTCGATGACCGCGCCGTCGAACTCCTTGGCGAGCACGTCGCGGAGCACGCGGATCGAGAGGTCGGCCTCCTGGAACACGAGCGCCGGAGCCTTGACCTCCTTCGACCGTCGCTCCATCACGTCGTGCAACTTGCCGAGGTACTCGAGGTCGCGCTCGAAGTCGGCCTTGCGCGCGCCCTGGGCGGCCGTGCGCACGATCACGCCGCCGTCGCCCTTGTGGAGCTTCTGCAGCAGCTTGCGCTGGCGGTCGCGCTCGGCGTCCGGCAGCCGCCGTGAGGCGCCGACGCCGGCGCCGCTCGGCATGTAGACGAGGTAGCGCCCCGCGATCGACAGCTGCATCGACAGCCGTGCGCCCTTGGTCTTCAGCGGGTCCTTGACCACCTGGACGAGGACCTCCTGCTTGGGCTTGATCAGCTCGTCGATCCGCCGGCCGCGGCCGTGGCCGCGACGGGGGACCTTCTGACCGTCCGGGAGGACGATCTCGTCGACGTGCAGGAAGCCGTTGCGCTCCAGCCCGATGTCGACGAACGCCGCCTCCATGCCGGGCAGCACGTTGTCGACCACGCCCTTGTAGATGTTGCCGACGATCGACCTCGAGCCCTTCCGCTCGACGTACAGCTCGGCAACTTTTAGTCCGGATCCGTTGCGCGTTGTCTGGCGCGCGGATCCCTTGCCTTCGAGTACCGCCACGCGGGTTTCACCCGCGTCGACGGAAACGAGAATTCGCTTTTTCAGTTCAAATCACCTCAAAACGGAGTTGTGCCCCGCTTCGAGGTCTGCTGCGCCTGTACGTAGATGCTCTGGAGCAGTCCGAGCGCCAAGAAGGTGACGATCACGGACGAGCCACCGGAGCTCATCAACGGCAACGGAATGCCGGTGATCGGCATGATTCCGAGGTTCATGCCGACGTTGACGAAGACCTGGAACATCAGCATCGCGGCGATTCCGCCCGCGATCATGCTGCCGTAGAGGTTCTTCGAAAGGGTCATTATGCGCAGCGCCCTCCAGATGAGCAGGGCGTATAGGGAAAGTAGGAACGCGGCGCCGACGAAGCCAAAGCGTTCGCCGACAACGGCGAAAATGAAGTCCGTGTGGCGCTCCGGCAGAAAGCCTTCCTGTGTCTGTGTTGCGTCGTCACCGCGTCCTGTTTTGCCCCCTGAGCCTACGGCGATCAGAGCTTGGTTGATCTGATAGCTGGAGTCTCGGGGGTCATCACTCGGGTGCAGGAAAGCCGTGAGGCGATCCTGCTGGTAGTCAGCGAGGATAGGGGTACCGATGGCCGGAGCGATCACCAGCACGATTGCGACCGCCGCGCCGGCGATCCCCGCCATCGCCGCGAAGTGGGTCCAGCGCACGCCCGCCACGAACAGCACGGCGAGCGTGATCACCGCATAAACAAGCGCTGTTCCGAGGTCCGGCTGGAGGAAGACGAGCGCCGCCGGGAAGAGCCCCAGAGCGAGGATCCGGAGCGTCCGGGCCCGGTCCGATAGCCGCCGCGAGCGATCGATCACGAAGGCCGCCAGCGTCACGACGAGGAGCACCTTGCCGAGCTCCGACGGCTGGAAGGTGAAGAACGGCAGGTCGATCCAGCGACGCGATCCGCGCGTCGCCTCGCCCAGCATCAGCACCAGGATGATCAGGCCGATCATCGCCGAGTAGATCCCGACCCTCAGCTCCCGGAAGCGGGAGTAGTCGATCCGGGCGACGCCGAGCATCAGCGCGATGCCGACCACCGCGTAGATCGACTGGCGGACCACGTAGTAGTAGGGGTTGCCGGGCACGTCGTGCTGCGTCGCCACGCCGAGCGTGTAGATGCTGAACGCGATCAGCGCGATGCCCGCGACCAGCAGGATGGGGTCGAGGCGGCCGAAGCCGGTGCGCTCGATCAGGGTCGCGCGCTGCTGATCGAAGGCCCGCGGGCGTGGGCGGGGAAAGGCTTCCATCAGACAGGCGCCTCAACAGCGGCGCGGCTCGGCTTCGCTTCGCTCCGCCTCACTCGTAGGCCCCCGCGGTCGAGGCGACGCTCTGGACCTTGGATTCGTCCACGTGGAGCAGGGCGTTGAGGATCTGCCGCGCCGCCGGCGCCGCCGAGTCGACGCCGAACCCGCCCTGCTCGATGGTCACCGCGACCACGTACTTCGGGTTCGGATAGGGCGCCAGCGCGATGTACCACGACTGGTCGGCCTGGCCCGGGCGCTCGGCGGTACCGGTCTTCCCGGCGATCTGCACGGGGTAGCCCCCGAACACCGGGTAGGAGGTGCCGCCGGGCTCGGTCGCCGCGGCATGGAGGCCGGAGAGGATCGCCTGCTGCCAGGACGGGTCGATGTCGACGTGACCGCGGGCCGCCGGGTCGATCTCCTGGATCGCGCGGCCCTGCGGGTCCGTCACCCGCAGGCCGACATGCGGGCGCACGATGTCGCCGCCGTTGGCGATCGCGGAGTAGGCGACCGCCATCTGCAGCGGATCGGCCTGCAGGTCGCCCTGGCCGACCGCGAGGTTGATGTTGTCGCCCACTGACCAGGGCCGGTCGGTCACCTCACCCTTGGTGAGGCACACCTCGGGACCGCAGGGCGAGTCCTTGGCGGTGTTCTGCGCGTAGGCCTTGTTGCGCTCCTCGGGCGTCGGCAGCTTGCCGGCGCCCTCGCCGCCGATGTCGATCCCGGTCGGCTCGCCGATCCCGAGCTTCCGCGCCCACTCCTGGAGCGGCCCGCCATCGCCTTCGTTGACGTTCATGCGCAGGCCGAGCGTGTAGAAGAAGACGTCGGAGGAGACCTGCAGCGCCGTCTCCAGGTTGATCGCCCCGTTGACGGCGTGGCCGGCGTTCTCGAACGTCTGGTCACCGACCTTCAGCTCGCCGGCGTCGTTGATGATCTCGCCCAGGGAGATGTTGCCCGAGTCCAGGGCCGCCACCGAGGTGATCGGCTTGAAGGTCGAGCCGGTCGGATACAGGCCCTGGATCGCGCGGTCGAAGATCGGCGCCGCCGGAGCGAGCGGGTCGGTGACGTTGGTGCCGAAGATGCGCGCCGCCGTCGCCGGAGGGAGCCGCGGCTTGGCGAACACCGAGGGGTCGTAGGTCGGATAGGAGCCCAGGCCGTAGAGCTGGCCGTTGTCGATGTTCATCGCCACGAACCCGCCCGGGAGGCCAAAGTCGCCCAGGGCCGCCTCACCCGCGCGCTGAACCGAGTCGTCGAGCGAGAGGACGAGGTCGTTGCCGGTCTGCGGCTCGCGCTGGGAGAGCGTCCCGCCGGTCGGCTGCCCGGAGGCGTCGACCTGCACCTTGCTGGCGCCGTTGATCCCGCGCAGGAGGCTGTCGTAGGTGTACTCGACGCCCTGCTTGCCGATCTGGTCACCCGGGTCGAGCGCCTCGTAGCGCGGGTCGTCGAGGTCCTGCTCGTCGACCTGGCCCGTGTAACCCGAGGACGTGGGCGGCCAGCGTCCCCTGTGGGTAGTGGCGCACGTAGACGCGTTCCACCGAGACCCCGGGATAGTCCTCCTGGTTCTCGCGCAGGAAGTAGACGGTGTCGTACGAGACGTCGCGGCGCAGGGTCGCCGGACACGCGGCGCACTCCTTCGCCTCGGCGCGGATCTTGTTGCGGATCTGCTGCGGACGCAGGTGGGAGATCTCGCTCACGCGCTCGATCAGGCGCGCCCGGCGCTTCGGGCTCTGCGGCAGGTCGGTCGGCTTCACCTGCAGCTCGAGGGCCGTGCGGTTGTCGACCAGCACCTGGCCCTTGCGGTCGACGATCTCGCCGCGGGGCGCCTGCACGGTGAACTCGCGCACCTGGTTGTTCTGCGCCTGGGCGACGTACTTGTCGCCGGACAGGACCTCGAGGTACCAGAGGCGCAGGAAGACGATCGCGAACGCGATCAGGCCGACGCCGCCGAGGATCGCGACCCGCACGGCGAACTGGGCCGGAAGGGGCCCGCCGGGCCCACGCCAGTCGGCGCCGTTCACGACCGCACCCCTCCGTGGATGACGGTGCGGCTGGCAGGCGAGGCCGAGCTCACCCCGCCGCCGCGGCGCGCGCGGCGCCGCCGCCCGCCGCCGAGCAGGCGCTTGGCCGGCGCCGGCGTGTAGTCGATCAGCGCCGGGCGCACGATGCGGCGCACCAGCGGGTAGACCGCCGAACCCGAGCACCACCCCGAGCAGGCCCTGGACCAGGATCTCGCGCACGACCAGCAGGCTCACCGGGGCATCGACGCCGAGCATCAACTCGATCGCCGAGAAGCCGGCTGCGGCGAGCAGCGTGAAGGCGCCGGACAGCAGGGCCGGAACCACGGAGCCGGTGATCTCGATTCCCTCGCGATAGCGGCCGGCGAAGTAGCCGACGAGCAGGAGCACCAGCGAGGAGACGCCGAGCGTCTGCAGCAGCACGGAGTCGATCAGCAGCCCGGCGGCGAAGCCGCAGGCCGCTCCCACGACGCCCCCGCCGAGCAGGCCGAGCGCCACGACCACGACCGGCACTACATAAGGGGCCGCGCCGAGGACCGACAGATACGAGAAGAAGGAGACCTGCAACACGACCGTGACGATCAGCAGCAGGCCGATGCGAATGGCCATCTTCGGGGTGACGATCATCCGGGCACCCCGGGTCGCGCCGGCCCGCCGGTGAGCACCTGGACGAACTCGAGCTCGCGCAGGTTGGCGAACGGCTCGACGTGGACGCGCTGGAACTGCTGCTGTTCGCCGGCCTCCGCCTGGCTCACGCGACCGACCGGGATCCCGGGCGGATAGGCGGAGGAGATCTGCCCATTCGACCAGCCCGCCGTCGCCAGCGTCTGGTTCTCCTGGATCGTCTCGTTGCTGTCGATGAAGTCGAGCAGTAGGTCCTCGGGGTCGCCGACCTCGGGCTCGACGATCCCGGTCGGGCCGGACGGCAGAACCTGGGCCGAGACGGCGTTGTCGTGGTCGGTGATCAGTTGCACCTGCGCCGTGCCCGCCGTCAGGTCGGTGACCCGGCCGACGAGGCCATCGCCGTTGACCACGGCGTCGTTGCGCTCGACGCCCGAGCTCGAGCCGACGTCGATCGTGACGTCGGAGAACCAGACGGTCGGCGAGCGCTCGATCACCCTGCCGGTGACGAGGTCGTACTCGCCCAGGCCCGGGTTCTCACGCCGCAGCTCCAGCAGCTTGCGGAACTGCGCGTTATCGCCCTCGGCCTGCTCGGCGGCGACCAGCTGCGCGCGGAGCTTTGACACCTCGGCCTTCAGGTCCGAGTTCTCGCCGCGCGCGTCGAAGGTCTCGTCGAACCAGTTGAACAGGTCGCGCACGGGCTTCAGCGCCCGCGAGGCGACCTCCCCGACGGGCGCGAACACGGCCGAGACGCCGCGCTGAATCGCGTGCAGCGGCCCGCTCTCGGCCTCGGAGAAGTGGCTGGAGAGGAGGATCAGCGAGATCACGATCAACCCCACCAGGACCAGCCGGCGCCTCCTGACCTGCTTGCGGTACATGCCCTAGACGGCCGCGCCGACGCGGCGTCGGCCGGTCGTTCTACTCATCCGGTGGATGACCTCGAACTCCTCGAGCGAGCGCCCGGAGCCAACGGCCACGCAGGTGAGTGGCGACTCGGTGAGCTGGCAGGGCATCTGGCACTCCTCGCGCATCCGCTGATCCATCCCGCGCAGCAGCGCTCCACCGCCGGCGAGCGTGATGCCGCGATCCATGATGTCCCCGGCGAGCTCGGGCGGCGTGCGGTCAAGCGTGTCCTTGACCGCCGCGACGATCTGGCTCACGGGCTCCTCGAGGGCGGCCCGGATCTCCGACGATGTGAGCTCGATCGTCTTCGGCAGGCCGGTGACCAGGTCGCGGCCGCGGATCTCGCTCACCGCCTGCTCCGGCATCGGGGCGGCGGAGCCGATCTCGAGCTTGACCTCCTCGGCGGTGGCGAGCCCGACCAAAAGCTTGTGCTGGTGCTTGCAGTGGGCGACGATCGCGTCGTCCATCTCGTCGCCGCCGACCCGGATCGACTCCGAGACGACGATCCCGCCGAGCGAGATCACGGCGACCTCGCTGGTGCCGCCGCCGATGTCGAGGATCATGCTCCCGGTCGGGTCGGCGACCGGGAGGCCGCAGCCGATCGCCGCGGCCATGGGCTCCTCGATCAGGTAGGCCTGACGGGCGCCGGCCGAGAGGCAGGCCTCCTCGACGGCTCGCTTCTCGACTCCGGTGACGCCGGACGGGACGCAGACGACGACCCGGGGATGGGCGAAGCGGTTCTGGTGCACGCGCTGGATGAAGTGGCGCAGCATCTCCTCGGTCACGTCGAAGTCGGCGATCACGCCGTCCTTCAGCGGACGGATCGCCTGGATCGTCCCGGGGGTCCGGCCCAGCATCCGCTTTGCGTCGACGCCGACCGCGTGCACCTCGCCGGTCGCGGAGTCGACCGCGACCACCGACGGCTCGGACAGCACGATGCCGCGACCGCGCACGTACACGAGCGTGTTCGCGGTCCCTAGGTCGACCGCCATGTCGCGGCCGCCGAAGCCGGTCAGATTCCTGAAAATTCCCATAGCGAAAGTGACCCGGCGGGCGGAAGGGGCCGTGGCCTGCGGGCCGAGTGTAGCGCTTGGAAGCCAGCCCTCAAGCCAGGATCGAGGGCATTGAAAAAGTCTAAGGCTAAATGTTCGCCTTAGAGTTTTCGGGAGGATCGAGCAGCTTTGGCTCCAGTTGCAGCAACAACGCTACGGAGAGGCCGACGACGTTCGAAAAATCCCCGCGCAATTCCTCAACCAAGATTGACCCGAGACCTTGGATCGCATAGCCGCCGGCGCGGTCCCGCCACTCGCCGGACCGGACGTAGAGGTCGATCGTCGGCGGCCCGAGGGCCGCGAAACGGACCTCGCTGACCGCCACGCCGCTGCGCTCCGGCCGGGACCCGCCGGCGTCCAGGAGGACGATCGCCCCGAGCACCTCGTGGGTGCGCCCGGAGAGCGTCTCGAGCCGGGTCCGCGCCCCGTCGGCGTCCTCGGGCTTGCCGAGGAGGCGGCCGTCGATCGCGACGTCCGTGTCGGCTCCCAGCACCGTCGTGCCCTCCCCCGCCCCGGCGAGCTCGGCGCCGGCGCGCGCCTTGCGCCGCGCGTTCTCGAGCACCACCGCGCGCGGCTCGCCCTCGCGCAACTCCTCGGTCCGGGTCGCGACGACCTCGAACTCCACCCCGAGACGCGAGAGGATCTCGCTCCGACGGGGCGACGCCGAGGCGAGGATCAGCCGCCGCGAGCTAACCGAACCAGATCCCGATCTCGCGCTCGGCGGACTCGTCGGAGTCCGAGCCGTGGACGAGGTTGTAGGTGACCTCGAGCCCGTGGTCGCCGCGGATCGAGCCCGGGGCGGCCTCAATGGGGTCGGTGGCGCCGATGAGCTGGCGCGCCGCCCGGACCGCGTCATGGCCCTCGAGGACGGCGGCCACCAGGGGCCCGCCGGTGATGAAGGAGACCAACTCGCCGAAGAACGGCTTCTCGGTGTGCTCCTCGTAGTGGCGGTTGGCGATCTCCTCGTGCGCGTGCAGGAGGCGCAGGTCGGTGATGCGCAGGCCCTTGCGCTCGAAGCGCGCAAGGATCTCGCCGGTGAGCCCGCGCTCGAAGGCGTCGGGCTTGATCAGGATCAGGGTGCGGGAGTTCTCGGCCATCGGCGCGGCAGCCTACAAGAGGGCCGCGCCGAAGCTACTCGCCGCGCTTGGACGAGCTCGGCGAGCCCGAGCGGCTGGAGGAGCCGCTGCGGCTGCCGCTGCGCGACGAACGCGAGCTCGACGCCTGCCGGCTCGACTCCCGCGTCGGCTCGCCCTCTGGCGGCGGCGCGTCCTGGCTGCTGGACCCGGACGAATTCGACCGGCTGCTGGTGCGACCGCTCGTGGGCCGGCTCGGGGCCTTGGTCTTGGTCGAGCTCGAGCGCCCGGCTCGTGTCGACGGCTCGGCGCTGGCCGGCGGAGCCGACTTCGAGCGCCGCTTGCCGCTGGTCGACGGCCGCCGCTCTGGAACGGCGGCCCGGCGCTGCGGGGTCTCGCAATACGGGCAGATCGTCCACCGCGGGTCGATGGGCTTGCCGCACGACTCGCACGGGTCCTTGATGCGGGCGCGGCAGTTTGGGCAGCGCAGGAAGGTGCGCTCGACCGGGTGCTCGCAGTTCGGGCACGAGGCCTCCTCGAGCTGGCGGACCCGGAGCTCCGAGGCCCTGATCTCGAGCTCGCGCTCGCGCTTGTCGGCCAGGAACTCCGGCGGGCGCAGGATCGAGTAGACGATCGTGCCCAGGAAGGGGAACAGCGACGCGGCGGTCGCCGAGGCGACCAGGATCGGGTCCGAGATCCGGCGCCGGGCGTCGAAGAAGGTCCACGCGATGAGCGCGATCCACAGGACGACCAGGAACAGGATCAGGAGGTTGACGACCAGGTTGAGGGCGTCGTTGGTGATGCCGAAAAGCGCAGCGGGCATGAAACCGGGCAGTCTAGAGGGGTGTTAGGGAGTCGTCTGCGGTTATAGAAAGAGACGTCCGAACAGGTACCCGAGTCCGAAGAAGACGAGGATTACGATCGCGACCACAGCGGCCACGAGCCCCATCATGTGCAGAAGCTCTGAACGTGCCTCTCGATCCAATTGACCCCAGAAGGTAATCGCAAACGTCAGACGTTGCGAATGACAGCCGCGCTGTGGGCGCTGGCGACCGCCCTTGCGATCGCCGTCTGCGTCCCCGCGGCGACCGGCGCCTGGCCGTCCCTGGTCACGTTCGCGAAGGGCTCGAAGCCACCGATCCACGAGGACCATGTGTCGTTCGGGCACAAGCGCGAGCGCCAGATGGCCGGCTACTCCAACCGCCACTACGGCAAGCGGGAATTCAAGCTCCGCCACCCGAAGGTGATCGTGCTTCATTTCACCGCCACCGACAGCTACGAGTCCGTCTGGAACACCTTCAACTCCAACGCGCCCAACTTGGGCGAGTTGCCCGGGGTCTGCAGCCACTACGTGATCGAGCAGGACGGCACGATTGACGAGCTCGTGCCACCCCGGCTCCGCTGCCGGCACACGATCGGCCTCAACCACGTCGCGATCGGGATCGAGATGGTCCAGTCGACCGGTCGTGGGTCCCACTGGGCCGACCAGCAGATCCTCGAGCGCAAGCGCCAGAGCCGCGCCGCGGTCCGCCTCGTCCGCTGGCTTCAGGGCCGCTACTCGATCCCCACCGGCGAGGTCATCGGCCACTCGATGGCCAACGACGACCCGCACTTCAAGGACCTCGAGGGCTGGCACAACGACCACACGGACTGGCTGAAGCGCGACGTCCGCGAATTCCGCCAGCGGCTGAAGCACTGAGTACTCCCGCCGAGTGACATCACAGCCACCCCCTGCGTGGTTCAGATGTCACTCGGCGCGGAGTGGAGTCGCGCGGGGGGTGGCGCCTAGGTGGCGAAGCGCAACAGGTAGTGGGAGCCCGTGACGAGCAGCACGCCCCCCTGGGCCTGGGCCACTGATCGGGCCCGGGCGACGGCCGCCGCGGGGTCCGGGACCTCCTCCACCCAGCCGATGCCGGCCTCGCGGGCGGCGTCGGCGAGCGCGTGCGCGCCGAGCGCGCGGGCGCCGGGCCTTCCGGCCGCAGCCAGCCGGTCGCCCGGGATCTCCGTCGCCACCACGCCCGCGACGACCGGTGCGAGGGCTCCGACCATCGCCTCGGCGTCCTTGTCGGCGAGCACGGCGAGGCCGGCGACCACCGGACGCCCGCCGGCAACCGCGGGCAACGCCTCGGCGAGCGCCGCCGCCCCGGCCGGGTTGTGCGCGGCGTCGACCACGGTGACGGGGTCGCCGTCGATCACCTCCATCCGCCCGTGGAGCTCGAGCCCCGCCGCGACCCCGGCAACCCGCTCGGGGTCGAGCCCGCCGAGCATCGCGTCGGCGGCCGCGAGCGCGACCGCGAAGTTGCGGCGCAGGTAGGGCGCGGCCGTCGGCAGCGACACGCCGGGCCCCAGGTCACGCACGTCGATCAGCCGCGCGCTGTGGGAGGCGGCCGTGCGCCGCGCGAGCTCCGCGACGTCGGGCGAGACCGGACCGAGGACGAGCGTCGTGTGGTCGCGGAGCACGGCGAGCTTCTCGGTGGCGATCTCCACCTCGGTGTCACCGAGGTACTCGGTGTGCTCCAGCCCGACCGACGTGAGCACGGTGACCCGCGACGGGCAGCACGTTGGTGGCGTCGAGCCGCCCGCCCAGGCCGGCCTCGATCACCCCCACGTCGACCCGGGCCGCGGCGAGGGCGACGAAGGCCGCCGCCGTGTCGGCCTCGAACTGGGTCACCGACTCGCCGGGCTCCAGACTGCGGTCGACCGTCTGCACGGCCTGGGCGACGCGCTCGACCGCGGCGGCGAACGCCTCCGGGGTGATCTCGGCGCCGCGGATCCGGACCCGCTCGCGCCAGCGTTCGTCGTGGGGTGAGAGGTAGGCACCCGCGCTGGTCCCGTGCGCCTCGAGCAGGTGCGCCGTGATCTCGGCCACCGAGGACTTGCCGTTGGTGCCCACGACGTGGATCGAGGCGAAGCGGTGCTGCGGCATGCCGAGCACGCTGACCAGCTTCGAGATCCGCTCGAGCCCGAAGCGGATCCCGAGCGGTTGCAGGGAGCTGAGGTAGTCCTCAGCCTGCTCGGCCGACCAGGCAGAGCTGGTCAAGCACCCAGCTCCTCCAGCTCCCGCCGGTAGCGCTCGAGCTTCTCGCGCTCGGCGGCGACCACGTCGTCGGGCGCCTTGGCGACGAAGCCCTCGTTGCCGAGCTTGCGCTCGGCGCGCTCGATCTCCGCGCGCAGCCGGTCGCGGTGCTCGTCGATCCGCCCTCGCGCCTGCTCGGCGTCGATCTCACCCGAGGCGAGGATCTCCACCGGGCCGATCGTGGCCAGGACCTCACCGGCGTCGCCGTCGAGCTCTAGCCGCGCGAGCCGGCCGAGCAGCTCCGGCGGCTCGCCGTCGCCGGTCAGGCGCGCGTCGAGGACGCTGCCGGCGGCCACGCCGACCAGGTCGCGCCAGCGGCGCACGTCGCGCACGGTCCCGATCGCGGCCTCGATCTCGCGCTCGGCCTCCGGGTCGAGCAGCGATTCGTCGGCCCGCGGGTACTCCGCGGTGATCAGCATCCCCTCCCGGTCGGGCAGATAGCCCCAGATCTCCTCGGTCACGAACGGCATCACCGGATGGGCGAGCGCCAGGACCCGCTCGAGCGCGTAGAGCAGGTTCGCGGCCGCGTCTGGGTCACCGTCGTACAGCCGCGGCTTGACGATCTCCAGATACCAGTCGCAGAGCTCCGACCAGAAGAACGCGTAGAGGCCGAGCACCGCGTGGGAGAAGTCGCAGCGGTCGAGCCCGTCGGAGAACTCCGCGATCGTCCGCTGCAGCCGCGACAGGATCCAGCGGTCCTCGAGCGTCACGGGCCTCGGCTCGGGTGTTCCGTCGGCGTTCAGAAGGATCAACCGCGACGCGTTCCAGAGCTTGTTCGCGAGGTCGCGCCCCTGCTGGATGCGGTCGGCCGAGTAGCGCACGTCCTGCGTGGAGGACATCGCCAGCAATCCGAAGCGCAGCGCGTCGGCGCCGTGGACGTCGATCTCGTCCAGCGGGTCGATCCCGGTGCCGAGCGACTTCGACATCCGCCGCCCGTCGGGTGCCTGAATCACGGGGTGCACGTAGACGTCGCGAAACGGGATGTCGCCGGCGAACTCGATCCCCATCATCACCATGCGCGCGACCCAGAGGAAGATGATCTCGCGGGCGGTGGTGAGAAAGCTGGTCGGATAAAACGCCTGCACATACGGCGTTTCGTCGGGCCACCCCAGGGTCGCGAACGGCCACAGCGCCGAGCTGAACCAGGTGTCGAGGACGTCCGTCTCGCGGGTCAGCGCCTCCGGGTCGATGCCGCGCTCGCGCGCCGCCGCGAAGGCCCCCTCCTCGGTCTCGGCGACGACCTGCTCGCCCTCGGGCCCGTACCAGACCGGGATCTGATGACCCCACCACAGCTGGCGCGAGATGCACCACGGCCGGATCCTGCGCATCCAGTCGAGATAGACGCGCTTGTAGTTGTCGGGGAGGATGCGGACGTCGTCGCGCTCGACGACCTCGATCGCGGGCGCCGCCAGCTCCTCCATCCGGCAGAACCACTGCAGCGAGATCAGCGGCTCGATCCGCTCGCCCGAGCGCTCGGAGAATGGAACCGAGTGCTCGTAGGGCGACTCGCCGCGGATCAGCCCTTGCTCGCGCAGCGCCGCGACGACCGCGCCCGACGCCTCGGCCGCGCTCATCCCCGCGTACGCCTCACCAGCCGCCGCGTTCATCCGGCCGTCCTCGCCGATCACCGAGATCTCCTCGAGCCCGTGGCCGCGGCCGATCTCGAAGTCGTTCGGGTCGTGGCCGGGCGTGATCTTGAGCGCTCCGGTGCCGAACTCGGGATCGACGTGCTCGTCGGCGATGATCGGCAACCGCCGGCCGACGAGCGGCAGGGTGCAGAAGCCGCCCACGAGCGCGCGGTAGCGGTCGTCGTCGGGGTGGACGGCCACGGCGGTGTCGGCGAGCATCGTCTCCGGCCGCACCGTGGCGACGGTCAGCGCCCCGCTCCCGTCCTCCAGCGGGTAGTCGATCTCGTAGAGGGTGTCCGTGACCTGCTCGTTGACCACCTCGAGGTCCGAGATCGCCGACCGCGAGCCGGGATCCCAGTTGACGAGGTAGTTGTCGCGGTAGATCAGCCCCTTCTCGTAGAGGGCGACGAAGACCCGGTAGACCGCCCGCACGTAGCCCTCGTCGAGCGTGAAGCGCTCGTTCTCGTAGTCGCACGAGGCGCCGAGCCGCTTGTACTGCTCGACGATCTCGCCGCCGTAGCGCTCGCGCCACTCCCAGACGCGCTCGAGAAACGCCTCGCGGCCGAGGTCGTGGCGCGAGGTGCCCTGGGCGCGCAGCTCCTTCTCGACCACCATCTGCGTGCCGATCCCGGCGTGGTCGGTGCCCAGGATCCACAGCGCGTTGCGGCCGCGCATCCGGTTGATCCGCGTGAGCGAGTCCTGCACGGTGCCGTTGAGCGCATGGCCCATGTGCAGCGCCCCGGTGACGTTCGGCGGCGGGATCGCGATCGAGTAGTTCTCCGCCGGCGTGCCCTCGGCGGGCGGGTGAAAGACACCGCTGCGATACCAGGCGTCGAAGATCCGGCCCTCGGCCTCGGCCGGATCCCAGCGCGTCGTCGCGTCAAGCCGTTGGCGTCGTTCCGCATCCATGAGACCGGCGATCTTAGATCGCGCGCAGAATCCTCATCCGGCGGGACGGTCCCCGACCCAGTAGCGCGGGCCGGGGCCAAAGCTCGCCGCGCGGTCGCCCGGGTTCGCAAGCTGGCAGCGCTCGAGCGACAGGCAGCCGCAGCCGATGCACTCGGTGAGCCCGCGCCGCAGCCGCTCGAGCTCGGCGATCCGCTCGTCGATGCGCGCCGTCCAGGTGCCCGACAGCCGCGACCAGTCGCGACGCCGGGGCGCGTGGTCGCCGGGCAGCTTCGCGAGCTCGTCGCCGATCTCGCCGAGGGTGAGCCCGATCCGCTGCGCGAAGACGATGAAGGCGATCCGCCGGAGAACCGAGCGCTTGTAGCGGCGATGGCCGGAACCCGCGCGCTCCGAACGGATCAGGTCGCGGTCCTCGTAGTAGCGCAGCGCGGAGGCCGCGACGCCGCTGCGGCGCGAGACCTCGCTGATCGTCAGCAGGGAATCGGCGATCTGCTCAGCAAAGCAAAGAACGCCCTTGACTTCAAGCTCACTTGAACTTGTAGCTTGGGTTCTCGGACAACGACGAAGGAGAGCGATGACTACTACGACGAGCACTGCAAACCAGCGGATCACCGACGAGGTCACCTCCTGGCCGGGGGTCGAGGCGGGCACCGGAAGCCGCGGCGAGTTCGGGTTTCGCGTCGGCGGCCACGAGGTCGGGCACCTGCACGAGCGCTCCGCCCACTTCGCCTTCGGCCGCGACCTTGGCATGCAGCTGCGCGCCGAGGAGCGGATCGTCGACCACCCCGTCTTCCCCGGCAAGCCCGGGATCGGCGCGCGGCGGATCGAATCGGACGCCGACGTCGACGAGGTGATCGCCTTGATGCGACTCAACTACGACCGGATCGTCGCGCGCCACGGCCTTGCCGAGTCGCGATTGGCCCCGGGCCTCGCCGGGTAATCGGAGGTCGTAGGCAGGCCACTCGAGGGAGGCAGACAGATGCGCAGAGTTGGGACCCTGGCCGCGCTGGCCCTGGTCGCCGTGGCGTCGCTGGCGCTCGCGTCCGGGGCGTCGGCGGAGAAGCTGCGGCTGAAGGGGGAGATCGTCGGGCAGCCGCAGAGCAAGGCTCAGATCACCGTGCTCCGCAACAAGCACAAGAACCTGAAGGGGATCCTGAAGGTCAAGTTCACGAAGGTCAACGCGACCTGCGATGACGGCAGCAGCGGCACGATCAGTGGCGCGGACCCGCGCCCGTTCAGCATCGGCGGCAAGAACTTCACCCGCAAGACCCGGGTGCTCGGCACCGGGATCGACAAGGGCTACTTCAAGGCCACCGGCAAGTTCCGGCGCGGCGGCAAGGCCGTGAAGGGCAAGGTCCGCTTCGCGTTCAAGACCACGTCGGGCGCCGGCTGCGGCACGGGCAACGTCGCCTGGCGCGCCGAGACCTAGGGCGAGCGCCGCTCAGGCGGATTCGCTGACGTCGTCGAGCTCGACCTCGGGCTCGGCGGGCACCGCCTGGGTGACGAGCGTCGGGCGCAGGCCCTGCTCGATCGTGTCCTTGGTGACGACGCACTTGGAGACGTCGCGGCGCGAGGGCAGCTCGAACTGGACGTCCATCAACGTCTCCTCGAGGATCGAGCGCAGGCCGCGGGCGCCCGTCTCGCGCTCGAGCGCCTTGTCGGCGATCGCGCTGAGCGAGTCCTCCTGGAACTGGAGCTCGATCTCGTCGAACTCGAAGAACCGCTGGAACTGGCGCGTGAGGGCGTTCTTCGGCTCGGTGAGGATCGTGATCAGGTCGTCGCGGGTGAGCTGGTGGATCGCCGCGACCACCGGCAGGCGCCCGATGAACTCGGGGATCAGGCCGTACTCGATCAGGTCCTCGGGCAGCACCTGCTCGAACAGCTCCCCGGTGTCCTTGTCGGCCTTGGACGAGACCTCGGCGCCGAAGCCGACGCCCTGACGGCCGATCCGGCGCTCGATCACCTGGTCGAGGCTCGCGAACGAGCCGCCGCAGATGAACAGGATGTTCGTCGTGTCGATCGTCAGGAACTCCTGGTGGGGGTGCTTGCGCCCGCCCTGCGGCGGCACCGAGGCCGTGGTGCCCTCGAGGATCTTCAGGAGCGCCTGCTGCACGCCCTCGCCGGAGACGTCGCGGGTGATCGACGGGTTGTCGGCCTTGCGGGCGATCTTGTCGATCTCGTCGATGTAGATGATCCCCGTCTCGGCCTTCTTGACGTCGAAGTCGGCGGCCTGGATCAGCTTCAGCAGGATGTTCTCCACGTCCTCACCGACGTAGCCGGCCTCGGTGAGCGCGGTCGCGTCGGCGATCGCGAACGGGACGTTGAGGATCCGCGCGAGCGTCTGAGCGAGCAGCGTCTTCCCGCAACCGGTGGGGCCGAGCAGCATGATGTTCGACTTCTGCAGCTCGATCTCGGACTCGGCGCCGCCCTGCATCATCTGCACGCGCTTGTAGTGGTTGTAGACCGCCACCGAGAGCGCGCGCTTGGCGTTCTCCTGGCCGACGACGTATTCCTGGAGGACGTCGTAGATCTCGACCGGCTTCGGCAGGCTCTCCAGCTCGAACGAGGGCGGCGCGGTGAGCTCCTCGTCGATGATCTCGTTGCAGAGATCGATGCACTCGTCGCAGATGTAGACCCCGGGGCCGGCGATCAGCTTCTTGACCTGGCGCTGGGACTTTCCGCAGAAACTGCAGAGGAGCTGCTCGTTCGAGTCGGTCGGGCGTGCCACAGCGGTTTCTCCCTTCGGCGTTCCTTGGTCCGGCGCGCCTCGGTCAGGTTACGACACGATCGCTTCCGGCTCGACCCGACGTTGTTACGCGGCGGTTGCCGCGGTCCCTGCCTGCGGCCCACGGCTTGCACGCGTTCCGGCGGCGGCGGCGTCGAGCGCCCCAACGTGGCGACTCGCGAGCCTTCGATTGGCCGGAACGTCTAAGCGCACTACCTCATTTCGGCTAAAGGGATCGGAGTATCAGGCCGACTTTCTCCCCAGGTAAGCGTGCGACCACGATTTCGGAGGGGGCGAGTCCCCTGCGGCTCGCACGGGCACGCGCCGCAACGATCTAGGGGAAGGAGCCCTCTCGTGCAACTCACGCGAAAGACCCGTCTGGTTGGCGGGGCGATCACGATCCTCGTTCTGGGAGTCGTCGGTCTCGTCTACGCCGCCTGGACCACCAACGGCTCGGGCAGCGGCTACGCGAAGGCGGGGACGGCGCAGGCGCTGTCGACCGTCGACGCCTCAGCCTCGACCACGGCCGACCTGTTCCCGAGCGCGAACGGGACCGTGAAGCTCAACGTCCACAATCCGAACCCGTACCAGGTCACCGTCACCGACGTGACGGCCGGAGTCGGCTCGGTCACCGCCACCGGCGGCACCGGGACGTGCACCACCACCGGGGTCACGCTCAACGACCAGCACGGTCTGTCGATCGTGGTGCCGGCGAACGGCAACTCGGGCGTCGTCACGCTCAACAACGCCGCTCACATGTCCAATGCCTCAGAGGATGGCTGTCAGGGGGCGACGTTCACGATCCCCGTTGCGCTCAGCGGCGCGAGCAGCTAGGGGCCACGAAAAACCAGGAATAGACATCTGCCTCCGGCGGTAGCGCGTTCCGCTGCGGCCCGGCGTGCCCTCGGCGCGCCGGGACGCACGCGGACCGCGCGAGCCGGTCGGCGATGAAGGGGACGATCACAACCATCGCGCTCGCGGCGCTCCTGTGCGCCGCGGTCGGAGCCTATGCCGCACTTGGCGGCGGCAGCTCCGGCGCGGCGAGCCCGTCGACGGGTCCCAAAGGCCAGTCGCCGGTCCGAGTCAGCGGCCACGTGACCCGTCTCTACCCAGGCGCCACCATGCGGCTGCCGGCGACCGTCCGCAACACGACGGCTGAGCGCGCTTCGCCTAATTTGGGTGAAAACATGGATTGGGGCGCGAGCGACGTCTGCCGTGGTCGATACATCCGCGCGAAGCGGATCCGACCACGCGTGCTGATCCAGCCGGGTCACCCCGAGCGCATTCGGATCCCGGTTCGATTGAAGGCCGAGGCGCCGGACGCATGCGAGGGCGCACGCTTCCCGCTTGAGCTTCCGCACCCGCGTCAAGTCCCGGGCGAGGGCGGTGCGCTGAGCATGCCTGCGGCCAGCGACGCCCGGGGCGCCGGCCGCATCGGCTTCGCCGCTGGCCTCTAGCCGTTTGCGCGGTTCTTGCTCCGCTGCCCGCGGCCGCCGACGCGGCCTGGACCAGGGGCGGGTCCGGCTCGGCCGCCGCCAAGGCGAACAGCCTGGGCACCGTGGCCCAGCCGACGGCCTCCGTCTCGAACCGCAGCGTGACGGTGAACTGGAGCGCGCCCCCCGGCGGGGCGCCGCCGACCGGCTACATCGTCAGGCGCTACGACAACTCCAACAACCTGCAGACGATCGGCTCCGCATGCTCGGGCACGATCGCGGTGACCACCTGCACCGAGAACGCCGTCCCGCCCGGGACCTGGCGCTACCGGGTGGTGCCGGCGAACGCCAACTGGCGCGGCGCCGAGAGCGCCGCGAGCGCCGCGGTCACGGTGGCCACCCCAGCGCTGAGCCTCTCGCCTGCGTCCGTCACCACGCTCCCCGCCGCCCTCACCGGCCAGATCACCAACTACATCAACGGCCAAACGGTCAGCTTCCGGCTCGACAACCCGACCACCGGCACCGTGCTCACCGGCAGCATCCTTCCGTCGCCGGTCCCGGCGAACGGCACCGCGAACGTCAGCGTCACGCTGCCGAGCGGCACGGCGGCCGGAGCCCACACCGTCTACGCGATCGGCAGCCTCGGCGACACCGCGAGCGCCCCGGTCACCGTGCTCGTGCCGCAGACCCTCGTCACGACCGCCTGGGACCTCGACGACGCTTCGGCCGGCGGCGCCGAGGTGAACGCCTCCGACCCGGTCGCCTTCGCCTCGGACGGCCGCACGGTGACGACGACGGCGCCCAGCTACCGCCTTCGCCGCCACCCGCTACTTGGTGTTCGACCAGGCGACGGCGCTGCCGAGCAACGCGACGCCGTCGAGCGCCACCTTCGACTTCCGCTACGCGGCCGCCGCGCTCAACACGACGTGCTTCTACTTCGAGGTCCGCCGGGCCTCGACCGATGCGCTGATCGGCACCCACGGGAGCACGGCGACCCCCGTGGGCTGCGTCACCGGCGCGACGCAAACGACCTTCTCGACGCCGCTCGCCGAGGTGAACTCGACCGCGATCGCCAACGACCTCCGCGTCCGCGTGTACATGCGCTCGACGCTCAGCGGCGCGCCGGCGGTGGACCTCGCGACGGTCGGGGTCAACACCTCCCAGGGCGCCTTCACGCTCTACGACGACGTGTTCACCGACAGGCTCAACGCCGGGACCACCGACCGCTCCTGGCCGTGGGTCGCCAGCGGCGGGCTGACCTACCAGAGTGCCTCAACCTGGACGACGGCCTTCGCCGCGACCCGCTATCTGAAGCTCACCGCCCCGACGTACGTGCCGAACGGGGCCACGGTCTCGGGTGCCTCGTTCGTGCACCGCTATCGCCGGGTGACGAGCGGCATCGTCTGCTGGTACATGGAGGTACTGCAGGGGACGACGGTGATCGGCACCCACGGGTCGGCGGCCGCGCCGATCTCGTGCACCGGCAACAACAACAACTACGTCACGGACACGGTCTCGCTGCCGGAGATCAACACGCCCGCGCGCGCCAACGGGGCGGTGCTGAAGCTCTACCTGCGCAGCTCGACGTCGCAGCGCAGCGAGCACGACCAGGGCGAGCTGACGATCAACTACGCGAACTGAGGACGACGAGCGGGCGCTGGGCGCCTAGTGGTGCTCGATCACGCGGTCGACGAGGTGGTATTCCACCGCTTCCTCGGCCGACATGAAGTAGTCGCGCTCGGTGTCCTTGGTGACCTTCTCGAACGGCTGGTTGGTGTGCTTGGCGATGATCTCGTCGAGGCGCCGGCGGACGTCGATGATCTCCTTCGCGTGGATCTCGATGTCGGTCGCCTGGCCCTGGAAGCCGGCCGAGACCTGATGGATCAGGACCTTCGAGTTCGGGGTCACCATCCGCTTGCCCTCCGCACCGCCGCCGAGCAGGAGCGCGCCCATGCTCATCGCGACGCCGACGCAGATCGTCTGCACGTCGGGCTTGATGTACTGCATCGTGTCGTAGATCGCGAGGCCCGCGTAGACCGATCCGCCCGGCGAGTTGATGTAGATCGAGACGTCCTTGTCGGGATCCTCGGACTCGAGGTGGATCAGCTGGGCGACGATCAGGTTCGCGATGTCCTCGGTCACCGGGGTGCCGAGGAAGATGATCCGCTCGTTGAGCAGGCGCGAGTAGATGTCGAACGCGCGCTCGCCGCGCGACGTCTGCTCTACGACCATTGGAACCAGGGGGCTCATCGGCGGCTGAGTGTATAGAAGCCGTCTGGCGTCTCTACGAGCCCGGAGTCCAGAGCTCGCCGGCCTTGGCGTCGCCCGCGGTCTCGTCGTCGGGCTCCGCAGCCTCGCGCTTGTCCGGGGTCCAGATCTGCTCCCGCGCGGCGGCGCGCTCCATCGGGATCGGCGTTACCTGCTCGGCGATCGCCTCGGCCGCCTTGCGCATGCGGATCTCATCGCGCAGGAGGCCGTCGCGACCGGACTCCTGCAGCTGCGCGAGCAGCTTCTGGGGAGAGTTCTTGCCCTCCCCCGGTCCGATCGCCTCGAGCAGGTCCTCGTCGCTGACCTCGATCCCGTCGGCCTCGGCGACCGCGGCGAGCACGGCCTCGCGCCGCAGCGAGCGCTCGGCGTCCTCCTCCGCGTCGTCGATCAGGTCATGGCGATCCTTGCCCTGCATCCGCGCGTACGCCTGCGGATCGATCCCCTGAGCTGAGAGCTGGCGCTCGATGCGCTCCCACATCTCGTGCGCCCTGGCGTGGACGAGCTCGTGCGGGATCTCGAGCTTGGCGTTCGCGGCGACGGCGTCGACGGCAGCCTCGCGAAACTCCCCCTCGGCGCGCTGCTCGAGGCCCTCGGCCAGCCGACGGCGCAGCTCGTCGCGAAGCTCGGCGATCGTCTCGAACTCCGACGCCTCGGCGGCGAAGTCGTCGTCGAGCTCCGGCAGGTCCTTCTCGCGGACCTCCTTGACCTTGAGCGCGAAGCTGGCCGTCTTGCCGGCCAGGTCCTCGGGCTGGTGATCGTCGGGGAAGGTGACGCTCGACCGTGCGCTCCTCGCCCGCGGAGGCGCCCGTGAGCCCGGCGTCGAACTCGGGCAGGAGCGCCTCGCTGCCGAGCTCGATCGGGAAGTCGCGGCGCTCGGACCCGTCAAAGGGCTCGCCGTCGATCGTCCCCAGGTAGTCGACGACCACGGCGTCACCCGGGGCCGCCGGGCGCTCGACCGGCTTCAGGCTCGCCGCGCCCTCCCGCAGGCGGTCGAGCTCGGCGTCGATCGCCTCGTCGGGGACCTCGGCGTCCGCCTTGCCGACCTCGAGCCCGCGCCACTCGCCGAGCTCCGCCGTCGGCCGCACGCCGACCTCGATCGTGAACTCGAGCTCCTCGCCCTCGGCGGGCAGATCGCCGACGTCGAGCTTCGGGTCACCGACGGTGACCACGCCGGATTCGAGCAGGGCGCGCTCATACCACTCGGGAAGCGAGTCGCGCAGGGCCTGCTCAACCACCGCCTCGCGCCCGATTCGCTGGATCACGAGCTGGGCGGGCACCTTGCCCTTGCGGAAGCCGGGCAGCTTCATCTCGCCGGCGAGCTGCTTCGCGGCGCGGTCGACCTGGCGCGCAAGCGCCTCCGGCTCAACCGCCACGTCGATCTTCACGCGCGACTCCGGAAGGTCTGTAACCGTCGTTCTCAGACGGCCCGGAGCTTAGTGGCGGCGCCCGGACCGGCCCGGCACGGCGGCCTTCGGGTGCCCCTGCGGGCGTGCGTCTGACGGGACGTCGACGTGAGCCGAGCCGGCCGCTCTAGGCTTAAACGGTGGAACCCGGAAGAGTCGCAATTGGCACGTGGAGCGGCGGGCGCTTCATGCACTTCGGCGAGCGGCTCGACGAAGAGCGACTGGTCGCCTGCTCCGACCCGGCGCCGGAATCGACACGGTGATCACCGCCGACGTGTACGGGGCGGGCGCAGCCGACCGGCTGCTCGGAAAGGCGCTCGACGGCGTCGACCGTGACTCGTGTTGCGTCGTCGGCGCGGTGGGCCACGACTTCGTCGCCGGACCCGCGACGGACCCGGGGCTATCCGCGGTTTACGGACCCGCGTCGCGTCCCCCGGCGGAGTACGCCGGCTACCTGCGCCAGGCGGCCGAGGCGAGCCTCCACCGGGTCGGGATCTCGCGCTTCGACGTGGTCCTGCTCCACAACCCGGATCGCACGGGCTTCACCTCGGAGGCCGTCTGGGACGGGATGGCCGAGCTCGTCGACTCCGGCCTGACCGACGCGATCGGCGTCGCCCCCGGGCCCGCGAACGGCTTCACGCTCGACCTCATCGACTGCTTCGAGCGCTTCGGCGACCGGATCGACTGGGCGATGGTGATCCTCAACCCGCTCGAGCCGTGGCCGGGCGAGCTGTTGCCTCGCCGCGGCTGCCGCCAACGACGTGCGGGTGATCACCCGGGTCGTCGACTACGGCGGCCTGTTCTGGGACGACGTCGTCGGTGGCCACCCGTTCGGCGAGCAGGACCACCGGCGCTTCCGCCCGGACGGCTGGGTCGACGCGGGGCGCGAGCGGCTTGAGCGGCTGCGGTCGATCGCGAGCGCCGCCAGGCTCACACCGATACAGCTCGCCTGCCAATGGAACCTCGCCCACGGCCCGGTCGCGCTGCGCGGCCCCGACACTGATCCAGGAATCCGGCAACGGCTCCCGGGCGATCGAGGA